>NZ_BBQI01000001.1 GCF_001652915.1 Cupriavidus sp. D384
AAGTTAACACCTCGGCGCAGCGTTTACAACCTCCTCTGACGCTCCAATTAAAAATGCCGTTCAGTTCTTAACTGAACGGCATTAGCTCCTCGGAGCCGGTTTTTTACGTCCGGGGCGGGATGCCCCGGTCATCAAGCGGTCAGCGCTCAGGCCTTCAGGCCCGTGGCTTCGTCCGCGCCGATGCGCACGTTCATGCACTGCACCGCCGCGCCGGCCGCACCCTTGCCCAGGTTGTCCAGACGGGCCACCAGGTTCAGGCGCTCTTCGTTGCCGAACACGAACAGGTCCACGCGGTTGGTGTCGTTGCTGGCCTGGACGTCGAAGAAGCCGTGGTCCAGGTTGTCGTCGCTGTTGTACGGATGCACGCGGACGAACTGCTCGCCCTCGTAGTGCTTGCGGTAGATGTCGAGGATGGCCTCGGCATCGGCCTGTCCGCGCAGCAGCGACGGATACACCGGTACCGTCACCGACAGGCCCTTCAGGAAGTTGCCGACGATCGGGTTGAAGATCGGCGCCTGCGCCAGGCCGGCCTGCACGCGCATTTCCGGCAGGTGCTTGTGCGCCAGGGCCAGCGCGTACGGGCGCGGGCTGTTCAGCTTGGGGTTACCACCGGCTTCGAACTCGGCAATCATCGACTTGCCGCCACCGCTGTAGCCGGTCAGCGAGAACGCCGTCACCGGGTAGTTGGCCGGCATCAGGCCAGCTTCCACCAGCGGACGCACGGCCATCAGGAAGGCGCTGGCGTGGCAGCCCGGCACGGCGATGCGGTTGCTGGCGCGAATCTTCTCGCGCTGGCCACGGGTCAGTTCGGGCAGGCCATAGGCCCAGCTGTCGGTGGTGCGGAACGCCGTGCTGGCGTCGATCACGCAGGTGTTCGGGTTTGTCACCAGCGACACCGCTTCGCGCGAGGCCACATCGGGCAGGCACAGGAAAGAGACGTCCGAGGCATTCAGGAAGCGTGCTCGCTCCTGCGGGTCCTTGCGCTTGTCATCGGCAATGCGCAACAGCTCCACATCGGAGCGACCCGAGAGATAGTCAAGCAACCGGAGACCGGTGGTGCCTTCCTGACCATCGACGAACACTTTGAAAACCATGGCGGACTCACTTTTAAAAATGCGAAGAGTCTCCTGTCCTTGGGGGCGGAGAACCTGCATTGTAGCGAGATTGGATGCCGGACGCAGGGTTTACGCCAAAAGGAGGCCGGGGCAATCCGGCCGCACCAGGCCACCGCTGGCCCTCGTCAAGCTGCCGAAGCGGCGCCGCCGCCATCCGAACCTGCTTGAAGAGATCCGTACGATCTGAAACCGGATTTGGCGGCCACCCCGGCGCTGCGCCGGGGCCCGGAAATCACAGCGGAAAGTCGTAGTCGATCGACAGCGGGGCGTGGTCGCTGAATTTTTCATCCTTGTAGATCGCGCAGGCCTTGGCCGTGGCGGCGATCTTCGCGGTGCCCAGGTGGTAATCGATACGCCACCCGACGTTCTTGGCGTAAGCCTGGCCGCGGTTGCTCCACCAGGTGTACTGCTCGGGACGCGGATCGAGCTGGCGGAACACGTCGACATAGCCGTGCGTGTCGAACAGGGCGCCAATCCACGCGCGTTCCTCGGGCAGGAAACCGGAGTTCTTGAGGTTGCCCTTCCAGTTCTTGATGTCGATTTCCTTGTGCGCGATGTTGACGTCACCGCACAGCACGATTTCCCGTCCGGTGGCTTTCAACTGCAACAGGTGGGGCAGGAAGGCTTCCATGAAGCGGAACTTGGCGGCCTGGCGCTCTTCGCCGCTTGATCCGGACGGCACATACACCGAAATCACCGCGAGGTGCGGATACTGCACTTCCACATAGCGGCCTTCGGCGTCGAATTCGGCACAGCCGAACCCCGTGACCACGCGCTCTGGCTGGTGACGGGTGTACAGGCCCACGCCGCTGTAGCCCTTCTTCTCGGCATAGTGGAAAAAGCCGTGATAACCATGTGGCGCCAGGAACGCCTCGGTCATGTCGGCTTCCTGCGCCTTGAGTTCCTGAACGCAGACCATGTCGGCGTTCTGCTTGCCCATCCACTCGAAGAAGCCCTTCTTGTGGGCCGAACGGATGCCGTTGAGGTTGGCGCTGATAATCCGTAACATCTCGGGAAATTTTGAATTCAGAGAGAAAAGATGACGCAGCAGACGACGCCGGCCGACCTGAGCCAGACCTTTATCCGCTTTGCACTGGATGCAGGCGTGCTGTCTTTTGGCGAGTTCGTGACCAAGGCTGGCCGCAAGTCGCCGTATTTCTTCAACGCAGGCCTGTTCAACCAGGGTGCGATGCTGGGCCAGGTGGCGCAATTCTACGCGAAGACCCTGATCAACTCGGGACTGCAGTTCGACGTACTGTTCGGGCCGGCCTACAAGGGCATCACGCTGGCTTCGGCCACGGCCGTCGCGCTGGCCGGCATGGGCCGCGATGTCGGGTTTGCCTACAACCGCAAGGAAGCCAAGGACCACGGCGAAGGCGGCACGCTGGTAGGCGCCAAGCTGCAGGGCAAGGTGGTGATCGTCGACGACGTGATCTCGGCCGGTACCTCGGTGCGTGAATCGATGCAGATGATCCGCGCTGCGGGCGCCGAGCCGGCGGCCGTTCTGATCGCGCTGGACCGCATGGAAAAGAGCGGCACCGCCGACAATATCGGCACGCATTCGGCCGTGCAGGATGTGCAGCGCGAATACGGCGTGCCGGTGATCGCCATCGCGTCGCTGAAAGACCTGCTGGCGTACCTGGATGCCTCGCAGGACCCGGCGCTCGGGAACTCTCGCGACGCTGTCGCTGCCTATCGTCAGAAGTACGGCGTCTGACAGTTGTGTTGCACACGGCCCCGCATGGGGCCGTTTTCATTTTCAGGGGAGCATGGGCGTGGCGGAAAAGCGGCGGCAGAACCAGGATGCGATCAAGCGCGAGATTGGCGAGCAGGGTGCGCCGCCCCAGGATTCGGCAGCCGACGCCGCCACACCAGCCAAGGCCAGACGGCCTGCAGGCCAGCGCAAGGCACCGCCGCTGGAACATTGCGCGCCCGACGCGCCGCCGCACGAAGGCCCGGCCCACGAAGCCTACGCAATCCGCGCGCTGGTGCTGCAGGGCGGCGGGGCGCTCGGTTCCTACCAGGCCGGCGTGTACCAGGGGCTGGCCGAAGGCGGCATCCATCCGAACTGGATTGCCGGGATCTCGATTGGAGCGCTGAACGCGGCGGTCATCGCCGGCAATCCGCCCGAAACGCGTGTTGCGCAGCTGCGGGCGTTCTGGGAATACATCTGCGCCCAGCCGTGGCTGCCCGGCCTGCCGCTGGACCTGCTCACCGAAGCCGCGCCGATGTGGCCGGAGCCCATGCGGATCTGGTTCGACGGTATCAACGCCACGCGCGCGCTGCTGGAAGGCCAGCGTGGCTTCTTCTCGCCGCGCAACATCGCCGACCTGTGGTCGCGTTTCGACGATCCGGGCAGCGCCAGCTACTACGACACCGCGCCGCTGAAGGCCACGCTGGAGCGTTTTGTGGATTTCGACCGGATCAACCGGCCCAAGGAAATGCGCGTGTCGGTGGGCGCCGTCAATGTTCGCACCGGCAATTTCGCGTACTTCGACAATACCCGCATGACGCTGCGCGCCGAGCATTTCATGGCCTCGGGCGCGCTGCCGCCGGGCTTTCCGGCCATCGAGATCGATGGCGAGTACTACTGGGATGGCGGCCTGGTATCGAACACGCCGCTGCAGGAAGTGCTGTCCGCCCAGCCGCGGCGCGACGCGCTGATCTTCCAGGTGGACCTGTGGAGTGCACGCGGCAAGCTGCCGCACAACCTGCTGGACGTGGCCGAGCGCCAGAAGGACATCCAGTTCTCCAGCCGCACGCGAGCCATCACGGACGTCATGCGCGAACAGCAGAACTATCGCCGCATGCTGAGCGAGCTGATGGCGCTGGTGCCGCCGTCAAGGCGCGACGACCCGTGGTACAAGCGCGCCGCCGACCACGCCTGCGACGCCCGCCGCAATGTGATCCAGCTGATCTATCGCGACAAGAGCTTCGAAGGCAGCGCCAAGGACTACCAGTTTGGCGTTTTGACGATGCACGAGCACTGGTCCAGCGGGCTTGAGGATATCCGCGACACGCTCAAGCATCCGCACTGGCTGGCGATGCCCGGCCCCGAACGGCCGTTTGTCACGCATGACGTGCATCGCGGCAACGGCGACTGAGGGCGCGGCCCGGCCTGACGCGGGCCTCCACCCTTATTCGACCACCACCTTCGCCAGTTCGGGCTTCGGGGGCGGGTAGTCGGGGCGCAGCTTGTCGAAGGTGACCCGCAGGATTTCCGCCACCATCAGGTTGCGATGGCTCTTCGAATCGGCCGGCACGATGTACCACGGGGCCTCGGGCGTGGCGGTGGCCGTAATGGCGTCCTCGTAG
Organism: Cupriavidus sp. D384; assembly: GCF_001652915.1. Taxonomy (GTDB): domain Bacteria; phylum Pseudomonadota; class Gammaproteobacteria; order Burkholderiales; family Burkholderiaceae; genus Cupriavidus. The sequence continues at coordinate 4,431 of NZ_BBQI01000001.1, forward strand.
GCGTTCTGGTATTCCTTCCAGAACTTGCGTTCGGCCAGGTCCTGCATGTCGAACTTCCAGTGCTTCTGCGGATCGGCAATCCGTTCCTCCAGCCGCTGCTTCTGCTCGCCTTTCGATATATGCAGGAAGCACTTGACGATGGTGGTGCCGGTTTCCACCAGCATCTGCTCGAACTCGCGGATCTGCCGGTAGCGGCGCTTGCATTCGGCGTCGTCGATCCAGCCATGCACGCGCGTGATCAGCACGTCTTCGTAGTGGCTGCGGTTGAAGATCACGATCTCGCCCTTGCGCGGCACCTGGGCATGCACGCGCCACAGGTAGTCGCGCGCCAGTTCCTCGGGCGTGGGCGCCTTGAAGTTGGCCACGCGAACGCCTAACGGATCGAAGCTGCGGAACACGGAACGCACGGTGCCGTCCTTGCCGCTGGTGTCCATGCCCTGCAGCACGATCAGCAGCTTGTGCTTGTGTTCGGCGTAGAAGATGTCCTGCACGGCGTCGAGCTGGGTGCTCAACTCGGCAAGATGGGCGGTGTCGGACGCCTTGTTGCCCGTGGACAGCGGTTTGCTGCCGGCGTCGAAGTTGGCAAGCTTGAACTGCTTGCCCGAGGTGATACCGAAATCGTCCAGGCTCATGGGCTCTCCGCTGGCGGGGCCGGTGTTGCCCCGCGTTCCACACGGTCCCCGCCAGGTGCGGGGGCGAGCCCTAATGGTCAGGCAGGGAGCGTCGCCAGGTCAATAGACCCTTCGAACACGGTCGTGGCCGGACCGGTCATCTGCACCGGCTGGCCCACGCCCTGCCAGGCGATGCTGAGGTCACCGCCATGCGTATGCACCCTGACCGGCGAATCGAGCAGGCCACGGCGGATGCCGGCAACCACGGCGGCGCAGGCGCCGGTGCCGCAGGCCAGCGTTTCGCCCGCGCCACGTTCGAACACGCGCAGGTTGATCGTGTGGCGATCGACGATGGCCATGAAGCCGGCATTGACGCGGTTCGGGAACGACTTGTGATGCTCGATCACGGGGCCGTCCTGCAGCACGGGGAACTGCTCGACGTCATCCACCACCTGCACCGCGTGCGGGTTGCCCATCGACACGGCGGAAATCCATTCGGTGCGGCCGTTGACTTCAAGGCCGTACAGCGTGTCGCCGCCCTCGGTGCGCGTCGGCAGCCCGTCGGCTACAAACGGCACACGCGCCGGCGTCAGCTCGGGCGCGCCCATGTCCACGGTGACCTGGCCGTCGTCCTGCAGCGTCAGCGTGATCACGCCGTTCATGACTTCCACGCGCACGGACCGCTTGTCGGTCATGCCCTTGTCGGTGACAAAGCGCACGAAGCAGCGGGCGCCGTTGCCGCAATGCTCCACCTCGCCGCCGTCGGCGTTGAAAATACGGTAGCGGAAGTCCACGTCATCGCGTGCGGATTTCTCGACGATCAGGATCTGGTCGGCACCGATGCCGAAATGGCGGCTTGCCAGCGCGCGCCACTGCGCGTCGGTCAGGTCGAGCTTCTGGTGGATGCCGTCCAGCACGATGAAATCGTTGCCGGCGCCGTGCATCTTGGTGAACTGGAGTTTCATGGTGCCGATTGTAATCAGTAGATGTCCGGTTCGCCGGGCGGCCGGTGCTTGAAGCGCTTGTGTACCCAGTAATAATCGGCGATGCGCGGACGGATCGCCTCTTCGAAGAACGCATTCATGCGCCGGGTGTCGTCCGTGACACTTTCGCCGGGGTAGTCGTCCCAGGGTGGCAGCAGGTGCAGCACGTAGCCCTGGTAGTCGGGGAGCTGCTCGGTATAGATCGGTACCACCCGGGCGCCGGCCAGCCGCGCCAGGCGCGAGACCGACGTCAGCGTCAGCGCCTGCACGCCGAAAAATGGCACGAATTCCGAGTCGCGCTCGCCGAAGTCCATGTCGGAAATCAGTTGCAGCGCCTCGCCCTTCTTCAGTACCCGCAGGATGTTACGCACGCTGTCGTTGCGCGAGATCATGTTGGCGCCGAAGCGGCCGCGCGCCACCTTCAGGAAGTCGTCGAACAGCCGGTTCTTCTGCACCGTGTACAGCGATGCGCCGGAGCGGCCAACGTTGTCGCGCAGGTGCATGGTCAGGCGGATGGCGCCCGCTTCCAGGCCGGACAGGTGCAGCGTCACCAGGATGTGAGGCGTGCCGTCGAGGGCCGGCAGGTTGCCGTGGTCCTTGATCTGCACCAGGCGGCGCATCTTGGCTTCGCCGCAGGTCCAGAAGATGCCGCCTTCGGCAAAGCTGCGGAACACCTTGCGGTAGGTTTCACGCGCCATGGCCTCGATCTCGGCGTCGCTCCGCTCCGGAAAACACAGGCGCAGGTTGGCGCGAACCACCTCGCGGCGCGGATTCGGCACCAGGTACAGGACGCTGCCCAGTGCCTCGCCAAAGCGGGCCACAAAGGCGTACGGGAGTTTGCCCAGCACCGTCAGCAGGCCGATGCCGAGCCAGGTAAAGATGCGACTCATTGATTCTCGTTGTTGGTGACCGCCGGTGTGGCGTGGTCCATTTCAGGCGGCAGCACGGCCCCGGCCGGATGCTTGTAGCGGTTATATCCCCACAAATATTGCGTCGGGTCGATCACGATCAACTCTTCGATCGTTGCATTGATGACGGCGGACGCTGCAGCCGGGTCTTCGGGCAGCATGCCGCCGTCGCACAGGATGCGCATATGCCCGCGGTACCCGGCGCCGCGCGGCAGGCGTTCGGCATAGACCATTGCCACGGGGGCTCCCGTCATTTGCTGCAGCCGATGCACCAGTGTCATCGAATAGGCCGGCTTGCCGTAGAACGGCGCCCAGGTGCCTTCTCCGCCGCTCGGGACCTGATCCGGCAGGATGCCGATGTTCTCGCCGCGCTTGAGCGCCTTGACCAGCATGCGCACGCCGCGCGGCGTGGCCGGTGCCATCGGCATATTGGGCCGGCTGCGCATTTTCTCGACAAAGGCGCGCAGCCACGGCTGGTGCGGCGGCTTGAACAGGCACGTCACACGGCCCATTTGCGCAAAGTGCCGGGGCAGTACCTCGAAACAACCCAGGTGCGGCGTCAGCACGATCAGGCCGTTGCCGGCCGCGCCGAGCCGGATCGCTTCCGCCCACATGGCATCGAAATTGTCCGTGCGCACGGTGATGGCCTTGCGGCTCCAGAAGTACGGCATCTCCATGATCAGCCGGCCCGTGTGGCGTGCCGACTCCGCGATCATGGCATCGGTGGCGTGCGGGAAGGCATGGCGAAAATTCGCCACCAGGCGCTGTCCGTAGCGGCCAGGCAGACGCGCCACCAGTAGCCCCAATGCACCGCCGATGGCGTGCAGCACGCGCAGCGGCAGGCGGGAGATGAGCCAGAACAGAAAGGTCATGTCGGTGCGGGCAAGACGAAGCCGGAAAAGCGGAAAAAACCGCAGAAGCAGTCAGGGATTTCTGAGAAACGCCCGTTTCCTGCCGTTATTTGACGGATTAGCGGCCTGCAACGGAAGCAGCAGGGCGGTATAATACCTGCCATCGCCGAGTTAACTGACAACTTGCGGGGCGATGCTGCTCTTACGGGAGTGGCCTAAATACCGCTAAAGCGTCGCCGCACCGTTTCCGAGGGTGGCGCGCAATAGCCAACCTGGAGAAACTAGATCGTGTCGAACGATTTCCTTTTTACTTCGGAATCTGTTTCCGAAGGCCATCCCGACAAAGTCGCTGACCAGATTTCGGACGCCGTCCTGGACGCCATCCTTGCCCAGGACAAGTACGCCCGCGTGGCGGCCGAAACGCTTTGCAACACCGGTCTAGTGGTGCTGGCAGGTGAAATCACCACGACCGCCAACGTCGACTACATCCAGGTCGCACGCGACACCATCAAGCGCATCGGCTACGACAACACCGACTACGGCATCGACTACAAGGGTTGTGCCGTGCTGGTGGCGTACGACAAGCAGTCGCCGGACATCGCCCAGGGCGTGGACCGCGCATCGGACGACTACCTGAACCAGGGCGCTGGCGACCAGGGCCTGATGTTCGGCTACGCCTGCGACGAGACGCCGGAACTGATGCCGTTCCCGATCTACTACTCGCACCGCCTGGTCGAGCGCCAGTCGCAACTGCGCCGTGATGGCCGCCTGCCCTGGCTGCGTCCCGATGCGAAGTCGCAGGTGACGGTGCGCTACGTGGACGGCCGTCCGCACAGCGTGGACACCGTGGTGCTGTCGACCCAGCATTCGCCGGACATTTCGCAGGCGCAGATCCGCGAGGCCGTGATCGAGGAGATCATCAAGCCCGTGCTGCCGGCCGACATGCTGAAGGAAACCAAGTACCTGGTGAACCCGACCGGCCGTTTCGTGATCGGTGGCCCGCAGGGCGACTGCGGCCTGACCGGCCGCAAGATCATCGTCGACACCTACGGCGGTGCTTCGCCGCACGGTGGTGGCGCCTTCTCGGGCAAGGACCCGTCGAAGGTTGACCGCTCGGCTGCCTACGCTGCCCGCTACGTGGCCAAGAACGTGGTGGCCGCCGGCCTGGCGCGTCAGTGCCAGGTGCAGGTCAGCTACGCCATCGGCGTGGCCCGCCCGATCAACGTGACCGTGTACACGGAAGGCACCGGCAAGATCTCCGACGAGAAGATCGCCCAGCTGGTGCAGGAACACTTCGACCTGCGTCCGAAGGGTATCGTGGCGATGCTGGACCTGCTGCGCCCGATCTACGAAAAGACCGCCGCCTACGGCCACTTTGGCCGCGAGGAGCCGGAATTCTCGTGGGAAGCCACCGACAAGGCCGCCGCGCTGCGCGCCGCCGCCGGCCTGTAAGCGCGCCACGCGCCTGCAAGACTGCATGACCCCGCCGGTCCCCACGGACCCGCGGGGTTTTTTGTTGCGCCGGCGTCACCGGGCCGGGCATCCGCATGGGGGTAGAATCCGGTCAACCTGAATTTATCGGAATTGCCATGTCCCTGGACCTGATCCGCACCCAGCCCTACACCGACTGGTCGCCCGAGGTATCGCCCGAGACGCGCGCCACGCTGCGCCGCGAACTGGAGCAGGGCGCCGTGCTGTACTTTCCGGACCTGGCCTTCCGCTTCCAGCCGGGCGAGGAACGCTTCCTGGACCCGCGCTATTCCGATGGCAAGTCGAAGAACATCAACCTGCGCGCCAATGACAAGGCCGTGCGCGGCGCGGCCGGCACCGGGCAGGACCTGACCGATCTCTACAACCTGATCCATCGCTATGCCACGTCAAGCGAGCTGCTGATCCGTACGCTGTTCCCCGAGTATGTGGGCCACATGACGCGTGCCGGGACGTCGCTGCGTCCGAGCGAGATCGCGGGCCGCCCGGTGAGCTGGCGCAAGGACGATACGCGCCTGCATGTGGATTCGTTCCCGTCGAACCCGATGCTGGGCAAGCGCCTGCTGCGCGTGTTCCACAACATCGACCCCGAAGCGCCGCGCGTATGGCGCGTGGGCGAGCCGTTTGGCGATTTTGCTACGCGATTCGTGCCGAAGACGCACGGCATGTGGCCGGGACAGGCCTGGCTGATGAAGACGCTGCACATCACCAAGCGCGAGCGCAGCGAATACGATCACCGCATGCTGCAATTGCACGACCTGGCCAAGGCCGACCTGGACTATCAGAAGACCGTGCCGCAGCAGGAATTCCAGTTCCCGCCGGGCGCCACCTGGATCGTGTTCAGCGACCAGCTGCTGCACGCCGCCATGCGCGGCAAGGCAATGATGGAGCAGACGATCTACCTGGACCCCGCCGCAATTGGCGACCGCACCCATTCGCCCGAAGCCGTGTTGTCGCGCATGCTGGGCAAGCCGATGCTGGCCGCCTGAAGCAACCGGGCCGCCTGGACCGGCGGCGCCAAGGTCACCGCAGCAACATCTTCAGCATCGACTCGAAGCGCTTGCCATAGGGCGGCTTGAGCAGCCCGGCGCCGTTCAGGCCGGCCTGGTAGAACACGGGCTTGAGCTTCGAGAACGTCTCGAAGCCGGCCTCGCCGTGATAGCTGCCCATCCCGCTGGGGCCCACGCCGCCGAATGGCAAATCGTCCTGGGCGATGTGGAACAGCGTGTCGTTGACGGTCACGCCACCGGCCACGGTCTGGCGCATCACGCGGTCCACCACGTCGCCCCCCTTGTCGAACACATAGAGTGCCAGCGGCCGCGGCCGGGCATTGACAAAGCCGATCGCGTCGTCGAGGCTGCGGTAGGCCACCACGGGCAGCACCGGCCCGAAAATCTCCTCCTGCATCGCGCGCACATCGTCCGGTACGTCGGTCAGCAGTACGGGCGGCAACTGGCGTGCGGCGGCATTGGGCCCGGCATCGGTCAGCGGCACCACGCGTGCGCCAGCGGCCTGCGCGGCGTCGATCAGCGATACCAGGCGGTCGAAATGACGCGGGCTGATGATGCTGGTGTAGTCGGGGTTGCGCGCGATATCGGGATACAGCCGGCTCACCACGCGCCGCGCGGTGTCCACCAGGCGGTCGCGCAGGTCGGCCGGCACCAGCACATAGTCCGGCGCAATGCAGGTCTGGCCCGCATTGAGCAGCTTGCCCACCAGGATGCGCTCCACCGCGCGTTCGAAATCGGCGCCCGGGCCGATGATGGCCGGCGACTTGCCGCCCAGTTCCAGCGTCACCGGCGTCAGGTTCGTGGCGGCGGCCTTCATCACATGATGACCGACGTTGGTGGAGCCGGTGAACAGCAGGTGGTCGAACGGCAGTGTGCTGAAGGCGGCGGCCACCTCGGCGTCGCCGTTGACAACCGCTATTTCGTCCGGCGCGAACGTGGCCTGTACCAGCCGCGCGAACAGTTCGGAAAAGCGGGGTGTGTATTCGGACAGCTTGACCATGGCCCGGTTGCCGGCCGCCAGGGCGCCAGCCAGTGGCCCGATGGTCAGGTAGAGCGGATAGTTCCAGGGCACCACGATGCCGATCACGCCCAGCGGCTGCGGCACCAGGCGCGATTTGCCCGGCTTGAACCAGAGCCCGGTCTTCACCCGCCGCACGCGCATCCAGCGCTTGCCATGCCGCAGTGCGTCATCGATGCCCGAAATGCTTGGGAACACCTCCAGCAGCGCCGTCTCCTGGCGCGGCCGGTTCGTGAAATCGGCGCTGATGGCTGCTGCGATGGCGTCGTGGTTGTCGCGCACCAGTGCCTTGAGACGCCGCAGGCGGTCGGCCCGGATCGCCCAGGTCGGGAATTGGTCGTGCCGCGACGCGGCATGCATGGCGTTGAACACCGTGGACATGGCGGGCACTTCTCTCATCGGCGGTCTCCTTTGGCGGGATCTGTTTCCCGTGGGCCATCGCGCACCATAAGGCAGAGCGCCGGTTATCGCAATGGAGGACACCTCCCAAACGCGGGGCGTGCGGCGGCGCGCGCTGGCCGGCGGTTTCGGGGCCTGCCCCGCTTCACCACCCCGGCGGCAGCGCCTACACTGGACTTTCGCGGCGGGGCGTCCGCCGGGGAATGGACCGGCACCGGACACGCGAGGAGACAGATGGAAACCACCTTTGACTATCTCGTCGTGGGCGCGGGCTCGGCAGGCTGTGCGCTGGCGGGGCGGCTGGCCGACAGCGGCAACGACACCATTGCGCTGCTGGAAACCGGCGCCCACGACCATCATGTGCTGATACGCACACCTGCCGGCTGCGCGGCCATGCTGCCGCGTGCCGGCGCGCGCAACTACGGCTACCTGACCGCACCCCAGCCTGGACTGGACGGCAGGCGCGGATATCAGCCACGCGGGCGCGGCCTGGGCGGGTCGTCGTCGATCAACGCCATGATCTATATGCGCGGACGGCCTGCCGACTACGACGGCTGGGCCGTTGCCGGCTGTGACGGCTGGTCGTGGGACGATGTGCTGCCGTACTTCCGCCGCGCCGAATGCAATGAACGCGTGGCCGGCCATGACGACGATCCGCTGCACGGCGGCACCGGCCCGCTGCATGTCAGCGACCTGCGTTCGCCGAACCCGTTCGGCCAGCATTTCATCGATGCCGCGCAGCATGCGGGCATCGTGCGCAACGACGATTTCAACGGCGAGGAGCAGGAGGGCGTGGGCTGGTATCAGGTCACGCAGCACAATGGCGAGCGCTGGAACGCCGCGCGCGCCTATCTGCACGGCGGCAATGCCCGGGACCGCAACTGCAATGGCGGCCGTAGCCATCTGCATGTGATGACCGGCACGCAGGTGTTGCGCATCGTGTTCGAAAAACGACGCGCCGTGGGCGTGCTGGCCTGGCGCGATGGTCAGGAGGTCATGCTGCGGGCGCGCCGTGAAGTGATCGTGTCGGCCGGGGCGTTCGGATCGCCCCAGTTGCTGATGGCGTCGGGCATTGGCCCGGCCGCCCATCTGCGCGAACACGGTATCGACGTGGTGCATGACCTGCCCGGCGTCGGCGGCAACCTCCAGGATCATCTCGACATCATCCTCCACAAGCGCGTGGCGGCGTCCGACCTGTTCGGCATGTCGCTGGGCGGGGCAAGGCGCATCGTGGCCGAGTACCTGCGCTACCGGCGCGAGCGCACCGGCATGATGACGTCGAATTTTGCCGAGGCGGGCGCGTTCGTGCGCAGCCGTCCGGACCTGGCCGAACCGGACCTGCAACTGCACTTCGTGGTGGGGATGGCCGACAACCATATGCGGCGCATCAATCTTGGGCACGGCTATTCCTGCCATGTCTGCGTGCTGCGCCCGCGCAGCCGTGGCGAGGTCAGGCTGGCATCGGCAGACATGCGGGAAGCGCCGCGCATCGACCCGCGCTACCTGTCCGATCCGCAAGACATGGCATCGATGCTGGAAGGCCTGCGCATCGTGCGGCGGATCTTCATGCAGGCGCCGCTGGCGGTCTTTGGCGGGCGCGAACTGTACTCGGAGGCCTTGCGGCTCGACGGCAGCGACGATGACGCGGCGCGCGCGCTGATTCGCCGGCATGCGGACACGATCTATCACCCGGTGGGCACGTGCCGCATGGGCATGGATGCGCTGGCCGTGGTGGACCCGCAACTGCGGGTGCGTGGCGTGGAGCGGCTGCGGGTGGTGGATGCATCGATCATGCCGACGCTGGTTGGCGGCAATACCAATGCCCCGGCGATCATGATCGGGGAGCGCGCCCACGACCTGATCCGCTACGCGCCGCATGTGACGCTGCGGATCCGCGAGGCGGCGGTGGCGGACTGAGATGTGTTTCCCCTCTCCCGGAAGCGGGAGAGGGGAGCAAACCGTCAGCCGCGCATCTGGAACTGGCCCACCATGTCGCGCAGGCGGCCGGCCTGTTCGTCCAGCGACTGGGCAGCGGCGGCGGCTTCTTCCACCAGCGCGGCGTTCTGCTGCGTGACCTGGTCCATCTGGCCCACGGCGTGACCCACCTGCTCGATGCCGGCGCTCTGCTCCTGCGACGCCGCCGAGATTTCGGCGATGATGTCCGACACGCGCTTTACGGCCTGGCGGATATCGGTCATCGTCTTGCCCACTTCCTCGGCCTGGCCGGAGCCGGTGCGCACCGTGTCGACCGATGCCTCGATCAGTTCCTTGATTTCCTTGGCCGCGCTCGACGAACGTTGCGCCAGGCTGCGCACCTCGCCCGCCACCACCGCAAAGCCGCGGCCCTGCTCGCCGGCACGCGCCGCTTCCACGGCGGCGTTCAGCGCCAGGATGTTGGTCTGGAACGCGATACCCTCGATCAGGTTGGTGATCTCGGCGATACGCTCGGAGCTGCTGCTGATGGCACCCATCGTGCCCACCATCTGCTGCACCGACTGGTTGCCTTCATCGGCCACCAGCGCGGCGTTCGACGCCAGCGACGATGCCTGGCGGGCGTTCTCGGCGTTCTGGCGCACGGTGGCCGTGAGCTGCTCCATGCTCGACGCCGTTTCTTCCAGCGATGCGGCCTGCTCTTCGGTGCGCGACGACAGGTCGACGTTGCCGGCAGCGATCTGCGCCGCGGCCACGCTCACCGAGTCAGTGGAGCGGCGCACTTCGCGCAGCGTGCCTGCCACGCGCTCGATCAGCGCGTTGAACGACCGGGCGGTCAGGCCGATCTCGTCGAGACGATCAACCGGCGCGCGGTGATCGAGGTCGAGCGTCTTGCTGACGTGCTCCAGCGTGCCCTGGATCTCGTCCAGGCTGGTGCGGATGCGCTGGTACAGGCCGAAAGCCAGGAAGCCGGTCAGCCCGATGGCTACCAGGATGACGATGATGAATACGCGCACGGACGTGTGGTACTGCGCCTTGTTGAAGGCCACGGCCTGCTCGCCAAGCTTCGTGTTGTAGTCCAGGTGCTCGTCCAGGGACTTGCGCACGATGCTGGAGACCTTGTTCAGGTCGCCCGACGACAGCATTTGCAGCGTGGCGGCCCGGTCATCGGCGCGCGAACGCTCCAGGAATGCCGGAATCAGGCCACGAAACTGCTGGGCCGCCGCGCGATCGGCTTCGAGCAGCTTGCGATCCGAGTCGTCGGAGATGTCCTCGCGCTCGTACTTCGCCATCAGGTCATCGAAACGCTTGAGCGACTTTTCCAGCGCCGCATCGGCTTCGGCCTGGGCGGCCTTGTCCTCGGCCAGCGCGTGGCGGTACAGGGCCACGCGCGTCATGGCGAACGCATTGCTGGCCGTGTTCAGGTCACGCACGCTGGCGAGCGTGTTGTCGTTGAAGTACTCGAAGCGGTCCTCGGCCTTGGACAGTTGCCATATACCGCCTAGGCCAACGAAAAGTAGCGCGAGTAATGCGAGGGACAGCGTAAGAAGCAGACGTTTGCTGATATTCATGGGGGTGGCTTGGCGGCCACGTTACTTGGCGTGGACCGTCCGTTGTGACGACTTGGGAGGTTTTCGCAGGCGGGCCGGAGCCCGTCGCCACAACGTTTACGGCACCTGCCATATCCCCTGAAGGCGGGGCATGTGCATCGCCACACGCAATGTGCGATGTCCGCACACTATAAGTATCAGCAGGGCCAAGCGCGCCCGGTGATGCGGCCCAGGGTGCCGATGTCGGCATCCAGCGTGCCGAACACACGGCCATGCTGGCGGCCCAGGCGGCTCGCCACGAACTGTTCGGCCGATTCCGGATGCGCGTGGGCAATCATCAGCGCGGCTTGCGCGGTCAGCACCAGGCCCTGCGCAAAGCGGCGCGCACTGGCTTCGAGCGTATCGGCCGGGCCATGCAGCATCGCCTGAAGTGACGCAAGCTCCGCGCGCACGGCAGCGTGGCCGTTCGAGAGCCGCGCCAGGTCCTGGAGGATGCGCGCGCCATCGTCGGGGTTGCGTTGCAGCGCGCGCAGCACGTCCAGGCACATGATGTTGCCCGAGCCCTCCCAGATCGAATTGACGGGCGCCTCGCGATACAGCCGCGCCATCGGGCCTTCTTCGACATAGCCGTTGCCGCCCCACACCTCCATCGCCTCGCCAGTGGCTTCCAGCGCACGCTTGCAGATCCAGAACTTGGCGGCCGGGGTCATCACGCGCTTCCAGGCGGCGGCCTGGGGGTCGTGGTCGGACTGCTCGAATGCGTGCGCCAGCGCCATCATCATCTGCGTGGCTGCCTCGGACTCCAGGGCCAGATCCGCCAGCACATTGCGCATCAGCGGCTGGTCGGCCAGCAGCCGGCCGAATGCCATGCGGTGTCGCGCGTGATGCAGCGCCTGCACCAGCGCCGCGCGTAGCAGCGCGGCGCTGCCGATCACGCAGTCGAGCCGGGTATTGGTGGCCATCTCGATGATGGTGGGAATGCCGCGGCCTTCCTCGCCGATCAGGATGCCGGTGGCGCCCCGGAACTCCACCTCGCTGCTGGAATTGGACTTGTTGCCCAGCTTGTCCTTGAGCCGCTGGATCAGGATCGGATTCTTGCTGCCGTCGTCGCGGAAGCGTGGCACGAAAAAGCACGACAGGGGACCATCGGCCGCGCCCATGCGCGCCACCACCAGGTGGGCATCGCACATCGGCGCCGAGAAAAACCACTTGTGGCCGGCCAGCGCGTACTCGGCGCCACGGCCTTCGCCGCGCACCGGCACGGCCACGGTGGTGTTGGCGCGGACGTCGGAGCCGCCCTGTTTCTCTGTCATGCCCATGCCGATCATCACGGCGGTCTTGTCGCGCCACGGCAGGTCGCGCGGATCGTGCTCGGTCGAGAACAGCCGCGCCTGCAGGTCGCGATAGAGCGCCGGTTCCTTGCTCAGCACCGGGATGCTGGCGAACGTCATGGTGGTGGGGCACAGCGAACCGGACTCCACCTGGGCCTGCAGGAAATAGCCGGCCGTGCGCGCCACCCAGGCGCCGGGGCGCGGTTGCGCAAAGGGCAGGGCCTGCAACTGCTGGCTGCGCAGCAGGGCCAGCAGGTGGTGCCAGGCGGGGTGGAACTGCACCTGGTCGATCCGTTCGCCGGTGCGGGTGTGCGTGTGCAGTTCCGGCGTCAGGCGGTTTGCATCGGCGGCCCACGCCTGTACCTCGGGGTCGCCAAGCCGGGCCCCGTAGCCTGATAGCGCCTCGGCGTGCCAGGTGCCACCCAGCCGGTCCAGCGCGGAACGCAGGCCGGGGTCGGTGTCGAACAGGTTGTAGTGGGCAAGGTCGGGCACCTGGTTGAACACGCTGTGGGTTTGTGCGGCTTGCGCAATTTGCGCGTGATCAACGTCGGCGGCGGGGGTGGCGGTCATGGCATCTCCTGGAGCGGCAATGCGTCTCGGCACTTCGGCAGGCTGCGGCCATGGTACGGCAACTTCCCCGTTCGAAATGCTGCAAGGCACCATGATTCCGATACCGTGAGGCACGACACCTCGAACCGAATTTCGGGTGGCGCGGGGCTTGGGCTTGTGCTTAAATTCACCCCGTTGGATGAAACAGGGGTGCCGTCCGGATGGGCCGGGCGCGCTGAGAGAGTCCCTTCGAACCCGATCCGGCTAGTACCGGCGTGGGAAGTTTCACAAAAACCGATTTGCCTCTTGTCCCGCGGGAGAACCGCTTTTTTCCGCAACGGGACGCCGCCGCCGGCCATGCCGGGCAGGCCGGCTCACAGGGCTCCTGGTTTCGTCCATCCCCGCAAGAGAGAGGACGACACCCATGGCCCGTACTGCCCCCGCCGCATCGTTTGAGTCGCTGGAAAGCGATCTCGACCAGAAATTCGCCTATCCGGCTTCCAGCAAGACCTACCTGACCGGCAGCCGCCCCGATATCCGCGTGCCGCTGCGCACGATCCTGCAGACCGCCACGCGCACCGAGAAGGGCGAGATGGCGAATCCGCCAATCCCGGTCTACGACACCTCGGGCCCGTACAGCGACCCCGACGTGCATATCGACCTGAAGGCCGGCCTGCCGCCCGTGCGCGCCAAGTGGATCGAAGAGCGCAACGACACCGAAGTGCTGTCGGGCCTGTCGTCCGAGTACGGCCTGGCACGCGCCAACGACCCCGCCACGGCACACCTGCGTTTTGCCCAGCTGACCAACCCGCGCCGCGCCAGGGCCGGTGCCAATGTGTCGCAGATGCACTACGCACGCAAGGGCATCATCACGCCCGAGATGGAATACGTGGCGCTGCGCGAATCGCTGAACCTGCAGGCGCTGTACGACAAGCCCGAGTACAAGGCGCTGCTGCGCCAGCACCCGGGCAACGCGCTGGGCGCCGCGCTGCCGCTGCGTCCGGAAGACATGACGCCGGAATTCGTGCGTCGCGAAGTGGCCGCCGGCCGCGCGATCATTCCCGCCAACATCAACCACACGGAACTGGAGCCGATGGCCATCGGCCGCAACTTCCGCGTGAAGATCAACGGCAACCTGGGCAATTCGGCGGTGACGTCGTCGCTGGCCGAGGAAGTGGAAAAGATGGTCTGGTCGATCCGCTGGGGCGCCGACACCATCATGGACCTGTCCACCGGCAAGCACATCCACGAAACCCGTGAATGGATCCTGCGCAACTCGCCGGTACCCATCGGCACGGTGCCGATCTACCAGGCGCTGGACAAGACCGGCGGCATCGCCGAGGACCTGACCTGGGAAATGTTCCGCGACACGCTGATCGAGCAGGCCGAACAGGGCGTGGACTATTTCACGATCCACGCCGGCGTGCTGCTGCGCTACGTGCCGATGACGGCAGACCGCGTGACCGGCATCGTGTCGCGCGGCGGCTCGATCATGGCCAAGTGGTGCCTGGCGCACCACAAGGAAAACTTCCTGTACACGCACTTCGACGAGATCTGCGAAATCATGAAGGCGTACGACGTGTCGTTCAGCCTTGGTGATGGCCTGCGTCCGGGTTGCATCGCCGATTCGAACGACGACGCCCAGTTCGGCGAACTGCGCACGCTGGGCGAGCTGACCGCCAAGGCGTGGGAGCACGACGTGCAGGTGATGATCGAAGGCCCGGGCCACGTGCCGCTGCAGCGCATCCAGGCCAACATGGACGAGGAACTGAAGCACTGCTACGAAGCCCCGTTCTACACGCTGGGACCGCTGGTCACCGACATCGCGCCGGGCTACGACCACATCACCAGCGGCATCGGTGCCGCCAATATCGGCTGGATGGGCACGGCCATGCTGTGCTACGTCACGCCGAAGGAGCACCTGGGCCTGCCGGACAAGGAAGACGTGCGCGAAGGCATCATCACGTACAAGATCGCCGCCCATGCCGCCGACCTGGCCAAGGGCTGGCCCGGCGCGCAGTTGCGCGATAATGCGCTGTCCAAGGCACGTTTCGAGTTCCGCTGGGAAGACCAGTTCAACCTGGGCCTCGATCCGGAGCGCGCGCGTTCGTTCCACGATGCCACGCTGCCGGCCGAAGGCGCCAAGATCGCCCACTTCTGCTCGATGTGCGGGCCGAAGTTCTGCTCGATGAAGATCACGCAGGAAGTGCGCGACTACGCGGCATCGCTGCCGGCGGCCCAGAAGGGGATGGAAGAGAAATCGATCGAGTTCGTGAAGTCGGGCTCGAAGATCTACTCGTAAGCGTTGTCTTGCAGGACGGGCGGCCGCCCACGCGGCGCCGCCCGGCAGTACCCGTAGCACCCAGAGTCCCGCGCGCGGCGCCCCCACGCGGCGCGGCGGTATTCACCGAACAGGAGGCCGGTCGGCGCCACTCACTTGGCCAATGCCGCCGGCATACAAGCCCATGACAGCAGTACAGTCCTTCGATGTCGCCATTCTTGGCGCCGGCCTGGCCGGGCGTTTGTCCGCCTGGCAGCTGGTGCGCGCAGGCGCCCGCGTGGCGCTGGTGGAGCGTGGCGGCCCCGACGGCAGCGGCTCGGCCGCGCACGTGGCCGCGGCCATGCTGGCGCCGCTGGCCGAATCGGCCATTGCCGAACGGCGGATCGTCGACCTTGGCATCGCCAGTGTCGACCTGTGGCGCACCTGGATCCAGGAACTGCCCGAGCCCGTGTTCTTCCAGGAAGATGGCACGCTGGTGGTGTGGCATGCGCGGGACCGCAGCGAGGTGTCGCTGTTCACCGGACGCATGCGCGCCGTGGCGCCGCCCGACCTGGTGCAGGCGCGTCTGCGCGCGCTGGACGGCAACGGCGTGGGCCAGATCGAGCCCGCGCTGGCCGGGCGTTTCCCGCAAGGCCTGCTGCTGCAGGGCGAAGGCCAGCTCGACAACCGTGGCGCGATGCGCGCGCTGCTGTCGTGCTCCATCGAGGAAGGGCTGCACTGCGTGTGGGAAGCGGGCGAGATCGACGCCGAAGCGCTGCCCGCGCTGGGTATCCAGGCCGGTGTCGTGCTCGATTGCCGCGGCCTTGGCGCCCGTGCGGCATGGACCGACGCCGCCGGCCCGCAAGGCCAGGCGCTGCCGGGCCTGCGCGGCCTGCGCGGCGAAGTGGTGCGCGTGCATGCGCCTGACGTGAAGCTGCACCGGCCGGTGCGCCTGCTGCATCCGCGCTACCCCATCTATATCGCGCCGAAGCCGAACGACCTCTACGTGATCGGCGCCACCGAAATCGAAAGCGAGGATGAATCGCCGATGAGCGTGCGCTCCGCGCTGGAGCTGCTCTCGGCGGCGCACTCGCTGCATCCCGCCTTTGGCGAGGCGCGCGTGCTGGAACTGAACGTTCAGCGCCGCCCGACGCGCCCCGACCACCTGCCCGCGATCCGCGTGGACCAGCAGTCGCGCGTGGTGCGCGTGAACGGCCTGTACCGCCATGGCTGGCTGATCGCACCGGCGGTGACCGAGGCCGCCTGCCACGTCGTCCGCGCGATGCTCGACGGCGACCCCGCCGCCCATGCCGTGCCGGCCGCGCTGCGCTGGCCCGGCATGATCGCGCCCGTGAGCGAGTCTGCCCAGATCGCGCCGAACGTGCTGGCCGATGCCGGCGGCACGCTGCACTAACCGATATTCATCATGCAAATCCTGCTCAATGGCCAACCGCTGGAGCTGTCGGACGCCGCCACGCTGGCGGATGCCGTGACCGCCGCGGCCATCGTGCCGCCGTTCGCGGCCGCGGTGAACGGCCAGTTCGTCCCGCGCGCCGCGCATGCGGCTACATCGCTCAATGCGGGCGACCAGATTGACCTCGTGCAACCCGTAACGGGAGGCTAAGCACTGCCATGACATTCGAACCTGCTGAAACCCTGCGCGACCCGTTCGTGCTGTACGGCGAATCCTTCGATTCGCGCCTGTTGCTGGGCACCGCGCGCTATCCGTCGCCGGCCACGCTGCAGGCGGCCGTGGAGGCCTCGCGCCCGGCCATGATCACCGTGGCGCTGCGCCGCCAGACCGCCGTGGGCCAGGGCGACGGCCAGACGCTGGGCGGCGACACCTTCTGGCAGATGCTGCGCACGCTGGGCGTGCCGGTGCTGCCCAATACCGCCGGCTGCTTCACCGCGCAGGAAGTCATCACCACGGCGATGATGGCGCGCGAGGTCTTCGAGACCGACTGGATCAAGCTGGAACTGATCGGCGACGACTACACGCTGCAGCCCGATACGCTGAACCTGCCCGCCGTGGCGGAGACGCTGATCAAGGAAGGCTTCAAGGTGCTGCCGTACTGCACCGAGGATCTGGTGCTGTGCCGCCGCCTGCTTGACGTGGGCTGCCAGGCGCTGATGCCCTGGGCGGCACCGATCGGCACCGGCCGTGGCGCGGTAAATCCGCACGCCATGCGCACGCTGCGCGACCGCCTGCCCGACACGCCGCTGATCGTCGATGCCGGACTGGGCCTGCCGTCGCATGCGGCGCAGGTGCTGGAATGGGGCTACGACGGCGTGCTGCTGAACACCGCCGTGGCCCAGGCCGCGTATCCGGTGAACATGGCGCGCGCGTTTGCGCTGGCCGTGGACGCCGGCCGTACCGCGTACCTGGCCGGCCCGATGCCTGAGCGCGAAGTGGCGCAGGCCAGCACGCCGGTGGTGGGCATGCCGTTCTGGCACGCCGAAGGCGCGGAGGATCGCGCATGACGCGCCAGGGAGTTGCCGCGGCCATCGACGCCGCACTGTTCGAAGACCTGATGCGGCGCTTTGCCGCGATGTTTGGCCGCGACGAGACGCCGTGGCAGGTATGGCCGCTGGCGAACGCCCCGGCCACGCTGGGCCGGCACGACGTGGTGCTGTCGGATGGCGAGGCCGCCGCCGACGTCATCGATCGCGTGGCGGCAGCCAATGCCGTGCTGATCGTGTCGGAGCGCGAAGGCGGCCGCTGGGTCGACACCGTGCGCTCGCCGATGGGCACCTGGGTGCTCGATTCGCAGGCCGACGACGAATCCGCGCACTCGCCCGGCTTCGTGGCGGTGCTGGCGGCGGCCCTGTCGCTGCATTTCCCCGCGCACGACGCGCTGTGCATCGCCCGCGCCTGGGTGCCGGGCAGCACCGGCTGGCCCGGCGATTTCGCGCGCTTTCCGCGCGTGCGCCATGCCGCGCTGGTCTCGCCTGATCATCCGGCGCCGGCCTTCGCGCCGTGCCCGCCCGATCTGGGGCTGTATGCGGTCATGCCCAGCGCCGACTGGATCGAGCAACTGGTGCCACTGCAGGTGCCAACCGTGCAGCTGCGCTTCAAGTCCGACGATGCCGCCGAGGTGAAGGCCGAAGTGGTGCGGGCGGCCAATGCGGCCAAGGGCTCGAAGTCGCGCCTGTTCATCAACGACCACTGGCGCGTGGCGGTCGACCATCACGCGGCTTGTGGCGGCGATAGCGGTATCTATGGCATCCACCTGGGTCAGGAAGACCTGGACGAAGCCGACCTCGACGCCATCCGCGCATCGGGCCTGCGCCTGGGCGTGTCCACGCACGGCTACGCTGAAATGCTGCGCGTGGCGGCGATCCGGCCGAGTTACCTGGCGCTGGGCGCGATTTTCCCGACCACGACCAAGATCATGCCGACCCAGCCGCAGGGCATGGGCCGCTTCCAGTCGTATGTGACGCTGATGAAGCCGGTGATTCCGTCGCTGGTAGGCATCGGCGGTGTAAACGCCGGCAATATGCGCGAAGTGCTCGATGTCGGCGTGGGCAGCGCAGCCGTGGTGCGGGCCATTACCGAGGCTGGCGACGTGCCAGCGGCGGTGGCGGGCCTCAACGCGCTGTTTGCCTGACCGTCTCCGGTTGCACGGCCCGCCCTCTCCCCCGCCCCTCTCCCGCCAGCGGGAGAGGGGAGAACACCCAGGGCACCGCCAAGGCTGCTGGTTTGCTTTTCTCTCCCTCCATCGGGAGAGAGGAGAACACCCAGGGCTGGTTTGCTCCCCTCTCCCGCCATGCGGGAGAGGGGCCGGGGGAGAGGGCCGGGCGTCTCAAACGCTCACAGTTTGGGCGCTGACCGGCCACCCTGGCTGGCCGTATCCCGCCAATCCGCATATCCTCTCCATCCAGTCACCAATGGATAGAGGTTCCGCACTACGGAACGGAACCCGCAGAGAGGAAACAGCAGTGAACGAGATCATCCCCGCCGCCCCGGGCACCCCCGACAAGCCCTATTTCGGTATCGAGATTCCGCTGATGCGCCTGCTGGGCCTGCAGCCGGTGCATATGGAGGAGGGGCTATGCCGTACGCGCCTGCCGGCCAGCCCGAATGTGGTGAACAGCCGTGGTGACGTGCATGGCGGCACCCTGATGGCCGTGCTCGACTTCACCCTGAGCGGTGCGGCGCGCTCGCATGCCCCGCTGGATGTGGGCGTGATCACGATCGACATGTCCACGCATTTCCTGGCCGCCGCGCGCGGCGAGCTGACGTTCGAGTCGCGCGTCCTGCGCCGGGGCGCCAAGATTGCCTTCTGCGAAGGCGAGGCCCGCGACGCGTCGGGCACCGTCTGCTGCGTGGCCCGCGCGTCGTTCAAGCTGGTGCAGCTGGCCGGCGGGAACTAGGCCGGCGGGAATCAAGCTGCCGGATCGTCCGCAGGGTCCGCCGGGCCTTGGGTCGGACGATAGACTGCCTCGAACCTTGCGCGCTCGGTGATGCCATGGTCGCCGGGCGCGTATTGCATCAGCCAGTCGCCGGGCTTGCCGGTCAGCACATCGCCACCGGCCGAGCGTTCGATCGCAAACGAGGCCGGCATCTCCTTGACCAGTACCGGCACCGGCTTGTTGCGATACGGGCCGGCTTCGCCGTGCGTGCCCGGCCCCACGGCCACGTATCGCGCATCGAAACGCTCGCGCGACACCACCCAGCGGTCGCCGGTGGCGCCGGTCACGATGGCATCGGCACGCAGGTAGCGGTTCGGCCCTTCGCGGCTGATCAGTTCGCCAGGCTCGGCGGCAAACGCCACCTGCACGGTTTCGTCCTTCACGTACCAGCGCGCGGCGGGATCGTCGCGCAGGTCGATGTCTTGCAGGGTTTCCATGTCGAATCCGATTCCGGGTCAGCCCAGCTGGCGCGGGGCAAAGCTGTGGTTGAGCGGGCCATTGCCGGCCCCCAGGCGCAGTTGCGCCCCCGCCGCGATGGCCCGGGCCACGTAGTCCAGCGCGGTGCCCACGGCATCGGGCAGGGCGTCGCCGCGCGCCAGTTGCGACGCGATGGCCGCCGCCAGCGTGCAGCCGGTGCCATGCAGGTTGGGGGTATCGATGCGCGGATGCGTGTAGACGCGCGTGGTGCCATCGGCCAGCATCAGCAGGTCGTCCAGGCCGGTGGCGCCGGGGCCGTCGTCTTCCAGGTGGCCGCCCTTGAGCAGCACGGCCTGGCAGCCCATGGCAAGCAGGTCGGCCGCGGCGGACTCCATCTCGGCCCGGCGCGCGATGCGGCGCCCGAGCAGGTACGAGGCTTCCGGCAGGTTCGGGGTGACCAGCATGGCGCGCGGAAACAGCAGCTTCACCATGGCCTGGCTGGTGGCGTCGTCGGACAGCGTGGCGCCAGAGGTGGAGATCATGACCGGGTCGACCACCAGCTTGCGGATGCCGTGCCGGTCCACCGCGCCGGCCACGGCCTCGACGATGGCCGCCGTGCCGAGCATGCCGGTCTTGGCGGCATCCACGCCGATGTCGCTGGCGACGGCGTCGATCTGCGCGGCCACCATGTCGGCCGGAATGGCGTGCACGCCGGTGACGCCCAGCGTGTTCTGGGCCGTGATGGCGGTGATCGCGCTCATGCCGAAGCAGCCGAGCGCGGCAAATGTCTTCAGGTCCGCCTGGATGCCGGCGCCGCCGCCGGAGTCGGAACCGGCGATGGTCAGGGTGCGAGGTGGCGTGGGGAGCATGTGCAAGGCAGGAACGGGACGGGAACAGTCGGAAACAAAAAAGCGGGAAAAATTCTGGTATTTCTGCCCGCTCGGCGCGGACAGGCACGCTACAATACCGCCACTCCGAGGAGCGTTGCAACGGATGCCCTGCCATCCGCCAGGCTCGGAATGTCTCAACGGCGCTCGCTGTTCCGTGGTTCGCACGGGGCGCGAGTCGACCTGTCTGCCCGTCATGGCCTCACTGGAGGCAATCCGTGACGCGGCCCGGGCCCCAAAGTCATGGGCCTGAACCGTCTCCCGTCCCGCGTATGCGCCACTCTTACATCGGAGTGAACATGAACGCTGTGACTGACCTGAAGCAAGACTACCTGATCGCCGATATCGGCCTGGCCGGCTGGGGCCGCAAGGAAATCGCCATCGCCGAGACCGAAATGCCGGGTCTGATGGCCATTCGTGACGAATTCGCCGCCGCGCAGCCGCTCAAGGGCGCCCGCATCGCCGGTTCGCTGCACATGACGATCCAGACCGCCGTGCTGATCGAGACGCTCAAGGCACTGGGCGCCGATGTGCGCTGGGCTTCGTGCAACATCTTCTCGACCCAGGACCACGCCGCCGCAGCCATCGCCGCATCGGGCACGCCGGTGTTCGCGTTCAAGGGCGAGTCGCTGAAGGAATACTGGGACTTCACCCACCGCATCTTCGACTGGGCCGACGGCGGCACGCCGAACATGATCCTGGACGACGGCGGCGACGCCACGCTGCTGCTGCACCTGGGTGCCCGCGCCGAGAAGGATGCATCGCTGATCAGCAAGCCGACCAGCGAGGAAGAAACCTACCTGTTCGCCGCCATCAAGGAAAAGCTGGCCAAGGACGCCACCTGGTACAGCCGCAACCTGGAAGCCATCCGCGGCGTGACCGAGGAAACCACCACGGGCGTGCACCGCCTGTATCAGATGGCCCAGCGCGGCGAACTGAAGTTCCCGGCCATCAACGTGAACGACTCGGTGACCAAGAGCAAGTTCGACAACCTGTACGGCTGCCGCGAATCGCTGGTGGACGGCATCAAGCGCGCCACCGACGTGATGATCGCCGGCAAGGTTGCCATCGTGGCGGGCTACGGCGACGTGGGCAAGGGCAGCGCCCAGGCCCTGCGCGCGCTGTCGGCCCAGGTGTGGGTCACCGAAATCGACCCGATCTGCGCACTGCAGGCCGCCATGGAAGGCTACCGCGTGGTGACGATGGACTACGCCGCCGAGCACGGCGACATCTTCGTGACCTGCACGGGCAACTACCACGTGATCACGCATGACCACATGGCCAGGATGAAGGACCAGGCCATCGTCTGCAACATCGGCCACTTCGACAACGAGATCGACATCGCCTCGGTCGAGAAGTACGAATGGGACGAGATCAAGCCGCAGGTGGACCACGTCAAGTTCCCGGACGGCAAGAAGATCATCATCCTGGCAAAGGGCCGCCTGGTGAACCTGGGCTGCGCCACGGGCCACCCGTCGTACGTGATGAGCAGCTCGTTCGCCAACCAGACGATCGCCCAGATCGAACTGTGGGCCGAGCGCGACAGCGGCAAGTACCCGGTGGGCGTGTACACGCTGCCGAAGCACCTGGACGAGAAGGTGGCCCGCCTGCAGCTGAAGAAGCTGAACGCACAGCTGACCGAACTGACCGAGCAGCAGGCGGCCTACATCGGCGTGCAGAAGCAAGGCCCGTACAAGGCCGACCACTACCGCTACTGATCGGCCCGGTTTTCTCCCCGCGTCTTTCTCCCCTCTCCCGCCTGGCGGGAAGGGGGCCGGGGAGAGGGCGTTGAGCCAACTGCGCGGCGGGCTTCGCCAGGTCGCACAGTTCCGATGTCATCCCATATCAAGGAGTCCCGATGAGACTGTTGGCCGTCTGGATCATCAACGCCGCTTCGCTGTTCCTGGTGAGCTACCTGATCAGCGGTATCGAACTGCGCGGGTTTGGCGCGGCGATGGTTGCCGCACTGGTGCTGGGTCTGGTCAATACGCTGATCAGGCCGATCCTGGTCATCCTGACCCTGCCGGTGACGCTGGTGACGCTGGGGCTGTTCATCTTCGTCATCAACGCGCTGCTGTTCCTGTTTGTCGGCAACCTGCTGCAGGGGTTTGTCGTGGCAGGGTTTGGCTCCGCGCTGCTTGGCTCGATTCTCTATAGCGTGATCTCGACGATTCTCGCCAGCGTACTGCTTGGCGGCCGGGACTAAGCGCGACTGAAATTTTTCGGGGCGCCGCGCGTGCGGCGTGCCAACCATGACTGATCGCTACTACAGCTTCGAATTCTTCCCGCCCAAGACGGCGGAGGGCGCCGAGAAACTGCGCAACACGCGCGCCCAGCTGGCTCCGCTGCAGCCGAAGTACATCTCGGTAACGTTCGGCGCCGGCGGCACCACGCAGCAGGGCACGCTCGACGCCGTGCTGGAAATCCAGCGCGAGGGCATCGAGGCGGCGCCGCACCTGTCGTGCGTGGGATCGTCGCGCGAGAGCATCCGCGACATCCTCAAGACCTACCGCGACGGCGGCATCCGCCATATCGTGGCGCTGCGCGGCGACATGCCTTCGGGCATGGGCGAGATCGGCGAATTCCGCTACGCCAACGAGCTGGTGGAGTTCATCCGCGCCGAGACGGGCGACTGGTTCAACATCGAGGTGGCCGCCTATCCCGAGTACCACCCGCAGGCCCGCTCGCCGCGCCACGACCTGGACAACTTCGTGCGCAAGGTGAAGGCTGGCGCCAATTCGGCCATCACGCAGTATTTCTTCAACGCCGACGCCTACTTCCGCTTTGTCGACGACGTGCGCGCGATGGGCGTGGAAGTGCCGATCGTGCCGGGCATCATGCCGATCACCAACTACTCGCAGCTGATGCGCTTTTCCGAGATGTGCGGCGCCGAAGTGCCGCGCTGGGTGGCAAAGCGGCTCGAATCGT
Organism: Cupriavidus sp. D384; assembly: GCF_001652915.1. Lineage (GTDB taxonomy): Bacteria > Pseudomonadota > Gammaproteobacteria > Burkholderiales > Burkholderiaceae > Cupriavidus. The sequence goes on from NZ_BBQI01000001.1 coordinate 27,966, forward strand.
TTGGCGACGACAAGGAGTCGATCCGCGCGTTCGGCCTGGACGTGGTGACGGCGCTGTGCGAGCGCCTGCTGGCATCGGACGTGCCCGGCCTGCACTTCTACACGCTGAATACGGCTGGCGCCACCAAGGCCATCTGGCAACGGCTGAAGCTCTGAGCGCATGCCCGCCGCGCGCCGCCCGGACCCGTTCATCGAGCATCTGCTGGAGCTGATGGCACCGCTGGCGGCCAGCATCGGGCCGGTCACGGCCAGGCGGATGTTTGGCGGGCACGGCCTGTTCTACGACGGGCTGATGTTTGCGCTGGTCAGCGGCGGCCAGTGCTACCTGAAGGCGGACGATGCCACGCTGGCCCGGTTCGAAGCCGAGGGCAGCGAGCCGTTCCGCTATCAGTCGGCCCGGCGCGAAGTGACGATGCGTCACTACCTGAGCCTGCCGGCAGCGTGCCTGGAGTCGCCAGCGGCCATGACGCCGTGGGCGCGCATGGCGGTGGAGGCGGCGCTGCGGCTTGGGAATGCCCGGTAGGCAGACCGGCATGGCCGTGTCGCCAGCGATCGGCAGCCCCCGGGCGATGGTGGCATACTCGCCGCCATGGTCACCGCCACTTTCCGTTTCTACGAGGAACTGAACGACTTTCTGGCGCCATCGCAGCGCCGCCGGGACCTGTCGTGCCCCTGTGCGCGCGCCGCCACGGTCAAGCACATGATCGAGGCGCTGGGCGTGCCGCATACCGAGGTGGAGCTGATTCTGGTGAATGGCGAATCGGCGCCGTTCGAGCGCCTCGTCGAAGACGGCGACCGCGTAGCCGTCTATCCAAAATTCGAATCGCTCGATGTCACGCCGTTGCTGCGCGTGCGCGAGCATCCGCTGCGCAGCATTCGTTTCATCGCCGATGCCCATCTGGGCGGCCTGGCGCACCTGCTGCGCATGAGCGGCTTCGACACCCTCTACGACAACCACTTCGAAGACAGCGAGATTGCCCGCATCGCGGCCGATGAGCAGCGCATCGTGCTGACGCGCGACCGCGAACTGCTCAAGCGCCGCGAGATCACGCACGGCTGCTACGTGCGGGCGATCAAGTCGACGCCACAGGCGCAGGAGATCTTCGCGCGGCTTGACCTGGCGCGCAGCGCCCGGCCGTTCTCGCTATGCCTGACCTGCAACGTGCCGCTGCAGCGGATCGACAAGCCCGACGCACAGGGCCGCGTGCCGGACGGCGTTTTCGAGCGCCATGACCGCTTTGTCACGTGCCCGCAATGCCGCAGGGTGTTCTGGGAAGGCTCGCACTGGAGACGGATGCGCGAACTGGTGGATGGGCTGACCCGCGACCCGGTGCCAGCCCCGGACGCCGCGCCAGGCTGACCGCCAGGCGACGACCAGGTGGCCGCGCGAGCTACCGCACCCCCGCTTCGGTGACCAGCCAGTCCATCGGCAGGTCGTGCGCCTGCGCCACGAGTGGAATCTCGCAGGCGCCGAAGCCGATGCCAATGGCGATGGGGGTGGCGCCCAGGCCGGCCAGGGCCGCCAGTGTGCGGTCGTAGAAGCCGCCGCCGTAGCCGAGGCGGAACTTGTTGGCGCTGAAACCGACACAGGGAATGAGCAGCGCGTCGGGCGTCACGGCTTCGGTGCCATCGGGTACCGGAATGCCGTAGTGGCCGGCGCGCATCATCGTGTCAGGGGTCCAGAGATGGAAATCGAGCGGCGTGCCCGGGGCCGAGACCACGGGCAGGGCGGCCACGCGGCCGGGCATCGCGCCCAGCCAGCGGGCCACCGTGCCGCGCGCGTCGAATTCCTGCTGGATCGGCCAGTAAAACCCCAGTTTCCGTATGCCCAGGCGTTCCAGCAGAGGCCCCAGCGCATGGTCGATGGCGGCATCGGACGCGGCGCGACCGGGCAGCGCGGCACGCCGCGCCAGCAGGTCGCGGCGCAGGGCGCGGCGGTCATCGGCAGGGTCTGCGGGCAGGTCGGCAGGCTGGTCCGTGCCAGCGTGGAATTGACGGGCGTCAGGCCCGTTGTCCGGGGCTTGGGATGGGGGCATGGCGTGCAATAATGACCGCGATCAGACAATCAGAGACAAATGAAGGATGCGTGCCTGTCTTCGTGAATGGGCACGTGCCACCACATAAGGGATAGCCAAGAATGTCGAAGGGAGTATATCTGCGCCGGGCCGGCCGCATCGCCTGGCTTGCGTTCGCAGGCGCGGTGCTGGCGATGCCGGCGTACGCGCAGAAAAAGCCGGCACCGTCGCGTCCGGCCCCGCAGCAGCCGGCTGCGCCGACGATGATTCCGTCCAACCCGGACGACGCCTTCGTGGCGCTGCGCGAAGCGGCCCGCAAGAATGACGTGGACCGCGCCGCCGCCATTTCGGCCACGCTGGTCGACTACCCGATCCCCTCGTACGTCGAATACTTCCGCATCAAGCCGCAGATGTTCGACACCGGCGGCCAGGCGCGCATCGACGCCCCCGACGCCGAAGTGGCGGCCTTCCTGCAGCGCTACCAGGGCGAGGCGATTGCCGACCGCATGCGCAACGACTGGCTGCTGGTGCTGGGCAAGAAACGCGACTGGGCCAACTTCGACATCCAGTACCCCCAGTTCGTGCTCAAGGACGACACGCAGGTGGAGTGCTACGCGCTGCTGTCGAAGGCGCTCAAGGGCCAGAACGTGGCCGCCGAGGCGCGCGCCACGCTGGTGGATCCGCGCTACTACGGCGACGGCTGCGTGGACCTGGTGAGCTACCTGGCGCAGAGCCAGCAGATCCAGCGCAGCGACGTGGCGTTCCAGGCACGTCAGGCGTTGGAGCAGAACTACACGACGCTGGCTGCGAAGATTGCGGCCGCCGTGCCCGATGCACGCGTGGACAGCGATTCGCTGGCCACCGTGGTCAAGATGGCCCGCAACGACCCGTCGCAGGCGGCGTCCTACCTGAACACCATTGCCGGCGGCCTGTCGCGCGACGAGCAGGGTGCCGCGTGGGGCGTGGTTGGCCAGTACGCCGCCAAGAAGCTGATGCCGGAAGCGGCCGGCTACTACCGCCGCCAGATGGACCTGGGCGGCAACCAGTGGCTGTCCGACGAAACGCAGGAATGGCGCGTACGCGCCGCATTGCGCCAGGGCGACTGGAAGCAGGTGCGCCAGTCGGTCGAGCTGATGCGTGCCGAGCTGCGTGCCAAGGACCCGGCCTGGACGTACTGGTACGGCCGCGCGCTCAAGGCTGACGGCCGCACCGCCGATGCACAGGCGCAATTCCAGTCGATTGCCGGCCAGTTCAACTTCTACGGCCAGCTGGCCAGCGAGGAACTGGGCAACCGGATCACGCTGCCGGCCCGCACCACGGTCAGCGACGCCGAGGCCATGGCAATGCGCACGCGCCCGGGCTTTGTCCGCGCGCAGAAGTTCTATGACCTGAACCTGCGCTTCGAGGGCAACCGCGAGTGGAACTGGGAACTGCGCGGCATGAGCGACCGCGAGCTGATCGCCGCCGCCGAGTACGCGCGCAAGGTCGAGCTGCTGGATCGCACGGTCAACACGTCGGATCGTACGAAGGCCGAACATGATTTCGCACAGCGTTTCCCGATGCCGTATCGCGACATCATGCAGCGCGCCACCGACGATGTGGGCCTGGACATGGCCTGGGCGTACGGCCTGATCCGCCAGGAATCGCGCTTCATCATGAACGCGCGGTCGTCGGCGGGTGCGCACGGCCTGATGCAGGTGATGCCGGCCACGGCCAAATACGTGGCGAAGAAGATCGGCATGGCCGACTTCTCGCCGTCGATGATGGGCGATCCGAACATCAATATCCTGCTCGGTACAAATTACATGAGCATGGTACTGACGGACCTCGATAGTTCATGGACGCTGGCCTCGGCCGGCTACAACGCCGGCCCGGGACGCCCGAAATCGTGGCGTTCGAGCCTGTCGCGGCCCGTGGAAGGCGCGATCTTTGCAGAGACGATCCCGTTCACGGAAACGCGAACGTATGTCAAGAATGTGCTTTCCAACGCTACGTACTATGCTGCATTGATGAGTGGCCGTCCCCAGTCGCTGAAAGACCGGCTCGGGGTGGTCGCGCCGTCCTCGGTCACGACGACCAGCCTGCCCTGACCCTGCATCGGGACGGGGCGCTGGCTCCGTGACCCTCGGGACGCGTGCATCACGCAAGCGTCACACGAAACGTCACGGAGCCCAGAATGAAGACCAGCAACGTCCTTGTCATCGGGGGCGCCGGTTTCATCGGCAGCCACCTCGTGTCCCGCCTGGCTGGCGCGGCATCCGCCTCCGGCGCGCCGCTCGATCCGGCCACCAATCCCGATAGTCCCATTGCCCCCGACCGCATCGTGGTCGGGGCGCGCAGCATCGAACATGCGCAGCACCTGCTGTTGCTGCCGCGTGTGGAAGTGGCCGAACTTGGCCTGTCCGATGCGGCCTCGCTCGATGACGCCATCGGCCCGCTGGGTGTCGACGGCATCGTCGTCAACCTGGTGGGCATCCTGCACGGCGACCGCGCCGACCCGTACGGGCCGCAGTTTGCCGCCGCGCATGTCGACCTGCCGCGACAGCTGGTTGAGGCCTGCAACCGTACCGGCGTTCGCCGCCTGATCCACATGAGCGCGCTTGGCGCCGACACGCAGGGTCCGTCGATGTACCTGCGCAGCAAGGGCGAGGGCGAGCGCATCGTGCGCGAGAGCGGGCTGGACTGGACCATCTTCCGGCCGTCGGTCGTGTTCGGCCCCGACGATCATTTCCTGAACCTGTTCGCCCAGCTGCAGCAGATGGCACCGGTGGTACCGCTGGCGTGCGCCCATGCGCGCTTCCAGCCCGTGTTCGTGATGGACGTGGTGCAGGCCTTTGTCAACGCGATGGCCAATGGGTCGACGGTCGGGCAAACCTACGAACTGGGCGGCCCGCAGGTGTACACGCTGGAAGAACTGGTCAAGTTCGCGGGCCGGGCGTCGGGGCATCCGCGACCGATCATCGCGCTGCCCGACGCGCTGGCGCGCATGCAGGCCGCCGTGCTCGAACACATGCCGGGCGGCGCGGTGCTGTCGCGCGACAACCTCGATTCGATGCGGCTGGACAACGTGCTCGGCGAGCCCATGGCGGAGGAACTTGGCGTGCATCCCGTGAGCCTGGAGGTCGTGATGACCGACGTGCTGGCCGGGCGCAGCCGCGACACGTTCTTCCAGTCCATGCGCGGCAGCGTGCATCGCTGAAGCGCCATCGTCCGGGGGCACGGAACTTGCGCCGATGTGATTGGCGCTCACAGCCTTGCGAGCGCATTTCATTTGGAGGCCGTGCGCCGGGCCGATAGAATGTGTGGCTCGGGGCGCCTGGCGGCATGCCGGCGCCCGCGTCATCCGGCTTTCGCCTTTCGTTTGCCTCTGTTTCCGCCCCCAAGGAATTCACGATGAAGCTCGTCATCGGCAACAAGAACTATTCGTCCTGGTCGTTGCGGCCGTGGCTGCTGCTGCGCCACGCCGGCATCGAATTCGAGGAAATTCCGCTGCGACTGTTCACGAAGGATTTCGGCGCCGAGATCGCCCGCTATTCGCCCGCCGGCAAGGTCCCGGCACTGATCGACGGCGACGTGACCGTGTGGGATTCGCTGTCGATTTCCGAATATGTGGCCGAACGGTTTCCGCAAAAGACGCTGTGGCCGGCCGACGTGGCCGCACGCGCCACGGCGCGGTCGGTCTGCGCGGAGATGCACTCGGGCTTCGGCAACCTGCGCAGCCAGATGCCGATGAACGCTACCGCCGTGTTGCCGGGCCTGGGCTGGAACGTGGCCGTGCAGCAGGATGTGGATCGCATCGCCGCGATCTGGACCGACCTGCGTGCGCGCTACGGCGCCAGCGGGCCGTTCCTGTTTGGCGAATTTACGATTGCCGACGCGTTCTACGCGCCCGTGGTCAGCCGCTTTGCCACCTATGGCGTGCACCTGCCCGAGGCCGCCAAGGCGTACGCCGACTTCATCCTGGCCTTGCCGGCCATGCAGGAATGGGTGGCGGGCGCCCGCGAGGAGCGCGATTTCGTGCCGGCCGACGAACCCTACCGCACGCAGCCTGAACGGGCCGACGCGATCATCGTCACGGGCTGATCATGCAGGTGTACGCCGTCGGCGGGGCCATCCGCGACCAACTGCTGGGCCTGCCGAGCCAGGATCGCGACTACGTGGTGGTGGGTGCCACGCCGGAGCAGATGGAGGCCGCCGGCTACAAGCCGGTGGGCAAGGACTTTCCGGTCTTCCTCCATCCGCAGACCCGGGCCGAATACGCGCTGGCGCGAACCGAGCGCAAGACGGCCGTCGGCTACAAGGGGTTTGCGTTCTACACCGGGCCCGATGTCACGCTGGAAGATGACCTGGTGCGCCGCGACCTGACCATCAACGCGATGGCGCAGGCCGTGGACGGCCAAGACAACCTGGTGGGCCCGATCGTCGATCCGTACGGCGGCCGGCAGGACCTGCAGGCGCGGCTGTTCCGCCATGTGTCCGACGCATTTGCCGAGGACCCGGTGCGCATCCTGCGCGCGGCACGCTTTGCGGCGCGCTTCCATGATTTTTCGGTAGCGCCCGAAACGGTGGCGCTGATGCGCCGGATGGTGGAAATGGGCGAGGTCGACGCGCTGGTGCCCGAGCGCGTCTGGCAGGAACTGGCGCGCGGCCTGATGGAAGCCCGGCCATCGCGCATGTTCGACGTGCTGCGCGAATGCGGCGCGCTGGCGCGGCTGCTGCCCGAGCTGGACCGGCTCTGGGGCGTGCCGCAGCGCGCCGACTACCACCCCGAGGTGGATACCGGCGTGCACGTGATGATGGTGGTCGACTACGCCGCCGCGCAGGGTGCGTCGCTGCCGGTGCGATTTGCGGCGCTGACCCATGACCTGGGCAAGGGCACCACGCCGGAAGACGTGCTGCCGCGCCATATCGGCCACGAGCAGCGCAGCGTGGACCTGCTGGAAGCGGTCTGCAAGCGCCTGCGCGTGCCGAACGACTGCCGCGAACTGGCGCTGCTGGTGGCACGCGAGCACGGCAACATTCATCGTTCGGACGAATTCGGTGCGGCGGCGCTGACGCGGCTGGTGGAGCGTAGCGACGCGCTGCGCAAGCCCGACCGGTTTGCCGAAGCGCTGCAGGCATGCGAGGCCGATGCCCGTGGCCGGCTGGGATTCGAGGATCGGGACTATCCGCAGACCGCGCGGCTGCTGGCGGCCCGGGATGCGGCGGCATCGGTCGATGCCGGGGCAATTGCGAAGACGTGCGCGGATCGTGTCGACCTGATCAAGGACAAGGTCCACAAGGCGCGCGTGGCGGCGGTGGCGGAAAAGCTGGGATTGTCGGACTAAGATCCGCTTGCCCTCTCCCCCGGCCCCTCTCCCGCAGGCGGGAGAGGGGAGCAAACCGTGGGTTACGCAGAATGCCGGGGGCGCGTCCCCTCTCCCGCCTGCGGGAGAGGCTCAGGGAGAGGGCGGGCGTTTCAAGCCGTGCAGCCCTACAGGATCTTCCCGATCACCAGCGCCACCAGCGACAGCAGGATCGTCGACGCGAATGGCAAGACATATTCCTTGCCGAACAGCCGGAAGCGCACGTCGCCAGGCAGGCGTCCGAGGCCGATCTTCTGCAGCCACGGCAGCGCCGCAGACAGCACGATCACGCACAGGAAGATGGTGAAGGTCCAGCGCAACATGGTGATGGCCCGTTGATCGGTCAGAGTGCGTAGCTGCGGTCGCCGCGAGCAAATCCGGCCAGCGGCAGCGCGTCGTCGAGATCGCGCGTCAGCGCGATGACCTTGAACAGCTCGCCCATTTCGGCTTCGCTGAGCAGCTTCTGCACCGCGTTGGCCTGCGGCAGGAAGTTGCGCGCATCGGAGGGGTCCAGCGACATCATCAGGTCGGTAATGCCGGCATTCATCAGGAATCGCGCCTGCGAGGCAAAGCCCGCCACGGCCAGCCCTGCGTCGGTCGCCGCCGCGGCGATGCCGCTGAAATTGACGTGGGCCGTGATGTCCTGCAGCCCCGGGTACAGGAACGGATCGGGGTGCGAGTGATGGCGGTAGTGGCACATCAGCGTGCCGCCCACGCGCTGCGCGTGGTAGTACTCCGATGCCGGAAAGCCATAGTCGATGAAGAACGCCGCGCCACGCCTGAGCAGGGCGCCCACGGCACGCGTGAAGCCCTCGCCTTCGGCATGGGTCTCGGTGACCACGTCGTGGTCGCCGGGCATCTCGTGGAGTTGCGCCGGCACGGCGGCGGCATCGAGCAGCCGGTCTTCGTACGCGAACGTATCGCCCTGGCGCGCCACGCCGCGCTCGTGCCACTGGCCGCCGATACGGGCGAACAGCCGTACGGGCATGGCGTCGAGCACCTCGTTGCCGACGATGACGCCCTCGAAGCTGTCGGGCAGGGCGTCCAGCCATTGCACGCGGCCGGCCAGGTGCGGCGCGCGCCGGGCCAGCGTGTCCTGCTGGCGTGCGCGCAGTTCGCCGGACAGTTCGACGATGCTGTACGACTCGGGCAGCGCGCCATCGGACTCCAGCGCCAGCAGCAGGTCGGCGGCCAGCCTTCCGGTGCCGGCGCCGAATTCCATCACGCGCGGCAGGGACATGCCGATCAGCGGCGCGAACTGGCGGGCCAGCGTGCGGGCGAAGAACGGGGTCAGCTCGGGGGCGGTGATGAAGTCGCTGCCGTCGTCGGCGCCGCGCCCGAACTTGGCCGCGCCGCCGCTGTAATAGCCCAGCCGGGGGGCGTAGAGCGCCAGCGCCATGTAGCGGTCGAAGCCGATCCAGCCGTCCGATGCCGCGATGGCGTCGCCGATAACGATGGAAAGGGCCTTGGACGCGTCAAGCGCATCGGCGGAGGGAAGGGGTAGACTAGCGACTTTCTGCATACCGCGAATTGTAGCAATGCCAGATTCGAATACTCAGGGCGCCGCTGGCGTCCAATCGCGCGGCGTGGCGCTGGTGACCGGCGCGGCGCGCCGGCTGGGCCGCGCCATCGCGCTGGAGCTTGCCGCGCAGGGCTGGGACGTGGCCGTCCACTGCAACCGGTCGCGCGACGAAGCCGAGGTGCTGGCCGCGCAGATCCGCGGACTGGGCCGCCGTGCCGCCGTGCTGCAGGCCGACCTGTCCGACGAAGCCGCCACGGGCAAGCTGGTTGCCGCCTGCGTGGATGTGCTGGGCGCGCCAACCTGCCTGGTCAACAATGCATCGCTGTTCCAGTACGACGTGGCCACGAGCTTCTCGTACGGATCGCTCGATACCCATATGCGCACGAACGTGGCGGCCCCGCTGCTGCTGGCGCGTGAGATGCACAAGGCGCTTGGCGCCGACGGCAACGACACCGAACAGCGCGGCGTGGTGATCAACCTGCTGGACCAGAAACTCAACAACCTGAACCCCGATTTCCTGTCGTACACGCTGTCGAAGTCTGCGCTGCAGACCGCCACGGTGCAGCTGGCGCAGGCGCTGGCTCCGCGCCTGCGCGTGGTGGGCGTGGCACCGGGCATCACGCTGGTGTCCGGCGACCAGTCCGACCCGGGCTTCGTGCGGGCCCATGGCATGACGCCGCTGGGCAAGTCGAGCACGCCCGACGATATCGCCCAGGCCGTGGCCTATCTGGCCGCGGCCCGCGCCGTGACCGGCACCACGCTGTACGTCGACGGAGGCCAGCACCTGATGCCGCTGGCCCGCGACGTGATGTTCCTGACTGAATGAAGCCGTACCTTGATTGACCCTGCCATGACCTTTGCCGCCCTTTCCCATCCCAGCCTGCAAGACTGCCGTCGCATGTTCCTGCGCAACTACGAAGTGCAGATCAACATCGGCGTGCATGAATTCGAGAAAAAGGGCGAACAGCGCGTGCTGGTGAACATCGACCTGTTCGTGTCGCTGTCCGAAACCACCCCCCAGGCCGACCGGCTGGAGGAAGTGGTCGACTACGATTTCATGCGCAACACGGTGGCGGCCCGCATGGCCCAGGGCCATATCCACCTGCAGGAGACGTTGTGCGACGACGTGGCGCGCGCCATGCTGCAGCATCCCAAGGTGCGCGCCGTACGCGTTTCGACCGAGAAGCCCGACGTCTACCCCGACTGCGATTCGGTTGGCGTGGAGGTGTTCCACATCAAGCCGGCCTGACGAAGGCCGGGGGGACTCGGGACGCGCACAGCGCCGGACGGGCCGGTCCAGTAGAATATCGCCCCGTCAATTCCGGCATTTCTATCGGGGACGTGGCCATTATTCAGCGCCCGCCCCGTTACAGGTACGTCTTATGAGTCACTCGGCTAACTTCTATCGGCTTGAAACCCGTCTGCAGTCGCAGACCGGCAAGGCCATCGGCGACTTCGGCATGATCGAGGACGGCGACACCGTCATGGTCTGCATGAGCGGCGGCAAGGACTCGTACACGATGCTGTCGGTCCTGATGGCGCTGCAGAAGCGGGCGCCGATCCAGTTCAAGCTGATCGCGATGAACCTGGACCAGAAGCAGCCGGGCTTTCCCGAGCACATCCTGCCCGAGTACCTGAAGTCGACGGGCGTGGAATATGTGATCGTCGAGGCCGATACGTACTCGATCGTCAAGGAGAAGGTGCCCGAGGGCAAGACCACCTGCTCGCTGTGCTCGCGCCTGCGCCGGGGCGTGATCTACCGTACGGCCAAGGAACTGGGCGCGAACAAGATCGCGCTGGGCCACCACCGTGACGACATCGTCAACACGTTCTTCCTGAACATGTTCTTCGGCGGCAAGATGAAGGCGATGCCGCCGAAGCTGGCCACCGATGACGGCCAGCACATCGTCATTCGTCCATTGGCCTATTGCGCGGAAAAGGACATCGCGTCGTACGCGCGCGCCATGGAATTCCCGATCATCCCGTGCAACCTGTGCGGCTCGCAGGAAAACCTGCAGCGCAAGAAGGTGAGCGAGATGGTGCAGCAGTGGGAGCGCGAGCACCCGGGCCGCATCGACAACATCTTCTCGGCGCTGCGCAATGTGGTGCCGTCGCATCTGGCCGATACCGAGCTGTTCCCGTTCACGGGCCTGGCCACCGGCCTGGCCAAGGTCGACGAGGCATCGCTGTTCGGCGAGACCACCTTCAGCCAGCAGGCGCTTCAGTTCACCGGGAACGTCGAGCCGAATCGCATGGAATTCGTGCGCTTCGACAAGATCCAGAAGGCGGGCGAGGCAGCCTCTGAGCCTGTTGCCGCCCCTGCTTCGGAGCCGGCGGGCCAGCCTGCGGCCTGATTCGCGCCGTCGCGCCAGAGCAAAAAGCCCCGTGGCATGGCCCGGGGCTTTTTCGTTGATGGAGGCCAGGCCGGCTGGCGGTTACCTGGCGGCCTGGGGTGCCTGGGGCGACACGCCGCTTTCGGCCATCAGTGAACGCGTATCGTTGATCCAGCCGTCGAAGCGCTTGACGGCATGCGCCTTCTGCTCGGGTGTGGTCATATTGGCGATCCTGACAGTCAGGTCCACACCGGCCGAGGTACTGCGCTGCTCGCCGCTGCCGGGCCGTTGCCAGTCGTCGGCATACTTGCGCAGCATGGCTTCGGCCTGGGGCTTGGGCGGACGGGTCGTGGACAGTTCCCGGGCAAGGGCCACCCATTCCTGCTGGCGCTTGACGCGCTCGGTGTACCGCGCGTCGGCGCTCTGCATATAGGGCGCCATCGCGTCCCGGATGGCCCGTTCCTGGTCATTGGAGAACGACCCGTAGATCAGCTTGGCGTAGCTCATGATCTTGTCGAAGCGGGCGTCGGTGCGGGCCGCAGGGTCGGATTTCAGGAATTCCTTGCGATATTTGGCGTTGCTTTCGGCGAATTTGCTTTCCATCCGCTGGATCTGGTCGGGCGTCAGCGACAGCATCAGGTCGGCCAGGTCGGGTACTGCATTGTCAAAGGCCTGGCGGCCCAGGCGCTGGGAATCCTGCTGGACCTGCCGGACCATGGCCGGACTGACCTCGCCACCGACTTCGCCCCGCACGCGCGTCAGCACCGTGGCGATTTCGGGCAGCTGGGCGCGCCGGTGCCATGCAAAGAAGCGCGCAATGGCTTCCTTGGTGGGCGGCTCCTGGGCGTCGGACACATCGACATAACGATCCACCCACCAGTACGCCAGGCGGTCGCCCTGCTGGTAGCCCAGCTTCATGGCGTTGCATCCAGCCAACGCCAGAATCATGGTAAATGCTGCAAACCATGCAAAAACGCCGCGTGACCAAATGTGAACAACGGTAACGCGAGGTGATCGACCCGATGCGGCACAGGCCCGCGTGCTAGAATCGGCGCGCATGTTTCCGGGGCCGCCAAATCGCCCGCCAGCCCAGTCGTGGCAACGGTTCAGCCACATCGGCCACAGTGCTCCCAGGCCCGGATTCTTCAGCTTTTTCTCAGACACACTCACTTAGGAACCTCCTTGTGAATATCGTCATTCTTGCCGCGGGCATGGGCAAGCGCATGAACTCGGCGCTGCCCAAGGTGCTGCACCCGGTCGCCGGCCAACCGATGCTGGCCCACGTGCTCGACACGGCCCGCACGCTGTCGCCGTCCCGGCTGGTCGTCGTGGTCGGCCACGGGGCCGAGCATGTGCGCCAGGCGGTGGGCGCCGACGATGTTGCCTTTGCCGAGCAGGCCCAGCAACTGGGCACCGGCCACGCTGTCATGCAGGCGCTGCCGCTGCTCGATGACGCCCAGCCCACGCTGGTGCTCTACGGCGACGTGCCGCTGACGTCGGCCGACACGCTCAAGCACCTGGTGCAGGCCGCCGGCGGCGAACGCCTGGGCGTGCTGACCGTCGAACTGGCCGATCCTTCCGGCTATGGCCGTATTGTGCGCGATGCCGCCGGCAATGTCGTACGCATCGTCGAACAGAAGGATGCCAGCGACGAAGAACGCGCCATCCGCGAGATCAACACCGGCATCATCGTCTGCCCGACTGGCCACCTGCGCCGCTGGCTGTCCACGCTGCGCAATGACAACGCCCAAGGCGAGTACTACCTGACCGACACCATCGAGCGCGCCGCCACCGACGGCGTGGAGATCGTGTCGTCCCAGCCCGCAGAAGTGTGGGAAACGCTGGGCATCAACAGCAAGGTCCAGCTGGCCGAGATCGAACGCATCCACCAGCGCAACATCGCCCAACGCCTGCTTGAAGCGGGCGTGACGCTGCTGGATCCGGCGCGCATCGACGTGCGGGGCCAGCTTACCTGCGGCCGCGACGTGACCATCGACGTAGGCTGCGTGTTCGAAGGCCGCGTGCACCTGGAAGATGGCGTGCACATCGGTGCGCACTGCGTGATCCGCAACACCACCGTCGGCGCTGGCGCACGCGTGCAACCGTTCTGCCATTTCGAGGAAGCAAAGATCGGGCCGGATGGCCGTATCGGCCCTTACGCCCGCCTGCGCCCCGGCACCGAGCTGGGCCAGGATGTGCATATCGGCAACTTCGTCGAGGTCAAGAACAGCCAGATCGCCAGCCACAGCAAGGCCAACCATCTGGCCTACGTGGGCGATTCGACCGTCGGCCAGCGCGTGAACATCGGTGCGGGTACGATTACCTGCAACTACGATGGCGTCAACAAGCACCGCACCGTGATCGAGGACGACGTCTTCATCGGGTCCGATACGCAGCTGGTGGCGCCTGTTACCGTGCGCCGTGGCGCGACGATTGGCGCGGGCACCACGTTGACCAAGGAAGCGCCGGCCGACAAGCTCACGCTGTCGCGCGCAAAACAGATGACGATCGACGCCTGGCAGCGTCCGGTCAAGCAACCGAAAAAATAAAGGGGTTCAGTTATGTGTGGCATCGTCGGCGCGGTTTCGCACCGCAATATCGTTCCCGTCCTGGTCGAAGGGCTGCGTCGCCTGGAATACCGTGGCTACGACTCCTGCGGCGTGGCCGTGGTGCGCGACGCGATCCTGGAGCGTGCGCGTACCGTGTCGCGCGTGGCCGACCTCGACACCCAGACCCAGTCGTCGGGCCTGGGCGGCCAGCTGGGCATTGCCCACACGCGCTGGGCCACCCATGGCAAGCCAGATACCGTCAACGCGCACCCGCACTTCTCGGACGAGACCATTGCGCTGGTGCATAACGGCATCATCGAGAACTACGAGCCGCTGCGCGAGGAACTGCGCGCCGTGGGCTACGGTTTCGAGTCGCAGACCGATACCGAAGTGGTGGCCCACCTGATCCACCAGGCCTACACGTACCCCAGCAGCGCCACGCGTGGCGACCTGTTCGGCTCGGTGCGCGCAGTGACCAAGCGCCTGCATGGCGCCTACGCGATTGCCGTGGTGGCGAAGGACCAGCCCGATGTGGTGGTCGGCGCGCGCGCCGGCTCGCCGCTGGTGGTGGCGCTGGGCACCGACGAGTCGTTCCTGGCATCGGATGCGCTGGCCGTGGCCGGCACCGCCAACCGCATCATCTATCTGGAAGAGGGCGACGTGGTCGAGCTGACCCGCGCCGGCGCCACGATCCGCGACGTGCATGACGCCGAGGTGCAGCGCGAGGAGCGCGTGGTGGAAGCGCATGCCGCCGCCGTGGAACTGGGCCCGTTCCGCCACTTCATGCAGAAGGAAATCTTCGAGCAGCCGCGTGCGCTGGGCGATACCCTGGAAGGCATCGCCGCCATCACGCCGGAGCTGTTCGGCGAGAGCGCCGCGCAGGTGTTTGCCGATATCGACAGCATCCTGATCCTGGCCTGCGGCACCAGCTACTACTCGGGCTGCACGGCCAAGTACTGGCTGGAATCGATCGCCCGGATCCCGACCCAGGTGGAAGTGGCAAGCGAATACCGCTACCGCGACACCGTGCCGAACCCGCGTGCGCTGGTGGTGGTGATCTCCCAATCGGGCGAGACCGCCGACACGATGGCCGCGCTGCGCCACGCCCGCTCGCTGGGCCACACGCATACGCTGGCCGTCTGCAACGTCGCGACGAGCGCGATGGTGCGCGAGACGGAACTGCGCTTCCTGACGCGTGCCGGCACCGAAATCGGCGTGGCATCGACCAAGGCATTCACGACGCAGCTGGCCGCGCTGTACATGCTGACGCTGGCGCTCGCCAAGGTGCGCGGCCACCTGACCGAGCAGCAGGAAGCCGATGCACTGACCAACCTGCGCCACCTGCCCGCCGCGCTGCATGGTGTGCTGGCGCTGGAGCCGCAGATCATCGCCTGGTCGGAGGACTTTGCCCGCCGCGAGAACGCGCTGTTCCTGGGCCGTGGCCTGCACTACCCGATTGCCCTGGAAGGCGCGCTCAAGCTCAAGGAAATCTCGTACATCCACGCCGAGGCGTATCCGGCAGGCGAACTGAAGCACGGCCCGCTGGCGCTGGTGACGGAAGCCATGCCGGTGGTGACGGTGGCCCCGAACGACGCGCTGCTGGAAAAGCTGAAGTCGAACATCCAGGAAGTGCGCGCACGCGGCGGCCGCCTCTACGTGTTTGCCGACTCGGACACGCATATCCAGTCGTCGGACGGTATCCAGGTGATCCGCATGCCCGAGCACTACGGCGCGCTGTCGCCGATCCTGCACGTTGTGCCGCTGCAACTGCTGGCGTATCACACGGCCTGCGCCCGGGGTACCGACGTGGACAAGCCGCGCAACCTGGCGAAATCGGTGACGGTGGAGTAATTCCCGCCGCCAAGGCTCGCCATCGCGCCCCCGGGCCAGCGAGCCATCGCCAGAAAGGCCGCCTTCGGGCGGCCTTTGTCTTTGTCCTGCCACGTTCTCATACCAGATTCCGTCCGGCGATTATTCGCTGGCAACGCACTCATTACTGCCATTGCGGCACATGATCGGCAGTGCCGGCCGCAGGTAAGCTGGCGGAACCTCTCCCGCTTCCGTTCCCGGCTGTCATGACTTCCCCTGCTTCCACCACCCTGCACGGCGTGCTGTTGATGACGGCCGCCGTGGCGTGCTTTGCCACGCTCGATACGATGACGCAGATCATCAGTGGCACGGTGCCGGTGGTCATGGCGCTCTGGGCGCGCTACGCGGTGCAGATGATGCTGACGGGGGCGGTATTGCTGCCCCGGCGCGGCCGGACGCTGCTGCGCACCCATCGGCTGGTGCTGCAGGTGCTGCGCGCCGCCACGCTGCTGCTGTCGAGCGTGTGCGTCTATTTCAGCCTGCGCTACCTGCCCGTGGGCGAGGTGACGGCCGTCGCCATGCTGACGCCGATGGTGATTGCCGTGGTGGCTGCGGCGCTGCTGGGCGAGTATGTGTCGGTGCTGCGCTGGGCCTTCCTGCTGCTCGGATTCGCCGGGGCCATCGTGGTGGTGCGGCCGGGCGCGGCGGGGTTCGAGCCCGCCATGCTGCTGCCGCTGGGCATTGTCGTGACCAGCGCCGCCTATCAGCTGATCACCAGCGTGCTGACGCGCGCCGACGGCGCAGGCACCACCCATTTCCTGACCGGCCTGATTGCCACGGGGGCGCTGACGCTGGCCCTGCCGCTGGGCTGGGCCGGCCATCTCGATGGCATCCACTGGCTGCTGCTGGGCGCGATGGGCCTGGCTGGCACGGTGGGGCACCTGTTCCTGATCCTGGCCTATTCGCGCGCGCCGGTGGCCGTGCTGACGCCGTTCCTCTACCTGCAGATC
The DNA here is from genome assembly GCF_001652915.1 of Cupriavidus sp. D384. GTDB lineage: Bacteria > Pseudomonadota > Gammaproteobacteria > Burkholderiales > Burkholderiaceae > Cupriavidus. Next base: position 44,548 of record NZ_BBQI01000001.1, read on the forward strand.
GCGTTTGCCATGATCGGCGGCTGGTTGATCTTCGGCTACGTGCCCGACGGCTGGGCACTGCTGGGCGTGGCCGCGATTGCCGTCAGCGGGCTGGGCGGCACGGCGGCGATGTTCTACGAGCGCAGGGTGGCGGTGGTGGCGGCCTGATATCCGGCAGCCTGGTCTTCGATCCACTGCAGCGACCGCAGGCCGTCGCGTGCCACCGGCAACGGCGGGGTCAGGCGGAACACGTCGTTGAAGATCTCCAGCGACAGCGGGCCGCGATAGCCGGTTCGCTGCACGGCCCGGCAGAAGGCCGCTACGTCCAGTTCGCCCTGGCCGGGGAAATTGCGGTGGTGCCGGCTCCAGGACAGCACGTCCAGCGCCATGCGGGGCGCGTCGGCCAGTTGCACGAAGAACAGGCGCTCGGCCGGGATGGTGTCGATGCCGCGCAGCGCTTCGGCCACCGGTTCGTCCTGCGACGCGGCCAGCGCCAGTGTGTGGAAGCTGTCCAGGATCAGGCCCAGCGCCGGGTGGCCGGCACGCTGGACGATATCCCAGGCCTGGCGCCAGTGGCGCACATGACGGCCCCAGGCCAGCGCCTCGTAGCCGATGCGCAGGCCGCGCTGCCCGGCGGCCTCGGCCAGTTGCCACAGGTCGGCCGCCGCGCGTTCCGGATCGTCGCTGGCGGTTTCCTGCACGTTGCTGCACACCAGCAGCAGATCCGTGCCCAGTGCCTCCATGGCGTCGAACGCCTGTGCCGCCCGCGCCATATTGCCGTCGAACTGGCTGGCCGGCATGCCCTCGAAATCGCGAAACGGCTGGTACATCAGGATGTCGAGATGCAGACTCGCCGCGTAGCGGCGAATGTCGGCGGCGGTGCCGGAGAAATCCTGCAAGTCCTTGGCGAAGATCTCGACGCCGTCGAACCCGGCGGCAGCGGCGGCTTCAAGCTTTTCCGGCAGGGTGCCGGACAGGGAGACGGTAGCGATGGACGTGGCGTGGCGGCGAGGGTGGCGCATGGCAATCGGATGGAAAACAGCGGTGGCAAGGCGGCGACAGAGGCAGGTTAGGTGCCGCCCGTAGACCGAACAACCACTATTCGCGCCGCTGCGTGCGACAATCGCGCCATCAGGATCGACTGCCGCGCAGACTACGGGTTTACACCATGAGCGAAGAACCGCTGAACCGGCGCGACTGGATCGCCGGGCTGGAAAAGGGGCTGGCCATCCTGGAGGCCTTCGACAACGACCATCCCCGGCTGACGCCAACGCAGGCCGCGCAGCTGACGGGGCTGACGCGTACGGCGGCCCGGCGCTACCTGCTGACGCTGGAGCACCTGGGCTACACCACCAGCGAAGGCACGCTGTTCAGTCTGACGCCGCGCGTGCTCAAGGTGGGCTGGTCCTATTTCGATTCGGCGCGGCTGCCGCGTGCGGTGCAGCCGTTCCTGCAGCAGATCACGGCCGCCGTGGGCGAGGCCGCCTATCTGAGCGTGCTCGATGATTGGGAACTGGTCTTCATCTCGCGAACCAGCACCAGCCGCGTGATGAGCACGGGCTTCGTGCTGGGGGCGCGCGTGCCCGCGCCGCTGGCGTCGGCCGGCGTGATGATGCTGGCGTCGCTGCCCGAGGAGAACGTGCGGAACTGGCTGGAAACCGTGGTGCTGACGCCCTATACGCCGTACACGATCCTGCAGCACGACCGACTGCTGCAGGACATCCGCAAGGCCGGCGCGCAGGGCTACGCGGTGGTGGAGCAGCAGTTGCAGATCGGCGTGCGCGGCGTGGCCGTGCCGCTGCGCGACCGCCACGGACGCGTTATCGCCGCATTGTCGGTCAACATGCAGATTGGCGACGAGACAGCCGAGCAGGCGCTGGGGCGCGTGCTGAACGTGCTGCAGGACACGGCGCTGTCGATCATGCGCGTGCTGTAGGGCTGCGGGTAGCCTTCAGGCGCCGTCAGCCGCCGTCAGGCATCGCCCGGCGTGTTGCGCAGCGAATAGGGGCCTTCGGTCAGGTGTGTGCGCAGGAAGTCCAGGCAGACCCGCATGCGCGGCGACACCGATGCCCGTGCGCTGGTCACCGCCCAGATATCGGCCGGGAGATGCCAGTCGGGCAGCACGCGCACCAGTTCGCCGGCGCGCAGGCTGTCGGCGACGTCCCAGGCCGACGCCATGATGATGCCGAAGCCGTCGTGCGCCCACTGGCGCGTGACGTCGCTGTGGTTCGAGGCCATCGGCCCCGTGACCTTGACCGTGGCGCTGCGGCCCTCTGCCTGCAGGCGCCAGACGCCGAATGCCTGGTCGCGTTCGCGCAGCAGCAGGCAGTCGTGCTGGGCCAGGTCGGCCGGTTCGGCAGGGAGTCCCCGCTGGGCCACATAGGCCGGCGCGGCGCACAGGATGCGTTGGCCGGGGGCGATGCGCGTGGCAATCAGGTGGGGTTCCTCCACCTCGCCGATGCGGATGTCGATATCGAAGTTCTCGCCAATCAGGTCCACCCGGCGGTCGAGCAGTTCCAGCCAGACCTCCAGGCCCGGATGCTGGCGCCGCAGCATGGCGAGCACCGGCGCCACGTGCCGCCGCCCCAGGCGCAGGCTGGTGGCGATGCGCAGCAGCCCGCGCGGCGCCGCATCGGCGTGGCTGCCGACCGATTCGAGCATGCCGTCCACGTCTTCGAGGATCTTGCGCGCCCATACGAACGCGTTCTCGCCTTCGGCCGTCACGCTGACGCGCCGCGTGGTGCGGTGGAACAGCCGGGCGCCGAGCATGGCTTCCAGCATGGCGATGCGCTTGCTGACGTGCGCTGGCGACAGGCCCATGTCGTTGGCGGCGGCGATAAAGCTGGCACGCCGCGCAACGGTGCAGAACAGGCGGAGATCCCTCAGGAACGGATCGTTGTTCGCGTTCGGCGCGTTCGGCGCGTTCGGGGTATCCATGATGGCGGCGGGTGGGCGGGGGGGCGGCCGGTTGGCTGGCGCAAGTGGGCAACGATACGCCACGGCCGTCCAGCGCGCCAGCCACCGGCGAGGGGGGCACTGCCGGCCGCGCGGCAGTCCGTGCATCCGCCCCGGTCAGAACTTGTGCCGCACGCCGGCCATCACGCCAAGCCGCGTGGCATTGCCGTAGGTATTGCCGCTGTTGGCGAAGTTCGGCGAGCTGTTCAGGGCGATCCACTGTCCCTGCAGATGGGTGTAGTCCACCTCGACATAGACATCGGTGCGCTTGCTGAACGCGTAGTCGAGCATGCCGGCCGTGGTCAGCCGCCTGCCGCCCTGTCCGGCGTGCTTGAGCCAGTCGTACTGCAGCGTGCCAATGAAGCTCAGCGCATCGGTGATCGAATACCTCGCGCCGATATAGCCGACGTTGTTGCGATAATCGGCCACGTCGAGCCGGTTGTTCGTATAGCCCAGGTAATACTGCGCGCGGGTGCCCTTGTACGTTCCGCCCAGGCCCCAGACGGTCTGCTTGCTGGCCTGCGCGGCCGGCACCGCGCCGAAGAATGCCGATGTCACGTTCTGCGTCTGCTGGTAGACCGTGCCCACTTCCCACGGGCCGTAGCTGTAGACCAGCGACCCTGCCGCGGCCGAGCTGTTATTGATGCTGCCCGGCACCTCGCCGAACGTGTACGCGGCGGCCACCTGCAGCTCCCCAAAGCTCTTGATGTACTTGAGCGTGTTGTCGTAACGCAGGCCGGTGTAGTTGCCGCCCTGGTAGCCGACGATGGAGTTGTTGGCAAAGGCCATGGCCTCGTAGGACGACAACACTTCGTGCGCCAGCGTGTACTGGCGGCCCAGCGCCAGCTTGCCGTAGTCGCCGTCGAAGCCCACCACGGCCGTGCGGCCAAACAGCCGGCCGCCCTGCTGGCTGGTGCCCACCTCCGGGTTGAAGCCCGACTCCAGGATGAACCAGGCCTTGAGGTTGTTGCCAAGGTCCTCGGTGCCGCGAATGCCCCAGCGGCTGCCGGTCAGCACGCCATCGGTCATCTGCACCTTGCCGTGGCCGGCGGCGTCCTCGTTCGTGCTGTAGCGGATGGTGGTGTCGAGCAGGCCGTACAGCGTCACGCCGCCGGTGGTCTGGGCGAACGCCCCCGCACTGCCCGCGCCACACGCGAGCAGCGTCATCAGTTGCTTCTTCATGAAGATTCCCCGAGGGTAGGTTCCCGTGCGTTGAAGGGGCGGTTATTCCGTGGGCACCTGGCGGGGGGCCATCAGGAACATCCAGGCCAGCGCGATGAAGTACGCGCAGGGAATCATCGTGAACAGCACGGCGTAGTTGTTGTGGGTGGCGGTGAGCACATAGCCAACCAGTTGCGTCATGAACATGCCGCCGACGGCGCCGATCATGCCGCCGAAGCCGAACACCGAGCTGATGACGTGCTTGGGCGTGTAGTCCATCACCATGCTCCAGATATTGGCCGTCCACGCCTGGTGGGCGCCGATGGCGACCGAGATGGCGGCCACTGCCATCCACAGGCTGCTGGCGCCGGCCGCGAATACGATCGAAGCGATGCACACCGCGAAGATCAGCATCGACAGCAGCCGGGCCTTGACGGCCGGCATGCCATGGCTGATCAGCCATGACGACAGCGCACCGCCGCCGACGCTGCCGATATCGGCCGACAGGTAGATCACGATCAGCGGAATGCCCATCTGCGTGACGCTGATGCCAAGCTGGTACTGCTGGTTCAGGAACGGCGGCAGCCAGTAGAGATAGAACCAGAACACCGGTGCGGTGATGGCATAGGCCAGTGCAAAGGCCCAGGTGCCGCGCATGCGCAGGATGCGTGAGTACGGAATGCGTTGCGGAGCGGGCTCGGTGTCGCGGGTGACATAGGCCAGCTCCGCGGCGCTGACCGTGGGATGCTGGTCGGGGTTGGCGTATTTGAGCCACCAGAACACCAGCCAGATGGCACCCAGCGAGCCCACCGCCAGGAACGCCGCCTGCCAGCCCCAGGCCTGCAGGATCAGCGGCAGCATGACGGGCGTGAGCATCGCGCCGACATTGGTGCCGGCGTTGAAGATGCCCGTGGCCATGGCCCGTTCCCCAGCCGGAAACCACATGCGCGTGGTCTTGACGCAGGCCGGGTAGTTGGCGGCCTCGGTCAGCCCCAGGAAGAAGCGGCAGATCATGAAGCCCACCGCACTGGCCGCGAACGCGTGCGCGCCGCAGGCGATGCTCCACAGCAGTACCGCCAGTGCAAAGGCGCGCTTGACGCCGACCATGTCGATGAATCGACCCTGCAGCGCGAAGCCGATCGCATAGCCTACCTGGAACCAGAAATTGATATTGGCATAGTCCTGCGCCGTCCAGGACATGGCCTTGGCAAGCACCGGCTGCAGCACGCCCAGCGCCGCGCGGTCGATGTAGTTGAGCGTGGTGGCGAAGAACACCAGGGCCAGCATGCCCCAGCGCACCTTGCCGATCGCCATGCTTGCGCGGATCTTGCCCAGCATCGAGCCGTCGGTGGCGGGGGGCGCGGCCAGCGGCTTGTGAATGGTTGTCATCTTTCTGTCTCCACCGTGGATGGGTGATGTTTGTATCGTGGTTGGCGCGGCGCCATCAGTAGCGGATGGTGGCGACCTCGCGCAGGGCATCGGGCGTGGCGGTGCCGAAGCCGAAGAATTCCAGGTAGGCCGGGATCATCTCGAACAGCATGTCGGTGCCGACCTGGACCTTGCAGCCGCGTGCTGCGGCGACCTCCAGGAACGGCGTGTATTCGGACTTCATCACGACTTCGCCGACGGTTGCGCCCGGCGCGATGCGCGACACGTCGAACGGCAGCGGGTCGCCGGGGTTCATGCCGAGCGGTGTGGCGTTGACCACCACGTCGTAGCCATGCGGATCGTTGTGCCCCGTGACCACGCGCAAGGCCGGATAGTGGGCGGACAGACGTTGGCGCAGCGCGTCTGCCGATGCCTCGCGGGTGTCGAACAGCGCCAGTTCGGCCACGCCGGCGGCCGCCAGCGATGCGGCGATGGCCGAGCCGACCCCGCCGCATCCGGACACCATCGCGCGGGCGCCGGGCAGTTGGCAGCCCTTGCGGCGGATGCCGTTGACGAACCCGGCGCCGTCGAACTGGTCGCCCACGAGCTTGCCGTCATCGCGCAGCAGCACGGCATTGCATGCGCCGGCGATGCGCGCGGTGGGCGTGAGTTCATCAACCAGTTCGACGGTGGTCACCTTGTGCGGCATCGTGACCAGCGCCCCCCGGATATTCGTGAGGCGGAACAGCGCGCGGAAGAAGGCGGGATAGTCGTCGGGCCGGACGCCCATCGGCATCACCACGGCGTTGATCCCCTGGCTGGCGAACCAGGGGTTGTAGATCATCGGCGCCTTGAAGGACTCGGTCGGATAGCCGAGGTGCGCGATGAGAAGTGTCTTGCCATTGATCATGGGAGGTCGGGGGCGAAGGTGGTCGTCAGGGGATCGTCGTGCGATCTGTCTATGCGTGGCTGCCGGGGGCCTTGTCATGACGTAACAGTAGTAGCGCGGGGCCACCGGGGCCAAGCGTACTGAAGCCGACTTCGCGCGATTAATGAACGCCGGTGGGCGATCAATGACCGGAGCTGGGGTTTCTACGGAGGGGTGCCTGCAAGCCGCAGCAGGCATGATCGGCATGCCCATATTCGTACAGGAAAGACCATGACAGACGCCGCCTCCAACGTGTTCGCGCCCAACGTGGATGGCTTCGAGACCTGGGACAATCCGCTGGGCATCCAGGGCTACGAATTCATCGAATTCGCGTCGCCCGACCCCGTCCAGCTTGGCCGGACCTTCGAACGTTTTGGCTTTTCTGCGATTGCGCAGCATCGGCACAAGAACGTGCGGCTATACCGGCAGGGCGAGATGAATTTCATCGTCGATGCCGAGCCCGACTCGTTTGCGGTGCGCTATGCGTCGGAATACGGCCTGTCGATCTGCGCGCTGGGACTGCGCGTGCAGGACGCCGCAGCCGCCTACGCGCGTGCGGTGGAGGCGGGCGCGTGGCCGTTCGAGGGCGGCACCGTCGGGCCCATGGAACTCAACATCCCGGCAATCCAGGGCATCGGCCAGTCCCTGATCTACTTTGTGGACCGCTGGCGCGGCAAGGAGGGCCGGCCCGGCGACGTAGGCGATATCTCGATCTACGACGTCGACTTCCGCCCCTTGCCACCAGCGTCGCCGCATGCCGATGCAGGCTTGCAGCGCGTGGACCATCTGGCCCAGGCGGTGGATGCCGGGCATCTCGATGAATGGATGGATTTCTATCGCCGCGTGCTCGGGTTCCGCGAGATCCACGAGGTCAATCCGCAATGGCAACTGGCCAGCGACGCGCGCGTGCTGCTGTCGCCGTGCGGCCAGATCCGCATCCCGTTGTACGAGAAGGGCACTCCGCGCCATGACCAGATGCGTCACTACCTGTCTGATGCCCATGGCGAGGGCATCCAGCACATCGCGCTGGCGACAGATGACCTGGTAGCCAGCGCGGGCATGCTGGCACGCAACGGCGTGTCGTTCGTGGAGCCGCCTGCGTCCTACTACGACACGCTGGACGCCCGGCTGCCGGGACATCGGCTGGACGTCGACGCGCTGCGCCGCCATGGCATCCTGGCCGACGGCGCCGTACGACCCGACAACGGCCCCGAGCAATTCCTGCAGGCATTCGCGAAGCGCGAGGCAGGCGAGTTCTTCTTCGAGATCGTCCAGCGCGACGGCCACCATGGATTTGGCGAAGGCAACCTGCCGGTGCTGGAGGCGCTGTATCGGGGGTGATCTTCCGGCGGATCTGACAGTAGGGCGGTGCCCACGCAAATCCTTTTGCGATTGCGCCGTTGTCTCATAGTCGCGGCATTTCCGGCGCGCTACAAAGCAAAAGGCCTCCCGATTGGGAGGCCTTTTGCTCCTTACGCCGGGGCGCCCTTGCGGGGTATGCCGATCGACGCGCCGGAACGAATCCTAGTAGCTCCTCTGGACCATGTCAACGCCATGCGGACTCCATCTCCCGACAACTTCGAACGCGTCGTTTCCCTGCCACGCCTGAACAACTACAAGGACTATTTCAAACTAGATACGATGGACGAGGCCATTGGCTTGTACTTGTGGAATGGCGAAGTCTCTTCATGTTTTGCGTCGCACCTTGCGTACTTTGAAATTGCAGTACGCAACAGCGTCCACCGGGAGATGTCGCTGTTCTACAGCAAGGGTGAAAGCGAGAGTTGTCACTGGTACGACTTGATATGGAAGTCCCTGAAGCAGGCGTCCCGAAGGAAGGTCGACGAGGTTCGTGAGCGGCGCCATGGGAGTAACCTCGGCCCAGACGAAATCGTGGCAAGCCTTTCTTTCGGATTCTGGCCCGTGGTACTCCACAACGTCGCTGCTGCGCACGCGTCGCGCATCCTGCCCGCCGTGTTTCCATTTCATCCGCTCAGCGCGTCAGCATTGTTGTGGAGCGATGTACGAACGCGCAGGGCGGCGCTGGAGTTCGTCTTCGAGCTTCACGGTTTCAGGAACCGTCTTGCCCACCACGAGCCGCTGTGGAAATTTCGTGCGATCAAGGATGCGAAGAATCCCGCGAGGATCATTGAGTTTGCCTCCCGGAGCCAGGCTGACAGCATTCGCAGGCTAAAACGGCTACTTGGCATGCTTGAAGACGCCATCGGCTATATCGACCCGGTCCTGCAGCACGAGCTCGTCCAAGCCTCCTGGCGCCAACGCCTGGATTTCCTCCTGACCGAGCGGGGCATCCAGCGCTATCGTGGCCGCAAGCATGTGCCCGATACGGCAGTCCTGACGCCGGCCGAGTTCAGATACCGCTTTGCCCTGATTGGCCGGAACAACCAGCCGGTTCGCGTCCGGCGCGCGCGTTCCAGTGGGCTGTTTGTCCCCGATTGAACCCGCCCCGGGCCATGTGCGGCCTACCGCCCGGTAACCCCTCGGCGGATGGCGGAATGCATTTCGCGGTATCCTTGCCGGCATGCCGCGTCGGCGCCTCTCCCAATCGGCGCTCCGTGGCGCGCCTGCCCCGCGCCTGCATCATGCCCCGCGGGCCCCATGGCGCCTCCAGTGAACATCAATATGAAAGACCTAGAAAGTGAGCTGATCGGCTCCGCCCGTCTGCCGACCCGCTATGGCCAATTCACCGCCCATGCCTTCCAGGGCGTGGACACCGGCACAGAACATCTTGCGCTCTCGATGGGCGACATCTCGGGCGAGGACGTGCTGTTGCGCCTGCATTCCGAGTGCCTGACCGGCGATGTGTTCGGCTCGTGCCGCTGCGACTGTGGCGAGCAGCTTGACCTGGCCATGAAAAAGATTGCAGAGGAAGGCCGCGGCGTCCTGCTGTACCTGCGCGGGCATGAAGGCCGCGGCATTGGCCTGTCGAACAAGATCCGCGCCTATGCGCTGCAGGACACCGGCCTGGATACCGTCGACGCCAACCTGGCGCTGGGCCAGGCGATCGATTCGCGGACCTATGCGTTTGCCGCCGATTTCCTGCGCCAGTGGGGCGTCTCGTCGGTTCGGCTGATGAGCAACAATCCCATCAAGATCAAGGCGCTGGAAGACGCGGGCATCCGGGTGACGGAGCAGATGCGTCACATCGTGCCGTCCAACTCCGAAAACGAAAAGTATCTCGCGACCAAGCGGTCGCGCATGGGTCACTTGCTGGACTGACCCTGGACGCACCCGGCACGTTGCTGGCCTGTAGGCATAGGCCGACAACGCCTTGCGAGGCCCCCCGACAGCCCGGCTGGGGCCACTCTTCTATCTTGGAATAAAGGGCCGCGCCGCTTCATGCGCCGCGCGGGATGTTCCATGCGCGTCGCGCGGTGCGCGCGCGTTGTGATGAGAGGAGTCCGTCATGGCTGACAACAACGTCTCTGTGCTTAACGACCTGATCGAAGTCTCGCGCGACGGCGAGGAGGGGTTTCGCAAGGCTGCCGACGATGCCAAGAACCCGGAACTGAAGACTCTGTTTTCAAGCCGGGCCACCGAGATTGGCGCTGCAGTGCGCGAACTCCAGGGCCAGGTTGCCGCGTTGGGTGGCAAGCCTGAAGACCACGGCAGCATGGCTGGCGCGCTGCATCGAGGCTGGATCAGCCTGCGTACGGCGGTATCGGATCGTTCCGACCTGGCCATTCTGGAAGAGACCGAGAAGGGCGAGGACGTTGCCAAGAAGAAATATGCCGATGCGCTGCAGGAAGCCGATCTCAGTTTCGATATTCGCGCGCTGATCGAGCGGCAATACCAGGGCGTGCTGCGTAATCACGACCTGATTCGGGATCTGCGCAATCGCTATCGCGCGAGCGGCGAATGAATGACCCGGTCAATATGACGCAAGGCGCCTCCATTGAGAGGCGCCTTTTTATTACCTCGAAATCGGAATCAGTATCACTCGCATAATCATCGTTGCGAGGTATTTTGCCATTCCTTCATCGATGGCCGCCCGGAAAGCCGCGCCGGGCTTGAAGTTCCGGAGCGGGGGATTACCATGAAAATCGTCGCCGGGACGTATTGGGGATCAAGGTCATGAAAGCAGACAAGAAGGTAATTCAGTTGCTCAACGGTCAGCTCAAGCACGAACTGACGGCAATCAACCAGTATTTTCTGCATGCCCGCATGTATCGCCATTGGGGGCTCCAGGCGCTGGGCAAACATGAGTACGACGAGTCGATCGAGGAAATGAAGCATGCCGATCGGCTGATCGAACGAATTCTCATGCTCGACGGCCTGCCCAATCTGCAGGACCTGGACAAGCTGATGATTGGCGAGAACACCGAGGAAATGCTCGGCTGCGATCTCAAGCTCGAACTGGTGTCGCAAGCCAGCCTGAAGGAAGCGATCAAGTATTTCGAATCGGTGGGCGACTATGTCTCGCGCCAGATCGTCACTGACATCCTGGATGACACCGAAGACCATATCGACTGGCTGCAGACCCAGATCGAGCTGGTCGGCAAGGTTGGTGTGCAGAACTACCTGCAGTCGGCCATGGGCAGCCCGGAGGAGTAGCCCGGCCGCCGGGTCGTGGCGCCGCGTGGCAACAGGCCTTCGCAGGCAGAACGGACCCACGCCCTGCAGACTTCTCCCAGTTCGGCTACACTGCGCCCCGCACCACTGATCGGCCCGTCCGGGCCGGCATCCCGGGGCGGGGTGGCAGAGTGGTTATGCGACGGCCTGCAAAGCCGTTTACGACGGTTCGATTCCGTATCCCCGCCTCCACTCCCTGATTTTCCTTCCGTTTCTCTCGCGGTTTTCCGCTGACGCCGCATCGCTTGCGACGTTTTTCTCGCGCACGCATTTTCTTCACGAAACACGCCGATACTGACTGGCGGGCCTGGCGCATTTCATGCTCGTTTTTTGACTGTGCATGGCACGCGTCGCATCCGGTGATTTCCCTCTGGAAACTCGGACGCGATTGCGATACTGTGAGGCGCGCATGCACCAATCGTCAGCAATTCACCGCTCTCTTTGGTGCCGTTGTCGTACGACTACCGGTCGTTGGCGCACGGCAGTTGGCGCACCAGGTTTCACCATGCAGGGCTTCCATGGCGTATCCGTCGCAACGTGATGAGAGAAACAGAGGCTCCAAATGATTAAAGACATGCGAATCCGTATGGCTCAGCCTTCGGATACGCTCGCCATCGGCACCGTTCTTGAGCGGTGCGGCTTGCCGGTGGACGACCTGCCGCGACTCGTCGGCGAATTTCATGTGGCCGTGCTCGATGCGCAACTGGTGGGTTGCGCTTGTGCCGAGCTTTTTGGCGATACGGCGATTATCCGATCGGTGGCCGTGCTGCGCGAATGGCGCGACCAGGGTGTTGCCAGCCATCTGGTACACGCCGTGATGATGCGGGCGCGCGCCAATGGCAGCCGACGCGCGGTCTTGCTCACGTCCACCTGTCCAAGCTACTTCGCGCGCTACGGTTTCTCGCTGATTCATGCGTCCAAGCTGCCGACCGAGGTGTTGGAGAGCCAGGAGTTCAGGCGGCTGCGCGATACCAGCGCGCTGTGCATGAGCGCCGAACTGGCGTGAGTGCCGGCAAGGTTTCGCAAAAGCGTCAATAATCGGGCCTTCACTTTCTGCCAGCGCATCGAGGAGACCCCATGCCGACGACCGTCCGCGCCATCCGCCTTCACGAATTTGGTTTGCCGCAGGTCATGCGGCTGGAATCGGTAGAACTGCCGGAGCCGGGCCCCGGCGAGGCGCGCGTGCGGCACACGGCAATCGGCTTCAATTTCATCGATATCTACCAGCGCCGTGGCGCCTATCCGCTGCCGGCCGGCACCGGGCTCGGCTTCGAGGCTGCCGGCGTGGTGGAGGCCGTTGGCCAGGGCGTGACCGATGTGGCCGTGGGTGACCGCGTGGCCTATATGAATGCCGGCCTGGGCGCCTATTCGGAGGGCCGCAACGTGGCCGCCGACAAGCTCGTCAAGCTGCCCGGCAACGTCAGCGACGAACAAGCCGCGGCCACCATCTTCAAAGGCATGACCGCGCAGTACCTGGTACGCCACACCCACGCGGTGAAGCCTGGCGATACGGTGCTGGTGCATGCGGCGGCCGGCGGCGTGGGCCAGATCCTCAGCGGCTGGGCCAGGGCGCTCGGTGCGCGCGTGATCGGCACGGCCGGCTCGGCGGCCAAGTGCGAGCGCGCGCGGGCGGCAGGTTGCGATATCGCCATCGACTACAGCCATGGCGACTGGGTCAAGCAGGTGCGCGATGCCACGGATGGGCGCGGCGTGACCGTGGTCTACGATGCCGTGGGCAAGGACACCTTCCTGGGTTCGCTCGACTGCGCGCAGACCTTCGGCATGGTGGTGCTGTACGGCGCGGCGTCGGGCCCGGCACCGGCCATCGAGCCCGAACTGCTCAACAAGAAGGGCTGCCTGTTCCTGACCCGGCCGTCCGTGTTTCCGCACAACGCCGATGCAACGCGCTTCCGCGCCAATGCCAAAGACCTGTTCGATGCCATCGCCGCAGGTCATGTGAAGGTCGATATCGGCGCACGCTTCCCGCTGGCCGATGTGGCGCACGCCCACGAAGCGGCGGAGCGCCGCGAGACGACCGGCGCGATCCTGCTGCAGCCCTGAGCCGGTCAGCGAACTAGTGGCGATGCGGGGGCCGGCCTGGTGCCGGGCCATCGTCGCACTGGTTGATCTCGACGCTCACGTGCACCAGTTCCTCGTGGATTGACAGGGCCTGCCGCACCCTTTGCGGCGTCAGGGTGGCGTCGTGCGTGACCAGGCTGGCGATACAGGCAAACTGCTCGCGCCCCACGCGCCAGACGTGCAGGTCTGCCACGCGCGTGTGGCCTTCGCCGTGGGCGAATCCGTCGAGCACTTCGCGTACCTCTTCCACCACGGGGTGGTCCATCTCGCGGTCCAGCAGCACCGTGCCACTCTGGCGCAGCAGGCCAATGGCCCAGCGGCCCACCAGCACGGCGCCCACCAGACCCATCACCGGATCGAGCCAGTTCCAGCCCAGCCACCAGCCGCCGGCCAGCGCCACGATTGCCAGCACCGACGTGGCGGCGTCGGCAATCACGTGCAGGTAGGCAGAACGCAGGTTGATGTCGTGATGCTGGTGGCCGTGGTCGTGCCCGTGGTCATGGTGGTGATCGTGCCCGTGGTCATGTCCGTGCCCATGATGGGCGCCGCCCAGGATCAACGCGCAGCCCAGGTTGACCAGCAGGCCGATGGCGGTCACGGCCATGGCTTCGCGGTAGTGGATCGGCGCCGGGCTGAACAGCCGTTCGACCGACCCGAAGGCCATCAGGCCAGCCACGCCCAGCAGGAACACGGCGCTGGCAAAGGCGGCCAGCACCTCGATCTTCCACGTGCCGAACGTGAAGCGCGCGTCCTGCGCCAGCCGCCGGGCGGCCGCATAGGCAAACGCCGACAGGCCGATGGCGACCGCGTGCGAACTCATATGCCAGCCGTCGGCCAGCAGCGCCATCGAATTGAAGCCCAGGCCGGCGGCGATCTCGATCGCCATCATCGCCAGCGTGATCCACATCACCAGGCGGGTGCCGCGTTCGGCGGCCTGGTTGCCGGTGTCGAAGACGTGGGAATGGGTCCACGTCGAGAAATTGCGGGTGTGCATGGCTGGATCCGTAAGGCGGGAAGGAAGGCAGTGGCTAGGGTAGCAGCCGTGCGCCGACAGTTATCTGACAACCATGGCGGCCAGAAGGTTGTTGTTCCCCGCGCGGGGCCCGCTACCAGCCGTGATAGTCGGCCGCCGTGTCGTAGCCGCCAAAATGCTCGGCCATGAAATCGACGAATGCGCGCACGCGGGCTGACAGCTTGTCGCGCGAGAGATACACCGCGTAGATATCGGCCGGCGGCGCCGACCATTCGGGCAGCACCTGCCGGAGCCGCCCGGAGCGCAGCAGCGGAGCCACCTCCCATTCGGATCGGAGCAGGATGCCGTGTCCCTGCAGCGCCCAGTTCACGGCCACCTCGCCGTCGTTGGTGGCTGCCGTCCCGCGCACCTTGACCGTCTCCTGGCGTCCGGCTGCCTGCAGATGCCAGGTGCCGTACGCGGTTTCGCTTTCGCGGATCACGATGCAGCGGTGCTGCTGCAGCGCGCGTGGCGATGCCGGTTCGCCATGGCGCGCCAGGTAGGCCGGCGCCGCACACAGCAGCCGGCGGTTCGGCGCGAGCTTGCGCGCGTTGAGCCGGGCGTCGGGCAGGTCGCCTACCAGGATGCCGACGTCGAATCCTTCCTCGGCCAGGTTCAGCGCGCGATCGGTCAGTTGCAACTGGATTTCGACGTCCGGATACGCCTGCAGGAAATCGCCCACCGCAGGCGCGATATGCCGGCGGCCGAAGCCCAGCGTGGCATTCACCCGCAGCAGTCCGCGCGGCGCCACGCGGCTACCGCCCAGGCCCTGCTCCAGTTCCTCCAGTTCGGCCAGGATGCGCCCGCCCTGATCCAGATAGGCCTCGCCCTCGGGCGTCACCGACAGCCGTCGCGTGGTGCGGTTCAGCAGCCGCACGCCCAGCCGGGCCTCCAGCGCGGCCAGGCGCTTGCTGGCCGCCGAGGGCGTCAGGCCCAGCTGCTGCGCGGCGCCGGCCAAGCTGCCGCGCTTGACCAGCAGGATGAAGAAGGCGAGATCGGAAAAGGTGTCCATGGCAGGATCGTGCGGAATCCGGTCGGCATGACTAATGAATCCAAAGCACGAATGAAATGCGATTCACGAAATTATAGCGGTGGATTCCGCGATTAGACTGCCTGTCATCCCATCCCCCACAACAGGCAGGCAAGCAACATGGCCGCACGCACGCTGTATCGCAAGCTCGTGGAGTCGCACACCGTGGTCACGCTCGACGCTGACAACGTGCTGCTCTACGCCGATCTGCACATCATGAACGAGTACACCAGCCCGCAGGCCTTCGCGGGGCTGGCCGAGCACGGCCGCAAAGTGCCGGCGCCGGGCCAGCAACTGGCCGTGGTCGATCACATCATCCCCACGCACGCGGAGTCGCCGCGCGTGATCCAGGACCCGGCGTCGGCCCTGCAGGCACGCAACCTCAAGCGCAATTGCGACCTGCACGGCATTCCGCTGTTCGATACCAATGATCCGCTGCAGGGAATCGAGCACGTGATCACGCCGGAGCACGGCATGATCCGCCCGGGCATGGTCGTGCTGTGCGGTGACAGCCACACCACCACGTATGGCGCCTTTGGCGCGCTGGGGTTTGGCATTGGCACGTCCGAGGTGGAGCACGTGCTGGCCACGCAGACGCTGGTCTACCGGCTGGCGCGGGACATGCGCATCCGCGTGGAAGGCCTGCTGCCACCCGGCACCACGTCCAAGGACCTGATTCTCCACATCATCTCGCGTATCAGCGCCCAGGGTGCGCGCGGCTACGTGGTGGAATTCACCGGCAGCGCCATCCACGCGCTGTCGATGGAAGCACGCATGACCCTGTGCAACATGACGGTCGAAGCCGGGGCGCGCGGCGCGCTGATTGCCCCCGACGCCACGTCGGTGGGCTATGTGCTCGAGCGCGCCGCCGATATCGATGCGTCGATGGCGCAGGCCGCGCGCAGCGCGTGGGCACAACTGGCGTCCGACGCCGACGCGCCATTCGATGCCGAACTGGTGTTCGATGCCTCGGTGGTGGAGCCCTACGTGACCTGGGGCACCAGCCCCGACCAGGCGATTCCCGTCAGCGCCGCCGTGCCGCATCCGGCCGACGCCGCCGATGCCATTGCGCGGGCGTCGGCCGAACGGGCGCTGGACTATATCGGCCTGGCTCCCGGCAGCCATCTGCAGGGCCTGCCGGTGCAGCGCGTGTTCATCGGCTCCTGTACCAACGGCCGCATCGAAGACCTGCGCGCCGTGGCCGACGTGGTGCGCGGCCACAAGGTGGCGGCCGGCGTGCGCGCGATGGTGGTGCCGGGGTCCGGCGCCGTGCGCGAGCAGGCCGAGGCCGAGGGCATTGCCGCACTACTGCTGGAAGCCGGTTTCGAATGGCGCAAGCCCGGCTGCTCGATGTGCCTGGCGATGAACGATGACATGCTTGCGCCGGGCGAGCGCTGCGCGTCCACCACCAACCGCAATTTCGAAGGCCGCCAGGGCCGCGCGGGGCGCACCCACCTGATGAGCCCCGCCATGGCCGCCGCGGCCGCCATCACAGGCTGCATCACCGATGTGCGCCAGCTTGGCCAATCCCGCTGACCGGAGACCCACAATGTCCGCATTCACCCTGATCGAAGGCATCGGCGCCCCGCTGCCGCTGCCGAACCTGGACACCGACCAGATCATGCCCAAGCAGTTTCTGCGCGGCATCGACAAGGCCGGGCTGGACCGTGGCCTGCTCTACGACATGCGGTTCGACGAGCATGGCGAGCCGCGCCCGGATTTCGTGCTGAACCAGCCAGCCTGGCGCGACACCCGGGTGCTGGTGGCCGGCCCCAACTTCGGTTGCGGCTCCAGCCGCGAGCATGCCGTCTGGGGGCTGCAGCAGTACGGCATCCGCGCGGTCATCGCGCCCAGCTTCGGCGAGATCTTCTATTCGAACGCGATGAACAACCGGCTGCTGCTGGTGATGCTGCCGCAGGCCCAGGTGGATGTGCTGATGCGCGCGGCGGCCAACCCGGCGGCACCGGCATCGATCCGCATCGACCTGGACACGATGACCGTTGCGGCCGGAGACTTCACGGCGCCGTTCACGATGTCGGCCCGGCACCTGGACATGTTCCGGCGCGGCCTGGACATCATCGGCATGTCGCTGACCCACGCCGATGCCATCGCGGCCTTCGCCGGCCGGCATCACGCGGCCAACCCCTGGCTTCGGGATGTGGCTGCCACTACCATGGCCCGATTGGCCGGCTGAGGAGACAACACGATGTTCGAAGGTTTCGCAACGCACCGCATCGACCACGATGGCGTGCCCATCCACGCCGTGGTGGGCGGCGAGGGGCCGCCGCTGCTGCTGTTGCACGGGCACCCGCAGACCCACGTGATCTGGCACAAGGTGGCGGGCGAGCTGGCGCGCCATTTCACGGTGGTAGCCACCGACCTGCGCGGCTATGGCGACAGCGGCAAGCCGGCGGGTTTGCCCGATCACAGCAACTACAGCAAGCGCGTGATGGCAGCGGACCAGCTGGCCGTCATGCGCGAGCTTGGCTTCGAGCGGTTCCGGGTGCTGGCGCACGACCGGGGCGCACGCGTGGCGCACCGGCTGGCGGTAGATCATCCGCAGGCTGTCGAAAAACTGGTCACGCTGGACATTGCCCCGACGCTTGCCATGTACTCGCAGACCACCGAGGCGTTCGCACGCGCCTATTACCACTGGTTCTTCCTGATCCGGCCTGCGCCGTTCCCGGAGACGCTGATCGAGGCCGATCCGGCGCTGTATCTGCGCCAGACCATGGGCGGGCGCAGCGCGGGCATGTCGCCGTTCACCGACGCGGCGCTGGCCGAATACCTGCGGTGCCTGAGGCTGCCCGGCGCAGCACACGGGCTGTGCGAGGACTACCGGGCCAGCGCCGGCATCGACCTGGAGCACGATCGCGCCGATATCGAGGCCGGCCGAAAGGTCGAATGCGACATGCTGGCGTTGTGGGGGGCCAACGGTGCAGTGGAACAGTGTTTTTCACCTTTGGAAGAATGGCGCAAGATCGCGCGCCAGGTGAGGGGGCATGCCATGCCCTGCGGGCACTACATTGCCGAGGAAGTCCCCGAGCAATTGCTGGCCGAAGTGCTGCCTTTCCTGCGCGGCTGATTATCGGCAACTCTCTGATTAAGCAGAGATTTCTTTCCCCGCCGCAGCCACCCGGCTGCGCGCGGCGGCTACCCAGGGGCGGGTCCCGACGGCCCCATGCGCCACACGTCGTGGTGTCGCAAACGCCACATTGCGTCGATCTGTGCCTTTCGTATCCTTGATACGGCTGTTTCACCTTCCGTCTGCACAGTTCTCCGGGGGCTGGCATCATCGCGGATTGGAGGAATTCTGATGGACGCGGGGCGGTCAACCCATCGACTGCCGCGACACGATATACATGCATTCGTGAATGTATGTATAATCCGTCGCAAAAATTCCATTAAAAATTTCTCCTCAGCTGTTAATTCCCACAATGACGTACCGATTTATTGCAAGCTGCCTCGCCATCTGGCTCGGGATCTGTGTTGCCGCGAGTTGGGTGGTAGAGAGGCTCTGGGCCTGACCCCTCCCGAGCGCCAAGGTGCTTCGGCGGGGCCGGCAGTCGATTTCGTCTAGTTGCCGAGTCACTCTCTCTTCGATGCCTTCATTCATGAAGACAGAACAACAAGAACGCCGCATGCATTTCGCCAAGTCACCCCGCTCCCTGTTCGCTATCCGTACCCTGGCCGTCGCCGCAGCATTGGCAGGGGCCAGTTCGGCCGCCAGTGCCGAAGAACTGGTGGGTTGGGCCCATCCGGCCGTGCACGTGGCCTTTGGCCGCGACACCAGCCACGATGTCAACAAGTACGAACTTGGCGTCAATTTCAACACGCCCATCCAGTACGGCAACCCGCAAGGCTGGCTGTTCCGCCTGCAGGCCGAGTTCAACGTGGCCGGCTGGGACGCCCGCGGCGGCACCAACCAGCAGAACCTGTTCGAATTCGGTATTTCGCCGATCCTGCGCGTTGAAAAGCGCGGCAGCTATTTCGTGCCGTTCGCCGAAGCGTCGGTCGGCGTGCGCATGCTGACGCATACCGGCACTTCCGACCAGCACCGCATGGGCAGCGCCTTCCAGTTCTCCGACATGCTTGGCGTGGGCGTGGGCTTTGGCAAGAACGCCAACACCGAAGTGGGCTTCCGGTTCCAGCACATCTCCAACGCCGGCATCAAGGAACCGAACCCGGGCAGCAACTTCTACACGGGCTACGTGCGCTATCGCTTCTGATCGGGCAAGCCTGCGTCAGGCGGCTCGGGCCTGGGCCCGGCCGCTGCGCAGGGCATCGAAAAATGCCCATAGCTGGGGCGCGTCCCCGGTAGCCACATTGAAGCGGATCCACGGCGAATCGGTTTCATCGGGCTCGAAGTACGAGCCGGGCGCCAGCCAGATGCCATGTTCCAGCGCCAGCGTTGCCAGCTGGTTGCCAGTCACTGCCATCTCTGCACCGGTCTGCGCCAGGCGGGCCCAGGCGAACATGCCGCCGTCGGGCCGTAGCATGATCTCCAGTCCATGCGCTTCCATCTTTTCCGCCACGCGATCCTGTTGCGCGCGTAGCCGTTCGGCCAGCGCGGCCACATGCCGTCCGTAGTGGCCGCTGGTCAGCACCGAATACACGAGCCGTTCGGTTACCTCTGACGAGGTCAGTCCCACTGCCATCTTGGTCTGCGCGAAGGCCTTGGCAAGGTCCGGGCTGGCCGCCAGGTAGCCCACGCGCAGAGACGGCGTGATGGTCTTCGAGAATCCGTTGACGTAGACCACCTGCGACAGGCCGTCCATGGCCGCCAGCATCGGCGACCCGGCTGGCGCCAGTTCGCGGTAGATATCGTCTTCCACCACCAGCAGGCGGTGCTGCTCGGCCAGTTGCAGCACGCGGAACGCGTTCATGCTGGTCAGGCTGGCGCCGGTCGGATTCTGCAGCACCGTATTGACGAACAGCGCCCGGGGCGCGTGCTGCCGGATGGCGTCTTCCAGCGCATCGGTGTCCAGGCCCGCATCGGTGCGATTGACCCCGATTGCCCGCAGGCCGGCCAGTCGCAATATCTGCAACAGATTGCAATAGCAGGGCGATTCCACAAGCACGGTGTCACCGGGGCGCAGCAGCGTGCGCACCACCAGGTCCAGCGCCTGCGTGGCGCCCTGGGTCAGCACCACCTGTTGCGCCTGCACGGGGATGCCGTACTGGCTCAGGTGCGTGGCGATATGCTCGCGCAACGCGCCGAAGCCATACGGATGGCCGTAGCCCGAAACCTGCGCCGCCGGCACGCGCGCCGCACTGCGCATGGCCTGGTGCAGGCCTTCCTCGTTGAGCCAGTCACCGGGCAGCCATCCGGCGCCAGCCTTGATCGGCACGGAATGGTCGGCGAAGACATCGGACAGCAGCCAGGCGGCATTGAGCGCCGGAGCCTCCCACTGCGAAGTGCGTGCCTGGCCAGCCGGCGTATGCCGGTGGGCCACGGTGTAGCCGGAGCCCGGCCGGGCCGTCAGGTAGCCCAGCGCGGTCAGGCGGCCATAGGCCTCGGCCACGGTGAACGTGCTGACGCTGTGCTGCTGCGCAAAGCGGCGTACAGATGGCAGCAGGGCGCCCGCGCGCAGGGCGCGCTGGTCCACCAGCGCGGCAATGCCGGCCACGATCTGCTCGGTCAGGGTCTCTCCGCCACGGCGGCTACGTGCGAGGTTCAGGTTCAGCATGGGGCGGCTGCAAGGTGCGAAACCTGTACAGTGTACTGGCTACCCCGGCGGGATGCCCGAATTGGTGCGTCGCAGCGTGAATCCCGCGTGCCTGATCGGTTTCAGCGTTGCAACAGCGTATCGCCGGAGGCCTTGCAACGCCCGCCGCGACGCACTGACCTGTACGGTTTTCGATGACTAAACTGTACGGTAAGGCGACGATCTCGTTACCGTATATTCTTTACGCCAGACCCCGCCGGTAGAGTTGCCGGAAACCTCGGCGTCGCATTCCGCGCGCCACCCTGCACACCGCACCAGGAGAACGTATGGACGCCGCCAAGACCGTGATTCCCGATCTCGAAGCCCTGTGGATGCCGTTTACGGCCAATCGCCAGTACAAGGCCGCCCCGCGCCTGCTGGCATCGGCCAGCGGCATGTACTACACGACCCACGATGGCCGCAAGGTGCTCGATGGTTGCGCCGGTCTCTGGTGCGTGGCAGCCGGCCATTCGCGTAAGGAGATCGTCGAGGCGATCGCGCAGCAGGCGGCCACGCTGGACTATGCGCCGCCGTTCCAGATGGGCCATCCGCTGGAATTCGAGGCCGCCACCAAGGTGGCTGCGCTGATGCCCAAGGGTCTGGATCGCATTTTCTTTACGAACTCGGGTTCGGAATCGGTCGACACGGCGCTGAAGATTGCCCTGGCCTACCACCGGGCGCGCGGCGAAGGCCAGCGCACGCGCATCATCGGCCGCGAGCGCGGCTACCACGGCGTGGGCTTCGGCGGCCTGGGCGTGGGCGGTATCGGGCCGAACCGCAAGATGTGGTCGGCCAACGTGATGCCGGGCACCGACCACCTGCCCGCCACGCTGAATATTGCCGAGGCGGCGTTCTCGAAGGGGCAGCCGCAATGGGGCGCCCACCTGGCCGACGACCTGGAACGGCTGATCGCGCTGCACGACGCCTCGAACATCGCCGCCGTGATCGTCGAACCGATGGCGGGCTCCGCCGGCGTGCTGATTCCGCCAGTCGGCTATCTGGAGAAGCTGCGCGAGATCACCAGCAAGCACGGCATCCTGCTGATCTTCGACGAAGTGATCACTGCTTTCGGCCGCCTGGGCGCTGCCACCGCGGCAGAGCGCCTGAAGGTCACGCCTGACCTGATCACGATGGCAAAGGCCATCAACAACGCCGCCGTGCCGATGGGCGCCGTGGCCGTGCGCCGCGAGGTGCATGACGCCGTGATCAACGCCACGCCGCAGGGCGGCATCGAACTGCCGCACGGCTACACGTACTCGGGCCATCCGCTGGCGATGGCAGCCTGTATCGCCACGCTGGACCTGTACAAGAGCGACAGGCTGTTCGAGCGCGCGGCCGAGCTGTCGCCGAAATTCGAAGCAGCCGTGCACGGGCTGCGTGGCGCGCCGTATGTGAAGGACATCCGCAACCTGGGCATGGTGGCGGGCGTGGAACTGGAATCGCGTCCCGGCGCGCCGGGCGCGCGTGCCTACGAGGCGTTCCTGAAATGCCTGGAGCTGGGGGTGCTGGTACGCTACACCGGCGATATCCTGGCGTTCTCGCCGCCGCTGATCATTTCCGAGGCCGAGATCGACCAGTTGTTCGATACCGTGAAGCAGGCCCTGCAGAGCGTGAAGTAAGACCTGCACCGAGACATAAAGGAAGACCGCAGTGAACATCGCAGAAAACCGGCAGATTGCCGAGATCCATCACTACATCGGCGGCACCGTGCAACGCGCGGGCACGGATCGCTTTGCCGATGTGTTCAACCCGGCCACGGGCGCGGTTGCGGCCCGCGTGGCGATGGGTACCACCGATGACGTGGCCGCCGCCGTGGCCGCCGCCAAGGCGGCCTGGCCGGCCTGGGCCGAGATGCCGCCGCTGCGCCGCGCGCGCATCCTGTTCAAGTTCAAGGAACTGCTGGACCGCCACCACGACGACCTGGCCGCGCTGATCACGCGCGAGCACGGCAAGGTGTTTTCCGATGCCAAGGGTGAAGTCACGCGCGGCATCGAGGTGGTGGAGTTCGCCTGCGGCATCCCCAACCTGCTGAAGACCGACTTCACTGACAACATCGGCGGCGGTATCGACAACTGGAACCTGCGCCAGCCCCTGGGCGTGGTGGCCGGCATCACGCCGTTCAACTTCCCGGTGATGGTGCCGATGTGGATGTTCCCGGTAGCGCTGGCGTGCGGCAACACGTTCGTGCTGAAGCCGTCGGAGCGCGATCCGTCGCCGAGCCTGCTGATCGCCGACCTGCTCAAGCAGGCCGGCCTGCCCGATGGCGTGTTCAACGTGGTGCAGGGCGACAAGGTGGCCGTGGACGCACTGCTGGCGCACCCCGACGTGCAGGCGCTGTCGTTCGTCGGGTCCACGCCGATCGCCGAGTACATCTACACGGAAGGCACGAAGCACGGCAAGCGCGTGCAGGCACTGGGCGGCGCCAAGAACCACCTGGTGGTGATGCCCGATGCCGACCTGGACCAGGCCGTCGACGCGCTGATTGGCGCGGCCTACGGCTCGGCCGGCGAGCGCTGCATGGCGATCTCGGTGGCCGTGGCCGTTGGCGATGTTGCCGACAAGCTGGTGCCGCGCCTGGCCGAGCGCGCCGCGTCGCTGAAGATCCGCAACGGCATGGAAGGCGACGCCGAGATGGGCCCGCTGGTCACGGCCGCGCACAAGGCCAAGGTCGAGGGCTATATCGCCAAGGGTGTGGCCGAGGGCGCCAGGCTGGTGACCGATGGCCGAGGCCACAAGGTGGACGGCCACGAAGACGGCTTCTTCGTCGGCGGCACGCTGTTCGACAACGTCAAGCCGGACATGACGATCTACAAGGAAGAGATCTTCGGCCCGGTCCTGTCGGTGGTGCGCGTGCACGACTTTGCCGAGGCGGTGGACCTGATCAATCGCCATGAATTCGGCAACGGTGTGTCGTGCTACACCAGCGACGGCGGCATCGCCCGCGCGTTCGCGCGCCAGATCCAGGTGGGCATGGTCGGTATCAACGTGCCGATTCCGGTACCGATGGCCTGGCATTCGTTCGGCGGCTGGAAGCGCTCGCTGTTCGGCGACCACCACGCCTACGGCGAGGAAGGCGTGCGCTTCTACACGCGCTACAAGAGCGTGATGCAGCGCTGGCCCGACAGCATCGCCAAGGGCGCGGAGTTCACGATGCCGGTGGCGAAGTAAATCGCATACTTCTGATTTAACCGATTTTCAGATTTCCCTGATGCCGGAAGGCATCGTCGTCTTGAAGGCGCCCCTGACCGGGGCGCCTTTTTTTCGCCCCCTGTTCATGCCAATTCGTTGCACTCGTACGAGTTTGCGACATTCTTGCGCGCGTTGACGGTCCTCAATTCCTGACTGCGAAGCGATCGATACGCTTTCGCGACCCGTCACGGCCCGGATCGTGTCGGCAAGGGGATCTCATTCCCGTTTGCGCGGCGATGGCCGTTACCGCAGGTCCCTCGGTCACGACAGGGCCGTCGCTTGGCGCGCGAGGGGAACTGCACTGGGAATAATCAGATGAAGCTGGAGCAAGCAAAGTTGCTGCGCATGGGCGCAGTCGCCATGTGCGCGTTCGCGCTGGCCGCGTGCGGCGGTGGCGACGACAACAATGGCGGCAAGGCGGGTGGGGCAGCCGTTGGCGCGTCCGGTGGTACGGGCGGTGGTACGGGCGGT
Organism: Cupriavidus sp. D384; assembly: GCF_001652915.1. Lineage (GTDB taxonomy): Bacteria > Pseudomonadota > Gammaproteobacteria > Burkholderiales > Burkholderiaceae > Cupriavidus. The sequence goes on from NZ_BBQI01000001.1 coordinate 69,021, forward strand.
GGCGGCGGCACGGCGCCGCAGGCCACGATCGTTGCCGGGAAGGTGGATGCGCCGTTCGTGCCCGGCAGCGATGCCCGGTATGCGTCGATGGGTCTCGGCACGCTGCAGGGCGGCCTCGATGGCGTGCTGCAGGAATCAAACGGCGCATATCGCACCATTGGCGCATATCGCGTGGCCGATGTATCGCGCGTCGGCGGCATGGCAGGTAACACCGCATTTGCGATGGGTAGCTGGGCCGGCTCGATCGTCAATGCCACCACCGGCAAGGAAGTGACGGCGCCAAGCGGACTGTCCTACGTGGTATTCAACCGGACGGAAACAGTGGCGTCGGACGGCGTGCTCGCCTGCACGCCATACCTGACATCGCCCCGCATCGCGACCGGCAACGGTGAAACGCTGGGCGGCAACGCGACGATGACCATTGCAGGGGGGGTCGTTTCGGTCAGTGCCGACCTCAAGCTCAAGCAGGCCAATGGCAACGAGACCGCGCTGAATTTTGCCACCACGTTTACGAACGGCATTCGTTCGACCTCGTACATGGGCCTGTTGGGCGCTACGTCCAGGGAACTGGAATACAGCATCAGCGTGGGAGCCGGCAACAACGACAGTCACATCGTCGTTGTGCCGTGGAAGCTGAATCTTGCAACCGGGGCGCAGTACGGCGCGGCGGTGCTGGACTGCAAGCGGCCAAGCTGACACGTGCGACGGCGCCGCCACGCGCGGTGCCATGACAACCGCGGCCCCGGCGCGTATCATCGCGCCCTTTCCGCCGGCGCCCCCCGCCATCCAAAAGATGTGCGGCCCAGGGCGCCGGTGCGACTTGTACAACCTATAGTCAATGCACGGACCGTCGCCCGGAGCCACCCATGAGTCTCTTCCGCACCAAGAATATCGAATCCATGCTGGATGTCAGCGAGCATGATGGATTACGCAAGGTGCTGGGGCCCGTGGACCTGGTGCTGATGGGCATTGGCGCCATCATCGGCACGGGCATCTTCGTGCTGACCGGCACCGGCGCGCTGACCGCCGGCCCGGCGCTGACCGTGTCGTTCGTGATCGCGGCCATGGCCTGCGGCTTCGCCGCGCTGTGCTACGCAGAGTTTGCGTCGGCAATTCCTGTTTCCGGATCGATCTATACCTACAGCTACGCCACGCTGGGCGAGATCGTCGCGTGGATGATCGGCTGGGACCTGCTGCTCGAATACGGGCTGGCGACCTCGGCGGTGTCGGTGGGCTGGTCGGGCTACTTCCAGTCGCTGATCGCCGGATTCGGCCTGCATCTGCCTGCCGCGATCACGGCCGCGCCAGGCTCGGTGCCGGGCGTTCATACGCTGGTGAACCTGCCCGCCATCCTGATCATGCTGGCGATTACCTGGGTGGTGTCGTACGGCGTGCGCGAGTCGGCGCGGCTCAACAACGTGATGGTGGCCATCAAGATCACCGTGGTGCTGCTGTTCATCGCGGTGGGCGTCTGGCACGTGAAGCCGGCCAACTGGCAGCCATTCGCGCCGTTCGGCTTCACCGGCATCTTCAACGCGGCAGCGCTGGTGTTTTTCGCGTTCATCGGTTTCGATGCCGTGACGTCGGCGGCCGAGGAGGTGCGCAATCCGGGCCGCGACCTGCCCATTGGCATCATCGGTTCGCTGGCGGTCTGCACCATCCTCTATGTGGCCGTGGCGGCCATCATGACCGGCATCGTGCCGTACATGAAGTTCGAGGGCGTGGATCATCCGGTGTCTCTGGCGCTGCAGTACGCCGGGCAGAACTGGGTGGCCGGGTTTGTGGACCTTGGCGCCATCCTGGGCATGACCACGGTGATCCTGGTGATGACCTACGGCCAGACCCGCATCATCTTTGCGATGTCGCGCGATGGTCTGCTGCCCGAGGCGCTGTCGGCCGTTCATCCGGTCCACGCCACGCCGTTCACGGCCACGTGGACGGTGGGCATCGTGTTCGCGACCATTGCCGGGTTCGTGCCGCTGAACGTGCTGGCCGAGCTGATCAACATCGGCACGCTGTCGGCCTTCACGCTGATCTCGATTGCCACACTGGTGCTGCGCCGTACGCATCCGCACCTGCCCCGGACGTTCCGCTGCCCCGGCGTGCCGGTGGTGCCGCTGCTGTCCGTGGCGTTCTGCGTGTTCCTGATGGCGCATCTGCAGAAGCTGACGTGGCTCGCGTTCCTGTGCTGGCTGGCGCTGGGGCTGGTGATCTACTTCGCGTACTCGCGCCGCAACGCCGTGCTTCACAACCACGGCGGCGACGCCCGGGGATGATCAGCGCGCGCCGGCCTGCTCGAAGAAGGCGCGCGAGCGCGGCTCGCCCGCGTAGGCCGAATTGATGCGCACCCATGCCGATGTCTCGCCGCCGGGGCGGAAGAAGTGCCCCGGCGCCAGCGAGATGCCCTGGGTCTCGGCCATCGCCACCAGCTCGCGCGAATCGTCGATGCCGGGCGCGCGGGCCCACAGGAAGTTACCGCCGGCCGGCTCGCAGAACACCTCCCAGCCATACTGGCCAAGGATCTTCACGGCATCGGCCGTGACCTCGCGCGTGCGCACGCGCAGCCGCTCCACGTACTTGCGGTAGGCGCCGCGCTCCAGCATCGTCGCCGTCACGGCTTCGGCAAAGTGCGATCCCGCCACGCTGGTCAGCACCTTCACGTCGATCAGGTCCTTGATCAACGCCTTGTCGGCGACGATATAGCCGACGCGCAGCGCCGCCGACACGGTCTTGGAGAATCCGCTGATATAGATCACGTGCTCGAGTTGGTCCAGCGTAGCCAGGCGGTCGGTGAAATTGAGCTGGAAGTCCGAGAAGATGTCGTCTTCGACAAAACGGAAATTGTGCCGGCGCGCCAGTTCGAGCAGGCGGAACGCCACCGGCGGCGCCAGCGTGGAGCCGGTGGGGTTCTGCAGCACACTGTTGGTAAAGAACAGCTTGGGCTTGTGGTCGCGCAGCAGGCGCTCGCAGGCTTCGGGGTCAGGGCCGTTAGGCGTGTGTGGCACGCCCACGAGCTGCACGCCATGCATGCGCAGCAGCCCGAACAGGTTGTAGTAGCCGGGGTCTTCCACGAAGACCGTGTCGCCGGGCTTCAGCAGATGGCGCACGATCAGGTCCAGCGCCTGGCTGGCGCCTGAGGTGATCAGCACCTGAGACAGTTCGGCCTCGATGCCCACCTGCCGCACGCGCGTCAGCACATGCTTGCGCAGCGCCGGGTGGCCCAGCGGCGTGGCGTAGTGGATCACGCTGTCGATGTCGTGTCGGGTGATATGGCGGATGGCCTGCGTCAGCCCTTCCACGTCGCGCCATTCCTCGGGCACAAAGCCGCCGGCCAGCTTCAGCGTGCCGCTGGGATGGTGGAACTGGTCGATGATATGCAGCGACAGGTCTTCGGCCAGGCTCGGGTCCGACCACCCGCGCCCGCGGCGCCCGGTCAGCGCGCTCTCGGCCACGTAGAAGCCCGAACCCTGGCGCGAATCGACCAGGCCCTGCGACACCAGGCGGTCATACGCCTCGATGACCGGAAAGCGGCTGATGCCGTGTTCGGCGGCCAGCGCGCGGATCGACGGCAGGCGGGCGCCCGGCGTGGCCTCGCGCGAACGGATCCAGTCCTTCACGCCCAGCACGATCTGTTCGGTCAGGGGGACGCCGGTGGAAGGGTCGATGACGAGTTTCATGGGTGACGGGGGCGGCAACTGTCAGTCAAAACTACTGAACAGTTCAACGAAAACTGTTCGGAACTGTGCATGGGATTGTAGTCCCCGCCATGAATAATGGAAGCGTGGCGCAGCGCCCCCTTTTTGCCTCCGATCCATGGATCCAGAGCGGCTGCGCCGGCAAGACAAGGAGACACCCATGCGTGAACTCAGGACTTTCGAACTCGACGAACCGGGCCACCCCGTGAACTGGCGCGCGCGCCACGGCCAGAGCGTGACGGCGCTGGAAGGCACCCTGTGGCTGACCCTGGAAGGGCATCTGGCCGATATCTGGCTGCGCCCCGGCGAAGTGTATGCGCTGACCGAAGGCGAGCGCGTCTGGCTGTCCGGCGAGGCGCCGGCTGCCCGCTTCCTGCTGACCGAAACCCCCGCGCCATGGTCGCTGCGCCGCGCAGTGTTTATCGTGCGCCAACTCAAGCGCCGTTGGGACGCCTGCAAGACCGACGCCTTCGGCGACTGCCCCCAAATCCACGCCTGACCGGGCGCCGGCCGCACTTTCTCCTGGGATCCGGAGCCGCCATCGTCACCTTCGCCGACCTCCCGCGGTGAAGGGGGCGGCTTCCGGGCCCTTCTTCCTGCTTCTTTCCCGCTTCTCTCCCCTTTTTCCGTCCCCGCCGCTGTGCGACGATGCCAGCCATGGCCCTTGGTGCTTTCCCGCGCCCCTGGACTTACGTTAACGTAAACGTCATATAATCGTCCGGCCCCTGTCAGCGCGGTCGCAGAACCGCCGGCGCATTGCCAGCATGGGCAGCCAGCCACATAACAGAGCGGTGGAGACAATGACTGATCTTTCTGATGTGAGCAGGACGGCGGCCGCCCGGCCCCAGGCGGCTCAAGGCAATGGTCCGGCCAACAAGGTGCGTTTCGTCACCGCAGCGTCGCTGTTCGACGGCCATGACGCGTCGATCAACATCATGCGGCGCATCCTGCAGTCACATGGCTGCGAAGTGATTCATCTGGGACACAACCGCTCCGTCCACGAAGTGGTGACCGCCGCCTTGCAGGAAGACGTGCAGGGCATTGCCATCTCCAGCTACCAGGGCGGGCACGTCGAATACTTCAAGTACATGATCGACCTGCTGCGCCAGCACGGCGGCGAGCACATCCAGGTGTTCGGCGGCGGTGGCGGGGTGATCGTGCCCGACGAGATCCGCGAACTGCAGGCCTATGGCGTGGCGCGCATCTACAGCCCCGAAGACGGCCAGCGCATGGGCCTGGCCGGCATGATCGCCGACATGGTGCAGCGCTGCGATATCGACCTGACGCGCTACGCGCCATCCACGCTCGATGCCGTGGCCGGCGGCGACCGCCGCGTGCTGGCGCAACTGATTACCGCACTGGAAAACGGCAAGGCTGCGCCGGCGCTGGTGGATGCGATGAAGGAGCGCGCCAGGGCGTCCGCCACGCCAGTGCTGGGCATCACCGGTACGGGCGGCGCGGGCAAGTCGTCGCTGACCGACGAGCTGATCCGCCGCTTCCGCCTGGACCAGCAGGACGCGCTGTCGATCGCCGTGATCTCGATCGATCCTTCGCGGCGCAAGTCCGGCGGCGCGCTGCTGGGCGACCGCATTCGCATGAATGCGATCAACCATCCGAACATCTTCATGCGCTCGCTGGCCACGCGAGATGCCGGCTCGGAGATCTCGCAGGCGCTGCCCGACGTGATCTCCGCGTGCAAGGCCGCATCCTTCGACCTGGTGATCGTCGAGACGTCGGGCATCGGACAGGGCGACGCGGCCATCGTGCCGCATGTGGACCTGTCGCTGTACGTGATGACGCCCGAGTTCGGCGCGGCGAGCCAGCTTGAGAAGATCGACATGCTCGACTTCGCCGATTTCGTGGCGATCAACAAGTTCGACCGCAAGGGCGCGCAGGATGCCTGGCGCGACGTGGCAAAGCAGGTGCAGCGCAACCGCGAGCAATGGCATGCGAAGGCCGACGAGATGCCGGTCTACGGTACGCAGGCATCGCGTTTCAACGACGACGGTGTGACCATGCTCTACCAGGGGCTGGTGGCGGCGCTGGCCGAGCGTGGCCTGGAATTCAAGCCCGGCGCATTGCCGAAGCAGGCCGGCCGAATTTCCACGGGCCAGAACGTGATCGTGCCGCCTGCGCGCAACCGCTATCTGGCCGAACTGGCCGATACCGTGCGCGCCTATCACCATCGCGTGGCCGGGCAGAGCCGCCTGGCGCGCGAGCGTCAGCAACTGCGCGCGGCCGGGGCGATGCTGAAAGCGTCGAACAGCGATGCCGATGGACAGGCACTCGAAGCACTCGCCACCGAGCGCGACACGTCGCTGGGCAGCGTGGAGCGCAAGCTGCTGGCAATGTGGCCGCAGATGCAGGCCGCCTACAGTGGCGACGAGTACGTCGTAAAAATCCGAGACAAGGAAATCCGCACCGGCCTGATTACCACGACGCTGTCGGGCACCAAGGTCCGCAAGGTGGTGCTGCCGCGTTTCGAGGATGAAGGCGAGATCCTGAAATGGCTGATGCGCGAGAACGTGCCGGGCAGCTTTCCGTACACGGCCGGCGTTTTCGCCTTCAAGCGCGAGGGTGAAGACCCCACCCGCATGTTCGCGGGCGAGGGCGATGCGTTCCGCACCAATCGCCGCTTCAAGCTGGTGTCCGAAGGCATGGACGCCAAGCGCCTGTCCACCGCGTTCGACTCGGTCACGCTCTATGGCGAAGATCCGCACGAGCGGCCGGACATCTACGGCAAGGTGGGCAACTCGGGCGTGTCGATTGCCACGCTCGACGACATGAAGGTGCTGTACGACGGCTTCGACCTGACCAGCCCCGGCACGTCGGTGTCGATGACGATCAACGGGCCGGCGCCAACCATCCTGGCGATGTTCATGAACACGGCCATCGACCAGAATCTGGACAGATTCCGAGCCGATAACAAGCGCGAGCCGACCGCCGACGAAGAGGCGAAGATCCGCGCCTGGGTGCTGCAGAACGTGCGCGGCACCGTACAGGCGGATATCCTCAAGGAAGATCAGGGCCAGAACACGTGCATCTTCAGTACCGAGTTCTCGCTGAAGGTGATGGGCGATATCCAGGAATATTTTGTCCATCACCAGGTACGGAATTTCTACTCGGTGTCGATCTCGGGCTATCACATCGCCGAAGCCGGCGCGAATCCGATCTCGCAGCTGGCGTTCACGCTTGCCAATGGCTTCACGTACGTCGAGGCCTATCTGGCGCGCGGCATGCATATCGACGACTTCGCGCCGAACCTGTCGTTCTTCTTCTCGAACGGCATGGACCCCGAATACAGTGTGCTGGGCCGCGTGGCGCGCCGCATCTGGGCGGTGACGATGCGCGACAAGTATGGCGCCAACGAACGCAGCCAGAAGCTGAAGTACCACATCCAGACGTCGGGGCGGTCGCTGCATGCGCAGGAGATCGACTTCAACGACATCCGCACCACGCTGCAGGCGCTGATTGCCATCTACGACAACTGCAACTCGCTGCACACCAACGCCTATGACGAAGCCATCACCACGCCCACGGCCGAGTCGGTGCGCCGGGCGCTGGCGATCCAGCTGATCATCAACCGCGAATGGGGCGTGGCGAAGTGCGAGAACCCCAACCAGGGCAGTTTCCTGACCGAAGAACTGACCGATCTGGTAGAGGAGGCGGTGCTGCAGGAATTCGAGCGCATCGCCGAACGCGGCGGCGTGCTGGGGGCGATGGAAACCGGCTACCAGCGCGGCAAGATCCAGGAGGAATCGCTGTATTACGAGCAGCTCAAGCATGATGGCACGCTGCCCATCATCGGCGTGAATACCTTCCGGAATCCGAATGGCGACCCGACGCCACAAACGCTGGAACTGGCGCGGTCGAGCGAGGCGGAAAAGCAGAGCCAGCTGGCCCGCCTGGCGGAATTCCACGGCAGCCATGGCGGCGAAGCGCGAGCCATGCTGGAGCGGCTGCGCCAGGCCGTGATCGACAACGGCAATGTATTCGCGGTGTTGATGGATGCGGTACGCGTGTGCTCGCTGGGGCAGATCACGCACGCGCTGTTCGAGGTGGGCGGGCAGTATCGTCGCAACATGTAAAAACCGGGCCTGAAAATCGGGGGGATTGGTTCACGGCACGGAGCGCTGGGGCTACACTCTTTGCTCCGTCGCCGTCAGGCCATCCATTCCCGAGACACCCATGCAAGCCGAGTACGACAGCAGCAATATCTTCGCCCGCATCCTGCGCGGCGAACTCCCGTGCTTCAAGATCTACGAGGACGCCGACGCGATCGCGTTCATGGACATCATGCCGCAATCCGACGGCCACGCGCTCGTGGTGCCGAAGGAAGCCGCGGTGGACCTGTTCGGCCTGTCCGAGAAGGGTGCCGCAGCGGCCATCCGCGCGACCCAGATCGTTGCCCGCGGCGTGCGCGAGGCGTTCCAGCCGGACGGCGTGGTCATCAGCCAGTTCAATGGCGCTGCGGCCGGCCAGACCGTGCCGCACGTGCATTTCCACATCGTGCCGCGCTATACCGACCAGGCCCTGCGCGGCCATGCACGCCAGCAGCAGGACATGGAAGTGCTCAAGCAGCACGCTGCGCGCGTGGTGGCTGCCCTGGCGAAGCTGCAGGGCTGAGCGGACAGGCGCGCCGCATCGCCCCAATTTACCGAATCAAGCAAATCACTGACAAGCAAGGAAGCGAGACATGGCAATCAAGACAGTGGGCATCGTGGGTGCCGGCACGATGGGCAACGGCATTGCGCAGGCATGCGCGGTGGTGGGCCTGGACGTGGTGATGGTCGATATCAACGACGCGGCGGTGCAGAAGGGCATCGCCACGGTCGCCGGCAGCATGGACCGCCTGATCAAGAAGGAAAAGGCCACCGAGGCCGACAAGGCGGCAGCGCTGGCGCGCATCCATGGCAGCACGTCGTATGACGATCTGAAGCGCACCGACATCGTGATCGAAGCCGCTACGGAAAACTACGATCTCAAGGTCAAGATCCTGAAGCAGATCGACAGCATCGTCGGCCCGGACGTGATCATCGCGTCGAACACGTCGTCGATCTCGATCACGAAGCTGGCCGCCGTGACGTCGCGCGCCGACCGCTTTATCGGCATGCACTTCTTCAATCCGGTGCCGATGATGGCGCTGGTGGAACTGATTCGCGGCCTGCAGACCAGCGACGCCGCGCATGCCGATGTGGAGACGCTGGCGAAGCAGCTGGGCAAGTACCCGATCACGGTGAAGAACAGCCCGGGCTTCGTGGTCAACCGCATCCTCTGCCCGATGATCAACGAGGCGTTCTGCGTGCTGGGCGAAGGCCTGGCATCGCCGGAGGAAATCGATGAGGGCATGAAGCTGGGCTGCAACCATCCGATCGGCCCGCTGGCCCTGGCCGACATGATTGGCCTGGATACGATGCTGGCGGTGATGGAAGTCCTCTACACCGAGTTCGCCGATCCGAAGTACCGTCCGGCAATGCTGATGCGCGAGATGGTGGCCGCGGGCTACCTGGGCCGCAAGACGGGCCGCGGCGTGTACGTGTACAGCAAGTAAGCCTGGATCTCACTGATAGTTTGCTCCCCTCTCCCGCAAGCGGGAGAGCGGCGGCACGGGGCACTTCCGATCACTGATAGTTTGCTCCCCTCTCCCGCAACGCGGGAGAGGGGCCGGGGGAGAGGGCGCGGCGTTCAAATTGCCACAGGTCGGCAAGCAGT
>NZ_BBQI01000002.1 GCF_001652915.1 Cupriavidus sp. D384
CGACCACATAGCGGTATTGGCGGCCTTGCGCCCATGTCCCGACTTCCAGCGTCAGGAAATAACGTCTTGACGCTTCACAGCTAGTCGGACGGTGGCGGAGGCCCCTTTGTCGTCCCGCGCGGCGGCAAGGGGGCGGGCTCCGCCACCAGTTTTTCGGCAGGCAGCAGGCGCAGCAGCGTCCTGGCTACCTCGGGATCGCGGCATTTCAGCCATTCGTCCCAGTCTTCACGCGGCAGGATCACCACGCCGCGCTTCTCGTCCCCGGGCTTGTGAAACCGCTGCATCAGCGGATGATGGTCGGCATTGACCGTCGGCATCGTGAACGACACATTCCCGCCGGGCCACGCCCGCCACAGCCCCGCGATGGCAAACGGCTCGCCACCCGGCAGCCCGATCTTCCACCGTACCGCCTTGCCGCTTTCATAGTTCGGCTCGTAGAACGCCGTCGCCGGTATCAGCGCCAGCTGGCAGGATTTCCAGAAGCGTGCAAACGACGACAGCTTGCCGATGGTCTCCACGCGCGCATTGGCCGTGGGGTAGTAGCGCGTGCCGGGCGGGATGGTTGCCTTTGGCACCATGCTGAACGACGCCAGCACGCTTTCCCACGCCTCTTCACCGGTCTTTTGCCGCACGATGGGCGCGGCATAGTCGGGCCAGGTCTCTTCGGGATACAGGCCCGGCGGAGGCTCGACACCGAAGATCTCGCGCAGGATGCGTTTCTGGACTGGGGCGTAGTTGACGCACATGGGCGCCTCCCGGGGCGTGGTTTTGCCGCCTATGGTCTGCGCGCGGGCACCGGCCGTCAATGCATCTCCGTGGCAGCCGACGCCTTGATGGCAGCGATGGATGCATCACCTGGCATCCGCTTTTGCGATGTTCAGCAGCACTTGACGCGAACGGCGAGTGACTTCAATGCCGCTGCATGCGATCCGGCCCGCCGCAACCCGCGCCGTTTCTGACTCTGCAGCCGATTGGCAGGGCCTTGCGCGCACCTGCCGGCGCGCACCGCCGGGCGGGCAACAGACGTTTGAAACGGCATTGCGGGCCATGGCCCGAAGCACGGCGACTTTGGCGGGGGCGCTTCCTATAATGCCTGTGTGGCGCGGCACCACGTGGGCAAAACGACCGCACCGCGCCACGCGTGCTTGCAGGCAGGGGCGCGCTTCCCACCCATCTCCACGTCAAATGGGGAGACACACATCATGCTGAGTAGCGAAGCGGTGCTGACGCAGGCGCGAGCCGCGTTGGCGCATGTGCCATATCAGGGCCACCAGATCCATCCCACCATTCACCTGCGACTTTCCGACGGGGCCCTGATCCTGGAGGGCGAAGTGGCCGACGTCATGGACAAGACGCGCGCCACGGCCCGGTTGCGCCGTCTGGATGGCGTTTCCACAGTGATCGATCATCTTCGCATCGCCCATGCCGGCCCGATGGTGGGCGATGGCGATGTGCGCGCCGCCGTCTGCGATCGGCTGCTCAATGCGATCGACTTCCGTAACTGCAAGATCTGCGCGAAGGTGAAAGGACAGCTGGAGCCCGTGCGCGAAGCCGTGGGCGAGCGCAGCGGCTGGATCGAGGTGGCCGTCCACGACGGCGCGGTGATGCTGAGCGGCCAGGTGATCAGCCTGTCGCACATGCGGCTGGCTGGCGTGCTGGCGTGGTGGTCGCGCGGCTGTCGCAACGTGATCAACGATATCGTGGTGGCGCCGGCCGAGGCCGACAGCGACGAGGAACTGAGCGAAGCGCTGCAGCTCGTGCTGGAAGCCGACCCCTTCGTGGATGCCGCGCGCATCCGCGTGCGAACCGAAGGCCGGGTGGTGACGCTGGACGGCTACGCGTCCAGCGATGGCGCGCGCAAGCAGGTGGAGCGCGATGCCTGGTACGTGCAAGGTGTGGAGGATGTCATCAACCATATCGCCCTGAGCAGTTGACCGCCCTGAACCGCTGACACCTAGTCGATGGTGCCGGTGTCGACGCGCGCCGCCTGGTCTTCCACACGCCAGTAGCGGCGCCGCGTGCGCAATGCAAAGCGCGAGCGGTATTCCGACATCGACATCTGCATGGTGCGCTGGAACAGGCGCCGGAACGCGGCGGCATCGCTGTAGCCGCAGGCCTCGGCAATCGCCTGCGTGCCGTGCAGCGTCACTTCCAGCAGCATGCGGGCGCGCTCCACGCGCAACCGGTGCAGGTAATCCAATGGCGTGCGCCCCGTCACCTGGCGGAAATGGCGCAGCAGTGTCCGTTCGCTGACCGCGGCGGCCCGCGCCACGGCGGCCAGCCGGTATGGCTCTCCCACATGGGCCTGCAACCAGCCGATGGCGCGATACACCGGGCTGTCGGCGGTCTTGCCGAGCCAGCGCTGCGACACAAGCTCCGGCACCCACAGCTGCCGTTCTGGCTGGTAGAGCAGCAGGCGGGCCACCGCTTGGGCCAGGTCGGGGTCATGCAGGTGGCCCAGTACTCGCAACATGAATTCGGTCTGCAGGGCAGGTGCCACGCAATGGAACACGCGCCCGTGCAGCCCCATGGGTTCGTCCGATGACAGGTCGCACGCCGGAAAGCGTTGCGCGAACCAGCTCTGGAACATCCACGGCGCGCCGCAACGCGCGCCATCAAGCAGCCCCAGCATCAGCGGGAACGCCATGCCGGTGTAGATCGACGCCACCCAGCCGCCGGCATCCGCATGGCGCGCCAGCAGGCGTTGCGTGGCGGTATCGGCGGCTGCCAGTTCGCCCAGGTGGGGCGCGCTGGCAGCCATCAGTCCCGGCACCACGATCAGGGTCCGCGCCTGGCGCGGCGCGCCCCGGCGCGATGTGGAAAGGCCTGGCAGCGGGTTGGGCAGGGCGCGTCCGTTGGCGCCGATGATCTCCCATGTCAGGCCAGCCGGCGCGCCCGGCTGCTGCAATTGCGCCACGCCGGCCGCCGTGCGCAGTACGTCGAGCGCGCCGAACAGCGTGCCGGGCATGGCGTCGGGCAACCAGAGCAGCTTGACGTGAAGGGGTGCGGCAGGCGGCGGCATGGGGCGGCGTGGCGGGATTGGCATCGGGAATGGCGATATTGATCCTCCCGTCCAGATAGCGCAAGCGCTACATTGGAGCTCCCAACGAGAACAGAGAACAGGAGACACGCATGCCGCTTTCCCTTCGCCGCCTTGCCCGTGCCACGGCCGGCGCCACCGCGATTGCCTTGGCCGCCGCAATGGCCTGTGGCGCCGCGCAGGCCGCCGGCCCCGACCAGGCGCTGCTCGGCGCAGCGCGCGCCGCGCAACCCGCCGTGGTGCAGTCGCTCAAGGACATGGTGACGATCGAATCCGGCAGCGCCAATATGCAGGGGCTGTCGCGCATGGCCGACTACACGTCGCAGAGGCTGCAGGCCATGGGTGCCAAGGTGGAGCGGCTGTCGATGACCACCAGCGCCGCGCCGATGGTCAAGGCCACGCTGACCGGCACGGGCAAGCGCCGGATCATGCTGATCGGCCATATGGACACCGTGTATCCGGCCGGCATCCTGGCCTCGCAGCCGATCCGCGAGGATGGCAACCGGCTCTATGGGCCCGGCATTGCCGACGACAAGGGCGGGCTGGCGGTGATCCTGCATTCGCTGGAAATCCTCAAGGCGCAGGGCTGGAAGGACTACGCGCAGATCACGGTGCTGCTCAATCCGGACGAGGAAATCGGCTCGCTGGGCTCGGGCGAGACCATTGCCACGCTGGCCGCCCAGCATGACGTGGTGCTGTCGTGCGAACCCAACGTGGCCAAGGCCGTGGCGAAGTCCGAATCGCTGCTGCTGGCCGCCGCCGGTACCGCCACCGCGACGATGCAGGTCACGGGCCGGTCGTCCCACGCCGGCGCGGCGCCCGAACTGGGCCGCAACGCACTGCTGGAACTGGCCTACCAGATGCAGGAGACACGTGACCTTGCCAAGACCGTGCCGGGCGCGCAGATGAACTGGACGCAGGCGAAGACCACCGGCCCGCTGAACCAGATCCCCGAGTCGGCCAGCGCCGTGGGCGACGTGCGCGTGACCGCCAGCGGCGCCGCGCAGAAGCTGCAGACGGCCCTGCAGCACAAGGTCGACGCGGGCCATCTGATCCCCGATACCAGGACCACCATCGCGATGGAAGAAGGCCGCCCGGCCTATGTGGCCGACACGCGCTCGAAGGAACTGGCGGCGCGGGCCCAGCAGATCTACGCGGAGATGGACGGCCGGTCGCTGATCCTGATCCCGGGCACGGGCGGCGGCACCGACGCGGGTTTTGCCGGGCGTTCGGGCAAGGCGGTGGTGCTGGAGAGCTTCGGCCTGTCGGGCTTCGGCTACCACGCGCGCGACGAGTATGTGGAGCTGGATTCGATCGTGCCGCGCCTGTACCTGATGACGCGGATGCTGCAGGAGATCGGGAAGAACTGAGGCAGGCAGGGGTATTGCAGGAAGGACCCTCTCCCGCGAACGGGAGAGGGGCAGGACATCGGCAGGCGATCAGGCCTTCAGCAGGCCTTCAGCAGCCCAGCAGCCCGTCAGGCCGCCAGCTGCTGCGGCGCCGCGCCGAAGTGCGGATGCCGCGAGAAGATCTCGGCGGCCCAGTTCACGAACACGCGCACCTTGGCCGACAGATGCCGGTTCTGCGGATACATCGCGGAAATCGGCAGTTCGTCGGTCTTCCAGTCGGTCATGACCTCCACGAGCCGGCCGCTGTGGATATACGGCTCGGCCATGGCACGCGAGATGCGTGCAATGCCATGGCCTTCGACCGCGCAACCCAGGTACACGTCGGCATCGTTGGTCGAGATGACCGATGGCACCAGTACTTCGGTGCTCTCGCCGCCACGGTTCAGCGTCCACGGCGTTTCGCGCCCGGTGCGGTTCGACAGGAAGTTGATGGCCTTGTGCTGCGCCAGCTCGGTCAGGTCGTGCGGTGTGCCAAAACGCCGGAGGTAGATCGGCGACGCATAGAACGCCAGCTTCACCTGGCCGATGCGCCGCGCGACCATGGCCTCGTCGAGCGCACCCACGCGCAGCACCACATCCACGCCTTCCTTGAGCAGGTCGATGGGCTTGCCGTTGATGGTCAGTTCCAGCTTCAGTTCGGGGTAGGCATTGAAGAAGTCGTGCAGTTGAGGCATCAATACAAGCTGCGCCAGCCCGCTGGTGGTATCCACGGCCAGTGTGCCGCGCGGCGAGTTGTTGTGGCGCGTCAGCGACTGTTCCGCTTCCTCCACATCCGCCAGGATGCGTACGCAGCGTTCGTAGTAGGCGGCGCCATCGGTGGTCACGCTGATACGACGCGTGGTCCGGTGCAGCAGCTTGACGCCGAGGTGGGTTTCCAGATTTTGTATCAGGCGGGTGAGTGTGGCCTTGGGCAGGTCCAGCGACTCCGCCGCGCGCGCAAAGCTGCCGACATCCACCACCCGAGTGAAGGCCTGCATTGAGACAAGACGATCCATGATGTTGCTTTCGAAAGGAGTAAGACCTGGGCTACGTTCCGAAGGATGTCTGGCGGGATCGGGTCCGCTGCATGTCAAGTGCGCGGCCTGGATTTGCTGCCGGCGGTCCGCCAGTGGCGGCCGGAGCGGGGACGGGTGGAGGGTTGGGGCGCCGGCGTTTGCGCTGTTTCCCCAAGTGCGCAGATGCCGAAGGACCGGAGTGAATCACATTTCAGGTATCCATTTCAAGCCGTGTGGGTTCACATTGATGATTATTCCAACGCAGAAACAGTGCATTGGCAATAGCTCGCTTTATCCCATCGTTGTCAATCACCATAATTCGCTGCATCGCAATACAGTATCGACGGCCTTTGCCAGCCGTGCCAACCATGACCAAGACCACGACTCCCCGTAGTTCCGCCGAGCAACCGGCCGCAGAACAGGGCGAGGCCATTGTGATCCAGCACGTGGTGGCCAGCGGCGAGCGCGAAATGAAGGTCTGCGTGTGTTACCCCGCAGGTTATTGGCCCGTGAGCGCCGGTGCGCCATTGTTGCCATGGATGCTCTACCTGCATGCCGGTGGTTTTGTCGACGGCGGGGTGGAAGCCGCGAAGGAACTGGTGCGGGACCTGGCGGAGTCGGTCCCGGCCGTGGTGGTGACGCCCGATTATTCGCTGGCGCCCCAGAATCCCTTCCCGGCAGCGCCCGAGGATGCCGTCAACACGGTGTCGTGGGTGCTCAAGCAGGCCCGCAAGCTCAAGGTCGACAAGCTGCGCTTTGCGCTGGTGGGCGAGGAAGCCGGTGGCAACCTGGCGATTGCCACGGCGCAGATGCTGCGTGACCGCGGCCTGCCGCAGCCGGCTGGGCAGTGGCTGATCCGGCCCGTGACCGATCCGTGCCTGCAGCACGCGTCGTCCGCCGGGCAGGTGCCGATGGAAATGCTGCGCAAGCTCGCGTGCAACTATCGCGATTACCTGCCGACCCCGGCCGCCAGCGTGCACCCGTATGCGGCGCCGGCGCTGGCATCGCGGCTGGCAGGACTGCCGCCGACGCTGGTGCAGGTGGCGGAAAAAGACGCCCTGCGCGCGGAAGGCGAGGCCTTCGCCGCGAAATTGTCCAAGGCCGGCATTCCGGCCAGGGCCCTGATCATGCCCGGCGCCTGTGGCGACGGGGTGGAACAGTCCCATGAGATGTGTCAGGCATGGGTCAAAGAAGGTGCGCGGTTCCTGCGCGAAAGTTTCGCCAAGGCCGACGACGCCTCGTAATCCGGTCCGAACGCCGGCCGGCACCGCGAATGCTGTAACGGTGCCGGATTCTCCCGCCAGCGCCCTTTGAGGCTGGCACCCCTGTAGTGGCTTGCTTCTGTCCGATCCGGGACGGAGGACCCCTTGTTGTTCCCGTTTTTCCGGCCCCCTGGGCTGGCGGGCAGCGTTCGGCCTGAATTTTTGCTTTTCCAGTTGAAGAAACCCGACGAAAACACGGAGTGAAGAAAGATGAATCACAAGTCTCGACGCACGCTGATCGCCTTTGCCATCGTGGCAATCCTTGGGGCGGGCGTGGCAACCTCGGTACTGCGACCCTGGCACGGCGGGGAAGCGCAGGCCAATACGCCGCCCCCGGCGCCGGCAGTGGAAGTCTCTGCGGCGGTGGGCCAGACCATCACCGAATGGGATGAATTTTCGGGCCGTATCGAGGCCGTGGACCGCGTGGAAATCCGTCCGCGCGTTTCCGGCACCATCGAAACGGTGCATTTCCGCGAGGGCTCGATCGTGAAGAAGGGCGATCCGCTGTTCACGATCGATCCGCGCCCGTACGCCGCCGAAGTGGCACGCGCCGAAGCGGCGCTGGCCGCGGCGCAGGTACGAGCCTCGCACGCACAGACCGAAAAGGCCCGTGCGCAGCGCCTGCTGGACGACAACGCCATCTCGCGGCGTGAGTTCGATGAGCGCATCAACGCCGCCAGCGAGATGTCGGCGGACGTGCGCGGCGCGCAGGCGGCGTTGGAAGTGGCAAAGCTGAACCTGAGCTACACGCGTATCGTTGCACCGGTCTCGGGCAAGGTGTCGCGTGCGGAAATCACCGTGGGGAACCTGGTGGCCGCGGGCGCCGCTTCGCCACCGCTGACTTCGGTGGTGTCGGTCTCGCCGGTGTACGCCAGCTTCGATGTCGACGAGCAGAGCTACCTGCGCTACACGGCGCCGGGTGCCAGCGGCGGCAAGAACGACCTGCCGGTGTTCCTGGGCCTGGCCAACGAGGACGGCAACCCGCACAAGGGCAAGATCCACTCGATCGACAACCGGCTGGATACGCGCAGCGGCACCATCCGCGTGCGTGCCGTGTTCGATAACGAGGATGGCCGCCTGCTGCCGGGCCTTTACGCCAAGGTCAAGCTTGGTGGCGGTTCGCCGCACCCCGCCGTGCTGGTCAACGACCGCGCCATCGGTACCGACCAGGGCAAGAAGTTCGTGCTGGTGGTCGACAAGGCCAACAAGCTCGTGTATCGCGAAGTCGAGCTTGGACCGACGTACGAAGGGCTGCGCGTGATCCGCAAGGGGCTGCAACCGGGCGAGAGCATCGTCGTGAATGGCCTGATGCGGGTGCGCCCCGGCGACACCGTGGCACCGAAGCCCGTAGCCATGGCCTATCGCAGCGAGCTTGAGCCGCGCGGCAACACCCCCGACCGCAAGCAGGCCGCGGAAGAGGGCAAGGCCGACAAGGCCAAGGTGAGCTGAGCGCCCCCGCCCCAAGCACACCGAACTGAAATTTCCCCCTGGCGTTGTAGATGGCGTCCGCTCCACGAGCGGACGGCCAGGGGGAACTGTTTTCGCCGAGACCAAGATGAATCTCTCGAAATTCTTTATCGATCGCCCGATTTTCGCGGGCGTGCTGTCGGTGCTGATCTTCCTGATCGGCGCCATCTCGATGTTCAAGTTACCGATCTCGGAGTACCCGGAAGTGGTACCGCCGTCGGTGGTGGTGCGCGCGCAGTTCCCGGGCGCCAACCCGAAGGTGATTGCCGAGACCGTGGCCACGCCGCTGGAAGAACAGATCAACGGCGTCGAGGACATGCTCTACATGAACTCGCAGGCCAACAGCGACGGCAACCTGACGCTGACGGTGACCTTCAAGCTCGGCACCGACCCGGACAAGGCCCAGCAGCTGGTGCAGAACCGTGTCTCGCAGGCCGAGCCGCGGCTGCCGGAGGACGTGCGCCGGCTGGGCATCACCACGGTCAAGAGTTCGCCTGACCTGACCATGGTGGTCCACCTGGTGTCGCCGAACAACCGTTACGACATGACGTACCTGCGCAATTACGCGCTGATCAACGTGAAGGACCGCCTGGCGCGGATCCAGGGCGTGGGCCAGGTGCAGATGTTCGGCTCGGGCGACTACTCGATGCGTGTCTGGGTGAACCCGGAGAAGATCGCCGAGCGCGGCCTGGCCGCGTCCGACGTGGTACGGGCCATCCGCGAGCAGAACGTGCAGGTGGCGGCCGGCGTGATCGGCCAGTCGCCCTCGCTGCCGGGCACCGACCTGCAACTGTCGGTGAACGCACAGGGCCGTCTGCAGACCGTGGAGGAGTTTGGCGACATCATCGTCAAGACTTCGCCTGATGGCGTGGTGACGTACCTGAAGGACATCGCGCGCATCGAACTCGGTGCCTCGGAATACGCGCTGCGCTCGCTGCTGGACAACAAGTCCGCCGTGGCGCTGCCGATCTTCCAGTCGCCGGGCTCCAATGCGATCCAGATCTCGAACGATGTGCGCAAGACCATGGCCGAGCTGAAGGCCAACATGCCGGAAGGCGTGGACTACAGCATCGTCTATGACCCGACGCAGTTCGTGCGCCATTCGATCGAGGCCGTGGTCCACACGCTGTTCGAGGCCATCGCGCTGGTGGTGCTGGTGGTGATCCTGTTCCTGCAGACGTGGCGCGCTTCGATCATCCCGCTGCTGGCGGTGCCGGTGTCGATCGTCGGTACGTTCGGCCTGATGCATGCGTTCGGCTTCTCGATCAACGCGCTGAGCCTGTTCGGCCTGGTGCTGGCGATCGGTATCGTGGTGGACGATGCGATCGTGGTCGTGGAAAACGTCGAGCGGAACATCGAGGAAGGGTTGTCCCCGAAGGAAGCCACGTACAAGGCCATGCGCGAAGTGTCCGGCCCGATCATCGCCATCGCGCTGACGCTGATCGCCGTGTTCGTGCCGCTGGCGTTCATGACGGGCCTGACCGGTCAGTTCTACAAGCAGTTCGCACTGACGATCTCGATCTCGACGATCATCTCGGCGTTCAACTCGCTGACGCTGTCGCCGGCCCTGTCCGCGCTGCTGCTCAAGGGCCACGACGCGCCCAAGGACTGGCTGACGCGCGGAATGGACCGTGTCTTCGGCGGCTTCTTCGCCCGCTTCAACCGCTTCTTCGGCCGCAGCTCGGACAGCTATGGCCGTGGCGTGAAGGGTGTGATCCGCCGCAAGGGCTCGGTGTTCGGCGTCTACGCCGTGATGCTGGTGGCGACGTGGGGCGTGTTCCAGATGGTGCCGAAGGGCTTTGTGCCGGCGCAGGACAAGCAGTACCTGGTGAGCTTTGCCAAGCTGCCTGATGGCGCCACGCTGGACCGTACCGAGGACGTGATCCGCCGCATGTCCGATATCGCGCTCAAGCATCCGGGCGTGGAATCGGCCGTGGCCTTCCCGGGCCTGTCGATCAATGGCTTCACCAACAGCCCGAGCGCCGGCATCGTGTTCGTCACGCTGGATCCGTTCGACAAGCGCAAGAGCAAGGAGCTGTCGGGCAATGCGATTGCCGCCGACCTGAACAAGCAGTACGGGTCGATCCAGGACGCGTTCATCGCCGTGTTCCCGCCGCCGCCGGTACAGGGCCTGGGGACGATCGGCGGGTTCAAGATGATGATCGAGGACCGTGCCGCGCTGGGTTACGACGAACTGTTCAGCGCCACCAATGCGTTCATGACCAAGGCCCGCGCCACGCCCGAGCTGGCTGGCATCTTCAGCAACTACCAGGTGAACGTGCCGCAGCTGGACGTGCAGCTTGACCGCACCAAGGCCAAGCAGCTGGGCGTGCCCGTGACCGACGTGTTCGAGACGCTGCAGACCTATCTTGGCTCGTCGTACGTGAACGACTTCAACAAGTTCGGTCGTACGTACCAGGTCAAGGTGCAGGCCGATGCGCAGTTCCGCCAGCATGCCGAGGACATCCTGCAGCTGAAGGCGCGCAGCAGCTCTGGCGAAATGGTGCCGCTGTCGTCGCTGGTGAGGGTCAAGCAGAGCTTCGGCCCGGATAGCGTGACGCGCTACAACGGCTTCACCGCCGCCGACATGAACGGTGGTCCGGCCCCGGGCTTCTCGTCGGGCCAGGCCCAGGCTGCTGCCGAGCGCATTGCTGCCGAAACGCTGCCCAAGGGCATCGGCTTCGAATGGACCGAGCTGACCTACCAGGACATCCTGGCTGGCAACGCGGGTGTGTGGATTTTCCCGCTGTGCGTGCTGCTGGTGTTCCTGGTGCTGGCTGCCCAGTACGAAAGCCTGACGCTGCCGCTGGCGGTGATCCTGATCGTGCCGATGAGCCTGCTGGCCGCCATGACCGGTGTCTGGCTGACGCGTGGCGACAACAACATCTTCACGCAGATCGGTTTCATCGTGCTGGTGGGGCTGTCCGCGAAGAACGCGATCCTGATCGTGGAGTTCGCCCGCGAACTGGAGCACCAGGGCCGTACCGTGGTGCAGGCCGCGATCGAGGCCAGCCGCCTGCGTCTGCGCCCGATCCTGATGACGTCGTTCGCGTTCATCATGGGTGTGGTCCCGCTGGTGATCTCGACCGGCGCCGGCGCGGAAATGCGCCATGCCATGGGCGTGGCCGTGTTCGCGGGGATGCTGGGCGTGACGTTCTTCGGCCTGTTCCTGACGCCGGTGTTCTACGTGGCACTGCGTCTGCTGGCGACGCGCAAGCAGCGTCGTGAAGCGGTTGCGACGGATGTGTCGGCTTCGCACGCCGTGCCGTCCGCAGAGTGATGGTGAAAGACATGAACAACATCGTGATGAAGCAGTACCTGCCCCGACTTGGCGCCCTGGCTGCCGCGCTGGTGCTGGCGGGCTGCTCGCTGGCACCGACCCACAAGGTGCCCGAGACGCCCACCGCCGCCACGTTCAAGGAAGCCGATGCCGCGGCCACGGAGGGCGCGCAATGGAAGACCGCAGCGCCGGCCGAAGGCCAGCAGCGCGGCGACTGGTGGAAGGTGTTCGGCGATGCCGAGCTTGACCGCCTGATCGACGCCGCCAACGCGCACAACCAGGACCTGGCCGCAGCGGCGGCCCGCCTGAAGCAGGCGCGGGCATTCACTGGCGCCACCGAGGCGGACATGTATCCGCAGCTGAGCGCGGGCTTCGATCCCACGCGCACGCAGTCGTCGGCCGCATCGCAGGGCCTGCCCGACGGCACGCGCGTGGCGCCGCAGACCGTGTACAAGGCACGCCTGTTTGCGAACTACGAGCTGGACCTGTTCGGCCGCGTGGCGAGCAGCGTGAATGCGGCCCGTGCCGAAGAGAAGGGCGCCGAGGACCTGTACCGCTCGGTGCAGCTTGCGCTGCAGGCCGATACGGCACAGGCCTACTTTGCACTGCGTACGCTGGACAGCGACCGCGAGCTGCTGAACGCGACGATCAAGTTGCGCGAGGATTCGCTGTCGCTGTTGCGCAAGCGCTACGAAGCGGGCGAGACCACCGATCTGGACCCGGCCCGTGCCGAATCGGAACTGGGCACGGCGCGCGCCGACCTGGCGGGCATCGAACGCCGCCGCGCAAACCAGGAGCACGCGCTGGCGGTGCTGACTGGCGTGGCGCCGTCGCAGTTCGGGCTGGCCGCGCGGCCGTTCGATACGGCGCCGGTGGCGGTGCCGGCGGGGCTGCCGTCGGAACTGCTGGAGCGCCGGCCCGATATCGCGGCGGCGGAACGCCAGATGGCGGCCGCCAACTCGCGGATCGGTATCGCCCGCGCAGCGTTTTTCCCGCGCATCTCGCTGACGGCGCTGTTTGGCTTCGAATCGTCGGACCTGTCGAACCTGTTCAAGTGGTCGTCGCGCACGTGGATGCTCGGGCCGCTTGTCGGTACCACGGTGGCGCAGACCATTTTCGATGGCGGCCGCAACAGCTCGAACCTGGCCGGCGCCCGCGCCGCCCACGAGGAAAGCGTGGCGCGTTACCAGCAGACCGTGCTGGTGGCCTTCCGCGAGGTGGAGGACAGCCTGGCCGATGTGCGCTGGCTCAGCCAGCAGGCCACGGCACTCGATGGCGCGCTGGCTGGCGCCAGGCGGGCCCAGCGCATCTCGCGTAGCCGCTACGACGCCGGCGCGGTGGACTACCTGACCGTGATCGACGCGGACCGCACCGTGCTGCAGTCGCAGCGCGATGCCAACGCAGTGGCCGGCCTGCGCGCGGCGGCGACGGTGTCGCTGGTGCGCAGCCTGGGCGGCGGCTGGGGTCCGTTGCCGGAAGCGGTGGCGCAGAACTGATCGCCGTCGATATGGGCACCCCGCTCCCATGAAATGGGAGCGGGAGTAAACACAATCGGTCACAAACATGGCTGGCGCGATGTATCCAGGTCACTACACTGGATAGATCGCGCCAGTTTTGTTTTGGGGAGGGCCGATATGCGCATCCTTAGCCGGATGGTCGGGGCGGCCATCATGCTCGGCACGTTGCTGCCTCTGGCCTGCGCCGCGCAGTCCGTGACCGGTTCCATCGCCGTGGGCGGCTCCGCCCGGGTGAAAGGGCCGGCCACGGTGAACGGCACCCTGAGCGTGGACGGCCATGTCTACGCCAACGGGCCGCTGACCGCGGCATGGTTCGCGTCACCGGGCGGCGGCTATCCGCCCCCGCCGGAACGAGGCCTGCTCAAGGTCTTCCATGGACCGCTGACCGTGCAGGGATCGATGGTCGTGCACGGCGATCTCTACGTCGATGGTCCGCTCACGGTCAACGGGCCGCTTGAGGCGGGCGGCGGCATCGATGCCAACGGGCCGATGGTGGAGCGCCACGCACGCTGATGTTGCACAATGGCGACTTCGCCGACTTCAACGATTTCGCCATGGCGCATGTCAGCCAAGCAGTGGGTCTCAAGAGCATTGCCCTGTTCGAAGCTGCCAAGGGCGCGCTGGTGATCCTGGCCGGGCTGGGCCTGGTGGCGTTGCTGCACGCCGACGCCCAGGCCCTGGCCGAAGCCATTGTCGGCCGCTTCCACCTGAATCCGGCCAGCCACTATCCGAAGGTGTTCCTGGCCCTGCTGTCCAACCCCAGCGACGGCCGCCTGTGGGCCATCGGCGGGTCGGCCGCCGTGTACGCGCTGATGCGCTTTGCGGAGGCCTATGGCCTGTGGCACGGGCGTGCCTGGGGCAACTGGCTTGGCGTCTGGTCGGGCGGGATCTACATTCCGGTGGAACTGTACGAGGCTGTGCGGCATCCGACCTGGATCCATGTCGGGCTGGCGGCGGCCAACGCGCTGGTGGTGGTCTATCTGGTGCAAAGCCTGGCGCGCCACACGGTCAAGTAAGCCGGGCGGCGCAAATCTGCTAAGGTAGAACGCGATGCCGCGCGCCTGCCGTGCGGCCGCCCCTGCCACGCGTGGCTGTCAGACAGCCACCGATATCAACCGCCCTAGAGACCCATCATGATTCACGAAATTGCACGGATCACGATCAAGCCCGGCATGGAAGCCCAGTTCGAAGCCAACGTGGCCAAGGCCAAGCCGCTGTTCCTGCGGTCGAAGGGCTGCCACGGCCTGAACCTGCAGCGCTCGATCGAACAGCCGTCGCAGTACGCCCTGGTGGTGGCCTGGGAGACCGTGGAAGACCATATGGTCTACTTCCGTGAATCGGACGAATTCCAGGAATGGCGCAAGCTGGTGAGCGACTGCTTTGCCGCGCCGCCGGCCGTGCATCACGTCAACACCGTGCTTTGACCCGTCACTGAAGGAGCCTGCCGCATGTCCTCCCCTCAGCAGCGCCCCCGGCATTTCTCGATGCTGCGCGACCTGCAGCTGGCGGATTTCTTCACGCTGGCGAACGCGGCGTGCGGCATGGGCTCGGTGTTCTACGCGATGTATTTCGTTGCCGACCCGTCGCTCAGGCATTTCTATATCGCGGCGGCGCTGGCGCCGGCCGCGTTCATCTTCGATGTGCTGGATGGACGCATCGCCCGCTGGCGCCACGCCCATTCGGCGCTGGGCCGAGAACTCGATTCGCTGTCGGACATCATCTCGTTCGGCGTCGGCCCCGCCACGTTGGCCTTTGCGGCCGGCATGCGCGGCGGCTGGGACCTGGCCGCACTGATCTACTTTGTCTGCTGCGGCGTCAGCCGCCTGGCACGCTTCAATGTCACGGCCGAAACCCTGGCCGAGGGATCGGCCCAGGGCAAGGTGAAGTACTTCGAGGGCACGCCCATTCCCACCAGCGTGGTGCTCACCGGCATCCTGGCCTGGTGCGCCTCGCACGGCCTGATCGGCGATGCCCTGCCGGCCGGCGCGCTTGAGCTTGGCCCCGGCACGTTCCACCCGATGTCGCTGCTGTTCGTGCTGAGCGGCTCGCTGATGATCAGCAAGACGCTGCGGATTCCGAAGTTCTGAACGCGTCTTTCCGCGTCGAAATCTTTTAGATCGGCTGCAAAGACTTTGAATCGACGCCATGAGGCGGCTGCGCTATGTTCGGCGCGTACCCGAACCCGCGAGGAGCCGTTGCCATGTCGAATTCCGTTGCCGCCAGGCTGGCTGGCCTGACGCTGCTTGCCGCCGGGCTTGCCGGCTGTGCGTCCCAGGTACCGTCTTCCTACAAGATGACCACGCCGATCCCGCCGGAGATCACCACGCCGGCATCGGTCGATACCCGCATTGGCAGGCTAGCGTTCTTCGATGGGGTGCCCACGGCGGCGACGGCCCAGAAGGTCTTTGACAATATCGATTTCGCACGCGGCGTGGAGGCGTTCCTGAACGGCGTGCCCGGCGCCTCGATGGTGGCGATCCGCACGGGCTTGCGCAGTGCGGGCGCGGTTGACAGCACCGTGGGCGTGTACGAGCAGCTGATGGACTCGAAGTCGATCTACCTGACGCCAAACAGCGAGACCATCTACTTCTGGAACTGGATGGACCTCAAGGATGGCCCGGTGGTGGTGGAGACGCCGCCCAACATCCTTGGCGTGGTCGACGATTTCTGGTTCCGCTACGTCACGGACATGGGCAACGCCGGGCCGGACAAGGGCAAGGGCGGCAAATACCTGTTCGTGCCACCTGGCTACACGGGCCAGCTGCCGTCCAGCGGCTACTTCATCGTCAAGAGTCCCACCTACGGCAACCTGCTGTTCGGCCGCGCATTCATGCAGCATGGCGATCCGCGTCCCGGCGTGGCAAGCCTGAAGGCCGGGCTCAGGGTCTACCGGCTGGCGGACGCGGCGCGGCCGCCGGAGACGAAGTTCCTTAACCTGTCCGGCAAGGTCATGAATACCGTCCATGCCAACAACTTCAAATTCTACGAAGAGGTCAACCAGATCATCCAGGAGGAGCCGGCCGGCGCGTACGGGCCCGATATGACCGGCATCTTCGCGGCCATCGGCATGCAGAAGGGCAAGCCGTTCGCGCCCGATGCACGGATGAAGCAGATCCTGACCGAAAGCGTGGCGGTGGGCAACGCAACGGCCCGCGCCATCGACTTCCGCAATCGCGACCCGCGTACGCTGATCTTCCCGGACCGGCGCTGGACCACGCCGTTCATCGGCGGCAGCTACGAATGGCTTGACAACGGCGCGCGTAATTTCGATGCACGCACGCTGTTCTTCTACGCCGCCACGATCGACACCCCGGCCATGGCCGTGGCAATGCCGGGCATCGGCTCGCAGTACGCGGCGGCGAACCTCGACGCCGCCGGCAACCCGCTGGATGGCGGCAAGGCCTACCGGCTGCATGTGCCGCCCAACGTGCCAGTCAAGGATTTCTGGTCGGTGGTGGTGTATGACACCCAGACGCGCTCGATGCTGCAGACTGACCAGCAGTTCCCGAGCCTGTCGAGCGAGAAATCGCTGGTGAAGAATGCCGATGGCTCGGCCGACCTCTACTTCGGCCCGCAACCGCCGGCCGGCAGGCAGGCCAACTGGATCCAGACGATTCCGGGCAAGAGCTGGTTCACGATCTTCCGGCTCTACGGCCCGCTGCAGGCTTGGTTCGACAAGCAGTGGAAGCTTGAAGACATCGTCGAGGCATCGTGAGCCCGGGGCGGACCTGAGGGGATATTCCATGACGGGGGCAGGGTCAGCAAGGTTTGCGGGCGGCGACTACAATCGCCCGGGACGTTGCCCGCTCCCGCCCTGGGAGCCCCAGGACTCCAAGGAATCTCCCCATGTCTCATCTCTTCGATCCGTACCAGATCGGCAATCTCGCACTCTCCAATCGCATCGCCATTGCGCCCATGTGCCAGTACTCGGCCGAAGAGGGCTCGGCCACTGACTGGCACATGATCCACCTGGGCGGCCTGGCGCTGTCCGGCGCGGGCCTGATGATTGTCGAGGCCACGGCGGTGTCGCCGGAAGGCCGCATCTCGCCGGCCGACCTTGGCCTCTACAGCGATGCCAACGAAGCCGCACTGGGCCGCGTGCTCGATGCGGTGCGCCGGTATTCGCCGATTGCCGTGGCGGTGCAACTGGGCCATGCGGGCCGCAAGGCGTCGAGCCAGGCCCCGTGGGAAGGTGGCGCGCAGATCCGTCCGGATGCGCCGTCCGGCTGGCAGACCGTGGCGCCATCGGCCGTACCGCATGCGGCCGACGAGGTGGCGCCCACGGCGCTCGATCGTGCCGGCATGCAGAAGATCCGCGATGATTTCGTGGCAGCGGCCCGGCGTGCGG
The DNA here is from genome assembly GCF_001652915.1 of Cupriavidus sp. D384. GTDB lineage: Bacteria > Pseudomonadota > Gammaproteobacteria > Burkholderiales > Burkholderiaceae > Cupriavidus. The sequence continues at coordinate 17,319 of NZ_BBQI01000002.1, forward strand.
CGCGCATCGGCGTCGACGGCATCGAGGTGCACGGCGCGCACGGCTACCTGCTGCACCAGTTCCTGTCGCCCATTGCCAACCATCGCACCGACGAGTACGGCGGCAGCCTCGAGAACCGCATGCGGTTTCCGCTGGAGGTGTTCGATGCCGTGCGCGAGGCCTTTCCGGCCGAGCGTCCGGTCTGGATGCGTGTATCGGCCACCGACTGGGTGCCGAACGGCTGGGATATCGAGGGCACGATTGCGTTGTCGCAGGCGCTGAAGGCGCGCGGCTGCGCGGCCGTGCACGTGAGCACCGGCGGTGTGTCTCCGCAGCAGGCCATCAAGCTGGGCCCGGGCTACCAGGTGCCGTATGCCCAGCGCGTGAAGGCCGAAGTGGGCCTGCCGACGCTGGCAGTGGGCCTGATTACCGAGCCGGAGCAGGCCGAGGCGATCATCGCCAATAACGAAGCCGACATGATCTCGATCGCGCGCGCCATGCTGTATGACCCGCGCTGGCCGTGGCATGCGGCCGCCAAGCTTGGGGCGCAGGTCGACGCGCCCAGGCAGTACTGGCGCTCGCAGCCGCGCGGGCTGGAGCAGCTGTTCCGCAACGTGCATTTCGGTCAGCGCTAGACGCTGCGCGGAGACGAACATGTTCACTCCCTGTCCCTCCGAGAGAAGCCGCGATATCGCGGATCGCGTCGAACGCTTCGTGCGCGACGTGGTGGTGCCGTACGAGCAGGACCCGCGCTGCGAAGCCCACGGCCCGACCGCCGAACTGGTGGAAGAACTACGTGCCAGGGCACGAAGCGCAGGTGTGATGACGCCACATATTCTGGCGGATGGCTCGCATCTGAGTCAGCTGGAAACGGCTGCGGTGCTGAAGCGATCCGGGTTGTCGCCGCTCGGCCCGGTTGCCGTCAACACCATGGCGCCCGACGAGGGCAACATGTTCCTGCTCGGCAAGGTGGCCACGCCCGCGCAGAAGGCACGGTTTCTGGACCCCCTGGTGCGTGGCGAGGCCCGTTCGGCATTTTTCATGACGGAGCCGGCCGAGGAGGGCGGTGCGGGCTCCGACCCGTCGATGCTGCAGACCCGGGCCGTGCTTGACGGCGACGCATGGGTCATCAACGGGCGCAAGAAGTTCATCACGGGCGCGGAGGGCGCCCGCGTGGGCATCGTGATGGCGCGTAGCGACGATGGTGGCGAACGCGCGCAGGCCACCATGTTCCTGGTCGATCTGCCGCACCCGGCAATCCGTACGGAGCGCGTGCTGGATACCATCGACAGCTCGATGCCGGGCGGCCACGCCCAGGTGCTGATCGACAATCTGCGGGTGCCGGCGGACCAGGTGCTTGGCGAAGTCAACGACGGCTTTCGCTACGCGCAGGTACGGCTGTCGCCGGCACGGCTTTCGCATTGCATGCGCTGGTTCGGGACGGTGGCGCGCGCCGACGAGATTGCGCGCGGCTATGCCACGACGCGCAAGGCGTTTGGCAAGCTGCTGATCGACCATGAGGGCGTCGGGTTCATGCTGGCCGAAAACCTGATCGACCTGCAACAGGCAGCGCTGATGATCGACTGGTGCGCGGGCGTGCTGGATGCCGGGTCGCTGGCGACCACCGAAAGCTCGATGGCAAAGGTGGCCGTGTCCGAGGCGCTGTTTCGCGTGGCGGACCGATGCGTGCAGATACTGGGCGGCAACGGCGTATCGCGCGATACCATCGTGGAGCAGGCGTTCCGCGAATTGCGGGCCTTCCGCATCTACGACGGCCCGACCGAAGTGCACAAGTGGTCGCTGGCAAAGAAGATCAAGCGCGACATGCTGGCAACGCCGGGCAGCCATGGCTGAGGGATGACGTGCGGCACGGCCGCGCCCGGCCGTGTGGCATAGTGTGCCGTCATTTCACAATCACGCAGGCCTGAATCACGATGAGCGAAGCAAGTTTCGACCCCCATGTTCCCGCACGCCGGCTGACCGCCGCATCCCGCGCCGGCGAGGCGTTGATCGAGCTGGCGGAGGCCGAGCGCCCCGCCACGCTGGCGCAGGGTTACGCCGTCCAGGCGGCTTTTGTCGCGACACTTGGCGAAAGCGCAGTGGGCTGGAAGCTTGCCGGGGCCTCGCCGCGAGGGCTGCGCGGCGAACTGCCCAATCCGCCTGCGATCGGCACGCTGACGCCGGCCCGCGTATTTCAATCGAACGCCGTGGTGACGCTGCCGCCGGGCCGGCAGGCAACGCTCGAGGTGGAAGCGTCGTTCACGTTTGCGCGCGCGGCGTCCCCGGCCAACGAGACGTTCGACGCGGCAACGATGATCGCGGGCGCGGCCGTGGCCGTGGAGGTCGTGTGCAGCCGGTTCGTGGATCGCAAGGCGGTGGGCCAGCCGAGCTTTATCGCCGACAACGTGGGCTTTCATGCGCTGATTCGTGGCGACCGGATCGACCACGCAGCCGATCCGCTGTTCGAAGCCGATGCGGGCATCTGGCGCGATGGCGAGCGTATCGCCGGTTCGCTGGGTGGTGACGACCGGACCAAGCCGTTCCTGTCGCTGGGCCATCTGTGGGACAGGCTCGCTGCAGAGGGGGCGACGATTCCCGCAGGCGCGGTGGTTACCACCGGCACGCTATCTGTGCCCGTGGATGTGCCGGCGGGAGGCGATTTCGTGGCCCGCGTGGGCAATGCCGCCGTGGCGTTCTCGCTCGCCTGACCGGACGGCGGCTGGCGGCTGGCGGCTGGGGCAGCGTGTCCCTTTTGCGAGTGTCGGAGCAGGAATCGCGACAGCCAACGGGTTCGGCATCGGGCAGACTACCCTGTCCAGAAGACCAATAAAGAACCTGGGGGAGACGCCCAATGAACACCGAGCTTTCGCCAACGCCGCCGGTTGAAAAAGCCGCCGAGGCTCCGCAGGCCGCACGGCCTGCCACGGACAACCACCCGCTGCGGGTGGTCTTGCTGCTCAATGTCGGCCACGCGCTGGACCACCTGTTTCTGCTGATCTTCGCCACGGCGGTGGGCACCATCGCATCGGAGTTCGGGTTCGCCCGCTGGGAAGACCTGATGCCCTATGGCGTGGGCGCATTTTTCCTGTTCGGGCTTGGCTCGGTGCCTTCGGGCCGCCTGGGCGACATGTGGGGCCGCCGCCAGATGATGCTGGTGTTCTTCTTCGGGCTTGGTGTCGCGGCACTGCTGACGGCGCTGTCGCATGGCCCCTGGCAACTGGCGGGCGGGCTGGCCCTGATCGGCCTGTTTGCATCGATCTATCACCCGGTGGGGATTCCGATGCTGGTCCAGCGCGCGAGCCGGCCGGGTTCGGCCATCGGGCTCAATGGCCTGGCGGGCAATCTTGGCGTGGCCGGTGCCGCGCTGCTGACGGGATTCCTTGTCCAGGCATGGGGCTGGCGCGCGGCATTCGCCGTGCCCGGCGTCATCTCCATCGTCTGCGGCATTGCCTTTGCGTTGCTCTGCGCGCCCCAGGGCCCGGCGCCGGGGCGCAGCCGCAAGCCGCCGCAGGTGGTCTTGCCGCCCCGGCTGCTGGCCCGGGCGCTGGTCGTGATGACGGCGGCCGCTGTCACCGGGAGCCTGCTGTTCAACTTCACCACCAATGGCAACACCCAGTTCCTGACCGAGCGGTTCAATGGGCTGGTCGACGACCCGGTCATGATCGGCCTGCTGCTGGCCGTGATCTATACGCTGGCGTCGTTCACGCAGGTGATTGTCGGAAAGCTGATCGACACGGTGCCGCTCAAGCGCCTGTACCTGTGCCTGGTGCTGGCGCAGATCCCCTGGCTGGTGCTTGCCGCGCATGCGCAGGGATGGTGGCTGTTCGTGGCGCTGCTGGGCGCCATGGTGTGCATCTTCGGCAGCATCCCGTTCACCGACGCGATGATCGTGCGATACGTCGACGACAGCGTAAGATCGCGCGTCGCCGGCATGCGGCTGGCCGTTTCCTTCGGCATCAGCTCGCTGGCGGTCTGGCTGCTGGGGCCGGTGGTCAAGGCGTCGAGCTTCGCCTCGCTGTTCCTGGCGATGTCCTGCATTGCCGCGTGTACCGCGCTGGTGGTGCTGCTGCTGCCGTCCGATGCCGCCGCGGCGGGGCAGGCAGAGGCCCGCAACTGACCCGGGCCTCGCGCTGCGCCGGCACGCCGGCCGGTGACACCGATCCGCCTCGCCGATCCGCCTTCAAGGCAGCAGGTGCGTATCGTTCGGTGCCTGCGGCGGCAGCTTGATGGCCAGCGACCTGAACTCGCCGGTCGAGGCGACCGAGCCCGCGTGCGCGGCGCCCTTCGGGATGATGATCAGGTCGCCGGGCCCCACCTGGTGCTGTTCGTTGCCCAGCCAGAACGTCCCGGTGCCTGCAATCACATACTGGATCTCGTCGGCGCTGGTGTGATAGTGCTTGGGCACATTGCCCGACTGCACGGCAATCGTGCCGCTCGGTGTGTTCACCAGCCCCCTGGTGCGCAGCGTGCCCATGTTGGGCACCTGCGGGCCGATATCGTCGTTGCTCATCGCGGCCAGGTTCTTGATGATCAGCGGCGCCAGCGCGGCCGGCGGGGTCTGCGCATGGGCCAGCGGCAGGTCCACATGGGCCGCCAGGAAGCCGGCAGCGAACGTGGCGATGAAAGCGGCCGGGACGGCGGCACGAACGGCAAGTCGATGCATTGTTATCTCCCTTTTTGTTGTACTGGCGGTCATGGCACTGCGGCAACACACCATGCCAGCCATGCCGCGCTGCATTGTCTCATCGGCATCGGCATCTGGCGCCAGCATGCGGGCATCGGGACTTTCCTCCTTGACTTCCTCAGCCGCGCAAGGCGGTACCGGTATCGCCCGGAATCCCGCGCTGCAGCATCATTCAAACGCCAATAACGAAGGGATTACCATGATTGCCGTGCCCCATTGATGGCGCGACCATCGGCGCAAATAGATTGCAGTGGGCAGTACCCCGGGCGCCCCGAAAGCACGCCCGTCGTCACAGAAGTAGTCGAAGAACGCACTCTGGGAGACACCAACCATGCAAGTCTATGACGGGCTCGTCTTTGCCTGCGCCATGATCCTTGTCTGCATGTACGCCTATCTGGGCGTGCAGTCGCAGAGCCTCGCGCTGAAATACGTATCGCCGGCCATTGTGGGCGTCCTGACGCTTGTCTATGCGCTGCTGCCGATGCGCATGATTGGCTGACGCGCGACGCAGACAAAAACCCCGCCAGGCCATGGCGGGGTGTGCAGACCTGCGCCAGCCGCCGCAGCGGCCAGCCTGTTGGCCGCTGACGCCTAGCGCAGCGACAGCCAGATCGCCTTCGGCTCCGTGAAGTTCTCGATGGCGGCGTCGCCATGCTCGCGGCCCAGGCCGGAGTCGCCCGCGCCGCCCCACGGCAGGCGCACGTCGGTATAGCCATAGGTGTTGATCCAGACCGTGCCGGCGCGCAGTTCGCCGGCCACCTTGTGCACGCGCTGGATGTCCGCGCTCCACACGCCGGCGGCCAGGCTGAACGCCGTGCCATTGGCAATGCGCACCGCATCTTCCTCGTCGTCGAACGGGATCACGCTGGCTACCGGGCCGAAGATCTCCTCCTGCGAGATCCGCATCTCGTGCGCCACGTTGGCAAACACGGTGGGCTCGACGAAGAAGCCGCGCTCGCCCACGCGCACGCCGCCCGTGACGGCGCTGGCGCCTTCCTGTCTGCCGATGTCGACATAGTCCAGCACGGTCTTCATCTGTGCGGCGGAGACCACGGGGCCCATGGTGGTGTCGGGCGCGGCCGGGTCGCCCACGCGGATGGCTTTGGCGCGCGCGGACAGCCGTTCCACCACCTCGTCATACACCTGCCGCTGCGCCAGGATGCGCGAGCCGGCCGAGCACACCTGGCCGGCATTGAAGAAGATGCCCGAGGCTGCCGCGCGCGTGGCGGCGTCCAGGTTGGCATCGGCAAAGATCACGTTGGCTGACTTGCCCCCCAGTTCCAGCGTCACGCGCTTGAAGTTGGCCGCCGCGCCCTGCATGATGCCGCGCCCCACGCCGGGCGATCCGGTAAAGGTCACCTTGTCGATGCCCGGGTGCGCCACCATGGCGTTGCCCACCACGCTGCCCTTGCCAGTCACCACGTTGAACACGCCCGGCGGCACACCGGCTTCGAGCGCCAGTTCGGCCACGCGCAGCGCGGTCAGCGGGGTGATCTCGGCGGGCTTCACGATCAGCGTGCAGCCGCAGGCCAGGGCCGGGGCGATCTTCCACATGCCGATCATCAGCGGGAAATTCCACGGCACGATGGCTGCCACCACGCCCACGGGCTCGCGCACCGTATAGGTCAGCGCGTCCGGACGGGCCGGGATCACGCTGCCGTGGATCTTGTCGCACCAGCCCGCGTAGTAGCGCACGGTGTCGATCACGGCCGGCATGTCCTGGCGCCGCACAGAGGCCAGCGGCTTGCCGGCGTCCTGGCTTTCCAGCGTCACCAGTTCTTCGGCGTGGGCTTCGAGCAGATCGGCAAACCGGTACAGGATGCGTGCCCGATCCGCCGCGCGCATGCCGGCCCAGCCCTTCAGCGCCGTGCGTGCGGCCTTGACCGCGCTATCCACGTCGGCGGCGCTGCCTTGTGCCACCAGCGCAATGGGCGCTTCGGTGGCGGGATTGATATCGGTGGAGTATTCGCCGGTGCCAGGCGGCAGGCGCTTGCCGTCGATCAGCAGGTCGTGCTTGGGCAGATCGGAACGCAATGCGGTCATGGAAGGCTCCTCGCTTGGTTCATGGTGCTGGAATGACGTGCGCAGCGGCCGGAGAATCAGGCCCGCTTTTTTTGGAGTGTGGGCGGGCCTCAGACCTAAGTCCAATTAATAGGAATGATTCATTCATACGATTAATGCATGAATGAGGGCTTTGCTTATCGTGTGACCGCTTTCCATTCAGGCAGGCCACCCGGATGGACGCGTAGCAGGCGCGTCAGGGACAGGCGCTCAGCCCGCCTCGCGTAGCAGGGCGCCGATGGCGGCATGAAGCTCGCCAGGCACCACGGGCTTGTGCAGCAGTGCGGTACCCCCGGCGTGGACATTGCGCAGGCGGTCGGCGGCGGTATCGCCGGTAATGACGATGGCCGGCAGGGTGCGGCCGGTGCGTTCGCGGATGGCGGCAATCGCCTCCAGCCCGGTGCGGTGGCCGCGCAGGCGGTAGTCGGCCAGCACCAGGTCCGGCGTAAAGCCGGAAAGCAGCGCCAGCGCCTCTTCCTCGGTTTCGGCGGTCTGGTTCGGGCAGTTCCAGACCGTCAGCAGGCCGGACATGGCCTCGCGGATGGCGGGGTCGTCGTCGATCACCAGCACGCGCAGCCCATCCAGGCGCGCGGCGGCGCCAGGCAGCACCGATTCCTCGGGCGCCGTCCATGCCAGCGGCAGGCGCAGGCGGAACACCGAACCCCGGTTTGGCACCGACGCCAGCGTCACCGACGTCTGCATCGTTCGCGCCAGGCCGTCCACGATGGCGAGCCCCAGGCCCAGCCCCTTGCGCTGGTCGCGTTCCGGGTTGCCCAGTTGATGGAACTCGCGAAAGATCGCCCGGTGCTGGGTCACCGGGATGCCGATGCCGGTATCCCAGACTTCCACCGACACATGGAAGCGGCGCTTGCGGCAGGCCACCAGCACGCCGCCACTACGCGTGTAGCGGATGGCGTTGGCGATCAGGTTGCGCAGGATAAGTTCGGCCAGCGTGGGGTCGCCAAAGGCCGTGGCCGTGGTGTCGCGCGTGCGGTAGACCAGCCCGCGCGCATTGGCCTGCGGGGCAAACTCGTTTTCGAGCTTGTGCAGCAGCGGCTGCAGCCGGAAGGGACGCGGCCGCGACGTGACCACGCCGGCGTCGAGCTTGGAGAAATCGAGCAGCGTGTTCAGCATTTCGCGCGCCGCGCCCGACGAAGCCTCGATATGGTCCAGCAACTGGCGCTGCCGTGCGTCCAGCGGCGTGCGGCCCAGCGATACCAGGAACAGCCCCAGCGCATGCAGCGGCTGGCGCAGGTCGTGGCTGGCCGATGCCAGGAACACCGACTTGGCCCGGTTGGCTTCCTCGGCCTCGCGCTGGGCGTGGCCGGCCCGTGCGGTCTGGTCGCGCAGCTGGGAGATCAGTTCCACGTTCTCGAAACGCAGCGTCAGCGAATGCCGCGCCATGCGCGAATAGTTGCGCGCGAACACGATCAGTACGAACAGGTAGAGCGGGGTGCCCAGGAACATCGGCAGGTAGGCGATATCGTGCGTGACGATAAAGACCGCCCAGACCGGCACGATGGCCGGGATGAAGAAGCCCACCGCCACGGGCAGGCAGGCCGAGAACACGGCCAGCGCCGCCGCGCTCATGCCGGCAATCAGTGACAGCACGCAGATCACCACGGCCGGTGAGCGGATATCGAGATAGAGCCAGCCGGCCAGCCCCCACAGGCAGCCGATCAGGACCAGCATGGCGGTCATGCCCCGCGCGTACAGGCCCGAGCGGGCTTCGGTCAGCCGGTCGGGCACGGCCAGCCGGCCAAAGTGGGCCATGGCACAGAGCACCGCCATGGCCGCCGCCCACGGCAGCGCGCCGGGATGGCCCTCGGTCAGCGACAGGCCCGTGCCCAGGATGATGGCGGCCAGCGCGCAGCCCAGCATGGCCATGCCGAAGCTCTGGTCGATCAGCTCCATCTGCGCGGACAGCAGGCGCGGCTCGTCGTAGTGCGGAAGGAAGGGCAACGCCATGGTCGCGCGGCGGCGGGTTGGGTGGAGAGGCGCTCAGCGATGCGTCTGCACCAGCCCGCGGCGCTGCGCTTCGAGGATGGCTTCCACGCGGCTGACCACGCCCAGATGGTCGAGGATGGCCGCCACGTGCACGCGCACGGTGTTTTCGGACAGCCCCAGGTGGTAGGCGATGACCTTGTTCGAACGCCCCAGGCTCAGTTGCGTCAGCACCTCCAGCTGGCGCGGCGTGAGCTGGCTGGGCTCGTAGGCCGGGGCAACGCCCGGGGCGCTGCCGTGCGCGCCGGGGCCGTACCCGTTGCCGTCCGCCGGGAAATGCGTGCCGCCCGACAGGCAGCTGGCGATGGCGCGCTCGATATCGACCGCATCGGCCGACTTCGGCAGGAACCCGGCAATTTCGCGCCGGGAATCGGCGGGAATGGCGTCGATATGCGATGTGCCCGAGACAATCACGATACGCGCGGCGGCAAAGTGCCGGCGCAGGACCTTGATGCCTTCGATGCCGTTCAGGCCCGGCATCTGGATGTCCAGCAGCAGGATGTCCACAGGCTGGCTGGCGTGGGCCTGCACGGCCTCCATGACCGATCCCGCCTCGATGATCGACGCCACGCTGGGGCTGTCTGCCAGCAGCAGCTTCAGCCCGGTGCGGAACAGGGTGTGGTCATCGATCAGCAGGAGTCGGGCACGCGACATGGGAACACGCACAAAGTGCAGGGAGCGACATTGGGATCGATTGGACTGGATTCGACGCAGGTTGTCCATCGCCAGCATTGGGGGCGTGCCGGGTTGCGGCGGCGCCAGCCCATGTGATGGATAACGGCCTCTAGTCCGGAAAGATTATTGGCAGCGCAGTGGTGCGATGCCAGCATTTTCCCGTGGACGAATTCCGCGACTTGTCCATACCACTTCTCATACCCGCTCCTCCCGGCTGCGGGTATTTTTTTGTCCGGATGCCGGGCCGGTCAGACCGGAATCGACAGCGGCCCGGCGGTCACGTCCCAGGTTGTCGCATCAAGGAACCAGCGGGCGGCGTGGGGGCCGTTCAGCACGCATTGTTCGCCCGACACGCGCAGCCAGTCGCCCTCGGGCAGGCCGAGCACCGGGGTATCCGGCGACAGCGTCGTGAATTCGGCCAGCCGCTGGTCGCGCGTCTCGCCACGGAAACCTTCGATTTCCAGGTTGTAGTAGTGCGGGTTGATCTGGAAGGGCACCAGGTTCAGTGCGTCGAAGCCGCCCGGGTCCACCACCGGCATGTCGTTGGTCGTGCGGATGGTCGGCGTGGCCAGGTTGGACCCGGCGCTCCAGCCGATATAGCGCGCGGCGCCGCTGCGCACGCGGGCGGCCATCGGCGCCAGCAGGCCTTGGTGGCGCAGCACCTGCAGCAGGCGGAACGTATTGCCGCCGCCCACCACGATCAGCGTGGCGGCGTTGACCGCAGCCAGCGTATCGGCCTGCTCGTGCAGCGACTGCACCGAGATGCCGTTCTGTGCGAAGGCCTCGCGCACCTGGGCGGCGTAGCTGTCCCAGTCGCGCGTCACGCCCGCGTAAGGCACGAACAGGGCGTCGGTACGGCCATCGGCCAGTTCGGCGATGGCTTGGGCAGCATGAACGAGGTAACCCTCGTCCGAGGTCGAGTTGCTGAGCAGGAGCAGATCCATGTCGGGGTGTCGCATAGTTCCGCCTGGCGGAACGTTGGTCCGTAAATCGAGAGAAGCCGACAATGGTACGCCAATGGCATCGGCACGGGCACGGCGCGTGTGCCGGTGCCGTCAGTCGATCAGCCTGCCGTCCGCGTCGAAGAACGGATGCCGCGCCCCGTGGTCGCCGATGGCCGCCAGGTGCGTGACCAGCCCGTGTTGCGGGTGCCACCAGTGCAGCAGGTAGCCCGGCGGCTCCATGCGGAAGCACGATGGCGCCTGCGGGTCCAGGTCCAGCGCCACCTGGTGCGCGGGGCCCGGCGCGGTCATGGCGATGGTGCCGCCAAAGCGGCGCGTGATCTGCCGGTGCAGATGGCCGCAGATCACGCGTTCCACCTGCGGATGCCGGGCGATCACCGCTTCCAGGCTGGCCGCGTTTTCCAGCCCCTGCACGTCCATGTGGCCGATGCCGGTATGGAACGGTGGGTGGTGCAGCATGACCAGCGTGGGCTGCTGCGGCGCGGCGGACAGCGCCGCATCGAGCCAGGCCAGCCCATCGGCATCGGCGCGGCCGCCGGGCTTGCCGGGCACGGTGCAATCGAACCCCACCAGCCGCAGCGGGCCGGCATCGACGGCGTAGTGCATCGGCGCCTCGCCGTCGCCGTTGGCGAACAGGTAGTCGTGATCGTGAAACACGCTGCGCAGCGATGTGCGGTGGTCGTGATTGCCGGGCAGCAGCTTTACCGGCATCGGCAGGCGCTGCAGGATATCGCGCAGGAAGCGGTACTCGTGGGCGTGGCCGAAGTCGACCAGATCGCCGGTGACCACGACGATATCGGGCAGTTGCGGGGCGGCCAGCAGCGTGTCGATGGCCGTATGCAGCGCACCGGCCGTGTCCACCATGCGGTACGACAGCTTGCCGCCGGCCTTGATATGCAGATCGGTCAGTTGCGCCACCAGGTAGGGCATGGGGTTTGCGTGGGTCATGCTGCCTGGCAAAGCGTGATCAGGTGTTGGGTATCGATGCGCAGGCCTACGCGGGTGCCGGCGGCCCATGCGTCGCGCCGCGCGGTATCGACGATCAGCGGCGCGGTGGCGCCCACATCGACCAGCAGGCGCGTGTGGTTGCCCAGGAACAGCGCGGTGACGACCGTGCCTTCCACATGGGCGTCGCCGGCATGCACCAGCGCCACGTCCTCGGGCCGGAACATCAGGCGGGCGGTGGATGTGATTGGCGCATCGTCGGGCGGCCCCATCGGCACCGTGCCGCCCGGCACGCGCCAGCGGCCTGCTTCGGCCGTGCCCGGCAAATGGTTCATGGTGCCGATGAAGTCGGCCACGAACGCGTTGGCCGGCGCGCGGTAGATGTCCTGCGGCGTGCCGGCCTGGGCGATGCGGCCCTTGTCCATCACGATGATGCGGTCGCCCAGCGCCATGGCCTCGGCCTGGTCATGCGTGACGTACACGGCGGTGATATGCAGGCTGCGCAGCAGCTGGTTGATGTCGGCGCGCAGCGCGTCGCGCAGCTTGGCGTCGAGCGCGGTCAGCGGCTCGTCCAGCAGCAGCACGCGCGGCTGCACGGCAATGGCGCGTGCCAGCGCCACACGCTGGCGCTGGCCGCCCGACAGCTGGTCGATGCGGCGGTCGGCAAACGGCTCCAGATGCATCATCGCCAGCATCTCGTCCACACGGCGCTTGCGTGCGGCGCTGTCCACGCGGCGCACGCGCAGGCCATAGGCGATGTTCCCGGCCACGCTCATGTTTGGAAACAGCGCGTAGTTCTGGAACACCATGCCCACGCCGCGCTGCTCGATGGGCTGGTCGGTCACGCGTGCGTCGCCAAACCAGACCTCGCCACCGGCATCGGGCTGCTCCAGCCCGGCGATGATGCGCAGCGTGGTGGTCTTGCCGCAGCCCGACGGCCCCAGCAGCACCACGGTCTCGCCGGCGCCGATATCCAGGTCCAGCGGCTGCAGCGCCAGCGTGCCGTCCGCGAATGTCTTGGCGCACTGGCGCAGGCGGATGGGGGTGGGTTCATGCATGGCGGCTTCCTGGAACGGTGGAGGCGTTGGGGACGGCGGGGACGGTCTGGGACAGGGCCGCAGGTGCGTCCGGGGCGGGTTCGGCAACCGGCGCGTGGCGGCGCGTGCGCGCCCCCAATGCGCTGACCGCCTGCATGAACACCAGCAACGGAATGATCATGACGAAGAACACGATGGTGTAGGCAGAGCCGATTTCGAGCCGCATCGACGCGTAGCTGTCGGCCAGGCCCACGGGCAGCGTCTGCGTGGTGGGCGTGTGCAGCATCCAGGTCAGGTTGAATTCGCCCACCGACAGCGTCACCACCATCAGCGCGCCGGCCAGGATGCCCTGGCGGCAGTTTGGCAGCACCACCGTGAAAAAGCGTTGCAGGCGGGTGGCGCCCAGGCTCGCGGCGGCGTCTTCGAGCGTGCGGATGTCGATGGCCGACAGGATCGCCAGCACCGCCCGCACCATGAACGGCAGCGTGAACACCACATGGCCGATCAGGATGAACACCCAGCTCGTACGCAGGCCCTGCCAGCTGCCGTAGAGCAGGATCAGGCCCAGCGCCGTGGCCAGCCCGGGCAGCGCCACGGGCAGCATCAGCAGTTCCTCGATCAGCCGCGTCACGCGGTTGCGCCGCAGCGCCATGTAGTAGGCGGCGGGCACGCCAATCACCAGCGTGCAGGCCACGCAGGCCAGCGCGATGCCCAGCGACAGGAAGATGGTGTTGCGGTAGAGCGACCAGACTTCTTCCAGCCAGCGCGTGGTCAGCCCGCTCGACAGGCCGACGAAGATGTTGTTGGTCAGGCCGGCCAGCACGGACAGCACCACGGGCACGGTCATGAAGGCGCAGACCAGCAGGGTCAGCGTCAGTTGCAGCCAGTAGCCGGCGCGGCGGGGTTGGGCGGTGCGCATGCGGCGGTCCTCAGGCAGTGGCGGCGACCGTATCGCCGGAATACCAGCGCGCCAGCGCCAGCAGGGCCCAGGTCACCACGCCAAGCAGGATCGACAGCGCGGCGGCCATGCCGAAGTTGGCGTAGTTGGTGAACTCGTTGTAGATCGTCAGCGGCAGCACGTCGAGCTGCGTGGCAAGCGTAAAGGCCGTGCCGAACGCACCCATGCTGGTGGCAAAGCAGATCGCGCCGCTGGACAGCATGGCCGGCATCAGCGCGGGCAGCATCACGTCGCGCACCACACGCCAGGGGCTGGCCCCGAGCGAGCGCGCGGCTTCCTCCAGAGTGGGGTCGAGCTTTTCCACGGCGGCCATCACGGTCAGGATCACGCGCGGAATCGAGAAATACAGATAGCCGACGAACAGCCCGGCCAGCCCGTAGGCAAAGGTCCAGCGCTCGCCGGCCAGCAGGTCGCCAATGCTTGCCAGCAGGCCATTGCGGCCGCCGAGCATGATGACCATGAAGCCGATCACCACGCCGGGAAACGCCAGCGGAAAGGTCAGCATCGCCACCAGCACCGGCTTGCCGGGCACCGGGTGGCGTTGCAGGAAGGTGCCGGCGATGCCTGCGATCACCAGCGTCGCCAGCGTGACCAGTGCCGACAGCACCACGGTCACCATCAGGCTGTGCAGGTAGCGGGCACTGGTGAGCACGGTCCAGTAGACCCCCGCGCCGTCCCTGCCGGTCAGGCTGACTTCGATCAGCCGGGCCATCGGCAGGCAGAAGAACGCCAGGAACACGAGCAGCGCGGGCAGCGCGAACAGGAACAGGGCGGGGGATCGCTGGGTCATGGTGCGGGGCGCGGGCCGGGGGCCTAGCGCACTTCCTTCAGGTACTGGTCGCTGAACGCCTTCTGCGACTGGGCCATCTTGCCGAAGTCCACCGGCTTGGCGCGCGCGTAGTCGGCGGCGGGCAGGAAGCGCGACTGCACTTCGGCCGGCATCGGCACGTTGCGCACCGGACGCAGGTAGGCGTTGGCCCACAGCGCCTGGCCCTGGTCGGACAGCACGAAGTCCAGCACCTTGCGGCCATCGGCAGCGTGCGGCGCGTTGTTCACCAGGCTCATCACGTACGGCACCACCAGCGTGCCTTCCTTCGGGATCACGAAGGCCACGTTGGCGCGGTCCTTGTACTTGGCCCGGTAGGCGTTGAAGTCATAGTCCAGCAGGATGGGGATCTCGCCGGACAGCACGCGCGCATAGGCGGTCTGCTTCGGCACGATGGGCTGGTTCTTCTGCAGGTCGCGGAAGTACTTGAAGGCCGGCCCGAAGTTGTCCAGCGAACCGCCCATGGCCTGGTTCACGGCCACGGCGCCCACATAGCCGACAAAGGCGCTGGCCGGGTCGAGATAGCCCACCAGGCCCTTGTATTCGGGCTTGAGCAGATCGGCCCATGACTGCGGCACGGGCTTGCCGCGCAGCGCGTCGACGTTGACCATGAAGCCCAGCGTGCCCGAGTGGATGGCAAACCAGTTGCCCTGCGGGTCCTTCAGGCCGTCGGGGATATCGTTCCAGTGGGCCGGCTTGTACGGCTGCGTCACGCCATCGGCCTTGGCCTGGATGCCGAAGGTCACACCCAGGTAGGTCACGTCGGCCACCGGCGCGGCCTTTTCGGCCACCAGTTGCGCCAGCGACTGGCCCGAGTTCTTGTTGTCGAACGGCACGGTGACGCCGGTCTTTTCCTTGATCGCGCGGATCTGCGCGGCCCAGTCGGCCCATTCGGGCGGGCAGTTGTAGCAGATGGCGGTCTGTGCGGCGGCGCCCTGGCTGAAGGCGGCGAAGGTGGTGGCGACAGCGGCGGCGGTGGCCAGCCAGCGCAGCGGACGGCGCCAGAAGGATTGCGTCGACATGTAAGGCTCCCTGGTTAGGTCAGTCGGTCAGTCGGTCAGTCGGTCAGTCGGTGGTCGGTCGGATCAGGCAGGAACTGCGGGCGCGCTGACGGTGCCCTCGATACGTAGTGCGTGCGGCAACAGCGTGGCGTGGCCGTCGGCACCGGCCGAGCCAACATCCAGCCGGTGCAGCAACTGGGTGATGGCCTGCGTGCCGATATTGGCGTTGGGCTGGATCACGGTGGCAAGCGGCGGTTCCACCAGCGCACCCAGCGCGATACCGTCGTAACCCAGCACCGACACATCGCGCGGCACGCGCAGGCCCAGGCGCTTGAGATCGGAAATCACGCCGATGGCGAGCAGGTCGTTGGTGCAGAAGAACGCGGTGGGGGCGTCGGCCTGGGCCATCAGTGCCCGGATCTGGGGCGCGTTGCTGGCCGTGTGGGACGGCAGGTTGACCGGATCGCGTATCGGCAGGCCATGGGCGCGCATGGCATCGGCATAGCCGGCAAAGCGTTGCCGGGCACGGTCTGACGCGGTAAAGGCGCCCGAAATCACGGCGATGCGCCGGTGGCCGGCCGCGATCAGCGCGTTGACGCCCTGGCAGGCGCTGGTCTGGTTGTCCACCGAGACCGAGTGCCGGCCGCGCTCGGCAATCTCGCGCGACACCTGGTTGTAGGCCAGCACATAAGGCACCGATTCCTGGTCGAGCTGGTCCAGCACGGTGCTGTCGCCGGCATCGGCCACGGTCAGCACCATGCCGTCGACGCGGTGGCGCAACAGGTATTCGATGCGCTCCCTTTCGCGGGCCGGATCGTAGTTGCTGGTGACCAGCATCAGGGAGTAGCCTGCTGCCATGGCCGATTCTTCAATTCCGCGCCAGCACTCGGCGAACACCGCGTTGTCCAGCGTCGGCAGCATGACGCCAACGATGCGCGTGCGCTGCGCGCGCAGCTTGGCGCCCAGCAGGTTGGGGCGGAACGACAGCCGCCGCGCGGCCTCGTGCACGCGCTGGGCGGTGGCCTCGCGCACCAGTTGCGGATGGCTGAAGACGCGCGATGCGGTGGCCAGCGACACCTTGGCGGCCAGCGCGACATCGGCCAGCGTCACGCCCTGGCCAGGTTCGGCAGAAGCCAGGCGGGGCGGCAGGGCGGCGCGGCGGGATGTGGGCATGCATTCCTCATCTGATGGCGCACTTCAGGATGAAAACGTTTTCATTGAAGTGCCGAAAAATCAGGCGTCAAGGAATATTTGCGCTGCGCTGCGGCAAAACCGCCTACGCAGGCTCCCGCGCCTGTCATCGTCGCGCATTGTCACGGGGCTCTGTGACGGGACGATGACAGGGCGGTGCCGATCCTGGCGGGGTGCTTACTTCGTCTTGGGAGCCGCGCTGAACGTCTTGTTGGCGATCTTCCACACGCCGTCGATCTGCAGCAGGTTCATATAGTCGGTGAACGTCACCTCGGGGTAGTCCAGCACGATCTTGGCCGTGGCGGCGTTGCCCACCACGTCGAAGCTGGCGATATGGCGACGGCGCTGGGCCTCGTCGGGCTGCGGCTGGCCCTGGAAGCGCTTCGAGAATTCGTCCACCGTCAGCGAATGCAGGGCGCCGTCGCGGAACGAAATGATGCGGGCATCGGCGTGGAACGCCTGGAAGATGTACTCGGCCTTGCCCGTGCGATGGGCTTCCAGATACTGCTCGAGCGGTGCCAGTGCGGGAATGTGCTGCGAGGTGGCGGCGTGTGCGGTCATGTCTGTCCTCCGTGATGATTCTGGTTGAGCCTGGCCCGGGGCGGTTCGCCCGGGCTGGTTGCGTCGTTCATTGTATCCGTAAATTGTATGCAAAATAGATTAGCGGATGTTCGTGCGGCCCGGCGGGAAAGTTTTGGTAACAGTCTCCGGGGGTGGGGCGGTCAACCAAGCGGCGCGCCAGACGTCAAACCGGCATTCCGTCACGCGATGTGCACGCAAGACGCCCGGCGCACGACAAAGGGGGCAGGGGCCTATGGAAGACCGACAGTTCGGCAGGTTGCGGCATCGGCGGGTGCCGGGTTTGCTGGCATGGCTGGCAGCGCTGGCAATGTCGGCGGCGCTGGCTGCCTGTGCGTCGACAGCGCCGAATGATGCGGTGCCGCATGGCAGGCTGTCGCCCGCCGACCTGCGCTGGCTCAACACCGTCAGCTTTGGCGCCGACCAGGCCAGCGTGCAACGGCTGCAGGCCATCGGACGGCAGCGCTATCTCGACGAACAGATCAGGATGCCGCTGGCGGATCCGCCGCCGCTGGCCCAGGCCATTGCCGCCTTGCCGGTCAGCCAGGGCGATGCGCTGCAGCGGACCCAGGCTCTGCGCGCCGAGCGCCAGCGCATCCAGGCGCTGACCGACGAGGCCGAAAAGCAGCAGGCCCGCGCAGCGCTGAACCGCCAGGGGCGCGATCTTGTGATCGATACCGGCCGCCGCCACCTGTTGCGTGCGCTTTATTCGCCCGCGCAGCTGCGCGAGCAGATGACCTGGTTCTGGCTGAACCATTTCAACGTCTACTCGGGCAAGGGACAGGTCCGCTACGCGCTGGCCGATTTCGAGGCGCGCGCAATCCGGCCGCATGCGCTGGGCAAGTTCCGCGACCTGCTGATGGCTACGGTCACGTCGCCGGCCATGCTCGAATACCTGGACAACGCACAGAGCGCGGCCAATCGCATCAACGAGAACTACGCGCGCGAGCTGATGGAGCTGCATACGCTGGGCGTGTCGGGCGGCCCGAGCGGATCCCGCTATACCCAGCAGGACGTGCAGGAGCTGGCGCGCGTGCTGACCGGGCTTGGCATCAACGCGCGCGGCGAGCCCCCGCGGCTGTCTGCCGAGCGCGCGGCGCTGTACCGCAGCGACGGCCTGTTCGAGTTCAATCCGAACCGCCACGACTTCGGCGCCAAGACGCTGCTGGGCCATGCCATCGATCCGCGCGGGTTTGCCGAGGTGGAACAGGCCGTGTCGATCCTGGCGCGCGAGCCGGCTACGGCGCGCTTTGTGTCGGCGAAGCTGGCTACCTACTTTGTGTCGGACAATCCGCCGCCGCCACTCGTGGCGCAGATGGCCGCGACGTTTACGCGTACCGACGGCGATATCGGCGCGGTGCTGCGCACCATGTTCCTGTCGCACTGGTTCGACCAGTCGGCCGCCGAGGGCGCGCGCAAGTTCAAGGACCCGATGGTCTTCGTGGTGTCGTCGATGCGGCTGGCCTACGACGGCCGGCCGGTGTCGAACCTGCGTCCGATGATCAACTGGCTGAACCAGCTTGGCGAGCCGCTCTACGGCCACGTGGCGCCGGACGGCTATCCGCTGACCGAAAGCGCATGGGCCAGCTCGGGCCAGCTGGTCAGGCGCTTCGAGATCGCGCGCACCATCGGCAGCGGGCCGGCCGGGCTGTTCTCGGACGAGAGCGGGCAGCCCGCCGCGCAGCGCGGCTTCCCGATGCCGAACAACCGCATGTTCTACGACACCATCGAGGGCACGCTGGGCACGGCCACGCGCCAGGCGCTGGGCCAGGCGGGTTCGCAGCAGGAATGGAATGCCGTGCTGCTCAGTTCGCCGGAATGGATGCAGCGATAGGACAACCGCGATGGCAATCCAACGAGAGGGGCAATCATGAATCGACGCCACTGGCTCAGGACGATGGGCGGCGCGGGCCTTGCGCTGACGCTGCCGGCCGTGTCATCGCGCGTGTTTGCGTTACCGGCCCAGGCCGATGCGCGCTTTCTGCTGGTATTCCTGCGCGGCGGCTATGACGCGGCCAATGTGCTGGTGCCGGCAGGGAGCGATTTCTACTACGCGTCGCGGCCCAATATCGCCATCCGGCGGCCGGTGGCGCAGGGCGCCACGCCCGACCCAGCTGCCGCGCTGGCGCTGGGCGCCGATGCCTGGGCGCTGCATCCGGCGCTGGGCGCGACGATGTTGCCGATGTGGCAGCGCCAGCAGCTTGCGTTCGTGCCGTTCGCGGGCACCAGCGACATGTCGCGCAGTCACTTTGAAACCCAGGATGGTATCGAGGCGGGCCTGGCCGGCGACGGCCATGGCGAAGGCACACCCAAAGGCAGCGGCTTCCTGAACCGCCTGACGCAGGCCATGGGCGGGCAGGCGGCACCGGTGGCGTTCACCGATGGCCTGCCGATGGTGTTGTCCGGTACGGCAAACGTGCCGAACGTCTCGCTCAAGGGCACCGGCCGCGCACCGTTCGATGCGCACCAGACACAAACGCTGGCGCAGATGTACAAGGGCACGCGCTTCGAGTCACTGATCGCCGAAGGTTTCGACCTGCGACAGACCGTGGCCGAGCAGGCCGAGGCCATGCGCAAGCACGAGGCGGTTATGCGCGCGGCCAGCGACGGCGCGGCGGGCGAAACCATGTCCGGCCGCATGCAGGAGATGCAGGCGGCCAACCGGCGGGCGCTGACGGCGCGCGGATTCGAACAGGAGGCCCGCCGCATGGCCGGGCTGATGCGCGAGAAATTCAACCTCGGCTTTATCGACGTGGGCGGCTGGGACACGCACGTCAACCAGGGCGGCGCACAGGGCCAGCTGGCTAACCTGCTGGACAACCTGGGGCGCGGCATTGCCGGGTTTTCCGAGGAAATGGGGCCGGCGTGGCGCAATACCACCGTGGTGGCGATCTCCGAGTTCGGGCGCACCTTTCGCGAGAACGGCACGCGCGGCACCGATCACGGCCACGGCACGGTTTACTGGGTGGCGGGCGGCAACGTGCGGGGCGGGCGCATCGTGGGCGAGCAGGTCGGCGTTACCCAGTCAAGCCTGAACCAGAACCGCGACTACCCGGTGCTCAACGACTACCGGACGGTGCTGGGCGGGCTGTTCCGCAGGCTCTACGGGCTGGACGACCGCCGCCTGGCGCAAGTCTTTCCGGGCACCCGGCCGCGCGATATCGGGCTGGTCTAGGCCGCGTTCAGGGCTGATGGCGCGGCTTTCAGGGGTATTTCAGGGGTATTTCAGGAGTATTTCGGAGCTTTCGGGGGGCATTCAGGAAAGGGCGGGAGATGCACTTACCCTCCCAAAGCAGTAGGCGCGATGTCTCAAGTCGGGCTGGGTCTTGCCGATAGTCCAGCAGTGGGAGTGGCATCTGCCCACTGCATGATTCGTACAAGAACGATTCCTAGCCAGTTTGAGTGCAAGCCTTGTCGCGACCCCTGACGCCATCCATTGCCGATTGCCTCGAACAACAACTGCTGCGGCCGGTTTTCCAGCCGATCGGCTCGCTCGTCACGGGCGATGTGTTTGGATACGAGGCACTGATCCGCGGCCCGATGGGAACGCCGCTGGAGAGCCCTGTCGCGCTGTTTGCCGAAGCGGCGCGCGTAGGCA
This sequence comes from Cupriavidus sp. D384, assembly GCF_001652915.1. Lineage (GTDB taxonomy): Bacteria > Pseudomonadota > Gammaproteobacteria > Burkholderiales > Burkholderiaceae > Cupriavidus. The sequence continues at coordinate 37,819 of NZ_BBQI01000002.1, forward strand.
AGCACGTGGAACTGGAACGGCTGGCCGCGCGTATCTCGATCCGCGCGTTCATGGAGTTCGACCTGCCCGGCAAGCTGTTCCTGAACTACAGCGCCGATTCGATCCGCGATATCGAGGACACCCGCGACGACGTACGCACGTTCCTGCAGGCGCAGGGGCTGCAGTCTGACCGCATCGTGCTGGAGTTGACCGAACAGGCGCCGCTGGGGCCGCTTGAAACGCTTGCCAAGGCGGTGTTCTCGATCCGCAGCCGTGGGGCGCAATTCGCGCTGGACGACTATGGCACGGGCCACGCCAGCCTGGGGCAGTGGATTGCCCTGCAGCCCGATTATGTGAAGATTGCGCGCGTCATCATCGACGGCGTGGCGTCGTCGCCGTTCCAGCGCGAGGCGCTGCAGGCGCTATGCAAGCTGGCCCGCACGGCCGGCACGCGGCTGATTGCCGAGGGAATCGAGCGCGAAGAGGATTTGCTGGTGTGCCGTGACCTGGGTATCGACCTGGCGCAGGGCTACCTGCTGGCCCGCCCGTCGCCGGAACCGCCGCTGTCGCTGTCCGATGCATCGCTGCGGGTGCTGCATCGCGGCCGGCTCAGGCTCGCGAAGTAAACCAGGTCGGGTGGATGCTTGCGCCTTGCCCGCATGCGGCAGGGGACGCGGCTCAGAGCGGCGCGGGTGCCGACGCGGCTGCGGGTGTCGAGGAGGGCGCCGGGAATGGCGTCACGGGCGGGGCCGATGGCTCGCTCGATGCTTCCAGTTCATGGCCGCCCGGCCCTCCGGGTCCGCCTGTCGGCGAGGCCTCCACCACTTCACCGGGATCAAGCGCCATGCCGTTATCCGCCGCTGCAGTGGTTGCCGGCGCCGAAGCGGGCGGCATGGCGTCGGCGTCGGTGGCCGGCAGGGCCGGCCGGCGCGGTGCCGGGCGCGGCAGCGGCGCGTTGTCATCCTTCTTGTTCGACGCAAACAGCTTCTGGTACCAGCCGCGCACCGTTTCGGTCAGCCCCGAATACCAGGTCTTCTCGTCGACTTCGGCGAACCGCGCGCGCGGATCGACGATGCGGGCGCGCAGCGCGTGCTGGAAGAAATCGCCCACCATGGGCAGCGCGCTGTGCGCACCCTGGCCCCAGTAGTCGCTGCGCAGGGTCACGCGGCTGTCGTTGAATCCCACCCACGCACCGGCGACCAGTTGCGGATGCATCAGGATGAACCAGCCGTCGGCGTTGTCCTGGGTCGTGCCGGTCTTGCCGGCCACGTCGGCGCGAATGCCGTAGCGCGAGCGGATGGCCGTGCCGGTGCCGCGATCGACCACGTCGCGCATCACGTCCAGCAGCGTATCGTTGGCGGTGGCAGACAGCGCGCGTTCCGGCGATGCGGGGCGGAAGCGGGCCAGTTCCTTGCCATCGCGATCCGTGATGCGCGTGATCATCGATGGCGCGATGTACTGGCCGCCATTGGCGATCGTCCCATACGCGCTGACCATTTCCTTGAGCGTGACCGGGCTCGTGCCCAGCGCCAGAGATGGCACTTCCTCCAGTTTGCTGTCGCGCACGCCCATGGCACGGGCCAGCCGAGCCACGCGGTCTGCGCCCAGGTTCTGCACCAGTTGCGCCGTGATGGTGTTCTTCGAGTAGACCAGGCCGTCGCGCAGGCTCATCGCGCGTCCGGTGGCCGCCGATTCGTCGGTCGGGCGCCAGATTTCGCCCCCCGCCAGCTTGATCTCCACGGGCTGGTCGATAAACGTTTCGTCGGGGCTCTGCCCGCGCGCGAACGCGGCGCCGTAGACAAAGGGCTTGAACGTGGAGCCGGGCTGGCGGCGCGCCTGGGCCACGTGGTCGAAGGCGTCCACGGTGAAATCGCGGCTGCCCACCCAGGCACGGATCTCGCCGGTGGCCGGGTCCAGCGCCATGAAGCCGGCCTGCACGCGGGTCTTGCTCTGGCGCAGGTTCAGCATGAACGCGTTATCGCGCATCAGGTGGTTCAGCGCATCGGCATCGGTCTGGCCGCCCGCCACGGCGGCGCGGTACTCGGGCGTTTCGCGCACGAACTGCTGCACCAGGCCGCGGCTTTCGGCCCAGCCGGCGCGGGGTGCCCACGCAGCATTGGCAATCGACTGCAGCTGGTTGCCCTGGCGCGCCAGCGCCTGGTTGGCCATGGCCTGCAGGCGCGCGTCAATGGTCGTATGAATGACCAGGCCGTCGGTGTACAGGTTGTAGTCGTTGCTGTCGGCCCACGAGATCAGCCACTTGCGCAGTTGCTGCGCGAAGTGGGCAGCCGGGCCCGGTTCCTCGATCTGGCGCTCGAAATCGATGCGCAGCGGACGCCTGGACAGCGTCTGGTAGCGGGCAGCGTCGAGCTTGCCGTACTTGACCATCTGCGCCAGCACGATATTGCGGCGCTCCAGCGCGCGCTGCGGGTTCAGCACCGGGTTGTAGTAGCTGTTGCCCTTGAGCATGCCGATCAGCGTGGCGGCTTCCAGCACGTCAAGCTGGCGGGCGGACTTGTCGAAGTACGTGCGGGCGGCCATCTCGATGCCGAACGCGTTGTACAGGAACGGCACCGTATTCAGGTACGTCTCGAGGATCTCGTCCTTGGAATAGAGCGCCTCGATCTTCAGCGCGGTGACGGCTTCCTTGAGCTTGCGCGTCAGTGTCGGGGCCCGGCCGATCTCGTCGGGATAGCGGTTGCGCGCCAGCTGCTGGGTGATGGTCGATCCGCCCTGGCGGTTGCCCGAGAACGTGTGCAGCGCCGCCGATGCGGTCCGGCGCCAGTCCAGCCCGAAGTGCTGGTAGAAGCGGTGATCCTCGGTGGCGATCAGCGCATTGACGACATTGGGCGAGATATCGGCCAGCTTGACCCAGTCGCGGTTGGCCCAGCGGTAGACGGCCAGTTCCTTGCCATCGGCCGACAGCACCTGGGCCGGCTGCTCGGACTTGGCCTTGCGGATGTCGCTGATGCCGGGCGTAAACGGGATCAGCAGCAGCAGGTACAGCAGGAACAGCGCCGGGGCGGCGGCCAGGGCCAGCAGTACCGTGCGGCGGGTGGGCCGGCGCAGGTGCTGCCTGAACTGGGCAAGCCGTGGGGCGATATAGGTCTTGTAGGAATCCAGGCGCATTGACGCAAGGCGAGGCAGGGCCGGTGCGCACCGTCACGGACCTGTCAAATGCCTTTCACGGAAAAGTGTGCATCCTACCAAAAGGCGGGTGGGGAAAACCCGCATTCTTCGCTGCCATCCGCCAAAACTCCCCCTGAAGTAGGGGGTGTCAATCCGTTGCTGAGATGCAACAGACACATGGATTTCATATTCAGCTGAAACAATTCGCCTGCCCCCACAGGTCATCGTTTCGGAAAGCGGCAGTGCGATCTCGTAGCCCCGTTCTGGAATTGTGACGGGGAAGCATCTCAATGTCTTAACAAATACGAGAAACTCACAGTGAAGAAAGCACTATTTGCTCTGGCGGCAGCGGGTACCTGCGCTATTTCCGGCGTTGCATCGGCACAGTCCAACACCTCCGTGACGCTGTACGGCATCGTCGACGCCGGCATCGAATTCGCCAATCACTCGGGCACGGCGCCGGCAGCCACGGGCAGCAAGGCAATGGTGAGCTCGGGCAACATGTCCGGTTCGCGCTGGGGCCTGCGTGGCGCCGAAGACCTCGGTGGCGGCCTGAAGGCCATCTTCACCCTGGAATCGGGCTTTGACATCGACACCGGCACGTCGGGTCAGGGCAGCCGCCTGTTCGGCCGCCAGGCCTTCGTTGGCCTGCAAGGCAACTTCGGCGCCGTGACGCTGGGTCGTCAACAGAACTCGCTGTACGACCTGTTCGGCGCCTACGACCCGATGGGCGTTGGCCCGAAGTACTCGCTGAATTCGGTTGACTCGGCCTTCAACGGCCGCGCCGACAACGCCATCAAGTACACGGGCAAGTTCGGTGGCCTGACCGGTACCGCCTTCTACAGCACGGGTCGCGATTCGACCGTGTCGGGCAGCACGGAAGTGCCGGGCAACTACAAGGTTGGCCGCAACTTCGGCGCCGGCCTGGCCTACACGGCAGGCGCGTTCTCGGTGGGCACCGCCTACGACCAGTACCAGGGCAACACCGTTGCCACCGACGACCGCGCCGTCAAGCGCTGGGCCGTTGGCGGTTCGTATGACCTGGGCGTTGCCAAGGTGTTCGCCGGCTACCGCTGGATGCGTGATGACGGCACGTCGAGCGCAACGGCTGCCTCGTCGCGCAACAACGTGTACTGGCTGGGTGGTCTGTATCGCATGACGCCGGCCCTGTCGCTGACGGGCGCTGCCTACTACCAGGACGCGCATAACAGCGGCAATGATCCGTGGATGTTCGTGCTGTCGGCCGACTACTCGTTCTCGAAGCGTACCGACGTGTACCTGAACGTGGCCTACACGAAGAACAAGGACTCGTCGGCTCTGTCGATGAGCAGCTCGGCTCCGGTGACCCCGGGTGCCAATCAGACCGGCGCCGTGGTCGGTATCCGTCACCGCTTCTAAGGCAGGGAGACAACCGGCAGACGGGGCCTTTCCCCCCGCCCTGCCGGATAACAAACGCCCCTCACCCGGCTTGGCGGGAGGAGGGGCGTTCTGCATTCTGCGTGGGTATGTGTCGGCGGGATGCCAGCGGTATTGCGAATGCGGGCGCGTCTTGCGCACCGTTGCGCCCGCCTTGCGCCGTCCTCAGGCCGCCGCGCTGTCCGCGGGGCGGCTCGCCTTGCTGGCTTCGGCATCGACCGAACGCAGGCGCTCCAGCGCCCGGGTCAGCAATGCGCCTTCCTCGGCATCGGCCGTGGCACGCAGGGTCTGTACCGCATGATGCAGCCGGTCACGATCGGGCGCCGTGAGTTTGTCGGTGTCCTCCATGGCCTCGATTTCCTTGTCCACGCGCTTGCATAGCTTGCGCACGAATTCGGGGTCGAGCTGGCCTTGGCTGGCGCCATGGGCAATGTGGTAGATCAGGGCTGCAAGGCCCTCTGCCGTGGTCTCTGTTGCCACGCCTGGATCACGTTTCATGTCGGCTCCCCGGTAAGGTCGGTTCATTCTACTGATCGGCCACTGCGCCGGAAGTTGCGCTTGTCTGGAGATTCCTGCAATTGTGCTTCTGGCGGCTCTCCAGCTTCTTATTTCCGAAATATTTCATCGCCAGAATGTCATCTCGCTGGCCCGGCTGAACACGTTGGGAATGCATATGTGACCGGAGGGGTCACCGCGGGCCGGCAGCCAACTTGTTCCGGCAGGCTTTCATGGCCGCCCGCAGAGGCGCCGGTTATGGAACAGTTGCGTTGCAACAAGTACGCGGGGATCCGAGCCGTCTTCAAGACGGCTCAATTTCTTTCTGGGCGGCCCCACGGGTCTCCATTCTCTTCGGCAGATCCGCCAACCAGTCCACCGCTATTCCTCGGTTATCCCGTATCGGCATTGAATTGATTAGCGTCAATTTCGCGATGATCTTTTTTGTGAATAACTGACTGCGTCATCCCGAAACAGAAGGCCATTTTCCTTTTTTCGCGCGCGCCAATTTACTCGGAACGCCAGTATTTTCGCCACTAATCGGGGGCGGTGCCAGTAAAACCGGATACCGGCGACAGATTCCAATTGAGTTGGCTAATCAAGCCAATCGAAACAATTGAATTTTCGCGACGGCCATGTCCACGTAGAGTGCAAAGCGCTTCCTTTCGACCCCGGCAGTTCTCTCGTTCCAAACTCAGGGAACGGTCTCGGGATTGGAACAGGAAGTCCGCGAGAAGAAGCCGATCTCTTTGCCCGGATGCAAATAGCCGCACTGGCGGCTGTATGGGAATCCCGTATGCGGATTGCTCAAATCCATACCATGGTCGATGGATGTCCCCATTTTGCATTCCAATTCATTTGCATCACGGCAGCGGCTTTTGCAACCAACTACAAGGAGTTAATATTCCATGAACATCGGAAAAACCTTAAAAATTTCGGTGCTAACCGTTGCTGTGTCTGCCGCGCTATATACCGCTCCGCTGATGGCGAAAACAGACGTGACGCCGAACAGCTTCTGGTGGCCGGAACAGCTGGACCTGCAGCCGCTGCGATTCAATTCGGCGGAATCCGATCCGATGGGCAAGGCCTTCAATTACGCGGAGGCGTTCAAGACCCTCGATCTGGCGGCGGTCAAGCGCGATATCGCCGTGGTCATGAAGACTTCCCAGCCGTGGTGGCCGGCAGATTTTGGCAGCTACGGCCCGTTCTTTATCCGGATGGCCTGGCATGGCGCGGGCGTCTATCGCGTTTTCGATGGCCGGGGTGGCGCTTCCGGCGCCCAGCAGCGTTTCGAGCCGCTCAACAGCTGGCCGGACAACGTCGGCCTGGACAAGGCGCGGCGGCTGCTGTGGCCGGTCAAGCAGAAATACGGGCAGAAGATTTCCTGGGGTGACCTGATGGTCCTGGCCGGTAACGTGGCCCTGGAAGAGATGGGCTTCAAGACCTTTGGCTACGCTGGCGGTCGCTTGGACGACTGGGAAGCCGAGATGGTGAACTGGGGCCCGGAAAAGAAAATGCTCGCCCACCAGCGCACCGATGCCAAGGGAGTGCTGCGAAAGCCGCTTGCGGCAACGGAGATGGGGCTGATCTACGTGAACCCCGAGGGTCCGGGCGGCAAGCCCGATCCCCTGGCCTCGGCCAAGGAGATTCGCGAGACCTTCGGTCGCATGAGCATGGACGATGTGGATACCGTTGCGCTGATCGCCGGTGGACACACGTTTGGCAAGGCGCACGGCGCGCACAAGCCGGCGTCGTGCGTGGGGAAGGAGCCCGCCGCCGCAGGCGTGGAAGAGCAGGGTCTGGGCTGGACCGGCAAATGCGGCACGGGCGTGGGCGTCGATACCGTCAGCAGCGGCCTGGAAGGTGCATGGTCGACCAACCCGACCCGCTGGACCCATGAATTCCTGACGTGGCTCTACAGCTTCGACTGGGAAACGAGCCGGGGCCCCGGCGGTGCAATCCAGTGGGTGCCCAGGAACAACGCGAGCGTCAATTTTGTGCCGGATGCGCACGATCCCCGGAAGCGGCACAAGCTGATGATGTTCACCACGGACATCGCGCTGAAAATGGATCCGGCGTATCAAAAGATCTCGAAGCGGTTCCTTGAGAATCCGAAGGAATTCGAAGACGCGTTCGCCAGGGCATGGTTCAAGCTCATGCATCGCGACCTCGGGCCCAAGTCCCGCTACCTCGGGGCCGAAGTGCCCAAGGAGGATCTGATCTGGCAGGACCCGATCCCCAGGGTCGATCACCCCCTGGTGGACGACAACGACATTGCGCAGCTCAAGACCACGATCCTGGCGTCCGATCTGACCATCCCGGAACTGGTCCGGACGGCCTGGGCATCGGCGGCAACCTTCCGGGTGACGGACATGCGTGGTGGCGCGAACGGCGCGCGCATTCGCCTGGCGCCGCAGAAGGATTGGGGCGTGAACGACCCGGCCGAGCTTGCCAGGGTGCTGACCCGCCTGGAGGCCGTCCAGAAGGATTTCAATCAGGCACAGCAGGCCAGCGGCAAGAAGATTTCGCTGGCCGACATGATCGTGCTGGGCGGGACGGCGGCCGTGGAAGAGGCGGCCCGCAATGGCGGCCACAAGGTGGACGTGCCGTTCACGCCGGGCCGCATGGATGCGTCGGCGGAACAGACGAGTGTCCAGTCCTTCGCGGTGCTGGAGCCGGTGGCCGATGGTTTCCGTAACTACTACGGCAAGCAGAGTCCCCGCTCGCCAGCGGAAATGCTGGTGGAACGCGCGAGCTACCTGAACCTGAGGGTGCCCGAGATGACGGTTCTGCTCGGTGGCATGCGGGCGCTGGACGCCAATGCCGGCGGCACCCGCCATGGCGTGTTCACGGATCGGCCCGGCACCCTGAGCAACGACTTCTTCGTCAATCTGCTGGATATGTCGACCAAATGGTCGAAGTCGGCCACGGATGCGGGCATGTATGAGGGGCGCGATCGTGCCACCGGCAAGGTCAGGTGGCAGGCGACTCCGGTCGACCTGGTGTTTGGTTCCAACGCCGAGCTGCGCGCCGTCGCAGAGGTCTATGGCTCTGACGACAGCAAGCAGAAGTTCGCCGAGGACTTCGCCAGGGCATGGGTCAAGGTCATGAACCTGGACCGCTTCGATCGGCACTGATCGTCGGTGCGAAGGGCGCGACCGGCACGAATGACGTGTCGCAGGTGTCGCAATCTGAACGTGGATACCTATACTGGCTCTGTCGCGTGCCTTCCCGCACGCGGGGGAGCCAGCCATGCCACTGCGCCGAGTCGCCCGAATTGCCCGAATTGCCGTTCTCCTGCTGCTGCCGGTTGGCCTTGCCGGCTGCGTATCGATCAGCAGCAGCGATCCCAATCCACCGCAATCGTCCACCGTGGTCACGCCCGCCGGTAGCGCGACCACGGTGTGCAACCCCGGACCCTGCTAGGGCGCCGGGCTGTCCGCCGCCGGCGCGGCTTGCCGAGCGGCCGCCAGCTCCCGCACCTGCCGCATGACGCCCTCGGCGAACAGCACCGGGCCGTGCATGGGGATGCCCGCCTCGCGCAGCGCGTCGGTGGTCCACGTATTGCAGGTGTAGAAGCCGTTGTAGCGTGCCGTGGCGCCGAAATAGAGTCCGCCGGGGTAAGGGCCGTTGCCCAGTCCCAGCGGCTCGCCCGCTTCATTTTCCTGGACCGTCCGGTTCAGGAAGGCGCGCAGGCGTTCGATGCCGGCTGCGTCCACTTCCAGATCCACCACATTGCCCGCGCCGAATGCGGCGGCCGGCGTATCGCGCAGGATGGTCAGCAGGATCGCGCCATCGCCCGGTAGCAGGGCCGACAGCAGCGTCACCGGACCGCGCTCGCGGCTGATCAGGTAGTGACGGTCGCCGAAGCCGAAGCAGAGAAAGGTGGAGCCGTCATAGCCGCGCGCCAGCCGCAGCAGTTGAGCGTCGGCGTCGACGGTGCGCAGGCAGACATCGGTGTGCCAGTCGCGTTCGACCACCGAGATGGTGGTGGCCGCCGGCGCTGCCACGGCCGCTGGCACCATTGCGCAGCCGGACACGGCCAACATCGTGGCCGCGCAGGTCAGGGCGATGCGCAGGCGCCGGGGCATGGTCAGGCGGCCGCCACCGTGCGCTCGATCAGTCTCGCCATCGCCGCCTGGAACTGGCCCGGATCGCCGCCGGCCTCGATTTCCAGCGCCGCGCGGTCGAATGCGGCGGATAGCAGCGCAGCCAGCGCGTCGACCGGGGTGTCTTCCGGCAGGCCATGGCCCACGGCGGCCCGCAGCCCTTCGCGCAGCGTGCGGCCGGCGTGGCGGGCGTCCAGCGCGAACATGGCGGCGCTGCCGAGCACGGCGGGGCCGTCGATCAGCAGCAGTTGCGTGCGCCCCGGGGCGGTCATCGCCTTCAGATAAGCCAGGCTGCCCGCCAGCAGCGCCTCGCGCGCCGGCAGGTCAACCGGTGCGGCGCTCTCGATATCGGCGGCCACGGCGCACGCCTCGTCTTCCAGGATGGCGCGGAACAGGTCCTGCTTGTCGGCAAAGTGGTGGTAGAGCGCACCGCGCGTGATGCCGGCGGCCGCCACGATTTCGGGTGTCGACGTCGCCGCATAGCCCTTGCGGATCAGCAGGTCGCGGGCCGCAGCCAGCAGCGCGCCGCGTGTGGCGGCCGTCCGCTCCTGGTTCGAGCGTGTTTTTTTATCTTCCATACATACAGCCTGTATGTTATAAAATCCAGAAAAGATACACGCTGTATGTTACGTCAACGCCAGCCCAGGAGCCAGCCATGGAACCCGCAACAGTGAAAACAACCAGCTTTTACCCGGTCATCATGACCAGCGATGTGCCCGGCACTGCGTCGTTCTACGCCACGCACTTCGGATTTCGTCCGCTGTTCACGGCCGACTGGTATGTCCATCTGCAGTCGCACACCGACGCCAGCGTCAACCTGGCTATCCTCGATGCCAGCCATGACACCATCCCCGAGGCGGGGCGCGGCAAGACGGCGGCCGGGCTGCTGCTCAATTTCGAAGTGGAGGATGTGGATGCCGTGCACGCGCGGATACAGCGCGCTGGCTTGCCGATTCTGCTGCCGTTGCGCGACGAGGCGTTCGGGCAGCGCCATTTCATCACTGCCGATCCGAACGGCGTCATGCTCGACATCATCACGCCGATTGCGCCATCAGCCGAGTTTGCCGCCCAGTACGACGCCGGCGCGCTACCGGGCTGAGCCACGGCGAGCCGGTCAGGCCGTGTCGATGCGCGTGCGCATGCCCCATTGGTCGAAGTGGGGCGTGAAGGCATCCAGTGTCAGCAAGCCCATGCAAGGCATGGCGCCACGCGCCAGCAGCGTGCCGTCCGCCAGCTGGCCGGCCAGTAGCAGCGTTGCCATGCAGGGGATTTCCGGGCCGTTGCCGTCGGGCGCGGTCAGCGACCAGGTCGAGATACCGGGCTGGCCGTCTGCACGGGTGCCGCTCACACGCACCAGCATGCCGCCGTGCGGACTGCCGAAACGGTCCAGCAAGCGGCTGGACACCCGGTTGAGCCAGCCGGCATGACGTGCCAGCGGCAGCGGCAGCCCCAGCCGGCGTAGCGTGGCGGCCGCCCACAGCACCGCGTGCTGGCTCCTGAGTTCCAGCGCCGCGCGAAATTCAACTGTTTGCACGCCGGCATAGCGCAGCGGGAACAGCGCCAGGTCCGGCACATCGCAAGTGGCCGACCAGCGCGTGCCCAGCCCGTCGAAATGCTGCGCGCGGATGTTCTGCCAGCCATGTGCCAATTGCCAGCTTCCGTCGCGCAACCGGGGTACAGGCGCACCCGCATAGCCGAACACCGCCTGCAGCGTGGCCGCGCCGCGCGGTGCCTGCTGGCCCGGGGCGATTGAAATCTGGATGTCGTCGATGCTGGCAAAGTCCTGCGCCAGCCGGTCCACCACGGCCGACGACAGCCCCGGCACGCTGCTGGCCCCGCTGACGGCACACACGCCGGCGGCACGCGCCCGGGCATCGAGCGCGCCGGCAAAGCCGGCCACGAAGTCGCGTCCATCGGACAGGTCGATATAGTGCGCACCCGCCGCGCAGGCGGCTTCGGCCACGCGGTAGTCCTGGCCCTGGAACGGCCCGGCACAATGGATCACCAGGTCGGGCCGCAAGGCTGCAAGTTGCGGCGCAAAGTCGCCGGCATTCATGTCGATGGCCGCCGTGTGCGGCCCGGGCCTGGCGCTGCGGCTCGCGGCGATGCATTCGATTCCCGCTACTTCCGCCAGTGCGCGGCAGATGCGCGCGCCAAAGTTGCCCATCCCGCCCAGTACGATGACCCGCATGTCGTGCCTTGTTGTGGTTATTGTGGTTGTTGTTGCTGCCGTCGCCCCGGCGTCGCCGCACTCGTGGTGGCCCTCAGCCCGGCACCAGCGCGGGCTTGAACACCATCAGGAAATAGACCGCGACCATGGCCGCGAAGGCGGGGTAGCCCAGGGTCTCCCAGCGTCGTGCGTCGCGCCAGTATCCGGCGGGCAGCGGCGTGCCGGCCTGGCTCGCCACGGCGGCCATGCGTGCCAGCCGCACCTGCAGCCAGACAACCGGCAGCCAGCAGATGCCGGCCAGCACGTAGAGCACGATAGCCGCGAGAATCCACGGGGTATGCCATGGCCAGCCGGCCAGGTGCGCAAGCCAGAAGCCCGTCAGCGGCTGCACGATCACGGCCGGCGTGGTGAACCACCAGTCGGCACGTACCACCAGTCGCGATACAGCGGCGATCACCGGCACCGAGCGCGTGCGGTTGGCAAAGAAGAAATAGAACGCGGTGCCGAATCCCGTGCCTACCAGCACCACCGACGACAGGATGTGGACGGTCTTCAGTGTCAGGTAGAGATTCACGTTGTCGTTCTGGTCATCGATGGCGGTGTTATGCGATGCCCGCAGCCTGCAGGCCCCATCCGGCCAGCGCGCATGCCAGCACCACGGCCCATGGCGGTGCGCGCCAGACGGCCAGGGCAACCAGCGCCAGCAGGGCCAGCGCGAAGTCCGCCGGGGCCAGCACGGCGCTGGTCCAGACCGGATGGTATAGGGCCGCCAGCAGCAGCCCCACCACGGCCGCGTTGATCCCCGCCAGCGCCGCGCGCGTGGCGCCATGGCGGCGCAATCGCTCCCAGAAGGGCAGTGCGCCGAAGACCAGCAGGAACGATGGCGTGAAGATGGCTATCACGCAGAGCGCGCCGCCGGCCCAGCCATTGGGCGCCAGCGTTCCGGCGGCGCCCAGGAATGCGGCGAACGTGAACAGCGGGCCCGGCACGGCCTGGGCGGCGCCGTAGCCGGCCAGGAACGTATCGTTGTCGATCCAGCCCGGCGGCACCACGGCCGCCTGCAGCAGCGGCAGCACGACATGGCCGCCGCCGAACACCAGCGCGCCGGCCCGGTAGAAGGCGCTGAACAGGGCCACCGCGTGGTCGCCCGACGCGCGCGCGGCAAACGGCAATCCCACCAGCAGCATCGCGAAGGCCGCCAGGCACATCAGCGCCACGCCATGGCCCACCGGCACCGCCAGCGGTTCGTGGGGCACGGCGGCATTGCTGCGGAACCGGCGCGCGCCGATCAGGCCGGCCACCACCATCACGCCCAGCTGGCAAGCCGGCGACGGCACCAGGCTGACCGCCACGGCGGCCAGCGCCATCAGCGTGATGCGCGGCGCGTCGGGGCAGAGCGATCGGGCCATGCCCCAGACCGCCTGCGCCACCACGGCCACCGCCGCCACCTTGAGGCCATGCAGCGCGCCGGCCGGCATCAGGTTGCCGTAGTGCGACAGGCCCAGCGCAAACAGGATCAGTGCCACGGCCGAAGGCAGCGTGAAGCCGATCCACGCGGCCAGCGCGCCCAGGTATCCGGCGCGCGACAGGCCCACGACCATGCCCACCTGGCTGCTGGCCGGGCCGGGCAGGAACTGGCAAAGCGCGACGATATCGGCATAGGCCTGTTCGCTAAGCCAGCGGCGCTGCGCCACGAACGCCTCGCGAAAATACCCAAGGTGCGCCACCGGGCCGCCAAACGACGTCAGGCCCAGGCGCAGGAACACCACAAATACTTCCCACGCTGCGCTCATGCCTGACGCACCTCGGTGTTGTTGACGCGGATGGTTGCCACCAGCCCGGTGCCTTCCGGCACGGGCCGGTTGGCAAGGTCGATCGACAGCCCATGCAGTTCGGCAATGCGCCGCGCGATGGAGATGCCGAGCCCCGTGCCCTGCTCATGCTGCGAGCCGCCCCGGAAGAAGCGGCTGCCCAGCCGCGCCAGCTGGTCGGGCTGCACACCCGGCCCGCGGTCGGCCACCACGATGCGGTCGGGCTCGAAGGCCAGCGTGACCGTGGACCCCGCCGGGCTGTAGCGCAACGCGTTGTCCATCAGGTTGCGCAGCATGGTGCCAAGCAGCGTGGGATCGCCGCATACGTCGATGGGCTTTGCATCCGCCTGCGGCCAGATGATCTCCATGTCGACATGCCGGCGTTCGGACAGCATCAGGCAGTCGGACAGCACATGCTGCGACACGTCGCGCCAGTTCACGGCACTGCGCGAGGGCGGTCCATTCACGTCCTCGAGCCGGCTCATGGTCAGCAACTGCGACACCAGGTGGCTCAGGCGGTCGATGCCGGCTTCCACGTTGATGGCCGCCTGGGCGCGCTCGGCAGGGTCTGGCGAACGCCGGGCCACATCCCACTGCGCCTTCAGGGCGGCCAGGGGCGTGCGCATCTCGTGCGCCGCATCGGCGGTCAGCCGGCGTTCGTGTTCCAGCAGGGCCGATACGCGGTCCAGCAGCCGGTTCATCGCGTGCACCAGCGGAGCCAGTTCGGGCGGCGCGTCATCCAGCGAAATCGGCGTGGGGTCGCCCGGGGCGCGCGTGGCGATGGTGTGCGAGAGCGCCAGCATCGGATGCAGCATCCGGCGGATACCCCACACCAGCAGCGTGGTCAGCAGCGGCAGGCCCACCACCCACGGCAGCACCTGCGCCTGCAGGTACGACCAGACGAGTTCCTCGCGTTCGGCCATGATCTGGCCCACGCAGACGCGCCACCCGGCCACCGGTTCATCCAGGTAGTAGAGCCGCCACGGCACGCCGTCTATCTGCCGGTCGGTAAAACCGCGCACGCCGGGCAGCCGCGGCAGGCGGTCGCCGTCGGGATCGATATGGAACGGCTGGCCGGTGCCGCGCCAGGTGGCAATCGCCATGTCGCCAAGCCCGGCGGCGCCCAGGTCGCCCAGGTCGGTATCGCCGGGTGCCATGCCGTCCGGCTGGGGCTGCGGCGGCACCGCGCCCGTGCCGATCAGCGGCAGCACCGCCTGCATCTGCTGCGCCATGCGCACCATGGCGGTGTCATAGAACTCGTTGATCTCCATGCGCGCGTTCAGGAAGATCATGAAGCTGGTGAGCACCCAGGCAAAGGCCACCGACGCCAGCACGACCAGTATCAGCCGCCGCTGCAGGGTCATGCATCGTCCTCGTTGCTGCCCACGTTGCCGCTTTCGGTCGTGGGCGTTTCCAGTGCGTCGAGCGTGCCGAGCGTGTAGCCCGCGCCGCGCAGCGTGCGCACGATGCCGGGATGGATCTTGCGCCGCAGGTGGTGGATATGGACTTCGAGCGTGTTGCTCTCGGAACCTTTTTCCCACTCGTAGAGCTTGTCGCGCAGGAATTCGCGCGTGAGCACGCGGTTGGGGTGGGCCAGCAGCAGTTCCAGCAGCATCGACTCGCGGCTGGTCAGGTCCACCGACTTGCCCTGCCAGACCGCCAGCCGGGCGGCCGGGTGGTATTCAAGCGGGCCATGGCGCCAGACCGGCTCGGGCATGCCGGCCGAGCGGCGCGTGACCGCGCGCAGGCGGGCGGCCAGTTCGTCGAGATCGACGGGTTTGATCAGGTAGTCGTCGGCGCCGGCGTCCAGGCCGCTGATGCGGCTTTGCACGGCGTCGCGGGCGGTCAGCACCACCACGGGCGTCTGGCGGCCCTGGTTGCGCCAGCGCGAAAGCAGCGTCACGCCGTCCTGGTCGGGCAGGCCCAGGTCCAGCAGCACGGCGTCGTAGTGCATGGCGGCAATGGCGCGGTCGGCGTCGGCCCCGGTTCGGAACCAGTCCACCGCGTGGCCCATCAGCTTCAGGCCACGCTGCATGCCGTCGCCCAGCATGGGGTCGTCTTCAACGATCAGTATTCTCATGAGCAACTGCTTGAAACGGCTGTTTGTAGGTATCGATTGAAACGGGGCGCATGACGCACTTCAAGCGGTCAAAGCGTAGCATCGGGACGGGTCAGGTGCACGCTTAATCTGAAATTAAGGCAGATTCCCTAATCTTCGCGATCTCTTCTTCGAGATCAATGCGCGTCCCCGCTACATCGGGCAAAAACGCAGCCTGCACGAAGCCTTTCTGACCCTACATGCACTCTCCATCTAGCAAGCAACGCATCACGCACGATGTGGCTGACCGCGTCGAACCGGTTTCATTGCCGGCCAGCGCGGGTGCCGGGCGCCTGTCCGCCGTGGCCGGCTGGACGGCGCTGTTCGTGGCAGTGGCGCTGCTGGTATGGTTTGGCACACTTGGCCTGCGCCACCTGGTAGGCCCGGACGAAGGGCGCTACGCGGAAATCTCGCGCGAGATGTTCGCTACGGGCGACTGGGTCACCATCCGCTACAACGCGCTCAAGTACTTCGAAAAGCCACCCTTCCACATGTGGGCAACCGCCGTGACCTATGCGCTGTTTGGCGTGGGCGAATGGCAGGCGCGCCTGACCGTGGCAATGGCCGGCCTGCTGGGCATCGGCATGTCGATGCTGGCAACCTGGCGCTGGTTTGGCCCGCGCGCCGCCGCGTTTGCCGGTCTGGCGCTGCTGGCGGCGCCGATGTGGAGCGTGGCTGCGCACTTCAATACCCTCGACATGACGCTGGCCGGCGTGATGGCCTGCATCCTGGCCTGCATGCTGGTGGCCCAGCATCCGGGCGCCTCGCCGGCCAGCCGGCTGGGCTGGATGGTGGCGTGCTGGGCGGCCATGGGCGTGGCAATCCTGACCAAGGGCCTGGTCGGCATCGCGCTGCCGGGGCTGGTGCTGGTGGTCTATACGCTGGTCACGCGAGACTGGCGTTTGTGGCGCAGGCTGCACCTGACGGCCGGTGCGGTGACCATGCTGGTCATCGCCATGCCCTGGTTCTACCTGGTGTCCGAGCGCAATCCCGAATTCCTGAATTTCTTCTTTATCCACGAGCACTGGCAGCGCTATACGTCCGGCGTGCACTCGCGCGGCGGCCCGATCGTCTACTTCGTGCCGCTGGTGCTGGCCGGTTTCCTGCCCTGGGCAGGGCTGTTCCCCCGGCTGTGGAAGGCCATGCGCAGCGCGGCCCCGGCCGAGGACGTCACCGCCGGCCCGCGTTTCCGCCCGGCGCTGATGGCGGGCATCTGGGCCATTGCCATCTTCGTGTTCTTCAGCCTGTCGCGCTCCAAGCTGCCTGGCTATATCGTGCCGGTGTTCCCGGCGCTGGGCATCCTGGCCGGCGTGGCGCTGGATCGCATGGATGCCCGCGCATGGGGCCGCCAGCTGCGGGCCATGGCGATCGTCGCCATCTGCGGATTGCTGGCAAGCCCGATCGTCGCCACGCTCAACGCCAACCACACGCCAAATAGTTTCTACCGCGCCTATGCCGTCTGGGTGGCCGTTGCCTTCGTGATCATGCTGCTGGCGATCATGGCGGCGCGCGTGCTGCTGCGGCGGGGTGGCGTGCTGCCCAGCGTGGCCGTCTACGCGCTGGGCATGTACATGGGTTTCACCGCGGCGCTGCTCGGCCACGAGACGGTGGGCGGACCTGCATCGGGTGCCGAACTGGTGCCGCAGATCCACCAGCGCCTGACGCCGGGCATGAAGCTCTACGGCGTCAACATGCTGGATCACACGCTGCCGTTCTACCTGGGCCACCCGTTGACAATGGTGGGCGCGGCTGACGAACTGACGTTTGGCACCACGATGGAACCGCAGCGCTGGGTGCCCGACGTGGCCGCCTTCGCAAAGGTCTGGAAGCAGGGCGAGCGCGCGATGGCCGTGATGTCGCCCCAGACCTACCTGGAACTGTCGCCCAGCATTCCGCTCTACGTGGTGGCGCGCGACTGGCGCCGCGTGGTGGTGACAAACGTCCCGGTCCCGATGCCGCCGCCGGCGCACTAGACCGAACTCCGAACTACCCGTTTTGGCCGACACGCGCGGCCCTTTTTCGTTTTGAAAGATTCCCGATCCATGCAGCAGAAGCGAGTCCTGATTCTTGGCGTCAACGGCTTCATCGGCCACCACCTGACGCGCCGCATCCTGGAAACCACGCAGTGGGAGGTCTACGGC
>NZ_BBQI01000003.1 GCF_001652915.1 Cupriavidus sp. D384
CGGGCGGCGCGGCGGGCTTGCGCGGCTTGACGGTGGCTGGCGCCGGCGCGGCCACGCGCTTGCCCACCGCCGGCATGCCGGCAGTGCGCGCGGGCGCGGGCTTGCGTTCGACTACCGCATCCAGCGGTAGTGGAAAGCGGGGGCGGCGCGGCGTGGAACTCATTTCGGATACGGCGATGGAACGAAAGGAAGGACGAAAACGGCGTTGCCGCGCAGCGCACCCGCGCGGCGACCGCGAAGAAACGCCTGACGGGCGCGCGGCGATGACACGCTCACCCCAACCACTGTGCGATCTGTTCCAGCTGGCCGCGATGCGTCAGGTCGAGTTGCAGCGGCGTGAGCGAGACGTAGCCATTGGCCGTGGCATGAAAATCGGTGCCTTCGCTCGCGTCGCGCGCGTCGCCGGCCGGACCGATCCAGTAAATGGGGTCGCCGCGCGGATTCACCTGCTGGATCACGGGCTGCGACGGATGGCGCTTGCCCAGACGCGTGGCGCGGTGCCCGAGGATATGCTCGTACGGCAGGTTCGGAATATTGACGTTCAGCAGGAAGGGCTCGCGTGGCGGCCGCGCTATCACGTTCTCGACGATCTCGCGCGCCACGCGCGCGGCCGCGTCGAGATGCTCCCAGCCATGATTGACCTGCGAGAACGCGATCGAGGGGATACCGAACAGGTAGCCCTCGATGGCGGCGGCCACCGTGCCCGAGTACAGCACGTCCTCGCCCATGTTCTGGCCCTGGTTGATGCCGGACACCACCAGGTCCGGGCGCTCCTCAAGCAGGCCGGTCAGCGCCACGTGGACGCAATCCGTCGGCGTACCATTGATATAGCGGAATCCCTTCTGCACCCCTTCCCTCGCCTCATAGACCGAAAGCGGGCGTTGCAGCGTCAGCGAGTTCGAGGCCCCGCTGTGATTCTGTTCCGGAGCGATCACGGTCACGCGCGCCAGGGGCGCGAGCGCTGCGTGCAGGACGGCCAGCCCCGGCACAAGGTAACCGTCATCGTTGGCGAGAAGGATATGCATGGCCGCGATTGTACCTGAGCGAAAGGCCGCTGGCGGCACCGCAGATGCACCGGAAACGGGACAAATGCGCCCCGATTGCGCCAGCCGGGCGCCCGCCATGCGTCGCCCGAATAGGCGACATGCAGCGATTTTTTCCCACAGAACGATCGTGCTTTTCTTGCGCTACACTTGCCCGACGTCGTGCCCGGCCGCCCTGGCGTTCCTGCCGCGCACGACACCGGCAAGACCACATCACATATGGGAGACACAATGAAAGCCGTACTGTGCAAAGCCTGGGGCCCGCCCGATTCGCTGGCGCTGGAAACCCTGCCCGACCTGGTGCCCGGCGACGGCGAAGTCGTCATCGACGTCAAGGCCGCCGGCGTGAACTTTCCGGACGTGCTCATCATCCAGAACAAATACCAGGCCAAGCCCGAGCTGCCGTTTTCGCCGGGCTCGGAGCTGGCCGGGGTGGTCAATGCCGTCGGTGCCGGTGTCACGCATGTGAAACCGGGTGACAAGGTCATCGCCTACCTGGGCAACGGCGCGTTCGCCACCCAGGCCAGGGCTCCGGCCAAGGCCGTGGTGCCGATGCCGCCTGGCATCGACTTCGACGTGGCCGCCGCATTCACGCTGACCTACGGCACGTCGCACCACGCCGTGGTGGACCGTGGCGAGCTGAAGGCCGGCGAAACCATGCTGGTACTGGGCGCCGCCGGTGGCGTGGGGCTGGCGGCTATCGAAATCGGCAAGGCGATTGGCGCCCGCGTGATCGCGGCGGCGTCCACCGACGAGAAGCTGGCGGTCTGCAAGGAGCATGGCGCCGATGCCGTGATCAACTACAGCACCGAGGACCTGCGCGAGCGCATCAAGGCGCTGACCGACGGCAAGGGCCCGGACGTGATCTACGACCCGGTGGGCGGCGTCTATGCCGAGCCGGCCTTCCGCTCGATCGGCTGGCGAGGCCGCTATCTGGTGGTGGGCTTCGCCAATGGCGAAATTCCGAAGATTCCGCTGAATCTGGCGCTGCTCAAGGGCGCGTCGCTGGTTGGCGTGTTCTGGGGCGATTTTGCGCGGCGCGAGCCGAAGGCCAACCAGGCCAATATGGCCCAGATGCTCGGCTGGATGAAGGAAGGCAAGATCCGCCCGCATATTTCGGCACGGTATCCGCTGGAACAGGCCCCGCAGGCGCTGAAGGACATGGAAGCGCGCAAGGTGACCGGAAAGATCGTCATCACGCCGTAAGGCGACACCCAGCGGTAGCCTTGCTCCCCCTCTCCCGCACGCGGGAGGGGGAGCACACCGTCGGCCAGCCACCAGGCCAGCCGACCAGACATCAGAGTTTCTCCGTTTCCCCGCTCTGCGGCTGCCACTTCATCAGCCGCTTCTCCCCCGCCGTCACCATCCAGTCCAGCACCAGTGCAAAGGCCGTCAGCACGACGATGCCGGCGAACACCGTGTTGATGTCGAACGTGCCCTCGGCCTGCAGGATCAGGTAGCCCACGCCGCGCGCCGATCCCAGGTACTCGCCCACCACGGCGCCCACGAACGCCAGGCCCACCGACGTATGCAGCGACGAGAACACCCAGCTTGTGGCGCTGGGCAGGTACACATGGCGCAGCAGTTGCTGCTTGTTGGCGCCCAGCATGCGCGCGTTGGCCAGCACCACCGGGCTCACTTCCTTCACGCCCTGGTAGACGTTGAAGAACACGATGAAGAACACCAGCGTGACGGCCAGCGCCACCTTCGACCAGATACCCAGGCCGAACCAGACCGCGAAGATCGGCGCCAGAATCACGCGCGGCATCGAGTTGGCGGCCTTCACATAGGGATCCAGCACGGCCGACGTGAACGGACTCAGCGCCAGCCACAGGCCCACACCCAGCCCGGCCACGGTGCCGATGCCAAAGGCCAGCACGGTCTCCAGCAGGGTCACGCCCAGGTGGATATAGATGTCGCGCTCGACGACGAACCAGCTCCAGATCCGCTGCGCCACCATCAGCGGTTCGCCGAAGAAGAACGCCACCTCCTGCGAACGCGTGGCCAGGTGCCACACGATCAGGATCACCACCAGGAGCAGCAGCTGCCAGACGCGCAGCATGCCTTTTGAATCAGCACGAAATGCCATGATCTTGTTATCGTCCGGTCCAGAAATCAGGCCACCTTGCGCTGCTGCGCATAGCCCTTGAGCACTTCCTCGCGCAACACGTCCCAGATGGCGGCGTGCAGTTCCACGAAGCGCGGATGGTTGCGGATCTCGGCCACGTCACGCGGACGCGGCAAATCGATCGTAAATTCGCCAATTGGATGCGTGCCCGGGCCCGCCGACAGCACCACCACGCGGTCGCTCATCGCAATCGCCTCGTCCAGGTCGTGGGTGATGAACAGCACGGCCTTGCGCTTGGCGGCCCACAGGTCGAGCACCTCGTTTTCCATCAGCTGGCGCGTCTGGATATCCAGGGCCGAGAACGGTTCGTCCATCAGGATGATGTCCGGGTCCAGCACCAGCGTCTGCGCCAGGCTCACGCGCTTGCGCATGCCGCCCGACAGCTGGTGCGGATAGCGGTCGCCAAACCCGCCCAGGCCCACGCGGCGCAGCCATTCCTCGCCCTGCGCCTCGGCATCGGCACGCGGCACGCCACGGAATTCCAGGCCGGCGATCACGTTGTCCAGCGCGCTGCGCCACGGCATCAGCGCCTCGGCCTGGAACATGTAGCCGGCGCGGGTGTTGATGCCCTTGAGCGGCTCGCCGAACACGCGCACGCTGCCGGTGGATGGCTCCAGCAGGCCCGCCGATACGTTCAGCAGCGTGGACTTGCCACAGCCGGTGGGCCCCACCACGGACAGGAATTCGCCGGGCTGGATGGACATCGTGACGTCCCGCACAGCCGTATAGCGCTGCGAACGGTCTTCGCGCGAGACGAAGGTACAGGTCACGTTTTCAAGGGAAAGTGCAGGCGTGCTCATGACGGCATGACTCTGAGAAACGTTTCGCCCGCCGGGCGCCCATGCAGGGCGGGCGCGGCGGGCGACGAAGACGCCCCGCAACCGGGGCGCAAGGCTTACTTGTACTTGGCGTTGGCCTTCTGCACGAACGTGTTCGTGAACGTGCCTTCCAGCTTGATCGGCTTGCCCTTCAGGTCCGGATCGAACTGCTGCAGCGTGTTCAGCGCCGTCTTCGGGCCATCGGCCGGCATTACGCCGTCCGGCGAAATTGCTTCCTTCACCTTGTCCCACGCCGCCAGGTACAGCGCGCGATCACCCAGCAGGTAGCTTTCCGGCACGGTCTTGACGATATCCGACGGGCCCGCCGTCTGCAGCCACTTCAACGCCCGCACCATGGCATTGGTCAGCGCCTGGGTGGTGTTGGGGTTCTGCTCGATAAACTTGGTCGACGCGTACAGGCAGCCCGACGGCATGTTGCCGCCGAACACCGACTGCGTTTCCTTGAGGGTACGCGTGTCCGAGGCGATCCTGACCTCGTTCTTCTGCGTCAGCATCGAGATCACCGGGTCCAGGTTGGCCATGGCATCGATCTGGCCCGATCGCATCGCGGCCACCGCGCCGGCGCTGGCGCCCACGCCGATGAACGACACGTCCGACGGCTTCAGGCCGGCCTTTGCCAGCACGAAGTTCGCCATCATGTTGGTCGACGAACCCGGCGCGGTCACGCCAATCTTCTTGCCCTTCAGGTCGGCGATCGACTTGAAATTGGGCATGGTCTTGTTCGACGTCACCAGCACGATCTGCGGGGCGCGGCCCTGCAGCACGAATTCCTGGTAATGCTGGCCCTTGGCCTGCAGGTTGATCGTGTGCTCGTAGGCGCCCGATACCACGTCGGCGCTGCCGCCCACCACGGCCTGCAGCGCCTTGGCGCCACCGGCAAAGTCGACGATCTCCACGTCGAGCCCTTCTTCCTTGAAGTAGCCCAGGCGCTCGGCAATCGTCAGCGGCAGGTAGTAGAACAGGTTCTTGCCCCCCACCGCGATGGTCACCTTCTGCTTCTCGGGCTTGCCTTGCGCGAAGGCGCTGCCGAACGTGAACCAGCCGGCCAGGAACAGCGCCAGCGCAATCAGCAACTGCTTCCAGAAAGGTTTGTTGTACATAGGGCTCTCCTGCTCTTTTCTGCTTCTGTTTGAATGAGGGCGCGCCACGTGCCGACGCACGAAAGCCGGGACGCCGCCCATGCGGCTCCCGGCGATGCTACCGGACATGCCAGATGCCCGCATCGGGACCAACACCTAATGTCAGCACAATGAGAGCAGGCCTTCAGACACCCGGCCTGCCCGCCCGTTGCCGCTGGCCCGGCGTGGATTACTCGGCGTGGATGTTGGCGGACTTGATCACCTTGGCCCAGCGCTGCAGTTCGGCCTTCTGGTACTGGTCCAGCTGTTGCGGGTTCATGTACTTTGCCTCGGCACCCAGCTCCTCGGCCTTCTTGCGGAACGCCTCGGTCTTCATGATCTTCTCGATCTCGGTGGTCAGCTTGTCCACCACGGCCTTGGGCGTGCCGGCCGGCGCGTACATGGCGAACCACGACGAGACGTCCAGGTCGGGGTAGCCGGCTTCGGGGGCCGACGGCACATCCTTGAGGCTTTCCAGGCGGGTCTTGCTGGTCACCACCAGCGGACGTAGCTTGCCCGCGGCGATATGGCCCATCAGCGGCGGCGGCGTGGTGATCGTCATGTCGACGTTGCCGCCCAGCAGGTCGGTCATGGCCGGGCCGGTGCCCTTGTAGGGCACGTGCGTGATCTGGATGCCGGCCATCTGGTTCAGCAGCTCGGTAGACACGTGCTGCAGCGACCCATTACCCGACGATGCGTAGTTGAGCTTGTTCGGATTGGCCTTGGCGTAGGTCACCAGTTCCTTGAGCGACTTCACCGGCAGGCCGGGGCGTACCACCAGCACCTGCGGCGCCGACAGCAGGTTGGCGACAGGCTGGAAGTCCTTGACCGGGTCCCACGCCGTCTTGGTCAGCAGCGGCGTGATCACGTGGTAGCCCGAGTACTGCACCAGCAGCGTGTAGCCGTCGGGCTTGGCGCGCTGCACGGCCTGTGCGGCGATCGTGCCGTTGCCGCCCGGCTTGTTGTCGACCACCACCGACTGGCCCAGCGCCTTCGACAGCGGCTCCGAGATCAGGCGTGCGGCCAGGTCGGTGGTGCCGCCGGCAGCCGCCGACACCACCAGCATGATCGGCCGGTTGGGATAGCTGCCGTCCTGGGCCTGGGCGGCGGTGCCGAAAGTCACGCCGGCAGCGGCCAGCGCGGCGCAAGCGCCGATGAGGTTGCGTTTCATGGTTGTCTCCGTATGTCTTATTGGGGGACTCGAAAATCCTGTTGTCCTGCTCCCCGCTCCCGCGCACGGGAAAGGGGCGAAAAACCGTGCGGCAATCCGTTACGCGTTGGCGAAGAACTCGGCCATCCACGCTGGCGGCTGGTGCGTGCGCAGGCGCGGGCCGGCCCGCAGCAGCTGGCTGGGGACGTCACGCTGCACCAGCTCGGACACCCCGCCCACCACATTGAGCAACGCGTCGAGGTCAACGCCGGTATCGACACCCATCGCCGCGAACATATGCACCAGTTCTTCGGTGCTGACGTTGCCGCTGGCGCCCGGCGCGTACGGGCAGCCGCCCAGGCCGCCGGCCGCCGCGTCAAAGCGCGCCACGCCGGTCTGCCAGGCCGCGATGGCATTGGCCAGGCCCATGCCGCGCGTGTTGTGCAGGTGGATGGTCAGGCCGGTCTGCGGCAGTGCCTGCTGGAAGGCCTCGCACAGCGCGGCCACCTGGTTCGGATAGGCCATGCCCGTGGTGTCGCACAGCGTGATGCCGGCAGCGCCGGCGTCGGCAAACGTGCGGGCCAGCGCCATCACGTCGGCCTCGCTGACATCGCCCTCGAACGGACAGCCAAACACCGTGGACAGCGAGATGTTCACCGGCACGCCAGCCTTGCCCGCTTCGCCGATCATCGCCAGCAGCTGGGCTTTCGACTGTTCGCGCGTCATGCGCAGGTTGGCGCGGTTATGCGTCTCGCTGGACGACATCACCAGGTTCACTTCGTCGGGATGGCACGACAGCGCACGCTCCAGGCCGCGCAGGTTCGGCACCAGCACCGTGTAGCGCACGCCCGGCACGCGCTCGATCTGGTGCATCACCGCCTCGGCATCGGCCAGCGCAGGAATGGCCCGGGCCGATGTGAACGAAGTGGCCTCGATGCGCGCAAACCCGCAGTGGGCCAGCGCATTGACGAAGGCGACCTTGCCTTCGGTGGGGACCACGAACGGTTCGATCTGCAGCCCGTCGCGCGGCGCCACATCGTTGATCTCGATCCGTGCCGGCCCTGCCAGCGAATAGGTCTGGGCGACTTGGGTACTCATGCGATCACTCCACGGGCGCGCAGGTCGGCAATGGCCGCCACGTCGAAGCCGGCTTGCGCCAGCACGTTGTCGGTATGCTCGCCCAGCGTGGGCGCGCGGTCATGAATGCCCCCGGGATTGCCCGACAGCTTCGGGAAGACGCCCGGCACTTCCACGCTCAGGCCCTTGGCAGACGTCACCGTCTCGATGACTTCGCGGGCGCGGTAGTGCGGGTCCTCGGCAATGTCCTTGACCGTATAGATGCGGCCCGACGGCACATCGGCGCCGCGCAGCACGTCCAGCGCCGAGGCCACGGTCTGCGTGCGGGTCCAGGCGGCAATCGCGGCATCGATCTCGTCGACGCGCTTCACCCGGCCGTCGTTGCGCGCCAGGTCCGGGTCCTCGCCCAGGTCTTCGCGCCCCATCGCAGCCATCAGCCGCTTGAAGATGGCGTCGCCATTGGCGGCAATCAGCACGTACTCGCCGCAGCCGCACGGATAGGCGTTGGACGGCGCGATGCCCGGCAGGGCGCCGCCCGCCGGCTGGCGCACCGCGCCAAACGCCGAATACTCGGGCAGCAGGCTTTCGCTGAGGTTGAACAGCGATTCATAGAGCGCCACGTCGATGACCTGGCCCGTGCCGCCGCGCGCATCGCGCTCGTACAGGGCCAGCAGCACGCCCAGCGCGCCATGCAGGCCGGCGATGGTATCGCCCAGCGACAGGCCCGCGCGCACCGGCGGCCGGCCCGGTTCGCCCGTCAGGTAACGCAGCCCGCTCATCGCCTCGGCCACGGCGGCAAAGCCCGGTTCATCGCGCTTGGGCCCGGTCTGGCCGTAGCCCGACACGCGCAGCATGATCAGCTTGGGGTTGGCGGCGTGCAGCACATCCCAGCCCATGCCCCACTTCTCCATGGTGCCGGGACGGAAGTTTTCGATCAGCACATCGGCCTCGGCGGCCAGCTTGCGGACCAGGTCCTGCCCCTCGCGCTGGCGCAGGTCGATGGCAATCGACTGCTTGTTGCGCGACTGGGCTTCCCACCAGACCGAGGTATCTTCGTGCAGCATGCGCCACTTGCGCAGCGGATCGCCCTGTCCGGGCGGCTCCACCTTGACCACGTGCGCGCCAAAGTCGGCAAGGGTCTTGGCGGCAAAGGGGCCGGCAATCAGCTGGCCCAGTTCCAGGACCTTGATGCCATTGAGAATCTGTTGCGCCATGTTGGGGAATGTCTCCGTGAAACTGACCCGTGCGTGGGATTTGGCTTTGTTTCGACGGAGTGTGCCGCAGCAACGGGGTGACGCGGAATCGGCATTCCGGAAAGCGGGCTATCTCGGAATGCGAAAGATTGGGGCTAACCCTGATGAGGGGATGGGTCAACTTCCGGTTCTGCGCTGCCGTTATCCGGGGCACCTCCGCACACAGTGCCGGCACCATTCCGGCACGTTTCGCGCCAGCCACCCACCATCCGCGGCCCCGTCACCATGCGATTCCTCCGCTTCTGCCGCATCCTCTGCGCCGCCTGCGCCGGCTGGATGGCGACGTCCGCGCTGGCGCAGGCGCCGGCCACGACCACCATCGTGCTGTATTCCGAGGCCGCCCAGCGTCCGCTGTCGTACGAGGAAAACGGCATGCCCCGGGGCGCCTACATCGACAGCGTGCAGCGCGTGCTGAAGCGGCTGCCGCCCGAATACCGCGTCGAGATCCGCTTCGCCTCGTGGGCGCGCGTGGTCGAGGAAGCCAGGTCCGGCAACAGCGCCGGCATCCTGGGCGTCTACTATCGCCCCAAAGAACGGCCTTACCTGAACCATTCGAAGGCGTTCTATGCCGAGGACGTGTCCGTTCACTGCAACCGCGATTCCGTGGAGGGCCGCACCTTCCGCACCTATCCGGACGATTTCGCCGGCATGAAGTTCGGCAACCAGCGCGGCTACCTGGCCCCCGGCCCACGTTTCTTCCAGTTTGCCCGGGAAGGCCGGATCGAGGTCGTCGAAGGCCATGAGTTCCAGGACCTGGTCAAGAAGATGCTGGTGGGCGAGATCGACTGCGTGGTCAACCCCAGCGTGGTCCTGAACGAGGCAATGGTCACGCTGGAGGCGCGCGGCCTGCCCGAACGCATGCGCTACAAGTCCAGGCGCGTCCTGAATATCAAGACCGAGACCGTGCATATCGGGTTCAGCAAGAAATACGAGGAAACGCATCCGGAGCTGGCCCGCTTCCGCCAACTGTTCAACAAGGCGGCGGATGAATAGAATCCCTCCCTGAATCCTCCAGGATCGAGCCCTTCATGCCACTGCCGCCCCCGGTTCAGTCGATCCGGAACAGGATGATCGTGCTGTTCATCGTTGTCACCACGACAACGCTGGGGGCCTTTGCCGCGCACCGCCAGTGGCAGTTGCAGCAGGAACTCGCGCTACGGTTCGAACGGACCCGCGCGGAAATCATGGTTGGCCTGGGCCAGAGCCTGGCCGAACCGGCCTGGGCGCTCAATGTCGGCATCCTGCGCAGCCGCCTTGAAGCCACGCTGGTACACCCCGAAGTCTCCGAAGCCTGCGTGTTCTCGCCCGACGGCAAGGAAGCCTACGCCACGGCGGGCCGCCCGGCCGCGCCCGGCACCGCGTCGTGCACCGTGGCCGGGCCGCACGACGTGCTGAGCGACGTGCAGATCTACCCGCCAGCCAATATCGATGCCGCGCGCCGCGAGCAGTCCATCGGTACCGCCGTGATCCGGTTCTCGCACGAGCCTATGCACAAGGCCCTGCGCGCGGCGATGATCCAGGGCATTACCGAAGTGGCCGCCATCGACGTGGTGCTGGTGCTGCTGCTGACCTTTGGCCTGCGCATGGTGTTCCGTCCGCTGGAACACCTGCAGCGTGCCCTGTTCCAGCTGGCGTCGAGCCATGGCGACGAACTTGACGAACTGTCGCGGCTGGGCCGCACCGAATTCGACAGCGTTATCGATGGCTTCAACCAGGTGCTGCGCAAGCTCAAGCTGATCATCGCCGAGCGGACCGAAGCCGAACTGACCGTGCGCGCCGCCATCCAGCGCAGCCACGAGGCCTTCGCGCAGATCCAGGCCACCCAGGCGGAACTGGTCGAAAAGAATCTGCAGCTCGAAGCGCTGTCCAAGACCGACCAGCTGACCGGCGTGTTCAACCGGCGCCATCTGGACGCGGTGCTGATCAGCGAACTGGAACGCCACCGCCGCGACGGCAGCCTGTTTTCGATCATCCTGATCGACGTGGACCGCTTCAAGGCCATCAACGACAACCACGGCCACCAGATTGGCGACCGGGTGCTGGTGGAAATGGCCGAGCGCATCCTGGAAATCACGCGCGACGCCGATACCGTAGGCCGCTGGGGCGGCGAGGAATTCCTGATTATCTGCCCCGATGCCTCGCCGCATGTCGCCGTGCAGTTTGCCGAACGGCTGCGCCGCACGGTGTCCGAGCGGGCGTTTTCGGTGACGGGAGAGATGACGGCCAGCCTGGGCGTGGCCTGCGTGCAGCCGGGCGACACCATCCACGGCATGATCTCGCGCGCCGACCAGGCGCTCTATCGCGGCAAGAACAACGGGCGGGACCGCGTGGAGTACGCCGACGAGGGCGTGGTGACGCCGTAGCGCATGGCGGGGGTTTTACTCCCCGCTCCCACTGCCGTGGGCGGAGGGGCGCGCATCACCCCGGGCACAGCGTCAGAACGGCGCGCGGTCCCCGCACAGATGGGTGATCAGCAGCCTGGCCGACACGGTCAGCCCGGCCGGGTCGCGCATGCCGATCAGCAACGACCGGCGCGCCCAGGCATCGCGCAACCCTACCAGCGACAACCCCATCGACTTCACATGCGGCTCGGCGGCAATGCGCGGCAGCACGCCCACGCCCAGGCCCGCCATCACCATGCGGCAC
Source organism: Cupriavidus sp. D384 (assembly GCF_001652915.1). Lineage (GTDB taxonomy): Bacteria > Pseudomonadota > Gammaproteobacteria > Burkholderiales > Burkholderiaceae > Cupriavidus. The sequence continues at coordinate 11,255 of NZ_BBQI01000003.1, forward strand.
ATGGCGTCGAAGCTGCGCACCTGGATGCGCAGGCGGAACTGGCGCTCCAGCCGGCTGCTTTCTTCCAGCAGCCGTGCCGCCAGCGAAGTGACCTGCGGCAGGCTGACGAAGTCGTACTCGAGCGCATCGGCGTAATGCACAGGCCCGTCCTGGGCCAGCGGATGACCCGGTGGCGTGATGATGACCAGCTCGTCCTGCCGGTATTCGACGGTGACCAGCCCGGTGCACGGCGTGCGGTCGGCAAAGATGCCGACGTCGGCGCGGTTTTCCATCAGCGCGGCCACGATGTCGCTGCTGTTGTGCTCTTCCAGCTCGATGCGGATGGTTGGATGCTGGCGCATGAACTGCGCCAGGTCATCAGGCAGGAATTGGGTGATCGCCGACGTGTTGGCGCAGACGCGCACCTGCCCGCGCACGCCCGACGCATAGTCGGACATCACGCCGGCCATGCGTTCCACGTCCTGCAGGATGGTCAGCGCATGGTGAAAGCACGCCTGCCCTGCCTCGGTCAGCTGCACGCCCGCGGCATGGCGGAAGAACAGCGGCGCGCCGACGGCGGTTTCCAGGTCGGAAATCCGTTTGCTGGCGGCCGCCACGGCCAGATGCGACTGGCGCGCGCCGGCCGAGATGCTGCCCTGCCGGGCCACGGCCACGAACAGGCCAAGCGTCACGAGATCGAAGCGCGCCAGATTCATGGTCAGAGCGTGCGCCTGTCCATCACGGCGCGGGCAATGGTGCCCGCGTCCACGTATTCGAGTTCGCCACCCACCGGCACGCCCCGCGCCAGGCGCGACACCTTGAGCCCGCGCGCCTTCAGCATTTCGCCGATGTAGTGCGCGGTGGCCTCGCCTTCGCTGGTGAAGTTGGTGGCGACGATCACCTCGGTGGCCGGGCCGCCGTACTCGGGGTCGGTGGCACGCGCCAGCAGGCGATCGAGATGGATTTCCTTCGGGCCGATGCCATCGAGCGGCGACAGCCGCCCCATCAGCACGAAGTACTGGCCGCGATAGGTCAGGGTCTGCTCGATCATGACCTGGTCGGCCGGGGTTTCCACCACGCAGAGCAGCGAGGCGTCGCGCCCGGGGTCGCGGCATGTCTCGCAGATTTCCTGCTCGGTGAACGTATTGCAGCGCTCGCAATGGCGGATGCCATCGGCGGCGCCACGCAGCGCGTCGCCCAGTTTGCGCGCGCCGTCACGGTCGTGCTGCAGCAGGTGGTATGCCATGCGCTGGGCCGACTTCGGCCCCACGCCGGGCAGCACCTTGAGCGCCTCGATCAGCGCCTGCAGCGAGGTAGGCGGCGCCGCTCTCATGGCACCGCCGGGAACAATGCGCGCATGGGAACGGCGATCAGAACGGCAGCTTGAAGCCCGGGGGCAGCGGCAGGCCCGACGTCATCGAGCCCATCTTTTCCTGCGTGGTGGCCTCGGCCTTGCGCACGGCGTCGTTGAACGCAGCGGCCACCAGGTCTTCCAGCAGGTCCTTGTCGTCGGCCAGCAGGCTCGGATCGATGGTCACGCGCTTCACGTCGTTCTTGCAGGTCATGACCACCTTCACGAGACCGGCGCCGGACTGGCCCTCGACCTCGATCTGGGCCAGCTGCTCCTGCATCTTCTTCATGTTGTCCTGCATCTGCTGGGCTTGCTTCATCAGCCCGGCCAGTTGACCTTTCATCATGGAATCACTCCTTCGATATGTGTGTGTTGGGTCGGGCGGCGCCGCATGTCTGTCGATCCAGGCGGGCCGCCTCTCGAAATCAGGCAGCGCGCGGCTGCACGGAACCGGGCACGATCTGCCCGCCGAACTCGCGCAGCAGGCCCTGTACGAACGGGTCGCGGTCGATCTCGGCCTCGGCCTCGCGCTGGCGCTCGGCACGCGCCGCGGCATCGACGGCCGCCGCGGTATGGGTCACGGCGCCGATCTCGCAATGCACGCGGACCTCGACGCCGAAGTGTTCATTGAGCGCCGCCTGCAGCCGCTCGGCCACATTGGCCTCGCCAATGGCCGCCACCGGCACGCGCAGGTGCAACGCGCGGCCCACCACGCGATGCAGTTCGCTCTGGTGCGCCAGTTGCTGCGCCAGGCCCTTGAGCGGCAGGCTGGCAGCCAGTGCCGGCCAGTCGCCCGTGAAAACCGGCGGCGTACCGTCGTCGGACGCGCTCGGCGCCACCGGCGGCACGGCCGGTGCCAGCGCTATCGCCGGCTCGGGTTCGCGCTCCGGTTTGCGGGCCTGGGTCTGCGGCTGGGCGGGCTGTGCCGACTGGGCCGATGCGGCACGGCCGGCGCCACGCGGCGCGCGATCGAAACTTTCCGATTCGAAACCATTGTCGTACCCGCCAAAATTCGGGTCGAAGCCAGGATCGCTGTCGTAGGGCCCGATCACCGGCATATCGGCCGGCATGGCTTCCCACGGCGGCACATCGCTGCCTCCGGCGGCTTCCCACGGCGGCACTTCGGCGGCCGGCCTGGCCTGCTGGGCAGGCTTGGCAGCGGCAGGCGCCGGACGTTCGCGCACGGGCTGCGGCGCGGCGGCGGTTTGCGGGGCAGCCGTTACCGGCGCATCGGGTGCGGCAGCAGGCGCCTTGGGCGGCTGCGCGGGCGCAGCCGTCGCGGTCGTCGCCGGGCGCGAAGCCGGGGGCGGACGCAGCGGCTGGGCTGCCGGACGCTGGCTGGCTGCGGCGGCGGCAGCGGCGCCAGCCATCGGCGGCGCGCCGGCACCGGCCGGGCGTGTGGCGCCCTTGCCTGCCGACGCCT
>NZ_BBQI01000004.1 GCF_001652915.1 Cupriavidus sp. D384
CGATTTTATGAGACACCATAATTCGCACTAAACGTTACGAATCAACAGGTTAGCGGAGAAGGTGGCACAGGTTAATAGCCTATCGGGGGTTCGAATCCCCCTCTCTCCGCCACACCCCCTTCCTGCCCAGTCAAGCAGCGTAAGGCAAAACACCAAGAAACCCGCATCCCATATAGGTTTGCGGGTTTTTTATTGCCTCTCGCCGGCTCGCATGACGTTGCATGCTATGCTTTCAAACTGGGGGCTGCGTTGGACAGACCTCATCTTGGGGGATGTGATGAGCGGCCGACTTACCGAATATAAGTGCCAAGTTGCGAAGCCTGGTCGCCATGGTGACGGGCGTGGCCTGTATCTGCAAGTCCGCTCGGAGATGGGCAAAAGCTGGATCTACCGCTACCGCGACGCCGAAGGGCGGGAGCGATTCTGTGGGCTCGGGCCTTGGCCGGCGGTTTCGCTGGAAGAAGCGCGCACCCGCGCCGTCGAAATGAAGCGTATGCGGCTGGATGGCCGCGACCCCATTGCCGAGCGCTTGGCACAGGAGGCGAAGGCCGAATTTGCCGCCACTTCCATCACTTTCCGTGCCGCCTTGGACAAGGTGATTGACCTCAAACGGCCGGAATGGAAAGCCGGCTCCGGCTCGGAGGCGCAGTGGCGGCAAACCATGAATGATTACGTCCTGCCCAAGATCGGCAGCCTCGATCTGCGCCAGATTGAACCGGCGCACGTACTGGCCGTGCTCGAACCGATCTGGTCGACCAAGCTGGAAACCGCGAGCCGTACCCGCAACCGCATTGAGCAAGTGCTCGGGTGGGGCATCGGCATGGGTCTGGCCGATGCACCCAATGCGGCGCGCCTCAAGGGCAATCTCGACGTTCTGTTGCCGCGTCACAGCGTTATTCAGAAAAAGGATGCCGCCAAGGCAGTCAAGCACCACGCGGCACTTCCCTACGCGCAAGCGCCGGCCTTTGTTGCCGAGTTGCGCCAACGGGAAGGGCTGGCTGCTCGTGCGCTTGAATTCACGATGCTGACCTCAGTGCGCACGGCCAACACGCGCGGGGCAACATGGGATCAGTTCGACCTGGAGGTCGGCATCTGGACATTGCCCGCCGAGGTCATGAAAGCGAGCCGGGAGCATGTTGTGCCACTGGCACGCCAAACCATTGCCTTACTGAAAGGCTTGAAGGGCAACCACGAAACCCTTGTCTTTCCGAATCCGGCGGGGGATGCGATGAGCGAAAACGCCATGTTGGCATTGATCGGCAGGATGAAGCGCAAAGGCGAAGTGACCAGCCACGGCATGCGCAGTACGTTTGCCGACTGGTGTACCGAGCAAACGAACTTCGACCGCGACGCAGTGCGCATCCAACTGGCGCACAACGTGGGCGACGCTACGCAACGCGCATACATGCGAGGCGCGCTACTCGAAAAGCGCCGGGTGATTGTGCAAGCATGGGCGGACTACCTGGAGGGCTTGCCGGCCTCGGGCATCGTGACCCCGATGCGCCACAAGGGGAAGGCAGCATGAGCAAATCTGCCGCTGATACGCTGCGCGAAATTAACGATGCGATGACCGGGTATCGGGCCGCCGTCGACATGCTCAACGCTGAATCGGCCCTTCCCCCCCAAGCCCTTGAGGCGCTGCGCAAGTTCAATGCATCGTTGCTGCCCACAATGCAGGCGATGGCAAAATCCGCACCGCCGGCAAAGTCCGCACCTGTGGCGAGCCCTCGGGCCAAGCTCAATGGTGAGTTAGATGCGGTAGGCGTAATTGCTGAACTTCGCGGCCTTGCAAAGCGCGCCACATCGCCCGAACTCGGCCACACGCTGACGTGGTTGGCTGATTTTGTTGACGCCACTCGAAATTCCGGTGGCGGATATCAGCAAGCCATGCACCGGGAGATCGGGAGGCAGAACAGCCGCAATGCTGCCTCAAAGGGTGGCAAGGCACCGAAGCGCTCAAAGGAGAGGGCCGAGGCAGAGAAGCTCTGGCTCGCGTGGCAGCGTGATATTCACCTCTTCACCGGCACCACGGCATTTTACGAAGAATTATCGGTGCGGAATCTTGCAGCAAATTGGCGCACTGCCCAAGCGTGGGCTGTCGGTTTTGCCAGCAAAAAGGCAACTGCTCCTTGGCGCAAAGCCTTTGCCAGCAAGCTTCGCGGGAAGGTGTGGGACCCGCTCAAACATGAGTGGGGTGTCAAGTAGCACCAAGCTGCTTACTGCTACCTGCTAACTGGCACCAAGCGGCTTGGTGCCAGTTTTTTTATTCCGTAGCATCGCCTTGAATGCCCCTGTACGAACTCGTAACAGGAGCAAGGACGATGCAACCCACTACTAGCCGTCGCTACAAGCGCAAGGCTGCTTCCGGGCAACGTGCGCCCCGCATTGACGGGCTCGACGACCTCGCCAACATTAACCGCGAGCAACTCGCGAAATTCCTCGACGTCGATCCGTCGACTACCTATCGGTTGCAGAAACAGCCCGGCTTTCCGCAACCCTTCCGCGTTGGCAATTCCGTGCGCTGGCTGGTATCCGAAGTCCGCGAGTACATCCAGCGGCAGGCGGATGCGCGACCGAGCGTGCGCCGCCAGAAAGCGCTTGACGATCAGGCCGATGCCACACGCCCTCGGCTTGGCGGTCGCCCACGTAAGGCTGCTATAACCCGTGCCGCCGAGTAGGGGGCGCCATGGCAGCCGCTACCCAACACGATGTGCTCTATGAACTCGACCGCGTGCGAGAGGCCGGGTGTGGGCGTTATCGCGCCTGCTGCCCGCTGTGCAACCTGTATCGCCGCACCGTCTCCATCCGCGAGACGAGCGAGGGCCGGATGTATATGCACTGCTGGCGGTGCGGTGCTGACGAGGGGCTGATTGTGGCCGTCCTCGCGCGCCGCCGCCGGGCTCTTGGCCTGCCGCGCCAGTGGTGGCGCGAGCCACCGCGCTATGCCTATGAACCCATCCCCGTGGGAGAGCGGTAATGCCTGCTCAACGAGATCACGATCACGGTGATTCGGACGCTCATGCTGAAAGGGAAGCTGCGGCACGCCAAGCACGCCGCAAGGCCAACGGCCATGACTATGGCGACCATGCGCACTTCAATGGCAAGGCGCATACCTCCATGGCGCTGCTGCGCGAAGGGAGCGATATGACGATGAAACCCATTGAATGGCTCTGGCCCGGCTGGCTACCCAAGGGCAAGCTCATCCTGCTGGCCGGGCAACCGGGCGCCGGCAAGACCACCATCACGCTCTCACTTGCTGCGGCTCTAACGCGGGGCACCATGTGGCCGGATGGCTCCGAGATTCAACGGGCCGGCCACGTTGCCATGTGGACTTCCGAGGATGATGCGGAGGACACCGTCGTGCCTCGCCTGTCGCGGATGGGTGCGAACCTCAATCACTTCCACCACATCTACGGCGCGCGCCGGCCCGACGGGCGAACCGATATCTTTGATCCTGCCACGGATATTCCGCTACTGGCCGAAGCACTGGCGGCGGCGCCGTACCACGTCGACATGCTCATCATCGATCCCATTGTGAGCGCGGTGGCCGGTGACGCCCATAAGGCCAATGACGTGCGCCGGCACCTTGAACCGCTCATTCAGTTTGGCGCGAGCTATGGGTGTGCAATCGTCGGCATCACCCACTTTGCGAAGCGTAGCCAAGGTACCTTGCCCACCGAGCGCGTGCTTGGCAGTCAGGCGTTCGTGGCCGCCGCCCGCATGGTGCTCTTGGCCGCCTATGACGAAAAGAGCCGGAGCGGCGCGCTGATGCGCGCCAAGTCCAACATCACCCGCGCCATCGGTGGCATTGCGTACTCGACGCAAGAGGGCGAGGCGGCCCCCGGCATTGATGCCACATATATCGAGTGGGGCGCCTATCAGCCTGACATGGCGGTCGAGATGCTGGCCGACCTGGAAAGCACTGATGAAGGCGGCGCGCTCTCCGAGGCGGTGGCATTCCTTCATGCACTGCTTGAGGATGGCCCCCAGTCCCAACGCTACATCAAGGCACAAGCCCACGAGGCGGGGCACTCGTGGCGCACCATCGAGAGGGCCAAGCACAAGCTCAAGGTGCAAGCCGAGCGGGTACAGGATGGCACCAAGGCGGTATGGAAGTGGGCGCTGCCATGATGCTGATGCTGCCAGTGACCAAGACCGCCACCTCGCGCGCGTGCGCGCGCGGGAAGGCACGTGGCGGACTTGGCGGTCTTACTGGAAATCCTTTCCTGTATTGGGTTTCCACTCCGCCAACCGTTGGCGGCCTTGATGGCGGTCTTGACGGTCTTGGATGGGCTCAAGGCCGCCAACAACACCGCCAAGACCGCCAACCCTTGGCGGACTCAAGAGCCTTACTGCAAGCGGGTTTCGGGCAAGGCCGCCAAGACCGCCACTATCCCCCCGCGCGTGCGTGCGCGAGAGCACCGGCATGACCGCCTACCTCACCGTGGCCGAGGTGCAGACGCTCATGGTGCAAGCACGGGCATGGGTGGATGAACTCGCGCGGCTTGAGGGCTGGCCGCCTGTGCTGCGTGACGACATCCTCTACCGCCTGCGCCGTGGCCCTGCTGCCGGTCTGCCCGATCAGGCCGAATACTTCCGCCAGCGCCTTGCCGATGCTCGGGCGCTGCGCGGCATCAAGACCGAGGTGCAACGCATGGGGCGAGCGCCACCCACGCCAGCCACCACCGAGGTGCGGCAAAGGGCACCACCCAAGCGGCGTGGCCTTGCCAAGCACCTTTACCGTGAACCCCCACACTCGGAGCATCACCATGAACCTCAGCCCTGAACAATTGGCCGGCATCATCAACGAGGGAATCAACACTGCTTTGGCCGGTGTGCTGGAGCGCGTGAAATCCCTAGAGGCCGAGCGTGCCAGATGTGCCGATATCGACCCGCTGCTCACCCGCATCAAGGAACTCGAAAGCGAGGTCGGGAGGTTGCAAGCCAAGGCCATGAACGGCGCGGCGTTCGTGCGGCGCCGCGTGGATTACCACACCGGAGAATCAGCATGATCGACCAAACCGAAACGAACGAGCACACCACCACCGAAGCCATCGACGTTGCAACGGGCCGCCATCAAGGCGTATGGGTGCGGCTCGCCCCTGATGGCTCGGGGCAATGGCAAGTGGCCTGTACCGCCGTGCATGGAGGCAAGCACGCCAGCCTCGCGGCGCCGTGCGAGGACGCCGGACAAGTAGCGGCCCAACTGCACCACTGCCTCAATGCGGTGGCGGAGTGGGATGGTTCGACGCAAGCGGCGCTGCTGGCGGTCTTCAGCCGGCTCATCACCGTGGCCGGTGAGAGCTTGGGTCAATCGCTTGCCAGCCTCAACGCTGGTGCGCAACGGGCGCTCGATCACCGCCGTGAGCACTAACCCTCGACCCGTGAGCAAACCGCCCGCCGAACTGGCGGCCAAGAGGTGCGCACGCATCGCAATAGTGATGAAAACGCACCTCTATCACAATTAATTCAGGTTTGCAAAAATTTCATTTCCGCCGCATGTGTCACCGGTTAAGGAGTGGTGATATTTAGAACATTCCCAGCCAAAGCCGGCTGACAAACAGGCTGCTGTCGGGAGGCGAGCCATGCTATCCAAATTTTTCAAGTGGATCGGGACTTTCATGTTGGTGGTCCTCGCATTGGGCTGGTGCGCGGCAAACAGGAAACCAGATTCATCACCTGCGAGCAGCACTACGGCTTCGAGACCCATGACTGCCAGCGAGGTTGAGGCGGAGGCCCAACGAAAGGAACGTGAAGCCGCTGCTTACAAGGCCGCTGCTGAACAGAGGACCAAAGTGAATGAACAGGCCGCGAAAGAACAAGAGAAGGCGCGGGCCGTGCGAGCCGCCGAACGAAAAAAGTACCCGGCTGAATGCAGAGACGTATCAGACCAAGCCTTTGAAGCCATTAAGCAAAAGCATGTGTACATCGGAATGACCGAGGTGGAAGCACGCTGTGCTTGGGGCAAGCCAGAGCGCGTCAACAACACCATCAACGCCAGAGGCAGACGCTCCCAATGGGTCTATCCCGGCTATCGCAGCTATCTTTACTTCCGAGATGGCATTCTTGAGACCGTGCAGAACTAGCCACATAGAGATGCGGTGGCTGGCAAGCTCGGGGGGGCCGTCGAATAAATCACGGGCTCGCTTTGAGAAGCGCCCGCCGAAGCCGACTTTTTGCTCATTGTCCAAAATTCGAGGCAAAAAAAATCGCACCCAGAAATTAAGCGGGCGGCCTATCAGAAGCCGCCGCGCGTCATGCTCCACGTTCCCAAGGAGTAAAAATCCTCCTGGTCAGCCGCTCGACCGAGCGGGCGCTACTACCGCTCACCTTGGCCTGCGCGCTGGCGGTACGCGCTTGCCGCTTTTCCGCCTTACCGCCAGCCGGCGGTAAGGCGATCCTGTGGTTCGTGATGGCGGCGCCTTGCTTCGCCCCCTCGACCTTGCGTGCGTGCGCCGCCTCTTTCAAAAATGCCATGATGCGATTGCCAATGAGGGCGCGGTCGGTGGCGGTAGTGCATAGACTGTCCACGTCGCCAGCTACCGGAGCGCCAGCATGCCGCGTCCCGCTCACCGCCCCCTTGTACCCGCCGGAAAAGCACAAGCGCCCGCCCCAGCCGTGGCGCGGTTCACGGTCTCCATCCAACGCGCTGAGATCAACGGCACCGCGCTCTTTCACTGCGACATTAGCGGCCCCACCGGCAAGGTCGGTGTGTGGGTAGAAGGCCACACCGGCGGTGCCCGCACCTTGGGCGCCGCGCTAGCCGCGCTCGCCGTTGCGGCGCACGCCAGCGATTCAACAGCGCAATTCACAGGCGCCGACCTCGGGGTGTTTCCTGAACTGGTGCTCACCGCTCTGCAAGAGCGCTTGCGTGAGGTGCGGCGCTGGACGCCGACGCGGCGGGACCGGATGCGCGAGACGATGTCGGCGGACATGGCGTATTCGCTGGCTCAACGCGGTCCCGCATCACGGGCGTAAGCGAGCGCAAAAAAGCCCACCGGGATCAACCGGCGGGCATCTCGAAAGCGAGTTGGGGGTGAGCCATTAATTCAATGCGCCTTTGGAGGGATGCTCCTCGTGCTGTTGAAGTGTAGGTCGTCGCCCGCCCGACCTACACTGGTCCAAAGCTTTCCTTAACACTCATCTCAGCACCGCGCGCATCCAACTGGAAACGTAATCCGGCGCTCCGCCAACTGTGGAGCGAATCATGCCGTCCCCCATTTCCGAACAAATCGAAACGCTGCAATCCCGCCGTGCCACCACACTCACGCTTCTGGAATCCATGCACGAAAAGGCTGTGAGCGAGGGCCGTGCGTTCAGCACCGAAGAGCAACTCGCCTTTGATGCCGCATCGAACGAATGCAACACCATCAACGCGCAACTCGAAACGCTGGACAAGCTGCAATCGGTGTCCGCCAAGAGCGCGCGCCCGCTCGGCATGGCGCCGGGCTACCCCACTTCGCAGAATCCCGTTGGCCGCCGCACCCATGAGCGCGGTATGGGCAACCTGCCACCGGGCACTGCATTTGCCCGCTTTGCGATGTGCCTTGCTGCTGGGCGGGGCAACCTACTGCAATCCGCCGAACTGGCAAAGAGCCTGTGGCCGGATTTCCCTCAACTCGCTGGCATCATCAAGCATGCTGCGGGCGTGGGTGGCACCGCTGGGGATGAGTGGGCAGCGCGCGTGATTCACACCAAAGCCGCCGTGGCCGCCGGCACCACGACCGACCCCACGTGGGCGGCACCGCTCGTGGATTACGCCACGATGCAAGACGAGTTTATCGGCCTGCTGCATCCGGCCACCATCATCGGGCGCTTGCAAGGGTTCCGCCGCGTGCCCTTCAATATCCGCATTCCACGGCAGACGTCCGGAACTTCCGTGGGATGGGTGGGCGAGGCCAAGCCCAAGCCCGTGAGCAAAATGGGTTTTGACGCGGTGACGCTCCCGTGGGCCAAGGTGGCGGGCATCTGCGCCATCACCGAAGAGCTTGCGCGGTTTTCGTCGCCCTCTGCCGAGGCGCTGGTGCGAGACGATCTCGTGGCGACGATCTCGGATTTCCTCAACGTGGCATTCATCGATCCAACGCAAGCACCCAACCCGGCGGCCAACTCGCCAGCGAGCATCACCTACGGCGCCGAGGCGATCCCGAGCACCGGCAACACGGTGAGCGCAATCACCGCCGATATTCAGGCGGCGCTCTCCTACGTCTCGCAGAACGGCTTGCCGTTGGATGGCCTCGCGTGGGTGATGAACCCACGCACGAAAATCTACCTCTCCATGCTGCGGCTCGGCACGGCGGACGGTGTGTTCGCATTCCCCGAGGTGGCAGCCTCCAGCACGCTGGCGGGCTTTCCCATCGTGGATAGCGCATCGGTGCCGATTGCCGCCGATAGCTCCACCTTCATTGCGCTGGTGAAGCCCTCGGAAATTTTGATTGCCGATGATGGTGGTGTGACGCTCGATGCGAGCCGCGAGGCAAGCATTGCCATGAGCGACGATGGCACCGGCTCGCTCGTTTCGCTGTGGCAAAACAACTTGGTGGGCATCCGTGCTGAAAGGTACGTTTTCTGGCAACCGCGCCGCGCGGCCTGCTGCGTGGTGATCTCGGGCATTACCTACTGAGGGCCAGGTCGGCGCAAACTTGCGCTCGCCTGAAAGGAAAAGCCCTCGCGCTTAAGGGTGAGCGCGAGGGCTTCATTTACTGGCCGCCCTTTTTCTCAACTCGCGGGAGTAAGCGGCATGGCATGGCCCGCGTCCCGATCTCTTGATAACGGCGCCGGGTGGCCGAGTAATCCGGCGCTCGCGGCTAAATAGCCCTCAACGGGCGCCGACTGCATTCTATGCCTGAGTCGTCGGCTTTGGTGGGTTCGATGATTGCTGCATGCCCGCTCTATCGTCGCTCTGCTGGAGTGCTCGCAGCGCATTATCGAAATCAGTAATGGTTTTTTGCAGCGACGTATTGAGAAATTTCATTGAAGCGAACAGGTCGTCAAACGCTGCCGCGTCCATCGCTTTGTGATTGTTTAACGCCATTGCGACCTTGGAAAGGAACTGCCTAACCGTACTTCTCAAATATAGAGATGGTGCAACCAGCGAAGCGGGTATGTGGTGGAGTTCGATGGATTCAAGCGAACGGACCAGTCCTTGCAGTTCAGGTAGGTCAAATGGCATTCCGTCTTTTGCGGCCTCGTAGATGGAATCTCGGCTCTTCAACTTCTCTGTAAAGTACTTTTGAACCGAAAGGGATCGTCGCGCGATCTCGCCCAGGGTCTCGGCCACATTTAGCTGCTCTAGCCTACGCTGTTCAGCCAACCCCGCAAGAGTTATCTGATGCTGGCGCCTTGCTTGGTAAATCGCAACACCCATCCCCAGTCCGAGAGCAAGTATTGAGCCCCACGCTTGAACCCATGAGGCGCATTCGCTCCGAGTCAGACCAAATGGTAGTAGTAAGCAAGTTTCTGCGATGTTGTAGGCCATAGGATCGCTTCAGCGGTAGCGGTTACTTGTTGGAATTCTGTCACAGCGCCTGCAGCGCAGATGGTATCGCATCCGCTATGGTCTAATTCCGGCATCGCCACCCCAAGTGCCACAGCATGAAACGTAGCTGGCTCAGGTTCGTCCCGCCTCTTGGCCTTTGCGCTCTGACCGCGCTCTCCCTCTATGGAATGGTGGTCCACACCAACGATCCCATCGCGTTCAATCTTGCGGTCGGTTTCGTTAATGCGGTGATCTTCTGGCTGCTGGTGGTGGTGTGGCCCGAGCGCAAGCGACGCAAGGTCATAAGGGAGAACCTACGCCGCCGATATCAAGATTTCAGGGAGACCGCCGTTCTCACGCTCTTGCATGCCGCCGGGATTTTACGAGACCTCGGACAAGGTGCAAGAGCTTACCGATCACCGAAAATTCAGGGAATTTTTCGATACCGACAGCGAAGGGCGATGGTATGACGCGCTCAATGGCCTGCAAGGTGAGCCCGAACGAATGGCCGACTTGCTGCTTGAGATGGAGATGCTGGCCGACGAGGTGCGCTATGTACTGAACAAGGTCGACATCGATGACGCCTCAGTGCACAGCGCGTTTAAGAACCTGTGTGCCCATATTTTGCGGCTGCGTAGCCATGGCGTCTATTCGCATGACCAGACAAAGTATGTCGGTCAATTCGTATGGGCCATGCTGGCGCAATGGAGTTTCATCGACGGCCAGTTGGAAAAAGACCCCATTCAAAAGCTCATCGACAGCATCTAGCTCACACCATGAAAGTTCCCTTGCTCTTGGCATTGCTGCTCGCCACCAATGCGGCCTCGGCATTCGACGTCGATGGCTTTCGCTCTGGTATGTCTCCCGCTGAGGTGTCCCAGATTGTTGCCGCTCGCGGACTTGAGCTGTGGCAAGCCGGCAATTCACAAAATTGGTCAATTGGTAGGCGGTCGGAATACCGAATCGACAGTACCCTGACTTTCTGCCAAAAGAGCGGGTTGATGGCCTACTCAAAGGCCATCGATCCCGACAACGACTATGTACCCACGCTTGAGCGGAATCTTTCTTCTTGGGGGCAGCCCAAGGTGAGCGTCAGGCGGCAACCATGGTCAGGACCAGGCGGTGGTGACATCGTCAGTTTGGACAACTTATGGAAGAGGGGCAGCGATGAGATCAACCTCAGCTTCTCGCCGGAGGGACGCGATGGCAAAGGCGGCTTGCGCTACAACCGAGGCGCATTTCTTTCCTATGCTGATCGGTCCCGTGTGTGCGCGCCGTAGCGACATGAGAAAGGCGCCGAGCCCACCGGAGTAATTCGCCCCACCGGGTGAGTCTGATGTGAGCGCCGTCTCGTTACCCGTAGTGCCCGGCGGGCTGCATGATGGCCTCCGACCGACATTCAGTGCAAGGCCGGGGCGAGTGGTCGCTTCACTCCAAGACGTTCTCAAACTGCGTAAATTGGGGGTAGAAGTGGGGGCTGGTTATCTGGTGAAGAACTGAAAACCGCCCCAGTAATGCCTTTGCGGGTAGCAGTTCGTATGACCCTCTCTCCGCCAGAATTTTGATGCCCGCGCCAGCGGGCATCGTCGCTTCCGGAGAGAAGCAAGCCAATAATTTGGCTTGCGCGGGGGATTCGAAGGGATTCGCTTGCAAGCGAATCCGCGGCCTGCGCATGTGTAGGCGAATCCCCCTCTCTCCGCCAGAATTTTGATGCCCGCGCCAGCGGGCATCGTCGTTTCCGGACTCCGCTCCGCCCCGCCCTACCCCTTCCTCAAATAATTCACCAGCCGATCGATCACTGGAGCATTCCTTGGCGTGACCAGGCTGACCAGAATGGCGGCCGCGAATCCTGCGGGTACGCCGAACGCCCCCGAGGCAATTGGATCGACGCCGAACCATCGGTTGCCGAAGATCCCGGTCATGCGGGTGAAGAACGGGTAGTTGACGAAGATGTAGTACACCGCCACGGCCAGGCCCGTGGCCATGCCGGCGACTGCGCCGGCGGCCGTGGTGCGGCGCCAGAAGATGGCCAGTACCAGCACCGGGAAGAAGCTCGATGCCGCCAGCGAGAAGGCCGCGCCCACCAGGAACAGGATATTGCCGGGCCGCAGCGATGTGACATACGACGCGAACAGCGCCACGCCCAGCAGCACCACCTTGGCCGTGGTCACGCGGCGCTGGTGGGTCGCCTGGCGGTCGATCATGTGGTAGTACACGTCGTGCGACAGCGCGTTGGCGATGGTCAGCAGCAGCCCGTCGGCCGTCGACAGGGCGGCGGCCAATGCACCGGCAGCGACCAGGCCCGAGATCACATAGGGCAGCCCGGCGATTTCCGGCGCGGCCAGCACGATCATGTCGGGCTGGATCAGGATCTCGGCCCATTGCACGATACCGTCCCCGTTCATGTCCCGGATGCCGAAGACCGGCGGGTCGACCTTGCGCCATTGCACCACCCACTGCGGCAGTTCCGCGTACGGCGTGCCCACCAGGTGATGGAAGAACTCGACCTTGACCAGTGCCGCCAGCGTTGGCGCCGACACATATAGCAGCGCGATGCAGAACACGGCCCACGCCACGGAACTGCGGCTTTCCTTGACCGATGGGGTCGTGTAGAGCCGCGTCAGGATGTGAGGCAGGCTGGCCGTGCCAACCATCAGGCAAAACACCAGCAGCACGAAGTTGAGCCGGCGCGTCTTGCGCTCCTGCTCCGACGCGGCGGGATAAGGCTCGGTCGATGGCGTGGAAGGCTGGCTGCGCGCCAGGGCTTCCTCGCGCTGCTGCGTCCATTGCTGCAAGGCGGCTGCGGCATCCGCGGGGAATGCCTGCCGTTCGCGCTCCACCGTCTTGATTTCGCGCAGCGGCGCATTGCGGGCGCGCAGTTCAAGCAGGCGCGCATCAAGCAACTGCCGCTCCTCGTTGAACGACATCGGCAGCCGTGCGATTCGCTCCTGCAGGTCGATGGCCTGCTGGCGGAAGATCTCGCGCACCTGCTGTTCCGCCGGATCGCGATCAAGCTGCTTCTCGGCCGCGTCGATCTGCTGGAGCAGACCGCCGTAGCCAACCTGCGGCAATACCTGGTGATGATGCTTCCAGGCGATCAGCGACACCGCCAGCAGGAAGGCCACGATCAGCATGATGTACTGGGCCACCTGCGTCCACGTCACCGCGCGCATGCCGCCCAGGAACGAGCACACCAGGATACCGGCCAGCCCGAAGAACACGCCCACCGCGAACTCCACGCCGATAAAACGCGTGACAATCAGCCCCACCCCCTGGATCTGGGCAACCAGATAGACGAACGAACATAGCGATGCCGCCAGAACGGCAATCGCCCGCACGGGAATATTGCCGCCCGGCTTGCCGTTGCCGTAGCGCGCCGCCAGGAAATCGGGAATCGTATATCCGCCGTATTTGCGGAGATAAGGCGCCAGCAGGAACGCCACCAGGCAATAGCCGCCGGTCCAGCCCATCACATAGGCCAGCCCTTCGTAGCCCGACGCGAAGATGATGCCGGCCAGGCCGATGAACGAGGCAGCGCTCATCCAGTCCGCAGCGATGGCCATGCCATTGAACATGGCGGGCACGCGCCGCCCGGCCACGTAGTATTCGTTGAGATCCGATGTGCGGCAGATCAGTCCGATACACGCATAGATCGCGATCGTGACAAAAAGGAAGACGTAGCCCAGCCAGAGCGCATCGGCATTCGAATGCTCGAGCAGGCCCATCATGCCGACGAAGCCGAGCAATCCGAGCGTAAACAGGCCGTAGTAAAGCATCAGCCGGCGGCGAAAGCGCGACTGGGTGTCTGGCATCAGCGCAACGATAAGTGGAAATCGGTGTGGAAAAAAGCATTGTGCCCGCCCCTGGCAGCGCCAGGGCGGGCACAACGTGGGTCACGCAGCCAGATAGCGTGCATGAACCGGCGGCGTTACTGCGCCTGCTTCAGTTGATCCAGGATGGCCGGGTTCTCCAGCGTCGAGGTGTCCTGCGTGATTTCCTCGCCCTTGGCCAGCGACCGCAGCAGGCGGCGCATGATCTTGCCCGAGCGCGTCTTGGGCAGGTTGTCGCCAAAGCGGATGTCCTTGGGCTTGGCGATCGGGCCGATCTCCTTGCCCACCCAGTTGCGCAGATCGGCGGCGATCTTCGTGGCCTCGTCGCCGGTCGGACGCGACCGCTTGAGCACCACGAACGCGCAGATGGCCTCGCCGGTCGTATCGTCCGGGCGGCCCACCACCGCGGCTTCGGCCACGAGCGGGTTCGACACCAGCGCCGATTCGATTTCCATCGTGCCCATGCGGTGGCCCGACACGTTCAGCACGTCGTCGATCCGGCCCATGATCGTGAAGTAGCCCGTGTCCTTGTCGCGGATCGAGCCATCGCCGGCCAGATACAGCGTGCCGCCCAGTTCCTCGGGGAAGTAGCTCTTCTTGAAGCGCTCCGGGTCGCCCCAGATCGTACGGATCATGGCCGGCCACGGACGCTTGATCACCAGGATGCCGCCACTTCCATTCGCCACGTCCTGGCCGGTTTCATCGACGATGGCCGCCATGATGCCTGGCAGCGGCAGCGTGCACGAACCCGGCACCAGCGGCGTGGCGCCGGGCAGCGGCGTGATCACATGGCCGCCGGTTTCGGTCTGCCAGAACGTGTCGACGATCGGGCAGCGTTCCTGGCCGATGTTCTTGTAGTACCACATCCACGCCTCGGGGTTGATCGGCTCGCCCACGGTGCCCAGCAGGCGCAGGCTGGACAGGTCGTACTGCTTCGGGTGGATCTTCTCGTCGGCCTCGGCCGCCTTGATCAGCGAGCGGATCGCCGTGGGCGCCGTGTAGAAGATGCTGACCTTGTGGCGCTGGATCATGTCCCAGAAACGGCCTGCGTTCGGGAACGTCGGCACGCCTTCGAACACGACCTGCGTGGCGCCGGCGGCCAGCGGGCCGTAGGCGATATAGGTGTGGCCGGTGACCCAGCCGATATCGGCCGTGCACCAGAACATGTCTTCGGGCTTGATGTCGAAGGTCCAGCGCATCGTCATCAGCGCCCAGAGCAGGTAGCCGCCGGTGCTGTGCTGCACGCCCTTCGGCTTGCCGGTGGAGCCGGAGGTGTAGAGCACGAACAGCGGATGTTCGGCGCCCACCGGTTCGGCTTCGCAGTGGTCCGGCTGGCCGGCCGACACATCTTCCATATAACGGTCGCGGCCCTCGGTCCAGGCCACCTTGCCGCCGGTACGGCGATAGACCACCACGTGCTCGACCGCTTCGCAGCCGCCCAGCGCCAACGCCTCGTCGGCAATGGCCTTGAGCGGCAGCGCCTTGCCACCGCGCATCTGTTCGTCGGCCGTGATCAGTGCCACGGCGCCCACGTCCACCAGGCGCTCCTGCAACGACTTGGCCGAAAAACCGCCAAACACCACCGAGTGCGTGGCGCCGATGCGCGCGCAGGCCTGCATGGCCACCACGCCTTCGACAGACATCGGCATGTAGATGACCACGCGGTCGCCCTTCTTGACGCCCAGCGCCTTCAGGCCGTTGGCAAAGCGGCTGACCTTCGCCAGCAGTTCCTTGTAGCTGACGCGCGAGACGGCGCCGTCATCGGCTTCGAAGACGATGGCCGTCTTGTCGCCATTGCCCTTCTCGATATTGCGCTCGAGACAGTTGTACGACGCATTGAGCTGGCCGTCCTCGAACCACTTGTAGAACGGTGCATCGCTCTCGTCGAGCACCTTGGTGAACGGCTTGTGCCAGTGCAGCAGCTCGCGGGCGTGGCGCGCCCAGAAGCCTTCGTAGTCGCGCTCGGCCTCGGCGCACAGGGCGTTGTACGCCTCCATGCTCGGAATCGCGGCGTTCTTTGCGAACGACTCCGGGGGATTGAAAACGCGATGCTCCTGCATTACCGACTCGATGGCGGACATGGGTTGTCTCCTGGTTTGGCTTTGACTGCTTTGGGTGCAAGGTACGCCCGGCGCCTTACTTAAACCTGACTATCCAGACCCGGCTACCGAAGTCTGACATTCGGGCGGATGCTGGCGGGCATCCATCGCACTGGGCGATGCTGCGGCGCAGCAGGTATGGCAAGGCGCGGGAGACTGGGGGCACAAGTGCAGTCGGCTCTACTAAGTTAGCACAGCTATAATGCGCCGGACCCAAATACCCGAACGTGGCGCACGCCCTTTCAATTGGCTTGCATGGGCCATGCCATGGCACCCAGCCAGCGGCATGCGAAGGCGCCCGCTTTGCGCGCCCCATCGGACGACATCGGACGAACTTGCCCATCCACGCCTTCCTGTTGATCGCCGCCATGGCCCTTGTCGGCAGCAATGTCGGGCTCGGCAAATCGATCATTGCCCATGTGCCCGTGCTGCTGTTCGCGCTGATGCGATTCCTGATCGCCATCGCCTGCCTGTCGCCGTGGTATCGGCCGGCGCGCATGCGCGCGGTGTCGCGCAGCGAATGGCTGAACCTGTTCCTGATGGCGTTCTTCGGCACCTTCATGTTCACGCTGCTGATGCTCGGTGGCGTGCGGCTGACCAGCGCGATGGCCGCCGGCGTGATAACCAGCACCATCCCGGCGACGGTAGCCATCCTGTCGTGGCTGTTGCTGCGCGAGCGGTTGTCCCGCCGCACGGTGTTTTCGGTGCTGCTGGCCGTGGCGGGCATCGCCGTGCTCAATATCGCCCGTGGCGGCCATGACGGCCAGGCCGACGCGGGCCTGGGCGGCGGCGACGCGCTGGCCGGCAACCTGATGATCCTGGGCGCCGTGGTCTGCGAATCGATCTATGTGATCCTGTCGCGGCGCCTGTCGCAAACGCTGGCAGCCATCGAGATCTGCGCCTACACCCACCTGATCGGTGGCGCGCTGATGCTGCCGCTGGGCATCGTGCCGCTGCTGACCTTCGACTTCGGCAGCGTGGACGGCACCACCTGGGCCATGCTGGTCTGGTACGCGCTGTCGGCCAGCGTGTTCTCGTTCTGGCTGTGGATGAAGGGCATTCGCCATGTGCCCGCCCAGCTGGCCGGGGTCTTTACCTCGGTGCTGCCGGTGGCGGCCGCCGTCTACGGCATCGCCGTGCTCGGCGAGCGGCCCGGCTGGGCCCATGGCGTGGCGCTGGCGTGCGTGCTGGGCGGCATTGTGCTCGCCAGCTGGCCGGGGCCGATCGCGCGCCGCGCGCTGGACAGCCAATCGCGCTGACCCAGCCCGCCGGCACTAACCAAACGTTACCTGGCCGCGCTGTCAGGTGTCATGGGCAGCACGGTACAATCGACCCCCGCTTCGATTGTCTGCTGACATTTACATCTTCTTCCGGCATCGCCCATGGCCCAACACACCCCGCTACGTCCCGCCCCGCTTCGACCGATTCCCCGCATCATCTTTGCCTCGCGCTGGCTGCAACTGCCGCTGTACCTTGGCCTGATCGTCGCGCAGGGCGTCTACGTCTACCACTTTCTGGCCGAGGTCTGGCACCTGCTGGCACACGTCACCACCTATGACGAAACCAAGATCATGCTGGTGGTGCTGGGCCTGATCGACGTGGTGATGATCTCGAACCTGCTGATCATGGTGATCGTGGGCGGCTACGAGACCTTCGTCTCGCGCCTGGGCATCGACAACCACCCGGACGAGCCCGAATGGCTGGACCACGTGAACGCCGGGGTGCTGAAGGTCAAGCTGTCGATGGCGCTGATCGGCATCTCGTCGATCCATCTGCTGAAGACCTTTATCGACGCCGAGCAGCGCAGCACGCACACGATCATGTGGCAGGTGATCATCCACGTAGCGTTCCTGGCTTCGGCCCTGGCCATGGCCTGGGTGGACCGCATGGTGTCGCATCCGCACCCTGCCGCCGGCCACGGCGCCGATGGTGCGGCGCAGCAGGCACACTGAATACTTCGCTTCGCCGAGGTGATTCATTCGCCTCGCAGCAATACCCGACCAAAGGTGTCGACGGCTGTATGCAACCCGTACAGCCGTCGCCGCCAGGGTGTATCATCCCGGGCTGTGTTTCACCGCTGCCCTCCCCCACAAAATGACAGTCATCAAGCAAGAAGACCTCATCCAGAGCGTCGCCGACTCGCTGCAGTACATCAGCTATTACCATCCGATGGACTACATCACCAGCCTGGGCCGCGCCTATGAGCTGGAACAGAGTCCCGCCGCCAAGGACGCGATTGCCCAGATCCTGACCAACAGCCGCATGTGCGCCGAAGGCAAGCGCCCGCTGTGCCAGGACACCGGCATTGTCACGATCTTCGTCAAGGTGGGGATGGACGTGCGCTGGGACGGCGCCACCATGGGCCTGACCGAGATGATCAACGAAGGCGTGCGCCGCGGTTACACGCACCCCGACAACGTGCTGCGCGCGTCGATCGTCAGCCCGCCCGAAGGCGCCCGCAAGAACACCAAGGACAATACCCCGGCCGTGATCCACTACGAAGTGGTGCCGGGCAACAGCGTCGACATCCAGGTAGCCGCCAAGGGCGGTGGCTCGGAGAACAAGTCGAAGTTCGTGATGCTGAACCCGTCCGACTCGATCGTCGACTGGGTGCTGAAGACCGTGCCGACGATGGGCGCCGGCTGGTGCCCGCCTGGCATGCTCGGCATCGGCATTGGCGGCACCGCCGAGAAGGCGATGGTGATGGCCAAGGAATCGCTGATGGAATCCATCGACATCCAGGACATCATCGCCCGCGGTCCGAAGGACTGGATCGAGGAAATGCGCGTCGAGCTGTACGAGAAGGTCAACGCGCTGGGCATTGGCGCGCAGGGCCTGGGCGGCCTGGCGACCGTGCTGGACGTCAAGATCATGGCATCGCCGACGCACGCCGCGTCGAAGCCCGTGGCAATGATCCCGAACTGCGCGGCCACCCGCCACGTGCACTTCACGCTGGACGGCAGCGGCCCGGCCAAGCTGGAAGCACCTGACCTGTCGGCCTGGCCGAAGGTGGAGTGGGCACCGAACACCGAAACGTCGAAGCGCGTCGACCTGAACACGCTGACGCCGGAAGAAGTGGCATCGTGGAAGCCGGGCCAGACGCTGCTGCTGAACGGCAAGATGCTGACGGGCCGCGACGCTGCGCACAAGCGCATCGCCGACATGCTGGCAAATGGGGAGAAGCTGCCGCTGGACTTCACGAACCGCGTGATCTACTACGTGGGCCCCGTGGATCCGGTGCGCGACGAAGTGGTTGGCCCGGCCGGCCCGACGACGGCCACCCGCATGGACAAGTTCACCGAGACGATGTTGTCGCAAACCGGCCTGATCGCCATGATCGGCAAGGCCGAGCGCGGTCCGGTGGCGATCGAATCGATCCAGAAGCACAAGTCGGCCTACCTGATGGCCGTGGGCGGTGCCGCCTACCTGGTGTCGAAGGCGATTCGCGGCGCAAAGGTACTGGCCTTCGAAGACCTGGGCATGGAAGCGATCTACGAGTTCGACGTCAAGGACATGCCGGTGACGGTGGCCGTGGACAGCTCGGGCACGTCGGTCCACAAGACCGGCCCCGCCGAGTGGCAGGCCAAGATCGGCAAGATTCCGGTCGCGGCAGCCTGATCGCCAGACTGGTCAATTGCAGTGCAAAGCCGGACAATTGCTGTCCGGCTTTTTTCATTCCCGAGTCAAAGGCGTGAACCCCTCCCCCATCGGCATCTTCGATTCCGGCCTTGGCGGCCTGTCGGTCCTGCGCGAAGTGCGCGCCATGCTGCCGCACGAGTCCCTGATCTACTTTGCCGATTCGCGCTACGCACCGTACGGCGACAAGCCCGAGCGATTTGTCGAGGCCCGCACGCTGCAGGTCTGCGAATGGCTGGTGGCGCAGGGCTGCAAGGCGCTGGTGATCGCCTGCAACACGGCAACCATGCATGCCGTGCAGACCCTGCGCGAGCGCCTGGCCGTGCCGATCATCGGCGTGGAGCCGGGGCTCAAACCCGCGGCATCGATGAGCCAGAGCAAGGTGGTGGGCGTACTGGCCACCGCCAACACGCTCAAGAGCGCCAAGTTCAACCGGCTGCTGACAGCGCTGTCGCACGAAAGCCGGTACCTGTGCGCGGCCGGTCACGGGCTGGTATCGCTGATCGAACAGGGCGACGTGTCGGGTCCGGCGATTCGCGAGAAGCTCGACGCCTACCTGCGGCCGATGCTCGACGCCGGTGCCGACACCCTGGTGCTGGGCTGCACGCACTACCCTTTCCTGTCGGAGACCATCCGCGACATGGTCGGGAGCCGGCTGACGCTGATCGACACCGGCACGGCCATCGCGCGCCAGCTGGCCCGCAAGCTTGCCGAGTTCGGCCTGGCGGCCAGCCCCGATGCCGCGCCGGCCGTGCGCTACCTGTCGACCAAGGACGCCACCCATCTGCGCGAGATGGCGTGGGCGCTGCTGCAGGTGGAGGCCGGCGCCGAGACGGTGGTCATCGAACCGGCACCCGCGATCGACGCTACTGAATAAACCCTACCGGCTTGTGATGCCGCACCTCGGGCTTCACGGAATGTTCCTGGCGCAACTGGGCCAGGAACTCGTCGGGCGTCAGCGCCTCGCCCAGCACCACTGACTGGCGCTTCACCGTAGCGAAATCGCCAGGTGTCAGGCAATCCATGCCGTCGAGATCGCGCCGGATGGCATCCGTCATGCGCCCGGTATCGCCATCGAGCGCCTCGTCGACGAACATCGTCTCGCGCTGCGCAGGCTTGAGCGGCAGAAAGCGGATCTTGAACGAAAACCGCCGCAGTGCAGCCTCGTCGATACGGTCGAACAGGTTCGTCGTGCAGACGAAGATGCCGTTGAAACGCTCCATCCCCTGCAGCATCTCGTTGACTTCCGACACCTCGTAATTGCGCACCGCCTGCTGGCGGCTCTGCATGAAACTGTCGGCCTCGTCGAGCAGCAGCACCGCGCCGTCCTCCTCGGCCCGCGCGAACATGGCCGCAATCTGCTGCTCGGTCTCGCCCACGTACTTGCTCATCAGGTCAGAGGCGCGCCGGATCATCAGCGGCAGGTCCAGCGCCGCCGCGATATGCTCGGCCAGCGCGGTCTTGCCGGTACCGGGCGGCCCATAGAAACACAGCGTGCCGCGCTGGCGCGCACCCAGCGCCTGCACGATCTTGTCCACCGCGTAGCGCGTTTCCAGATTCAGGTTGTCCAGCCGGTAATGGGTCACCACCGGGCGCGCCTCGACCTCGGGACGCAGACCCATCGCGCGGTCGGCATGTTCGAGCTGGCGCAGGATCAGCGCCTCGACCGGTTCATCGACATCGGGCCGCGCAAGTTCGACGAATCGCGCGGCCGATTGCACCTGTGCCGGTGTCAGCGTCTTTCGCGCCGCCAGCGTCGCCACGAACGCATCGCTGACCGCCAGGCTCCCAAGATGCTTGCGGATAATGTTCTCGCGCACCTGAGGTGGCGGAATCTTCAGTTCGAGGTGGAACTGGAAGCGCCGCAGATAGGCCGGATCGATCTGCCGGATCGAATTCGATATCCAGATCACGGGCACCGGGTTCTGCTCCAGCGTCTGGTTGACCCACGCCTTGCCATTGACGGAAGCGCGCGTGTCTTCCTGGCCAAACAGGCTCATCAGTTCGCGCGCGCTGCCGGGGAACACGTCCTCGACCTCGTCGAACAGCAGTGCCGTGCGCGGCCGCCCGCGCAGGAAGGCCTGCGACACCTGCAACGACCGGTATCGATCCTTGCCCGACAGGCTGTTGCCATCGCGGTCGAAGCAGTCCACTTCATACAGTTCGCAACCGGCTTCGCGCGCCACCAGCCGCGCAAACTCGGTCTTGCCAGTGCCGGGCGGCCCGTAGATCAGCACGTTCACGCCCGAGGCGTTCTGGCGCGTGGCGTTGCCAAGCAAGGCCGTCAGATAGCGGGCATCGGTCTCGACATGCGGGTAGTCGGCGGTGCCCAGCGTGGGCGGCGCGGCGGGCCGCGTGAAGACCGCCATCATCTCGGCCTCGCTGGCGTAGTTGCCCAGCAGCACGTGCAGCAGACGGTCGGACAGGCGCATCAGGTCGCCCAGGTCCGTCACACTGTTTTCCGGCAGCGGCTGTTCGATCAGGTTCAGCGTCTCCAGGCGCGATCCCGGCCGCAGCGACGCCGCGATATCGCCTGGGCTGGCAGCGGTCAGGCCAGCCAGGATCTGAAACGCTTCCTGGCTGTGCGCAACCTTGCAGTCGACCATCACCGCGCGCAGGTCGCGCTTGTACTTGGCAAGCGCCGCGTAGAGCAGCAGCTTGCGCTCGTGCTCGGGCAGGTTCAGCACGTGGCTGAGCATGTCGATATTGCGCACCAGCAGCACGCGCTCGCCATCCAGCCGCGCCGCAATCGCGGCCGACGATGCGGCAAACACCGCGAACATGTCCTTGGCGTGATGCTTGACGTATTCGTCCAGATAGTAAAACAGCGCGCTTTCGTCGAAAGCACTGTTCCACTGGCCGTGGCGCTCCAGGAAATCCTCGGGCGACAGGCGCGAAGCGCCCTTCCACGCAGGCATGTCGGCGCAACGCGCGGACAGGAAGCGCTGCACGCGCAGCACCACGCCGTACGGCCACACCATTTCCTGCGCGCTGACGGTCAGCACGTCATTGATATTGCTGCGCAGGTTGAAGCGCGGCCCGAGCGCGCAGACCACGCGCAGCGCAAACTGGGCGCACATCCAGTCGAGCGCCGAAGTGCCCACCGTGCCGGACGATGCGCGCAGCAGCGTGCTGCGGTCGTCCATCATGCGGTCGTCTTCAGCAAAACGGGTGAAATCCATGGCTGGTTCCCTTCGCACGGGGCGCGGGGCGTCCGGACCGCGGGGATCGCCTGGCCTGTGCCGTGTCTGCCGCTAACTTGGGATTTCTAATAATCGTAGCGCGGATTTCCGCAGGTGGGGCATTGGCGGCATGCTGTCGCGCGTTCTGCCCCACGTAACGCCGGATCGACATCCTCCCCGCATTGCTGCGAACTCCGCAATGAAGCAGACGCAGAATATCCTCACGCATTGCACAATGTGCAACAAATAAGAATCATTATCGTTTATACTGTCCTGCTGATACGCTGCCCAAGAGTGGCGCTCCCCCTGTAACCGGTTTCTAGACAGCTGTGTTTCTTTGGAGCGTTATCATCATGGAATTGCTATTGAGCCTGCTGGTTGGATGTGGAATCTCGCTGATCCTGTTCTACCGCAAGTGATTGCGCCGCGAGGCCGGACACCTGTCGTTCCTCTCATGTTCGATCAACGATTTTTGAAGATCACCGTTGCGGTCCTGCTGTTCCACGTCGGACTGCTGTATTTGATCCAGAGCGGGCTGGCCCGCAAGATGACGGAAGCCGTCATCGCCCCTGAAATCATCGCCCGCATCATCCCGATGGAGCAGCCGAAGCCTGAGCCGCCCGCCCCCGAACCGCCCAAGGCACAACCTACGCCGCCCAAGCAGGTCAAAGTGGTAACGCCACGTCCGACGCCGCCCAAGCCGCAGCCGACGCCGGCACCGGTTGCCAACCTGCCGCCAACACCGAACGCCATCGAGGCGCCGCCTGCTCCGCCCGCGCCACCTGCACCGGAGCCGCCCGCGCCGCCGCCGGCCGCCACCAATGCGGCACCGCGTGCTGTCGGGATCGGTGAAATGGCATGCTCGCAACCCGCGCCGGTGTATCCGCGGCAGTCGCAACGCATGGGCGAGACCGGTACTGCCGTGATCCGTCTGAATTTCGACGATACCGGCAAGGTCGTGAAGGCCGTGGTGTCGAAGACCAGCGGGTCCGATCGCCTTGACGATGCCGCGCTGACCGCCGCCAAGGCGATCCGCTGCAAGCCGTACATGGAGAACGGCCGCGCCATGGCCGCCACCGCGCAGCAACCGATCAAATTCGAGCTGAACTGATTTCCCGGAATTTTCCGATACCCTAAACACTGACACTTTCAGGAACCACCATGCAGGACCTCGGACTCTCCCACCTCTGGTCGCAAGGCGATTTCGTCATGCGCGCGACCGCCATCATTCTGCTGATCATGTCGCTGCTGTCGTGGATCGTGATTCTCACCAAGGCGTGGGATCTGGTTCGCCTCAAGAAGATGGCGCACGGCGCGGAAAAGCGCTTCTGGCACTCGGACGACTTCGACCACGCGCTCGACACGCTGGGCGCCAGCGACGCCAACCCGTTCCGCACGCTGGCCGTCACCGGCAAGGAAGCCGCCCAGCACCATCGCGCCAGCCAGCCGCAACTGCATGACGCACTGGACATTTCCGACTGGCTGACCCGCTCGCTGAAGAGCTCGATCGACGAAGCCGTTGCACGCATGCAGTCGGGCCTGGCCGTACTGGCCTCGGTGGGTTCCACGGCACCGTTCGTGGGTCTGTTCGGCACCGTGTGGGGCATCTATCACGCCCTGATCGGCATCGGCGCCTCGGGCGTGCCCACCATCGACAAGGTGGCCGGCCCCGTCGGCGAGGCCCTGATCATGACTGCCTTCGGCCTGGCCGTGGCCATTCCTGCCGTGCTGGGCTACAACGCCCTGAGCCGCGGCAACAAGGGCGTGATCAGCAAGCTGAACCGCTTCGCGCACGACCTGCACGCCTACTTCGTGACCGGCGCCCGCGTGCGTCCGACCTCCGCCAACCGCGCCAGCGACGATGCGTCGATGCGCTTGGCCGTCAAGAACTAAGCGCTGCTTCGCGCAAGCGCCTGAAGGAAAGCATCATGGCATTCGGCACCCTCGACGGCGACGATGACGAGGTGATGAGCGAAATCAACATGACGCCCCTGGTGGACGTCATGCTGGTGCTGCTGATCATCTTCATCATCACGATTCCCGTCATCAACCACGCGGTCAAGATCGACCTGCCGCGTGCAACCAACCAGCCCAACGACAGCAAGCCGCAGAGCATCAACGTTTCCGTCGATGCGCAGGGCAAGGTGTTCTGGAACCAGGAAGAAGTGGATCAGACGCAGCTGGAACAGCGCATTGCCAGCGCCGCGCAACTGCAGCCGCAGCCTGAACTGCACCTGCGCGCCGACCGCGACGTGCGCTACGAGCGCGTGGCCGAAGTCATGGCCGCCGCACAGCATGGCGGCCTGGGCAAGATCGGCTTCATCACCGAACCGAAGCACTGAGCCGGCGTCAGCCAGTTCTTGCCGACCGCTTCGTTTTGGCAGCAATAAGGGCACCTTCGGGTGCCCTTTTGCATTGGTAAGCGCGACTGCATCGGGCATCGTGAGCTGTCTTGCTTGTCCATCCCGGCAACGATTGCGTCACAGATGTAACTTCATGCGAAGAGGCTTGTAATGATAACGGTTCTCATTTAAGATCCTCTCATCGTGATTCGCAGCACGCGGATCGAGCAGATATCCACCTTCCGTCGCCAGACGGAACATCGGAACTTCGAACGGAGAAGACCATGAGCACCCTGAGCCTGCCGCTGTCGCAACCGCGTGAAGTCACGCGCCGCCGTCTGTCCCTGCGCCGCGTGGAGGTTGCCCCGCAGGCGCGCCGCGACACGGCTGCTACTGCGTCCGGCGCTCCGTCGACGGCCTCGTCCGCGCTGGAATCGGTCAAGTCGGCGGTCGCCGCCCTACCCGCGCGCCTGGAAGCGCTGATGCGCCAGACGCCGGCCAACACTACCGACACGCCCGCCGTGCCGCTCGAGGCGATCATGCAAGGGGCCACGACGCTGCCGATCCTGCATAACGGCGATGTTTATACGCTGCGCGTCACGCGCTACGGCAAGCTGATCCTGACCAAGTAACAGGAAAAGCAGCGGATTCTTCTGTAAAGACTTTTGTGGGGACCACCCGTCCAACGGGTGTTCGGCAGTAGCCAGACGATCGGATTCCCCTGTCAGGCAAACATTCCAGACCCTTTGCCTGAACGGCCGATGCCAGCCATGCCACTTTTTATACCGCCCCGCAGGCGTTGCGCCTGCGGGGCTTTTTGCTTCCTGTCAGCGCGTTGGCGCCTGGGAGCAACGGGGGGTCAGATACCCAGTGCGGCGATGCCGGCGCGGGCAATCTGCGCGTCTTCGGTCGACTTCACGCCGGACACGCCAACCGCACCCACCACCTGGTTGTTCACCACGATGGGCACGCCGCCTTCCAGCATGCCTTGCAGCACCGGCGCCGTCATGAACGAGTAGCGGCCATTGTTGATCATGTCTTCGTAGATCTTCGATTCGCGACGGCCCAGCGACGCCGTGCGCGCCTTTTCCGTGGCGATGTAGGCCGAGATCGGGGCGACGCCATCCAGGCGAATCGAGCCGAGCGGATGACCACCGTCGTCGACAACCACGATCGTGACAGCCCAGTTGTTTGCCGTGGCTTCGGCCTCGGCGGCGACCAGCACCTTCTTCACGTCGTCAGCCGTCAGTACGGTCTTTTGCTGCATACCTCTCTCCATCGTTCAGGGTTGAGGCTGCAGTATATCGCGCCCCTCTACCGCGAAATGACGTAATCCGCGCCTTTCGGAGGTGAAACTGCTTCACCTTCGCAAGGCTTGACGGTCATGTTACGAAGGGTCCGCACCCTGGACGCCGGAAACGTAAAGGCCCGCGATATCGTGGCGATACCGCGGGCCCTTGCCTGGCTGTCGGGTTGCCTGCTGTCGGATCAGGCGCCGTCGCTGAATGCGTCGCGGCGGTCGTTGACCCGCGCCCCATCCGAATACACATCGCGCGGGCCGGCCACGCGCGCACCATCGGTGTAGACATCCCGATTGGTGATACGGGCGCCATCGGTGTAGACATCACGCGTGTCCACAGCCCGTTGGCCGCCGCTGTAGATGTCGTACTTGACCGGTGCAGCGAACACCGATGTCGAGAGCGCGGCCAGCGCGCCAATTGCGGCCATAGCCGCCAGACGTTGTTTGAGAGCCATGTGAATCCCCTTGTTCTGTTTGACGACGGGCGCCGCGCCATCAGCGTGTGATCTGCTGGGAGCGTTGCTGTGGGAGCGGCGTCACGTGAGGCAGTTTAGGGGGAAACCCCTAGCCGAATATCCAGATCGCTTGAGCGTTCGCATCAAAAACTTTGAGCGACGAATTCGCGCGGGAACCAACACGCGCAATGTTCCGCCAAGTTTCTTCAGAAAGGATGGCCAGGATGAACGCTATACGGCGCCTGGCAAAAGAAAAAGCCCCATTCCGGGGCTTTTTCTAACAAATACCTTTCAATGACCTTGGAACGGCACACGGGTCAGTGGTGATGCCCATGGCCGTGACCACCGCCGTGGCCGCGGCCATGCCAGCCCGGGCCATAGTAGTAACGCGGGCCACCGTAATAGCGCGGGCCGTAGCCGTAGTACACCGGGGCCGGACGAACCACCACCGGCGGCGGGCCGTAATAAACCGGAGCCGGGGCCACGACGACCGGCGGGGGCGGTGCGTAGTAGGCAGGTGCCGGCGGATAGTAAGCGGGGCCGCCTACGACAACGCCCGGAACACCGATCGCCACGTCGACGTTCACTCGCGCCATTGCAGCGCCCGACGCCAGCGCGGCGGCTACACCGAATGCTGCGAACAACCAACGTTTCATGATCGTGCTCTCTATGAGTTAGGAAGAATCCTGATACTCACTATTGTACGAGGTCACGAACTTGCAGGTGCAACGGTGGTATCGACATTGTTACCGGCGGTAACAGGCAGATCACATATCGCAGGTGACGTGTCCAGCTTGCTTCCTGCGGGCGATGCCACCACAATACCGGGCTTGTCGTGCGGCCGTGGAGAAATTGGTAGACTCAGCAGACTTAAAATCTGCCGCCTTTCCAGGCTTACGGGTTCGAGTCCCGTCGGCCGCACCAGCCTCTCCGCCTTATCCAGGGCCCTGCGCTACTGGGCCCCTTGCCGTTCACACCAGAATCGCACACAGGCCAGCGCCCACCACCATCAGGAAGACAAACAGCAGGCCAGCCAGTGCCAGCGGCTTGCGGCCAGCGCGCAGCAGGTCGCCAATTCGCGTATGCAGGCCGATGGCGAGCATCGCGCAGGCCAGCAGCCAGTTGTCCAGCGCCGTCAGCGCGGGCTTCCAGTCGCTGGGCACCAGCGCCGCCGAATTCAGCGCCATCACCGCGACAAAGCCCACCGCAAACCAGGGCACCGAGCGCAGCAAACCCTTCAGGTTGCGCGAGGCACCGGATTCCTGCGACCAGCTCGTGCGCGGCCACAGGGCCATGATCAGCAGCAGCGGGCCCAACGCCAGCACACGAACCATCTTGGCTACCACGGCGGCATCGGCGGTGGCATCGCTCACCATCTTGCCCGATGCAATCACCTGGGCCACCTCGTGCAGCGTGGCGCCCGTGAAGATACCGAACGCGCGCTCGCTTACCGCGAGATGCCAGTGCTGCGTGGCCAGCTCGTACATCCACGGATAGAGCAGCATGCCGGCCGTGCCAAACAGCACGACGGTCGCCACGGCAACGGCGGTCTGGCGGTCGTCGGTACGCACCACCGAAGACACAGCAATGGCCGCCGCGGCACCGCAGACCGCGCTCCCAGCGCTCACCAGAATCGCTTCGCGCCGGCTAAGGCCGAAGAACGAGGAGCCCACCCAGGTACCGAACAGCAGCGTCGCCACCAGCATCAGCAAGGGCACCACAATTCCGCCAACACCCAGCGCGGCGATGGCGCCGAAGGTCAGGCGCAAGCCATACAGCGCCACGCCCAGGCGAAGCATGTGATGGCGAGCGAACTGCATGCCCGGGGCGAGCGGCGTCAGCCAGTGCTTGGGCATGGTGTTGGCGGCAATCATGCCGGCGAACATCGCCAGCGTCAGGGCCGACAAGCCATATTGCGAGACGGCCGGATGATCGGCCAGCACCTGGGCCAGCCAGGCGATGCCGCCCAGCGGCAGAAGCGTCAGAATGCGCTTGCGCCACAGCGTCAGCGTGGACGGGGCGATGGCAACAGAAATCGAATGCGGGGCAGGAGCCGTAGACATGGCAGCAACACGGGTCTTTGTTCAATGCCTTGCAGAGTACGCACCAGCTGCTAACCCGTAAAACGGGTAATATCGTTATGCGTAATCAGATATATCGATAAGACATGGAACAGCGCCCGCTTCGCCTGACCCTGCGCCAGTTGCAGGTGTTCGTTGCCGTTGCCCAGCATGGCAGCACGATTGCGGCCTCGGAATCCCTGGCGATGTCGCAATCGGCAGTCAGCGCGTCACTGGCGGAGCTGGAGCGTGCCCTGAATGGCGCACTTTTTGACCGTGTGGCGCGACGGTTAGCCATCAACGAAGCGGGCCGCCAGTTCTTTCCGCGTGCGCTGTCCCTGCTGGACCAGGCCCACGAACTGGAGCGATTTGCTTCCGAAGGGGGCGTGCAATTGCGCATCGCCGCCAGCAACACGATCGGCAGCTATATCCTGCCCGCACTGTTGGCGGGCTTCCGTCACGCCCAGACCGGCCCTTGCGCGCTTGACCTGCGCATCGGCAATACGCAAGACGTGCTGCAGTCCCTGCTGAAGTTCGAGGTGGATATCGGGCTGATCGAAGGCACCAGCCACGAGCGCGATCTGCGCAGCGTGCATTGGTGCGACGACGAAATGGTGGTGATCGTTGGCCCGTCGCATCCGCTGGCGACAGCCACTGACCGCCCGGAAGAACTGCACCGGCTGCTGCGCGAAGCCGACTGGATTGTGCGCGAGCCCGGCTCGGGTACACGCGAGATCATCGAGGCGCGCCTGGTGCCGGAACTCGGCGCCCTGCGTTTTGCGCTGGAGCTGGGCAACGCGGAAGCCATCAAGCGCGCGGTCATGAGCGGCTTTGGCGTCAGTTGCCTGTCACTTCACGTTGTCCGCGACGAAATCGAGCGTGGCTTGCTGGTGGCATTGCGCAGCGGCCTGCCGCGCGTGATCCGTCCGCTGCAACTGGTGGTCCACCAGGACAAGTTTCCCACGCAAGGCCTGCTGGCCTTTAGCGAATACCTGCGCGGCGCCGCGCCGGTGCTGCCACCACCTCAGGCCGGCTGAGCGTCGCGCCGTCCGTCCCCATCCACGCGCGCCGTATGGCGGTCGAGCAGATGGAACATGACGGGATTGAGCAGGATCGACAGCAGTGCGCCCGCCAGGATCAGCGCCTGGCCGCGCTCGGGCAGGATATTGAGATAGACGCCCAGACTCGCCAGGATGAACGAAAATTCGCCAATTTGCGCCAGGCTGACGGCAATCGTCAGGCCGACGCGGTTGTTGTGACCAAATGCGCGCACGATGCCAAGCGCCGCCAGCGACTTGCCCACCAGGATGATCAGCAGCGTCGCCAGCACGCCCCAGGGGTCGTTCACCAGCACCATCGGATCGAACAGCATGCCCACCGAGACGAAGAACAGCACGGCGAACGCGTCGCGCAGCGGCAGCGATTCTTCGGCGGCCCGATGGCTGAATTCCGATTCGGCCATCACCATGCCGGCAAAGAACGCACCCAGGGCGAACGACACGCCGAACAGCGAATAGGCACCGAACGCCACGCCGAGCGCCACGGCCAGCACGCCCAGGCGGAACAGTTCGCGGCTGCCGGTCCACACGATGCGTTCGAGCATCCACGGGATAAAGCGCCGGCCGATCACCATCATCACGGCCACGAACGCCGCCACCTTGCCCAGCGTCGAGAAGATCTCGATCAGCACATCCATCGTGGTCGGCGCCGATGCGGCGCCCGCCCCGCCTTCGGCGCCGCCTCCCAGCAGACCGGCCATCGCCGGCAGCAGCACCAGTGTCAGCACCATCGCCAGGTCTTCCACGATCAGCCAGCCCACCGCGATGCGCCCCTGTTGTGATTCGATCAGGTCACGCTCCTGCAGCGCGCGCAGCAGTACCACGGTGCTCGCCACCGACAGGGCCAGTCCGTAGACGAGGCCCTGGCCCCAGTGCCAGTCGAAGCCCCAGGCCACCAGCATGCCCAGCGCCGTGGCAATGCCAATCTGGACGATCGCGCCCGGAATGGCGATCTTCTTCACGGCCATCAGATCCTTGACAGAGAAGTGCAGGCCCACGCCGAACATCAGCAGGATTACGCCCAGTTCCGCCAGCTCCGGCGCAAGCGCCTGGTCTGCCGTGTAGCCGGGCGTATGTGGCCCCACCACAATACCGGCGCACAGGTAGCCAATCAGCGGCGGCAGCCGGAACCGGTTGGCGATGGCGCCCAGAATGAATGCCAGCACGATACCGCCGACGATGGTGCTGATAAGCGGGGTGGCGTGATGCATGCGTCTGGGGTTCCTTTCCGGTTGTCTCGATAATCTGGATGAATCACCGCAGCGCCCACGCACCATCCGCCGACGCATCATGCGCATTGGCATGTCGCGGACAGGGGAAGGACCCTAAACGTTGCTGGTGGTACGGGAAGAGCGGCCGCAGACCGCGGGTGCATAACAAAATCGCCATGCGCCGCGGCGGGAGGGAATGCATCGGAATACGACTACGCGAGGTGGCTTGCCACGCCAGGCGCCGTCCCGGATGCGTACGGCATTGACGTAATGTAACACGCGAAGCACCCCGCTCCGGATGAGAACAATCGCAAAAAACTGGGGAAGTTCGGCGAATGCCGGCGCTGAAAAGCACAACGGCGCCACATGGGCGCCGTCGGCTTGAAACTGGAGGCGGAGGTCGGAATCGAACCGGCGTACACGGCTTTGCAGGCCGCTGCATAACCACTCTGCCACCCCGCCAGGTGACGATGCTGGATTGTATCCGGATTCGCCGCGAGCGTCGTGACTGCCGACACTGCGACGGGATGCAATCCCGCTAAAGAAAAAGGGAAGCGTTGCTTCCCTTTGGGATTGGAGCGGGAGACGAGTCTCGAACTCGCGACCTCAACCTTGGCAAGGTTGCGCTCTACCAACTGAGCTACTCCCGCGTACAACTTTTACTGCCTTGGCAGCTTTCACTGCCGTTCCGCCGACCTGACCGAACATCATCACGTCACCGGATGCCATTAACCTGGAGCGGGAGACGAGTCTCGAACTCGCGACCTCAACCTTGGCAAGGTTGCGCTCTACCAACTGAGCTACTCCCGCAGGGCCCTGCATCATACCGAAAAGCAGACTATCGCGCAACTTCTTTTAACTACGCAGCTTTATGCTGGCAATTCGCGCTAAGTACCGCTTATCTTGCTGCTTTCGTTTGCGTCGTCAGCAGCGAGAACGAGATTATTGCAAACGACGAACCGGCTCGTCAACAACTTTTTGCAGGAAATTTCATTTTTGTGTGCGTGCCCCGCTCAGCGCATCGCTGCGCTCGCGAATCTGGGGCCACGCGAGCTTCATGTAATAGATCATCGACCACAACGTCAGCACGGCCGCCACGTAGATCATCAGCGTGCCCAGCAGCGAAGCATCCAGGCCGAACAGCGTGTCGTTGAACAGCAGCAAGGGGATGGCGATCATCTGCACGGTGGTCTTCAGCTTGCCCAGGAAGTTCACGGCCACGCTCTTCGACGCCCCGATCTGCGCCATCCATTCGCGCAGGGCCGAAATCGTGATCTCGCGGCCAATGATGACCAGCGCAATCAGGTCGGCCACACGCCCCAGCGCCAGCAGCGACAACAGGGCCGCGGTCACCATCAGCTTGTCGGCCACGGGGTCCAGGAAGGCGCCGAAGGCCGATGTCTGGTTCCAGCGCCGCGCCAGAAAGCCGTCCAGCCAGTCCGTGACCGCCGCGATGATGAAGAACGACGCCGCCGTCACGTTCTTGGTATGCATCGGCAACCAGGCCTCGGGCAGGTAGTAGACCCCGACGACAAGCGGGATCATGGCCACGCGAAGCCAGGTCAGCAGGATGGGAATGTTCAGTGGCATGGGCGGTGCGTTCGTGCGCCAGAAACTGGCTGGTGTGCGATGTGGTCGCCAAGGCGGATTGCGCGATTGTCGCCGATTTCGGCCTGAGCCCGTTAATTTCAGGCCGAAAGCCGCCCAATACGTGCAAACGCCAGGCTTTAGTGCAGTTGCCGGTAGATTTCCTCGGCCAGCGTTCGTGAAATGCCTTCCACGCTGGCGAGTTCGTCGACGCTGGCGGCCGTCACGCCGCGCAGGCCGCCAAATCGCGTCAGCAGCTTCTGGCGGCGCCGGGCGCCCACCCCTTCGATTTCTTCCAGCCGCGACGTGGTGCGCGCCTTGGCCCGCTTGGCGCGCATGCCGGTGATCGCGAACCGGTGCGCCTCGTCACGGATCTGCGCCACCAGCATCAGGGCGGCACTGCCCTGCCCCAGTTCCAGCGACGGGCGCCCATCGGCAAATACCAGCGTCTCCAGGCCCACCTTGCGGCCCTCGCCCTTGGCGACACCCACCAGCAGGCCAATATCGAGGCCAAGCTCCTCGAATACCTGGCGAGCCACCTCAACCTGGCCCTTGCCGCCATCGATCAGCACCACGCGCGGCATGCGAGGCACGCCCTCGGCGCCGGCAGCGTCCGGATCGCCGCCATCCTCCTGGATCTGCTCGACCAGCTTCTGGTAGCGCCGCGTCAGTACCTGGCGCATGGCCGCATAGTCGTCGCCGGGTGTGATATCGGTGATATTGAAGCGCCGGTACTCGCTGTTCTGCATCTCGTGATGATGGAACACCACGCACGACGCCTGCGTGGCCTCGCCGGCCGTGTGGCTGATATCGAAACACTCGATGCGCAACATGGCAAGGTCTTCCATGTCCAGGCCGATGGTCTCGGCCAGCGCACGCGTACGGGCCTCCTGGCTGCCCTGCTCGGCCAGGCGCCTGGCGAGCGCCAGGCCCGCGCCCTGTGCGGCCATCTCCAGCCACACCTTGCGCTGGCCCTGCGGCTGCCGCACCAGTGCCACCTTGCGGCCGGCCTGCATCGACAACGCCTCGACGACCGCACCGTCGGCCGGTACATGGCTGACCACGATGATCGGCGGGGGCGCCTGATCCAGATAGTGCTGGATCATGAAGGCCGACAGCACGCGCGCGGCAATGCGGTCGACGGACAGCGGCCCGGTGGGGGTGATGGGGGCGCCGGAGACTGCAGTTGCTGTTTCGGCCGCGGCCTGATCACTGGAGGCCTCGAACGCACCTGACGCCCCTGACGCCCCTGACGCCCCTGACGCTTCGGATGCCTCCGCCGCCTCGCCGTTGTCGTCGCTCTCCTCGACGATCATCGCCGCCTCGTCGGCATGGGCCGGAAAGTACGCCTTGTCGCCCAGATGCCGCCCGCCGCGCACCATCGCAAGGTTCACGCAGGCGCGCCCGCCCTGGACGGCCACGGCCAGCACGTCGATATCGCGCGCCTGGCCCACTTCCTCCACGGCCTGGCGCTTGAGCACGGTCGACAGCGCGCCAATCTGGTCGCGCACGGCGGCGGCCTGCTCGAACTGCAATTGCACCGCGTGCGATTCCATCTTCTGCTGCAGGCCCTCAAGCACCTCGGTTTCGCGGCCTTGCAGGAAGCTCGCCGCATTGCCCACGTCGCGCGCATAGTCTTCCTGCGAAATCGCGTTTACACAGGGCGCCGTGCAACGGTGGATCTGATGCAGCAGGCACGGTCGCGTGCGGTTGTTGAACACGGTGTCCTCGCAGGTGCGCAGCTGGAACACCTTCTGCAGGATCTGCATGCTCTCGCGCACCGCATGGGCACTCGGGAACGGCCCGAAATACTGGTGCTTGCGGTCGGTCGCACCCCGGTAATAGGCCATGCGCGGGAACTTGTGGCCCGTCAGCTTCAGGAACGGATACGACTTGTCGTCGCGAAACAGGATGTTGTAGCGCGGCGCCAGCGCCTTGATGAGATTGTTCTCAAGCAGCAGCGCTTCGGCCTCAGTCCGTACAACGGTGGTCTCGATCCGCGCGATCTTGCCCACCATCATGGCAATGCGCGGCGACAGCTGCGTCTTGTTGAAGTAGCTCGACACCCGCTTCTTCAGGTCGCGAGCCTTGCCCACGTAGAGCACATTGCCATCGGCATCGAAATATCGGTAGACGCCGGGCAGCCCCGGCATCCGCGCCAGGATTGGACGCGGATCGAAGTCCGGCACGTCGGGGGGCTCCGGAACCTGCGCCGGCATGGGAGCGGCTTCGGATTCGGATATCACGGGGTCGGTCTGGGGGACAGGTTCCTGCTCGGGCATCGCGGGCGGATTGGACGAATAAGGTGCGCCACATGTGCGCCATGTATGTGCGCCCATACGGGGCGCTGGCCTAGAATCGCAAGTTTAGAGCAATTCGCCCGCTAGACTTTTCCGACGGGCGGCCTCGACATTTCTTCTGCATCATGCCAATCCGTTCCTGGGACATTTTCTGCACGGTCATCGACAACTTCGGTGACATCGGCGTTTGCTGGCGGCTGGCACGCCAGCTGGCACAGGAGCACGGGCATGCGGTCCGCCTCTGGGTGGATGATCTTGCCAGCTTTGCCCGACTCGCGCCGGAGATCGACCCTGCCGCCACGCATCAACGCCTGGCAGGGGTCGATGTGCGGGGCTGGGACCCCCGGCCCGACGCCGCTTTCGATGCCCCGGCCCCGCACGACGTAGTGATCGAGGCGTTTGCCTGCCACCTGCCCGAATCGTTCCTGGCGGCCATGGCGGCTGCCCCGCGCAAGCCCGTCTGGATCAACCTCGAGTACCTGAGCGCCGAGGACTGGGTCAGCGAGCACCACACCATGGCATCGCCCCATCCGCGCCTGCCGTTGATCAAGTATTTCTTCTTCCCGGGCTTTGCGCGCGGCACGGGCGGCCTGTTGCGCGAATCCATGATCGGCGCCTCGCGCGATGCATTCCGCAGCAGCCCCGCCGCACAGGCCACGCTGTGGCACCGGCTTGGCGTGCGGCCCGCGCCCGGGGCGCTGAGGGTCAGCTTCTTTGCCTATGAGAATCCGGCCACGCCGGTTCTGCTCGACCAATGGCGCGATGGCGCCACGCCCATCGAATGTTTCGTGCCCCAGGGGCTGGCGGCGGCACAGGTCGGCCAGTGGCTGGGCGCGGCGCCCACCCCAGGCACCACTCACCATCGCGGCAATCTGATCGTCCATGGCATTCCGTTCGTCCGCCAGGAACACTACGACGAGCTGCTCTGGGCCTGCGACGTCAACTTCGTGCGCGGCGAGGATTCCTGCGTGCGCGCCCACTGGGCCGCGCGGCCGATGGTGTGGCACATCTACCCACAGGATGACCACGCACACCACGCAAAGCTCGATGCCTGGCTGACCCGGTTCACCCGTGCCGGCGTGGCGCCCGAAGGCTCCGCCGCCCTGATCGAGTTTTCGCATGCCTGGAACGGTTACGGCACGGCGCCCGACTGGGCGGCGTTACAGGCACAATTGCCGGCCCTGACCGCCGGCATGGACCGCTGGCAGCGGCAATTGCAGCACTTGGGCGACCTCGCAGCGAATCTCGTGGCCTTTAGCGAAAATCAGGTAAAATAGCGGGTTGATTTTGATGGCGAGCCAAGTTTCAAGGCCCAAGAACAAAACTGCCGGCTGCGCGCCTTCGCCATACCGATTTCCGGGCTACGCCTATCAGGTGCCCGGACCATTTTTTTCAGGAAGACAGTTCAGATGAAAATCGCACAGGAACTCCGCGTCGGCAACGTGTTCATGATCGGTTCCGACCCGATGGTGGTTCAGAAGGCCGAGTACAACAAGTCGGGCCGTAACGCCGCTGTTGTCAAGATGAAGTACAAGAACCTGCTGACGGACGCCCCGGGCGAGTCGGTTTTCAAGGCCGACGACAAGTTCGAAGTCGTGGTGCTGGAGCGCCGCGAATGCACGTTCTCGTACTTCGCCGACCCGATGTACGTGTTCATGGACACCGAATTCAACCAGTACGAAGTCGAGAAGGACAGCATGGGCGACGCGCTGAACTACCTCGAGGACGGCATGGCTGTTGAAGTGGTGTTCTACAACGACAAGGCCATCTCGGTGGATATGCCGACGACGCTGGTCCGCGAGATCATCTACACGGAACCGGCCGTCAAGGGCGACACCTCGTCGGGCAAGGTGCTCAAGGGCGCCAAGATCAACACCGGCTTCGAACTGCAAGTGCCGCTGTTCTGCAACATCGGCGACAAGATCGAAATCGACACGCGTACCGGCGAATACCGCAGCCGCGCCAACTAAGCTTCACGGCGCAACGCGATAAGAAAGGGCAGCTTCGGCTGCCCTTTTTGTCGTCCGCAGCCTGCCTGCCGCAGGCCCGGCATCTGCCCCCCCTTACTTGACCAGTCCCAGGTCCTTCAGCAGGCGCAGCGCGGCACGGTACTCGCCCTCCTGCTCGAGCTTGTTCCAGTCCAGCGGCTTGCGGCGGCCAAACAGCTTGCGGATACGGCGCTGCGACGTCTTGGAGATCGACATATCGAGCTCGGCCAGCAGCTGATCGGCCTTCTCCGGGTTGTTGCAGATCAAGACCATGTCACAACCAGCGTCCAGCGCAGCCTTGGCGCCCTGCGTGACGGTGCCCGCGACGCTGGCGCCTTCCATGCTGAGGTCGTCGCTGAAAATCACGCCTTCGAAACCAAGCTGCGCGCGCAGGATGTCCTGGAGCCAGAAGCGCGAAAAGCCAGCCGGAGCCGGGTCCACCTTCGGGTAGATCACGTGCGCCGGCATGACCGACGCCAGCGCCTGGCCCATCCAGTCATACGGGCGGGCGTCGTGCACCAGGATCTCGTCGAGCGTACGCTCGTCCACGGGCACCGCCACATGGGAATCGGCTTCCACGTAGCCGTGACCCGGAAAATGCTTGCCGCAATTGGCCATGCCGGCCAGCAGCAGACCATGCGTCAGGTGGTTGGCCAGCATCGTGACTACGCGCGGATCGGCATGGAATGCGCGATCGCCAATCACACCGCTGCGGCCGAAGTCCAGATCGAGCACCGGCGTGAAGCTCAAGTCGATGTCGCAGGCGCGCAACTCGGCTGCCAGCACATAGCCGCAGGCGATGGCCGCCTTGGTGGCCATCAGCACGTCGCGGTCCCACAGCTGGCCCAGTTTCGCCATGGCGGGCAGGTGCGTGAAGCCATCGGTCTTGGCGCGCTGCACGCGGCCGCCTTCGTGGTCGATGCAGATCAGCACGTCGTCGCGGACATTGCGGATCGCACGCGTCAGCGTTACCAGCTGGGCGCGCGATTCGAAATTGCGCGCGAACAGGATGACGCCGCCGGTCAACGGATGCGCGATGCGGCGCTCGTCTTCGGCGTTGAGCTGCTTGCCCACCACATCGAGCACCACGGGACCCGGACGCTTGCCGGTCACTTTATTGTTCATATCGGTTCAGTTCGAGGCTGGTTCAGGCAGCGGACCAGGCAGGCCTGTCCGCTCCGCGATCGCGAAGGCGACCGCATACTCATGTTCATCGCTGACACTGACCCGAATGGTCAGGCCGCGTTCCCGAACCCACTCGGCAAGTTCACCCGTGCATTGCGGGGTGGGCTCGCCAGACGGCAGATTCAGCAATTCCATCGCGCGCCAGGTCATCGGCCAGCGCATGCCCAGCCCGATCGCCTTCGAGAAGGCTTCCTTGGCGGCAAAACGCGTAGCCAGAAACGCCAGTCCGCGCTTTTCAGAGCGGGCCTTGCGCGCGTGATAGACCTTGAGTTCGCGCGGGCCCAGCACCTTTTCGGCAAAGCGCCCACGCGTGCGGTCCATCACGCCTTGCACGCGATCGATCTGGATGATGTCGGTGCCGATGCCGTAGATCACGCAGCCTGCCCCGGCACGGGATAACGGGTACCCAGCCGCGCCGCCACCATGATGGCCTTCATCTCGCGCACGGCATTCTGCCAGCCGACGAACACCGCGTGCGCCACGATGGCGTGGCCGATGTTCAGTTCCTGGATGCCCGGCAGTGCCGCAATGCGCTGCACGTTCGTGTAGTGGAGGCCATGGCCGGCATTGACGATCAGGCCGTGCTTCTGGCCAGCGCGCACGCCTTCGGCCACGCGCTGGAACTCCGCCTCCTGTGCGTCGGCCGTATGGGCATCTGCATAGGCACCCGTATGAATCTCGATCACCGGCGCCTTGCACGCTGCCGCGGCGGCAATCTGGTCAGGGTCCGCATCAATGAACAGCGACACGCGGATACCCGCATCGGCCAGCTGGCGGCACGCGGCGCTGACCTGCTCGAAATGGCCCGCCACGTCGAGGCCGCCCTCGGTGGTCACTTCCTCGCGCTTCTCCGGTACCAGGCACACGTCCTGCGGCTTGATCTCGCAGGCGATGTCGAGCATTTCCGCAGTGATCGCACATTCGAGGTTCATCCGCGTCGCCAGCTTCGGCCGCAGCGCGCGCACGTCGGCGTCACGGATATGGCGGCGATCTTCGCGCAGGTGCAGCGTAATCAGGTCCGCGCCGGCTTCCTCGGCCTGCAGGGCGGCCTGGATCGGGTCGGGATAGACCGTGCCGCGCGCATTGCGCAGCGTGGCAACGTGATCGATGTTGACGCCGAGGTCGATGACCCCGGGATTCGCGTGGAAGATCATGCCGGCTTGCTCAGAGGGAATTGGGAATCAAAGGTACTGCAGATCGATCAGGATCTGGCGCGTTTTCAGCGGCTCGCCCTGTAGATAATAATGCAGGAGGAACCGCATCAACGCGCGGCTTTGCGTAACCGTTTGTGCGCGTCCGTAGTCGTCCTGCGCCATGTCCAGCAGCGTCTGCCCCGACACGACGGGCCAGCTCGACGGATCGCTGGCATGGGCGCGCCGCACGCCGCGCTCGGGCTGGTAGACATAGTCGAGCCCGGGCTGCACGCGCTCGCCCGTTTTGATGCATTGGTCGAACGCCACCGCGAAGCCGGTTTCCTGCAGCAGCACACGTTCGAAACCGCGCAACACCAGGCTCGCAGGCTCGCCATGTGCCAGGCGCGTCAGCGTGATCATGTAGTGCTTGAACAGCGAGGGGTGTGCGTCTTCCCGCGGGCAGAATCGCAATAGCAATTCATTCAGATAGAAGCCCGACAGCAGCCCATCGCCAGCCAGCGGCAGCATGCCGCCCATGTACTCGGCCTTGGTCAGCGTCTTGACCTCGCCGCGGCCAGTCCACGACAACGAAATGGGATGAAAATGCTGCAGCACGGCGCGCAGCGCCGAATGCGGTCGCTTGGCGCCCTTGGCGACCATCGCCATGCGGCCGTGATCGCGCGTGAAGACGTCGAGAATCAGGCTGGTCTCGCGATAGGGATAGGCATGCAGCACGAATCCCGCCTCGTTGGTGACGCGCAACTCCGAGCGCGCCGGCACGATGCGCATCGCGCGGTCCATCATTTCGCGCCCGGCCGCCACGGCCGGACTCAGCGCAGGAATGGCGCCCGACTCCAGCACCTCGGCGGCCTCCTCGGCAATCGGATCGGCACTTCGCGCACGCGGCGCGCCGCGGCGCACGTCAGGCATCTTGCTCACTCGTAGCCGTAGGCGCGCAATCCGGCTTCGTTGTCGGCCCAGCCGCTCTTGACCTTGATCCACATCTCCAGGTAGACCTTGCCATCGAACAGCTTCTCCATGTCGAGGCGAGCCTCGGTAGAGATCTGCTTGAGCTTGCTGCCCTTGTTGCCAATGATCATGGCCTTGTGAGCGTCGCGCTCAACCAGGATCGTGGCGAAAATGCGGCGCAGCCGCCCTTCCGTCTCGAACTTGTCGATGACGACGGTGCTCGTGTACGGCAGTTCGTCGCCAGTCCAGCGGAACACCTTTTCACGGATGATTTCCGATGCCAGGAAGCGCTCGCTGCGATCGGTCATCGCATCGACGTCGTACATCGGCTCGCCTTCCGGCAGGTACGGCCGGATGATGGCAAGCAGGCGGTCGATGTGGTCGCGCGTCTTGGCCGACATCGGCACCACTTCCGTGAACGGAAAGCGCTGCCCCATCTGCTCCAGGAACGGCATCATCACTTCCGAACGGCCTTCGCCGATGCGGTCGAGCTTGTTGCACACCAGCAGCACCGGCACGTTCTTCGGCAGCAGCGCCATCACCTTTTCGTCATCGGGGCCGAAATAACCGGCCTCCACGACGAACAGCACGATATCCACCGACGACAGCGTCGATGTCACCGCGCGGTTCAGCGAACGGTTCAATGCGCTGGCATGGCGCGTCTGGAAACCCGGCGTGTCGGCGAAAACGTACTGCGCGTCGTCGGTGGTCTGAATACCGACGATACGGTGGCGCGTGGTCTGGGCCTTGCGTGACGTGATGCTGATCTTCTGGCCAACCAGCGCGTTCATCAGCGTG
Source organism: Cupriavidus sp. D384 (assembly GCF_001652915.1). Lineage (GTDB taxonomy): Bacteria > Pseudomonadota > Gammaproteobacteria > Burkholderiales > Burkholderiaceae > Cupriavidus. The sequence goes on from NZ_BBQI01000004.1 coordinate 40,612, forward strand.
GACTTGCCCACGTTCGGGCGGCCTACGATGGCTACGGTGCCGCAGCGAAACGCCGCGGCGCCGGATGTTTCCGCCGCATCCTGCTGCGGAGGGAGAGAATCGGTCATTCCTTCAACCTGAGAGACAACTGGGGATCCTGGGGCACCGGCTGCTTGCGTGTCTTGCCCGTTCGCTCTGCGCGGCTGCGCTTGAGCAATTGGGGCACGAGCTTCTGGACTTCGTCCAGCGCAAGCTTGGCCGCTGCCTGTTCGGCCGCGCGGCGCGACGCGCCGGTGCCGAACACGCGTACCTCCAGTTTAGGCACGATGCATTCGACTTCAAATTGCTGGCTGTGCGCCGCACCGTGAGTGGCAATGACGTTGTACTGCGGCAGGGCAATCTTGTGACCCTGCAGATACTCCTGGAGCAGCGTCTTGGCATCCTTGCCCAGCGTGCGCGGATCCACCTGCTCCAGAATCGGGATATACAGCTTGCGGATCAACGCCCGGGCGGCGTCGAACCCACTATCGAGAAACACGGCCCCGACGATCGCCTCGAGCGCATCCGCGAGAATCGACGGGCGGCGGAAACCGCCGCTTTTCAGCTCGCCTTCACCCAGCCGCAGCGCGTCGGACAACTGCAGCATCTGGGCGATCTCGTACAGGGCCTGCTGCTTGACCAGATTGGCACGCACGCGGGACAGATCGCCCTCGTCCAGCTTGCCGAACATGCCGTACAGCATGTCCGCCACCGCGCAGTTCAGCACCGAATCGCCAAGGAATTCCAGGCGTTCGTTGTGCTGCGCGCTATGACTGCGATGCGTGAGCGCCTGCTGCAGCAATTCGGGCTTGCTGAATCGGTAGCCGAGACGTTGCTGCAAGGCGTCGAGGGTCATGTCTTTACTGCGTTCCCGAATAGGTAATCAAAAAACTCAACGGACCATAGATCCTGACTTCGGTCCGGTATTCGAAGCCGATCGTGCGAATGCGCCCGCTCTCGTCCTCGTTCACGTCCAGATCCTCGCCCCGGATCGAACCGATATTGTCGATCAAGGCCTGCTTGTCGAAATTGGCCGCAACTTCCTTGCGGTTATTCGAAGTGTCGCGCGCGTAGGTTACCGCCCGCTTGACCGAGAAATATTCCAGCATGCTGGGAATCGACTTCAATGCCGGCAAAGCCACTGCCAACACCAGCATGATGACCACCAGCATCGATCCCAACGAAAATCCGCGTGATTTATTAATCACAAATACACGGACTTTCCCCCTGCTACCCAAAGACTTCTGACCCATCGCGCTGCCCTCTATATTGAGTGTTTTGCGCTGCGTAGTGCCTGAAACGGCTTATTTGAACGACCCTACGCGCCCGAAATTGCCCAGATTCATCCAGATCATGAAGGCCTTGCCGACGATATTCTTGTCGGGTACGAAGCCCCAGTATCGGGAATCCAGGCTGTTGTCACGGTTATCCCCCATGACGAAATAGTGACCTTCCGGCACTTTACACGTCAGTCCCTGCTGATTGTAAGTGCAGTTCTCGCGGAACGGAAAATCCGGATCGGCGCCCGCCACAAATGCCGGCCGGTCCGTGTCATTCAGGATGCCATGTTCGGGGCCGCCCGGCAGCTTTTCAGTGAAATGCTTCGAATATGCCAGACGTTCCTCGTCCAGGTAGTCGGGCAGCGCACTGTATTCGGCCGGCTTGCCGTTGATGGTCAGCTTCTTGTTTTCGTAACGCACCACGTCGCCCGGCACACCGATCACGCGCTTGATGTAGTCCAGCGACTCGTCCTTCGGGTAGCGGAACACCATGACATCGCCGCGTTGCGGCTCGCCCACGTCCATGATTTTCTTGTTCACCACCGGCAGGCGAATACCGTAGTCGTACTTGTTCACCAGGATGAAGTCGCCGATCAGCAGCGTGGGGATCATCGACCCGGACGGGATCTTGAACGGCTCCACCACAAACGACCGCAGCACGAAAACCGCCAGGATGACCGGGAAGAAACTCGCCGAATACTCGAGCCACCACGGCTGACGCATTTTTTCTTCCGCCAGCTTCGCACGCGAGCGGTCCAGCTCCGTGCCGGCCTGCACGGCCTGCACGTGCTGGCGCTGGGCATCGAATTCAGCCAGCGCCAGTTGTGTCACGCTGCGGCGATGACGCTCGAATACGAGCTTGTCCGCGACCCAGGCAATGCCCGTAATGACCACCAGCACAAAAAGGATCAGTGCGAAATTCATGACGGCTTGGAGTGATGTCGATTTGTTGGTATCGCCAGCTTGTTATCGGCGGGGCGCAAGCGTTTACTTTTCGTCCACCTGCAGAATCGCCAGGAATGCTTCCTGCGGGATTTCCACGGTGCCCACCTGCTTCATGCGCTTCTTGCCGGCCTTCTGCTTTTCCAGCAGTTTCTTCTTTCGCGAAATATCACCGCCGTAGCACTTGGCAAGCACGTTCTTGCGCAGCGCCTTGACGTTTTCGCGGGCAATGATATTCGCGCCGATGGCCGCCTGAATGGCCACGTCGTACATCTGGCGCGGAATGATCTCGCGCATCTTGGCGGCCACCTCGCGCCCGCGATATTGGGAGTTCGAGCGGTGAACGATCACCGACAGCGCATCCACCTTGTCGCCGTTGATCAGGATATCCACCTTGACCACGTCCGACGGGCGATATTCCTTGAACTCGTAATCCATCGACGCGTAACCGCGCGACACCGACTTCAGGCGATCAAAGAAATCCATGACGATTTCCGCCATCGGGATTTCATAGGTGAGCTGCACCTGCTTGCCGTGATAGCTCATGTTGATCTGCGAGCCGCGCTTCTGCGTGCACAGCGTGATCACCGAGCCCACATAATCCTGGGGCATATACAGGTTCACCGTGACGATCGGCTCCAGGATTGCCTCGATCTTGCTCGGATCGGGCATCTTGGCCGGGTTCTCGACGGTAACCATCGTGCCATCGCGCTGCTGAACCTGATAGACCACCGTAGGCGCGGTCGTGATCAGGTCCATGTCGAATTCGCGCTCCAGACGCTCCTGCACGATTTCCATGTGCAGCAGGCCCAGGAAGCCGCAGCGGAAGCCAAAGCCCAGCGCCTGCGAGACTTCAGGTTCAAATTGCAGCGATGCGTCGTTCAGGCGCAGCTTTTCCAGCGATTCGCGCAGCGCTTCGTACTGGTTCGCTTCCACCGGATACAGGCCGGCAAACACCTGCGGCTTGACTTCCTTGAAGCCGGGCAGCGGTTCGGGGGCGCGCTTTGCGACCGTGGTGATCGTGTCACCCACCTTGGCCGCCTTCAGTTCCTTGATGCCGGCGATCACGAAGCCCACCTCGCCGGCGGTCAGCGCGTCGCGCGGGATCGACTTCGGCGAGAACACACCCACCTGTTCCACCAGGTGCTGCGAGCCCGTGGCCATCAGCAGCACCTTGTCCTTGGGGCGCAACGTACCGTTGACCACGCGCACCAGCATCACCACGCCAACGTAGTTGTCAAACCACGAGTCGATGATCAATGCCTGCAGTGGCGCGTCGGTTTCGCCCTTGGGCGGCGGCACCTTGGCGATCAGCGCCTCGATGACGTCTTCCACGCCCTGGCCGGTCTTGGCCGAGCACGGCGTGGCGTCGCTGGCGTCGATGCCGATGACGTCCTCGATTTCCTGCTTGGCGTTGTCCGGATCGGCCTGCGGCAGGTCGATCTTGTTGAGCACCGGCACCACTTCCACGCCCAGTTCGATCGCGGTGTAGCAGTTGGCCACGGTCTGGGCTTCCACGCCCTGCGACGCATCCACCACCAGCAGCGCGCCTTCGCAGGCCGACAGCGACCGGCTGACTTCATAGCTGAAGTCCACGTGCCCCGGGGTGTCGATCAGGTTCAGGTTGTAGACCTTGCCGTCACGCGCCTTGTAGCTCAGTGCCGCGGTCTGGGCCTTGATGGTGATGCCGCGCTCTTTCTCGATGTCCATCGAATCGAGCACCTGCGCTTCCATTTCCCGATCCGACAGCCCGCCGCAGCGCTGAATGATCCGGTCGGCCAGGGTGGATTTGCCGTGGTCGATGTGGGCAATGATCGAGAAATTACGAATATGGTCCATCTAGTGATCTGGAAAACGCCAGCGCGGCCCGGCAAGCCAGGGATGGCGCGGGCGCGGCAAAAAGTGGGGCGCACGGTTTTGCGCCAATCCGCGATTTTACCGGATTTTCAAGGACTTCCGTCGCGCGAAATGCCTTTGCGCACCGGGAATCCGGGCCCTTTGGCATGGCGCTTGCCGCACCTTGCCAAAAAACGATCGCGCCGGAGGGCATCCGGCGCGATCAGTCGACCTTCTGGCGGCCGGAACGGCCGCGCCATGCCCTAGCGGCTCTGGCTCGGACGCAGGGTCAGCACCTGGGTCGCATCGCCACGCCGCACGAACACCGCGGCCATCCGGCTCTTGTCCAGCGACTTGACCAGATCGTTGAACTGACGCGCACCCGTCACATCCGTATCGCCCACGCGCAGGATGATGTCGCCCGGGCGGATGCCGGCACGTGCCGCAGGACCGTCCGCCGTATCCACTTCCACGCCGGACTTGACCTTGAGTTCACGCAGGCGCGCTTCCGGGATGTCGTTCACGATGAGACCCAGCGCATTTGGCTTGGCTGTCGGCTGCTCTTCTCCGCCGCCGCTGCCCTTCCGGTCTCCCTTGCGCGCCGCAACCTTGGCATTGTCGGGCTCCAGCTCCGTCACGGTAATTTGCACCTCGCGCGTCTGGCCCTTGCGCCACACCTGCAGCGGTACCCGCGTACCCGGCTTGGTATCGCCCACCATGCGCGGCAGGTCGGAAGCCTTCTCGATATCGCGCCCATTGAACTTCAGGATGATGTCGCCAGCCTCGATGCCCGCCTTTTCGGCCGGGCCACCCGGCTCGACGCTGCCCACGAGTGCGCCGCGGGCACGACCCAGACCGAGCGAATCGGCCGCTTCCTTGGAAACGTCGCTGATCGCCACGGCAATACGGCCGCGCGTGACCTTGCCATTTGCCTTGAGCTGCTCCGACACACGCATCGCCTCGTCGATCGGAATCGCGAACGAAATGCCCATGTACCCGCCGCTGCGGCTGTAGATCTGCGAGTTGATGCCGATGACTTCGCCGCGCAGGTTGATCAGCGGGCCGCCGGAGTTGCCGGGGTTCACCGCCACATCGGTCTGGATGAACGGCAGATAGTCGCCCGTATCACGCCCCTTGGCCGATACGATGCCAGCGGTCACACTGTTATCCAGGCCGAACGGCGAGCCGATCGCCAACACCCATTCGCCAGGACGAATCTTGTCCGAATCGCCCAGCGCCAGGCGCGGCAGGCCGGTCGCCTCGATCTTGAGCAGCGCCACGTCGGTGCGCTTGTCCGAGCCAATCAGCTTGGCCTTGAACTCGCGCTTGTCCGGCAGCGTCACATAGATGGTCTCGGCATCGGCCACGACATGAGCGTTGGTCATCACGTAGCCATCCTGGCTGATGATGAAGCCCGACCCCACGCCACGGCTCTGCTCCTCGCCCTGGGGCGGCGTCTGCGGTTGCCCACGACGCGGCGGTGTAGGCTGCCCAGGCATCGGCACGCCAAAGAACCGGCGGAAAAACTCCGCCATTTCATCGTCGTCGGGCGAATTGCCGCCACGCGACCGGACCCGCTCGGTGGTACGGATATTTACCACGGCCGGACTGGCCTTCTCGACGAGGTCCGTGAAGTCGGGCAGGTTGTAATTCGAGGCCGCCGCCTGGGCGTGGCCCAGTTCGGAAACGGCCGGACCGAGCACGAGCATGGCCACCATGACCATGGCCCGCGCCAGGGCGGGGGATCTGGAAATCATCGACGAACTCCCGGGAGAATCAGCGAGAAACGGATGCTTCGCGGCAGGCCAAGGCCGGGGCGCCTGCGAAGCGCACTGCCTGGTGGTCCGGCGAGGGATTCGCTGCCCCGTCGCCGCCACGCCAAGATTCGCTCAGTGTAACGCCTTGGGCGGGCGGTACTCCACGCCGGCGGCGAACTGCTTCACGGTTGCGGCAGGCACCTCGCCGACCACGGTAATCCAATAGTCGGACACCCGTCGCACCACCACCTGGGTGGCGCCCAGTGAAGCCACGCCTTCGCGGCGGGCGCGTTGTTCGGACACCGGCTCGATAAACACCGAAAGTCCGGTCAGTCCGTCGCTATAGACGATCTGCAGTACCTCGAAGACACCCGCGGGCTTGGCACCCTGCGTCGGCGCGCGCAACTCGCCCAGCGGGCGACGCACCTCGCGGATCTTCTGGAAACCCTTGATCGGGGCGTTGATCGTCCACCCCTCGTCGGCGATATTGGCCGGCTGGTAGCTAACCTCGTAGTGATTCCACGAGCTTGCACCCTTGATCGCGTTCAGGATGCGCTGCTTGTCGGACGGCACGCCGATGTCGACCTGCGAAAACGCCACCTGTTCGAGCACCTTGCCGCCCTCGCCAATCGTCTGAGCGCGCATCAGCAGGCCAGAATTCTTGTCCGCCCACAGGCGCACCGCATAGCGCGCGACATCGTGTGGCTCCAGCGCGAAGACTTCGCACTCAACGCCCGCCACGCGTTCGGCGGGCAGCTTGCGCATGTCGTACAGATCCAGCACGTCGCTCTTGTTGGTCGCGAGCAGCGCGGGGAAGCGGTCCTTTGCCTCCTGCTTCTCGATCACGACGAGCTTCGCTTCGGGGATCAGGCTGTGCACCACGTCGTTTTGCCGCAGTACCTCGCGCGGCTTGCCGTCGAGCGTTTCCAGCCGTTCGTATTCGTTGTTGACGAGGTCGCTGTAGTGCTGGATCCGCGAGGCATGCATGACGCTGCCGCGCTGGTAGATCAGCGTGCCGACGTAGTTTTCGCGCTGCGCGGCGCGGTGGATCTTGTTGAGCCACGCTGTGGCATCGCGTCGACTCAGCGCGCTGTCAGACGGCTGCGCGGTGGCTGCGGCAGCGGTCAGACACAAGGCCAGAAAAAAGGACCTGCGCAGGCCCTTCTTTCCGTGTACGCCCGCGACATCGGCGGGCGACCGTCCTTTATGCATGTCCGGCATTATTCCTGCGAATTATCCTGGGAGAAATTGGCACCATTGGCCACGGTACGCATGGTCGGCACAAAGGCGTCCGTTGCCACAGACGTGCGGTGCGCACGCAGGTACTCGTCGAGACGTGGATCGCGGATCATCTGCGCGTTGTCGGCAGAAACCGTGACGATCCCGCCAGCGGCCGGCGCGACCGAGGCACCCGCCTTCATGGCGCCGCCCGGCTGCTGTTCCATGCGCGCCACGATGGCATCCGGCGCACCGGTGTCGCCCGGCCCACGCATCTGCGGCACGACCACCCAGCTGACAGCCGCAACGGCGGCGGCAATCGCGGTTCCGGGCATGACGCGGCGCACCCACGACGGGCGCACCAGCAGGCGCTGCCGGCCCGCGGCGGCCACGGCTGGCACAAGCACGTGCGGCTCGGACTCGAGTTGCGCGGAGAAACGGGAAAGAAAATCCGTGGTTGACCCCGCGTGCGTCAGTTCTTCCGAACGCAACGTGTCACCGATCAGTTGATACATCGACCATTCGGCCATTCCGGCATCGCCTTTGGCGATATCGAGTGCCGCGTCGATTTCGTGCGCCTGCAGTTCCCCATCCATCAGGATCGAGATCTGCTCCGCTGCTTCCATTACATGAACCGACTGCTTATGAGCCTGACCCATTTCCAACCCCAAGAAATTCCATTGAACACCGATAAATCCCGTCACTACCGCTTGTCGTTTATCGATGCAGGAATAGGCTGCAACGCTGGCTGCACGACATTCTCACTTACCATCGCTTGCCCTCTGCCGTTCCCAGCAGGGGCCGCAATTTCTCTGCGATCGCTTCGCGCGCCCGGAAAATCCGCGAGCGCACCGTACCGATCGGACACCCCATCGCCTCCGCGATCTCCTCATAGCTGAGGCCTTCGATCTCGCGCAGCGTGATGGCGGTGCGTAACTCTTCCGGCAGTGCTTCCATGGCGCGGTTCACCGTATCGGCAACCTGACGCGTGTGAAGCATGGACTCCGGCGTATTGATATCCCTTAGTTGCTCACCGTCCGCAAAAGTTTCAGCCTCTTCAGCATCGATATCGCTGTTTGCTTCCGGACGGCGCCCCTGGGTTGCCAGGTAGTTCTTGGCGGTGTTCACCGCGATCCGATACAGCCAGGTGTAGAAGGCGGACTCCCCCCGGAACTGGGGCAAGGCACGGTATGCCTTGATAAAGGCATCCTGCGCCACATCCTCCACTTCTGCGGGGTCACGGACAAGGCGCGAGATCAGGCGAATGATCTTGCGGTGGTACTTGACCACCAACAGTTCAAAGGCCTTCTTGTCGCCCTGCTGGACGCGTTCAACTAGAAGCTGATCGGCTTCGCGTTCGCTCACGAATGGTTCACCTGCTGCAGTGTATCTCTTGGTTTTGTCGTCACGACAAGCGTTGTATTTTACCTACGATCCGCGCGCCTTCGGGTGTCGCAAAGCGCATTCTGTGACCGTGGCTACGCAATTTGGTTCCTTCACCGGCTGGCTCCGGTTGCACCTGCGTGCAACCCGGCGGCACTGCGGCGGGACGATCAGGGGAAATACGAAGAAGAAGCCGGGACCCGCCCCTGCTGCCGGCAGGGTCCCGTCGACGCGCCACGGACGGGCGCGCCACACCGCTCAGAAACGGCGGAAAACCAGCGTGCCGTTGGTACCACCGAAGCCGAAGTTGTTCTTCACAGCCACGTCGATCTTCATTTCACGCGCCGTGTTGGCCACGTAGTCCAGGTCGCACTCGGGATCCTGGTTGAAGATGTTGATGGTCGGCGGCGATACCTGGTTGTGGATCGCCAGCACGGTGAAGACTGACTCCAGCCCGCCCGCACCACCCAGCAAATGGCCGGTCATCGACTTGGTCGAGTTGACGGCAACCTTGTAGGCGGCGTCGCCCAAGGCCAGCTTGATGGCATCCGACTCGTTCTTGTCGCCAAGCGGCGTCGACGTGCCATGGGCATTGAGGTAGTTGACCTCGTCCGGGTTCACACCAGCGTCCTTGAGCGCCGCGACCATGCAGCGGCGCGGACCATCGGTGCTCGGCGCGGTCATGTGGTAAGCGTCGCCGCTCATGCCGAAGCCCACCAGTTCGGCGTAGATACGCGCACCGCGCGCCTTGGCCGACTCGTACTCTTCCAGCACCATCACGCCGGCGCCTTCGCCCAGCACGAAACCGTCACGATCCTTGTCCCACGGACGCGAAGCGGCGGCCGGGTCCTCGTTGCGGGTCGACAGTGCACGGGCGGCGGCAAAACCGCCGATACCCAGCGGCGAGACCGTCGATTCGGCGCCGCCGGCCACCATCACATCGGCGTCGCCAGCCTGGATCAGGCGGGCGGCCAGGCCGATGCTGTGCAGGCCGGTCGTGCAGGCCGTCACGGCGGCCAGGTTCGGACCCTTCAGGCCGTGGATGATCGACAGGTGACCCGAGATCATGTTGATGATCGAGCCGGGCACGAAGAACGGCGAGATGCGGCGCGGGCCACGGTTGGCCAGCGTCATCTGCGTGTCTTCGATCATCGGCAGTCCGCCGATGCCGGAACCGACAAGCACGCCTACGCGTTCGGCATTGGCCTCGGTGATCTCCAGGCCGCTGTCCTTCAGCGCCTGGGTACCGGCGGCGATGCCGAAATGGATAAAGGTATCCATGTTGCGGGCTTCCTTGGCCGGGATGTAGTCCTCGGCGTTGAAGCCCTTCACTTCGCCGGCGAAATGCACAGCCAGGGCGGAGTGATCGAATTTGGTAATGGTGGCGATGCCGGACTTGCCGGCAACCAGGTTGGCCCAGCCTTCGGCAACCGTGTTTCCGACCGGAGACACAAGGCCAAGCCCAGTGACGACGACGCGACGACGGCTCACTATATTTTCCTACGAGTGCGTGAAGTGGAAACGGATGACTTCAGGATCCCGCCGCGCCTGCCGACAAATCATGGCATGGGCACATTGCTTGGGATCGATCCGGTTCAGCTTCTTCGAACAGACGAAAGCCACAGAAAACGGCATGACAGGACCGTGACGGCCCCGTCCATGCGCCTTCTGTGGCTCGGAATATGATGACGACGGCTTAGGCCTTGACGTGCGCGGTGGCGTAGTCGATGGCTTGTTGCACGGTCGTGATCTTTTCGGCTTCCTCATCCGGAATTTCCATGCCGAATTCATCTTCCAACGCCATCACGAGTTCAACCGTGTCCAGCGAGTCCGCACCGAGATCATTCACGAACGACGATTCGTTCTTGATGTCTGCCTCGGCCACGCCAAGCTGTTCAGCCACGATTTTCTTGACGCGTTGTTCGATATTGTCCATGTAACCCTCCAGGGAATGTTCGACAAAAAGTGGGCGCATTTTAGCAGGTTTGGACCACAAAAAATCCGCCTGCCAACCTTTGCAAGATTCGCGCCCGATTGGTTTCAAAAACTACTGCTTCAACCGGCTTCTTTCGGCTTCTCCCTCGAAACCGAAGCCGGTTCAAATCCTCAGTTCATGTACATGCCGCCGTTCACGTGCAGCGTAGTGCCCGTGATGTAGGCGGCTTGCGGACCGGCCAGGAAAGCCACCGCATTCGCGATGTCTTCCGGCTGGCCCAAACGGCCCAGAGGGATGCGCGTCTTGAGAGCAGCATGCTGCTCTTCCGACAGCACCTTCGTCATATCCGTATCGATGAAGCCCGGTGCCACGCAATTCACCGTCACGTTGCGGCTGCCGATCTCGGCGGCCAGTGCACGGGTCATGCCTTCCACGCCGGCCTTGGCGGCCGCGTAGTTCATCTGACCCGGATTGCCCGTCGAACCCACCACCGACGTGATGTTGATGATGCGGCCACCGCGGGCCTTCATCATCGGGCGCAGCACGGCCCGCGCCAGGCGGAACACCGCCGTCAGGTTCGTGTCGATGACGGCCGTCCAGTCGTCGTCCTTCATGCGCATGGCCAGCTGGTCCTGCGTGATGCCGGCATTGTTCACCAGCACTGCCAGGCCACCGTGCGTCTTCACGATCTCGTCGATCACGGCGTCGCAGCGCGCGGCGTCGTTCACGTTCAGCACCACGCCATTGCCCTTCAGCCCTTCGGCCGACAGGTATTCGCTGATGCCGGCCGCGCCCGATTCGCTCGTGGCCGTACCGATCACGGTAGCGCCCTGGCGTGCGAGTTCCAGCGCGATCGCCCGGCCGATGCCGCGCGAGGCGCCCGTTACCAGCGCGACCTGATTTTCCAGAGTCTTGCTCATGTTGCGTTCGTTCCTTGGTCTTATTTCAGCAGTGCCAGCGTTTCCTGCAGCGATGCCGGATCAAAGATTGCACCACCAACGAGGTTGCCGTCGATGCGCTTGGTCATGCCGGCCAGAACTTTGCCCGGGCCGCATTCGATCACATGCGTGATGCCTTCGGCAGCCATCTTCTGCACGCACTCGACCCAGCGCACCGGCGCTGCGGCCTGGCGCACCAGCGCGTCCTTGATCTGCGCCGGATCGTTGACGATAGCCACATCGACGTTGTTCACCAGCGGAATGGCCGGGGCGGCGAACGCCAGGCCAGCCATGCGTTCGCGCAGGCGATCCGATGCGGGCTTGAGCAGCGACGAGTGGAACGGCGCCGAGACCGGCAGCGGCAGCGCGCGCTTGGCGCCCTTGGCCTTGGCGATTTCGCAGGCCTTTTCCACGGCGCCCTTGTGGCCGGCGATCACGACCTGTGCCGGGGCGTTGAAGTTTACGGCCTCCACCACGCCGGCACCGGCCGCCGCGGCTTCGGCGCACGCGGCGCGCACGTCGTCATCGGACAGGCCGAGGATGGCGGCCATGCCGCCCTCGCCCACCGGCACGGCTTCCTGCATGGCCTGGGCGCGGAAACGCACCAGCGGCACGGCGTCGGCGAACGGGATCACGCCCGCGGCCACCAGCGCCGAATATTCGCCAAGGCTGTGGCCGGCGACCAGGGCCGGGGCCGGACCGCCGGCATCGAGCCAGGCACGGTACACGGCAACCGCAGCCGTCAGCATCACGGGTTGCGTGTTGGTCGTCAGGTTCAGGTCTTCCGCAGGGCCTTCGGCGATCAGCTTGCCGATGTCCTGGCCCAGCGCCGTCGAGGCTTCCTCGAGCGTGGCACGCACGACGGGGTTGTCGGCAAACGCGTTCAGCATGCCAACCGACTGCGAACCCTGTCCGGGAAAAACGAATGCGAATTTCATCGGAAATCCAGTCTAGCTATACAACGTTTCGTTTCGAACGGTGCAGCACGCTCTGGCGCGCGCACCGGCCGCATATTACATGCGCAGCAGCACCGCACCCCAGGTGAAGCCGCCGCCGACGCCTTCCATCAGCACGGTCTGGCCCGGCTTGATGCGGCCATCGCGCACGGCGACGTCCAGCGCCAGCGGAATCGATGCGGCAGACGTGTTGCCATGCTCGTGCACCGTGGCCACCATGCGCTCGGCCGGCAGGCCCAGTTTCTTGGCCGTGCCCTGCATGATGCGGATGTTGGCCTGGTGCGGAATCAGCCAGTCGATCTCGTCGGCCTGCATTTCAGCTGCCGCGATCGCCTCGCGCGCCACCTTGTCCAGCACAGTCACGGCCAGCTTGAACACGGCCTGGCCGTCCATGTGCAGGAAGGCATTGCCGGTGATGGCACCGCCCGACACATTGCCCGGCACGCAGAGGATGTCCACGTGGTTGCCGTCCGAATGCATGGCCGACGACAGGATACCCGGCTCGTCCGAGGCGCTCAGCACCACGGCGCCCGCGCCATCGCCAAACAGCACGCAGGTGGTGCGGTCGTTGAAATCGAGGATGCGCGAGAACACTTCGGACCCGATCACGAGCACGTTCTTGTGCGAGCCGCTGCGGATGAACTTGTCAGCCGTCGCCATCGCATAGACGAAGCCCGAGCACACCGCCTGCAAGTCGAACGCCGCGCAGTTGTTGGTGATGCCGAGCTTCTGCTGCACAAGGCAGGCGGTGCTCGGAAACACGAAGTCGGGGGTCGACGTGGCGACGATGATCAGGTCGATGTCCTGGCGGTCGATGCCCGCGGCGGCAATCGCCTGCTCGGCGGCCTTGACGGCCAGGTCGCTCGACGTGACGTCGGCCTCGGCCCAGTGGCGCGCCGAAATGCCGCTGCGCGAGACGATCCACTCGTCGCTGGTCTCGATACCCTTTTCGGCAAGCTGCACGGCGAGGTCGTGATTCGTGACGCGCCGCGGGGGCAGGTAGCTCCCCGTGCCGATGATTTTTGCGTACTTGGTCATGAGTATGTCGGATCGTGGTGCTCACCGGCCCGCCCGGGCCAGGCCATCGGGCGGAACGTCTGGCCACCCGCCCGTGACGGGCGCGCGGCCTCAGGCGGCACGGGTATCGGAATGTGGGTCCGGTGTGTCTGTCTCCGGGCCGCCCGTCGCGGCGCCAGCGGCACCGGACTTGTTGGCAAAGGCCTTGGCAATGCGCTCGATGACGCCATTTCTGGCCGCATCATACCCGCGTTTGATCGCCCACTCAAAAGAATGGGCATCGGCGGAACCGTGGCTCTTGATCACCAGCCCGCGCAGCCCCAGCAGCGACGCGCCATTGTAGCGGGCGGGATCCAGCCGCCGCGCCAGGCGCGACAGCACCGGCATCGCCACGGCAGCGAGCAGCTTGGTGAACCAGGAGCGCGTGAACTCTTCCTTGATCATGCTGCCGATCATCTTCGCCAGGCCTTCGGTGCTCTTGAGCGCCACATTGCCGACGAAGCCGTCGCAGACGACGATATCGGTCGTGCCCTTGAAGATGTCGTTGCCTTCCACGTTGCCGTAGAAGTTGAGCTCGGAAGCGCGCAGCAGCTCGCCGGCGGCCTTGACCACCTCGTTGCCCTTGATCACTTCCTCGCCGATATTGAGCAGGCCCACCGTCGGGTGGTCCTTGTGATCCACCACCGCGACCATGGCCTCCGCCATGCGCGCGAACTGCAGCAGGTGCTCCGGCTCGCAATCGGCGTTGGCGCCGAGGTCGAGCACCGTGGTGCCCCAGCCCTGTTCGTTGGGAATCGTGGTGGCGATGGCCGGCCGCTCGATGCCTTCGAGCGTTTTCAGCACATAGCGTGAAACCGCCATCAGCGCGCCGGTATTGCCAGCGGAAATACAGGCGCCAGCCTTGCCTTCCTTGACTTGCGTCACGGCCACGCGCATCGAAGAGTCTTTCTTCTTGCGCAGCGCCACTTCCACCGGGTCATCCATGGTGATGACTTCGGTCGCGGGCACGATGGTCACGCGCGGATGATCGCTTGCATGCAGCTTCTTCAGCTGTGCGCCGATGGCGTCGGGCAGGCCGACGAGGATCATCTCGGCGTCGTCGTGACGGGAAAGAAAACTGATCGCTGCCGGCACCGTCACGGAGACTCCGTGATCACCGCCCATGCAGTCGATAGCGAGCTTGATCGTCATTGTTTCCTGATACGGAAAGCGCGCCGGCACCCGCCGCATCGGTTCGCGGGGACGCAACCAGCCGGACGCGCGGATACGCTGCCGTGCGGGCGCCGAGCGCCCAACAAAAAAGCGGCAACGAGCTTGCCGCTTTCCTGTTTTACACCTGACAACGTGCGCGAGCGAGACACAGGGTCACGCCAGACGACCTGGTCAGTCGTTCTTGGTCTTGATGACCTTGCGACCACGGTAGTAGCCGTTCGGGCTGACATGGTGGCGCAGGTGGGTTTCGCCCGTGGTCGGCTCAACGGCCAGGGGGGCGACCGACAGATGGTCGTGCGAACGATGCATGCCGCGCTTGGACGGCGACTTCTTGTTCTGTTGAACAGCCATGATGACTCCTTCGAGAATTTTGCGATATTAACACACGCATCCTGCGCAAGGCGTAGCCGGGGCCCGGCTGGATGCTTGACCTGCTACCGTGAGACCTGCCACGGCCACGCTCAGCGCGGCGTCAGTGCTTGGTCTTCAGGCCGGCCAGCGCCGCGAAGGGCGAAGGCCGCTTTTCTTCCGCGGGTGGCGCCTCGGGCTCCACCTCGCCATCTGCGCCGGTCACGAGAGACTCGTGAACCGTCGGGCAGACTTCATGCTTTGGTGCCGCAGGCAATGCCAGCAGCACTTCATCTTCAATCAGTTCGAGCGCCGAAAATTTCTTCGAACCCACGATCACGTCGAGTTCGTCGTCATCCATCGACGCATCGTCGGCAGCCGCTTCGCTGACCACCACTTCAAAACGCATTTCCGTCGCGATCGGCTCGGGATACACCCCAAGGCAGCGCTGGCAATCGAGCCAGACACGGCCATTGACCGTCACGTCGACAAACAGGCGTTGCGATACGGCCGCGCCAGGCTCGGCCGCCTCTTCGCGGACAAAGCCGCTCAGGGTGTACGAGAACGCCTCGTCCTGGGCCGATGCTGGCGCATCGGCAGCCGTCTCGGCTAAGATGCGCGGCAAATCGCGCACCGGCACCTCTCCCGCCACATTGCCACCTTTGCGGCAGAAGGCGAAGAGATCGGTTTCACGCAGATCGAAGGCCACGGCGGACGCCGTTGGCTGGGTCGGCTGACTCATACAGACTGAATCGCAATAAATGCCTTGTTTGCCACACGTAGCAGGCAACGCATGTGCCTGTGCAGCTAAACGCGCGATTATACGTGGAATTTCCCGGAACGGTCAAAGT
The DNA here is from genome assembly GCF_001652915.1 of Cupriavidus sp. D384. Taxonomy (GTDB): domain Bacteria; phylum Pseudomonadota; class Gammaproteobacteria; order Burkholderiales; family Burkholderiaceae; genus Cupriavidus. Next base: position 56,304 of record NZ_BBQI01000004.1, read on the forward strand.
ATACAAGCCGAAAACCGTTCCTCACCGCTTTCAGGCGCTATCTATATATGTCATCCGACTCCCGCCCTGCCCTGATCCTCGGGTCGAGCTCTCCTTACCGCCGCGAACTGCTGGCGCGCCTGCAGATCCCGTTCGAGGTGGCAACGCCCGATATCGACGAAACGCCACTGCCCGGCGAGCGCCCCGACGCGACGGCCCTGCGCCTGGCGCGCCTGAAGGCCGAAGCCATTGCGGCGCGTCACCCGGGCGCACTGGTGATCGGGTCCGACCAGGTCTGCACGCTCGACGACATGCAGATCGGCAAACCCGGCACCCACGACAAGGCGCTGGCGCAGCTGCAGCTGATGCGTGGCCGAACCGTCACCTTTCATTCGGCCCTGTGCCTGCTCGACAGCCGTACAGGCGTGGCGCAACTGGCTGACGTGAAGACACTGGTCACGTTCCGCAATCTGACCGATGCAGAGCTGGATGCCTATCTGCGCATCGAAACGCCGTACGACTGCGCCGGCAGTGCCAAGGCTGAGGGTCTTGGCATCGCCCTGCTGTCGCGCGTGGAATCGGACGATCCCACGGCCCTGATCGGCCTGCCGCTGGTGGCGCTGACCGGCATGCTGCGCCAGGCCGGCTACCCGTTCTTTGGAGCCTGAACCATGGCTGGCACGCTTTTCCTGATTCCCAACACGCTCGGCAAGCGCGACGAGTCCGATCCGGTGATCGATGTGCTTCCCGCCGGTGTGCAGCAGATTGCGGCAAGGCTTGACTATCTGGTGGCCGAGAACGCCAAGACGGCACGCGCCTTTCTAAAGAAGCTTGGCGAGACCGCGCCCCTGACGCATGCCATCCAGCAAATCGAGATCCGCGAGCTGAACGTCAATACGAAGTCCGATGCGCTGGACGCCCTGCTCGACCCCATCGCCACCGGGCGTGACGGCGGCCTGCTTTCCGAAGCGGGCGTGCCGGCCGTGGCCGATCCGGGTGCCGATCTGGTGCGGCTGGCCCACTCGCGCAATATCAAGGTGCGGCCGCTGGTCGGCCCCAGTTCGATCCTGCTGGCGGTCATGGGATCGGGCCTGAACGGCCAGAGCTTCGCGTTCAATGGCTACCTGCCGGTGGACGCAGACGAACGCGCGAAGAAGCTGCGCGACCTGGAGCAGCGATCGCGCAAGGCACAGCAAACGCAGGTGTGGATCGAGACACCGTATCGCAACGGCGCGCTGCTCGACGCGTTGCGCCAGCATTGTTCGGGCACCACGCTGCTGTCGATCGCCGTGGACCTGACACTGCCATCGGAGACCATCGTCACGCTGCCGATCTCGGCCTGGCGGCCGGATCGCCTGGAACTGCACAAGCGCCCGGCGATTTTCTCGCTACTGGCGCAGTAGCTGGCAGACGCCACTGGTAAACCAGCAGGCAACTGGCATCATCCCGTCCACTCCCCGCCGGGAGAGGACGGAAAACCGCCAGATCCATCAGCGCACAGCCGGCGCCGACGCGTTAATCAGCATCATCTTCATCGCCGCGGAACCCATCGCCGCGCCAAACCGCTTGGCGACGCGCTCGGCAATATTCTCCTTGACGGTGTAGTCGACGATATCTTCGGCCTTGAACAGGTCGCGCGCCACGTAGTCGGCGCTGCCCAGGCCATCGGCCAGACCCAGTTCCACCGCGCGCTCGCCTGACCAGAACAGGCCCGAGAACAGGTCCGGATCGTTCTTGAGGCGGTCGCCCCGGCCTTCCTTGACCACGTCGATGAACTGCTGGTGGATCTGCTTGAGCATCGATTCCGCGAACGCCTTCTGGCGCGGCACCTCGGGCGAGAACGGATCGAGCATGCCCTTGTTGGCGCCCGACGTGTACAGCCGGCGCTGGACGCCCAGCTTGTCCATCAGGCCGGTGAAGCCGAAACCATCCATCAGCACGCCGATCGAGCCGACGATGCTGGCCTTGTCGACATAGATCTTGTCGGCTGCCGCGGCCACGTAATAGCCGCCCGACGCGCAGATTTCCTCCACCACCACGTAGAACGGCTTGTCCGGATAGAGCTTGCGCAGGCGATGGATCTCGTCGTTGATGATGCCGGCCTGCACCGGCGACCCGCCAGGCGAATTGATCTTCAGGATCACGCCCGCTGCCGTGGCGTCGGCAAACGCGGCCTGCAGCGATGCATTGATCGATTCGGCGCTGGCCGGCGTGCCGGCGGCGATCTCGCCTTCCAGCGTAACCATGGCCGTGTGGCGACCGGCGGTGCTGGTCAGGCTGTCACCCTTGAAATCGATGACCGCAAACAGGATCAGCGCCAGGATGCCCAGCATCACCAGCCGGAAGAAGATTTTCCAGCGCCGGGCCGAGCGTTGCTCGCGCAGGCTGGCCAATAGCACCTTCTCCAGCACATCGCGCTCCCAGCCGCCACTGGCGCTGGCGCCGCCCACCGGCGCGGCAGCCTGGCCGGCCATGCGCGCCCGGCGTTCGTCGGCCTCGCGCCGTGCGGCATCGTCGCCGGCCTTCAGTTCGCGTTCGAGCGGATAGTCCGCATGCTGCGCCGATTCCAGCGTCTCGCTGCCGGGGGTGTGCTCGTCGAGGCGCTGCTCAGGTTGACCCGGTTGTTCGGATGATGGCGGTTTTTGCTGTTCTGTCATGCAGATGGACTCAAGCGTCAAACGAAGACCCGGCTCCGCTCAGCTGGCGTCGGGCGCAAAAAAAGGGGCTTCGGGCTGCCAGAAGACAGCGCCTTCGCGTTCCTCTATACGGAGCTTGGCCAGCGCGGCGCCCCGGCAAGGGCCGCCGACACACAGGCCGGTGTCTGGCGCGTAGGTCGCGCCATGTGTCGCACACATCAAGTATAGGCCTGCACTATCGAAAAACTGTCCCTCCTGCCAGTCGAGCTCCATGGGCACATGAGCGCACTGGTTCAGGTAGCCGTACGCAACGCCGTCGTAGCGGATCGCAAACGCGCCAATATCGCGCGAAGCCATGCGGACGGTGAAACGCACGCCGGCACCGCCATCGACCAGGTCAGCCGCCGAGCAGAGACGGCGTGCCGTGAGGCTTTCATCAGGCATGGTCAAGCAGCCACTGCTGCAAATCGGCGATCGACGTGGCGCAATGTACCGGCGACATGGCACGCAAAGAATCCGCCGGATGTGCGCCATAACACACCCCCAGGCCCTGCGCCCCGGCGTTGATCGCCATTTGCAGATCGTGCGTGGTGTCGCCAATCATGACCGTGCGCTCGATGTCCTGACCCAGTTCACGGGTGAGTTCATGCAGCATGGCCGGATGGGGCTTCGAGAATGTCTCGTCCGCGCAACGTGTGGCATCGAACAACTTGCCCAGGCCAGTGCTTGCGAGCGCACGCTCCAGGCCCACGCGGGTCTTGCCAGTCGCCACGCCCAGGAAATAGTGCTCGGTGTGCAGGGCTTCGAGCATCTCGCGCACGCCGGGGAACAGCACCAGGTCGGCGTCGCGGGTCAGGAAGTGATAGCGATAGCGCTCGGCCAGACGCGGGTAGTCGGCCGGATCGAGCGTCGGCACGGCGTAGGACAGCGCGTCCTTCAGGCCCAGCCCGATCACGTGGCTGGCGGCGCTGTCGTCGGGCACTGGCAAACCCAGGTCGCGGCTGGCCAGCTGAATGCATTTGGCGATGGTGGGCGTGGAATCCATCAGGGTTCCATCCCAGTCGAAGACGATCAGGTCGAAGCGCTGCCTGCCCATTGCGGTCCTTGGTCGATGCGGAAAGTGTTGCAGATATGGATTGCGGCGCGTGCGCCATTCCTCACGAAGCGGCGCCGATAGGAGTCAATTGTTGCAAAAAATCGACACATTCGGGAGGCAGCGGTGCCGATACCGTGATCGGGTCGCCGGTATTCGGATGGACAAAGGTCAGCTTGTGGGCGTGCAGGAACATCCGTTTGAGGCCAGGCTTGGCGCCACTGCGAGAAAGTGCCTTGTTGAGCGCAAAATCGCCGTACTTCTCGTCGCCAACAATCGGAAAGCCGGTCGACTGCAGATGCACGCGGATCTGGTGCGTGCGGCCGGTCTTGAGCTCAGCCTCCAGGAGCGTAAAACCCTCGAACGCCTTTACGCGATTGAAGATGGTGTGCGAAGCCAGCCCGTCAGCCTGCACGCGCACACGCCGCTCGCCGTCGGGCGTGCTGTACTTATATAGAGGCAGTTTCACGTGCTGGCGCGCATTGGGAAATTCCCCGGCCACGCAGGCGAAGTAGCGCTTGTCCATGTCGCTGCCGCGAATCTGCTCGTGCAGGTGCACCAGCGCCGAGCGCTTCTTCGCCAGCACCAGGATGCCCGAGGTTTCGCGATCCAGACGATGCACCAGCTCAAGGAACTTGGCCTCCGGGCGCGCCCGGCGCAGTTGCTCGATCACGCCGAACGCCACACCCGAACCGCCATGCACAGCCACGCCGGCCGGCTTGTCGATGACCAGCAGATGGGAGTCTTCAAACAGGATGGGAAACTCGCCGGCCGGCACGTAAGTGCCTTCTGCTGCCTTTTCAGCCACGCGAATTGGCGGTATCCGTACGACATCGCCCAGCTTCAGCCGATAAGTCGCATCGATCCGGCCCTTGTTCACACGAACTTCGCCAGAGCGCAACACCCGGTAGATGTGGCTCTTGGGCACCCCCTTGGCAATCTTCAGCAGGAAGTTGTCGATGCGCTGCCCTTCGGCACTCTCGTCAATCGTGACATACGCCACCTGGAGGCCGCTAGCGCGGGAGCGCGGCTCCGTTTCAATTTGATGGCGTAACTCATTCATTTTCAATATAATTTCCCGGCCGTTCCCGGCCAAATGCCGGAAATGTGCGACCTGTGTAAGCGATGTTTGGCGCGAACCCCAACCGGAATGCCTGCCTTTTTTGCGGCAAACCGGAACGGAATATGCAGGGCATCCAGGCAGTTGTCTTGGGTAGTCCCACCAGTATCCGCGCAAGATCTCGCATTTTACACTTCGGGTTGCCGCCAGCCCGGCCCGTCTCCCGCATGTTGCGTACCCCGCAAGCGCCAGACAGGCAAATGGTGGCAATCAGCAGCACGCACGCGCCGCGCCGGCGCGCAGGAAGTCGCCCAGAGGCGGCTTCGGCAACCAGCCGGCCGACACGTGGAAACAGAGTGTTCAGGTAGAAAAGAATTCAATGCGGGTGCCAGCGAACGGGCATCCGCATCGGTGAGAGAAGACCGCCCGCACCGGGAACCGGTGCCGGCCCGGCAGGTGACACCCTGCCAACCGACCTGCAGTACCCGCCGCAACTTGCCGGTGGTCGTCGTAGTTCGACGATCCGGCAGCGGCGCCCGAGCGCAGAACGCGAAGAACCAGCGGCGCGCCCGCCAGCGGACAGGTCGGTTTGGCAATGGCATGCAACTGCTGTGTCCGGATGACTTGCTCTTTGACGCGTCCTGGCCATCCCGGCCCGGCTGCGATGGGCAGCGTTGCCCGTGCCGATGGCACGGCCGACATGCCGCCCTCGCCCCCGGCCCGCCGGCATCCGCCAGATATCGCTGCATCAGGAGCAAGGCCCATTTGCCCTCTCCCGACCCAGCAGCGGATCGCCCGCAGGCTTTTTTGCGGATGACGGGACGCCGACACCCTCTCCTTTCACCCGCGCCCAGCCGGCCGCATAGCAGAACGCGCCGGCAACTCCGGCAATTCTCCCGCCCTCGCTCTCTTTCCTCGCGTGCTCCCTGGACCGTCGCGGGCATGACCCACTCATGACCCATTGGGCTCCCGCGACACTGGAGTGAGGTATTGCGATGAAACGCATGCTGTTTAACGCGACGCAACAGGAGGAGTTGCGCGTCGCGATCGTCGATGGACAGAAACTGATCGACATCGACATCGAAACTGCCGGGCGCGAACAGCGCAAGGGCAACATCTACAAGGGTGTCATTACCCGTATCGAACCGTCGCTGGAAGCCTGCTTCGTCAATTACGGCGAAGAGCGCCACGGCTTCCTGCCGTTCAAGGAAGTGGCCCGGGCCTTCTTCAAGGACGGCGTGGACGTGCGCAACGCGCGCATCCAGGACGCCCTGCATGAAGGCCAGGAACTGATCGTCCAGGTGGAAAAGGAAGAACGTGGCAACAAGGGCGCCGCCCTGACCACGTTCATCTCGCTGGCCGGCCGCTACCTGGTTCTGATGCCGAACAACCCGCGTGGCGGCGGCGTGTCGCGCCGCATCGAAGGCGAAGACCGCCAGGAACTGCGCGAGACGATGGCGCAGCTGCAGGTGCCGGAAGGCATGAGCATCATCGCCCGCACCGCCGGTATCGGCCGAGCCGCCGAGGAACTGCAGTGGGACCTGAACTACCTGCTGCAACTGTGGAAGGCCATCGACGGCGCCGCCGGCGACAACAAGGCCCCGCTGCTGATCTATCTGGAATCGAGCCTGGTAATCCGCGCCATCCGCGATTACTTCCAGCCCGATATCGGCGAGATCCTGATCGATACGGACGAGATCTACGAGCAGGCCCGCGCTTTCATGAGCGTGGTGATGCCCGACAACATGAGTCGCGTGAAGAAGTACCGCGACGACGTGCCGCTGTTCTCGCGTTTCCAGATCGAGCACCAGATCGAATCGGCATACTCGCGCATGGTGATGCTGCCGTCCGGCGGTGCCATCGTGATCGACCATACCGAAGCCCTCGTGTCGGTTGACGTGAACTCGGCCCGCGCCACCAAGGGTGCGGACATCGAGGAAACTGCGCTGCGCACGAACCTGGAAGCCGCCGACGAGATCGCCCGCCAGCTGCGCCTGCGCGACCTGGGCGGCCTGATCGTGATCGACTTCATCGACATGGAGTCCGGCAAGGCCCAGAAGGACGTGGAAACGCGCCTGAAGGACGCGCTGCGCCACGACCGCGCCCGCGTTCAGATGGGCAAGATCAGCCGCTTCGGCCTGATGGAGCTGTCGCGCCAGCGCCTGCGTCCGTCGCTGTCGGAAGGCTCGCACATCACCTGCCCGCGCTGCAATGGAACAGGTCATATCCGCGATACCGAATCGTCCGCCCTGCAGGTGCTGCGCATCATCCAGGAAGAGGCGATGAAGGAAAACACGGCCGCCATCCACTGCCAGGTGCCGGTGGAAGTGGCCGCTTTCCTGCTGAACGAGAAGCGTCAGGACATCAACCTGATCGAACTGCGCTTCAAGGTCAATGTGCTGCTGATCCCGAACAAGCATCTGGAAACGCCGCACTACAAGCTGGAACGTCTGCGTCACGACGACCCGCGCCTGGAAGACTCCACCGCCAGCTACCGCATGGCAGAGGCCGCCGCGAAGGAGCTGGAAGCCGACACCAGCTACAGCAGCCGCAAGAAGGAAGACGCACGTCCGCGCCAGGAAGCGGCCGTCAAGGGCATCACGCCCGACGCGCCCGCGCCGGTATCGGTGCCGCGCGCCGAGCGCGCGCCAAAGCCGGAAGCCACCGCGGCTGCCCGCCCCACGCCGGCTACCCAGCCGGTGGCAGGCGGCGGTTTCATCGCCTGGCTGAAGGGTCTGTTCGGTGCGAAGCCGGCACCGGCTCCCGTGGCCGAGCCGGTCAAGCCGGCCGCTGAAACCCAGGCTCGCGGCGACCGTCAGGGTCGTGGCGAGCGCGGCCAGCGTGGTGAACGCGGCGAGCGTGGCGAAGGCCGCCAGGGCCGTGGCGAACAGCGCGGCGAACGTGGCGAACGTGGCGAACGTGGCGAGCGTGGCGACCGCCAGGGTCGCGGTCAGCGCGGCGAGCGCACGGAACGTGCCGAGCGCGGCGAACGCGCAGAAGCACAACGTGGCGAAGCACGCGAGCAACGCGAACCGCGTGAACAGCGCGAACCGCGTGGCGAGCGTCAGCCGCGTGGCGACCGTCAGCCGCGCGAAGCACAGCAAGCCACCCCGGCGATTGCCCAGGGCGAGCGCAGCGAAGCCCGCCGTGAACGCAATCAGGAACGCCGCGAGCGTCAACGCGAACGCCAGCGCGAGCGCGCCGAGGCCCGCGAGACCGAGGAACCGCTGAACGCCGAAGGCACGGCACCGCAATCGGCATTCGAGGCAGCCCAGGCTGCACCGGCCGTCATCGCTGCCGTGGATGTGCCGGAAGGCGCACTGGGTGCAGATGCTGCATCGTCGGAAGCCGGCGATGGTGAAGAGCGCCGCCGCCGCAATCGTCGTGGCCGCAACCGCTACCGCCGCGAGCGCGAGGACGGCACCGGCCTCGAAGTCAACGAAGGCAACCTGGCCGAAGTCAGCGCCGGCGTGACCGAATCGGAAGAAGAATCGGCTTCGGCAGCGGCCGAGGTGGCTCCGGTGGCCCAACAGGCCGCCGAACACGCCGCCCCGGCACCGGTTGCGCAAGCTGCCGTGGCCGCCGCTCCGGTGGAAGCCGTGGCAGCCACCCCGGCGGCACCGGTGGAACACGTCGAGCCCGTCAAGCCGGCCCCGGCCGCTGAACCGGTCTTTGCCGCCGTGGCCGAGCCGCAACCGGCGCCTGTCGTGACGCCCGCACCGGCGCATCCGGCTATCGAAACCGCGGCCGTGCAAGCCCCCGTGGAAGCACCGGCACCGGTCGCTACCGCCCCGGTGACGCCCGAGCCCGTCGTCGTGGCCCCGGAAGTGACTCCGGCACCGGTTCCCGCCGTGGAAGCCCCGGCACCGGCCGCTGTTGCACCTGTCGTGGCCGCCCCGGCTCCGGCAAGCACGAGCACCCCGGCACTGGAGTCGATGCTTTCGACCGCAGGCCTGGAGTGGGTGCGCACCGATAGCGCCAAGCTCGCCGCCGCACAGGAAGCGGCCGCACGCATCGCACCGGCGCCGCGCGTCCCGCGCGAGCGCAAGCCGCTGCCGCCGCTGCCGGAAGGTCCGATGGTCCTCGTCGAAACGGGCGGCCAGCAACGCGAGACGGCCCAGCAACAGCAACAGCAGCAATAAGGCGACACCTCGCCGCTGCACGCTGTGCAACAAGGAAGGGACGGCAACCGCCGTCCCTTTTTTCATTGGCGAAGCTGTGTCGTCAACGTGACTTGGCACAAACCCGCCAGCTGTACTGCTTTACCCCGCCATAAACTGTGCTGCAGTCACGACAGTGTTGCGCGCGACGTGCAGCCGCCCTCGGCTAGAATGGCAGGCAGAACGGCCACCCGGGCGCCCTACGCACCGGTCAGCCGCGGCCCCACTCTGCCATGACCGATACTGTCATTCCGATTCTTGACCTGCGCGACCATCGATACCGTTCGATGGTGCCGAGCATTCCGTCGCGCCTGATGGCTCCGGCCGGGCTCGTGGCCGACACCCGGGGCCGGCCGCTGCACGACCTGCGCATCTCCGTCACCGACCGCTGCAACTTCCGCTGCGTCTACTGCATGCCGAAGGAGGTGTTCGACAAGGACTACACGTTCCTGCCCCACTCCGAACTGCTGAGTTTCGAGGAAATCGAACGGGTGGCGCGGCTGTTCGTGGCCCAGGGCGTCGAAAAGATCCGGCTGACCGGCGGAGAGCCGCTGCTGCGCAAGAACATCGAGCGCCTGGTGGAAATGCTGGCCCGCATCGAGACCGCATCCGGCAAGCCGCTGGACTTGACGCTGACCACCAATGCATCGCTGCTGGCGCGCAAGGCGCAGTCGCTGCGCGACGCCGGCCTTTCGCGTGTAACGGTCAGCCTGGACGCCATCGACGACGTCACGTTCCGCAAGATGAACGACGTGGATTTCGCCGTGCGCGACGTGCTGCACGGCATCGAGGTGGCCCAGGCCGTGGGCCTGGCTCCGATCAAGGTCAATATGGTGGTCAAGCGCGGCACCAACGACCAGGAAATCGTGCCAATGGCACGTCACTTCCGCAACAGCGGCATCATCGTCCGCTTTATCGAATTCATGGATGTCGGCGCCAGCAACCACTGGCAGATGGACGAAGTGCTGTCGTCGGCCGATGTCGTGCGCCGTATCGACGAGGCATTCCCGCTGGAAGCCGTGCAGGCCAATTACTCGGGCGAAACCGCCGAGCGCTGGCGCTACCGTGACGGCGGCGGCGAAATCGGTGTGATTTCCAGCGTCACGCACGCCTTCTGTGGCGATTGCAGCCGGATCCGGCTATCCACCGAAGGACGGCTCTACCTGTGCCTGTTTGCCACCGAAGGCTATGACCTGCGCGCGCTGCTGCGTAGCGGACACAGCGACCTGGAGGTTGGCAACGCCATCGCACAGGTATGGCAGGCCCGCACCGACAACTATTCCGAGCAGCGCAGCGATCCCGCCGTACGCGCCGCGCGCGCCGAAAGCAAGATCGAAATGTCGTATATCGGCGGCTGATGATTGCTCGCGACGACATCACGGGCCTGATCCTGGCCGGCGGCCGCGGCAGCCGGATGGGTGGCACTGACAAGGGCCTGCAGCCGTTCCAGGGCGCGCCGATGGTGCAGCACACGCTGCAGCGCCTGGCCCCGCAGGCCGGCCCCCTGCTGATCAATGCCAACCGCAATCCCGAACGCTACGCTGCCTTTGGTGTGCCCGTGATCGCCGACACCATCGCGGATTTCGCCGGGCCGTTGGCGGGCATGCTGGCCGGACTGGCGCAGTGCCAGACGCCGTGGCTGGTCACCGCCCCCTGCGACACCCCTTTCCTGCCGGCCGATCTGGTAGCCCGACTGGTCCAGGGCATTGAAGACCAGGATGCCGACCTCGCGGTGCCGGTGACCGTGGATGCCGACGGCCGCCGACGCTTGCAGCCTGTGTTCTGCCTGATGCCGGTCACGGCCGCTGCCGGGCTGCGGGCTTATGTGGACGCCGGCCATCGCAAGATCGAAAGCTGGGTCATGTCACAGCGGCTGGCACAGGTCGAGTTCGAGGACGCCCGGGCGTTTGCCAACATCAACACGCTGGACGAACTCCGCGAACACGAAGCCGCCGGCCGATCCGGCTAGACTGTCACCCAAATCCCTTCACCGCCGACGCGTGCGCGTGTCGCGACCCAGACCATGCCTTCGCTGCAATCCGTCATCTCCTGCCAGTCCGACTACGACCCCACTGCCCTGCCGGTGGATCAGGCCAACGCCATCATTGCCGATGTGGTGGACCCGGTTCGCGGCATCGAGCAACTCGCGATTCGCACCGCGCTGGACCGCGTGCTGGCCGTCGACGTGATCTCGCCGATCGACGTTCCTGCGCACGACAACTCGGCCATGGACGGCTACGCGTTCTCCAGCCAGGCGCTGGCCCAGGGCGACACCAGTATTGCGCTGGAGGTCATCGGCACCGCCTATGCGGGCAACGCCTTCGCCGGCGAGCCGCAGGCAGGCCAGGCGGTTCGCATCATGACCGGCGCGATCATGCCGGCGGGCTGCGACACCGTGATTCCGCAGGAATTTGTTGAAATCCAGGCGGGCGGCAATCTGGTGCGCTTTGCGCCCGACGCCGTGCGCGCAGGCGACAACCGCCGGCTGCGCGGCGAAGACCTGGCGTACGGCCAGGCGGCATTGCGCGCGGGGCGGATCCTGACACCGGCTGACCTGGGCATGCTGGCGTCGCTGGGCGTGGCGGAGGTGAAGGTACGCCGGCGCCTGCGGGTGGCGTTCTTCTCCACCGGCGATGAACTGCGTTCCATCGGCGAGCCGCTCGATCCGGGCTGTGTCTACGACTCGAATCGCTACACGCTGCACGGCATGCTGCGCCGGCTCAACGTGGAGCTGATCGACATGGGCGTGGTACGCGACGACCCCGAAACCATGGAGGCAGCATTCCGCAGCGCCTGCGAGAACGCCGACGCCATCATCACGTCAGGCGGCGTGTCGGTCGGCGATGCCGACTATACGAAGCAGATCATGGAAAAACTGGGCGATGTCACGTTCTGGAAGATCTCGATGCGCCCGGGAAGGCCGATGGCGTTCGGGCGGATTTCGTCGAACGGCCACGATGCCATGCTATTCGGCCTGCCCGGCAATCCGGTGGCCGTGATGGTCACCTTCTACCATTTCGTGCGCGGCGCCCTGCACCGCCTGATGGGTGCCGACGTGGCGCCGCTGCCCCGCTTCCGCGTGCGCACCACCACGCCGATTCGCAAGAAGCCCGGCCGTACCGAATTCCAGCGCGGCATTCTGGCGCCTGGCGCCGACGGCAATCTGGAGGTGCGGCTGACGGGCCAGCAGGGATCGGGCGTGTTGCGGTCGATGAGCGAGGCCAATTGCTTTGTGGTGCTCGATCACGACCAGGGCTCGGTGGCCGCTGGCGATGCCGTACAGGTGATGCTGTTCGACGGCCTGATCTGACGCCGCACTGCCACCGGGCGCCCGGCTTGGGCGCTTTCCGGCGCGTCCCGCCACGCGGAACATCGCCCGCAAAGCATGAATGAAACCGATTCATGCGTCACTTGCGGTGCCAGGCGTCTGACACCGCCGGCGGTGTCGTTTTTGTGCCGCATACATTGTCGGAAAGCACCGTTGGACTCTGAAATGCCTCATCCGGCAGTGGGGCGGTCTAGGCGTCGCAGGCACCAATCGCTACACTTGCAGCACGAAAATCCCCAATCCCCAATATCTTGTCTGTCGTCATGCACCAGGAGATCGCGTACCTCCACCCCGTCAAGACTGCCCGCGCGCTAGTGCTGGTCTATCTCTGCTTTTCGGTGCCGATCGTGGCCATGGGCCTGTTCGTCGCCTTCGTGCGCTACGGCGATCTGCCTGGCATCGCCGTCTTCACCGCGCTGATCCTCAACGCGCTGATCGGCTTTGGCCTGCTCTGGCTGGGCTGCCGCGCCTACAACTGGGTGGCCGCGCGCTTTGGCGGCATCGAGGTTCACATCCGTGAACTGAGCCCCGAAGACCCCCAGTAATTGCTACCCGGCCGCCATTCGTTCGGCCACTAGGCCAGCCGGTCCTCATGCTGCCCCGGGCTCTCGTCAGCCGGGGCGGTATCGGTAGCCGTTCCGGCGCCAATCATTCCCGACGTTCCCAGCAACTGCTCCGCAACCTCTCCGGGCAGCGCTTCCACGGTGCGCAGCTTGCGCTCCATCTGCCGCGTACGGACTTCCGCCTGCTCGATATTGCGCGCCGCGCGCACCAGCGTATCGCGCGTCTTCGCCAGAACTTCGCCAAATTTGCCGAATTCCGTCTTTACGGCGCCCAGCACTTCCCACACTTCGCTTGACCGTTTTTCCAGCGCCAGCGTCCGGAATCCCATCTGCAGGCTGTTGAGCAGCGCCGTCAGCGTCGTGGGGCCGGCCACGGTCACCCGGAAATCGCGCTGCAGCAAGTCGGTCAGCCCCGGCCGCCGCAGGACTTCGGCATAGAGCCCTTCGGTCGGCAGGAACAGGATGGCGAAGTCGGTGGTGGCCGGCGGTGCCAGGTATTTCTCGGCGATGGTCTGGGCCTCGCGGCGTACCGCCACTTCCAGCTCGCGGCTGGCCGCGTTCACACCGTCCACGTCGCCGCGCTCCTGCGCGTCGACCAACCGCTCGTACTGCTCCTTCGGAAACTTCGCGTCGACGGGCAGCCAGACCGGACTGCCACCCACCTCCCGGCCAGGCAGACGGATGGCAAATTCCACCCGCGCCCCCGAATTGCGTACGGTCTCCACATTCTTGCCGTACTGGTCCGGCGTCAGGATCTGTTCGAGCAGCATCGCCAGCTGCACTTCGCCCCAGGTACCGCGCGTCTTGACGTTGGTCAGCACACGCTTGAGATCGCCGACCCCCTGCGCCAGCATCTGCATTTCACCCAGCCCGCGATGCACCTGCTCCAGACGCTCGGACACCAGCTTGAATGACTCACCCAGCCGTTGTTCCAGCGTGGCATGCAGCTTCTCGTCCACGGTACGTCGCATTTCCTCCAATTTGGCTGCGTTATTGGCCTCGATATCGCGCAGCTTCTGCTCCAGCGTCGCGCGCACGTCAGCCAGCCGCCGTTCATTGGCTTCCGACATCTGCGCGAGCTGTTGCTGCTGCACCGTGGCGATGCTGGTCAACTGCGTCGACAGTTGCTGCTGGAACCGCAGCATGTGCTGCCCCGACTCGCTGCGATTGCCACGCGCCGTTTCGGCCAGTTCGGTACGTAACTCGCGTTCGAGCCGCTCCAGCCCACGGGCGGTGTCCTCGCGCACGTCGTCGCGCAGGTCGCCCAGCATCGGCAACAGTTCGCCGGTGCCGCCGCGCGACTGGCGCATCAACAGCACGATCAGCAGGATCACGGCCACCACCGTGGCGGCCAGGGTCAGCAAGGGGATAAGCGACATGGAAATAAAAGCTGGCGATCCGGCACCATCAACGGCGACGCGGCATGACCTCGGGATTGATGACGGTCTGGGGCTTGCCGGCTTGCGGACCGGCGTCAAGCGCGGCGATCAGGTTGTCGGCCGCCAGATTCGCCATGGCCCGGCGCGTCTTTTCGGAAGCGCTGGCAATGTGCGGCGTCAGCACGACATTCGGCACGGTCAGCAGGTCGGGATGCACGCCCGGCTCGCCCTCGAAGACGTCGAGCCCTGCGGCAAAAATCCTGCGATCGCGCAACGCCGCTGCCAGCGCGCCGTCGTCGACAATGCCGCCACGCGCCAGGTTGATCAGCGTGGCCGTGGGCTTCATCAGCGCCAGTTCCGCCGCGCCGATTGCATGATGGCTCTCGGGGCTGTACGGCAGCACCAGGATCAGGTGGTCCGCCTGTTTCAGCAATTCGGCCTTGCTGACATAGCGGGCATTGAGCGACTGCTCGACATCGGCCGGCAACTGGCTGCGGTTGTGATACAGCACCTGCATGCCGAAGCCCGCCGCTCGGCGTGCCAGCCCCTGCCCGATACGGCCCATGCCGAGGATGCCCAGCGTGCTGCCGTAGATGTCCATGCCCACCAGCATGTCATAGCTCCAGCGCTCCCACTTGCCGGCGCGCAGGTAGTGCTCGCTCTCGGTCACGCGGCGGGCGGTGGCCATCAGCAGTGCCCAGCCGAAATCTGCGGTGGTCTCTGTCAGCACGTCCGGCGTATTCGTCGCCACGATGCCCGCGGCGGTCAGCGCCGGCACGTCCAGGTTGTTGTAGCCCACCGCCATGTTGCAGACCGCCCGCAGCTGCGGCAATGCGGCGACCAGATCGCCATCGATCCTGTCGGCCGCATTGGCCAGTACGCCAGCCTTGCCGGCCAGCCGCGCGCGCAATGCCGCCGCATCAAGGACCAGGTCCTCCTGATTGGCATCGACGTCGAAATATTGCGAAAGACGCTCGATCACATCGGGGAAGATGGCGCGCGTGACAAGGACAGGGGGCTTCATGGCAGTCATACGTGGAAGAAGAGGAACGTCATCACCAGGAACAGCGGCACCAGCACGGCGCAGGACCACGCCATGTAGCCGAAAAAGCTCGGCATGCGCACGCCACGGCTTTCGGCAATCGCCTTGACCATCAGGTTGGGCGCATTGCCGATATAGGTATTGGCGCCCATGAACACGGCACCGGCCGAAATGGCGGCCAGTGTCGAGGCATCGCGCGTCATGAGCGTGGCGGCGTCACCGCCCGCGGTGTTGAAGAACACCAGGTAGGTCGGCGCGTTATCAAGAAATGACGACAGGATGCCGGTGGCCCAGAAGTACATGCTGTCGATCGGCTGACCGTTGCCGTCGCTGACCGTCCGGATCACACCCGCGAACGCGCCATCGGTGCCAGCCTTGAGCATGGCGATGACCGGAATGATCGTCAGGAAGATGCCGGCGAACAGCTTGCCAACTTCGAGCATCGGCTCCCAGTTGAACTCGTTGCCATTGCGCGCGGCATTCGGGGTCGCCAGCAGCGACACCAGGGTCACCCCGATGAGCAGCCCATCGCGCACCAGGGCTGGCAGCGGCACCTCCGTCCCCATCACGTCGAATGCGATGCCCGGTTTCCACAGCCCGCTCATCAGCACCAGGCCAACCACGGCTGCCAGCAGCACGAAATTGACCTTGCCTTCGAGGCGGATCCCCACCGAGTCCGGCGTGGGGTCCTGCGCCTGCGGCAGCTCTTCCTCGCGCTTGAGAAAGTAGTACCGGTCGATGGCGTAGAACAGCGCCAGCAGTACCACCCAGATAAAGATCGTCTCGGGCAGGATGTTGCGCAGGGTCCAGGTGAACTCCACGCCCTTGAGGAAGCCCAGGAACAGCGGCGGATCGCCCAGCGGCGTCAGCGCGCCGCCGGCATTGGCAACCAGGAAGATGAAGAACACCACCACATGGGCCACATGGCGCCGGTTGTCATTGGCGCGCAGCAGCGGCCGGATCAGCAGCATCGCGGCACCCGTGGTGCCCATCAGGCTGGCGAGCACCGTGCCCAGTGCCAGGATGCCGGTATTCAGCCTTGGCGTGGCGTGCAGGTTGCCGCGCACGCAGATACCGCCCGCCACCACGTAGAGGGCCGTCAGCAGGACGATGAACGGGATGTATTCTGCCAGCAGCGCGTGCACCGTGTTGGCGACGGCAGCGTGCCAGCCGAACTGCGCGGCGAACGGCACCAGGAACAGCGCCGCCCAGGCCGCGGCAATCTTGCCATAGTGGTGATGCCAGAATTTCGGCGCGATCAGCGGAAACAGCGCGATCGACAGCAGGATGCCGGCAAACGGCAGGCCCCACACGGGAGACAGCGCGGCCCCGTCGACATCGGCCGCAAAGGCCACGGCTGGCGACAGCAACAGCGTGGCGAGCAAATATTGGGGAATCAGCGTGGCAACACGGCGCATCAGACAGCAATCTCCTTCATCGCAACACACGCCCAGGCGCGTGCTAGGCACGGACCGGCGGTGAGACAGACGACAAGGCGCACGCGTCCGGAGTGGTTACCAGGGCGGTGGGACGGCAGCACGCAGCGAAGGGCCCAGTGTAAAGCAAACCCTTTTGAGAATGGTCTGAAAGTGCCTCAATACGCGCGCCGCAGCGCGCGCCGGTCATTGCTGATCGACCAGAATCACGTGAACCCGATACGGACCATGGGCGCCCAGCACGATGGTCTGCTCGATATCGCCCGTGCGCGACGGCCCGCTGATGATGTTGGTGGCGCGCGGCAGCTGACCATGTTCGGCACGCATGCGCGCGAACGCCTCTTCCAGATTGGCGACGATGCGCGACACCGGCACCACGGCGATATGGGTTTCCGGCAGCAGCGCGGCCGATGCAAAGGTATCGGGGCCCGACAGCAGCATCAGCGAACCGGTCTCGGCGATCGCCACGAAACAGCCGGTGATGCCGACCAGGTCGCCATGCTCGCGATCCGCCTGCGGTTCGCGAACCGGCGGGCGGCATTCCACCTCCAGGCCCTGCGCAGCCCACGGCAGTTCGCCCAGGCTGGTCCAGGCCACGGCACGGCGCGTCAGTTTCAGACCATCCAGATAATGCAGCACGGCGCCAGGCACGTCGGCCAGCGTGGCAACGCGGTCTACCGTCGAGGCCATCTTCTGCGCCTGCACGCCGAATGCGGCGGCGCGGTCTTCGGCCACCTCGGGTTGCGGCCCTTGCGGATGGCGCGTCAGGTAGTCGGCCACGGCGTCGCGCTCGCCCTGCGTCACTGCCGCCCCCCTGCCCTGGGCGGCACGAATGCGGGCGAAGATGCGGTCACGGGCGGCGTTCGTTTCCATGGTAGGGGCCTGAAGGGTTGCGGGGCTTGCCGATTATAAGAAAACGGCGATGACCGTGGATGAATCCGGTTAAGCGGATGCCTGAACTTCGAACACCTGCCGCAGGTAAGCCAGGTAGCCCGGATCGTCGCACATGGTCTTTTCAGGCGTGTCCGACAGCTTGGCAACCGGCTGGCCGTTGCAGCGGACCATCTTGATGACGATCTGCAGCGGCGTGTAGCCAAGGTCGTTGGTCAGGTTCGTGCCCACGCCAAAGGCCAGCTTGCAGCGGCCGTGGAAGCGTTCGTAGAGCTCGATCACCTTCGGAATGTTCAGCGCGTCGCTGAAGATCAGCGTCTTGCCGCGCGGATCGACGCGGTTGGCGGCGTAGTGCGCGATCATGCGTTCGCCCCACTCGAACGGGTCGCCCGAGTCGTGCCGCACGCCATCGAACAGCTTGCAGAAGAACAGGTCGAAGTCGCGCAGGAACGCGTCGAAGCCATAGGTATCCGACAGCGCGATGCCCAGGTCGCCACGATATTCGCGCGCCCAGTTCTCCAGTGCATAGACCTGCGAATCGCGCAGGCGCGGCCCCAGCGCCTGGCACGCCTGCAGGTATTCATGCGCCATCGTGCCCAGCGGCGTCATGTTGTGCATCCGCGCGAAGTGGACATTGCTGGTGCCGGCCAGTTGCGGCCCCAGGATGTCGCGCATCGACAGCAGCACCTCTTCCTGCCAGTCGCGCGAGAAACGCCGGCGGGTGCCGTAGTCCGCGATCACGCAGTCCTGGTATTTCGACGACTTCAGCAGGGCCAGCTTGGCCTCCAGCCGGCGTCGCCCTTCGTCCAGATCGGCCTGCGGCTGCGTCCGGCGGAAGTACACCTCGTTGACGATGGCCAGCAGCGGGATCTCGAACAGGATGGTATGGAGCCACGGCCCGCGGATCGTGATGTCGATCTCGCCATTGCCCTGCGCCGACGGCTGGACGACCACGTACTTCTGGTTCAGGTGGAACAGCTCGAGGAAGTCGACGAAATCGCTCTTGATGAAGCGCATGCCGCGCAGATAGGACAGTTCGTCGTCGGAAAAGCGCAGTTCGCAGAGCTGGCGGATCTCGTCGCGGATCTCGTCGACATATGGCGTCAGGTCGACGCCGGCATTGCGGCACTTGAAGCGGTATTCGACTTCGGCCTGCGGAAAGTGGTGCAGCACCACCTGCATCATCGTGAACTTGTACAGGTCGGTGTCGAGCAGGGAACGGATGATCATAGCGAAGCCAAGGCCTGGGGCGCGGCGAAGTCAGGCCATCATGCTAACCGAAAGTCACGCTCGGCATAGGGATGGCCGGCCCTTGCGCGGGGTCAGCCGCCGTCAAGCCCGCGCAGCGCCGGCGACGTCTGGCGGGCAGGCCGCTTCGACTGCAGGCACCACAGCTGCTGCCCCTGGTCGCCCTGACAGGTGACCAGCGTGGCCTGGGGGCGCGGCACGGCCGCCGGCAACGGATCGGCAAAATTGGCGGATGCCACCATGATGCGTTCCTGGTAGACCGGCTGCCCCGCCCGGTCGAAGCGCAGGACCTGTATCAGGGTATCCGGCGAAGGCTGCAGATCCTTGCTGCACGGCAGGAATCCGTCACGGTTGCAGTTCGCCATCGCCATCCCCGCCGGGGTCCGGATCACGCTGAAGCTGTCCCAATCGAAGGCGGTCAGCGCGGACAGGGCCACGGGCTGGTCGGTACGCGCGCGCCACGCCACCAGGCGGGACACCACGCTGTCGGCCATTTCGCCCTGGCGCGGCTGGGCGGGCTGGGCAGCCGCCCCGGCGCCCAGGATGGCGCAACACAGCACCGCGGCGCTGGTCAAACCGACCGTCCGACTCCCCCTTCGGCACCCCATCAGGCTGGCTGGCATGAGCAAGTCCCTTCGCAAGATTGCTGTCGATCAACGCGTGCGCAAGGCACGGAAACGGAATGTAAAGGGCCGGCGGGGGCACCCGCGGGCCTGAAAAGCCACGCATGACACAGGGGAATAGTAGTCCGGGAGCTTGCCGCGCGGACGCCGATCGGCCCGGAATCTGGCGCCAGAAGCCACTTCGGGGCCAATTTCGCACCAAAAGTACATAAAGAAATAAGAAAACTATCTGACCCGGCTATATAGACTCACTATCCTTGCGAGAAGGCTCAGCTACAATATCGGTCTTTGAAAGGCCTCGGCCCTCGCTCGCCCCAAGTTATCCCGATTGACACGCGCGGTGTTTGGCGCGTAACGGGCAACTCGCAAGAGCGACCGGCAAGAATCCGGCCTTGGACAATATCCCCCATCGAAGACCGATCCGTTTTTCTGGAACCGAAATGACTCACGTTGTCACCGAAGCCTGCATCCGTTGCCGTTACACCGACTGCGTTGATGTGTGTCCGGTCGATTGTTTCCGCGAAGGCCCGAACTTCCTGGCCATCGATCCCGACGAATGCATCGACTGCGCCGTGTGCGTGGCCGAGTGCCCGGTGAACGCGATTTACGCCGAGGAAGATGTGCCCGGCGACCAGCAGCAGTTCATTGACCTGAACGCCGAGCTGGCCCGCAACTGGCCGTCCATCACCAAGACCAAGGCCCCGCTGGCCGAGGCCGAGGAATGGAAGGACGCCACCGACAAGCTGCAATACCTGCAGCGCTAAGACAAGACTGACGCAACGGGCACGCGAATCCCTGCCGGCGGCACGCCGGATTTGCCTGCCCAGCGTCGCAGAAAGCCGTCCCCACGCGCTTTCCCGTAATACCGGGCACCTGCCGTGCCCACAACGTATCAGGACGAATATGGACTTGAGCATTCCAAATCCCGTGGCCGACGCGACCCAGCAGGCTGGCGGCAACAACGGCGGCCAGCCGCTGGAAATCGACGCGCTGATCGTTGGCGCGGGCCCCGTTGGCCTGTTCCAGGTGTTCGAACTCGGCCTGCTCGAAATCAAGGCGCACGTGATCGACTCGCTCAAGGTAGTGGGCGGCCAGTGCGTGGAGCTGTATCCGGACAAGCCGATCTACGACATCCCGGCCGTGCCCATCTGCACGGGCCAGGAACTGACCGACAACCTGCTCAAGCAGATCGAGCCGTTCTCGCCCACGTTCCACCTGGGCCAGGAAGTCAGCGTCGTCGAGCGCCGTGAAGACGGCCGCTTCTTCGTCGAGACGTCGCTCGGAACCCGCTTCATCACCAAGACCATCTTCATTGCCGCCGGTGTGGGCTCGTTCCAGCCGCGCACGGTCAAGGTGGAAGGCATCGACAAATTCGATGGCAAGCAGCTGTTCTACCGCGTGAAGGATCCGAGCCGCTTCCACGGCCGTAACCTGGTGATCGTGGGCGGCGGCGATTCGGCGCTGGACTGGGCGCTGGACCTCCATGGCAAGGCCGAGTCGATCGTGCTGATCCACCGCCGCGATGGCTTCCGCGCCGCCCCGGCGTCGGTCGCCAAGATGCGCGATCTGTGCGAACAGATGGAAATGCAATTCATGGTCGGCCAGATCGGCGGCTATGAAGAGAAGGATGGCGTGCTCACCGAGATCAAGGTGACCGGTGGCGACGGCGTGACCCGCCGCATGCCGCTGGACGATCTGCTGGTGTTCTTCGGCCTGTCGCCGAAGCTCGGCCCGATCGCCGAGTGGGGCCTGGACCTGGAGCGCAAGCAGATCAAGGTGGATACCGAGAAGTTCGAGACGAACATTCCGGGCATCTTCGCCGTGGGCGACATCAACACCTACCCGGGCAAGAAGAAGCTGATCCTGTCGGGCTTCCACGAAGCCGCGCTGGCTGCGTTCGGCGCAGCGCCGTACATCTTCCCGGACAAGAAGATCCACATGCAATACACGACGACTTCGCCGAAGCTGCACAAGGTGCTGGGCGTCGAATCGCCGGTGTTC
Organism: Cupriavidus sp. D384; assembly: GCF_001652915.1. Taxonomy (GTDB): domain Bacteria; phylum Pseudomonadota; class Gammaproteobacteria; order Burkholderiales; family Burkholderiaceae; genus Cupriavidus. The sequence goes on from NZ_BBQI01000004.1 coordinate 77,743, forward strand.
GATTGACCTGTCGAAGGCCAACGCAAAAAAATCGCCTCCGGGCGATTTTTTTGTTTGCACAATTCAAAAAGCTGGCTATAATGCGGCCTCGCTGTTGAACACGGCAACGCAGCAAAAGGCGGAAACGCCCAGCGCTGGCCGGTTTCAAGGCGAACCAGAGTGACAACGACAACTTCTGACGAAAACAAAACGTTAAAAAGTTGTTGACGAAACGAAGAGAAGCTGGTTATAATTTCTTTCTCAGCTGTTCCCCGATAGCTCAGTCGGTAGAGCGCCGGACTGTTAATCCGTAGGTCCCTGGTTCGAGCCCAGGTCGGGGAGCCAACCGATAGAAGATGAAGGCCGATGCGAAAGCATCGGCCTTTTTCTTTTTCCGCCGCCGTACGCCGTCCTCGCCACCGTTCCGTGGCACACCATCCCCTCCCCGCACAAACGTTCCAGAAAGTCCTGGCCGATCTGGCTATGATGGACGGCCGCACATTCCGAACCAGGACCCCGCAGTGAGCCCCCAGAGCTGGATCGACCTCAAGCAGGATGCCGACACTGGCATCGAGACGATTCGCGCCCATTTCGAAGGCCACGCGTACGATCCGCATTGGCACGACAGCTACCTGGTCGGCTACACGGAACAAGGCATCCAGCAATTCCATTGCCGGCGCGAGGTCCAGCGCAGCGTGCCGGGCAAGGTCTTCACGCTCGAACCGGGTGAAATCCACGATGGTTACGCGGTGGCACCGGAGGGTTTTACCTATTCGATGCTCTATCTGGACGCACAGTGGATGGCGCGCGAGCTGCATGCCCTGTTCGAAGATGCACCCGCGCACTGCCAGCCCGCCTTCGCGCATACGCTGAGCGAGGACCCCCAACTGATCGAAGCAATCGGCCGCGCGTTCACGGTGCTGCAACAGCCCGAACTGCGCATCGTCCGACAGTCCGCGCTCGACACCCTGCTGGCGCAACTGACCTCCAATTTGCACTGGCGCACGCAGCGCGCCGTCGATCCGCGCCTGCCGCTGGCAGCCCAGCGCGCTCGCGATTACCTGCACGACCATATGGACCAGGACATCGGCCTGGACGACCTGGCCGCCGCCAGCGGCGTGGATCGCTATCGGCTGACACGCGCGTTCAAGACCGCGTTCGGCATCGCGCCCCATGCCTATCTGGTACAGCTGCGACTGGCTCGCGCCCGTCATATGCTGGCACGCGGCGCCACGCCCGCCGACGTTGCCATGGCCCTTGGGTTCGCCGACCAGAGCCATCTGGGCCGCTGGTTCCGGCGCGCCTATGGCCTGACCCCCGCGCACTACCGCAAGCGCTGCTCAAACCTTCCAGACGCATGAGCCACACGGCCGCAACAATGGCCGCATGAGCGATACCCTGCCCCTCCTCCCCTTCCTGATGTTCGCCCTCGTGGCGTCGATCACTCCTGGCCCCACCAACGTCATCGTGCTGAGCCACAGCGCACGCCGAGGCGTGGCGGCCACGCTTCCGATCATTATTGGAGGCTGCGGCGGCGCCGCGCTGCTGGTGCTGACGGTGGGCATCGGCGTGGGAGACGCCCTGGCAGCCCACCCGCTCCTGCAGCGTGCGATGGCCTGGACCGGCGTGTTGTGGCTGTCCTGGCTGGCCTGGCAGATCTGGCGCAGCCCGGCCACCCCCATTGCGACCGATAGGGCCGCGCACGCCGAACGCGCCGAACGCGCCGAACGCGCTGATCAGGCCGATTCACGCCACAGACCGCTTGGGCTCGCCGGTGCCGCAGGCCTGCAACTCGTGAATCCCAAGACATGGATGATGGCGCTGGCCGTGGTCAGCGTCTTTGCCGGTCACGGCAAAGACCAGACGCACCAGGTGATCCTGCTGTCACTGATCTTCTTTGTCGTCTCGCTACCCTGCATGGGAGCGTGGGCGGTTCTGGGAGCCGGGGCCGCGCGGTTCATCCGCTCGGCAGCGCAGATGAAGCGCTTCGAACGCCTCATGGCGCTGGTGTTGCTGGCCTCGGCCTGGGGCAGTCTGTTGCCTTGATGCAAATCCGCGGGAAAGGCGCACTCACGCACATTTTCTGGGGTATAGTCTTGGATTGCCCTGAATAGCTTGACTCTCGTTCGGTATACCTGTAAAAGCTTACCGGCGTATTTCTTGCGCAATATCCACGGAAACAGGTAGTCGCCAAGTTTTTACCTAGCTAGGAAAATTTGGCCCGTCACCCCTGACACAGGCAGTACGGATTTCGATCCGCAGCAGGTTCTAGGGGGCGCACCACGGCATTCGCCGCAGCGTGCGATACCACCGTCGCCGAAGGCTCCGGAGCCCGACGTGACACGTTTCCCTCCTATGAACCCACCGCCACCTGGCGGTTATTCCTGAAGGACTGAATTGACTAAGATCGTTCTGAAACCGGGCGAGCCCGTTGAAGTTGCAATGCGTCGTTTCCGTCGCTCCATTCTGCAGACTGGACTGATCGTGGAACTGAAGAGCCGCACCGCCTACGAAAAGCCGACGACCGAGCGCAAGCGCAAGAAGAAGGCTGCCGAAGCTCGTCTGCGCAAGCGTCTGCGCATGCAAATGCTGCCGAAGAAGCTCTACTGATTCGGGCATTGCCAAAAGAAAAACCGCCAGTTCGCTGGCGGTTTTTTTTTCGTCCCGACGCGGGGCGCCCTCAGGTGCGCGTCGCGATCAGCGCGCCGGCGCCGATCAGCGTGATACCGCCGGCTCGCTGCACGTTGGCCTGTGCGCGCTGCGAGGTCAGCCGCGTAGCCAGCGAACGTGCCAGCAGCGCGTAGACCATGGCGTTGGCCGTTGCCAGCACGACGAACGTGGGAATCAGCACCACGGCCTGCGGCCAGAACGCCAGCTTGGCGTCGATGAACTGCGGCACAAAGGCTACGAAGAACACGATGCTCTTCGGATTCAGCGCCGTCACCAGCCAGGCCTTGGCAAAGCGCTGGCGGCCGCCGCCCGACTGCGACGCCACTTCCAGCGAACGCGCACGGTTGGCCGTGCGCAGCGCCTGCACCCCCAGATAGACCAGATAGGCCGCCCCAGCCCATTTCAGGCCCGTGAACAGCGTGGCAGAGGCTGCCAGGACTGCGCCCAGCCCGGCCATCGACAGCGTGAAGGCAGTGAGGTCTCCGGCCGCCACACCGGCCACCGTGGCGTAGGCGCTGCGGCCGCGGTGCGCCAGGGCATCGCCGATCACCAGCAGGATGGTCGGCCCCGGAATGATCAGCAGCACGACGCTGGTCAATACAAATGTGATCCAGTGTTCGAAGGACATGGGTTCTCCTCGGCGCATCGCCGTTGTTGTTCTGGAAACGGCGAGAGTACGCCTGTCCGCTCTGCTCTGCCAGCCTGCCGATATGCCCCTGCGAATGGAATTGTCTTGCTGCGATGCGCCAACAATGCGTCACGCGATGGCCTGCATAATGGCGGATATCGCTCGCAAGGACTTCGCCTTGACTGCCATCCTTCAGATGCGCAATGTGCGCAAACGCTATGGCGACCAGCTCGTCGTCGACAACCTCGACCTGGAAGTCCAGCCCGGCCAGTGTTTCGGGCTGCTGGGCCCCAATGGCGCCGGCAAGACCACCACGCTGCGCATGCTGCTGGGGCTGACCACGCCCGAATCAGGCACGCTGATGCTATGTGGCGAACCCATCCCCCAGCGCGCCCCGCAGGCTCGCATGCGCGTGGGGGTGGTGCCGCAGTTCGACAATCTGGACCCCGACTTCTCGGTGATCGAGAACCTGCGCATCTTCGGCCGGTACTTCGGGCTGTCGTCGGCCCGGATCGCCGAGCAGGTGCCCCGGCTGCTGGAATTCGCGCGGCTCGAGAACAAGGCCAACGCGCAGGTGCGCGACCTGTCTGGCGGCATGCGCCGCCGCCTGACCGTGGCGCGTGCGCTGATCAACGATCCGGACCTGCTCGTGATGGACGAGCCGACGACCGGCCTCGATCCGCAGGCGCGCCACCTGATCTGGGAACGCCTCAAGTCGCTGCTTGCCGCGGGCAAGACGATCCTGCTGACCACGCATTTCATGGAAGAGGCCGAACGGCTTTGCAACCACCTGTGCGTGATCGATGCCGGGCGCAAGATCGCCGAAGGCAAGCCGCACGAGCTGATCGACCGCGAAATCGGCTGCGATGTGGTGGAAGTCTACGGCGACGAACTCGAACCCCTGCGCGACACGCTGACCCCGCTGGCCGACCGCTGCGAAATGCGCGGCGAGACGCTGTTCTGCTACGTGCGCCAGCCCGATCCACTGTTGGCCGCGCTGCACGGCAAGGGCGGCGTGCGCTACCTGCACCGGCCCGCCAATCTCGAGGACGTGTTCCTCAAGCTGACCGGCCGCGAGATGAGAGATTGAGAGACTGAGATGAGCGAACAGGATCCACGCAATCCCGACGTCGCAATTTCGCCAGGACCTGCGGCGTCGACAGCCCCCCAGCACTATCCCCAGCCCCTGCTGCCGCGCAATGCGCGCAACTGGATGATGGTCTGGTACCGCAACTACATGGTCTGGAAGAAGCTGGCCATCCCGTCGATGATCGGCAACCTGGCCGATCCGATGATCTACCTGTTCGGCCTGGGGCTTGGCCTGGGCCTGCTGGTGGGCCAGGTGCATGGGGTGTCGTATATCGCCTTCCTGGCGGCGGGCACCACGGCATCCAGCGTGATGATGTCGGCCAGCTTCGAGTCGATGTATTCGGCGTTCTCGCGCATGCACGTGCAACGCACGTGGGAAGCCATCATGCATGCGCCGCTGACGCTGGGCGACGTGGTACTGGGCGAAGTGCTCTGGGCCGCCAGCAAGGCGGTGCTGTCAGGCGCGGCCATCATGATCGTGGCGGGCCTGCTTGGCTATGCGCAGTTCCCGGGTGCACTGGCCGCGCTGCCTGTGATCGTGCTGGCCGGCATCGCGTTCGCAAGCCTGGCGATGATCGTCACCGCACTGGCACCAAGCTACGACTTCTTCATGTTCTACCAGACGCTGGTGATGACGCCGATGCTGCTGCTGTCGGGGGTGTTCTTCCCGCTTGAGCAATTGCCCGAAGGCGCGCAGAAGGCCACGATGGTCCTGCCGCTGGCGCACGCGGTGGCGCTGATTCGTCCGTTGATGCTGGGCAGGCCCGTGGAGAATGGCGCAGTCCATCTGGCCGTGCTGGCGGCCTATGCGGCAGTGGCGCTGGTGGTGGCGCTGGTGCTGCTGCGCAGGCGGCTGCTGCGCTGAGAGCGGTATCGAGAGAGAGGCGCCCTCTCCCGCAAGCGCGGAGGGGGCGTACCACTTGCCCGAGTGGCTTACTGGCCCAGGCCGCGCAGCAGGTCGGCCTTCAGGTCTTCCACCGATTCCAGGCCGACAGCCAGGCGGATCAGGCCTTCGCTGATCCCGGCCGCTGCCTTTGTTTCCGGCGCCACGCGGCCATGCGTGGTCGTGTACGGATGCGTGATCGTCGTGCGGGTGTCACCAAGGTTGCCCGTGATCGAGCACAGCTTCGTGTTGTCGATCACGCGCCAGGCGTTGGCACGCATCTGTTCCGGCGTATCGCCCTTCAGTTCGAACGACACGATCGCCCCGCCACCACTTTGCTGGCGCTGGGCCACGGCGTACTGCGGGTGCGACATCAGCGCCGGATGGAAGACACGGCTCACGGCCGGGTGCGACTCCAGGAACTGGGCCAGCGCCAGCGCGCTCTGCGAATGGCGCTCCATGCGGATCGCCAGTGTTTCCATGCCCTTGAGCATCACCCAGGCGTTGAACGCCGACAGCGTCGGGCCGGCCGTGCGCACGAACGGGAAGACCTTGCCCATGATGAAGTCGTGCTTGCCCAGCACGGCACCGCCTAGCACGCGGCCCTGGCCGTCGATGTGCTTGGTGGCCGAATGCACCACCACGTCGGCACCGAACCTGATCGGTTGCTGCAGCGCCGGCGAGCAGAAGCAGTTGTCCACCACGAACAGCGCGCCCGCGTTGTGCGCGATCTCGCCGACGGCCGCAATGTCCGAAATCTCGGTCAGCGGGTTCGACGGCGTTTCCAGGAAAAACAGCTTCGTATTGGGCTTTACAGCTGCACGCCAGGCCGCCAGGTCGGTGCCGTCGACATAGGTCGTCTCGACGCCGAACTTCGCCAGGATCGTGTTGAACAGCGTCATGGTCGATCCGAAGATCGAGCGCGAGCTGACCAGATGATCCCCCGCCTGCAGCGTAGCCAGCGCCACCGACAGGATCGCGCTCATGCCCGATGCCGTAGCCATGCAGGCCTCGGCACCTTCCAGCGCCGCCAGGCGGGACTGGAACATCGACACGGTCGGATTGGTGAAGCGCGAGTACGTGTAGCCCTCTTCCGAGTTGGCAAAGCGCTCGGCCGCCTCGGCGGCGCTGTTGAAGCAGAAGCTCGAGGTCAGGTACATCGCCTCGGAGTGCTCCATGAACTCGCCGGTACGCAGCGTACCGGCGCGCACGCCGAGCGTGTCAATGCCGTAGGACTCGGGTTGGAACGGTTCGCTCATGCCGCTGCGCTGCCCAATCTTGTGGATTGCCGTTACTCGTTGCCGCCCGAGCGCTGCAGGTGAAGCTGCGAGCGTTCGGTTTCGCCACCGTTGCTGCCTTCGCGGTCGGCCTGGCTGCGCGCCGTTTCCAGGCGGTCCAGGTAGGCGTCGTCGATATCGCCGGTGATGTACTTGCCGTCGAAGCACGACGCGTCGAAGTCTCGCAGGTTCGGGTTGATGTCGCGCACGGCCTGCTTCATCGCTTCCACATCCTGGTACACGAGCTGGTCGGCGCCGATCATGCGCGCCACTTCCTCGTCGGTGCGGCCGTGGGCCACCAGTTCGGCGCGCGTGGGCATGTCGATGCCGTACACGTTCGGGAACTTCACGGGCGGCGCGGCCGAGGCGAAGATCACCTTCTTGGCGCCGGCGTCGCGAGCCATCTGCACGATCTCGAACGACGTGGTGCCGCGCACGATCGAGTCGTCCACGATCAGCACGTTCTTGTCCTTGAACTCCACGCCCATGGCGTTCAGCTTCTGGCGCACCGACTTCTTGCGCACCGCCTGGCCCGGCATGATGAACGTGCGGCCCACATAGCGGTTCTTGAAGAAGCCCTCGCGGTACGGCACGCCCAGCGCGTTGGCTACCTGCATGGCGGCCGGACGGCTCGAATCGGGAATCGGCATGACCACGTCGATCTCGCCAGCCGGCACTTCGCGGCGGATCTTCTCGGCCAGGTAGTCACCCATGCGCAGGCGGGCGTCGTAGACCGGCACGCCATCGATGCACGAGTCCGGACGTGCCAGGTACACGAATTCGAAGATGCAGGGCGTCAGCTGCGGATTCTCGGCGCACTGCTTGCTGTGGAAGTTGCCGTCCAGGTCGATGAAGATCGCCTCGCCCGGTGCCACGTCGCGCTCCATCGTGTAGCCCATGCCTTCGAGCGCCACCGATTCCGAGGCAATCAGGTATTCCTTGCCGGTTGGCGTATCGACGCTGCCGATGCACAGCGGGCGGATGCCGAACGGATCGCGCACGGCCAGCAGGCCGTAGCCCGAGATCTGCGCCGTGATGGCATAGGCGCCCTTCACGCGGCGATGCATGCCGCTGACGGCCGTGAAGATGGTTTCCGGCACCAGCGACTTGCCGTTGCTGGCGCGCTGCAGTTCGTCGGCCAGCACGTTCAGCAGCACTTCGGAATCCGAATGCGTGTTGATGTGGCGACGGTCGCGGCGGAACATCTCCTCGCGCAGCTGTTCCGAATTGGTCAGGTTGCCGTTGTGGGCCAGCATGATGCCGTAAGGCGCGTTCACGTAGAACGGCTGGGCTTCTTCCTCGCTGGCAGCGGAGCCGGCGGTCGGGTAACGCACCTGGCCGATACCGGACGTGCCCGGCAGGCCGCGCATGTTGCGGGTGCGGAACACATCGCGCACCAGGCCGTTGGCCTTGTGCATGTGGAAGGTGCTGCCATTGGCCGTGGCGATGCCGGCTGCATCCTGTCCGCGGTGTTGCAACAGCAGCAGGCTGTCATAGATCAGTTGGTTGACAGGGCTGGTGGAAACCACGCCGACGATACCGCACATGCCGAACTCCCAGGAAAGGCAAAATGATTCAGGGGCGCCGTTCCGTCATGTACGCGACGGAACTGCGTTGATACTGCGCCGCGAATGCCCAACGTTCAAGCACTCGCGTCTTTGATTCAGGTCTTCACGTACTTTGCCAGGTCGGGCGGCAGCCATTGGCGCAATTCGCCCATCGCCTGGATCACATACGGGCGCGACACCGCGTCGCGCCAGAAAGGTTCTTCCGGCAGCTTCGTGAGCCCCGCCAGCACGACGATCAGCATCACGATCAGCACACCCCGCGCCAGCCCGAACACCAGGCCCAGGCCGCGATCCGCCGGCCTCAGGCCGGTGGTTTCCAGCAACTGGCCCAGAACGGCTCCTGCCAGCGCCGACACGATCCACGTGCCGAAGAACACGGTCAGGAAACCCAGCGCACTGCGCGTCAGCTCGCCGCCTGGCAGCGATTCGGGCATCCATTGCGCGGCCATGCCGCCAAAGTGATACGCCAGCACGAACGCCACAACCCAGCCCACCAGCGCGAGCACCTCGCGCACCAGGCCGCGCAGCACGCCAATCAGCGCCGACGCCACCAGAATGAAGGCCACGCCATAGTCAAAAAAAGTAAAAGCCATGCGTGCGATGCAGGTTCCTGTCAGATGGGGGCGATCAGCCGCCCTGCAACCGGGACGTCACCGGCGATATGCGCGGGGACGGAATCGGGAACGAGGTTGTCCGGGACGTTACTGCTCCACCACCTTCGAGGTCAGCCCGATCGACCGCACCTTCTTGTCGGCTGCATCGGCTGCATCGCGGCTGGCGAACGGGCCCGCGCGCAGCAGGATGCGGTCGCCGTCGGCCAGTGTCTTCTTTTCCACGAACGCCGGCACCTTGCTCTCCTTGAGCTTGGCGAGCCAGTTCTTCGCGCGCTCTTCCGAAGAGAAGGCACCAATCAGGATCAGGTATTTGGTATTGGCTGCGGCGGGCTTGTCAGCCGGCTTGTCGGCCGGCTTCGCATCGGCTGGCTTGGTTTCGGCCACCTTCGTTTCGGCCTTGGCGTCGGCGGCCTTGGCCTCCGGCCGGGCGTCCGCCTTCGGCTTGTCAGCCGCCGGAGAGGTGACGATTTCCTCGCCTGCATCCAGCGCAGCGTCGTTGCGGCTGGCATTGGCCGACGGCGGCAGCGCCTGGGCCTTGCGAGCCTCGACCTTGGGCTTCTGTGCGCCCTGGCCGTTGGCCACGCTGACGGCCACGTCATCGGACACCGGCCGCGGCTTGTGCTCGAACACGATCGGCAGCACGATGACCGCGGCAGCCAGCAGCACCACGGCACCGATCAGGCGGCGGCGTGCGCGTTGTTTCTGGGGGAAATCGGGATCGAGGGTATCGTCCGGGTATTCGTCGGCCGTGCGGCGCGACGCGCCGATGCCGGCGCCAGCTTCTGCGCGCGTACGGCGACCGCGTTCGGGTGCCGGGTCAGTGCCCTTGCGGGACGAAAACAGCGAAAGCAGGCCCATAGATGCCCAAAGAGTGGTGTTCGGTGTGATGTCGTTCCGGCCCGGGAGTTCAGCCAGGAATCGGGACAGCGATTCAGTTGGCCTGCGTGGCGCGATATGCCATCACGCCAGCCACGGTATAGAACGATCCGAAGACCAGGATTCTATCATTCTCGGTTGCTCTCTCGATGGCATCGCGATACGCCAGTTCCGGACTTGAGAAGCACGCCGCGGTGTTATCCGGCCCTTCCCGGAAGCCCGTGGCCTCCAGTGCCTCGCGCAGGTCATTGGCCGTGGCGGCGCGATCCGTGGGCAGGTCGCACAGGCACCAGTGGTCGACCTTGTCGGCCACGTGGCGCAACACACCCGCGATATCCTTGTCTGCCATCGCCCCGAACACCGCGTAGGTGTAGCGGAAGAACCCCATGTTCTCCATGTTCTGGCCCAGCGTGGCCGCCGCATGAGGATTATGCGCCACATCAAGGATCACGGCCGGACGTCCCGGCATCACCTGGAAGCGACCCGGCAGTTCCACGAAGGCCAGGCCGTTGCGCACTTCCTGCGCGCTGACCGGCAGGCGCGGGCGCATGGCCTGCAGCGCGGCCAGTGCAGCCGACGCGTTCAGCAGCTGGTTGGCGCCACGCAGCGCCGGATAGCCCAGGCCGTTGAGCTTGCGGTCGCGGCCCGTCCAGTCCCATTGCTGGCGCTCCTGGCCCGCTGCGGCCTGGTGGCGGAAATCGCGGCCCACCAGCCACAGGTCGGCGCCGATGGCCTCGGCATGGTCAATCAGCGACTGCGGCGGCATGGGGTCGCCGCAGACGGCCGGTACATGCGGGCGGAAGATGCCGGCCTTCTCGTAGCCGATCTTCTCGCGCGTGTCCCCCAGGTACTGGGTGTGGTCGATGTCGACGCTGGTGATGACCGCACAGTCCGTGTCGATCACATTGACGGCGTCGAGCCGGCCGCCCAGGCCCACTTCGAGGACGATTGCGTCCAGCCCGGCCGACGCGAACATATGGATGATGGCCAGCGTCGTGAATTCGAAATACGTCAGGCTGACCGGATCGGCGAAGCTGGTGCGGGCGCGCTCCACGGCCTCGAAGTGCGGCAGCAGCTGCGCATCGGTGGCCTGCTCGCCGTTCAGGCGGGCGCGCTCGTTGAACGTGATCAGGTGGGGCGACGTATGCAGGCCCACCTTGTAGCCGGCCTCCAGCAGGATGCGTTCGAGCATCGCGCAGGTCGAGCCCTTGCCATTGGTACCGCCAACCGTGAAGACCACGGCGTCGATGCGCAGTCCCAGCGCTTCCTTGACGCGCGTGATACGCGTCAAACCCATGTCGATACCCACGGGATGGGCGGTTTCCAGGTGCTGAAGCCAGTCGGGGAGTGTGTGGAAGATGGGCATGCTGAATTACGACACGACTAAAAACAAAATGGCGCGGGTAGGTACCCGCGCCATTGTCCTGCAAATCACGCTACCGCGTCAGGCCACCGCATCGGCCGGCTGCTTCTGCAGCAGCGCCAGCAGCTGGGCAATTTCCGCGCGCAGACGGCGACGATCGACGATCATGTCGATGGCGCCCTTCTGCAGCAGGAACTCGGCGCGCTGGAAGCCTTCCGGCAGCTTCTCGCGCACGGTCTGCTCGATCACGCGCGGGCCGGCAAAGCCGATCAGCGCCTTGGGCTCGGCAATCACCACGTCGCCCAGGAACGCGAACGATGCCGACACGCCACCCATGGTCGGGTCGGTCAGCACGCTGATAAACGGCAGCTTGGCATTCGACAGCTGGTTCAGCATGGCCGTGGTCTTGGCCATCTGCATCAGCGAGAGCAGGCTTTCCTGCATGCGCGCGCCGCCCGTGGCGGTCACGCAGATGAACGGCACCTTTTGCTCCAGCGCGGCCTGCGCGCCACGCGCGAAGCGCTCGCCCACCACCGAGCCCATCGAACCGCCCATGAACTCGAACTCGAAGCAGGCCACCACCACCGGAATCGTGTGGATCGCGCCACCCACGACCACCATCGCGTCGGTCTCGCCGGTGTCATCCATGGCGGCCTTGATGCGGTCCGGGTACTTCTTCGTGTCCTTGAACTTCAGCGCGTCCACCGGCACGATTTCCTGGCCGATCTCGAAACGGCCTTCGGCGTCCAGCAGCTTGTCCAGGCGCTCGCGCGAGCGGATGCGCATGTGGTGGTCGCACTTCGGGCAGACGTGCAGATTGGCTTCCACGTCGGTGCGGTACAGCGTCGACTCGCACGACGGGCACTTGACCCACAGCCCTTCCGGAATGCCCTTGCGGGTGGAGGGGTCGGTCTGTTGAATCTTGGGAGGCAGGAGTTTATCCAACCAGCTCATGAAAGCTCCTTTCGGATAGCTGCCGCCCGCGCATCGACGCCCCTCTCATGAGAGGCGGACACAGGGACGGCAGGGAATCAGGCCGCGAATTTACCACGCCCGGCACATCTCGCCTAAGCAAAACGCGCCAATTGTGCCGCTTAAGTCTCAAACGACGGCAATTGGCGACGATTTTTGCCGCGTTTTTCAGCCGGCGGTCACGCCTGGGACACGTTTTCAGGCGTCCAGTGCCTGGCGGATTTCGGCGATAAACGCACGTAGCGCTTCCACGGCCTTGTCGCGCGGTGCATCTTCCAGCAGTTGCACCAGGCGGCTGCCGATCACCACGGCGTCAGCCACGCTGCCGATGGCGCGCGCCGTCTGCGCATCGCGAATGCCGAAACCGACACCTACGGGCAAGTTGGCGTGCTGCTTGATCAGCGGCAGGCGGGCGGCCACGCTGTCGAGGTCCAGCGTGGCCGAACCGGTCACGCCCTTGAGCGACACGTAATAAAGATAGCCGCTGGCGACCTTCGCCACAGCGGCAATTCGGTCGTCGGTCGACGTCGGCGCCAGCAGGAAGATCGGATCCATCTGGTTGGCGCGCATCAGGCCGGCGAACGACTCGCATTCCTCGGGCGGGTAGTCCACCACGAGCACGCCGTCCACGCCGGCTGCCGAGGCGGCCTTGGCGAACGTTTCCTCGCCCATGCGTTCGATCGGGTTCGCGTAGCCCATCAGCACCACGGGCGTGGTGTCGTTGGTCTGGCGGAATTCCTTCACCCAGGCCAGCACCTGCGTCAGCGAGACGCCTTGCGCCAGGGCGCGCTCCGAGGCGCGCTGGATGACGGGGCCGTCGGCCATTGGGTCGGAGAACGGCACGCCAAGCTCGATCACGTCGGCGCCGCCCTCCACCAGCGCGTGCATCAGCGGCACGGTCAGCGCGGGCGCCGGATCGCCGGCGGTGATGAACGGAATCAGGCCCTTCTTCTGCTGCGCGGCCAGTGCCGCGAAAGTCTTCTGGATACGGGACATGTCGTTGACCATCGGAATCAGATAAGGCGCTGCACCGCCGAAGCCGCGTCATTGGCATCGTCGTTGGCAGCAGCCGGGGTCGCTTCGGTGCCTGCGGGCAGGCTGTCAGCCACGCCGTCGGGCTGGATCGGGGCATACACGGGCTGGGCCGCCGTCACGCGATCGCGCACCAGCGAGGCGTACTGCGGATTCATCTCGAATCCGACAAAGCGCCGGCCGTGGCGCACGCAGGCCACCGCCGTGGTGCCGCTGCCCGTGAACGGGTCCAGCACCACGCCGCCCGGCGGGCAGCTCGACAGCACCATGCGCTCGACGATCTCCAGCGGCTTCTGCGTGGGATGGTCGGCGCGCTCGGGGTCTTGCCGGTGAATACGCGGCACGCTCCACAGGTCTTTCGGGTTGTAGCCCACCTCGAGCCATTTCTTGCCCTCGAAGCGCGGCCGGCTGCGCGCCTTCTTGGTCTCGGCATCGTACGGAATGCGCACCGGGTCCAGGTCGAAGTAGTAGTCGCGCTGACGGGCAAAGAAGCCGATGTTGTCGTGCACCGACGAGAACTTGCGCGTGGTGCCGCCCATGCTCGGCACGCGGCGGTCCCAGATGATCTCGTTGATCATCGTCAGCCGCTTCTTGAGCATCACGAACAGCTCGGGCGAGTACTGCCACGTGCAGAACAGGTACAGCGTGCCCTTGGGGGCCAGCTTCGGGATGATGGCGTCCATCCAGCGCTCGGACCATTCCAGGTAGGCGTCGCCCGACAGCAGGTCGGAATCGTTGCCATAGTCCTTGCCCAGGCCGTAAGGCGGGTCGGCGATGATCAGGTCGACCGATCCGTCTTCGATGCGATTGATGCCTTCGAGCGCGTCTTCCTGGTACAGGCGGACAGCTTCGGTGTCGAGGATGTCGAACGGCGCCGCGGCGCCGCCCTCTTCCGCTTGAATCGTGGTGTCAGGGGGCAGCGCACGCATTACAGCTTCAACCCCGCACGTTCGGCCACGGTGTGCATGTCCTTGTCGCCACGGCCGGACAGGTTCACCAGCAGCAGCTTGTCCTTGGGCAGCGTCGGCGCCAGCTTGCATGCATAGGCAATGGCGTGACTCGATTCCAGCGCCGGGATGATGCCTTCGATGCGGCAGCAGTCGTGGAACGCCTTCAGCGCTTCTTCATCGGTGATCGGCACATACTGCGCGCGGCCGATGTCCTTGAGCCACGCGTGCTCCGGCCCCACGCCCGGGTAGTCCAGGCCGGCCGACACCGAGTGGGTCTCGATGATCTGGCCGTTTTCGTCCTGCAGCAGGTAGGTACGGTTGCCGTGCAGCACGCCCGGCGAACCGCCGGTCAGCGATGCCGCGTGGCGCCCCGTGTCCAGGCCGTCGCCGGCCGCTTCCACGCCGATCAGCTGCACGTCCTTGTGCTCGATGTACGGGTAGAAGATGCCCATCGCATTCGAGCCGCCGCCCACGCACGCGATCACGGCGTCCGGCTGGCGGCCGGTCAGTTCCGGCATCTGCACCTTCGACTCTTCGCCGATCACGCACTGGAAGTCGCGCACCATCATCGGATACGGGTGCGGGCCGGCCACCGTGCCGATGATGTAGAACGTGGTCTCGACATTGGTCACCCAGTCGCGCATGGCTTCGTTGAGCGCGTCCTTGAGCGTCTTCGAGCCGCTTTCAACCGGCACCACCGTGGCGCCCAGCAGCTTCATGCGGTAGACGTTGGCCGCCTGGCGGCGCACGTCCTCCGAGCCCATGTAGACCACGCATTCCATGCCGAAGCGCGCGGCAATCGTCGCGGTGGCCACGCCGTGCTGGCCGGCGCCGGTTTCGGCGATCACGCGCTTCTTGCCCATGCGCTTTGCCAGCAACGCCTGGCCGATCACGTTGTTGATCTTGTGGGCGCCGGTGTGGTTCAGGTCTTCGCGCTTGAAGAACAGTTGGGCGCCGCCCAGCGTCTCGCTCCAGCGCTGCGCGTGGTAGATCGGCGACGGACGGCCGACAAAATGCTTCAGTTCGCGCTGGAATTCGGCGTTGAAGTCCGCGTCTTGCTGGTAGTGCGCATAGGCATCGCGCAACTCGTCCAGTGCGTGGACCAGGGTTTCGGAAACGAAGCTACCGCCATAGGGGCCGAAATGGCCTCGGGAATCGGGCAAGTCGTACATGTCCAGGCTCTCAGGTGGCGTTTCGCGCACAGTGACAGCGAAACGCATCAAATTCGGTATCGGGCGATCGGAGCGACCGGGGGCAAGCGGGGATGGCAGCGCAACGGTGCCGGTGGCGTTACTGGCCGGCCTGTCCTGCATCCGCCATGCGCACGGCGCGCACGAACGCGGCAATGCGGGCGTGGTCCTTCACACCCTTCGACGCCTCCACGCCGCTGCTGACATCCACGGCATAGGGGCGCACGCGCTCAATCGCACCAGCGACGTTTTGCGCGTTCAACCCACCACTCAAAACGATGCGAGGAGCGTCGCTTGCGGGCTGGCTGGTCGGATTGGGCGGAAGCCATTGAGCAGGAATCAGGGTCCAGTCGAAGACGTGGCCGCCACCGCCATAGCCTTCCACGAAGGCGTCGAGCAACAGGCCGGCGGCGTCACGGTATTGGTCGGCGAATTCTACCAAATCAAGCCCCGGCTGGACACGGGCGGCACGCACAAACGGCAGCCGGCAGCGGCGGGCGATCTCCGTGCACTGCTGGGGCGTCTCGTCGCCGTGGAACTGGAGTAGCGTCAACGGCACACGTTCGGTGACATGCGCCACTTCCTCGGCGTCGGCGTTGACGAACAGACCGGTCACGGTCACGAACGGGGGCACCTGCTCGGCCAGTGCGGCGGCCCGCGCCACGTCCACGTAGCGGGGGCTCTTGTCATAGAAGACCAGGCCGATGGCATCTGCGCCCGCATCGACGGCCGCGCGCACGTCTTCCGGGCGCGTCAGACCGCAGATCTTGATACGGGTGCGGGGCGGCACGCGGCCGGAATCAGGCGCCATTGTCGGGACCATCGGCAAATACTCCGTGGAAGAAACTGGCGGATGCATCCGCCTGGGGGAGCCGGTACGGCTCAGGATACTTCACGTCGACCAGGTACAGGCCGTCGGGCATGAACGTCGGGGCGGCCTTCTGCCGGTTGCGGCCGGCCAGCACCTCGGCCATCCATTCGGCCGGGTAGCGCCCCCGCCCCACCGCCACCAGGCACCCCATCAGGTTGCGCACCATGTGGTGCAGGAACGCACTGGCACGAAAGCGCAGGAATACCCAGTTGCCATCTTCCCGGATCGTCACGTCATACATCGTCTTGACGGGCGACTTGGCCTGGCATTCGGCGGCGCGGAAGGCCGAGAAATCGTGTTCGCCCAGCAGGCAGGCCGCCGCGGAGCGCATGGCGTCGACATCGAGCCGCTGGCCCGGCGGCAGCATCTGGTAGCCCGCACGGCTATGGATCATCGGCACGCGATGCGGGCCGGTATAGAGCGCGTAGTAGTACATCCGCTCGTAGGCCAGGAAGCGCGCGTGGAAACCGTCGTCGACCGGCTCCGCCCATTGCAGCGCGATGGACTGCGGCAGGAACGCGTTGACGCCGCGCACCCACGAGAACTTGTCGCGATCCAGTTCGGTATCGAGGTGGATCACCTGGCCCAGCGCATGCACGCCGGTATCGGTCCGCCCCGCCACCGTGGTCAGCAGGCGCTTCCCGGCAAAGCGCTCGATGGCGTCTTCCAGGTGGTCCTGCACGGTGTTGCGATGGGGCTGCGACTGCCAGCCGGAAAAGGCCGAACCGTCGTAGTGGAGTCCGATGGCGATGCGATTCATGAGTGTGGCGATGCGCAAAAACAAAATGCGCCGGAAGGGACGCTTCCGGCGCATCGCTTCGGGCTGCGGCACGCCGTGTCAACGGCGTGCCGCAAACCCTGCATCATACCGGCCTTTGGGTCGAAACCCGCGGGCCAATCCGCATCAGGCCATGTCGCGCAGCAGCGTGCGAGCCTCGGACTGCAGCGGATCTTCCGACTGCTCCACCACTTCCTGCAGCAGTTCGCGTGCACCTTCCTTGTCACCGATTTCGATGTAGGCACGTGCCAGGTCGAGCTTGATCTGCATGTCGCGGCTGCCATCCATGCCCGTGGCAGACAGCGTGCTGGCGGAAACGCCATGCGTGGAATCGCCATTGCCTTCGGACGTAACGCGGGTCAGGTCGATCGGCTCGACCAGCCGGCCGTTCTGCAGCATCGTCGGTGCCGGCAGCGGCACGGTCGATTCCGTCAGCGACGGGGCCTCGAACGTCGCGACCGAAACCGGTTCGGCCGCAACGGCCGCGCCCGGATTCGCGGCGTTCAGGTCCAGCGACAGGCTGGACATGTCGAACTCCAGCGGACGCGAACGCGTCGGGGTATCGAGCGCCGGCACCCCGGCCGGCAGATCCATGCCGGCATCGTGACTCTCGTCGAGGACGTCGTCCAGACGTGCCACCGGTTCCGCCTGGTGCTCGTTACCGAATACCAGCGAGGCCGACTCCGGTGCCACGATGGGCTCCCCCGGCGCGGGCGCCGGGAAGGCGTCCAGCGGCAGTGCCAGATCCGGCATGGCCGAAGCCTGGACGGGCTGCTGCAGCGACTGGGCCGGATCCTGCGTGCGCCACTGATCGGCCACCGGCGTGGTCGTATCGGCTTCCGCCGTGAGGTCGGGCGCCACCGACAGGTACAGCGCGTTGCCCGGATCGAGCTTCCGACCCATATCCGCGACCTGTTGCCAGTCCGCGCCTTGTCCGCCTACCTGGGCGAACATTTCTTCTGCGATCACTCGGAAACCTTCCACATCCTGACGAGTGTTGTAAATCTCCAGCAGCTTCAGGCGAATGGCCTGGCGCTCCGGATTCTGTTGCAACGCTTCGCGCAGGATTTCCTCGGCCTGCACGTCGCGTCCGTACGCGATGTACACCTCGGCCTCGGCAATGGGGTCTACTTCCGTCGCTTCGGGCGAGTTGTTGCCGATGCGGAAGTCTGCGCCGAACACGCTGTGCTGCGACGTGTCGACGCTCTGGCCACCAGCGGTACCGAACAACGAGTGTCCGCCCGCCATGACCGTGCTTTCCTGGGACAGGATGCTGTCACCGAAACCGGTGTTCTCGCTGGCCTTCTGCTTCTGGCGGCGGCGATAGTACGCATATCCGCCAAGCAACGCAACCAGCACACCCGCACCCGGCAGCAGCATCGGGTTGCCAAGCAGCTCGTCGAGGAATGACGGCTGGGGCAGCGGCTGGATGACAGGCGGCTTCTTCTTGGCAGCAACCGGGGCCGAAGCGGCGGCGGCCGGGGCCGAAGCGCTGGCCTGCGGAGCCGATGCGGGCGCTGCGGCTGCGGTGGCTTCCGGTGCCGAGGCAGCGGCAGCGGCCGGTGCCGGTTCCGGCGTGGCCGTGCTCGGGGCGTCGGCGGCCTTGGCCGGCTCGGCCGGTACCACCGTCGGGGCCGGCGCGGCGGCGTCGGCTGCCTTGCCTGCAGCAGGCGCCGCAGCGGCCGTGGCTGCAGCGGCCGTTGCAGCCGTTGCGGCCTTGGCACCCTGGTTGTTCTGATTGAGCTTGGCGATCTCCGTGTTCTTCAGCTCCATCAGGCGCTGCATGTCGGAGATGTTCTTCTCGAGGTCGGCAACGCGCGATTCGGCGTCCTTCAGCTTGCGCTGGCTGGCAACGTCGGCTTCCGCCTTGGCCTGCGCGCCCTTCTCGGCCTTCGAGAGCTTCAGTTCGTCACGCGGCCCAGCGTTCGGCACCGTGGTGTCCTGCACGCGAGCCGTCACGTTGCCCGACTGCTCGCGGCCCGAGCCGGCTTCCACCGACTTGGCGGCGGCTGCGGCGGCCAGGCGGCTGCGGTAGCTGTCGAAGCCCTGCGTGCGGGCCACCACTTCGCGGCGCGCCTCGCGCGGGGTCACCGACTGCGCCTGCTGGGCGCTCGGCACCTTCAGCACGGCGCCGGACTTGACCCGGTTGATGTTCCCGCCGATGAACGCGTTGGGATTGTTGCGGTAGAGCGCGAGCAGCATCTGCTCC
>NZ_BBQI01000005.1 GCF_001652915.1 Cupriavidus sp. D384
CCCCGATAGCCCACATCCCGCCCACATCCCGCCCACATCCCGCCCACATCCCGCCCACATCCCGCCCACTTCAAGCCCGCATCGCGCCCACTGCTTCCTGCCCGGCAGCCAACGGGCGCGGCCGGTACAATCGCAGGTTTCGCATCGACGCAGTTTTCATCCGGATTCCCATGAGCAAACCCGCCCTGACCCTCAAGTTCAAGTGCAAGAAGTGCGCAAAACCCGTCACGCTGTATCTGCAGAAAACGTCGGCTTGCTCGCACATCACCCCGTACCAGGGCTTCTGCAAGTGCGGCGAGATGATGCGCCACGCCACCGGCGACAAGGATGCCGTGGAGTCCTTCGTGCATTCGATGGATAACAGCTGGATGCATCACCACCATCACCATCACTAAGATGACCGAAGGCTGGCGGCCGGGCGTCAAGGACCCGATGCGATTCCTGGGCGGCTATCCGCCCAATGTGCTCGACCAGGTGCGCGCCGCAATGGCTGCCGGCACGCTGGGCGACCACATCGCGCGCCGCTACCCCGCGCGTCACACGATCCAGACCGACCGCGCGCTCTACGACTACACTGCCGAGATCAAGCAGGAATACCTGCGCAGCGCCCCGCCGCTGCACAAGGTGGGGTACGACGCGCGGCTGGACACCGCGCAGCACGCGCTGGGCCTGCATACGGCCATCTCGCGCGTACAGGGCGGCAAGCTGAAGGCAAAGAAGGAAATCCGCGTGGCGTCGCTATTCAAGGAAGCGCCGCCCGAATTCCTGCGCATGATCGTCGTGCACGAATTGGCGCACCTGAAGGAATCGGACCACAACAAGGCGTTCTACCGGCTCTGCGAGCATATGGAACCGCAGTATCACCAGCTGGAATTCGATACGCGGCTGTTCCTGGCGTGGCGGGAAACGGAAAAGGCGGACAGCCGCGAAGCCGCCCGCCCGTGACTACTTCGTAGTCGTTTCTTCAATATTCAAACGGTCAGTCGCAGCTGTAGCGGAACTTGTCGTTCAACGCGAGCGGCAGCACCAGTGTCCGCAGGTTCAGCGCCTGCGCCTTGGCGCACAGCTTCTGCCGCGTGGCGGCATCCTTCCACTTCGACTGATATTCGACGTTGAACACGGGCTTGCCCTGCACCGTGAAGGCCGAATAGCCGCTGCACTCGTTGTACTGGAAGCACTGCTCGTTCACCGCAAAATCGAACGACGGCGCCAGGTCGCTCAACTGGGCGACGGCATTCTTCAGCCCGATGGCCAGGCCCCGGGCATGCGCCTGATCGGCCAGGAAGCGGTTGTAGTCGAGCTGCGTGGCAGCCGTAAGCGGCAGACCCGGGTTGTTGGTATAGCCGTCGACGTTGTCCGCATCGATGCCATCGCAACCCTTCGACTTCGCCAGGTCCATGCGGGCCTGCATGATGGCGCGCACGTTGGCCGAGCGTGTGTCGAGCCAGCGCTCGCCCGCCCAGCCGTCCAGCGCATTACCCATATCCGCCGGCTTGAACTTCGAGAAATCGGGGCGCCAGTCCTCGCTGCTGCCTGCCGAGAAATAGCACACCACCCGCTTGCCCTGCGCCTTCAGCGCGTTAATGGTGGCTTGCGGCGTATCGAACAGATCGATGTCGTAGACCGCGACGTTGTAGCTGGTGTTGATCGTGCCTTGCAGCTGAAGCTGCCATGTGTCGGTGACCGACGGCATCCACCGCGTGGGGCTGGCCGTGACACTGCTGCTGACGGCCTGCGTCGAAAACGTGGATGCCTCGGAAACGCGCACCACCGATCCGCCACTATCGTCCCCGCCCCCGCCGCAAGCGGCCAGCGTGGCGACGAGACTTGCCAGGGCCAGTCGCACCGGGCGACGGCCTGCCAGTTTGCTTTGCATGTTTGACCTCTCCTGTTGTACCCAACAAAGAACTACCAGCTATGTATTGCCCTTTTCGGAAAGGGTCGATTTGGCGTGACACCGATTATGCGCGAGACAAGCGCTGATGCCATAGCTTCGAGGTTGACCGCCCCAGCCATCGCACCAGACGCCGCAACCCTGGAGGGGACTTGTCTGCTTTAGCGTTATCGGATGGCGGTGGGCAAACTGAAGGGATGCTCGGGAGCGTCGGTGCCGCAATAGTAGGGTTGACGAGATGGTTTGCTTTGAGAAAATTCTGACAACCAATCAGAAAGAGGCAACTATCAATGCCGCCCACCGGATCGCCCCCAAATTCGCCCCCGGAGCTGCCGCACTTCGTAGTAGGCAAAGCCTATAGCCGGCGTAAAGAAATCACTGGACGGTTCGGAGGCAGTTGGCAAAGCGGCATCGCGCCATCCGACCAGTCGCCCGCGATATTCCTTTTTACCGGAACCAGTGGCGAGAAATACGGCTATCGCGACGGATTCACCAACGACGGTTATTTCCGATATTCCGGTGAGGGTCAAGTTGGCCCCATGACTCTGAGCGGGGGCAACCTTGCGATTACCGCCCATACCTCGAAGGGCAAGGCTCTCCACTTATTCGAGTACACGGGGAAGGGCAAGCCATATATCTACCTGGGCGAATTCGTCTATGGTTCCCACGTCGTTGAGCGAGGCCCTGATCGAAAGGGGGATTTACGCGACGTAATTATTTTTTGCCTCGTTCCCGTGGATTTTCCGATGCGTTTTGAGCGAGAAGAAGACCTGGAAGATGGTCCCTCCCTTGAGAATTCTGACTCTGCCCCCCAAGACCTCACGACCCTACGCGCAAAGGCACTGAGCGCCTGCACTGTGCCTGCAGGCAGCATTGCTCCGAAGGAAGCCATAAGAGCGATTTACCATCGCAGCGTCCAGGTGAAGCGTTACGTTTTGGCTCGAGCGGCGGGACATTGCGAGCTATGCAACGCACCTGCGCCGTTCAAGAAGAAGGACGGGAGTCCATACCTCGAGCCACACCACATCAATCGCGTCTCAGACGGCGGTCCGGACCATCCATTACACGTCGGAGCCATTTGTCCTACGTGCCATCGGAATATCCACTTTGGATTGGATGGCAACGAGGAAAACGAGAGGCTTCGGAAGATCGTAGCGGCGCGAGAAGCGTAAAACGAAAAAAAGCCACGCTCTCGCGTGGCTTTTTCACATGAAACTGGTGCGGCTGCAGGAATTCAATTCATCTGGCAAATTCTTGATACACAAGGATTTTTAAAATTCGCAAACTCCTCAATGCCCCCAAAAATGCCCCCATCCCGGGGGGCCTGCCAGTATTTTGACGTTGGCTTGTTGGGCCTTCCCCCAAAGTCACAAGGCCAGCCGGAGCATCGCGCATATTATCCGCCGTCCCACGCCCAAACAATCCAGTACCGTCCGCCAGTCTGCAAGACCTGCTCATCACCGGCGCGCGATTGGGAAACTCGCTCCTATTCCCAGTGGTGATGCCTCCGACAAGATCGCAAAGTGGGCCCTCGATGAACGCCAAACCGACCGCCCTCTGCACCTACCTCGCGCACTCTGCCACTGTCCGCTTCCTCGTTGCGATGGGCATTAGCGACGCTAGATTAGTGGGACTTACACGCCAGGTTTCGAAGCAACCTTTACGCCACTTCAATTTGGGGCTAAGGTTGGGCGATTACCAACCCTCTGTTAGACTTTGCTCTGTTTTTATCTACTTTAGGCGATTTGGATAGGTAAGAGTGGACACAATGACCTCAGAACCTTGGGTTTCCGTCGAGCAAGTCGCTCTGCACTTGGACGTGGCCAAGGACACCATCTACCGCTGGCGCGAACACCGGGGTCTGCCCGCGCATCGCGTCGGCCGCCTGTGGAAGTTCAAACTGTCTGAAGTGGACGACTGGGTGCGCATGGGCGGCGCTGATGAAAGTGCGCAAGAAATTGACGAATCGAAATGAAGCGCATCAAAGGGCGAATCGCGTGAGCCTGAGCGGTCAGTCCTTGCGAGCGGCCACTGGCAAAGGCCGTGAAATGTAACGGGTTCGCCAACAACTACATCGCGTTCGGAAACGTTCATACCGAAAAAGTTAATTAACGCGGTTCGTGCGCTTTGGGTGTAACAACGCACAAGCGGCGGTACTGGTGCGTCAGAGAGGCTATCGGACAACTGCGTCTTACCGCGATAGTTGGGATACACCGGCTCAGCGCCCATGAATCAAAGGCTTCACCGAGGCCACATGTTGGTGGCGCAACGATCGCCAAGTCAGCGACTAGGGCTCTTAGGATGAAACAGGTGTTTCATCCCCAGGTTTCGGGAGAATGAATGGACAAATCCCAGCTCAGTGAGCGCGATATCTGCACCAAATTCATTACGCCCGCCATCCAGCAAGCGGGGTGGCAGCAACATCAGTTTCGTGAGGAGGTGAGCCTCACCGACGGCCGCGTAATGGTGCGCGGTAGGCTCGCAGCGCGCATCAAGAACCCCGAAGCCAAGGGCGGCCCCAAGCGTGCCGACTTTGTGCTCTATGCCCGGCCCAACGTGCCGATAGCAGTGGTTGAAGCCAAGCAAGCGAAGTTTTCGACCGGCCACGGCATGCAGCAAGCTTTGGCTTATGCCGAGATGTTAGATGCACCCTTCGCCATCAGCAGCAACGGCAATGGTTTCCTTCTGCACGACCGCAGCGGGCTGACATTCCCCATTGAGCGCGAGCTCTCGCTCAATGAATTCCCGTCGCTGGATGACCTGTGGCCGCTTTACCAGCAATGGAAGGGCCTTGCTGAGCCAGCCGCGGTCAAACTGGTCGAGCAGCCGTTCTACGCCGATGGCACTGGCAAAGAGCCACGCTACTACCAGCGCGTTGCCATCAACCGCGCCATTGAGGCTATCGCCAAAGGCCAGCAGCGCGTGTTATTGGTCATGGCCACGGGCACAGGCAAGACTTACACTGCCTTCCAGATCATCTGGCGGCTTTGGAAGGCCAAGGCCAAGAAACGCATTCTGTTTTTGGCTGACCGTAACATCCTGGTTGACCAAACCATGCAGCAGGATTTCGCCCCCTTTGGCGAGGTGATGCACAAGGTCACGAATCGTGAGGTCAAGAAGAACTACGAGATCTATCTGGCGCTCTATCAGGCGGTGACAGGCCGAGAGGAATGGAAGCAGATCTACCGCCAGTTCCCGGCGGATTTCTTCGACCTGGTGGTCATCGACGAATGCCATCGCGGCAGCGCTGCCGATGATTCCGCCTGGCGCGACGTGCTTGACTACTTCTGCAGCGCCACCCATTTGGGCCTGACCGCGACGCCCAAGGAAACCAAGGACGTGAGCAACATCGCCTACTTCGGCGACCCTGTCTACACCTACTCACTTAAGCAGGGCATCGAGGACGGCTTTCTCGCTCCCTACAAGGTCATCCGCATTGCCACGGACGCCGACGCCGTGGGCTACACGCCCGAGAAGAGCAAGATCGACAAACTCGGCCAAATCGTTGAACAGCGGCAATACAATATCAAAGACTTCGACCGCAACCTGGTGCTGGAAAAGCGCACCCGGCTCGTGGCCAGCAAAGTTTGGGAATACCTTAAGGCCACCGACCCGATGGCCAAGACCATCGTCTTCTGCGACGACCAAGACCATGCCGAACGCATGCGCCAGGAGTTGGTGAAGATCATCCCCGCTGCCGCCAGCAACCGTCGCTACGTGATGCGCATCACTGGCGACGACAACGAAGGCAAGGCCCAGCTCTCCTACTTCATCGACAACGACGAGCCGTATCCGATCATTGCCACCACCTCCAAGCTGCTCACCACCGGAGTGGATGCCAAGACCTGCAAGCTCATTGTGCTGGACCAGAACATCAGCTCAATGACCGAGTTCAAGCAGATCATAGGTCGCGGCACTCGCCTTCGGGAGGACTACCAGAAGCTCTACTTCACCATCATGGACTTTAAAGGCGCCACGCGCCTGTTCGCCGACCCTGATTTCGACGGCGAACCTGTGACGATCTATGAGCCCAAGCCCAAAGAGCCAGTGCTACCGCCCGAGGAACTCAGCCCAACTGACTTCGGTGAGTTGGAGCTCCCGCCCTACGAGCTCGACACTACAGGCGGCGACGACACCCCGCCTGGCAGCAATAATGGCGGCGGCGCTGGCGAAGGCCGCGTGAAATATGTGATCGACGACGTGGAGGTGCGCGTCGCCGTCGAGCGTTCGCAGTACCTCGATGCCAACGGCAAGCTCATTACCGAGGACTACCGCGTCCTGCTCAAGGACGACATCAAGAAGGCGCTGCAAGCCGAGTTCGGCAGCCTCACCGAATTCCTACGCCGTTGGAACAGCGCGGAGCGCAAGCAAGCCGTACTGGAGGAATTGGCTGATCACGGCGTGCCACTGGACATCCTGCAACAGGCCGTGCCCAACGGCAGCGAGCTCGATGTCTTCGATCTAGTCGCGCATGTCGCCTTCGATCAGAAGCCGCTTACCCGCCGGGAGCGCGCCAACCAGGTCAAGAAGCGCGATGCCTTCGGCCAGTACGGCGAACAGGCCCGCGCCGTGCTCGAAGCCCTACTTGACAAGTTCGCCGACCATGGGGTGCAGGACATCGAAGATGCTCAGGTGCTGGAACTTCCGCCGTTTGATCAATTTGGCAGCAAGACCCAGATCCGGCGCGGCATCTTCGGCAGCGTCGAGCAATACACCCACGCCGTGCAGCTGCTCGAACAGGCGCTCTACGACCAGAATAAACTGAAACTGGCCTGATCCACGTAAGGCTACGTGAAGCGAGAACAACGCAATGAATCTCAGCAGTACCATCAAGTCCATCCAGGACATCATGCGCAAGGATGACGGTGTCGATGGCGACGCCCAGCGCCTGGGCCAGCTCACTTGGATGCTCTTTCTCAAGGTCTTCGACCAGCGAGAAGAAGAGTGGGAAGATGACAACCCCAAGTACCGGTCGCCGTTGCCCGCGCGCATGCGCTGGCGCCACTGGGCCGCTTACGTGGCAGGCCCCGATGGCAAGAAGAAGCCACAGATTTCCGCCAGCGAGGTGATCGGTTTCGTCAATAACGAGCTGTTTACCACGCTCAAGGACCTGGACGCGAATGCTAGCCCTCAGCACAAGGTGATCCGCAGCGTCTTTGAAGACGCCAACAATTACATGAAGTCAGGTCCCCAATTGCTGGCTGTGATCGAGAAGCTGGAAGAAGCTATCAACTTTCACGACTTCAAGACTCGCGCCAACCTGGGCGACGTGTACGAGCAATTGCTCAACGATCTGCGCGGCGCCGGCAACGCTGGTGAGTTCTACACCCCGCGCGCCATCACGCAGTTCATGGCCGATCGTGTGAATCCGAGTCTCGCCCAGCGCGAATCGGTAATGGACCCGGCCTGCGGCACTGGCGGCTTCCTGACCGCCGCCATCGACCACCTGCGCAACCAGCTCTCCACCAAATCGTCGGCCGCCGACAAAGCCGCCATCGAAGCTCTGATCCGCGGCATCGAAAAAAAACAGCTGCCACACTTGCTTTGCACCACCAACATGCTGCTTCACGGCATCGACGTGCCCAGCCAAATTGAGCACCGCAATACCTTGGGCATCGGCTGGAACGAATGGAGCGCACATGACAAGGTGGATTGCGTCATCACGAACCCGCCTTTTGGCGGCTATGAGGAAGATGGGGTAGGCAACACCTACCCGGCCGACCTGCGCACCCGCGAGACGGCCGACATGTTCATGGCCCTCATCGTTAAAAAGCTCCTTAAAGAAAACGGCCGCGCTGCCGTGGTGCTGCCCGACGGCTTCCTCTTTGGCGACGGCATCAAGGCTACGCTGAAGAAATTGTTGCTGCGCGACTGCAAGCTGCACACGATCGTGCGCTTGCCCAAAGGCGTGTTCGCGCCCTACACCACTATCAAGACCAACCTGCTGTTCTTCACCAAGTGCTCAGTGGTGGACGACGGCACCGAGCACTTTCACACCGACACCATCTGGTATTACGAGCACCCCTACCCGCCGGGCTACAAGAGCTACAGCAAAACCAAGCCCATACGCTTAGAGGAATTCAAACCTGAGCAGGACTGGTGGGGCAGCGAAGCAAATGACTTCGCTGACCGCGTGGAAAACGAATTCGCCTGGAAGGTGGACTTCAAAGTCAAGCGAGAACAGGCCGAAGCCGCCGCGCAGCCGCATTGGAATCGCGCCGAACAACTGGGCAACGACGCCAGCACGCTAGAAAACCGAGTGCGCGACCTGCGCGAATCCATCAAGGGCATGAGCGACGCAAAGCAGCGCAAGCCGGTGGAAGACGAGATCGACACCCTGCGCGCCCAAGCCGACGGCCTGCGCCTGCAAGCCCGCGACGCCCAGGCCGCCGGCGACCGCCTGTACTGGCCCATCTACAACCTGGACCTGAAAAACCCCAACGCGCCGGAGGACGAAAGCCACGACCCCGACGTGCTGCTGGAAAAATACAAGACCCTTCTCGGCCAGATTGAGGAAACCGAGAATCACCTAAAGAGCGAACTCGCTGCCGCACTGGCGCACCACTTTGTCAGCGAGGACGCCTGATGGACGCGCAGCAGTTTCTTAGCGAATTCGGGCATATCGCCAATGCGCCGGGGGGTGTGGCGCGATTGCGTGAGTTGGTCTTGGCGATGGCAGTGCAGGGGCGTCTAGTTCTTCAAGACGAGTCAGAGGAACCTGCCGCCAAGCAGCTGGAACGCATCAAGACAATTGCATTGAACAGACCAGCGGTAGGGAGACGGAAGAAGGCACCCGCAACAAGCCATATTGACGGCACGGCAACTTCGCAATTGCCACGAGGTTGGGTCAATACCCGTCTGTCTGCTCTTGTGCGCGTTCTCAATGGACGCGCTTATTCAAAGCAAGAGCTATTGGAAGCGGGGACACCAGTCTTGCGCGTTGGAAATCTGTTTACGTCGGACCATTGGTACTACTCCAACTTAGAACTGGACGATGACAAGTACATCGACGCTGGTGACCTACTCTACGCATGGTCAGCGTCATTCGGTCCGTTTATTTGGCAGGGTAAGCGCGTCATCTACCACTACCATATCTGGAAATTGGATCTTTTCAGTGACGCGGACGTCGACAAGAAATTCCTCTACACTTGGCTGCTTGAAAAGACTCAAGAAATTAAAGCTGCGGGTCATGGAATTTCCATGGCACACATGACAAAAGAGAAATTCGAGCAACTCGTCATTGCGCTTCCACCGCTGAAAGAACAAACCCGCATCGTCGCCAAAGTCGACGAGCTGATGGCCTTGTGCGACCAATTGGAGAAACAGCAGGCAGACCGCCGGAAACTGCAAAACGCCTTGCGCCAGTCCACCCTGCAAGCCCTCGCCAGTGCCCAAAGCCCGCACGAACTGCAAGACAGCTGGCAACGCCTGCAAACGAATTTCAGGCGCTTGTTCAGCGCACCTGAGGACGTAGACGGGATGCGCGGCCTCGTCCTCGATTTGGCGGTCCGAGGATTGCTAGTAGAGCAATCAGATTCGGATGAGCCCGTTGTATCTTGGTTGGCAAGAGTTGCGACGCTGAAAGCGGATCTGGCGAAGAAGAAACTTATTGCCAAACAGACCACCTTCGTTGATGTTTCTCTGGAGGACTATCCGTTTTCTGTGCCGAGTGGCTGGGCGTTTGTGCGCCTCGGCCAAGTTGCCAACAAGATCGGTTCAGGGAGCACACCGCGAGGCGGGCGGGAAGTCTACGTAAAGGAAGGCGTTCCATTCCTGAGGTCGCAAAACGTTTGGAACGACGGTCTTCGACTAGCTGGTGTCGCTTACATCACCAATAGCGAACACGAGCGGATGGCTGGCACGACGGTGTTGCCGAATGACGTACTCCTCAACATAACAGGCGCGTCTCTCGGACGCTGTGCACTTGTTCCCTCTGACTTCGGCGAGGCAAACGTCAGCCAGCACGTGACCATCATCAGGCCTACAGATCCCCAGGTACGCGAATATCTTCATTTGTGTCTGTTGTCACCATATTGCCAAGCGCTCATCTGGGGCCGACAGGTCGGTATGGCGCGAGAGGGGCTTAGCAAGAAAGTGCTGGAACAGTTCGAGATCCCATTCCCGCCGATTCCCGAACAACATCGAATCGTGGCACGCGTATCTGAGTTGATGCGGTATTGCGACGAAATTGCAGAACAGCTTCGCAGCACGCAAAAGGCGGCTGAACGATTCGCAGCGTCGGTTGTCACCGCCCTCACCGGCATCTCCATCGAACAAGAAGAGGAGCCCCCCATGAAAGCCCCGCAAACTGAACTGGTCGCACCGCTGCGCTTAGGTACGCCACCCGACCTAAAGGCTCAGGCCCCGCTGGCCACCCTGCTGGCCCGCCACAAGGGCGAGATGTCGGCCCGTGACCTGTGGCAGCGCTTTGGCGGCGAGATCGATGCCTTCTACGCCCAACTTAAGGCCGAGGTGGCGCACGGCTGGATCGCCGAGCCTGCGGTGGCCGAAGTGCGCGAAAGGCTGACCGAAGCGGCAGGGGGCTAAGGATGCAGCTGCGGCACCTGGCTATTCCACACTTCCGCAATTTGCGCGAGGTGGTGATCGACTTCGCGACGCAGATGTCGCTCATGCCGGGCGAGGCCGCCGGTACGGCGCCCAAGTCCATCCGCAGCCATGCCTTGATCGGCCAGAACGGGACCGGCAAGTCCAACCTAATCGAGGCGCTGATCACAATCTTCCGCGACGTGGATCTAGACCGCGACGCGGCGCACGACTATACGCTGGAATACGAGATCCGCGGTTATACGGTGCGTCTGCAGGCCGATACTCGCAAGCAGAAGCGGCCCTTCGTGTGGGTTGACGGCAAGAGCGAATCACAAGGCTATCTGCTGAAGAACCGCGAGCTGCTGCCCTCGCACATCTTTGCCTACTACTCCGGCCGCAACGAGCGCATAGAGACCCTGTTCCAGGAGCACCAGCGCCGCTTTAACCAGCGCCAGGAAATCACGACCGACGAGGTGTTGCCCGAACAGTTGCTGGAGAACTTCACCGCGAGCGAAGCGGACATCCGTGCGCTGGAAGAAGCCAAGCGCCGTCGTGAGGTCCGGCTGAAGCAGGCGGGCGACGACCGCCTTCGCCGACTGTTCTACTGCCGGGGCGGCCACAGCCAATTGGTGCTACTGGCCTGCCTGCTGTCAGACGACCCGGTATTTCAGAAGGTGCTGAAGAACCTGCACATCGAGGCGCTGGAGTCCGCCCTGTTCGTATTGAAAGAGCCGCACCGCCTGCGCGAGAAGCGCCGGGGCGGCAAGTTCGATGAGAACGAGCTGAACGAAGGCGATCCGCGCTTTTGGTATGCACGCGGCAATGTCGTGAGCGAATTCCTCGACAAGCTTTGGCAGGTCGCCTGGGCGCCCATCGAGGTGGAAGCGACCCGGCAGATCGACTTCCGAGGCCGCACCGAGAAGCAAAAGCAACTCTACTTGTTCGTGTCCAGCCACGCCAAGCTCAAGCAGTTGGGCGGACTAGTGGGTGGCACCGACAGCTTCTTTCGCTACGCCGAAGGTGCCTACATCGGTGACCTGATCGACGAGGTGCGCATCACGGTGAAGAAGCGCGAGATGGGCGACGGACACGACGGCAAGGTGAGCTTCACTCAACTCTCCGAGGGTGAGCTGCAGATGCTCACCGTGCTGGGCCTGATGCGCATTACGCGCGAAGACCACTGCCTGTTCCTGCTCGATGAGCCCGACACCCACCTGAACCCTATCTGGAAGCTCCGCTACTTCGACGACATCGAAAGCGTTCTAGGTGACACCCATGAAGCCGGTTTCAATAGCGCCAGCGTTAGCGGCGCCTTTGATGCAGCTTCGGGGCAATCGCAGATCCTTGTCACCACCCATGACCCGATGATGGTGGGCGGACTCAAGCGCGAACAGGTGCACATACTGCGCCAACAGAACGAGCGCACCGTGGTGGAGGTACCCGACGAGCACCCGCAGGGCATGGGCGTGACCGGGCTGCTGAAGAGCGAGCTTTTCGGTCTATCTTCCACGCTGGACATCGAAACCGAGCGGCGCCTGTTCCGGCGCAACGAGCTGTTCGTGAAGTCGCCCCGCACACCCCAGGAAGATGCCGAGCTTTCCCGCCTATCCGCCGAGCTGGCTGACCTAGGTTTCTCCACCGCGGACTTCCGCGACCCGGATTACGCGCTGTTCGTGCGCAAGATGGCGCAGCATCGCAAGTTCCGCCAACCCTCGCTTACGCCGGAAGAACAGGCCGAACAGGACCGCATCGCCGATGACATCATTGACGAGATCCTGCGTGAGGAGGGAGGCAAATGATCTTCATCGATCTCGAAAACAAGCTGCCCACTGATATGGACTTACCGGATGATGTCCGCTGGTCCCAAGCAGACTGGGATGCCTGGCTAGTTGAGTCTTCGCGTCTGGTTGGCGAGCTTGCGATGCTTGATGCAGCGGCGAAGATCAAGGCTCGCAATGAGCTTATCGACAAGTACAGTGGCCATTGGGGAAAATTGAAGCCTTGGCTGCTGGCATTGTCTGGTGGAAAGTGTTGGTTTACCGAGGCCCGGGACATTGCATCGCACCTAGATGTCGAACACTTCCGTCCCAAGAAGGCTGCTCGCGGCAGCAAGGGGCCCGAGCGCGATGGTTATTGGTGGCTGGCCTTCGACTACATGAACTTCCGCATCGCCGGCACCGTGCCGAATCGAAAGAAGGGCGCTTGGTTTCCACTCCGATACGGCTCCCGATGCTCGACGTACAACCAACGTTGCGAAGGGGATGAAGTCCCTCATTTCCTCGACCCAACGAATGCCTACGACGTTACGCTGCTGGCGTTCGATGAAGAAGGGAAAGCCGTTCCTGCACCTGGCATCCCACGTTGGGAACATGTGCGGGTGAAGCGCACAGTGGAGCGGCTGAAGCTCACAGAGCACAAGGCGTTAGCTGAGGAGCGGCGGAAGGTTTGGCAGAACACCACAAAGCTGATAAATAAGTATCTGCAAGCGCTGTCGGAGACACGAAGTTCTGCGGCCGCCCGCGAACGCGCGAAGGCCACAGCTCGCGACATTGTCTCCCTTACCAAGCCAGACGCAGAGCTTTCGGCAGTGGCGAAATGGTGCATTCGTTTGCGCAACGATCCAAGTGTTTCAAGACTTTTAGGTTGAAGTAAAAGCAACTCGGCGTTTTAGTTGAGATGCCCACAAAGCCGCAGCAACCTGCGCCAGTATCAATAAGCGCGGCGACCGCGGCCTGCACAGCAAGCTACGGCACATTGCGTGCTTCCTGTGCGCTATCCGTGCCACTTGCAAAACGGCAACCAAGCGACCTTCTCTTCAAAATTGCTGAGAGAAGGCCGCTAAATCAGTCCTGATAAAGATCAATACGTTAGCCGAGGGGGGTAGTTCTACGCCGTTGGTACGGGCTCAAAATCCCACGCCTTTGCAAGAGTAGCGAGGCTGACCAGCATTTGCTCGGCCGTCGAGAGAAGAACGCTGGCTACCAGCCGCCCCTCGACGAGGGCAAAGCCTTGTACGGTCATTTCCCCCACGAATCCATGCGGGAGCATGGAGGTTCCGTCGGTTTCACGCACGCCTGCGACGATCAACAGCCCTTGCTTGTCGCGCTCCACTTGGACCGGCAAGCGGCCGTGCCGACCTGCGAACCAAGCAGAAATGAAAGGCTCATCCTCGTCGGATGAGACGCTGACATAGTGGATGGAATCACCCGTTTTCAAGACGGCCAACAGGCGCCGATAGAGCACGTAGGTGAGCAGTTCGGCGTGTTCCCCGTTCATCCGGGCCTTGCGTAGCAGGTACAGGCGGCCCGCCGCTCCGCGGCGCACGTTACGGCGCCCACAATAAGCAATTGCCTCGGGGTGCTGCACGATTAGAGCGCGCCAGAGCTCGTCCGGCGCCTGACCCTGCACGAGTGTAGCGAGCGAGACCTCCACACCCCGGCCGAGGTCGATGCGGTCAAGCACCGTCTGCACCAGCTTGCGCTTGGTCGAGGCCCCGTCGCCCTGGCCGGCGCGGAGCAATCGCTTCCAGCTCTCGTCACGCTCAGCGTTGTGCAGAAAGCTGTGGTTACGGCCAGAATGCAGCAGGTAGTCCCCATGTACCAGCAGCGCTCGCTCCCACAAGTGCTGGGGCAGTGGACGTAAGCCATCTTCCCCGAAGACGCAGCAGGCTTTGTCCCGGTAGTTGTTGAAACGAACAAGGCGGTCGGCTTCCTGCTCTGGGTTCCAGGTGAAGCCGGCTTGTTCGTTCCAGTCGTCAAGCACGCCAGCGAAATCCAGCAAGAATTCGACTTGCCCGGCGAAGTAGCCGTGCCGCTCGGCAGACTCAATGGCGTTCCGCCAGTCATCCTCGCGTAGCATAAGGAACGCCTTGATGCGCTCTTCTCGCACTTGCTGTCCGTAGAATCCCTTCACCCCTTTCCCAGCAGGAGAGGCCAAGTACGACAGAATCCCTGTCGCGTGCGCCAGCAGTTCTTGCACCGACTGCGCACTGCGGTTGAAATCGTCCAGCCGATCGTACGGTGTGTTCAAACTGAGGTTCACCACCACCCGCATCCAATCTCCGAATGCTGAAGCGCCGCCATTGGGGTGGCCGGTGAGGAAACCGCAGTAGGCGCTGAACTGCACCAGCTCCGCGTAGCTGAGCCGAGTCGCATCCTTAAGCAGTCGCTCGATGAACGCCCGTTCGTCAAAGGCGCAGCCCTCGGGCAGCATCGGCCGGATTCCAGCCTCGTAGCCCGCCCACGCATCCAGCAGCGTTACGAAAGTACGCGTGAAAGCCTCGTCCAGACACCCGGCCTCTTGATAGCGGACGAATGAGAATCCCTGCTGGCCATTGCGCAGTGCGTGCATCAGCGCGTCGTGCAATTTTTGGCCGGGACGCCGGGTCACTGTCACTACAGCGCGCACCAGATTCATGAATCGGTCGTCAAACAGTGCGGTCTGTCGGTCGCGATAGTGCCACAATACATCGGCCCATGTAGTGTCAATCCGGTGACTGATGTACTCGCTGGCACGCATGGGCCGATCGTGCAACTCGAAACGATCGTCGGGCACCACCGAGTCGACATGGTGCTCCAGGCGAGCTTTGAAGGTCTCAAAGCTGGTCAGTGGCTTGCCCCGCGCGTTCATCTTGATGTAGAGATCGTCCGACAGGCCGAAGTCCTGCAGGTTAAGCAGTTGGAATGTGACTGCCGGCCGATCGGGACTCGTCAGCCGTCTGTACAAACCCTTTCCATCGGCAAAGCGCGCGTCGATCTCGTCCAGCATAGTCAGCGCAGACTGAATGGTTGGGTCCATCTTCCAGGACAGGAAGAACCACGGCTGGTCTGTGATATCGACAGAGAGTTTTGCTCCCTGCCGTTGTTCTGGCTGCCACTCCAGTAGCGCGTCGAAGAATTCACGGCTGCTGGGGCGTACCGCATAGGTGAACCTCGCGCCGCGCGCTGGGGACGCCCTCCGCATGAAATCAGGGGCGCATCCATCTTTCACGGCGAGGTACCAGTGCAGAAGCAGCAGCGTCGTCAGCCGCTGTTGTCCATCCAGCGGCGCGAATGCGCCGCTACCGTCGAGGCTGCCATAGATGAAGTCCAGATCCAGAGGCAATGTGTGATCGTCCTCGGACTTGTCTAACGCATCCCGCAGAGCTTGCAGGAACGCCGCGCGCACTTCCGCCTCGCCCGCGCGGCCTTGGACATAGTCCCGTTGCAGGATGGGAATGCACACATCGGGATGCCGCTCAAATAGGGCCACGAAGCTCAATCTTTCCCCGGAGCTCATGCAGCCTCCCCATGAACAGTGAAAAATTTCGAAAGAGTTGAAGCTATCTCCGCGCGGTAGCTGTCCGCGTCACGCGGCGACCAGAACAACATGTTGGCGATGTCCTTGCTGTAGCACTTGAGAAAGACGTTGCGCGTGCATAGCGGCACGAAGGTACCCGCCTCGTCCAACCCCAGAATCCACCGGCGCTTGACCGGGAAGATGGCGTTCTTATAGGCCCGGTTAGTACCTTTGTCGAGCAGCGCCAGATTGCCGATCCCGTTATCCACATCCGGGTCGTTGGCTTCGCCCACACGTCGCAGGATGTCGTCATATAGCGCGTCGAATGCCTGCCCATAGGTACCCTGCTCGGTCAGCAGCGCGCGGATGCGTATGCTCAGGTCCTGGTCCTGGTCCTCAGGACAATGCGCGAAGTAGTCGGCGACGTTGCTCAGCCAGAGCCGCTGGGCGTCGGCCTTGTCCGGCCTGTCCGAGGCGACCGCTTTTACATGCTCGATGTCCCACGCCTCCTTCTTAAATGCATCGAACGGAAACCGGAGGTTGGAACGCGGGTTAGCCAGCAAAGTGGCGACGTTGAACAACAGTAAAATGGACCTGATCCGACGCGAGTCACGTCCATACTCTAAATCAGCCAAGCGCACTTCGATGACCTCGCGCACAGCATTCGGGTCGCCCCAGTCACAGGCGAGGCCGACCTTGCGCGCAATCCGGTCGCGCAACCTAGCCTGGAAGGCCCTCTTCGCTGCGCCCTGCGCCAGCACCCGGAGCCCCTGAATATCCTCCCCCTCGTGGACCAAGAATCCGACCAAATGGTAGAGGACACGGTCATTGAACCACTCTTCTAGGGACATGAACGACTGCTTCACCCGCAGCCACTCGTCCTCCGCTAGGCGCTTCTCCTCCTGAAGCCTGTGGTTGAAAAAGTGGAAGGTCTTGTAAGGGTCCCCCGGCTCCGTCTGCCAGCCCTCGATTCGGGCATGGAGGTCGAATAGGTACTCGATCCGGTTCTGTGGAATACCGGCACCGCTGTGCATGAAGTACCAGAACTGGTCCGACTGAAGCACCTTTTCAATGGTGTCCCATTCCTGCGCGATGCGCAGTTGTTCCTGGGAGACGGCCGGCGCCGCGAAATTGCCTGAGCGCAGGAAGAGCGCACGCACCAATTCCGAGTTCGTCAGCGGGATCTTGCCCACATTAAGTCGAGTGAACGCTGGGATCGCGGCCTGCGCCTCCGGAAGTTCGTACCAGATAACCCTCACGTTTCTTCCTGCCTTGTCGTCATTGACTAAGGCCTGTAGGACCTTCATACGATGGCTGCCGTGCCGGCCCTGGAACCAGGTTTCGATAGCGGCATAAGCGTTGCAGATGTGGAAGTAATCGATATTCTTGTCGGCCTGGGCGGAGTCGATCCGCTGCAAGAAGGCCTCGCTGTCCTTACGCGTCTCATAGGCGAGCCGGAACGGGTCCTGGTCCAGGGCCTGCATAAGGTCGCGCAGGAACGTCAAGACGAGGTGGATGGTGGTGAGACGTTGCTGGCCGTCCACCAGCTCCCAGTCTCCCAACTCAGCGCGCCGTTTAACCACGATGGGTTGCAAGCAGTAGAAGGCGCTTCCACCGCCATCCGCCAAGGCCTGAAACTCCCATATGTCGTCCAAAAGCTCAGTCACCTGACGCTTGGTCCAGCGGTAGCCTCGCTGGTAGGAAGGGATAAAAAATCTTTCGCCCAGCAGGTCGCTAATGGGCCTTAGTGATAGTTGCGCTGCCATTGACTCTCCCTTCTCTTCCTTTCCGCTCCCGCGCAATTGAGCACTGTACTAGAAAGAAGTGGTGTCAGCGTTTTACGATTTCTAACTTTGACATCAAGACGCTCAGGCTTGTGGGCGCGCAAGCTCGGCTGCCTCGCGATCGAGCTGGCGATTCGCTTGGGCTTGCTCAATCGCTTGGCGGCACGTCCCCTACATTCAGTACGTATTGCTCGCGCTCGCAGATTGAAAAATAATTCGAACACATATCACTCCTGGGTGTGCGGTGAATGTCCATCGCATCGAACCGCGTAGCCCGGATCTATAACTATCCATGGAGAGATCATGACGTTCAGTAATTCCCCTCTCGAATACTTGCTCGCATTCGCCATTGTCTTTCTGATCGGTGCGTGCTGGAGGAGTTTCGACAACAAAAAGTACATGCCATGACGCCTAGTTGCCCACAATGCCTCTCATCACGAGTAGTGACCCGCGACTACGCACGAAAGGCCACCGGCATTATCGGCGCTGTCGCCGGTGCAGCCAGCAGCTTTGGTGCATCCCTGAAGGGTGCGCGCGCAGGCGGCTGGGCCGGTGGCCGGGTTGGATCCATTGCCGGCCCCACCGGCATGACGCTCGGCGCTATCACTGGCGCCATCCTGGGCGCACTGGCCGGTGGGGCGGCGGGTTGCTCCGCCGGATCAGTGCTCGGCGAATTGATCGACGACAAGATCCTCGACAACTACCGCTGCCTGGACTGCAAGCATACGTTCGCCTCGGCCGGGTCTCGCGCCCCCCGGCGATCGCCCTCCGACAACGCGTCCGCGCAGGCGTACGGAATCGATCCCTTCGATCTGAGCGAGGGCGACGAGCCGTTCTCGCTGCCTCGCACCTAACGCTTTAGTAGGCGCTGTCTCAGCGCCGTTTCTGTACTGCCCCCCCACTCTCTCATCCGCCCGGCACCTGCCGGGCTGTATGCACTTGTCTTCCCAAAGGAGCAATTCATGCATCTCGTCCAATCGATGGCCTACGCCAACGAAACCCCGTGGCACGGCCTCGGCAACCAGCTTGCCTCCAACCAGCCGCTCGAGGTCTGGGCACGCCAAGCCGGTATGAACTGGACCATCGAATCATCCGAAGTGCGCTTCGTTTCCGGCAACGCTGGCCTGGGCGCAATCCATGCCTTTCCCGACCAGCGGGTGCTGTACCGTTCAGACACCAAAGCGCCACTGTCGGTTGTCTCCAGCCGCTACCAGGTGGTGCAGCCCTCGGAGGTGCTCGAGTTCTACCGAGATCTGACCGAAGTCGGCGGCTTCGCGCTGGAAACCGCTGGCGTCCTCAAAGATGGTAAGAAACTGTGGGCCCTCGCCAAGACGGGCCAGTCCGGGCTTCTCAAAGGCCGCGACAAGGTGGAGGGCTACCTGCTGCTTGCCACCGCATGCGACGGCACCCTTGCCACCACTGCCCAATTCACATCCGTCCGTGTGGTCTGCAACAACACGCTGCAGATCGCACTTGGCAATGGCACCTGCGCCGTCAAGGTGCCGCACCGCAGCCAGTTCGACGCGCAGGCCGTCAAGCGCCAACTGGGCATCGCGATCTCCTCCTGGGAGGCGTTCATGGTCCGCACCAAGGCGCTCGCAGAGCGCAAAGTCAGTGACGCCGCCGCCGAAGCCTTTTTCCGGCGCGTGCTCACCTACCCCGCCACGAACAACGGCGACCGCGAGGTGGCCGTCGTCAACGAGCGGGCGATCAAGGCCGTGGGGCAGCTTTATGCCGGGCGCGGCAAGGGCGCCGACTTGCCGTCCGCGGCAGGGACGGCATGGGGCCTCGTTAATAGCATCACCGAGTATGTCGACCACCACCGTCGCGCCCGCAGCGACGATCACCGGCGCGATGCCGCCTGGTTCGGCCAAGGCGCACAACTTAAGCAGAAGGCTTGGGACGACGCTCTGAAGCTTGTCCTTTGAATGCGCTCCCCTTATGCATCTTCCACAACCCGGCAGTCTCGACTGCCGGGCTTCGTCTATCTGGAGGTTCCATGAATGCCCTGCTGCCCAACCCGGCACATAAGCGCCAAGCCGCGCTGCGGCTGGTCAAAACAACAGAACTGAACCGCGACGACTGGTTGGCGGTACGCAGAACTGGCATCGGTGGATCGGATGCCGCAGCCGCGGTCGGCCTCAATCCCTACAAGAGCCAACTGGAACTTTGGCTGGAGAAGACCGGCCGGGATGCCGATCTGCCGAAACCCGATCCTAACGACACGAGTGAACCCGTATATTGGGGCGCACTCTTGGAGCCCAT
This sequence comes from Cupriavidus sp. D384, assembly GCF_001652915.1. Taxonomy (GTDB): domain Bacteria; phylum Pseudomonadota; class Gammaproteobacteria; order Burkholderiales; family Burkholderiaceae; genus Cupriavidus. The sequence goes on from NZ_BBQI01000005.1 coordinate 19,768, forward strand.
CGTAGCGGCGGCCTATACCCAGCAAACCGGGCGACGCGTGCGCAAAGTCAATGCCGTGCTGCGGCATCCGACTGTGTCCTTCATGCTCGCCAACATTGATCGGGAGGTCGTCGGGGCACCGGACGTGCAGATTCTCGAGTGCAAGACGGCTGGCGAATTCGGCGCCCGACTGTGGCGCGACGGAGTGCCCGAGTACGTAGCTCTTCAAGTGCAACATCAACTAGCCGTCACCGGTAAACAAGCCGCGGATGTCGCGGTGCTGCTGTGCGGCCAGAAACTGGAGGTCCATCGAATCGAGCGGGACGACGCGCTCATCGGGCGACTAATCACTCTGGAAGCCGCATTCTGGCATCACTGCCAGACCGACTCCCCGCCGCCAGCGGATGGCTCAGAGTCTGCGGAAGCCGCGTTGCGCTGCCTCTATTCCAAAGACTGCGGGCAGACCGTGGACTTCACGGACGACCGGACGCTGAGCGCAGCCTTTGCCGATCTGGTCGCGCTGCGTGCCGGTCTGGCCGAGCGTGCTGAGGCGGAGGCCAAGCTCAAGCAGGCTATCCAGCAAGCAATGGGAGACGCCTCCCGCGCGTTGTTCGAAACCGGCGAAGTCACCTTCAAGCGCAGCAAGGACGGTACCGGCGTCGATCTCAAGCGACTGCTGGCCGACCACCCGGAGTTGCAAGAGCCCTATGCCCTTACCAAGCTCGGCACCCGCCGCTTTTTGTTGTTTCCCCAAGGAGAATCCACATGCTGAAAGGATTGGCCATCACACCCCCCGTCATCGGGCGCATTTCCATCGGCCGCGTCATCGAAAAGAACGGCAAGCGGCTTCCCGAGAAGGACGATCAATTTACATTGACGACTCAGGTCCAGAGCCGGGACGGCTGGATGCTGCATCCGCTCAACGAATCGCTGCGCAAGGCCACGCCGGGCAAGTTGCGGGCGATTCCGGTGCGGATGCTGTTCAACGATCCGGATCTGAACCTGCGCGCCAAATACACGCTGTTCGATCGCGAAACCGGCCGGCCAGTTTGTGTCGGCAACGGAGAGGTCTGCAAGCGCGTGGAGCGCGATGGCATCACCAGTCTGCCTTGTCCGTCGCCGGAGCGCTGCCAGTTTGGTGGCTCGGGCGGCTGCAAGCCGTATGGCCGGCTTAACGTGATTGTGGGGGATGAGGACGAAATGGGTTCATTCCTGTTCAGGACCACCTCCTACAACAGCATCCGAGCGCTTGCGGCGCGACTGCACTACTTCAGTGCCGTATCCGGGAACCTACTGGCCTGTCTCCCGCTGGAACTGAAATTGCGTGGGAAATCAACGGCACAGAGTTATCGGTCGGCCATCTATTACGTCGACCTGGGCGTTCGGTCGAGCAGTACGCTGGAGGAGACGCTGACCCAGGCGCGAGAACTCGACGGGCGTCGCAAGGCGTCCGGCTTCGACCAGACGGCCTTGGATGCAGAGGCTCGGCTTGGCTTTGCCAATGGAACCTTCGAGGATAGCCCTGAAGAGGCTACGGCCATCGGGGATGAGTTCTATCCTGACGCTCCCGAATGTGCGCTCGAGCCGGACGAGCCGGAGAAGGCTGATGCAGGGTTGCCCACGTTGCGCGACAAGCTTGACCGCAAGGCGGCGCAACTACGGGGAGCAGTGGCATGATCGGGCCGTCCCGCTGGGTAGTGCCGCTCGCGATCGGCGCGACGGCCACAGCGGTCTGCCTCTCAGTGCTGGCCAGCTGGCAGCGTGGCGGGGCACTGGCGGAGCGGCTGGTGTGGGTGGCGACCGGTCTCGTCCTGGTCTTGTGCGCACACCTGCTGCCCGCCCTGATCCGGGATGCTCGGCCGGCCGTACGCGGCATGGTGGCCGTCTTGTGGCTCGCCTGCATGGTCACTGCCTGCTACGGCCACCTGACATTCTTCCTGCTGGCGCAGCTGCGTGCGGGAGAGCAGCGGGCGGCTTCAGTCGCCGCACCAACTCCGCCACTTGAGCGCAATCTCACGGCGGTGATGGCAGAACGGGCGACGGTCACGGGGCAGTTGGCGAGAGCGAATGCCCGCGGCTGCCAACGCGACTGCGAGTCACTGGAAGCGCTTCGCGTGACGCTTGCCGCCAAGCTTGACGCGCTGAATGCCGAAGCCGACGAAATCAGGCGTCATCAGGCGACAAATGACCGGGCTATGGCTCAACGTGACGCCATGGCGACCGACCCGGTCACGGCGCGACTGGCCGGACTGCTTGGCACGACTGGTGCGCGCATCGATCTACTGTCGGGGTTGGCATTTGCGGCAGTCCTGGAAGGCGTCGCCTGCCTGCTGTGGACGGTCGGGCTGCAGTCGCGTCCGCAGGCTCCCGATCCCCTCTTACGACCGGCTCCTATCAATCGGAGTCATGCGTCCGCACCGGCGAGCCAGAAGGTCGTCACGAATAGTCGTCGCCCGGAAGCACCGCCAGTCTCATCGTTGGTTGGCATGAAGTCCGGCTATACGGACGCCGACGTAGCGCAGCTCGCCCAGGACATCGCTGCCGGGCTCGTGCGACCGACCGTTGCCGAGATTCGCCGGCACCTCGGTTGCTCCCAGGCCCGCGCGACTGCGTTACGCCGACAAGTCGCTGCCATCTGTCCGGCGGCATAAACCGTAGATCCCGGCCGGCAGTCTCTCACTTCCTTCCTATTCGACGTGCCCGCATCCGGACGCTCCGGAGGTCTGCGCACATCTGTTTCATCTGGAGAACACCATGACGAATCCTCATGCCCCTGCGGCTAATGCGCCGCGCTTCCGGCTTGGCCGCTTCGTGGCGACCCTCTCGCCCTGGCTGCGCTCCGACACGCAGAATCTCATCCCATTGCCTTGCTGGTCCGCCACATGCGTGGCGACTGGGGCGAATTGGACGACGAGGACCGCGCGCAGAACGAAACGTCCCTGATCACGGGGAAGCGGCTGCTGTCCAGCTACACCCTGGACACCGGCACGAAAGTCTGGGTAATCACCGAGGCGGACCGGTCGGTCACGACCATTCTGTTGCCGGATGAGTATTGAAGGAAAGCGATGACGGGCAGTTTCAGCGCCGGGCGAGCCGCGTCGCCAGCTTCTCGACCATCTCCACCAGCATGCCTCGGTCGCCGCTGCTCACTCTGGATAGCAGGCGGGTGAGATGGTGGGCCTGGTCACTGGCGCGATTGCTGGCTTCCGTCAGGAAATCTGCCATTTCGCACTGAAAGATGTCCGCCAGCTCGGCAAGTCGGCCGATCGTCGGCATCACGACGCCCCGCTCCATGCGGGATACCGCCTCATTGCCAATCCCCAGCTGTTCCGCCACCTGTTCCTGCGTCAATTCGGCGGCGATGCGCTGCCTGGCAATCGCTCGCCCCACCACGCCAGCCAGCTGGCCCATGTCCGTTTTGTGCATGCCATCTCCAAATCGACCTGAATGGTTGGGCATCGCCTTTTCGACATGAAGTGCTTTAAGAGTTGAATTTCAACCTTTTAAGTCGTTAACATTCTCGATGGTTTGTCGGTAGGGGACCATCGGCTTCCCTTGGTCAATTCCTAAGAACGAAGAAAATCACAATGGATTCAAATACTTGCAAAGAAATGGAGCGTCGCAACGGTGCGAACCGCGTTGCGCCAAACTCGAGCTCGAAGAGCACTGCCCTGAAAGCAGGCATCTTCAGTGCTGCCCTCCTGATGTTGGGTGGGTGTGGCGGTGGTGGTGACGGCTCGACAGCTTCGAATGGCAATCCCCCCTCGCCCCCTCAGCAACCGCCCGCGGGCGGCATCACCGGCAAGGCTATTGACGGCTATCTAGTCAACGCCAAAGTCTGCTTCGACGATGGCCAGGGCGGCTGTGATACCTCACTGCCGATGACAACGACCGATGGAAGTGGTGGCTACACGCTCAATGCACCGGGTGACGTGATTGGCAAGCAGATCAATGTCATCGTCACACCAGAAACCACCGATCTCTCGAATCCTGGTGTGCCGTTCAGTTCCACGTTCACGCTTTCGGCTGTTGTGTCGGGCAAAACCCAGAACATCACGCCCCTCACGACAATGGTGGTCTCGCAGGTGAAGGCCGGGCGTACGGCAGAACAGGCGTTGCAGGCTGTGCAAAACCTTACTGGTTCGGCTTCCATCGATCCTGCTGCCGACTTCATCGCGTCAGGCAGCAAGGACACAGCAGCAGTTGCAGCCAGCATGGTTAGCCGACTGACTGCCTTGGGAGGCCAAGGGCCGATTTCATGGGCGCAAGTCCAGGCCACGATGAATGCCTACGCAGCCAAGGGGAATATCGACGGAGTGCAGCAGGCCGATGTCAACGCCCAGCTCGCCCGTTCTTCGCTCAGTGCCGAGGCTGACGCGACCGCCGTCCTGGCCAGCCCCCTTTACACGGTGGATGGCGATCTGATGCAGTCCATTATCGGCATCACGCCCGATGGCACGCTCTCGCCCGTGCGCGAAGCGTTCGCCCTCGCCGGATCCACCCTTTCCGTCGTTCAGGAGGTACAGCGCAACGGGGCCTGGTCACCTGCTTCGCCGGTTGGCAGCTATGACGGCTGGTTTAGCGGTTCGTGGATTTCACAGAACGGAGGCGCCGGCGCCTACGAAATGAAGGCGGACGGCTCCTGGACCAACTGGCTGCCGGCTGCACAGATGCATCCGTCTTACGCACTGTCGTCGGTAGGTTCGAAGCTGGTTGGTACGGACCCCAACACAAATGACCAAGTGACAGTGTCGTACCGGACGATTGATGTGGGCGGTAGCCCGCTGTCCAGCAGCCTGCATATCGACTACCGGAACCCCGTACGGTCTGCCATGGTCGGTACGTTCGCTAGCGGCACCACCGCCTATCTTGCCACGATGGCATACGGCAACGATCGACTGATGCTGGTTAATCAAGGCATCGGCCTGCCTTGGATCAATGGCCAAACAGTCAACGTTCCAACTATGGTCAATGGCTCGGCGCAATACTCGCTGGGCGATCCTGCGCAAACCTATACCTCGATAGAGGATGCAATCGGCACCCAGACAGATATCGGAGGGGGCTGCGTGTTGTTGAACATTAAGTCCAACGGTGTGGCAGAAGTCGACAGGAGCAACAAGGAGGGCTGCAACTACGCCAACAATCCGCTGAACTTCCCGGTGGTGGGTAGCTGGTCAATCTATCCGCGGAATCCGCAGGTAATGACGATTAACCTTCCCAAGGCGGTGAGCGCAGCTAACGTGCCTATCAATGATCGCGTCAAGAATCCCGTACTTTCGGGAGGAGCGCTACTAGTCGGCCTGATCAATGGCAAGCTCCTGACTGGATATCTGCAGCCGGCCAGTCAGCCGACCACAGTGATGCAGTTCCGTGCAGATCTGACAGATGTCGTGGCTGCATCGATGCGCGAAGCGGCCATTCATATCGGCCAGCGACAGAATCCGTGATCACGATTTACCAGCGCGTCGTCTTGCGCTGGCTCGAGGGCCCTCAGGCCCTCTTTGTAAATCACCCCTCCGTCGTCGGGTGCGATACACCAAAAAACTGCCGATGGCCATAAGCAGGGCCGTTGATATCCACAACTCACAGAAACCATTTCAGAAATTTACAGAGCGCCGTCTGGATCGAGGCACTCTACTCTTTTTCCAGGATAACTTTCGTGCGTACCTATATTATCGCTATTGTTCTCGCTCTCTCAGCATCCAGCGCCCTTGCCGTCAACACTTGCGACACGATGTCCACCAAGGCTCAACGGGAGAACTGCTGGTCCAACCAGATCGGAGCCTCTCAGGAAGAGGCAGACGATTACAATTTCGCTGTCCAGGAATCCAAGAAGGTTCCTGCTACGGTGAAACGCAACGTGGAATTGAAGCGTCAGGCCATCTCGAAGGATGCTGAAAGGCAGTGCCGGAAGGACGAACTCGGCTATCCGGAAAACAAGTGTTACATCGACGTAATCCAGGGTTTCAAGGATTACACCTACAAGGAAACGTCGAAGTACGGCGTGCCCGATATGCGATTGAATTGAAGCAGCAGGCTAACATTCCTGACAACCGGCTCCCCTCCAGGAGAAAGATCATGAAAAAGTTCATCGCAACCCTCATCCTCGCAGTCGTTGGCACCCAAGCCTACGCCTATGTCGACATTTGCAACATGAAGCGTTCGCAGGCCGAGCAGCAGCAATGCTATCAATACGGCGCCAGCGGCGGCATGACCCGTATGAGGGAGAACAACAAGCGCGTCTTAAATTCTGCGCGGGTGTCTGATAGCGAAAAGAAGGCTATCCAGGATAACCAAAAGAAGTGGGAGGCAGCGGTTGACCGTAAGTGCAACGATAACGTTTGCTTCTACCACGCAGTGGCCTCACGCAACGATGAAATCCAGGAGTTCATGCGGAGCCGGGGCATCCAGCCGATGTAAGCCCGCGCGGCATAAACGAGGGGAGTGGGCGTAATGCTCACTTCCCTCTATGTCGCCTGTTTTTTTATTTTGTCCCTGGCCCGATAAAATAAAGGGCGGCCCCTAGACCTACAGATAGGAGCCCTCATACTGGCATTCGCGCACCTCATGCCGGAGTGCCTAGCTCACGTGCGAGCTTTGGCAACCACGGCCGCACCCGATGAATAAGGCCGCACGTAATGCCTTGATTAGAAAGAGAGGGAGAAAAAACGGATATGCATGTTCAGCACAGAGGACGCTGGTGGTCGGCGCCCACAACGCTCCTCGTGCGCGGACGCCCTCCTGCCCCTTTGCGTTGCCTGCGGATAATTACAGTTTGAAACAGGCGACATTTCGGATAGGGCACGACCTGGACAATCTGGCTGATTTTGGAGAAGTACTGCATCGCATTGCGTAACTTCTCCCGTTTAGCACCGTCCCAATGGTCGATCCGCCCGAGCGCCCAGTTATCACCGTAGCTCGACTTTTTTCGGTTGCAGTTTTCGAAATACCCCCGACCTTGAGTAATAACATCCCTCCAGTAGCACCCGATTGCCTGCGCATAATACTCATGCTTCTCGACAAACTCACCGTCAAAAAACAGCATGACATGCATGTGATAACCGGCGCCACGCGTGTATTCGATACGCCAAATATAGCCAACCAGATGTTTGAACAATGAAGGCTTGCCCTTCATGTTCGCGAAGAATCGCTTCCGGTCCTTCTGCACCTCCTCCAATGCAATACGGCCTTCGATGGTTCCCGGTGCGTAGATATCAGACCCAGCCATATAATCAGCCAAATCGCACTCCTTCTGCTCCACAACCTCTGCGCACAACTCCTCTACCTCCTTATCGGTGAAGATGGCCTTGTGATAGTTGAAATCCAGACGGATCACCATCAAGCGCGCATAGTCACGGAATAGTTCAGCCTCGAATTTGACGAGGCGATCGCTTCCTTCCTCGAACTTACCATTCCAATCTGAAATTCTCTTCTTCAACTTCGTTACCAGAGCCTCACGCCGCATCGTCGTCACGAAGTCATTAAACAGATCGGAATCCGACCCATCCGGATCGAATTTGTTGAGCAACAGTGCACAATCCTTAATCGGATGCTCGCGATACTGCTCAAAGAAGAAGGCGATCAAGGGCGAAAACGTGTAGCCACTCGAATAGAGACGACTGTAGGTGTGCAGACGCTCGATGTGCTCCCCCAATGGGGAAACCTTTCTCACAGGAGAACCGTTTTCTCTCGTGGACTCCAAGTAAAACAACAGATCCTTGTAAACCACCATGTTCATAAATTTCATGAGATCAACGATCCCATCCATGAAATATGGCAAGATGTAATTTACGTCTTGCGATCTAATTACGTGCAAGTTGATTTCAGCATTCATCACTACATCCTTCGATGATCCAGGATCCACTCAATCAGCCATAGGCATTGAGTGGAGATATATTCTTTAGCAATAGATACTTATCTAGTATCTATCTTACTAATAACCAGAACCACATCATGCAGAAAACCGCCACGCCTTACGGACGCGCGGACATCTCGATCCCAATCAGCCACGGGCATTGGCGTAGCTTTAGCAATATGCTTGGTTATTCCGACAGATGGCTGGCGTACAAGAAGCACGGATGCACTGCAAGTGCACCCGTGCGGGGCCGATCACCAATCCAAAGGCGAGTAAGCGAGATCGAACAGGATCCACGGTTTATTGAGATGCCGGATGACGCTGACTCGGCGCTGCTCGCAAAGGACAGCCAACGCACGGTTGAAGTGTGACGACGTCAGGCCCAGGTTAAGTGCAGCAGTACGCAAATCGGCCGGGGAACACCCGAATATCCCCCTCATCAAGCAGGGGCCAATAATTTCTTGCGCGATTTTGTCGGCACTTACCTCCGCTTGCGTGAGCTTCGGTGGCTCGTAGAATATCTGAGCGAACGACTCGACGTACCAATTCCCAAGGCTTTCTGCGCGTTCGAGCGTATCCAATGAGATTTCACCGTCCAACCCATGTTCGAAGACGTGGAGCACGCCGGCTAGGCGCAGCGTGCGCTCCGCGTGGCGCACGATGTATTCGGAGAACGGGAACCACCGGGAATTGGGTGTGCATTTCTTCCGGGCCTCTCCATCAATTTCGATAAGACATTGATACGCCTCAGTGGTGAGACTCAACGTCGGACGCCGCCGATTTCCTCGCTCGAGGTGCTCGACAAGTACACCAACGCATTCATGAACCCTCTCTTCATAGGCCTGCGCCACTTCCTCCGACAGCCGGACATCATGAAGCGCACTCGCGCTACAACGCCCGGTGGAGTGCATGAGGTAAAAGCGGTTGACCATGCCAACACCGCCCTTGCGCCCACCGAGTAGCGGCTTGGTTTCGTCGAATCTGTCGGGCTGCTCCATCAAGAGCATGCAAAAGCGTTGCTCCTTAAGCGCGATGCGACCAGTGGACACACGAGCACTACGCAGCGGGGTTCCATCCAGCAGTTTGACCAACGTCGCCGAATCCTTCAGCAGCTTTTGGGTAACGCCACCCTCATCAGTAAAAAGTCCTGCGACCGGGCAGTCGTCGAGGCTTTGCACAATTGCTGGACGCGTCGGGTCCTCCTGCAACAGACCGCAGTGCCAGCCCTCCGGGTCGGCTGCGATCAGGTGCTCAAGGTGTTTCTCGATCGGCCGCATGAACCAGTTGTAAACCACCGTCTTTCCGCTGCCCGAAGGCGATACAACGATCGCATTAGCGCCAATCGAGCTCGCCTGCCCGTTGGGCCATGAGATGTCCGCTAGCCCTTGGGTAAGCAATGACATGGCGGCTATCGCTACGCTTCCCACGATTTCAGGAGCAACAGCTCCGCTGGCAGTGAGATCACGTACTAACGAGCCGGACAGGCCCGGGAAGCTGCCAATGGGATATGAGGAGCGACTCGGCACAAGGGGACTCATCCGGGCACGGCCCTTTGGTCGCACAAGCGAGTACGTCGGTGTGCGATCTGACATCGGTTCGGGATAGAACATCGTTTCCTCCGATTTAGGCGGCAACGCGCGAGTTGGCGCGCGCGGTGATCCAGGCATCCACCTCGAATTCGAGCCAGCCGACGGTGCGTGCCGTCAGCTTGATCTTGCGCGGAAAGGTGGGGTCCCCTGCCATGAGCACGTACAGCGTCGCACGCGACAACCGCGTGCGCTCAATCAGTTGCTTCATGCGCAGGATGCGCGGTGCCTTGTCGACTGTGGGCGCAATCGGGGGCGCCTCAAACGAGGCCCTATTGCATAGGAAACTCGGCTGCCGCGTGGCGGCATAGGCTTGCGTGGTCATGGAGTCTTTCTCACAAGTTAGGGCCGGGAATCTGTCCCGGCCGTGGGGTCCGGCGGGATGCCGTGTGTGAGAAATCTTCCGGGCGGAAGTATGCTTCCGAGCAAGCCTTATTTGTCGATTTCCGTCCAGCCTTGTCTGGCAACGCCTGCCAGCGCCAATCGGAAGTTCAGTCGGAAGATGCTCGGAACCATTTAGGGCAGTCGAGCAGAAAGCCCGGTCCCAGATAGAAGGGTGTCTCGGCTCATCCCCGCTTGTTGAAGAACGCTCGAGCCAAGGACGGAGGGCTCGGCTCCATGGCCTTTGCCTCCCTGATCAGCGCACGAATCCGGCTCGTGCTAACGCCCAACTCTGTTGCGAGTTGCTCTGTAGGATTCCTTACCCCTTCAGCCACAAGTTTTGCGCGGCGTTGCGGAAGCAGCTCGCGATCGCTCTGACTGAGCTTTGCTTTCCCTACTGTAGTTGAGGACTTGATTTCGCTCCCGAGGCTCTTTCTCGCGTCCTCGTCGTACGCCAGACCATGCTGCTCCAAATACGCAATGGCATCCTTGCGAGTCAGATGCGCTCCGATCTCCACGGCCTCAAGAGGAACGTGATTAGCGTCGACCGGAACGAGCCGCCCAGCCCGGCACTCCTTTCGTATCGCCGCGATATGCCGATCCATGATCTGGTCGTGTTTGATTTTGCGGCCGAGAATCGTCTCTTTTGTCACAAGGACTGGCACCCACATGGGGCGGTTCGGCAGCTTTGCATAGGCCTCCGTGAATGAAGCGATATCTTCTTCCGACATCGGATACTTTAGGGGAGGCAGCTTCGGCAATACCTTGGCAAGCTCCTGCCGATCAGCTTCATCCAGGTCGTGAGGTACGTCTGTGCCAGCGTATGGACTCGGAACGCCGGCAGGGTAGCTCTTAGCCTCGACACAGTCAATGCCCTTCGGATTCTTGTTGATCGGTTGAAGAGCTTCGGCGATTAGGCGGCAGAATTTCCAATAGTGGATCAGAGGGCCGGATGGCAGTTTGACGGGGGCTGACACCTATAAACTCTCAGGAAAAAGGCAAAGCTGCAATTTGAACCGAATCGCTGAACGAGCGCATCGACAGGAAAACCGTATACGGGCTGAAGAACCAGTTCATTCGCCGATAATGGTACGGCTGTCCGAACCAGCCGCCACTGTCAGTATCATGCGGCTTCGCCGCCAAGTTTGATTACGTCGGCACCAGCCTTCAGCTTGTCCAAATAATCGGCCCACTTCTGCATCATCGCCCGCCGCTCCTTGATGAACTTCGTGCGGTTGTAGGCTTTGCCGAGCGTATCGGGCACGGCATGGGCAAGCTGGTGCTCGATCACCTCGGGCTTCTGCTCCAGCTCTTCATGAAGAATGGTGCGCGCCATCGCCCTAAAGCCATGGCCGGTAATCTCGGTGCGAGTGTCGTAGCCCAAGCGACGCAGGGCTGCATTGATTGCGGCGTCGCTCATCGGGCGCTGAGCCGAGCGCGCTCCCGGAAAGACGTAACGACCGTTGCCGGTGAGTGCGTGAAGCTCCCGCAGAATCTGAACGGCTTGCGATGCGAGCGGAACCAGATGCTCGGTCTTGGTCTTCGTGACAAGGTATCGCCACTCACCCTTGTCGAGATCGAACTGAGCCCATTCGGCCTTGCGCAACTCGCCAGGCCGGGTGAACAACATGGGCGCAAGCTTTAGCGCACACAGAACAGGGAAAGTGCCGGAAAACCCGTCGAATGCCCGAAGCATGGCGCCGACCTTCGCTGGCTCGGTGATCGAAGCGAAGTGCGTCGTCTGCGCCGGTGGGATGGCATTGACCAAATCACGAGCCGGGTCAAACTTACAATAGCCCTCCTTGATTCCATAGCGGAATGCGCGACTGATCTCACCGCGGACCTTGTGAGCCGTGAAACGAGCACCACGGCTGTCGATCCGTTTAAGGACAGTCAGCACTTCAGGGGCATCGATTTCCGCTACCGGTCGCTTGCCGATCCAAGGGAAAACGTCCTTCTCGAAGCGAGCCTTGGTCTTCGCCATAGATCCAGCCGTAACATACGGCTTGAGCTCGTCCATCCAGCCAAGCGCAACTGCCTCGAAGGAATTGGTCGCCGCCAGACGTACCGCCCGCTTATCGGCTTTCTTAGCTTCGCCTGGATCAATGTCGGCCGCGAGCTTCTTCCGCGCGTCATCGCGCTTCTCACGCGCTGCCGCCAACGAAACATCCGGATAGACGCCCAGCGCGAGCCGCTTTTCCTTGCCGGCGAAGCGGTACTTAAGGCGCCAGTACTTCCCGCCCGAGGGCGCGATCTCCAGATACATGCCGCCCCCGTCAGCAAGGCGGTACGGCTTTTCACGAGGCGTCGCTTTGCGGACGGCGATGTCGGTCAATGGCATGGGGCACCTTACAACCCGAGGGGGCACTTTTCTCGGGGGCACTTACCAAAGGACTAGATTCCCCCAGAGGTGCCCCCACATGCCCCCGGATTCAGACGGGCAGCGCTGGACAACGCTGGAATAAAAAAACCCGTGAAGCCTTATGCTATCACGGGTTTCAAGACTTCCAAGGATGTCCTTGGATAGGTGTTTGGTGCCGGCTGCAGGACTCGAACCCGCCACCTGATGATTACAAATCAACTGCTCTACCTGATGAGCTAAGCCGGCATGTTTGGTGCAGACCGCGATTCTACTGCATGCGGTGTGTCTTGGCGATGGCTTATTTGACCACCTTCAGGGAAGGCTTCTTGCCGCCGATGCGTGGTACGGGCGGCGGGTTCGGGTCGTCGTCCGAGCCCTCTGCGCCCTCTTCCGCCGTGACCGGTGCTGGCGTGTCGGCATCTACCGGTGCCAGCTTCGGGGGCGGGTTGTTTTCGCGCTCCGTGGCGGCCTGGGTTTCGGGGACGCTGCGTTCCACCGGGAATGCCATGCCCTGCCCGTTTTCACGTGCGTAGATCGCCAGCACGTTTTCCACGGGCACGTCGATCTTGCGCGAGACGCCACCAAAGCGAGCGCTGAAGGTAATCCACTCGTTGCCCATGTCCAGGCCGCTGGTCGCGTCGAAGCTCACGTTCAGCACGATTTCGTTGTTTTTCACGAACTCGCGCGGCACGTTGGTGTTGCCGTCGACAAAGACTGCGATATACGGCGTGAAGCCGTTATCGGTACACCATTCGTAAATGGCGCGGATCAGGTAGGGCTTGGTGGAAGTTTCTGGCATTACGCTTGTGCGGTGGCGTCGGGTCCGTCTTAGCGACGCATGACCTTTTCAGACGGGGTCAGTGCCTCGATGTAGGCCGGGCGGCTGAAGATGCGTTCCGCGTACTTCAGCAGCGGTGCGGCGTTCTTCGACAGTTCGATGCCGTAATGGTCCAGGCGCCACAGCAGCGGGGCGATGGCCACGTCCAGCATCGAGAACTCTTCGCCCAGCATGTACTTGTTCTTGACGAAGATCGGCGCGAGTTGCGTCAGGCGGTCGCGGATGGCGGCGCGGGCACGCTCGTGGTTCTTCTCGGCAGCCTTGCCCTTTTCGTTCTCCAGCACGTAGACGTGGGTGAACAGTTCCTTTTCGAAGTTGAACAGGAACAGGCGGGCGCGGGCGCGCTGCACCGGGTCGGCCGGCATCAGCTGCGGGTGCGGGAAGCGCTCGTCGATGTATTCGTTGATGATGTTCGATTCGTACAGGATCAGGTCGCGTTCGACGAGGATCGGCACCTGGCCGTACGGGTTCATCACCGAAATGTCTTCCGGCTTGTTGAACAGGTCAACGTCGCGAATCTCGAAGTCCATGCCCTTTTCGAACAGGACAAGGCGGCAACGTTGGGAAAACGGGCAAGTGGTACCCGAATACAACACCATCATGGTTGAATTCCTTGGGTGTGAAGTGCGCCAAATCTATGGAAATTTGACGAACTTGGCGGTGCTAGGTCTGGACAGGGCAAACATTCTGTCAGAACGGCCCATTGAAAAGCAAATTAGTTACAAATAGCCAGCCGGGCCGATGAGCGTCCTTTGTGGCACTTTCTCCCCGGAGAGCGCAAAATAAAAGGGCCGGCGCGGTGCTGCACTGCTGCAACTTCCGCGCCGGCCCTTCGGGCGGCGAGTCCTGCGTTGTTACATATTCGGTTACAACTACGGGGCCCCGCGCGGCCACGGCCTTACTTCACGTCCTTCCAGAACGCGGCGTTCAGGCGCCATGCGAACACGGTGAACACGCCCAGGAACAGCAGCACCCAGACGCCCAGGCGCTTGCGGTGGCTCTGAGCCGGCTCGGCCATCCAGTTCAGGTAGTTCACCAGATCGGCCACGGCCTGGTCGTACTCCTGCGTGCTCATCTTGCCCGGCGTGATCTGCTCCCAGCCGGCCAGCTTGTGCACCTTTTCACCGTGCTCTTCCGCTTCGACGTACTTCGGCGCGCGCTGGCCCTGCAGTTCCCACAGCACGTGGGGCATGCCCACGCTCGGGAAGACCAGGTTGTTCCAGCCCGTGGCGCGCGCGTCGTCGCGGTAGAAGGTACGCAGGTAGGTGTAGAGCCAGTCGTTGCCGCGGGCGCGGGCGATAACCGACAGGTCCGGCGGAATGGCGCCAAAGAAGGCCTTGGCATCCTTCGGCGGCATGGCGATCGTCATCGTTTCGCCAACCTTGTCGGCCGAGAACAGCAGGTTCTGACGGATCTGGTCGTCCGTCAGGTCCAGGTCCTTGAGCCGGTTGTAGCGCATCATCGACGCGCCGTGGCAGTTCAGGCAGTAGTTGACGAACAGCTTGGCGCCACGCTGCAGCGACGAGACGTCGCTAGTGTCCAGCGGAGCCGGTTCCAGCGGATAACCGCCTTCTGAGGCCATCGCGGGCAGCGCGGCAAGGCATGCGCCGACCAGTGCGAAGATCGAAAGCAACTTTTTCATCTTGTGTCCTTGTCCTCTTGTAGGGTCGCGCAGCGTCTTAGTGCGGATGGAACGTGACGCGCTCCGGCACCGGCTTGAACGTGCCGGCACGGCTCCACAGCGGCATGGTCAGGAAGAAGGCAAAGTACAGCAGCGTACCGAGCTGCGACACCTTCTCACCCACCGGCGACGGCGGTTGCACGCCCAGATAACCCAGGACCAGGAACACCACCACGAAGACGACCAGGATCGACTTGTGGAAAGCGGGACGATAGCGGATGGACTTGACCGGCGAGCAGTCCAGCCACGGCATGAAGAACAGCACGATGACCGAGCCGCCCATCACCAGCACGCCCCAGAACTTGGCGTCGATGAACTTGAAGCCTGCGGCCAGGATGACCAGGATGACCACCGAACCGATCTTGATACGCACATCCTTGCTGCGCAGGAACACCATGCCCAGCACGAACGCAAAGAACAGCCACAGGATCGGCAGGAAGTTCGACGTCGTAGCCCGCAGCATCGAGTAGAACGGCGTGAAGTACCACACCGGCGCGATGTGCGGCGGCGTCTTCAGCGGGTCAGCCGGGAAGAAGTTGTTGGCTTCCAGGAAATAGCCGCCCACTTCCGGGAAGAAGAAGATCACGGCCGAGAAGATGATCAGGAAGCCGGCCACGCCCAGCAGGTCGTGCACGGAGTAGTACGGGTGGAACGGGATGCCGTCCAGCGGCACGCCGTTCGCGTCCTTCTTCGCCTTGATTTCCACGCCGTCCGGGTTGTTCGAACCCACTTCGTGCAGCGCGATGATGTGCGCCACCACCAGGCCCAGCAGCACCAGCGGCACCGCAATGACGTGGAACGAGAAGAAGCGGTTCAGCGTGGCATCGCTCACCACATAGTCACCGCGGATGAACAGCGACAGGTCCTGGCCGATCACGGGAATTGCCGAGAACAGGTTCACGATCACCTGCGCGCCCCAGTACGACATCTGGCCCCAGGGCAGCAGGTAGCCCATGAACGCTTCGGCCATCAGGCACAGGAAGATCAGGCAGCCGAAGATCCAGACCAGTTCGCGCGGCTTGCGGTACGAGCCGTACAGCAGCCCGCGGAACATGTGCAGGTACACCACGACAAAGAATGCCGAGGCGCCGGTGGAATGCATGTAGCGCACCAGCCAGCCCCACGGTACCTCGCGCATGATGAATTCCACGCTGGCGAACGCCACGGGAATGCCGGCGGCGTTCAGCGTGCCGTCCGGCTTGTAGTTCATCACCAGGAAGATACCGGTGACGATCTGGATCACCAGCACCAGCAGCGCCAGCGATCCGAAGAAGTACCAGAAGTTGAAGTTCTTCGGTGCGTAGTACTTGGAGAGGTGGTCTTCCCAGAGCTGGGTCGCAGGGAAACGGGCGTCGATCCAGCCCAGCAGCCCGGTAGTCTTGACTTCTTTTTCGGCCGCCATGATCACGCTTCTCCTTTCTCGTCCTTGCCGATCACGATCTTGGTGTCGGACAGGAACTGGTACGGGGGTACGTCAAGATTCTGCGGTGCAGGCTTGTTCTTGAACACGCGGCCGGCAAGATCGAAGGTGGAACCGTGGCACGGGCACAGGAAGCCAGGGTCTGCGCCAAGCTGCGGGTTGGAACCCGAGGCGAACGGACCGGAGGGAGAGCAGCCAAGATGCGAGCAGATGCCGACCACGACCAGCAGGTCCTTGTGTTCGGCGCGCGAGCGGGTCTCGTTCTTGCAATAGTCCGGCGTCTTCATCGTGAAGGGAACGTCGGAATCGGGATCCGCCACCTCTGCATCGGTCTTCTTGAGCGAGGCAAGCATTTCAGGGGTACGGCGCAGAATCCAGACCGGTTTGCCCCGCCATTCAACCGTCATCATCTCGCCGGGTTTCAGGCCGCCAACGTCGGCTTCAACAGGCGCGCCGGCGGCCTTGGCCTTTTCCGACGGTGCAAAGGTGCTGACAAACGGTACTGCTACTGCAACGCCTCCTACGCCGCCCGCGACGGATGTCGCGATCAACCAATTGCGGCGACCTTTGTCTACGTTCTTCACGTCTTGCTGGTCACTCATTCCAAACCCCAGGGGATGTCATCAATTGAATCCTGCGTCAACAAAAAATTATACCTGAGGCACATCTGGCGACGATAGGCGAACTACTGATAGCCGTGGCGCCGATAATCGGTCATGGGAACGGATGTGGGATCGCTGCGGAAAGCGTTCTGATGCGGCATCCAGACTTGCACTCGAGGTTGCGATGATGCAGGCTTTGTCAAACACAAACGTTAATCTGGAACAACAAATTGGAGAAAAACCGATGGGAATGATGAGCGAGTTCCGAACTTTTGCGATGCGTGGCAACGTGATCGACCTGGCCGTGGGTGTGATCATCGGCGCTGCGTTCGGGAAGATCGTCGATTCTGTCGTCAACGACCTGATCATGCCGCTGGTGGGCCGCGTGGTGGGCAAACTCGATTTTTCCAACATGTTTGTCGTGCTGGCCGAGCCGCCCCCGGGCGTGCCGCACACGCTCGATGCCTTGAAGAAGGCCGGCGTGCCCGTGTTCGCCTACGGCAATTTCCTGACCATCGTGGTCAACTTTGTCATCCTCGCATTCATCATCTTCATGATGGTCCGCGCGTTCAACAACATGCGGGAGAAGGAGCAGGAAGCCCCGAAGCCGGCCGAAACACCCGAGGACATCAAGCTGCTGCGCGAAATCCGCGACAGCCTGAAGGCCCCGGGCGCCTGATGGTGCCTGACCTGGATTGCTGACGTTTCCGGACCCGGGCGCTCAGACCGGGTTCGGAATATCGATGAAGGTATGGCGCAGGTCGAAGCGCTGCGCCAGATGTTCGCCCACGGCCCGGATGCCATAGCGCTCTGTTGCGTGATGCCCGGCCGCGATATAGGCCACACCGCTCTCGCGCGCCAGATGCGTGGTGGGCTCGGACACTTCCCCACTCAGGTAAACATCCACGCCGGCCGCCACGGCGGCCGCGAAATACCCCTGCGCGCCGCCCGTGCACCAGCCCACGCTTCGAATCATCTGATCCGGATCTCCAATGGTCAGCGGCTCGCGATCGAGCACGCCGCCTACGTGCGCGGCGAACGCATGCAGCGGCATCGGCTGCGGCAGCGTGCCTGTCCAGCCAAGTTGATCGTCGCTGAAACGGCCGTTGGGTGCGACGCCCAGCTGCAGGCCCAGTTGCGCGTTATTGCCCAATTCCGCGTGATTGTCCAATGGCAGGTGAAAGGCCATCAGGTTGATATCGGCCGCAAGAAGTTTCTTCAATCTTGCGTGTTTTTGACCGATGACCCGTGCATCTTCGTTCTTCCAGAAGTAACCGTGATGCACCAGGATTGCATCGGCGCCGGCCTCGATGGCTGCGTCGATCAGCGCGAGGCTAGCTGTTACACCAGTGACGATATGGGTGACTTCGGGTCGACCTTGCACTTGGAGCCCGTTCGGGCAATAGTCCTTGAAGCGGGAAACTTCCAGCAGGTCGTTCAAGTACAATTCCAGCTCTTTGGTTTTCATTTTCTGGTCAAAACTCCGATATGTTGCGCCGATTCTGGCTGTTCTTTGCTCAGGCCGTCACGGTCGTGCTGGCCGTGTGGTTCGTGGTAGCCACGCTCAAACCCGAGTGGCTGCAGCGTGGGCGGGTGGCCGTGCAGTCGGGGTCGCCCATCGTGGCACTGAAGGAAGTGGTGCCAAGCGTGGCCGGCTCTGCGGCACAGGGTTCCTATAGCGATGCCGCCAAGGAAGCCATGCCCGCCGTGGTCAACATCTTCACCAGCAAGAACGGCACGAAGCGGTCACCCAATCCGCAGGCGGAGGATCCGTGGTTCCGGTTCTTCTTCGGCGATCGGCTGCCGGAACGCCAGGAGCCGGTGTCCAGCCTGGGTTCGGGCGTGATTGTCAGCGCCGAGGGTTACATTCTAACCAACCACCATGTGGTGGATGGCGCCGATGAAATCGAGGTGGCGCTGACCGATGGCCGCAAGGCCAACGCCAAGGTCGTCGGCTCCGACCCCGAGACCGATCTGGCCGTGCTGAAGATCACACTCAAGGATCTGCCTGCGATCACGCTGGGCCGCATCGAGAACGTGAAGGTCGGCGACGTAGTGCTGGCCATCGGCAATCCGTTTGGCGTGGGCCAGACCGTGACGATGGGTATCGTTTCCGCGCTGGGCCGCAGCCACCTGGGTATCAATACCTTCGAGAACTTCATCCAGACCGACGCAGCCATCAACCCGGGCAACTCGGGCGGCGCGCTGGTGGACGCGCAGGGCAACCTGCTCGGCATCAACACCGCCATCTATTCGCGCTCGGGCGGTTCGCTCGGTATCGGCTTCGCCATCCCGGTGTCGACCGCCAAGCAGGTGATGGAATCCATCATCTCGACTGGCAGTGTGACGCGCGGCTGGATCGGCGTGGAGCCCCAGGACCTGACCCCCGAGATCGCTGAATCGTTTGGCTTGGACGCGAAGGAAGGCGCGCTGATCGCGGCCGTGGTCCAGGGCGGCCCTGCCGACAAGGCAGGCGTGAAGCCTGGCGACGTACTGGTATCGGTCGACAACCAGGTGATTTCCGATACGACTGCGCTGCTCAATGCCATCGCCCAGCTCAAGCCTGGCGCCGAGGTGAAGATGAAGGTCATTCGCCGCGGCAAGCCGGCCGAACTCGCCGTGATGATCGGCAAGCGCCCGCCTCCGCCGCGCCGCGCCATGCCGCTGGATGAGGAAGAGTGATGGTTTGCAGGCGGCTTCGCAGCCGCCCTCTGGCTGGCTGACGGTCAGCCGGGCCAAAGCGTTACAGCTTCATTGCAAAAGCCCCTGCCAGTGATGGCCGGGGCTTTCTTGTATTCCGGCAGGTGCCTGCCGGTAATCGATACGACCTGCAATATGGGCTGCGAACCGATGATGCGACCACGGTCGCGGCAATCGATCTCGCCTCGCACCAGCTGTGCACCATCTGGCAGGAGGCCTGTGACAAGGGCGCAGGACAGGAACGCAACACGAGACCGAATTGCGCGCGGATCTTCCCTCCCGCCCAATGCTGTACAAATGCCATCGGGAACGATCAGCCGGGTCTGACGCCGAGGGCGTCGCTTGTGATGCGGGGCGTCCCGCGTCACAAAACAAAACGCCGGCATCCTTGCGGATGCCGGCGTTTTGATCAAGCCGAATCTGAAGCGGGCTTACACCCGCGTCAAATTAGAACTTGTGGCGAACACCAACCACAGCGCCGAACTGGTTGTACGAACCTTGGGTCGTACCGAAGCCAGTGCTGTTGATCGAGCCCGGGCCGATCGAGGAAACGCCCAGGGTCGAGCCGTCCTTGTTCTTGGCGTACGACACGTTGAAGTACGCGTCGGTGCGCTTCGAGAAGGCGTAGTCCGTCGACACCACGAACGACCACGGATCAGCCTTGGTGTTGCGGAAGTCTTGGTAGTAAGCGGCGCCGGTCAGCGACAGAGCCGGCGTCAGCTGGTAACCAGCACCCAGCCAGTACAGATTCGACACGTTCACAGCCGAACCACCGGCGGTGCTCGTACCGGCCGGAACCGAACCCGGCAGGATTGCGCCTTGCAGGGCGTGAGCGTAACGGTAGCCACCGAAGATCTTGGCCGGACCGAAGGCGTACGTACCTGCGACCGAAGCGCGCTGAACCTTGGCGCTGGCGGTGTTCACGCCGACCACAGCCGGGTTGCCCAGGTTCGTTTCGTCGAAGACCGCGCCGATCGAGAACGGGCCGCCGTTGTAAATCAGGCTGGCACTGTACTCACGACCGGTCTTGTACGAACCCGGAACTTCACCCGAGACACCTTGGTAGGCGTTGGCCGTAGCCGTGCCGCCCGGCGTGTTCGCGCCGGTGCTGTACAGCAGCGCGGCGGTCAGGCCACCGAACGTGCCGATGTACTTGATCGAGTTGTCAGCACGGCTGGCGAAAGCCGAGTCTTGAGCGGTGATCGAGTAGTTCGACGAAATGGCCATCGGATCGAAGGCCAGACCGAAGTCATAGAACGGCGTCTGATGACGACCCAGGCTCAGCGTGCCGTACTGGCTTTGCAGACCCACGAAAGCTTGACGACCGAACAGACGGCCACCTTGGCCCGACGTGCCGGTGTCAAGGTTGAAACCGCTTTCCAGCACGAAGACACCCTTCAGGCCACCGCCCAGGTCTTCCACGCCACGCAGGCCCCAACGGCTGCCGGACATGTTGCCCGAGGTCAGGCGCACGACGTCGTGGCTGCCGGTCACGCCCG
This sequence comes from Cupriavidus sp. D384, assembly GCF_001652915.1. Lineage (GTDB taxonomy): Bacteria > Pseudomonadota > Gammaproteobacteria > Burkholderiales > Burkholderiaceae > Cupriavidus. The sequence goes on from NZ_BBQI01000005.1 coordinate 40,671, forward strand.
GCTGGTGGTTAGCGTACTCAACGCCAGCGTCAACCACACCGTACAGGGTCACGCTCGACTGGGCATAGGCACCGCCGGCGGCCAGAGCGGCAACGGCAGCTGCAAACAGTTTCATCTTCATATCGACACTTTCCTTGTCAACTGATTGGGAAATCTTGGTTGCCCAAGTGCTTGGGCGACGCATTAACCTTCACGTCTGCGTCGTATTATGTGTCACCCCCCCAGCGCGTCAGAAGTCTTTTTCGCCGTAAACACGGTTTACCGACGCTTCTTGTTGTGACGAAGCAACAGCAAACAACGTGAAATTCACCATTTTGGTGCGAAACGCAGCATTCAGACCGTGGGGATACAGCCCGTTAACAACTGCTCAGGAACTTAGTCAGCCTGCGTTTCACCTTCGGCGGGGGTGCCAAGCGGCTGCCTGGTCACAAAACGGGCCATCAGCAAGCCCAGTTCGTACAACATGACCAGCGGCACGGCCAGCAACAGTTGCGACATCACATCAGGTGGCGTAACAACGGCGGCGATGATGAATGCGCCAACAATCACGTACGGGCGGATCTGCTTGAGCTTTTCCAGCTCCACCACGCCGAATTTCACCAGCACGATCACCACCACCGGCACCTCGAACGTGATGCCGAATGCCAGGAACGTGGTCATTGCAAAGCTCAGGTACTTGTCGATGTCGGTCGACATCTCGGCCCCGAGTGGCGCGTTGTAGTGCGCCATGAAATGGAACACCGTCGGGAACACCAGGAAGTACGCGAATGCCACGCCGCACAGGAACAGCAGATAGCTGCTGCTTACCAGTGGCATGATCAGCTTCTTCTCATGCTGGTACAGGCCCGGCGCGACAAAGCGCCAGATCTGGTAGAGCACCCACGGCAGCGCGATCAGGAACGACACCAGCATCGTGACCTTCATCGGCACGAAGAACGAGCCGGTGACATCGGTCACGATCATGCGGCCGTTCTTGGGCAGCGACTGCGTCAGCGGCTTGGAGAACAGGTTGAAGATCTCCGCCGCCCAGTAGACCAGGCCGAGAAAGACGATGATGACCCCGGCCACCGCCTTCACCAGCCGCTCGCGCAGCTCGATCAGGTGGGAAATGAAAGTCTCTTGCTGGGACTCGCCGTTGGGATCGTTAGGATCGTTGGGGTCTTGGGTGCCCGCCATGCTTACTCGAAGAAGGAACGGTTACGGCCGCTGGCCGGGCGATGGCGCTTCACGCGGGCTGCGCCCGACTGCACCCAGACGCGCACGTTCTGCTGACGCTTGAACCAGAGCGGCCGGGCGCCTTGCTTGACGCGCCAGCTTTTGCGGCCGTTGTGCGATTTGTGCGCGCTGTCCCAGCTGGGCACGTACCCGGCGCTGATGCCACTGGCATCGGAGCCGGATGTACCGGAAGCCTCCACACCGCCCAGCGCCTCGTTCAGCGCCTGGGTGTGCTCGTTGACTTCCTTGTGGATGGTCTGCTCGACGTCACGCGCGGCGTTCTCGAATTCCGTGCGCATCTTGCGCAGTTCCTCGAGCTCCACCTCGCGGCTGACTTCGGCCTTCACGTCATTGATATAGCGCTGCGCGCGGCCGACCAGTGCGCCGACCGTGCGCGCCACCTTCGGCAGACGCTCGGGGCCGATCACGATCAGCGCCACGGCGCCAATCAGTGCCAGCTTGGAAATGCCGAGATCGATCATGCGAAAACCGGAACTGAGACACAGGACAGGCGGGCCGCGCCGTGCGCGGCCGCCGGGAGGATGACTGACAAGGAAAGATCAGCCGGCGGATTATTCCTGGCGCTGCTTTTCCTTGGCTTCCACGTCGATCGTGGTGGTATCGCGCAGTTCCTTGGCCGCGGCCGGCTTGGCGCCAGGTTCCTCCGCGTTACCGTCCTTCATGCCGTCCTTGAAGCCCTTTACCGCACCACCCAGGTCCTGGCCGATGTTGCGCAGCTTCTTGGTACCGAAGACGAGCATGACGATTACCAGCACGATCAGCCAGTGCCAAATGCTAAACGAACCCATTTCTTGCTCCTGATAAAGCCGCGGGCGTCGGAATATGATCGCCCGGCCCCGTAGTTCCGTCCTTCAAAGGCTGCGCCGGGCGACGGTACCCGACGCAACATCTGGCCGGGACATCACTGTCCCGGCCCCTTTTTCATGCCCTGGCTGTCCTGGGTTGCCGTTCAGAACGCCGGTGACTTCCACTGGTCGCGCGGGCCGCCGAGTACGTGCAGATGGAGATGGAACACCTCCTGTCCGCCGTCCGTGCCGGTGTTGATCACCGTACGGAAGCCGTTGTCGCAGCCGGCCAGGCGCGCCAGTTCGGGCACCTTGAGCATTATTCTAGCAAGCACACCCGCATCGCCGGGTCCGCATTCAGCCAGCGAATCCACATGCGATTTCGGAATTACCAGAAAGTGTACCGGCGCTTTGGGATGGATATCGTGAAACGCCAGCAGATCGTCGTCCTCATACACCTTGTTGGACGGGATCTGGCCGGCCACGATCTTGCAGAAAATGCAATTGTCCTGGGATTTCATGAAGTTCTTGTTGCAGCCTGTCAGCACATTGCAGGAAATCGTGCCGTCCTGCTGCCACTTTTCTCTTGATCTTGCCGGGATGGCCTCAGAACGCCTCGCCCGGGTACATCGGCTTGCGGTCGTTCAGGTACAGCCAGCCCTTGACGATACGATACAGTATCCACAGTGACAAAACGCAGAAAACGGCGATTGCCACCGGGAACAGCAACACTGTCACGAACATGAAGCCGCCCACCACATACCAGACGATCGACCACCAGAACGTGCGGATCTGCCAGGCGAAGTGCGAGGCATAGACCGTGCCGCGCGTATCGTCGCGCTTCACATAGTTCACGATGATCGCGATCAGGGCGGTGATACCGCCAGTAAACCAGTGGATCGCATAAAGCGCGTAAAGGATGTGCGTCAGCTTGCGCAATCCGTCGAGCTTGTCCGCATCAGCGGTTGTGGTCACCTGCGTGGTGTAGTCCGTCGCCATCGTGCCCTCCAGCGTTACAGCGCGTATGCCGTGCCCGGAACATTTCCGGGCGGCCATAGGCTCAATGCTACTCCTTGCGACTGGCTTTCTCGACCAGCCCCGACAGCCCCTCGCGGCGCGCCAGTTCGTTGACCACGTCAGCCGGCGTGGCCCCGATGTGCGAGAGCAGCACCATCGTATGGAACCACAGGTCGGCCACTTCGTAGATCACCTTCCCGACGGCTTCGTCGCCCAGGCCGGCCGCACGGGCGTCCTTGGCGGCCATCACGGTTTCGGTCGCTTCCTCGCCGATCTTCTTCAGGATGGCGTCATCGCCCTTCCTGAACAGCTTGGCCACGTAGGATCTGTCGGGATCGCCGCCGTTTTCGGGCTTGCGCGATTCCAGCGTGGCGGCCACGCGGGCCAATATGTCTGCCGAGCCAGCCAGGCCGGTCGTCTGGTTGTCCTGGCTCATGGCTTGCCGGCGTAGATCGTGGACGGGTCCTTGAGCACCGGCTCAACGGTATGCCAGTCGCCCGACTCGACATCGCCTTCGAATTTCTGGAAGAAGCACGAGTGCCGGCCGGTATGGCAGGCGATGCTGTCGACCTGGGTTACCTTCAGCAGCACCACATCCTCGTCGCAATCCAGGCGGATTTCATGCACCTTCTGCACGTGGCCCGACTCTTCGCCCTTGTGCCACAGGCGCTTGCGCGAGCGCGACCAGAACACGGCCTCGCCCAGCTCAACCGTACGCTGCAGCGCCTCACGGTTCATGAACGCGAACATTAGCACGTCGTTGGAGCCCGTCTCCTGGACGATCACCGGCACCAGGCCGTTGTCGTCCCACTTCACCTTGTTCAACCACTTCTTTGCCATGATCAGATCCGGACGGGGATGCCCTCGCGGGCCATGAAAGCCTTTGCTTCGCCAACGGTGTGCTGGCCATAGTGGAAGATGCTGGCTGCCAGCACCGCGTCGGCGTGGCCGAGCTTGATGCCGTCGGCCAGATCCTGCAGGCCGCCCACGCCACCTGATGCAATAACGGGTACCGGTACCGCGTCGCTGACCGCGCGCGTCAGTTCCAGGTCGAATCCGCTCTTCGTACCGTCGCGGTCCATGCTGGTCAGCAGGATCTCGCCCGCGCCGCGGCGCGCCATCTCGCGCGCCCATTCCACGGCGTCCAGGCCGGTCGCCTTGCGGCCGCCATGGGTGAAGACTTCCCAGCGGGCCGGCTCGCCCGGGGCCGAGCTGCGCTTGGCATCGATGGCGACCACGATGCACTGCGAGCCGTACTTGCCGGTGGCGTCCGAAACCAGTTGCGGATTGGCGATGGCGGACGAATTCACGCTGATCTTGTCCGCACCGGCATTGAGCAGCCGGCGCACGTCTTCCACGGCACGCACGCCACCACCAACCGTCAGCGGAATGAACACCTGCGAAGCCACGGCCTCGATGATGTGGAGGATCAGGTCGCGCCCGTCGCTGGTCGCGGTGATGTCCAGAAATGTGATTTCATCAGCACCTTGCTCATCGTAGCGGCGAGCAATTTCCACAGGGTCTCCGGCATCGCGCAGTTCGACGAAGTTGACACCCTTGACCACCCGCCCGTTGGTGACGTCCAGGCAGGGGATGATACGTTTGGCTAGCATGTGATTCCTTGCCTGCCGCCCCCTTGCCCGGGAGCGGCTGGTTGTGGCGTCCTGCCTGGCAGCGTTACTCGGCGCCCAGCTTGTCCGCGTGCGCCTGGGCGTCAGAGAAGACCAGGTCGCCCGAATAGATCGCGCGGCCGCAGATCACGCCTTCCACGCCTTCCCGCTCCACGGCGCAGAGCTGGTCGATGTCGGCCATGTTCGACAGGCCGCCGCTGGCGATCACCGGGATCGACATCGACCGGGCCAGCTTGACTGTGGCGTCGATGTTGATGCCCTGCAGCATGCCGTCGCGGCCAATGTCGGTGTAGATGATGGCTTCCACACCGTAGTCTTCGTATTTGCGTGCCAGATCCGCCACTTCGTGGCCGGTCAGCTTGCTCCAGCCATCGGTGGCCACCTTGCCGTCCTTGGCATCGAGCCCGACGATGATGTGGCCGCCGAACGCCGAGCAGGCGTCCTTGAGGAACCCGGGGTTCTTCACGGCAGCGGTGCCGATGATCACGTACGACAGGCCGTCGTCGAGCCAGCGCTCGATGGTGTTGAGGTCGCGGATACCGCCGCCGAGCTGCACGGGGATCTCGTCGCCCACTTCGGCGATGATGGCCTTGATGGCCGCCTCATTGCGGGGCTTGCCAACGAAAGCGCCGTTCAGGTCGACCAGATGCAGGCGACGCGCGCCCTGGTTCACCCAGTGGCGTGCCATGGCGGCGGGATCTTCGGAAAAGACGGTAGCCTGGTCCATATCGCCTTGTTTGAGGCGTACACACTGACCGTCCTTCAGGTCGATGGCCGGAATGAGCAACATAGCGTAACGAGCGTGGTGGTTGTGTAAAAAGGAAAAGGGCAGCGATGCCAGCGCGGCTGCGCGGGCGCTCAGGTCATGTCAGTTTTGCAGTGGATGCAGTCTGGGTCGGTGGCTCTGAACGACAGGTATCGCTGTTGATCTTGTGGCGCTTCTGGTAACAGGTGCTTCTGACGCTTTACGGATTCCAGTGCACGAAATTCCGGTATAGCTGCAAACCCATCGCGGCGCTCTTCTCCGGGTGGAACTGCGTGGCGAAAATATTATCGCGTGCCACCGCACTGGTAAACACGACGCCATACTCCGTCTCGCCGGCGATATGCGCGGGCTCCTGCGCCTGCACATAATAACTATGTACGAAGTAAAACCAGCTGTCGTCCGGGATGCCCTGCCACATCGGGTGGGGCAGCGCCTGACGCACGCGGTTCCAGCCCATCTGCGGCACCTTGAAGCGCGAGCCATCGGGCTGCGTCATCCCTTCCAGTTCAAAGCGGATCACCTCGCCCGGCATCAGGCCCAGTGCCGGCGTACTGTCCGCACCCGACCTGACTTCACTGCTGCGTTCGAACAGCATCTGTTCGCCAACGCACACACCCAGCATCGGCTTCGACGCCGCGGCTTCCAGCACGGCCTGCTGCAGGCCCGATTCCCCCAGGGCGCCCATACAGTCGGGCATCGCACCCTGTCCCGGCAGCACCACGCGGTCGGCCGCGCGGATCGCCTCGGGGCGGTCCACAACCTGCACGTCCGCTTCCGGTGCCGCGGCACGCAGAGCCTGCGCCACCGAGCGCAGGTTGCCCATGCCGTAATCCACAATTGCTATGGTAGTCATGATTTCAAAACAGGCAACAATGTCTTCAGCCCGTCCACAATGAATTCAACGGCCAGCGCCGACAGGATCAACCCCATCAGGCGCGTGCCGATATTGATCCCGGTCCTGCCAACCACCCGTGCGATGGGATCCGCCGCACGGAACGTGCCATACACCACCAGGCCCAGCACCACGCCGATACCCACCAGGATCAGCAGTTCGTACCAGTGGTGCGTCTTGCCCGCATACACGATCACGGTACTGATCGACCCCGGCCCGGTCAGCAGCGGCAGCGCCAGGGGCACCACCGCGATGCTGGTCTTGGCCTCGGCCTCGTCCTCTTCCTCGGGCGTGGCCTTGGTGCGGCCGGTCTGGGCGTTCAGCATGTTCATGGCCATCATGATCATGATCAGCCCGCCGCCCACCTGCAACGACGCCACCGAGATATTGAAGAACTCAATGATCTGCTGGCCCAGCAACGCCGACAATCCCACCACGATCGCCACGGCAATCGACGCCGTCTTGATCGTTTTCAGCTTTTCCGCCTCGGTCTGCTGGCTGGTCAGGCTGATAAAGAACGGGATCGCCCCGATCGGATTGATCAGCGCCAGCAGCGAGATGAAAGACTTGAGCGTATCCATCGGATGCGGGTGTGTCGAAGGTTGTCAGCGTCGCCGCAACCAGCCGGCACGCCTGCTTTTATGGGGGCGCAGGTCAGTGGTTCAGGTCAGTAGACAGTATGGGTCAGAGCGTACCCTTGGTCGATGGAATCTGGTTGGCCGCACGCGGGTCCAGCTCCACCGCCATGCGCAACGCACGGCCAAAGGCCTTGAACACGGTCTCGCACTGGTGGTGGGCATTGATGCCGCGCAGGTTGTCGATATGGAGCGTCACGCCGGCGTGGTTGACGAAGCCGCGGAAGAACTCGATCGTCAGGTCGACGTCGAAGCTGCCCACCCGGGCGCGCGTGAACGGCACGTGGAATTCCAGGCCCGGACGGCCCGAGAAGTCGATCACCACGCGCGACAGGCATTCGTCCAGCGGCACATAGCTGTGGCCGTAGCGGGTAATGCCCTTCTTGTCGCCGATGGCGCGCGCCACGGCCTGGCCCAGCGTGATGCCGACGTCTTCCACCGTATGGTGGTCGTCGATATGGGTGTCGCCCGTGGCCTCGACCTCCAGGTCGAACATGCCATGCCGGGCAATCTGGTCCAGCATGTGGTCGAGGAACGGCACGCCGGAAGCCAGCTTCTGGCGGCCGGTGCCATCAAGGTTCAGTGAAACGCGGATCTGCGTTTCCGAGGTATTGCGGGTGACCTCTGCAACACGCATGGTGGGGTTAATCCTGCAACGAGGCGTTGAAAGCCTCAAGAAACTGCGCGTTTTCTTCGGGGGTGCTGACCGTCACGCGCAGACAGTTGGCCAGCAATGCGTGCATTTTACTCACGTTCTTGATCAATACCTTACGCGCCAGCACTCGCTCGAACGTCTGTGCCGCATCCGGCACGCGCACCAGCAGGAAATTCGCGGCGCTGGGGTAGACCGTCACGCCAGGCATGGCGGCCATGGCATCGGCCAGCTTCGTGCGCTCGGCACGCAGCTGGGCGGCCTGATCGTCCAGGACGTCCACATGCTCCAGCGCGAACAGCGCGGTGGCTTCGGTCAGCACGTTGACGTTGTACGGCGGGCGCACCTTGTCCAGCTGCGCCAGCCATTCCGGCGACCCCGCCATGTAGCCCAGGCGGATACCGGCAAGGCCCAGCTTCGACACCGTGCGCATCACCAACAGGTTGCCGAACCCGGTCAGGCGCGGCATCCAGCTTTCCTGGGCAAACGGCTGGTAGGCCTCGTCCACCACCACCAGACTCTGGCAGACCTCACCCTGCGCAGCGCGCACGATGGCTTCCATGTCGGCAGCGTCGAACAGGTTGCCAGTGGGGTTGTTCGGGTAGGCCAGGTAGATGATGGCGGGCTTGTGCTCGGCCATCGCGGCCAGCATGGCGGCGCGGTCCAGCGTGAAATCGGCGCGCAGTGGCACGCCGACAAACCCCAGGCCGGCAAACTGCGCCGACATCGCATACATGACGAAGCCCGGCACCGGCGCCAGCACCTTGGCGCCCGGCTTCGCCGCGGCCAGCGAAATGATGCTGATCAGTTCGTCCGAACCGTTGCCCAGCATCACGTCCATGCCGGCCGGCACCTTCATGACCGACTTCAGCTGCGCGCGCAGCGCTTCGCTGCTCGGCACCGGATAGCGGTTCAGGGCCACCTCGCCCAGCCGCGCGGCCAGCTGCGCGCGCAGGTCGGGCGGCAACCGGTACGGGTTCTCCATCGCGTCGAGCTTCACCAGTCCGTGCGAATCGGCGACATGGTAGGCGCCCATGGCGCGCACGTCGTCACGGATGATGCGTTCGATCAGGGATGGGTCTACGGCTGACATGATGGTCCTATGGTTTCGTGCCCTGCGGGCATTCAGGAAACCGCTTCACAATGAAGCGAAGCGGTTCTGGCCTGGCGCGCGGCCGCAGACAGTACAACCAGTACGGCAAGGCCGCGCAACGACGCCAGAATCATTTTGAAGTGGTTTCTTAACGTTTGAAACGGTACTCGGCAGATCTGGCATGCGCCTGCAGGCCTTCGCCATAGGCCAGTTCGGCGGCTATCTGGCCCAGCATCTGCGCCCCGCCCTCGCTGACCTCGATCAGGCTCGAACGCTTCTGGAAGTCATACACGCCCAGCGGCGACGAGAAGCGCGCAGTGCGCGAGGTGGGCAGCACGTGGTTGGGGCCCGCGCAGTAGTCGCCCAGCGATTCGCTGGTATAGCGGCCCAGGAAGATGGCGCCTGCATGGCGGATCTTCTCGCTCCACTGGCGCGGGTTCTCGGCGGAAATCTCCAGGTGCTCGGGCGCGATGGCATTGGCGATCTCGCAGGCCTCTTCCATGTCGCGCACCTTGATCAGCGCACCGCGTCCCGCCAGCGAGGCGGCGATGACTTCGCGGCGCGGCATCGTCGGCAGCTGGCGCTGGATGCTGTCTTCCACGCGGTTCAGGTAGGCCTCGTCCGGGCACAGCAGGATCGACTGTGCCAGCTCGTCGTGCTCGGCCTGCGAGAACAGGTCCATGGCCACCCAGTCCGGATCGGTCGTACCGTCGCAGATCACCAGGATCTCGGACGGGCCGGCGATCATGTCGATGCCGACCGTGCCGAACACGCGGCGCTTGGCGGCAGCCACATAGGCGTTGCCGGGGCCGACGATCTTGTCCACCTGCGGCAGCGTGGCGGTACCGAACGCCAGCGCGCCCACAGCCTGCGCGCCGCCGATCGTGAACACGCGGTCCACGCCGGCAATCTGCGCGGCGGCCAGCACCAGTTCGTTGCGCACGCCACCGGGCGTGGGCACCACCATGATCACTTCCTTGACGCCGGCCACGCGCGCCGGAATCGCGTTCATCAGCACCGACGACGGATACGCCGCCTTGCCGCCAGGCACGTACAGGCCCACGCGGTCCAGCGGGGTCACCTTCTGGCCCAGCATGGTGCCGTCGGCCTCGGTATATTCCCAGCTATGGCTGCCGCATTCGATCTTCTGCTTCTCGTGGTAGGCGCGCACCCGTGCGGCGGCGGCCTCCAGCGCGGCGCGGCGCTTCGGCTCCAGGTCTTCCAGCGCCGCTTCCAGTTCGGATTGCGACAGTTCCAGCGCGCCCATCGAGGCGGCTTCCAGACGGTCGAAACGGCGCGTGTATTCGAGCACGGCTTCGTCGCCACGGCGGCGCACGTCAGCCAGGATGTCGGCAGCGGCGCGATCGATGGCCTCGTCTTCCGACGCCTCGAACGCCAGCACCTGGCGCAGGGCATCGGCAAAACCGGGCTCGGTCGAGTCGAGCCGGCGGATCGACAGGTTTTCCATATCGGTTTCGTTCATGACTGCTTGTCCTCGCAGAATCCCTGACGGATTCCCGGTCGGGTTCAACTTGTGCGTACCTCAGGCGAGCGCCGCCGAGGCCCGTTCGAATGCTTCGAGAATCGGCGTCAGCCGTTCCCGCTTGAGCTTCAGCGCGGCCTGGTTGACCACCAGCCGCGACGAGATCTGCACGATCTCTTCCACTTCGACCAGGTTGTTCGCACGCAGCGTGCCGCCGGTGCTGACCAGGTCGACGATGGCATCGGACAGCCCCACCAGCGGGCCCAGTTCCATCGAGCCATACAGCTTGATCAGGTCGACGTGCACGCCCTTCTTGGCAAAGTGCTCGCGCGCCGTCTCCACGTACTTGGTGGCCACGGCCAGGCGCGCGCCCTGCCGTACCGCCTTGGCGTAGTCGAACCCGGCCGGCACCGCCACCGACATGCGGCAGCGCGCGATGTTCAGGTCGATCGGCGCGTACAGGCCGGTCATGCCATGCTCCATCAACACGTCCTTGCCGGCCACGCCGAAGTCGGCTGCGCCGTATTGCACGTAGGTCGGCACGTCCGATGCACGCACGATGATCACGCGCACGGCCGGATCCGAAGTCGGCAGGATCAGCTTGCGCGAGGTCTCGGGGTCCTCGGTCACCTGGATGCCGGCCGCGGCCAGCAGCGGCAGCGTTTCGGTAAAGATGCGGCCCTTGGACAGTGCCAGCGTCAGCTGGTTGGGCGAGGCGTTGAAAGCGGGGCTCATCGTCAATTCTTCTAGGTTCGGGGCGGCTTGAGGCGGCTTGAGGCGGCTGTTCTGGCTCAGGCGATGCGGCGGATCTTCGCGCCGACGGCCGACAGCTTGTCTTCCATGCGGTCGTAGCCACGATCCAGGTGGTAGATGCGGTCGATCGTCGTTTCGCCATCTGCCACCAGGCCGGCGATGACCAGGCTGGCCGATGCACGCAGGTCGGTGGCCATCACGTTGGCGCCGGACAGGCGGGGCACGCCGGTCACCACGGCCGTATTGCCCTCGGCCGTGATGTTCGCGCCCAGCCGGTTCAGCTCCTGCACGTGCATGAAGCGGTTCTCGAAAATCGTCTCGGTGATGCGCGCCGTGCCGTCGGCCACGGCATTCAGCGCCATGAACTGCGCCTGCATGTCGGTCGGGAAGGCCGGGTATTCCGACGTGCGGAAGCTCACGGCCTGCGCGCGTTGCGACATGGCCAGGCGGATCCAGTTGTCGCCGGTCTCGATCGTGGCGCCGGTCTCGCGCAGCTTGACCAGCACGGCGTCCAGGATCAGCGGCGGGATGTCGCGCACGACGATGTCACCCAGCGTCGCGGCGGCGGCGCACAGGAACGTGCCGGCCTCGATGCGGTCGGCCACCACGCTGTGCTGTGCGCCGTGGAGCTTGTCCACGCCCTGCACGATCAGGCGGTCGGTGCCGATGCCGTCGATCTTCGCGCCCATCTTGACCAGCAGTTCGGCCAGATCGGTCACCTCGGGCTCGCGGGCGGCGTTTTCCAGCACGGTCTCGCCTTCGGCCAGCGTCGCGGCCATCAGCAGGTTCTCGGTGCCGGTCACGGTGATCATGTCCGTCACCACGCGCGCGCCCTTCAGGCGGCTGGCGCGGGCATGGATGAAGCCGTGCTCGATGTTGATCTCGGCGCCCATGGCCTGCAGGCCCTTGATGTGCTGATCCACGGGGCGGGCGCCGATGCCGCAGCCGCCCGGCAACGACACGCGGGCCTCGCCGAAGCGGGCCACCAGCGGGCCGAGCACCAGGATCGACGCGCGCATCGTCTTCACGAGGTCGTAGGAGGCTTCCGGCGAATTGATGTCGGCCCCGTTCAGCGTGGCCGCGCCGTTTTCCATGTCGGCCTGCATGCCCATCTGGCGCAGCAGCTTGAGCATCGTGCGCGTGTCCTGCAGGTCCGGCACGTTGGACAGCGATACGGTATCGGCGGTCAGCAGGCCGGCGCACAGGATCGGCAGCGCGGCGTTCTTGGCGCCCGAGACGCGGACTTCGCCCTTGAGCGGCCCGTTGCCCTGGATCTGGAATTTGTCCATGTTTCTGTCTTGTCAGCCGGCGGGCTTGCATCCGCCGGTGTGTTGTCTGTTGGGGTGTCGACGCGCCTTACCTGGCGCCGTCGGCCTGCCATTCGGCCGGCGTCAGTGTCTTCATCGACAGCGCATGGATCTCGGCACGCATGCGGTCGCCCAGCGCCGCATAGACGCGCTGGTGCCGCTGGATCAGGCGTTTGCCTTCGAACTCCCCGCTCACGATCGTGGCGAAGAAGTGCTGGCCGTCGCCCTCCACGTGCAGATGTTCGCAGGGCAATCCTTGGGCAATGTAGTCCCTGACTTGTTCCGGAGTAGGCAGCATGTCTGTCTCTGTGAATTCGGTGATTTGCGGCAAATCAGTGCCGCAGCTTGTAACCCTTGCTCAGCAGGCGCAGCGCCAGCGCGGCCAGCACCACGAACGCCACGGTCACCACGGCCAGGCTGTGCAGCGGCGGCACGTCGGACACGCCGAAGAAGCCGAAGCGGAACCCGTCGATCATGTAGAAGAAGGGGTTGGCGTGCGACACGGCCTGCCAGAACGGCGGCAAGGAATGAATCGAATAGAACACGCCGGACAGGAACGTGGCCGGCATGATCAGGAAGTTCTGGAACGCGGCCAGCTGGTCGAACTTCTCGGCCCAGATGCCGGCGATCAGCCCCAGCGTGCCCAGGATGCCGGCACCTGCCAGCCCGAACAACAGGATCCAGAGCGGATGCGCGAAATGCAGGTTCGCAAACCAGGCCGTCACCACCAGCACGCCCAGGCCCACGCAGAGTCCGCGCACGATCGACGCCACCACGTAGGCGCCGAACATTTCCCAGTGCGACAGCGGCGGCAGCAGGATGAACACCAGGTTGCCGGTGATCTTTGACTGGATCAGCGACGACGAACTGTTCGCGAACGCGTTCTGCAGCACGCTCATCATCACCAGGCCTGGCACCAGGAAGGCGGTGTAGCTGATCTGGTCGTAGACGCGCACCCGGTCTTCGAGCACATGGCCGAAGATCAGCAGGTACAGCACGGCGGTCAGCACCGGCGCGGCCACGGTCTGGAAGGACACCTTCCAGAAACGCAGCACTTCCTTGTAAAGCAGCGTACGGAAGCCGACCAGGCCGCCGACGCCCATCGACGCGAGGCGCTGTTCCTCGCGCTGGGCCATGTTGACCTCCACGGGATTCTTCATGCCGCGGCCTCCATGGCGGCGTTCGGCGTACTGCCGGGCATCTCGCCTTCACGGCGCATGATCTGCACGAACACGTCTTCCAGGTCTGCCTTGCTGATTTCCATATCTTCGACTTCGCAACCGGCAGCGCGCAGCGCGGCCAGGATGGGCTCCACGGCCTCGTAGCCCGACAGCCGCAGGCGATGCGCTCGCTCGCCCGGGTTGCCCGGCGTGCGCAGCGCTTCCAGTTCGGCCGGCAGCGTGCCCTTCGAAAGCGTCAGCACCAGCTGCAGGCCCGCGAACTGGTTCAGCAGGCTGCTGGTGCGGTCCAGCGCCACCACCTCGCCGAACTTGAGCATGGCGATGCGGTCGCACAGCGCCTCGGCTTCTTCCAGGTAGTGGGTGGTCAGGATGATCGTGTGGCCTTCGCGATTCAGCCGCGAGATGAACTTCCACAGCGTCTGGCGCAGTTCCACGTCCACGCCGGCGGTGGGTTCGTCCAGCACGATCACGGGCGGACGGTGCACCAGCGCCTGGGCCACCAGCACGCGGCGCTTCATGCCGCCCGAAAGCTGGCGCATGTTGCTGTCGGCCTTGTTGGTGAGATCCAGGTTGGCCATGATCTCGTCGATCCAGTCGTCGTTGCGCTTCAGGCCGAAATAGCCGGACTGCAGCCGCAGCGTTTCGCGCACCGTGAAGAACGGATCGAAAACCAGCTCCTGGGGCACCACGCCCAGCATGCGGCGCGCCATGCGGTAGTCGTCCACCACGTCATGGCCCAGTACGCTGACCGTACCCGAATCGGCGCGGTTCAGGCCGGCCAGGATGGAGATCAGCGTGGTCTTGCCCGCGCCGTTGGGACCGAGCAGGCCGAAGAATTCGCCGCGCTCGACGCTGAAACTGACACCCTTGAGCGCCTGCAGGTTGCGGTAGCGCTTGCGGACATCGGTAATTTCGATGGCTTTCATGGCCGAATGTCTTGGGATGGGGCCGCTTGGCGGTCAGCCTTATCTGGATTTGGGGGAGCGCCCCTGAGGTTAGCCGCGCAGCACCTGTGGAATCGTGTCAGGACACTTGGGGGCGACTTGGGGACAAACAACCCGGAATTATAGGGGATGCGGGGGTTCCCCCGCTTTGCCCGGCGCGGCGCCAGGCCCTCGGCCCGACGCCGTGGCATCGCATGGCCGCACGCAATGGCACGCGCGGCAACGGATGCCGGTTCAATGTCGGTGGTGGTGGTGTTCCGGGTGGGTAGCGGTGGCGGCGGTCAGGCCCAGCAGGCCGTCGACCCCGTAGAGGCTGGCCAGCGACCGCAGTTGCGGCGAGGCACCGGCAATGGCCAGCGACTGGCCACGCTCGGCGGCAGCCCGCTGCCAGGCCAGCAGCACGGCCACGGCGGAGGAATCCACCTGCGCCAGCGCGCTGCAATCCACCGTCACGTCGCCCTGCTGCACGCGCGACAGGCCGTCACGCAGCACGGTGGCGGCGTTGCGGTTGGTCAGCGAGGAGCCGAGGGCTGGCATGGATGGAAGGCGCTGGAAACGTGGACGGGCGTGTCGAAAATGAAAACTCCCGCCCGGGGGCGGGAGCGTCCGGTCATTGTAGACCAGTTTGGCCGCGCCGTGCTGCAGCGCAACCAGATTCGCATGAACCGGCCGTTCAGCTCTTGGCGTTGGCCAGCTGGCGGTTGCGGTCCTGCAGCGTCTTGATGACGCCGTCCACGCCCTGCTGGTTGGCGATGGTGTTGAAGCTGCCCTTGTACGCTTCGGTCAGCCAGGCGCCCAGCACGTTGATGTCATAGACCTTCCAGCCCTCGGGGGTCTTTTCCAGGCGGTAGTCCATCTGGATCGGCTCGCCCTTGTTGATGACCTGGGTGCGGATGGTGGCATCGGTGTCGTCAGCCGTGCCGCGATACGGACGGAACTGCACCTTCTGGTCGCGGATCTGGGCGATGGCGCCGGCGTACGTGCGGATCAGCAGCGTCTTGAACTCGTCGGTAATCACCTTCTGCTGTTCCGGCGTGGCCTTCGACCAGTTGCGGCCCATGGCGATCTGCGTGGTACGCGTGAAGTTGGCGTGGGGCAGGATCTTCTGCTCGACGAGCTGGGTGATCTTGCCGATATTGCCGGCCTGCATGTCCTTGTCGGCCTGCACCGTGGACATCACCTCGTTCACCACGCCCTTGACCAGGCCATCCGGCGTCGAGGCGTCAGCCTGCTGGGCCTGCGCAGCGCCAGCACCGGCAAAGGCAACAACAGTGAGGAAGGGGAGCAACAGTCGCTTGATCATGTGAATTTATCCTTTCTTTCCGGGACGGCACCTGCAGGGTATCGGCAGATCCACGCCCATCCGACAGGGCAACAATGCACCGCCATCGGAAATCATTGAAACACAGGCGTTAGCGGGGCATGGTACACGCACATGCCTCAAACACCACTTTCATACACTTTGTTTCAGAGCTCACAGCGCGCTCACAGGCCGGCCAGGCCCGCGCCTGCCATGGCTTGCGGGCAGACCTCGCGGGCTGCCCCCGGCGCCTCAGCCTTCCTTGGTATCCGAACCGGCCGGCGCGGCCTTGCCACCGCCATCCGGGTCCTGCGGCGACTTCTGCTGGGGCTGCTGCGGCTGGTCCTCGTCATCCTGTGACGGCGGATTGCCGTCGTGGATCAGGTAATCGCGGCGCTGCAGGTACGAATCGCGCAGGAACGCGTATTTGTCCAGCGCGGCGGCTTCGATCAGGTTCGTGGCGCCAAGCAGCTGGGCCCGGCCGTCAACCACGCGCACGGTCGACACCGACAGGCTGGCGTACCACGGCGAAATATAGGTGGTCGGGTCCATGAAACGATCCACCACCATGCCCGTGCCATCCCGCACGCTGCTCGGCCCGAACAGCGGCAGCACCAGGTACGGCCCCGACGGCACACCCCACACGCCCATGGTCTGGCCAAAGTCTTCCTTGTACTTCGGCAGACCGGCCGGCGTGGCGATGTCGATCAGGCCGCCCAGGCCCAGCACGCTGTTGATCGCCACGCGCATCGTGTCTTCCGCGGCCCGCGACGGCTTGCCCTGCAGCAGGTTGTTGGCCGCCGAGTACACATCGCTGACATTCGAGAAGAAGTTGCCCACCGCAGTGCGCACCGGCGACGGGACGTAGTCCTGGTAGCCCTCGGCCACCGGCTTCAACGCGTATTTGTCGAGATTGTCGTTGAACGTGGAAACGCCACGGTTGAACGGCTCCAGCGGATCTGCCGGGTTGGCATTGGGCCCGGTGGCGCAGCCGGCCAGGGCCAGCGCGACCAGCGATGCCGCGGTCAGGCGATGAAAGGTACTCATTTGCTACCGCCCATCCCCGGCGCGGCCGGCAGGGCCGCTGCACCCGAGCCGGACGCATTCGACGAAGCAGAGGAGGACGAGGAGGAAGATGCAGCCGGGGCCGGCGCGCTGCCGCCGCTGCCGCCGCTGCCGCCGCTGCCGCCGCTGTTGCCGCTGTTGCCGCTGTTGCCGCCTGCGCCGGCATCGGCCGCCTTGTTGTACAGGAACTGGCCGATCAGGTTTTCCAGCACCACGGCGGATTGCGTCATCGTGATCTTGCTGCCCTGCGCCAGCATCTTGTCGTCACCGCCGGCTTCCAGCCCGATGTACTGCTCGCCGAGCAGCCCCGAGGTCAGGATCTTGGCCGACGTGTCCCGCGGGAATTCGTAGCGCTTTTCCAGGTTCATCGTCACGGTGGCCTGGTATTGCTTGTCGTCGAAGTTGATCGACGCCACACGGCCCACCACCACGCCGGCGCTCTTGACCGGCGCACGCGGCTTCAGGCCGCCGATATTGTCGAACTGCGCGGTGACCGCGTAGGTATCCTGGAACGACAGGCTGCTCATGTTGCCGGCTTTCAGCGCCAGGAACAGCAGTGCGGCGAATCCCACCACCACGAACAACCCCACCCAGTAGTCGAGCGAATTTTTCTTCATGCGAGTCTCTTGTCGAATGCTTGTCAGCTGAACATCAGTGCGGTCAGCAGGAAATCCAGGCCGAGCACGGCCAGCGACGCCATCACCACGGTCCGCGTGGTGGCGCGCGACACCCCCTCGGGCGTCGGGTTGGCCTCGAATCCCTGGTACAGCGCGATGAACGTCACCGCAATGCCAAAAATAAAGCTCTTGATCACGCCGTTCAGCACGTCGGCGCGCACGTCCACGCCGCCCTGCATCTGCGACCAGAACGCGCCGGCATCCACGCCGATCAGCTGCACGCCAACCAGGTAGCCGCCCAGGATACCCACGGCACTGAAGATCGCAGCCAGGATCGGCATGGCGATGACACCGGCCCAGAAGCGCGGCGCGATCACCCGCTGCAACGGGTTCACGGCCATCATTTCCATGGCGGTCAGCTGCTCGCCGGCCTTCATCAGCCCGATTTCGGCCGTCAGCGACGTGCCGGCGCGGCCCGCGAACAGCAGGGCCGACACCACCGGCCCCAGTTCACGCACCAGCGACAGCGCCACCAGCAGGCCCAGTGCCTGCTCGGACCCATAGCGGTTCAGCGTGTAGTACCCCTGCAGGCCCAGCACGAAGCCGACGAACAGACCCGACACGGCGATGATGACCAGCGACAGGTTGCCGACGAAGAACACCTGATCGGAAATCAGCCGGAAACGGCGCAGCAGGGCCGGCGACAGCGCCAGCACGGACAGGAACATGCGCGTGGCGCGGCCCAGGCCGCCCACGAACTGGCGCACCGCGGCGCCGATGGTAGTGAAGAAGCCGGTCAACGCGCGCCTCCGGCCAGGAAATCTTCGGCCAACGTGGGGCCGGCGTAGTGGAAAGGCACCGGGCCATCGGCCTCGGCGTGCACGAACTGGCGCACAAACGGATCGCTCGACGCGCGCAGGTCGTCGGGCGCCCCTTCGGCGGCAATCTTGCCGTTCGCGATGAAATAGACGTAGTCGGCGATCTGGAAGGTTTCCTGCACGTCGTGCGAGACGATGATGGTGCTGGCGCCCAGCGCGTCGTTGAGGTCGCGGATCAGGTTGGCCGTCAGCCCGAGCGAGATCGGGTCCAGCCCCGCGAACGGCTCGTCGTACATCAGCAGCGCCGGGTCCAGCGCAATGGCCCGCGCCAGCGCCACGCGCCGCGCCATGCCGCCCGAGATCTGCGCCGGCATCAGGTCGCGCGCCCCGCGCAGCCCCACCGCGTTGAGCTTCATCAGCACCAGATCGCGAATCATTGATTCGGGCAGGTCCGTGTGCTCGCGCAGCGGGAATGCGACGTTGTCGAATACCGACAGGTCAGTAAACAGCGCGCCAAACTGGAACAGCATGCCCATCTGCCTGCGCACCGCATACAGCGCGGTCTGGTCCATGGCGTCGATATCGGCGCCATTGAACGTCACGCGGCCACGCTGCGGGCGCACCATGCCGCCCACCAGCCGCATCACCGTGGTCTTGCCACAGCCCGACCCGCCCATGACGGCCACCACTTTCCCGCGCGGAAAACGCATGGAAAGGCCGGAAAGGATGGGCTTGTCGCCAGCCGCGTATGCAAAATCGACATCCGCGAGTTCGACGACGTTGGGGCCTGTAAAGGCCTGGCCAGACGGGTTCGGCACGTTAGCGGTCACGATGTCACCGGATTTGAACAGGCGGCCATTATAAGGGCTACTACCTATCGGTCGCCGTCCTGTGTGGTGATCTCACCATTGCACAGCCGGCAACAATCCGAGACAAAGGTGTGACGCCACCCCGACCCTGGCCAGGGCGGCAGCACGCGCTCAGGGTTCGGCGCGCGGGCCGGCCTGGCGCAGGATCACCTGCCACTGCACCGATTCCGAGCGGATGGCGGTGGCAAAGGCGTCGGGCGAGTCGCGCACCGGGGTCAGACCGGCAGCCATCAGCTGGGCCTGCACGCCGCGTTCGTTGGTCACACTGTCCAGCTCCGTAGCCAGTCGCGCGACGATTGCACGCGGCGTCTTGGCCGGCGCCATCACGCCATACCAGGCCAGCGCGCCGTACCCTTCCATGCCGGTTTCCTGCAGCGTCGGCACCTGTGGCGACAGCGGCGAGCGCACCGGCCCGGTCACGCCCAGGATTTTGAGTGCCCCCGAGCGCACATGCGTCTGCACCGCGGCCCAGGAACAAAAGCAGGCGCTGATGCGGCCCGCAAGCATTTCCTGGACGACTGCGCTCTCGCCCTTGGCTACCACCAGCGGGACGCTGGGCGGCATGCCGCGCACGGCGTACTCGGCATACAGATGCGATGGGCTGCCCGCCTGGCCATAGCCGTAGCTGTAAGACGCCGGGCTTGACCGCACCGCTGTGACCCATTGCTGGGGCGTGGTCATCGGCAAATGACCATCGATCACCAGGAACAACGGCGTCGCGGCCACCCGCGCCACGGGGGTGAAGTCGCGCATCACGTCATAGGGGACCGGTTCCAGCCCGGGCTGGATCAGCATGTTCGCCTGATGGAACAGCAGCGTATGGCCGTCGGAACTGGCCTTGGCGACGAGATCGCCAGCCATGGTGCCTGCTGCGCCGGGGCGATTGTCCACCTCGACCGGCACGCCAAGCCTCTGGGATAGCCGTTCCGCCACAAGACGCGCCACGGCGTCGGCAACGCCGCCGGCGGGAAACGGCACGATCATGCGCAGCGGCCGGGCCGGGAACGACACCGGGCGACTCGGCGGCTCCGCGCGAGCGGCAGGCGGAATGCTG
Organism: Cupriavidus sp. D384; assembly: GCF_001652915.1. Classification (GTDB taxonomy): domain Bacteria; phylum Pseudomonadota; class Gammaproteobacteria; order Burkholderiales; family Burkholderiaceae; genus Cupriavidus. The sequence continues at coordinate 60,769 of NZ_BBQI01000005.1, forward strand.
GCAAGCTGGGCGACAGCGGGAGGTTGAGCAAGGGCCGTCGCCGTGCAAAGCGCCACGGCAACCGTACACCCCGACCATCTGGCAGCGAGTATTGGCAACTTCGCTATACCTCGCCAAAGCCGCATGCATTTGCGTACTTCGGGCATCAATTTCCTCCGGGCCGTACCCCACCGCTACGGCACCAAATCGGCTGAAAGGATTTCGAGGCAGTCTCTTCTTATCTAGTTTGAGGAAATTGTAGGGACATTGCGTGGCAGCGCCCAGACCGCGTAAACGCTCTCCGGGCGGACCCCAATGTGAGCGCCCGTATAATCGGTTGATGCCTGAATTCGTCCTGCGGCCCATGCACCCCGCCGATCTGCCCGCCGTGCTCGCCATCCAGGCACAGTGCTACGGCGAAGCGCTGGTCGAGTCCGCCGCTGCCCTGCAAAGCCGGCTTGCACTGTCTCCCGCCACCTGCTGGGTTGCGGCCGTGTCCTCGCCATCGCAAAACGGCCATTCCGATCCCTTGCTGGCCGCCTACCTGTTCACCCATGCCTGGCCCGAGTCATCGCTGCCACCCTGGAACGGCCAGCTTGTTTGCGACTGGCCCGATACCGAACCGCTGACGTGGTTTATCCACGACATGGCCGTTGCGCCAATCGGACGCGGCGCGGGACTGGCCTCCCAACTCCACGACGCGGCGCGCGATGTGGCGACGAAGGCCGGGCTGCGGTCGTCACGGCTCATCGCCGTGCAGTCGGCCGACCGATACTGGCGCAGGCTCGGATATGCACCACTGGCGGCCGGCAGGCATGCGGCCAAGCTGGCGGCCTATGGGGAGGGGGCGGTGTTGATGGGGTGTCTACTGTAGGTCAGCGCTTTCCGAGCCATCGTCCAAGACAAAAAACCCCCGCAGCCTTCCGGCATGCGGGGGTTTTTTCCAGCCAGGGCCGGAACCGGCAGCTTAGCGCGGCAGTTCCGAATGGCCCATCAGGAACGTGTCGACCGAGCGGGCGGCCTGGCGGCCTTCGCGGATGGCCCAGACCACCAGCGACTGACCACGGCGCACGTCGCCGGCAGCGAAGACCTTCGGCACGTTCGTGTGGTAGGCACGCTCGCCTTCGGTCGATGCCTTGGCGTTCTTGCGAGCGTCGGTGTCCACGCCGAAGGCTTCCAGCATCGAGCCCACCGGGTTCGTGAAGCCCATCGCCAGCAGCACCAGGTCGGCCTTCAGCACGAACTCGCTGCCCGGCACTTCCTGCATCCGGCCGTCCTTCCACTCCACGCGGCAGGCCTTCAGTGCCGTGACCTTGCCGTTCTCGCCGATCAGTTCCTTGGTCGCCACCGACCAGTCACGCGAGCAGCCCTCGTCATGCGACGACGACGTGCGCAGCTTGATCGGCCAGTACGGCCACACCAGCGGCTTGTTTTCTTCATCCGGCGGTTGCGGCAGCAGTTCGAACTGCGTGACCGATTCGGCGCCGTGGCGGTTCGACGTGCCCACGCAGTCCGACCCGGTATCGCCGCCACCAATCACGATCACATGCTTGCCTTCGGCGCGGATGTCGTTGACGCCGTCGCCAGCCACTTCCTTGTTCTGCGGGATCAGGAATTCCAGCGCGTAGTGGACGCCGGCCAGTTCACGGCCCGGCACCGGCAGGTCGCGCGGCACTTCCGAACCGCCCGCCAGCACCACGGCGTCGAACTGGTCCATCAGCGCCTGTGCCGAGATGGTTTCACGCGCATAGTTCTTGATGCCGGCCGGCAGCGCGCCGTCGGTCACCATCACGCCCGCGCGGAAGGTCACGCCTTCGGCCTGCATCTGCTCGATGCGGCGGTCGATCAGGTCCTTCTCCATCTTGAAGTCGGGGATGCCGTAGCGCAGCAGGCCGCCGACGCGGTCGTTCTTCTCGAACACGGTCACGTCGTGGCCGGCGCGCGCCAGTTGCTGGGCAGCCGCCATGCCAGCGGGGCCCGAGCCCACCACGGCCACGGTCTTGCCGGTCTTGTGCTTCGGCACCTGCGGCGCAACCCAGCCTTCTTCCCAGGCCTTGTCGATGATGGCGTGCTCGATCGACTTGATGCCCACCGGCAGTTCGTTGATGCCCAGCGTGCAGGCAGCCTCGCACGGTGCCGGGCAGATGCGGCCCGTGAACTCGGGGAAGTTGTTCGTCTGGTGCAGGACTTCGATCGCCGACTTCCAGTCCTGGCGATACACCAGGTCGTTGAAGTCGGGAATGATGTTGTTGACCGGGCAGCCGTTGTTGCAGAACGGGATACCGCAGTCCATGCAGCGGGCACCCTGGACCTTCGCTTCGCTGTCGGAGAGCGCGAACACGAATTCCTTGTAGTGCTTCACGCGCTTGACTACGGGTTCGTAGCCTTCGTTCTGGCGCGGAAATTCGAGAAAGCCTGTCGCCTTACCCATGTTGCATCCTTGGTCTTGCTGGCGCGAGGCGGCCGGGCCGGCCTCGCGTGGGGTCAGTATCTTGTTGGCGCCGCAGCCGTGGCGGCGGCGCCTCTCGTGGTGTGGCTGCCGGTCAGGCGGCTACCGCTTCGCGATCGCTGTCGCGGGCTGCCTGTTCCTTTTCGAACATCTCGCCCAGGGCGCGCTTGTACTCGGTCGGGAAGACCTTGACGAACTTGCGGCGTGCCGTGGTCCAGTCGGCCAGCAGCGCCTTGGCGCGCTCCGAACCGGTGTAGCGGAAATGCTGCTCGATCAGGTTGCGCAGGATCACTTCGTCCAGCTGGCGGGTGCCGTTGAACTTGTGCCATTGCGATTCCGGCTGGCCCTTCTGCTGGTCGGCCGAGGCGAGCACGGCTTCCAGCGCCACCATCGACGTGTTGCAGCGCTTGTCGAACAGGCCGTCCTCGTCATAGACGTAGGCCACGCCGCCCGACATGCCGGCCGCGAAGTTGCGGCCCGTGCCGCCCAGCACGACCACCGTGCCGCCGGTCATGTACTCGCAGCCATGGTCGCCGGTGCCTTCCACCACGGCAGTGGCGCCCGAATTACGCACCGCGAAACGCTCGCCGCCCACGCCGTTGAAGAACGCCTCGCCGGCCAGCGCGCCGTACAGCACGGTGTTGCCCACGATGATGTTGCGGGTCGGGTCGCCACGGAATTCGTGCGGGGCACGCACGATCACGCGGCCACCGGACAGGCCCTTGCCCACGTAGTCGTTGGCGTCGCCCACCAGATCCATCGTGATGCCATGTGCCAGGAACGCGCCGAACGACTGGCCGGCCGTGCCCTGGAACTGGATGTGGATCGTGTCGTCGGGCAGGCCCTCGTGGCCGTACTGCTTGGCCACCACGCCGGACAGCATCGCGCCCACCGTGCGGTTCACGTTCTTGACCGGCTGGATGAACGACACGCGCTCACCCTTGTCGATTGCCAGGCGTGCCTTGGCGATCAGCGTGTGGTCCAGCGCCTTGCCGGCTTCCACCGACAGGCCGTGATCCTGCACGTCGGTGTGGTAGCGCGGCACGTCGGCCGGGATCGGCGCCTGGAAGAAGATGCGGCTGAAGTCCAGGCCGCGGGCCTTCCAGTGATCGATGCCGTTGCGGATGTCGAGCAGGTCGGCACGGCCGATCAGTTCGTCGAACGTGCGGATACCCAGCTGGGCCATGATCTCGCGCGCTTCTTCCGCAACAAAGAAGAAGAAGTTCACCACGTGCTCGGGCTTGCCCTGGAATTTCTTGCGCAGCGCCGGATCCTGCGTGGCCACGCCCACCGGGCAGGTGTTCAGGTGGCACTTGCGCATCATGATGCAGCCCTCGGCCACCAGCGGTGCCGTGGCGAAGCCGAATTCGTCGGCGCCCAGCAGCGCGCCGATCACCACGTCGCGGCCGGTCTTCATCTGGCCGTCAGCCTGCACGCGGATGCGGTTGCGCAGGCCGTTCAGCATCAGCGTCTGCTGCGTTTCGGCCAGGCCCAGTTCCCACGGCGAACCGGCGTACTTGATCGACGACCACGGCGATGCGCCGGTGCCGCCGTCATGGCCGGCGATCACCACGTGATCGGCCTTGGCCTTGGCAACGCCGGCAGCCACGGTACCCACGCCCACTTCGGACACGAGCTTCACCGAAATGTCCGACGCCGGGTTCACGTTCTTCAGATCATGGATCAGCTGTGCCAGATCCTCGATCGAGTAGATGTCGTGGTGCGGGGGCGGCGAGATCAGGCCCACGCCCGGCACCGAGTAACGCAGCTTGCCGATGTAGTCCGACACCTTGTGGCCCGGCAGCTGGCCGCCTTCGCCCGGCTTGGCGCCCTGCGCCATCTTGATCTGGATCTGGTCGGCCGATGCCAGGTATTCGGCGGTCACGCCGAAACGGCCCGACGCCACCTGCTTGATCTTCGAGCGCAGCGAATCGCCGGCCTTCAGTTCCAGGTCCTTTTCCACCACGTGGTCGCCCAGGAGGCTCTTGAGCGAGTCGCCCTGCTTGATGGGGATGCCGCGCAGTTCGTTGCGGTAGCGCTTCTCGTCCTCGCCGCCTTCGCCCGTGTTCGACTTGCCGCCAATGCGGTTCATCGCCACGGCCAGCGTTGCGTGGGCTTCGGTCGAGATCGAGCCCAGCGACATGGCGCCGGTAGCAAAGCGCTTGACGATTTCCTTGGCCGATTCCACTTCTTCCAGCGGAATGGCGCGGGCCGGATCGACCTTGAACTCGAACAGGCCGCGCAGCGTCATGTGACGGCGGCTCTGGTCGTTGATGATGTTCGCGTATTCCTTGTACGTCTGGTACTGGCCCTTGCCATCGTCGGCGCGCACCGAGTGCTGCAGCTTGGCGATGGAATCCGGGGTCCACATGTGTTCTTCACCGCGGATACGGAACGCGTATTCGCCGCCGGCGTCGAGCATGCTGCTCAGCACCGGGCTGTTGCCGAACGCGTCGGTGTGCAGGCGCAGGGCTTCCTCGGCCACTTCGAAGATGCCGATGCCCTCTACGTTCGACGGCGTGCCGTGGAAGTACTTCTGCACCAGCTCGCGCGACAGGCCGATGGCTTCGAAGATCTGGGCGCCCGTGTACGACATGTACGTGGAGATGCCCATCTTCGACATCACCTTGAACAGGCCCTTGCCGATTGCCTTGACGAAGTTCTTGACCGCCTTTTCCGGCGACAGGTCGCCCGACAGGCCCGAGGCCATGTCGGCCAGCGTTTCCATGGCCAGGTACGGGTGCACGGCTTCGGCGCCGTAGCCGGCCAGCAGCGCGAAGTGGTGCACTTCACGGGCCGAACCGGTTTCGACGACCAGGCCGGCCGACGTACGCAGACCCTTTTCCACCAGGTGATGGTGGATGGCCGACGTCGCGAGCAGCGCGGGAATCGCTACCTGCGTGTCGTCGACACGGCGGTCGGACACGATCAGGATGTTGTAGCCCGAACGCACGGCGTCCACGGCTTCGGCGCACAGCGATGCCAGGCGGGCCTCGATGCCCTCCTTGCCCCAGGCCACCGGGTAGCAGATGTTCAGTTCGTACGAACGGAACTTGCCGCCGGTGTAGTGCTCGATGTTGCGGATCTTGGCGATGTCCTTGAAGTCCAGCACGGGCTGGGACACTTCGAGACGCATCGGCGGGTTGATGTTGTTCAGTTCCAGCAGGTTCGGCTTCGGGCCGATGAACGACACCAGCGACATGACCATGTTCTCGCGGATCGGGTCGATCGGCGGGTTGGTCACCTGGGCGAACAGCTGGCGGAAGTAGTGGTACAGCGTCTTGTTCTTCGACGACAGCACGGCCAGCGGCGAGTCGTTGCCCATCGAGCCGGTGGCTTCCTCGCCGGCCAGCGCCATCGGCGCCATCAGGAACTTGACGTCTTCCTGCGTGTAGCCGAACGCCTGCTGGCGGTCCAGCAGCGGCGACACGGGCTTCTTCTCGGCGGCCACGTCTTCGGGCTTGGCATCCAGCTCGTCGAGCTTGATGCGCACGGCGTCGATCCAGCTCTTGTACGGCTTGGCGTTCGCCAGGTTGTCCTTGAGTTCCTTGTCGTCGATGATGCGGCCCTGCTCCATGTCGATCAGGAACATCTTGCCCGGCTGCAGGCGCCACTTGTTGACGATGCGCGACTCGGGGAACGGCAGCACGCCGGCTTCCGAGGCCAGCACGACGAAGTCGTCCTCGGTCACGTAGAAGCGGGCCGGACGCAGGCCGTTACGGTCCAGCGTGGCGCCGATCTGGCGGCCGTCGGTGAAGCAGATGGCGGCGGGGCCGTCCCACGGCTCCATCATCGCGGCGTGGTACTCGTAGAAGGCACGACGGTTGTCGTCCATCAGCGTGTGCTGTTCCCAGGCTTCCGGGATCATCATCATCATCGCGTGGACGAGCGGGTAGCCGGCCATCGTCAGCAGTTCGAGGCAGTTGTCGAACGATGCCGTATCCGACTGGCCCGGATAGATCAGCGGCCACAGCTTGGGCAGGTCGTCGCCCAGCACCGGCGACGAGATCGCGCCGGTACGTGCGTTCACCCAGTTCACGTTGCCCTTGACCGTGTTGATTTCGCCGTTGTGGGCGACCATGCGGTACGGGTGGGCCAGTTCCCAGGCCGGGAACGTGTTCGTCGAGAAGCGCTGGTGCACCAGGGCCAGGGCCGACACGGCGCGCGAATCCTGCAGGTCCAGGTAGTACTCGCCCACCTGGTTGGCCAGCAGCAGGCCCTTGTACACGACGGTACGGGCCGACATCGACGGCACAAAGTATTCCTTGCCGTGCTTGAGCTTGAGCGCCTGGATGGCGTGGCTGGCCGTCTTGCGGATCACGTAGAGCTTACGTTCCAGCGCGTCCGTGGTCATGATGTCGCGGCCACGGCCAATGAAGATCTGGCGGATCACCGGCTCGGTGGTGCGCACGGTCGGGGACATCGGCATGTTGCAGTCCACCGGCACATCGCGCCAGCCCAGCACGACCTGGCCTTCCAGGCGTACGGTGCGCTCGAGCTCCTGCTCGCAGGCCAGGCGCGAGGCGTGTTCCTTCGGCAGGAAGATCATGCCGACGCCGTATTCGCCAGCGGGCGGCAGCGTCACGCCCTGCTTGGCCATCTCCTCGCGGTAGAACTGGTCCGGGACCTGGATCAGGATACCGGCGCCATCGCCCATCAGCGCGTCTGCGCCGACTGCGCCCCGGTGGTCCAGGTTCTCAAGGATCTTCAGACCCTGCGAAATGATCTCGTGGGATTTCTTGCCCTTGATATGCGCCACCATGCCGACGCCGCAGGCGTCGTGCTCGTTGGTGGGGTCGTACAGGCCCTGGGCCTGCGGGCGGGCGGCGAGGTCGGAAGATTGTTGCGAGTGGTCCACGGGCTGAATTCCGGTGAAGGCTGCGCAGCCAGCAAGGGCATAGACCGAACGGGTGGCTGTTGCGGGGGGCCTCTTTATCGGGCGTGGCAGACAGCTGGGACCGCAGCGGCGTACACGAGCGTGACGCGCCGCACAATGACTGTGGGTGGAGCAACTATAAGAGAATCGTCCGAGCCTCGCAAAAATATTAAATGGGGTCAGAACACATTAAATATTGCACCATCACAACTCCCATTTTAAATAGGGACACATTATCTTTGATCCACATTGGCACCATGTTGGTGCGCAATATCAGGGCAACTACGTTGACTCGGTCCCCGCCGCTTCGGCATCCGGAATAACCGACTTTCTTGGTCGACCTTTAGGCAGCGGCTGGACGCGTCGCGTCGCGTGGCGTTCAAGTTGCATCATGAACGCGTCGCTACCCAGTGGCCAGCCGCTGTGGGCGTGTTTCTGCAGCGTGGCGAGCGTGCGGCCCGACAAACCCTCGGCCGTCAGCGCGCGGTAGTTGGACTGCCGCTCGAATGGCGTATTGCCAAGACCCCAATAGATGGAGTGATCGCTCACAATCGGGTTGGATTCGAAGCCCGCGTGATGGCGGTAGCTGCTCCACCGGTCAGCCTCGGGCGCGATGACCTCGCCGGCCCGCACGGCATTGCCCTCCGCATAGAGCATGGCCGGGAGCAGCCAGGTATCTGCCTCGATGACAGCCGAGCGGAAGCGTCCCTCCCAGAGGGTGCCGGTGCGCTCGGCCACGCGGTTGAAATGGCGGGCGTAGCGGCGCCCAACCGCCTGCATGGTCAGGCTCAGCGAATCGGGGCCCTTGGGGGAGGCTACCAGATGGATATGGTTGGGGCGCAGCGCGTAGGCATGGATGGCCAGCTCATGCTCGCGGGCAGCCATGCGCAGGCAATCGAGGTAGTGCAGGTAGTCGTCTGCCCCCAGGAACACGGGCTGGCGGTTGTTGCCGCGCTGCAACACCATGGCCGGCAAGCCGGCGGGAGAGAAACGGGGAAGGCGGGCCATCGGGCATCCCGGTCGAAAGATGCCCGCATCATAACCTGATCTGTCCCCGTTTTCGGATCAGCCGATCGAGTTGCTCTCGCTGACGGCGAAGATGCGCCGGTGCTCGCGGATGGCATAGCGATCCGTCATACCGGCGATGTAGTGGGCGATCAGGCGCGGCTGGTCGGCGCCATGGCCTGCCTGGTACTGGGGCGGCAGCAGACGCGAATCCTGCATGAAGGCGCCGAAGAGATCCGTGATGATGCGCTGCGCCTTGGCCGACATGCGCATGACCAGGTAGTGCCGGTACAGATGCCGGAACAGGAAGCGCTTCAGCGCGGCGGCTTCTTCGTGGATCTTCGGGCTGAACGACACCAGCGGCCCCGCCGCCCGCACGTCGTCGATCGACTTCGGATTGGCGGCGGCGATATTGCGCCCGGTGGTCTCGATCAGGTCGACGATCAGCGTATTGATCATGCGCCGGACAGTCTCGTTGATCGCCCGGCGCCCGTTGATACCCGGGAACGCCGCTACCACCTCGGCGCGGTGGCGGCCCCACATCGGCACTTCGTCCAGTTGTTCCAGCGTCAGCAGGCCGGAGCGCAGGCCATCGTCGATATCGTGGTTGTTGTAGGCGATTTCATCGGCCAGATTGGCCAGCTGGGCCTCCAGCGAAGGCTGTGCCCCCTCCAGGAAACGCCGCCCCAGTTCGCCCAGCGCCGCCGCATTGACGCGCGAACAGTGCTTGAGAATGCCTTCACGCGTCTCGAACGTCAGGTTCAGCCCGTTGAAGCCGCCGTAGCGCTCCTCCAGTTCGTCAACCACCAGCAGGCTCTGCAGGTTGTGCTCGAAACCGCCATGATTCTTCATGCAGCCGTTCAGCGCATCCTGCCCGGCGTGGCCGAACGGCGTATGGCCCAGGTCATGGGCCAGCGAGATCGCCTCGACCAGATCCTCGTTGAGCCGCAGGTTGCGCGCGATGGAGCGGGCGATCTGCGCCACCTCCAGGCTGTGCGTCAGCCGCGTGCGGAACAGGTCGCCCTCGTGGTTGACGAAGACCTGGGTCTTGTATTCGAGCCGGCGGAAGGCCGTGCTGTGGATCACGCGGTCGCGGTCGCGCTGGAATTCACTGCGCGAGGACGAGGCCGGTTCGGCATGCACCCGGCCGCGCGTCTTTGCGGAGCGCGCGGCGTAAGGGGCGAGATGGGCTTCGAGGTCGGTCGCTGGAGCGGTGGTGGTCATGCGGGCAATCCGTTATTCCGTTGCTGGTTCAGGGTTGCAAGGCATAACCAGGCGCTTACGCGACCGGTGCCTCTGCGGGAGGTTTCAGGACGGCGTGGCGCAGCGTGTCACGCAGGTCCGGGTCCGGTACGGTGGTAATGAATGCTTCGCCAAGCTTGCGCAGCAGGATGAACTTGATGCTGCCGGCTTCGGCCTTCTTGTCCACCTTCATCAGCTCGATATAGCGGTCGATCCCCAGGTCCGGCGCCACCACAGGCAGCAGTGCCGCCTGCGTCAGCGTACGGATGCGCGCGCGGGTCTCGACGTCGATAAACCCCAGGCGATGCGACAGATCGGCCGCCATCACCATGCCGCAGCCCACCGCCTCGCCATGGAGCCATTCGCCATAGCCCATGCCCGCTTCGATGGCATGGCCGAACGTGTGGCCAAAGTTCAGGATGGCGCGCAGCCCGCCTTCGCGCTCGTCCTGCGCCACCACGGCGGCCTTGATCTCGCACGAGCGGCGCACCGCCTCGGCCATCAGGACGGTGTCGCATGCATTGAGCGCCGCGATGTTGTCCTCGATCCAGCCAAAATACCCGGCGTCGGCAATCGCGCCGTGCTTGATGACTTCGGCCAGCCCGGCGGCCAGTTCGCGCGGCGGCAGGGTCTTCAGCGTGTCGATGTCGGCGATCACGGCGTTGGGCTGGTGGAACGCCCCGATCATGTTCTTGCCCAGCGGGTGGTTGATCCCCGTCTTGCCGCCGACCGACGAATCCACCTGCGACAGCAGCGTGGTCGGCATCTGCACGAACGGCACGCCGCGCATGTAGCAGGCGGCGGCAAAGCCGGTCATGTCGCCCACCACGCCACCGCCCAGCGCGATCAGCGTGGTCTTGCGGTCGGCGCCCGCCCGTAGCAGGGCGTCGAAGATCAGGTTCAGCGTTTCCCACTGCTTGAAGCGCTCGCCGTCCGGGAGCACCACCGTACGCACGGTCTTGCCCAGGGCAGCCAGCACCGCTTCGACGCGGGCGGCATAGAGCGGGCCCACCGTCTCGTTGGTGACGATGACGGCATGCTGGCCGCGCACATGCGGTTGCAGCAGGTCGGCGCGGTCCAGCAGGCCGCCGCCGATGTGGATCGGGTAGCTACGCGCCCCGAGGTCGACTTCCAGCGTGATCATGAATGGGTGTCCTGCGCCGGCTGCCCTGCCACCGCGTCGGTGTCGGGGGCGGTTTCCGCGGGCGGAAACGTAAAACCGGCCATTTCAAGTTGCATGAGAACCATATTAGCAAGCTGTGCCACGGTCGGCTTGCCGGTTTCGATAATGAAGTCCGCCACTTCGCGGTAAAGCGGGTCGCGCTGGGCGTAAAGCGCCTCCAGCCGGCCCTTGGGATCTTCGGTCTGCAGCAGGGGACGGTTGCGGTCGTGGCGCGTGCGCAGCCACAAGTCATGCGGACTGGCGCGCAGGTAGACCACCGTTCCGTTGGCTTTCAGGGCCTCGCGGTTAGCCTCGCGCAGCACCGCCCCCCCGCCTGTGGCCAGCACGATGCCGGTGCGGCCGGTCAGTTCTGCAATGATCTGCGCCTCGCGGTCCCGGAACCCGGCCTCGCCCTCATGCTCGAAAATCACCGGTATCTTCACGCCGCAACGCGCTTCGATCTCGTGATCCGAGTCGAAGAACGGGTAATCGAGGCGTCGGGCCACCGAGCGGCCGACCGTGGTCTTGCCGGCGCCCATCAGGCCAACAAAGAAAAGATTCGGGCGATTGGCTGTCACTGGACTGTCTTGCGCGAAAAGGCTCGGGGCTTTGGCACGCCGCCCGGGCCACCTCGCTGGCGTGATTCATACGCCATTGTGCATCATTGCGGTCCGGTTCCGGCTGGCCGTCGGTACCGCCAACGATGCCGCGAAAAGGAAAAAGGCCGCGTCGGATACCGACGCGGCCTGCCAGTCTACTGCATCCGGGCCCCCTGCTGCACCCGGACGGTGTTATTTCAACGATACGCTGTCGTTCAGGATGCGCGGCGTCAGGAACACCAGCAGCTCGGTCCGGTTGTTGACCTTGGCGTTGTTCTTGAACAGGTTGCCCAGCACCGGGAGATCGCCCAGCCAGGGCACCTTGTTGACGGTGTTCGACTCGTCCTGGCTGTAGATACCGCCGATCACCACGGTGCCGCCGTTCTCGACCAGCACCTGCGTCTGCACGTGCTTGGTGTCGATGGCGAAGCCGCTGACGGTCTGGATACCGACGCTGTCCTTGTTGACGTCGACGTCCAGCAGCACATTGCCTTCCGGCGTGATCTGCGGCGTGACTTCCAGCTTCAGGTTGGCCTTGCGGAACTGGACCGACGTGGCGCCGCTCGACGTGGCGGACTGGTACGGCAGTTCGGTACCCTGCTCGATCAGCGCCTTGATGTTGTTGGCGGTCACGACACGCGGGCTGGAGATGACCTTGCCCTTGCCATCGGCTTCCAGCGCGGACAGTTCCACGTCCAGGAACCGGCCCGCAGCGGCATTGAAGATACTGAACGCCGCGGTAGCCGGGTTCGCGCCATTGATGGCCGCAGCCGGCAGGCTCAGCGCCGGCGAGAGGTCGTTCGTGGCGCCCGGCAGCGAGTTGCCGTAGTTGGTGCTCAGCGAGCTGCCCGACTTCGGCATCGCGAAACCGAGCTTCACACCGAGGTTACGGCTGAAGGTATCGCTGGCCTCGACGATACGTGCCTCGATAATCACCTGACGCACCGGGATATCGATCTTCTGCAGGAAGACCTGCACTTCCTGGAGCTTCGAACCGATGTCCGACACGAACAGCTGGTTGGTACGCGGGTCCGCCGTCAGCGAGCCGCGCTTGGACAACATGCGCGTGATGGCGGAAGTCCCTGCGCCACCCATCGCCGGGGCGGCAGCGCCACCGCCACCGGCACCCCCGGCCACTGCCAGGCCCAGCAGCATTCGGCGAACGTCGTCGGCGCGTTGGTAGTTCAGCTGGAATACCTGGCTGCGGATCGGCTCAAGCTCGTTGATCTGCTGCTGCGCTTCCAGTTCGAGCTTTTCCTTCGTGGCCAGTTCGGCCTTGGGCGCCACCCACAGCACGTTGCCGTTACGGCGCGATGCCAGGCCCTTGGAATCGAGCACGATCTGCAGCGCCTGGTCCCACGGCACATCCTTCAGGCGCAGCGTCAGGTTGCCCTGCACCGTGTCGCTGGTGATGATGTTCAGGTTCGTGAAGTCGGCAAAGACCTGCAGCAGCGAGCGGATGTCGATGTTCTGGAAGTTCAGCGACAGGCGCTCGCCCCGGTAGCCCTGCCCCGAGATCAGCTTGTTCGGATCTTCCTTGACCTGGCGCACCTCGACCACGAACTGGTTGTCAGTCTGGTACGAGCTGTATTCCCAGTTGCCGCGAGGCTCGATCGTCAGCCGTGCCGAGCCGTTGGCATCGCTGGCGCGCATGGCCTGCACCGGCGTGCCGAAGTCGGTCACGTCGAAGCGGCGGCGCAGATCGTTCGGCAGTCCGGTGCCAAGGAAGTCCACCACCAGGTGCTGGCCCTGCTGCTGGATATTGACGCCCGACTCGCGCGACGACAGGTCCACCACCACCCGGCCGGCACCATCGGTGCCGCGGCGGAAGTCGATGTTGCGGATCAGCGTACGGTTTGCCGCCACGGGCTGCATTGCCGGCGCCGTCGGCGCGAACGTCGGCACGGCTGCAGCCGCCGATTGCGTCACGTTGTCCATCAGCACCACGAACTGGTTGCCGCGCATTTCCGTGCGGTACGTGGCGTTGCGGGCCAGGTTCAGCACCACACGGGTGCGGTCACCGATCTGCATCACATTGGCGCTCTTGAGCAGCTTGCCCGCGTACTCGTACTGCGCGCGGCCCTTCGCAAATCCCGTATCGAAGAAGTCGATCGCGATCTTTGCCGGGTTCTGCGTCGTGAAGTCCGCAGGCTTCTGCGATAGCGGACCCTGCAGGTCGACCGTAAATACGGTCTGCTCGCCAACCACGTTGGCGTCTACCTGCTTGAGCTGGTTGTTCTGTGCCAGTGCGGCCGGAGAGGCCAGCACGAGCGCCATCGCTGAAGCGCCCGCAAGCGCCCGGACCCAACGTGCCGTGATCATGCGGATGCCTCCAGCTTCAGGCTGGTCATTTTCTCTTTCCAATCTGAGACCCCTTCCCGAACCAATTCGCGCAACACGATCTCCTGATCGCTGATGCGGACCACCCGGCCATAGCTCTGGCCGAGATACTGACCCACCTTGACGTGATGGATCTTGTTATCTACGCGTACGACACCGTAGGTCTCGCCGTTTTTCTTCAGCATGCCGAGCATCTTGAAGTTCTCCAGCGGATAATCTTCAAGCGGCTCGTGTCGCCGTCCGGCCTCCGGCGACTCAGACATCGTCTTGTTCAGATCGCCAATCTTGGTCTGCGCAAACGGCTCCGGCGACGCGCGCCCGCCGTACTCGCGTGGCGTGTACGACTTGACCTCGGGCAACGGTTCCGGCGCTGGCGCCTTGGCGGCGCGTGTCTGCGTCATCCACTGGCGCAGGTCATCGTCATCGCTCTGGCCGCAGCCGGCCAGTGCCACCACGGCCAGCGCGGCGGCCGCAAGCGTATGCAGCGCGGCGGGTGGACGTCGGGTCAGGCGGCTCACTTGGCGCCTCCCTTCTTGTCCTTCTTGTTCTTCGCGGCGGCGTCGGCGGCAGCCCTGCGCTGCGCGGCCTGCTCGTCCGGATCCAGTGCGCGATAGGCCATCGCCACCCCTTCCATCGACAGCGTGCCGTCCTTGCCGACCGACATGTTCAAGTTACGCATGGAAACGATCCGCGACAGGGCCGCCACGTCGGCATTGAACAGTGCGACGTCGTGATAGCGGCCGGTGACCTTCAGGTTGACCGGGATTTCGGCAAAGTACGGCTTGATGGTGGCCGCCTGCGGCTTGAACAGCTCGAACTGCAGGCCACGCGCCACGCCGGCGTGGTTGACGTCTGCCAGCAGCGCATCCATTTCCGTGCTGTTCGGCAGTTGCCGTTCCGCCAGGGCCACGCGCTTTTCGACCTCGACCTTCTGCTTGCGCAGTTCTTCGAGATTGGCGACCTGCGACACCTTCGACTTGAACTGCTGCTTCAGCTGCTCGTGTTCGGCGTGCTTGCGATCAAGCTCGTCGCTCTTGTCGCTCCAGTAGAACTGCCAGCCAAGCCCCAGCACGATCACGGCAGCCAGGACAGAGAACAGCACGCGCGGCGCGGCCGGCCAGGTTTCCGGCTCGTTCAGGTTCAGACCGCGGAACTGCGTGGTCAGGTCCTGCAGGGAGATATTGGAATTCAGCGCCATGATCAGACCTTGCCCTTCGCCGGCTTGTCCGCAGCTGCCGGTGCACCTGCCTTCTTCTTGTCAGCCGGCGGCTCCGGCGCACGATAGGCGAAACGCATCGAGAAATCGAACAGCCGGCGCTGTTCACGCAGGTTGTTGGTCATCACGATCGCCTTCGACTCCACCAGCTCCGCACGATCCAGCCATTGCACCTGGCCGATGTTACGCAGCAGCTCCGACACGCGTTCGTTGGACTGTGCGACGCCAGCGACGACAAAGGTGTCGCCCGTCTGCTTGAGCGAAGTCAGGTACACGCCTTCGGGCACCTGACGCACCAGCTCTTCCAGCAGCTGCACGGGCAGGTTGCGCTCGGCCTGCAGGCTTTCGATGGCGCGCTGGCGATCCAGCAGTGCCTCGATATCCTTCTTGAGTGTCATGACTTCCTTGATCTGCCCGTCCATGCGGGAGTTCTCGGTCGCCAGCGTCTGGTTGAGATGGGTCATCTCATCGATTTTTGAATCGATGAAGAAGCCGCCGATCAGCACGACCAGCGCTCCCGCGCCCGCCGCACCGCCCAGCATGGTGTAGACCTTCTTGCGCCGGGCTGCCTTGCGCGCCTCGTGATACGGCAGCAGGTTGACCGACGGAATGGTATTCGTCGTCGTGGACATGCGAGTCCCCCCGGGGTGGCTTATTGCAGGCCGCGCAGCGCCAGTCCCGCACTGACGATGTAGGCAGGCAGGTCGCGCTGGAGATAGCGCTCGTTGACCTTGCCTGCGGTCGTCATGTTTGCGAAGGGATTGGCCAGCGTGGTCGTGATCTGCGTCTGTTGCTGGATCGCCGCCTGTACACCAAGCAGCGACGCGTGCCCGCCGGAAAGCAGGATCTCGTCGACGCGGCCGAGGCTGGAGCTGGCAATGAAATTGCCGATTGCGCCCTGCACCTCCATGGCCAGCGCTTCCAGCGACGGCTTGAGCAGTTGCCCCCGCCACGCCTCGGGCAGCGTGTTCTTGCGCTTCTTGATTTCGGCCTTGAGCGCATCGAGCGTGAACATGCGTGCGGCGCTTTGCGTCAGCTGGTCGCCATAGCTGTTCAGCGGCTGCTCGTAGAGTTCCTTCCAGCCCTGGTAGAAGATGGCCTTGGAACGGCTGCCGCCCAGATGGACCACGGCCACCACGGGCAGGTCCTTGGCGTCGGTTTCGTTCAGGCCGGCGGGGACGCCGAGCATCTGCACGACCGAGCGCTGCACGGCGTACTCTTCCACGTCCATCACCTGCGGCTTCAGGCCCGCCATCTCGGCGGCCGTCACGCGCTCCTGGACACGATCACTGTTGGCGGCCGTGACGCGTACGCCGATGCCGCCTTCCGTTTCGCTGGGACCAATCACCGCGAAGTCGAAATTCACCGCCTGGGACGGCGGATAGAGGCGGTGCGCCTCGGATTCGACCTGCGAATAGAGTTCGTCTTCGGACAGGTTGTCCGGCAGACTGACCGTCTGGGATTCCGTCAGCATGGACGGCACGCCCAGGACTACGTCCTTGGTGCGGATGCCGGCCTTGCCGAGCGCGCGCTTGAGCGCAATCCCGACAGCTTCGATGTTGACCACGTTGCCATCGGCAACGGCGTTGCGGTCCAGCAGTTCGCTGGCGCATTTCTCCAGCCGATAGTCGTTTTTGCCTGCCCCAACGGACAGCTCAACGACCTTGACGCTGGACGAACCAATATCCACGCCGACCGTAGTCCGGCGCAGAAGACCCGACAAGATGCCCCGTCGCAAGGTTGACCCCCTGACATTTGAACTCGCCCACGGCATGTCCGCTCTAATGGTGCGAGCCAGTTTCTTGGATGAAACGTTTGCTCTTTTATGTTCGTGGATTCTTACAAAATCCGGAGGCGCTGGCAATGTGCCGGTTTGACCACGCTTTCTTTTTCGGAAGGTCCCCACGAATCCGTTGCCAAAATCCGACGGTCTGCAACCCCGCCATCGGGTGGCATCGTCCTGACACGATCGGTGCGCGCCAACTTGCGCGCTCCCCCGCAACACGCACCCCGCCCTGAGGCATCGCCCGCCAGCCCGCGCCACGCCTGCGTCCTGCAGCACGTGACAGACTGATCTCAACGACATTACATCTTGTAACAGCGCGGTAGCGACTTTCGCGGCACAGCGTCGCGGGAGCCGTCAGGTACCGACGATATAATCCCGGGCACTCTTGTTAGGTAAACCCTTATGGCCACAGCACAACAGAAGCCGTCCCTTCCCGTCCGCCGTCCGTTGTGGGCGCGCATCACGTTCTGGGTACTCGGGCTGCTTGCTGCCGGTCTCGTAGCCGTGGCACTGCTGGTGGGCTATGCGCTGGTCGTGGCGGCGCCGAACCTGCCGTCGCTGGACACCATCACAGACTACCGGCCGAAGATTCCGCTGCGCATCTACACTGCCGACAACGTGCTGATCGGCGAGTTTGGCGAAGAGCGCCGCAACTTCGTGCCGATCACCGAGATCCCCGACGTCATGAAGAAGGCCGTGCTCGCCATCGAGGATGACCGCTTCTACGAGCATGGTGGCGTCGACTTCGTGGGCGTGATGCGTGCCGGCCTGGCGAACCTGCGTGGCGGGCTGTCGCAGGGTGCGTCGACCATCACGATGCAGGTGGCGCGCAACTTCTTCCTGTCGAGCGAGAAGACCTACACGCGCAAGATCTACGAGATGCTGCTGGCGTACAAGATCGAGGCCAACCTGACCAAGGACCAGATCCTCGAGCTGTACATGAACCAGATCTACCTGGGTCAGCGCGCCTATGGCTTTGCCAGCGCGGCGCGCGTCTACTTCGGCAAGTCGATCAAGGACGTGACGCCGGCCGAGGCCGCGATGCTGGCCGGGCTGCCGAAGGCGCCGTCGGCCTACAACCCGGTGGTGAACCCGCGCCGCGCCAAGGTGCGCCAGGAGTACATCCTGCAGCGCATGCGCGACCTGCGCTACATCACCCCCGAGCAGTACGACCAGGCCGTGCGCGAGGAACTGAAGGTACGCAGCGAGGGGAACGAGTTCTCCACGCACGCCGAGTATGTGGCGGAAATCGTGCGCCAGCTGATGTACGCGCAGTATCGTGAAGAGACCTACACGCGTGGCCTGACCGTCTACACCACGCTGAACAAGGCCGACCAGGACGCCGCCTACGAGTCCGTGCGCAACGGCATCATGACCTACGAGCGCAAGCACGGTTATCGTGGCCCCGAGGCATTCATCGACCTGCCGTCCGACGCGGCCGAGCGCGAGCAGGCCATCGACGACGCCCTGGTGGAGCATCCGGGCAGCGACGACCTGCGTTCTGCCGTGGTGACCAGCGTCACGCCGAAGCAGGTGAAGGCGACGCTGCTGTCCGGCGAGGTGGCGACCATCGAAGGCACCGCACTGCGCTTCATCTCCCCGTCGCTGTCGGCCAATGCCCAGCCCAAGGTCAAGATCCGCCCCGGCGCGATCATCCGCGTGACGCAGGACCCGAAGGACAACTCGTGGTCGGTGACGCAACTGCCCGAGGTGGCCGCGGCGTTCATCTCGCTGAGCCCCGAGGACGGCTCGATCCGTTCGATGGTGGGCGGCTTCGACTACAACCGCAACAAGTTCAACCACGTGACGCAGGCCTGGCGCCAGCCCGGTTCCAGCTTCAAGCCGTTCATCTACACGGCGGCCCTGGAAAAGGGTTTCTCGCCGGCCACGGTGATCAACGATGCACCGCTGACGATCGGCCCGGACACCGGCGGCCAGGTCTGGGAGCCGAAGAACTACGACGGCAAGTTCGAGGGCCCGATGACCATGCGCCGCGCGCTGGCCAAGTCGAAGAACCTGGTGTCGGTGCGGATCCTGCGCGCGATCGGCACGCAGTACGCCCAGGACTACATCACGCGCTTCGGCTTCGAGGCCGACAAGCATCCGGCCTACCTGCCGATGGCGCTTGGTGCCGGCAGCGTGACGCCGCTGCAGATGGCCGGCGCCTACTCGGTGTTCGCCAACGGCGGCTACCGCGTGAATCCGTACCTGATCCAGCGTGTGGAAGATTCGCGCGGCAAGGTCATTTCGGAGACCCACCCGCAGAAGGCCGGTGAAGACGCCGTGCGCGTGCTGGATGCCCGTACCGCGTTTATCGCCGACAGCATGCTGCGCGAAGTGGTGCGCAGCGGCACGGCCAACCCGGCCAAGCAGCGCCTGGGCCGCAACGACCTGGCCGGCAAGACCGGTACCACCAACGACGCCGTGGATGCGTGGTTTGCAGGCTACACGCCCAAGCTGGTGGCGATCGCGTGGATGGGTTACGACCAGCCCAAGAGCCTGGGCGTGCGCGAGACCGGTGGTGGCCTGGCGCTGCCGATCTGGGTGGGCTACATGAGCAAGGCACTCAAGGGCGTGCCCGAGAGCCCGGATCGCCAGCCGCCCGAAGGGGTGGTCATGGCGGCCGGCGACTGGACGCTGGAAGAGAACGCGGCCGGCGCCGGGGTGGCGTCGGTGGGCCTGGGCGATCCGTGGCCGGGCAAGCCGGAGGAAAGCTCGCGCCCGCCGCAGGACACCGAGCAGGAAAAGAAGAAGATCCTGGAAATGTTCGGCGGCGCCTGACGGCGTTCGCCAGCAACAAAAAACCGGCCCTGGTGGCCGGTTTTTTGTTGCGCCGCGAGCGCTTTACTTCAGCGTCAGCGTGGTGCCCGCCTGCAGGCTCATGTAGCCCGACAGCGCCGCGTACAGCTCGGCCCCGCTGCGGGTGTCCACCCACCGGGCGCCATCGTGGCGGAAATGGAAACCGCCGGCCTTGGCCGCCACCCACAGTTCCTGCATCGGCGCCTGGCTGTTGACGATGATCTTGGAGCCGTCCTCGAACTCCAGTTCCATCACATTGCCGGTACGGTTGATTTCCACATCGGCATCGGCGGCGTCGGCGGCCGCTTCGATATCGGCTTCCAGCTTGTCCAGGGCCGCACCGGCCAGCACCAGGAACTCGGTCTCGTTGAGGGGGGGCATGCTACACTCCAAGGCCGCCGGCAGCCCGTTTCCACGGGTATTCGGACCGGCAAATCAGATTGATGGAAAACGGGAAAGCCGTGCGCTTTCCGCAGCCATCCGAAAGCCATCCAGACAATGAAGGACTCCCCGATGCTGCGTCGTGGTGCGATTGTATCGGCCTTTGCCGCCCTGCTCGCGATGCCCCTTGCCGGGTGCGGCATTCGCGGCCCGCTCTATATGCCCCGCGTACCGGCGGAGCCCACGCCGCCCACGGTGTCCGATCCGGGCCTGGGCCAGCCGGGCGCCACCCCGCCCGCGGCGCGTCCGATGGGCGAGCCCGCCACGTCCACGCCCACCGTCGCCGAACCCGCAAAGAGCAGCTCCGCCCCCTCCGCACGCTGAGTGCAAGCCAGAACATGACTGATTTTTTCCTTCGCCGTGAAGACGGCACCCTGACCGTCGAACAAGTACCGCTGGCCCGCATTGCCGAGGAATTCGGCACGCCCACGTACATCTATTCGCGCGCCGCGCTGACCACGGCGTACAACGCGTATGCCGCCGCCTGCAAGGGACGCAACGCGCACGTGCAGTATGCGGTCAAGGCCAATTCCAACCTGGCCGTGCTGCAGGTGTTTGCAAAGCTGGGTGCCGGTTTCGACATCGTCTCGGGCGGCGAACTGCTGCGCGTGATTGCCGCTGGCGGCGACCCGCGCAAGGTGGTGTTCTCGGGCGTGGCCAAGAGCGAAGCCGACATGACGCTGGCGCTCGAGCACGACGTGCGCGGCTTCAACGTGGAATCGATCCCGGAACTGGATCGCCTGAACGCCGTGGCCGGACGCCTGGGCAAGCGCGCCCGCGTGTCGCTGCGCATCAACCCGGACGTCGACGCGAAGACCCACCCCTATATCTCCACCGGCCTCAAGGGCAACAAGTTCGGCGTGGCGTTCGAGGACGTGCTGTCCACCTACCGCACCGCCGCCGCGCTGCCGCATCTCGAAGTGACCGGCATCGATTGCCATATCGGCTCGCAGATCACCGAAGTGGCGCCGTATCTGGAAGCACTGGACAAGGTGCTCGACGTGGTCGAAGCGCTCGAGGCCGAGGGCATCAAGCTCGAACATATCGACGTAGGCGGCGGACTGGGCATCACCTATGACGACGAAACCCCGCCGGACATCACCGGCTTTGCCACGACGCTGATCGATCGCGTGGCCGCACGCGGCCATGGTCACCGCGAGGTGCTGTTCGAACCGGGCCGCTCGCTGGTGGGCAATGCCGGCGCGCTGCTGACGCGCGTGGAGTTCCTGAAGCCCGGCGCGGCCAAGAACTTCTGCATCGTCGATGCCGCGATGAACGACCTGGCCCGCCCGGCCATGTACGAGGCCTACCACCGCATCGAGCCGGTGGCGCCGCGTGCGGATGCCAAGATCACCTACGACGTGGTGGGTCCGGTATGCGAATCGGGCGACTGGCTCGGCCGCGACCGCGCGCTGGCGGTGCAGCCGGGCGACCTGCTGGCCGTGATGTCGGCCGGCGCCTACGGCTTCGTGATGAGCTCGAACTACAACACGCGCGGCCGCGCGGCCGAGGTGATGGTCGACGGCGACACCGTGCACCTGGTGCGCGAACGCGAACTGCCGGCCGACCTGTTCCGCGCCGAGCGCCTGCTGAACGCCTGATTCCGGTTCAGGCCGAAAATAACGAAAGGGCGACACTGCGGTGTCGCCCTTTTTCTATGGTGCCGCAACAGCAGTGCGCGGCCGGCGCAGCCACCACCAGATCCGCATGGCCAGCAGCACAAACACCACGGCCGCATAAATCGAAACTTCTCCAAAATCGTGCTTACCGGCCTTGTGCCACCAGTAATGCAGGATAGCCAGCACGGCAATGGCATAGATCGATCGATGCAGCAACTGCCAGCGCTTGCCGCCAAGCCAGCGGACCATGGCGTTGGTCGACGTGGCGGCCAGCGGAATCATCAGGACGAACGCGGCGAAACCCATCGTGATAAATGGCCGCTTGCCGATGTCCTTGATCATGTAGGCCAAGTCAAACCCACGGTCCACCGCCAGCCAGAGCAGGAAATGCTGCACCGCGTAGAAGAACGCAAACAGGCCCAGCATGCGGCGCAGGCGCAGCAGCCAGTGCCAGCCCGTGATCCTGCGCAGCGGCGTGACCGCCAGCGTCACGCACAGCATCACCAGCGTCCAGGTGCCCGTCGACCGGGTCACGAATTCCAGCGGATTGGCACCAAACTGTGACGTCGTGCCCAAGTACATCAGGCGCAGGAACGGTAGCAGCGCCAGCAACCAGACCAGCACCTTCAGTGTCTTCACGCTCGCTGGTGCGAGCATCGCCAGACCGCCCGGCGTACGCCGGCTGGCCTGGGATGCGCGTGCCGGCGCCGCCGCACGCGGATCGCGCTCGGCCATCAGAAGTTCTTCCTCAGGTCCATGCCCTGGTACAGCGATGCCACCTGCGCGCCGTAGCCGTTGAATGGCAGCGTCTTGCGCTTGGGGGCGAACAGCGCGGAAAACCCGCCGCCGCCCTTGTCTTCGCCGATGCGGCGCTCGGTGGCCTGGCTCCAGCGCGGGTGATCCACGTCGGGGTTCACGTTCGAATAGAAGCCGTACTCGTTGGCGGCGGCCAGGTTCCAGCTGGTGGGCGGCTGCTTGTCGACGAAGCGGATCTTCACGATCGACTTGGCGCTCTTGAAGCCATATTTCCAAGGCAACACCATCCGTACCGGCGCGCCGTTCTGGTTCGGCAGCACCTCGCCATAAAGACCGAACGTCAGCAGCGCCAGCGGATGCATCGCCTCGTCCATGCGCAAGCCTTCGCTATACGGCCAGTCGAGTACGCCGCTGCTCAGGCCGGGCATCTGCTTCTTGTCGGCCAGCGTGATGAACTGCACAAACTTCGCGCCCGGTTGCGGTTCGACGCGCTTGATCAGTTCGGCCAGCGGATAGCCGATCCACGGAATCACCATCGACCAGCCTTCGACGCAGCGCAGGCGGTAGACACGCTCTTCCATCGGTGCGAGCTTCAGCAGTTCGTCGAGATCGTAGACCTTGGGATGCTTGACCAGGCCTTCCACCGCCACTTGCCACGGACGCGGCCGCAGCGTGCCGGCATTGCGCGCCGGGTCGGACTTATCGGTGCCGAACTCGTAGAAATTGTTGTACGTGGTGATGTCCGTGTACGGCGTGCGCCTTTCGGTCACGGCGTAGGCACTGTTGAGCGTGGCAGGCAGCTTCGGCAGCTTGCCCGGCGCCTCCTGCGCAAACGCCTGGCGCGCGAACCATGGCGAGGCCAGGCCGGCGGCCGCGGCGGCACCGCCCATCGCCAACAGGCGCCGGCGCGACCGGTACAACCGTTCGGGCGTGATTTCCGACGCGGCGATATCGTCACCGCGCAACCATTTGGGAGAAGGGATCAGCATGTTTCGCAGCGTTGGGTAGGACTTGCAGCATTGGACATCAAAAGCCGCGGGAAGGTGCGCAGCCGTCCGGCCGTCCGGAGGCCGTGCGGGCGGCTATCCCCGCTGGTATTGCTGGTAGACCACCTGGGCCAGCGCCAGCAGCCGTTCGCGCTCCAGCGGGCCCGCCAGCGCGAAGCCCAGGTCGCGATCGACCCAGTAGAACGCCATCGTGGCATGCCCGGCGGGATTTCGGGCAGTGGTACGCGGCGGCATCCGTTCAAGCCGGAACGCAGTGTCCGGGGTGCCCTGCGCCATGCGCCGCAGTTGCAGCGACACGCGCGTGCCGGCGTCGTCCTCGTACATCAGGATCGCCATGGGGCCGCCCTCTGACGCGCCAAGGCGCCCGCCGATCAGCCGGAAGCCCTGCGGATGCAGGTCGGGCACCTGCAGCGACGCACCGAGGCGCTTTGACAGCCAGGCGATCAGATGGGCCTCGTCGCTGGCGGGCACCTCGACGACATGCCTGACCTCTGGCGCGTAGACCACGTAGCTGGCCAGCGCCTCGCGCGCAAACCGCTCCATTGGCGCGGCCGCCACGGCATCGGCACCGACGCGGTCGCGGGCATACCATCCGCCGGCGGCGCCCACCACCAGCGCGCACAGGCTGGCGGCCAGCGCCATCGGCCACGCCAGGCGCACGCGGGTGGCACGGCCGCCCTGGGCATGCAGCTGACGCGGCAGTGCAGCCAGTGGCACGGCTTCGTTGAGCACGCCATCCAGCCGGGCGTGCAGCGCGGCGGCCTGCTGCCGCCAGGCTTCCACCTTGCTTGCCGCCTCGGCATCGGCGGCCAGGTACGCCTCGACCTCCGCCCGGCGCGGGCCGTGCAGCTGGCCATCGGCATAGGCGTGGAGATCGGCTTCGCTCACCGGTGTCTGGGGGCTCATCATTTCACCCGCTGCAGCACATTCGGCGCCGCAACGTCCTTCGCACCGCCATCGAGCAGACGGCGCATCTGTTCACGGGCACGGCTCAGGCGTGACATCACCGTGCCGATGGGGACTTCAAGTACCTGCGCAGCTTCCGCGTATGAAAACTGCTCCAGGCTGACCAGCAGCAACACCGCCCGCTGCGCTTCCGGCAATGCGTCCAGCGCCCTGAGCAGGTCGCGGCGCAGGCCCGGATCGTCGCCGGGAACGGCCACGTCGGGCGGCTCGTCGGTCACGCTGATCAGATCCGCGCGACGCAGCCCGTTCAGGCGCAACCGGTGCATCAGCGTCAGCAGCCACGGCAACAGACCGTCTGCGCCGTCGCCCCAGAGCGATCCGGGACGCAGGCGGAAGCGCCAGCGGTAGCGCAAGGCACGCTCCAGCGTGTCCTGCACCAGGTCGTCGGCCAGCGCGGCGTCGCCGGTCAGGCCGCGCGCGTGGCGCCGCAGTCGCGGCGCCAGCGCCACCAGCTGGCGTTCGAACCCATCCATGCCGTGGTTGCCGTGCGCTCAGCCACCCAGGAATCAGGGCTTCGCCACGTGCCAGACGTTGTTGAGGTTGTCGCCCGCGCGGTCGCCCGGCTTGGCATCCTTGGCAAAGCGGTACAGCGGCATGCCCTTGTAGGCGTACTGGCGCGTACCATCGTCACGCGTGATGATCGAGTAGCTGCCCGATGCCGACTTGCCCGGCTCTGCCAGCAGCGGCGGCCAGTTGGTGGCGCACATGCCGTTGCAGGCGCTCTTGCCGCCGTTGGCGGGATCGCGATCGAACGTATAGAGCGTCAGGCCCTGCGGATCAGTCAGCACGCCGTTGGTCACCTTCACGGTCGGCGGCATGTCGCCAGCCCCCGAGCCCATGCCCATGCCGGAACAGCCAGCCAGCAGGATCGTTGCGGCGCCAGCAGCGATGACAAACGGACGAAGTGCGGATACAGCAGTGTGGCGAGTATTCATCTTCAGGTCTCCTTCTCCGGGGCGGTGCCGACCGTCGGCGCCGTGTACCTTCAGTAAACACCCGATGTGACGTCCTTATTCCGTTTGCATCGAAAAAAAGTGGCGCCTTCGAGCGAAAAGTGCCTTTTAGGTTGCCTGAATTGAGATATGCCGTGCACATCGGTCGGGCCGGAAAGAACAAAAGCCTGTCGCAAGGGACAGGCTTTTGATTTGGGGCCGCCGACGAATCAGAGTTCGCCGTAGCTGTGCAGGCCGGACAGGAACATGTTCACACCCAGGAACGCGAAGGTCGTGACCAGCAGGCCCACCAGCGCCCACCAGGCGGCCATCGTGCCGCGCAGGCCCTTCATCAGCCGCATGTGCAGCCATGCCGCGTAGTTCAGCCAGACGATCAGCGCCCAGGTTTCCTTCGGGTCCCAGCTCCAATACCCGCCCCAGGCCTCGGCTGCCCACAGCGCGCCAAGGATCGTGGCGATCGTGAAGAAGGCAAAGCCTACTGCAATGGCCTTGTACATCACATCGTCAAGCAGCTCCAGCGACGGCAGGCGCTCTGCCAGGATGCCCCGCTGCTTGAGCAGGTATGCCACCGACACCATCGCGGCCAGCGCAAACGTGCCGTAGCCGATAAAGTTGGCCGGTACGTGGATCTTCATCCACCAGCTCTGCAGCGCGGGCACCAGCGGCTGGATCTCCTGCGCATTGCGGGTGACCGTGTACCAGAGCAGGAAGCCCACGGCTGCTGACACCACCAGCATCACGAACGGCCCCAGCGCCCGCGTGGCGTAGCGGCGTTCGTAGTACAGGTAGAACAGCGAGGTGATCAGCGTGAAGAGAACAAAGACCTCGTAGAGGTTCGAGATGGGAATGTGGCCGATATCCGCGCCAATCAGGTACGACTCGTACCAGCGCACCATCAGGCCCGTGAAACCCAGCACCACCGCCGCCCAGCACAGCTTGCTGCCGATGCTCGACCCGGTGTCCGATCTCGAGGCAAACCCGACCCAGTAGAACAGCGTCGACAGGAACACCAGCGCGCTCATCCACAGGATGGCCGACTGGCTCGACAGGAAGTACTTGAGGAAGAACGCCTGCTCGGCGCGCGCCAGGTTGCCCTGGTACATCTGGATGGCAAGCAGCGACAGCACCGCAATACCCAGCATCAGCGGCCGCACCGCCTTCCAGTGCCAGCCAAGCAACGCGAACGTGGGCACGGCGGCAATCAGCACGGCCTTGTCGTATACGTTCATCCAGTGGCCATAGCGGGCCAGCGCAAACCCGGCGCCCAGCACCAGCAGCAGCGCAAACGCCCAATCGACCCAGGTCAGCCGGCGCAGGAACGAGGGTTCAAGGAAATCGGCTTCCAGCTGTGCCGGGTCATTCGGCACATTGCCGGCTGCGGCATTTTGCCGCGGCGTCAGGCCTGAGGAGGCGTGGTTGAGATTGGAGGACATGGCATTCCTGCTCTGCGGTGCGAAGCACCTGTAATGTCTGCGGTATCAACGTGGCGCGGCAGGCCGGGAATCTCGCACTTCCGGCCGCCGGAAAGCCCTCTTTCTACTATAGCGACGGCCCCTGCTTATCATCCGGCCCTGATGCGTCGGATCGCGGTGCCGCGTGCGTCATCGGCGCGGCGCCGTCCACTTGCGCAGGCGTCACTTCCGCGTCCACGGCACGGCCGACGTCATCGCGCAATGTGACGAATTCCTTCTCGAAATCCATCGTGCGGCGCTGCGTGGACATGGCCATCAGCACGTGACTGCCGGCGGAGTTTCCTGCGTCGGCAGGTTGCTTGTCCTTGACCCAGATCCAGACCCGGCGCTCGCGGATATAGAACATCGCGAACACGCCCAGCACCAGCAGCAGGCAGCCAAGATACACGATGTTCTTGCCCGGCGCACGGGTCATCTGGAACACGCTGGCCTTGACCTCCTGGAAGTCGTCGAGCTGCAGGAAAACGGGCGCCGCATAGAAGAAACTGTCCGACAGCGCGTTGATGGCCTGCTGCAGGAACTGGCCGCTTTGCGCGTCGTTGGGGATCACGGGCAGCTTGTCCTGCTCGCGCGCCAGTTGCCACAGTTCCCACATCGAGCCGTTGAGGATCTTTAGCAGGACATCGGCCGCCTTCTGCTGCTCGCCCTGCGGCACCGATTTTTCGAGGAAGGCGGCAATGGCGGTGAAGCCTCCGGGCGGCGCGTCGGGCGACGTGCGCGTGGCGCCGGCGAACAAATCCATGGCCCGCTGGGCGCTTTCCGCCAGTTGCTTGCGCAGCACCGCCTTGTCGTCGCCGGGCATCGACACGGCGGCAAAGCGGCGTGCAGCCTCGCCGCGCATGGCACTGCTCTGCAGCGCGGCGCGCAGGCGCATCCAGTCGGCCACGCTGCGCTGGTCGTCGGCGGGAATGCGCAGATAGCGGAACTGTTCGCTCGGCGAATCGCGCATGCCAGCCAGGAATACGGTCTGGCCGTCGAGTTGCACCGGCAGCATGTAATTGTTGAACTCGCGCGCCTGTCCGGTGCGGTCGCGCAGCTTGTACTGGACCGACGGACCCACGTTGCGCAGATTCTTTTCCTTGTCCAGGCTGGCCGCCGCGCCCAGGTGCTGCTCCAGCGCACCCAGCGACGACTTGCGCGCCACACCGCGCACATCGGCCTTGCCCGAAGCGTCAGTGACGGTCTCGACATTGATCTGCCGGAAATCGCTGAATTCGACCGTCAGGCTGTCCTGATCCGCGGCCGAGCCCGTATCGCTCAGTTCCACATTGCCGCCCACGGTGCCCGCGATCGGGAACGTGCCGTGCGTGCTGCCCGTCATCGGGTAGCCAACGAACTTCAGTTTCGAGCCGCCGTCCTCGAAGCTGGACTGGTAGATCGCCACGCCATCGACAATCAACGGCTCGTTGACCTTGATCGTCGCCGCGGTCTGCTTGCCCGTGGCGCGGTCGGTCACCACCACGTCCGACGCGAACAGCTTCGGCATGCCGGTGGAGTAGTAGTCGACGGTGAACTTCTTGAGCGTGATCGTGAACGGCAGATCCTGCACCAGCGCGCCATCGGCAATGTTCAGGATGGCCGTGGAGACGGTGGCGCCCTCGGGCACGAACGCGTTGCCGCGGAATCCGGGATTAGCCGGCGACAGGCGGTGCTTGGCTGGAATCTCGCTGATGATGGCGTTGCCGGCGATGGGCGTCTTGCCGCCGAACCACATCTGCGCGCGGATCAGCATGTCGCCGTCCAGCAGGCCGCCCACGCAGATCACGACGATGGCCGTGTGAGCCAGGATGTAGCCAAGCTTGTTGGCCGAGCCTGCCTTGGCGGCCAGCAGCGTTGCGCCATCGTGCTCCACCGGCTTGACGCGGAATCCGCGGTTGCGCAGCAGCGCGCCCAGGCGGGCCACGGCTTCCGCACGGCCGCGCGGCGCCTCGTACTCTCCGCGATGGTGGAACGCGCGCAGGCTGCGCTCGCGTACGTGGTCTTTCCACGAGCGCATGTCCACGATCATCTTTGGCGCGTTGCGCGCGATGCACAACGACGTGGAGATCACCAGGAACGCCAGGATCAGCAGGAACCACCAGGAGCCGTACACCTTCTGCAGCGACAGCGTATGGAACAGGTCCGCCCAGAACGGCCCGAACTGGTTCACATAGTTCGGATACGGTTCATTCTGCTTGAGCACGGTGCCGATGACGCTGGCGATGGCAATCACCGTCAGCAGCGTGATCGCGAAGCGCATCGAGGACAGCAGTTCGACGGCATCGCGCAGCACGCGGTGTTGGGTCTTCAGGTGCAGCCCTGAAGTGGATGGGGTCGACATGTGCGGTAAAGCCTGAAAGCCGGTTGGGCGCTATTTATGGTCGGCGCCAGTGTTGCGCGCCGATGTGACGCGATATGGTGCCGCTAAAAATGAAAAAGGGTGGACATGCTTTGGCAAGCAGGCCACCCTCTTCGATTGTTGCCCACGCGTCCGGTTCATCCCCCGAGGGATTCTCCGGACATGCAGGCCTGATACGACTTAACGGACGCCGGCGACGTAATCCGCCACCGCCTTGATCTCGGCATCCGACATCCTGGCGGTAATCGTGCTCATGACCGAATTGTTCTTTCGGGTGCCCTGGCGGAATGCCACCAGTTGCGCTTCGGTGTACTCGGAATACTGGCCTCCAATGCGCGGATACTGTGCCGGAATGCCGGCGCCGGTCGGTCCGTGGCAGCCTGCACAGGCCGGCACGCCCTTGGCGGCAATACCCCCGCGGTAGATCTTCTGGCCTTCCTCGATCGTTACCTTGTTCTTGGCCGTGGCCGGCTTGAGCTGCTGCTTGGCAAGGTAGGCGCCGATGTCCTTCATGTCCTGGTCGCTCAGTGCCTGTGCGTACAGCGACATGATGGCGTTATCGCGAGACTTGGCCTTGAAATCGGCGAGCTGCTTGTGAACGTAATCGCCCTGCTGGCCCGCCAGCTTGGGATTGACGGCGGCCGTGCTGTTGCCGGCTGTACCGTGGCAGGAAAAGCATGCCGGGACATTGCGATCGGGAACACCTTGCGTGTAAAGCGTCTCGCCCTTGGCGGGATCCGCCTTGGCGGGGGCCTGCTCTGCGGCAGATACCAGCCCTGTCATCGCGCCCAGCGGAACTGCCAGCGCCATGACTCCCAAAAGTTTCGCAATGCGGTTCATCCTTACACCTTGTGAGATTTTGTTATGAACACCGTAATGCATGCCGGTCGTCCTTATCCCCCTGCCCGGCGGTGAGGAAGCGCCATGGGGCAGGAGCCGGTAACGCGTATGCGCGACGTCCTATTCTTGATCAGGGACAATATGCCCGATCCATTTTCAGAGTTCGCCGATGACATCCGGCAAGGATGCCACACGTCACCCGCTCAGGAGACCGTAAACCGGGTTATTGTACAATAAATCGCTTTCCGGATTGACTTAGGTCAGTGTCTGTGGCGACGTCTGCACTGGCCCCTTGCCAGCGCCCTGCCCGCCAGCTCCACGTATTTGCGCATGTCCCTTCTACAACAGGCCCGTTTCTTCGATACCGTCAACCATCTGCGCGACCTGCCGGCCACGGCAGTTCCCGAGGTGGCGTTCGCCGGGCGTTCCAACGCCGGCAAGTCGACGGCCATCAACACACTGTGCAACCAGAAGCGGCTGGCGTTTTCGTCCCGCACCCCTGGCCGCACGCAGCATATCAACTACTTCACCGTCGCCCCGGTCAAGGCGACCGATCCGCTCGGGTTCCTGGTGGACCTGCCGGGCTATGGCTACGCCGAGGTCTCGGGCAGCGCCAAGTACCACTGGCAGGGCCTGCTTTCCGATTACGTGCAGAGCCGCACCCAGCTGGCCGGCCTGATCCTGATGATGGACGCGCGCCGCCCGTTTACGGACCTCGATTGCCAGATGGTGGAGTGGTTCCTGCCCACCGGCAAGCCGATCCATGTACTGCTGACCAAGGCCGACAAGCTGACCAACAGCGAAAACGCCACGGCACTGCGCGAAACGAAGCGCATGCTGGCCGACTACGCGGCCCAGATGGACAATCCGCCGGCCATGACCGCCCAGCTGTTCTCCAGCCTGAAGCGGCGCGGCATCGAGGAAGCCCAGCGCGTGGTGGCAGGATGGCTGGCATTGCCCGAGGCCCAGCCGCCCGAGGCTGCCGCCGGCGCGCCGCAGGCGTAGGTACGCCCGAATTCTCGTCATCCGCATCCGGACCGGCCAAAAAAAAGCCCCGTTGCAAGCAACGGGGACGAACTTTCCCACCGGTTCAGGGCGGGTACCCGCTCAGGGAGGAGTAGCGGGGGACACAGCGCTGCGCGAAGCAACACAGAGTGTCCGCGAGTATGATAGCGGGCACGCACAAAAGTTCTTTCTTCTTTTGGCGCACGTGTTTCGTCATTGCCCGCAGCCCGCTGCGGTGACGTGCGCCACGCATTCGTCCACGACTTTCTCCTCCCCCGATTCCGCCATGTCCACGTTCCCCGAGTACCGTCCCCGCCGCATGCGTCGCGATGACTTCTCGCGCCGCATGATGCGCGAGAACCGCCTGTCGCCCGATAACCTGATTTATCCGGTGTTCATCCTGGACGGCCAGAACAAGCGCGAATCCGTGGCGTCGATGCCCGGCGTGGAACGCGTGTCGGTGGACCTGCTGATGGCTGTGGCCGAAGACTGCGTGAAGCTGGGCATTCCCGTGATCGCCCTGTTCCCGGTCATCGATCCCTCGCTGAAGACCCCCGATGGCATCGAGGCCACCCGCGCCGAAGGCCTGGTGCCCCGCGCCGTGCGCGCGCTGAAGGACCGCTTCCCAGAACTCGGCGTGCTGACCGACGTGGCGCTCGACCCGTACACCAGCCACGGCCAGGACGGCGTGCTGGACAAAAACGGCTATGTCATCAACGACATCACCGTCGACATCCTGGTCAGGCAGGCGCTGGTCCAGGCCGAGGCCGGCGTGGACATCGTCGCACCGTCCGACATGATGGACGGCCGCATCGGCGCCGTGCGCGCCGCGCTGGAAGAAGCCAACCACATCCACACACGCATCATGGCCTACTCGGCCAAGTACGCGTCGGCCTTCTATGGCCCGTTCCGCGATGCAGTCGGCTCGGCCGCCAATCTGGGCAAGGGCAACAAGATGACCTACCAGATGGACCCGTCCAACACCGACGAAGCACTGCGCGAAGTGGGCCAGGACATCATGGAAGGCGCCGACATGGTGATGGTGAAGCCCGGCATGCCGTACCTGGACATCGTGCGCCGCGTGAAGGACGAGTTCCGCTATCCGACCTACGTCTACCAGGTCAGTGGCGAATACGCGATGCTCAAGGCCGCCGCCCAGAACGGCTGGCTGGATCACGACAAGGTCATGATGGAATCGCTGCTGGCGTTCCGCCGCGCCGGCGCCGACGGCATCCTTACCTACTTTGCACGCGATGCCGCACGCCTGCTGAAGGCCGCCGGCTGACCGGCCGACATTGCCGCATGCAACTGCTCGGCTTCTCGGCCAGCCAGGTACACCCGCTCGCGACGCTGGACGCCGCGCGCGACTTTCTTTCCGGAAACGCCGCGGCGCGCTTTGTCTGGGCTGACTTTGGCACCGACGAGGTGACTCCCGCGCCTGGCGCGTGGCGAGACCGTCTGGTGGCGTTGACCGGCGCGCCCATTCTTGACCTGCACCTGGCCGACGCCACCAATCCAGCGCATCCGTCGTTCTTCGACACGACCAATGCGTATGACATGGTGATCTTCCGCAAGCTGACCTTCGAGACCAGCCGGCAGTTTGCCGAGGCGGATGCCGCGCAGGCCGGCGCAGCCGGTGATACCGTCATGGCAGCGACAACGGTCTCGACGGCCCCCGCAACGGCCACGGCCGTCCCGCCGACTGTCGCTCCGCCGCCACAGGCCGGCGCGGCAGCCGTGCCGATCCCGGCGCCTCGCAAGGCCTCGCGCAAGTACGCGCCGGGATTTTTGCCCGCGCTGGCGCGCATCGACACCCAGCCGGTGGCATTTTTCGTGTTCGACAATGTGCTGGTCACCGTGCGCCCGTCGCCGTCGCGCACCATCGACCTGGTCAGGCAACGGCTGCTGGACACTTGCGGCTCGCCGCAATCCGCGCCGGCGCGCGCCAACGGCACCGCGTCACTGATGCATGGGATTCGACCGCCCACGCGGCCAGAAGACCTGATGTTGCGGCTGCTGAACGCCATGGTGGACCGCTACCTGGATCTGCGGACACCGCTCACGCGGCAACTTGACCGCTGGCAACGCGCGCTGCTGAGCGCCCGGCAGAGCTTTTCGAGCTGGGAAGGCCTGCTCGACGCGCGTATCCAGTTGCGGCGGCTTGAAAACCTGAGTGAGGAGCAGCGCGACGCGCTGCAGGAATTCCGCGACAGCCTGCTCGACAACCGCTACAGCACCGGCGACGGCGACCCCGGCGCCGCCAGCCGTGACGAAGTGCTGCTCGTGCGATTGACCGACCTGATGGAGCACATCATGCGGGTCCTGGCGCACGCCCGGCGGCTCGAGGACTCGATCGAGTCAGCCGTGCAGATTCACTTCTCGGCCGTGGCCCACCGCACCAACCGCACCATGCGCGCGCTGACGATCATCACGGCCCTGTTCATGCCGCTGACGCTGATTACGGGAGTGTTCGGCATGAACTTCGCGCGCATGCCGTGGCTGCAGGAGCCGGACGGCTTCTGGTGGTCGATCGGCCTGATGGGCGGCGTGGTGGCCACCATTGCGGGAATCTGGGCGCTGGGGCGCTGGCTGGATCGATAGACTTCGCCCGGCCCGCCGCCCGGTGGAGCGTACTCAGGTCTGCGGCGCCTTGCCGAACGCGCGCTCCAGGCTGTCCAGGAAGCGGTTCGCCGACTGATAGCCGATCACGCGCACCGGCCGCTCGCGCCCGTCCGCTCCGAACAGGATGATCCCCGGCGGGCCAAACAGTCCAAAACGCTTCAGCAGC
Organism: Cupriavidus sp. D384; assembly: GCF_001652915.1. Taxonomy (GTDB): domain Bacteria; phylum Pseudomonadota; class Gammaproteobacteria; order Burkholderiales; family Burkholderiaceae; genus Cupriavidus. Next base: position 94,407 of record NZ_BBQI01000005.1, read on the forward strand.
GCCTTGTCATCGGCGTTGTTGGCCGTGACATCAGCCTGCAGCAGCACGACGTTGGACAGGCGGGCCTTGACCTTCGCATCGGGGAACGTCAGCTTTTCCATCTCCTTGCAGCTGACGCACCAATCCGCATAGAAATCGAGCAACACCGGCCGGCCCGCCGCAGCGGCCTGCGCAACGCGCGCGTCCAGTTCCGCCACGCTGCGCACGCGTTCAAAGCGCACGGCGTCCTTGGCGACTGGCTGGCCCTGCGCACCCGCCAGGCCACTCAGATGCGACAGCGGCTGCAGGGGATCGCGTCCACCGGACGCCACACCCACGATCTGGATGGCGCCGGCCAGCGCGGCCAGCAATCCAAGGCCCTTGCCCAGGCGCAGCAACCCGCGCGGATCCGGCCCCAGCGCGTCGAACGCACCCAGGTACACGGCCGCGACAAGCAGCAAGGCCGCCCAGGCCAGCATTACCACCCAGGCCGGCAGCACCGGCGTGACCATCCAGATCGCCACGCCAAGCAGCAGGAAGCCGAAGAAGCGCTTGGTGGCCTCCATCCATTTGCCCGCACGCGGCAGCAGGTTGCCCGCGCCCACGCCTACCAGCAGAAGCGGCACGCCCATGCCCAGCGCCATCGCCAACAACGCGGCGCCACCCGTCAAGGCATCGCCGCTCTGGGCGATGTAGGCCAGGGCACCCGCCAGCGGCGCGGTCACGCACGGCCCGACAATCAGCGCCGAAAGGGCGCCCATCGCCACTGCACCGGCAACCTGGCCGCCCTGCCGGCGATTGGACGACTCGGTCAGGCGGGTCTGCCAGCGCTGGGGGAGTTGCAGTTCGTAAAGGCCGAACATCGACAAGGAAAGCCCGATCATCAGCAGCGCAAACAGGCCCAGCACCCAAGGCGTCTGCAGCGCGGCCGACAGACCCTCGCCGGCCAGCCCCGCCGCCACGCCCACGGCGGTGTAGACCACGGCCATGCCCAGCACATAGGCCAGCGACACGACAAAGGCACGGCCACGCGTGACGTGCTCGCCCACCACGATCGACGACAGGATGGGCACCATCGGCAGCACGCACGGTGTAAATGTCAGCAGCAGCCCAAGCCCGAAGAACAGCGCGCCGATTAGCGGGAGGCTGCGGCTCGCCAGCGCACCGGCAATGCGATCGTTCTCGTCGATCTGGGCGCCGCGTACCGCAGATGACCGCGGTGCCTCGTTCGCGGGAGTGTCCGCCTGAGGTGCGGCGGGCGTCGACCGGGCTGGCGCGCTGCGGTCACCGAAAAGATTGCCCAGCGCCGACCCGCCAACCTTGTACATGCTTTCCATCGGCGGATAGCACAGCCCCTTGTCCGCGCAGCCCTGCGATGTCACCACCAGCGTCCAGCGTCCATCGGCTGGCGCCTGCTCGACCGGCACCTTGACGACGACGGCGCCCCGGTAGGTCTCCATATCCTTGCCGAAGGTCTCGTCGAAATGGACCTTCCCCTGCGGCATGGCCGGCGCCCCCAGCTTGACACCCGCTGGCTGCGCGGCAAAGGCAAAGCGCTCGCGGTACAGGTAGTAGCCGTCTGCGACGTCGAACCGGACCTCGATGGTTTGGGGATCGATCTGCCGGGCGGCAAACCTGAACGCCTGTTCGGGTGGCAGGAAGTCGTCTTCCGTCGCTGCCCGGGCACCGCTCCAGGTCACAAGGCACACGAGGAACACCAGGGCGATTGCGACAATATGACGCAACGCACGCGCCCACTGAAGCGTCCCCTGCGCCGCATCGGAGCGTGCTCCGAAGGCGCGCGCGGCACCGTCGAGCCATGTTCCGTTCCTGCTGATCCCCGACATTCCCATGTGTTGTTCCGATACTTGTTGTTCTGGCTTCAGGGCTGGCCTGGCGCCCCTGTGGCTTCCGCTCGGACCCACCCCAGGTAGGCTGGCAATCCGGCCGCCAGCGGCCACGCAATGAGCTCTGGCACGTCGTAGGGGTGCTCGGCGCGGATCACGGCTTCCAGCGCCGCATACTGGCCCTGCGTGGTCTTGATCAGCAGCGGCCATTCCTGCGCCTGCTCCAGCTGGCCTTGCCACCAGTATTCGGACTGGCACGGCGCCAGCCGGTTCACGCAGGCCGCCACCCTGGCTTCCAGCACGGCGCGCGCCACGCGGGCGGCGGATGCTTCGTCAGGCAGGTTGGTCATCGCCATCCAGACCGATTCTGCCGGTTCCGGGGCCTTGGCGCCATGAGAGGAGTCTGAGAGTGTCATGCGTGGATACGGGCACAAAACAAAAGAGCCAGGCAAAAGCCTGGCTCGATTGTAGTGCCGTGTCCGATAACCCGTCAGCGGGGACGGGATCGGTCATCACTTATTCCGCAGCTTCTTCAGCCGGGGCTTCGGTGATTTCCGGACGGTCCACCAGCTCGACCAGCGCCATCGGCGCATTGTCGCCCTGACGGAAGCCGAACTTCAGGATACGGGTGTAGCCGCCCGGACGGGTGGCGTAACGCGGGCCCAGTTCGGTGAACAGCTTGGTGACCATGTCGCGGTCGCGCAGACGGGCAAAAGCCAGACGGCGGTTGGCAACGGTGTCCTTCTTGGCCAGCGTGATGAGCGGCTCGACAACCTTGCGCAGTTCCTTGGCCTTGGGCAGGGTGGTCTTGATCAGCTCGTGCTGGAACAGCGAGTTGGACATGTTGCGCAGCATCGCGAGACGGTGCGACGAGGTGCGGTTCAGTTTCCGCAGACCATGACGGTGACGCATGATGATTCCTTTCGATTACAGTGTTTGACCAGCTCTTCTATCGCCTTGCCTGCTGGAAGCGGGCTCGGGCGCGGGCCGGTAGTGCTACGGTGCCGCCGGCGGAATTGCCAGCGGCGCGTTGACAGTGGAGCCGCCTTGCGACGGCTCCACCCGCCAATTACTTCTCCAGACCTGCGGGCGGCCAGTTCTCGAGCTTCATGCCGAGCGTCAGGCCACGCGAAGCCAGGACTTCCTTGATCTCGTTGAGCGACTTGCGACCCAGGTTCGGGGTCTTGAGCAGTTCGTTCTCGGTACGCTGGATCAGGTCGCCGATGTAGTAGATGTTTTCGGCCTTCAGGCAGTTGGCCGAACGCACCGTCAGCTCGAGGTCGTCCACCGGGCGCAGCAGGATCGGATCGATCTGCGGTGCGCGGCTCGAAGCAGCCTCGGCGGCCGACTCGGTGCCTTCCAGCGCGGCGAACACCGACAGCTGGTCCACCAGGATACGGGCCGACTGGCGAATCGCTTCCTCCGGCGAGATCACGCCGTCGGTTTCGATGTTCATCACCAGCTTGTCCAGGTCGGTACGCTGTTCCACACGAGCCGATTCCACGGCGTACGAAACGCGGCGCACCGGCGAGAACGAGGCGTCCAGCACGATACGGCCGATCACCTTGCCCGACTCGTCGCCGAACTTGCGCACGTTGCCCGGCACGTAGCCGCGGCCTTGCTCGACCTTGATCTGCATGTCGAGCTTGCCGCCTGCGGACAGGTGGGCAATGACGTGACCCGGGTTGATGATTTCGACATCGTGCGGCAGCTCGATATCGGCCGCCGTGACCACGCCTTCGCCATCCTTGCGCAGCGACACCGTGACTTCGTCACGGTTGTGCAGCTTGAACACCACGCCCTTCAGGTTGAGGAGCAGGTTGACGACGTCTTCCTGCACGCCATCGATGGTGGAATACTCGTGGACGACCCCAGCGATCGTGACCTCAGTCGGCGCATAACCGACCATCGACGACAGCAGGACGCGACGCAGCGCGTTACCAAGCGTATGCCCATAACCGCGTTCAAACGGCTCCATCACGACTTTGGCGTGGTGGTCGCCCAGCGGTTCGACGGCGATGATTTTTGGCTTGAGGAGTGCTGTTTGCATTAGGTTGTCCTTTTCAATACCCTCGGCTCGTTACACCGATAAGGCTGACGTTTGGAACCTGAGAAAACCCATCGCATGATGGGCAATAAGCCCGGCGCGCCGCATGGCGCGCCGGGCTGAAAGCGAAGCCTTGTGGATAAGGCAAGCGCTGAACCGTTCGAATCTCGGTTCGCGATTAACGCGAATACAGTTCGACGATCAGGCTTTCGTTGATGTCGCCCGAAATATCGGCGCGATCCGGAGCCTGCTTGAACGTGCCTTCGAACTTCTTGGCATCCACGGCAACCCAGGTCGGGAAGCCCGATTGTTCAGCCAGCGACAGGGCTTCGGCGATACGAACCTGCTTCTTCGACTGTTCGCGGATCGACACGATGTCGCCAGACTTGACCTGGGCCGACGGCACGTTCAGCGGCTGACCGTTCACCAGGATCGCCTTGTGCGAAACCAGCTGACGCGCTTCAGCGCGGGTCGAGCCAAAGCCCATGCGGTACACGACGTTGTCCAGACGCGATTCCAGCAGTTGCAGCAGCTTTTCGCCGGTGTTGCCCTTGCGGCGGTCGGCTTCGGCGAAGTAGCGGCGGAACTGACGCTCCAGCACGCCGTAGATGCGCTTGACCTTCTGCTTTTCGCGCAGCTGGTTGCCGTAGTCGGACGTACGGGCGCCCGAGGTGCGGCCGTGCTGGCCCGGCTTGCTGTCCAGCTTGCACTTGTCGGCCAGCGAGCGGCGTGCGCTCTTCAGGAACAGATCGGTGCCTTCGCGGCGGGAAAGTTTGGCCTTCGGGCCGGTATAACGTGCCACTTTATCTTCCTTTGATCGATCGCGACGCCATCAGGACGCGCCGCGAGTCCGTCACCTACTGTGACGGACGGTGGGCTTATGGTTCTTCATCCGCAATGGCCAGGCCACGCAGAGGCAACGCAAAAGCATGACGATATCGCCCTCGCCGAGGCGGCAGCCTCTAGGCGCGGACGCAAAACGAAAGCCCGCCGCAAAAAATTGCAGCAGGCCAACGCGGGATACTACCACAGACCGGAGATACGGGGTAAGACCCTGATCGCGTCTCCGGCAAGCCTGGCGCTTAGATACGGCGGCGCTTCGGCGGACGGCAGCCGTTGTGCGGCACCGGCGTCACATCTTCGATCACCGAAATCTTGATGCCCAGCGCGTTCAGCGCACGGACAGCCGATTCGCGACCCGGGCCCGGGCCCTTGATGCGCACTTCCAGGTTCTTGATACCCTGGTCTTGCGCCACGCGGCCGGCGTTCTCAGCGGCAACCTGGGCTGCAAACGGGGTCGACTTGCGCGAACCCTTGAAGCCCTGGCCACCAGCGGTCGCCCACGACAGGGCGTTGCCCTGGCGGTCGGTGATCGTGATGATGGTGTTGTTGAACGAAGCGTGGACGTGCGCAATGCCGTCGGCAACGTTCTTCTTGACCTTCTTACGCGCGCGCTGGGCGGCGTTATTCGGACCTTTTGCCATTCGTCTATTCCTCTGCCTTCGGCTTTACTTCTTCAGTGCCACGCCGGCCTTGCGCGGACCCTTACGGGTACGGGCGTTGGTGCGGGTACGCTGGCCGCGGAGCGGCAGACCTTTGCGGTGACGCATGCCACGATAGCAACCAAGGTCCATCAGACGCTTGATGTTCATCGTGGTTTCACGACGCAGGTCACCCTCGACCGTGACCTTGCCCACTTCGTCACGAAGCTTTTCCAGGTCGGCGTCGGTCAGATCCTTGACCTTCTTGTCAAACGGTACACCGGTGGCCTCGCAAATCTTGCGGGCGCGCGAGCGGCCGACACCATAAATAGCCGTCAGGCCGATTTCGGTGTGCTTGTGGTTCGGGATGTTAACCCCTGCGATACGTGCCATTCGTCAATCCTCTTTCCGATTAGCCTTGGCGTTGCTTGTGGCGGGGATCCGACGAGCAGATCACGCGCACGACACCGTTGCGCTTGATGATTTTGCAGTTGCGGCAAATGCGCTTAACAGAAGCCAGCACTTTCATGATTTTCCTCTTCCTTCAATTCCAGTTCGCTTCACTTCGTCCGGAAGACGATACGTGCGCGAGACAGATCATATGGAGTCAGCTCAACCGTCACCTTGTCACCCGGAAGAATCCGGATGTCGTTCATTGCATCCTGCCGGAGATGTGCCCCAGTACTTCGTGGCCATACTCCAGTTTGATACCGAACGTCGCGTTGGGGAGATTTTCCAGGACCTCCCCTTGCATCTGGATGACGTCGTCCTTTGCCATACCTGGTGCCCGTCCCGACCCCGGCTTCCTAGCGTAAGGTCAGGTTACCCTTGAAATTCGCCTTCTTCAGCAGCGACTCGTACTGCTGCGACATGACATAGGACTGTACCTGTGCCATGAAGTCCATCGTGACAACCACGATGATCAGCAGTGAGGTTCCGCCGAAATAGAACGGAACGTTCCAGCGCAGCACCAGGAATTCCGGCAACAGGCAGACCAGCGTGATGTAAATCGCACCAGCCAGCGTCAGGCGCACCAGGATCTTGTCGATGTAGCGCGTCGTTTGCTCGCCTGGACGGATGCCCGGAATGAAGGCTCCACTTTTCTTCAGGTTGTCTGCCACTTCACGGCTGTTATAGACCAGAGCCGTATAGAAGAAGCAGAAAAATACAATTGCAGTCGCATACAGCAGGATGTAGACCGGCTGGCCCGGCGACAGCGTGGCAGCCAGGTCCTTGATGAACCGGCCAACCGCACCCGTCGAGTCAGACGTGAACCAGCCTGCAATCGTCGCCGGGAACAGAATGATCGACGATGCAAAGATCGGCGGAATCACCCCTGCCATGTTCAGCTTCAGCGGCAGGTGCGACGACTGACCGCCGTACACCTTGTTGCCGACCTGACGCTTGGCATAGTTCACCAGGATCTTGCGCTGGCCACGCTCGACAAACACCACGGCGTAGGTCACACCAGCCACGATCGCCACGATCAGGATCGCCGCGATGATGCTCATGGAACCCGTACGGACCAGTTCAAACAGTCCGCCGATCGCATTGGGCAGGCCCGCCGCGATACCACCGAAGATGATGATCGAAATACCGTTGCCCAGACCGCGCTCGGTAATCTGCTCACCCAGCCACATCAGGAACATCGTGCCGGTCACCAGCGTGATTACCGCCGTGGCCCGGAACATCAGACCCGGATCAATAACCAGGCCTGGCTGCGACTCCAGCGCCACCGCAATCGACAACGCCTGGAACGTGGCCAGAACCACGGTGCCGTAGCGTGTGTATTGCGTAATCTTCCGTTGCCCTGCCTGCCCTTCCTTCTTCAGCGTCTCCAGCTGCGGCAGCACGATCGTCAGCAATTGCATGATGATCGACGCCGAGATGTACGGCATGATGCCGAGCGCGAAGACGGTAAAGCGCGACAGCGCACCGCCCGAGAACAGGTTGAACATCCCGAGGATGCCACCCGACTGACTCTGGAAAAGCTTCGCAAGCTGGTCCGGATCGATTCCCGGCACCGGAATATGTGCACCGATGCGGTAGACGATCAGGGCCAGCACCAGGAACATAAGACGGCGCTTGAGATCGCCGTACTTAGCCGTGTTCCTGGCCTGCGCGCTTGCATTGGGTTTCGCCGTGGCCAAACGATGCTCCGACTGTGACTTCGCCTATGCTGCGAATGCTACTGCGTAATTACGCTTCGATCTGGCCGCCAGCGGCTTCGATCGCAGCCTTGGCGCCAGCGGTGGCACCCAGACCCTTGATCGTCACCTTGCGGGACAGTTCGCCAGCCTTGATGACCTTCGCGCTCTTGACCAGCTCGCCCACGAGGCCAGCTTGCTTCAGGACCAGCAGGTCCACTTCGGCAGCTTCCAGGCGTTCGATGTCGCGCAGGGTCACTTCAGCGGTGAAGGCCTTGGTCAGCGAGGTAAAACCACGCTTCGGCAGGCGACGATACAGCGGCATTTGACCGCCTTCGAAGCCAACCTTGTGGAAGCCGCCCGAACGCGACTTCTGACCCTTGTGACCACGACCAGCCGTCTTGCCCAGGCCGGAGCCGATACCGCGGCCGACGCGACGCTTGGCGTGCTTCGAACCGTCGGCCGGTTTCAGGTTGTTCAGTTGCATGTTGCTCTCCGAGTCCCGATCAGGCCAGAACCTTGACCAGGTACGAGACCTTGTTGATCATGCCGCGCACGGCGGGCGTGTCCTGCAGCTCCGAAACGGAGTTCAGGCGACGCAGGCCCAGGCCACGTACGGTGGCGCGATGATCCTCGCGCGTACCGATCAGGCTACGCACGAGTTGCACTTTTACGGTTTTCTGCGACATTTCGTTCACCTTAGCCGAGGATGTCTTCGACCGACTTGCCACGCTTGGCGGCGATTTCGCCCGGCGTGCTCATCTTGGTCAGACCATCGATGGTGGCGCGAACCATGTTGTACGGGTTCGTCGAACCGTGCGACTTGGTCACAACGTTCGTCACACCCATCACTTCGAAGATCGCGCGCATCGGACCACCGGCGATCACGCCGGTACCTTCCTTGGCGGGCATCATCAGCACCTTGGCGGCGCCGTGACGGCCAACAACTTCGTGTTGCAGCGTGCCGTTCTTCAGCGAGACCTTGACCATCTTGCGACGGGCTTCGTCCATTGCCTTCTGCACGGCCACCGGAACTTCCTTGGCCTTGCCCTTGCCCATGCCGATGCGGCCATCGCCGTCACCAACCACGGTCAGCGCAGCGAAACCGAGGATACGGCCACCCTTCACCACCTTGGTGACACGGTTGACCGAGATCATCTTCTCGCGGAGGCCGTCGTCGCGTTCGTCCTGTTGGACTTTTGCTTGCATCTTTGCCATGACGTATCTCTCTTTGAGCGCTTAGAACTTGAGGCCGGCTTCACGCGCGGCATCAGCCAGGGCCTTCACGCGGCCGTGGAAGCGGAAGCCACCACGATCGAACGCGACGGTTTCCACGCCAGCAGCCTTTGCCTTTTCGGCAACGCGCTTGCCCACGAGGGTGGCGGCGGCAACGGTAGCACCGCTGCCAGTCAGTTCCTTGCGCACTTCTGCCTCGGCGGTCGAAGCCGAAGCCAGCACTTGCGTGCCGCACGGCGAGTACACCTGAGCGTAAATATGCGTATTGGTACGGAACACGGTCAGACGATTGATCTTCAGTTCCGCGATTTTCGCGCGGGTCTGACGTGCACGGCGCAAACGAGCGTCTTTCTTGTTCATCTCTGGACCCCTTACTTCTTCTTGGTTTCCTTCAGGATGACGCGCTCGTCAGCGTAACGAACACCCTTGCCCTTATAGGGCTCGGGCGGACGGTACGCGCGAACTTCCGCGGCAACCTGACCGACTTTCTGCTTGTCAGCACCCTTGATCACGATCTCGGTCTGCGTCGGCGTTTCGGCCTTCACGCCTTCCGGCATTTCGTGAATCACATCGTGCGAGAAACCAAGCTGGAGCTTCAGCGCGGCGCCTTGCAGTTGAGCGCGGTAACCCACGCCAACCAGCTGCAGCTTGCGCTCGAAACCGGTAGTCACGCCCTTGACCATGTTTGCCGCCAGGGCGCGCATGGTGCCTTGCAGGGCGTTTGCTTCACGCGATTCGTCAGCCGGTTCGAAAGTCAGCGTGCCATCGGCAACGTTGGCCTTCACCAGGCTGTGAATCGGCTGGGTCAGCGTACCGAGCGGGCCCTTAACGGAGAGCACGCCAGCCGCCACATTAACTTCCGCGCCTTTCGGCAGCGCGATGGGAGCCTTACCTACACGGGACATGTTTGCTCCTTACGCGACGTAGCAGAGAACTTCGCCGCCCACGCCAGTGGCACGTGCCTTGCGGTCGGTCATCAGACCCTGCGGGGTCGAGATGATCGCCACACCCAGGCCGTTCATCACTTGGGGGATGTCGCTGCGGCCCTTGTACACGCGCAGACCCGGCTTCGAAACGCGCTCGATGCGCTCGATCACCGGACGGCCGGCGTAATACTTCAGACCAATGGTCAGTTGCGCCTTGCCGCCATCTTCCTGAACCGAGTAGTCGTCGACGTAGCCTTCGTCCTTCAGGACTTTGGCGATCGCAACCTTCAGTTTGGACGAGGGCATGACCACCGACGCCTTCTGCACGCCCTGGGCGTTGCGAATGCGCGTCAGCATATCGGCGATAGGATCGCTCATGCTCATACTGTTTCTCCTGTAGCCTGTGCGTAATTACCAGCTGGCTTTCGTCAGACCCGGGATTTCGCCCTTGAAGGCGATTTCGCGGATCTTGTTACGCGCCAGGCCAAACTTGCGGAAGGTACCGCGGGGACGACCGGTGATCGCGCAGCGGTTACGCTGGCGAGTCGGGTTAGCGTTGCGCGGGAGCTTCTGCAGCTCGAGGCGCGCCAGATAACGCTCTTCTTCCGACTTTTCTTGGTCGTCAATAATGGCCTTGAGGTTTGCGCGCTTGTCGGCGTACTTCGCCACGAGCTTTGCGCGCTTCTTCTCACGTTCAATCAGAGCCAGTTTAGCCACGGTTACCCCTTAATTACGGAACGGGAACTTGAACGCGTTCAGGAGAGCCTTGGCTTCCTCGTCGTTCTTAGCCGTCGTCGTGATGCTGATGTTCAGACCACGCAGTGCGTCGATCTTGTCGTACTCGATTTCGGGGAAAATGATCTGCTCTTTCACACCGATGTTGTAGTTACCACGACCGTCGAACGATTTGCCCGAAACGCCACGGAAGTCACGCACGCGCGGCAGGGCCACGGTCACGAAACGGTCCAGGAATTCGAACATACGCTCACCGCGCAGGGTCACCATCGCGCCGATGGGGTAGCCCTGACGGATCTTGAAGCCGGCGATGGCCTTCTTGGCCTTCGTCACAACGGGCTTCTGACCGGCGATCTTGGTCAGGTCACCGACTGCCAGCTCAATGACCTTCTTGTCATTGATCGCTTCGCCCAGACCCATGTTCAGGGTGATCTTGGTGAAACGCGGCACTTCCATGACCGACTTGTAGCCGAACTGCTTCATCAGCGCCGGCACAACCTGTTCTTTGTAAAACTCTTGCAGACGTGCTGTCATGCTCAACTCCTATCTGTGCCCAGAATCAAGCGGCCAGGACGGCACCGGTCGTCTTCAGCACGCGCACGCGCTTGCCGTCTTCGACCTTGATACCGACACGCGACGGCTTGCCATTGGCATCCACGAGCGCAACGTTGGAAATATGCAGCGGCATCAGCTTGTCGACCACGCCACCGGTGGTACCCAGCATCGGGTTCGGGCGAGCGTGCTTCTTGGCAACGTTCACGCCTTCAACCACGACCTTGTCGCCTTGCACTGCCTGGACGGCACCGCGCTTGCCCTTGTCCTTGCCGGTCAGCACGATGACTTCGTCGCCTTTGCGAATCTTGTTCATGGCGGCTCCTTACAGCACTTCCGGAGCGAGCGACACGATCTTCATGAAGCGCTCGGTACGGAGTTCACGAGTCACCGGCCCGAAGATACGGGTGCCGATCGGCTCGAGCTTGTTGTTCAGCAGTACGGCGGCATTGCCGTCGAACTTGACGAGCGAACCGTCAGCGCGGCGCACGCCCTTGGCGGTACGCACGACGACTGCGTTATAGATGTCGCCCTTCTTCACGCGACCGCGCGGCGCTGCGTCCTTCACGGTCACCTTGATGATGTCGCCCACGCTCGCGTAGCGGCGCTTGGACCCACCCAGTACCTTGATGCACAGCACTTCGCGCGCACCGGTGTTATCGGCCACTTCGAGCCGGCTTTCTGTCTGAATCATGGTGTTATCTTCCCAACTTAATCCGTCAGGTCTTCTGGTATGAAGCCCGTCGGTCAGTCTTGGTCCCGTCGGAGCCAGGCATTGCGCCAGCACCGCTTGGGTTGATCAACTTGGAAGTCGGTAGTGCCCGCACCCAAAACTACCGGATGCCAGCCCTTGCTCGCCCTACAGGCCCGCCCGGGTGGTACTGCTAAGGCGAACGCAATAAAGCGGAAGTCCAGGATTATAGCAACATAATCCTGGACTTGCAAGTCAGCAAAGTACTGTTGTACTTAGATGACGCGCGCAGCTTCTACCAGCCGGGAAACCACCCAGGACTTGGTCCGCGACAGCGGACGCGTTTCCTGGATTTCAACCTTGTCGCCTTCCTTGTACTGGTTGGCTTCGTCGTGTGCGTGGTACTTCTTCGAACGCAGCACGTACTTGCCGTACAGGGGATGCTTGACGCGGTTTTCGATCAGGACCGTAACGGTCTTGTCCATCTTGTCGCTCACGACACGGCCCACGAGGGTCCGGTGAAGCTTTGCTTCAGTCTTCGCAGCTTCGGTCATTTCGCGTTCGCCTTCTCGGTCAGCACGGTTTGCACACGCGCGATGTCCTTGCGCACCTTCTTCAGCTGGCTGGTGTTCTGCAGCTGTTGGGTGGCCTTTTGCATGCGCAGGCTAAATTGGGCCTTCAGCAGCTCGGAGAGCTCCTGGTTCAGGCCTGCGGCGTCCTTGCCGCGCAGTTCGGATGCTTTCATCCCAATCTCCTTACGTACCGACCTGACGCACCACGAAATTCGTGGCGATCGGCAGCTTGGCGGCGGCGAGACGGAACGCCTCACGTGCCAGCTCTTCGCTAACGCCATCCATTTCGTACAGCATCTTGCCCGGCTGAATTTCAGCCACGTAGTATTCCGGGTTGCCCTTACCGTTACCCATACGGACTTCGGCAGGCTTCTTCGAAATCGGCTTGTCCGGGAAAATCCGGATCCAGATGCGGCCGCCACGCTTGATGTGACGGGTCATCGCACGACGTGCCGACTCGATCTGACGAGCGGTCAGACGGCCACGGCCCATTGCCTTCAGGCCGAATTCGCCGAAAGACACGGCGTTACCACGGGTAGCCTTACCCGTGTTGCGGCCCTTCTGCTCCTTGCGATACTTCCTACGCTTAGGTTGCAGCATTCTTATTCTCCACTCTTCGCGTCTGCGCCAGGCGCAGCGCGACGACCAGCACCGGCACCACCGCGGCGGTTGCCCGACGGACGGCCTTCGCCTTCACGGCGGCGGCCTTCCGGGCGACCCGGACGACGACGACGGTCTTCTTGCGGCTCTTCCACCACAGGCGCGTCATTGCGGCCCAGGTGATCGCCCTTGTAGACCCACACCTTGACACCGATGATGCCGTAGGTGGTTTCGGCTTCCGAGAAGCCGTAGTCGATGTCGGCACGCAGGGTGTGCAGGGGCACGCGGCCTTCGCGGTACCACTCGGTACGTGCGATTTCAATACCGTTCAGACGGCCCGAGCTCATGATCTTGATGCCTTGGGCACCCAGACGCATGGCGTTCTGCATCGCGCGCTTCATGGCGCGACGGAACATGATGCGGCGCTCGAGCTGCTGCGTGATCGAATCGGCGATCAGCTGCGCATCGGTTTCCGGCTTGCGGATTTCTTCGATGTTCACGTGCACGGGCACACCCATGCGACGTTGCAGCTCGGCCTTCAGCAGTTCGATGTCCTCACCCTTCTTGCCGATCACCACGCCCGGACGCGAGCTATAAATGGTGATACGTGCATTACGGGCCGGACGCTCGATCACAACACGGCCAACCGATGCGTTCTTGAGCTTCTTCTTCAGAAACTCGCGAACTTCGATGTCTTCTTTCAGCATGCCGGCGAACTTCGTGTTGTTGGCGTACCAACGCGAAGCCCAGTTACGGCTGACGGCCAGACGGAAGCCAGTCGGATGAATCTTCTGTCCCATCGTGACTCCTTAGTTGCCGAGCGTCACAGTGATGTGACAGGTTTGTTTCTCGATGCGGTTGCCGCGGCCCTTCGCCCGTGCGGTGAAGCGCTTGAGCGAGGTTGCCTTGTCGACGAAGATCGTCTTGACCTTCAGTTCGTCGATGTCGGCGCCTTCGTTGTGCTCGGCGTTGGCGATGGCCGATTCGACCACCTTCTTAACGATCCCGGCAGCCTTTTTCGGGCTGAACGTCAGGATGTTGAGCGCGCGCTCGATCGGCAGACCGCGGATCTGGTCAGCAACCAGGCGCGTCTTCTGGGCGGAGATACGGGCACCGCGATGAATCGCTTTCACTTCCATGATGGCACCTTACCTCTTCGCTTTCTTGTCAGCCGCATGGCCCTTGAACGTGCGAGTGATCGCAAATTCGCCGAGCTTGTGGCCAACCATGTTTTCCGTCACGTACACAGGCACGTGTTGACGGCCGTTGTGGACGGCGATCGTCAGCCCGATGAAATCAGGCATGATCGTCGAACGACGCGACCATGTCTTGATGGGCTTCTTGTCCTTGCCGCCTGCAGCTGCTTCTACCTTCTTCAGCAGATGGTCGTCGCAGAACGGACCCTTTTTTGCGGAACGAGTCATATCTTTAGCTCCTACCTACCGATTAGCGCTTGTGGCGGCGCTGGACGATCATGCTGTCCGTGCGCTTGTTGCTGCGGGTACGGTAACCCTTGGCCGGGGTACCCCACGGCGAAACCGGGTCGCGACCAGCAGCAGTCTTGCCTTCACCACCACCATGCGGGTGGTCCACCGGGTTCATCACCACGCCGCGAACGGTCGGGCGAATACCGCGCCAGCGCGTGGCACCGGCCTTGCCGATCACACGCAGGCTGTGCTCTTCGTTGCCCACTTCACCGATGGTGGCGCGGCATTCGATATGCACGCGACGCACTTCACCGGAGCGCAGACGAACCTGAGCGTACAGGCCTTCACGGGCCAGCAGCACGGCGGAACCGCCAGCAGCGCGGGCAACTTGCGCGCCCTTGCCAGGCAGGATTTCCACGTTGTTGATCGTGGTACCAACCGGGATGTTGCGGATCGGCAGGTTGTTACCGGCCTTGATCGGGGCTTCCGAGCCGTTCATCAGGGCCTGGCCAGCTACCATGCCCTTGGTGGCGATGATGTAGCGGCGCTCGCCGTCGGCGAACAGCACCAGCGCGATGTTCGCGCTGCGGTTCGGATCGTATTCCAGGCGCTCGACCTTGGCGGGGATGCCGTCCTTGTCGCTGCGCTTGAAGTCGACCACGCGGTAGTGGTGCTTATGACCACCGCCCTTGTGGCGGGTGGTGATATGACCGTTGTTGTTACGACCCGACTTCTGGAATTGCTTTTCCAGCAGCGGAGCGTGCGGGGCGCCCTTGTGAAGGTCCTTGTTGACCACCTTCACCATCGAGCGACGACCCGGGGAAGTCGGCTTGGTCTTGACGAGTGCCATGATTACTTGGCCTCCGCTTCAAAATTGATTTCCTGACCCGGCTTCAGCGCCACGTATGCCTTCTTGACGTGGTTGCGACGGCCCATGAAGCGGCCAAAGCGCTTTTGCTTGCCCTTCTGGTTCAGGATCTGAACGGACTGCACCTCGACCTTGAACAGCAGTTCGACGGCGGCCTTCACTTCTGCCTTGTTGGCATCGCGAGCCACTTCGAACACAACCTGTTCGTTCTTGTCGGCGACCAGGGTTGCCTTTTCGGAAACCACCGGCGCGAGCAGCACCTGCATCAAACGATGATCGTTCTTGGCTACTTGCGTCATTTCAGCAACTCCTCGATCTGCGCGACAGCTGCCTTCGTCACGAGCACCTTCTTGTAGTGCACCAGCGACAGCGGATCAGCGTGACGCGGCTCCACGACTGCCACGTTGGGCAGGTTGCGCGAAGCCAGGTAGAGGTTTTCGTCGAGGCTGTCGGTGATGATCAGCACCGAGTCCAGGCCCATGGCCTTGAACTTGTCGGCCAGCAGCTTCGTCTTGGGTGCGTCGACAGCGAAACCGTCCACTACGTTGATACGACCTTCACGTGCGAGCTGCGAGTAAATCGAGCGCATACCGGCACGGAACATCTTCTTGTTGACCTTCTGGCTGAAGTTCTCTTCCGGCGAATTCGGGAAGATACGGCCACCGCCACGCCACAGCGGCGAGGACGACATACCGGCACGAGCACGGCCCGTACCCTTCTGGCGCCACGGCTTCTTGGTCGTGTGCTTGACCTCTTCGCGGTCCTTCTGCTTGCGGTTACCGCTACGGGCGTTCGCCTGATAGGCAACGACGATCTGGTGAACCAGAGCTTCGTTGTAGTCACGGCCGAACACTTCCGGCGAGGCTGCAACGCCAGCGCCGACTTGACCGTTGTCCTGGAGGAGCTTGAGTTCCATTACATGCGCTCCTTAAGCTTTGGCCTTGACGGCCGGGGTCACGATGACCTTGCCGCCCTTGGAACCGGGGATGGCGCCCTTGACCAGCAGCAGCTTGCGCTCTGCGTCGATCTTGGCGATCTCGAGGTTTTGCACCGTGCGGGTGACGTCACCGAGGTGACCCGTCATGCGCTTGCCCGGGAACACGCGGCCCGGATCCTGCGCCATACCGATGGAACCCGGCACGTTGTGCGAACGCGAGTTACCGTGGGTGGCACGACCCGAAGCGAAGTGGTAGCGCTTGATGGTACCGGCGTAGCCCTTACCGATGGTCACGCCCTGCACGTCGATCTTCTGACCGACCTGGAACAGGTCGACCGACAGCGAACCGCCAGCTTGCAGTTCGGCAGCCTTGGCTGCATCGATGCGGAATTCTTTGATGATTTCGCCAGCTTCCACGCCGGCTTTGGCGAGATGACCCGCCAGCGGCTTGGTGACGCGGCTTGCGCGCCGGCTGCCGAAGGTGACTTGAACCGCGGTATAACCGTCGGTCTCGTCCGTCTTGATTTGCGTCACGCGGTTGTCGCCGACCTCGACCACGGTAACGGGAATCGAATCACCGTCGTCCGTGAAAATACGGGTCATGCCAACCTTGCGACCTACAAGGCCAAGGCTCATGGTTTGCTCCATTCCCAGCTGCGATTGGCCGGGGCTGATTGATACACGAAACTGTGCGATTTGCGGGTTGCGCGAAAAGGATTGCGCTGACCAAAACGGTCCCCACTACCCGGAGAAACGGGTAGCCTTACAATATAACGCAGTGGTTTGGAAAGGGCAAGTTGATTTGCCGAATTCCCCGCCTGACCGTGCGTCTGGCGTCAGAATTTGGCGAAATTGCGACGCGAAGCCGACTTGCGGCGGCGCGATGGCCGCCGAAGCAGGCAATTCAGGCAGCCAGGCGGACGAAATCGCCCCCGTAGAACACCAGCGGATCGCCCTCGGAGGCCGAAAAGCCTTCGACGGCACCGACGATCAGCAGATGATCGCCCAGCGCATCGGCCCGCTGGACGCGGCATGACAGCGTGGCGAGCGCTTCGTCCAGATAGGGGACCCCGGCCGGGCATCGCCAGTGCGGCACATCCGCGAACTTGTCGGCCTGGGGCGTGGCAAAGCGGCGCGCCAGTTCGCCGTGGCCCGCGCGCAGGATGCTGACGCCAAATGCCTCGCCTGGCGCGAACAGGCCGGCATTCGGCGAGTGTGTCGCCAGGCTCCACAAGATCAGCGGCGGGTCCAGCGACAGCGAGGCGAAGGAATTGATGGTCAGGCCAACCGCCCTGCCCCCAGGCCCGCATGCGCCGATGATCGCTACGCCGGTGGCAAAGCGTCCGCAAACCCGACGCAATGCGCGCGGATCCGGGGCAGCGGACGGCGTGGCTGCGCGTTCCATGATCGGCGGTGCCATCTCAGGCCGCCTTGACCAGTTGCTGGTCGATCAGCTGCTGGCACGCCGCGGGGTCGGTCCACCACGGGAAGTAGTCGGGCGGGTTGTCGAAGCCGTTGGCAATACGGGCGGCCAGCACCGGCGACTGGCCCGCTGCGCCGAGCAGGCCGAGGATATGCGGCGGTGGCGGCGTGAGCAGCGAGTTGGTCCAGGTCACCACGCACTGCGCGTACTGCCAGTAGGTATCGAACGTGGCGTTCATCCAGTCGGCGTCGAACGGGCGGCCGCCATGGGCCAGGATGGCGTCCAGATAGACCTTGCAGCACTTGGCCGCGTTGTTCGAGCCCTGCCCCGTGATGGGATCGTTGACGACCACCGCGTCGGCCATGCCGAAGACCACCCGGCCCGAAGGCAGTGTCATGACCGGCTTGCGCACGGTGGGCGCGAAGCGGCCGGACAGGATGCCGTTGGCATCGGTCAGCGCCACATCTTCGCACCGCTCGGCTTCCCAGGGCAGGTAGGTGCGCAGGATGCGCAGGCTCTCTTCCAGATGCGCCTCGGGGGTGCGGGCGTCGGACCAGCGGTCCATCGGGCCACCGGGAATCCCTTCGAACACCATGATTTCGCATGGGCCGGACAATGTCAGCGCCGGAAAGACGAAGTACTCGCCCACATCGGGAATCAGGTTGAAGCAGACGCGCGAGAACGGCGTGCTGGGGGTCATCCCGGTCACGTACGTCAGCGCCAGCGCACGCTGCGGCGTGGCAAAGGGGCTGCGCGCGGCGTCGCGCTCGAAGCGGCCGACGATCTCGCCCTTGCCGGCCGCCAGCAGCACCAGGTCGTGCTCGCGGGTGAGCGCCTCCAGTTCGTCGACGCCGACATCGACAATGCGCAGGTCGCCGCCGCGCGCCACGAACGCGTCCATCCACGCGGGCATCTTCAGCCGCTGGTCCACGGCCTGCGCCGGACGGTCGAGCCGCGCGGCCCAGTCGATGGCTTTTGCGGCACGCTGTTCGGGATGCGGCACGGCCAGGCCGATGCCCTGCACGGGCGGACAGGCATCATCCCACCAGTTCAGGCCGAGTTCGCGCTCGGTCTGCAGCGCCCGGTCGAACATGCACTGGCTGGACATCACCTTGCCCGCGCGGATCTGCTCCGGCGTGCGGTTCGACAGCAGCGTCACCCGATAGCCCCTGGCCTGCAGGCCCAGGGCCATCTGCAATCCGGACTGGCCGGCCCCGACGATGGCAATGCGTTGGCTCATGGTTGTCTCCGTGATCTATGTTCGAAGGGGTTCAGCCGGCGAGTTTGCCGATGGCGGGCACGTTCTGCTCGGGGCCCATGGCCGCGTAGCCGCCGTCCACCGCGTAGTCGGCGCCGGTCACGAAGCTCGCGTGGTCGGAGCACAGGAACAACACCACCTGCGCCACCTCGTCGGGCTCGCCAACGCGGCCCAGCAGGTGGAACGGCGCCGCCACGGCGTCGGTGCGGGCGCGATTGCCGCCGCTCACTTCGTCCATCAGCCGGCACCATGTCCAGCCTGGCGACACCGAATTCACGCGGATGTGGTCGGGCGCCAGGTCCATCGCCATGTTGCGCGTCAGCTGCGCCATGGCCGCCTTCGACACCGGGTACAGCCACCGTCCGGTCTGCGCCACACGTGCCGAGATACTTGTGAAATTGACGATGGCGCCGCCGCCACGCGCACGCATGTGCGGATGCACGGCCTGCGCGAGCATCACGCCCGAGACCACGTTCACGTCCAGCGCTGCCAGCCAGTCGGCCCGCGTGGAGCGCAAGCCATCATCCAGGTAGGTGCAGGCCAGGTTGACCAGGAAGTCGATCTGACCAAAGCGCTTCGCCACCTGCGCCACCGCGCCGCTGACCTGATCGTCCTGCGTGATATCGGCATGGATGAACATCGCCATGGGCCCCAGGGCCGCGGCCACGCGCTCGCCGCCCTCGGCGTCGATATCGAGGATCGCCACGCGCGTGCCCGCTTCCACAAAGGCACGGGCAACGCCTGCGCCGATCAGCGTGGCCCCGCCGGATATGACGGCAACCTTGTCCTGCAAGCCCTTCATGATGGTGTCTCCAGTTGAGATGCCGGACGGCCTCTGGCGTGCCGCCCTGGCGGTGCGACCCGGACGGTGGCTATTTGCCTTCGCTTTGCTGCCAGCGCGCCATCAGCGTGTTGGACGGCAACGTCTCGTCGAGCAGCTTGCGCGCCGTTTCCACACCGGCCACCGGCAAACCCTTGGGGTCCAGCAGGCCGATCTGCACCAGCACGCTGGCCTGGTCCCAGTAGATGTGCTCGTGATAGAGCTTGTCGCCCCGGAACTTGACGATGGCGATCAGCGGCACCTCCACGCGCTTGCCGGTTGGCGGCACGCCGGGCAGCATCCAGTCGATCTCGCAGGTGTGGGTGAAGCAGAACAGCATTTCGTCCACCACCTGGCTGGCGCCAATCGTGCGCGACAGCGGAATCAGCGTGGTGTCCGGCGGGTTGCTATGGACGAAGTGATGCTGGTAGAAGCGCTTCAGCTCGCGATAGCCCACGCCGCCGGTCATCGTCGGAATGTGGTTGACGTAGGGCTGGGGCACCATCGTGGCCATGGTGGCGTCAACGTCGCGGGTGGCGAATTCGTATTCGCAGTGCTTGTCCCAGAGTCCGGAAAAATCGTAGTGCGGACCCATTTCGGCGCGCAGTGCGGCGATGGACCGCTGGTGCGCCATCAGCGCCGATGCCTTGTCGAAGTGTTCGCCGCCGACGCGCGCGAAGGCGTGGTCCATGCCCGGGTACACATACAGCTCGACATTGGCGCGGCCGTCCAGCGCCGCGCGGATGCGTGCCTGCGCTTCTGGCGGACAAAAGCCATCCCGCTCCGCCACATGCAGCACCAGGCGGCCACGGATCTTGTCGGCCTCGGCCAGCGCGTGCTCGATGCCCACGCCGTAATAGCCCACCGCGCAGGCCACGTCGGGCAGCCGGCACGCCGCCAGGTAGGCCAGCTTGCCGCCCAGGCAGAACCCCAGCACGCCGGTCTGGCCAACGCATTCGGGGCGCTGGCGCAACGCCGCCAGCGCGGCGCCCACGTCCTGCACACCCTTGTCCTCGTCAAACTGCTGGTACAGCCCGAGCGCACGCTGGAAGTCCCCGCCCCTGTCGGTCAGTTCGATGCCCGGTGCGATGCGCCAGAACAGGTCCGGCACCAGCACGGTATAGCCTTCCTCGGCGTAGTAGTCCGCCACCTGGCGCATCGTCGGATTAACGCCAAAAATCTCCTGACACAACACGATGCCGGGGCCCTTGCCGGCCGCCGGGGTGGCGAGGTAACCGCTGAAACTGCCGTCCTGGGTCTCGATCTGGATGGTCTGGCCCATGCTTTTTTGCTCCTGTGGGTTCGGTGGATATGGCCGCTGCAGGCCTCCGCCCTTGCCTTCATGATCGGAGACCCGCAGTGCAGCAAACTAGCCGCCGGCTGCAGCGACTATCCGATTAGTGCAGGAAAGTGCGTCGCTGTTCAAGCTGCGCGACGGGGGGACTGGCGAATCCGCTATAGTGGTGCGCAGCGATTCTGCCGCCGCGCACCGTGCCAGGCGGCCGAATGGCTGCCGGAATCATGCGGTGCGCACGCTGGGCCGGGGACGGCCAATCCCCCGTAGTGGCGGCAGTGCCCGGGCCGGCCCGCCAGGAGCGAGACATGCTGCAGCTGCCCCCCACTGCCCCGGCCGCGCCGCCGCTGGCAGGTGCCCTGCTTCACGACCCCGCGCGACTCGTGTTCGATTCCGACGATCTCGACACCACACGCGCCCGGGTCGGCGCCGTCTTCAAACCCCATCGGCTTACCCTGCATGGCAGCACGCTGCACGCGCGGATGCATCACGCACCACTTGGGGCGGTCTCGTTCAACCGGCTGGCTTACGGCGGCGACGTGACGATCGACCCCGGCCCGCTTGGCGACTTTCTGCTGGTGCAGATGCCGATGGCCGGCCAGGCCGATATCCATTGCGGCGGCCAGCACATTGTTTCCGATCCCGGCCTGGCCTCGGTGCTGACCCCGAGCGAGCCACTGCGCATGCGCTGGAGCGCCGACAACGACCAGTTGATCGTGCGCATCGAGCGCAGCGCGCTGGAGCGGGTCTGTTCCGCCTACCTGGGGCACAAGCCGTACCAGCCGCTGCGTTTTCAACTGGATATGGCCTGGCGCGGCGCTGGCTGGCATGCGCTGATCCAGTACCTGGCCGAAACGCTGGCTCGTGCGCCCGAAGCGGCCTGCCACCCGCTGACGGCGTGCCAGCTCGAACAACTGGTAATAGGTACGCTGCTGACCTGCCAGCCTCACAGCCTGACGGACACGCTGCGCCAGCACGGCAAGCCCCTGGCGCCGCGCCATGTAAAGGTGGTCGAGGAATATATCCATGCACATGCCGACGCCGCCCTGACGCCGGCGCAATTGGCAGAGATGGCTGGCGTCAGCCTGCGCAGCCTCTACGCCGGATTCCGCGAGCATCGCGGCCTGAGCCCGATGGCCTATCTGCGCACGGTGCGGCTGGAACGGGTACGGCAGGATCTGCTCAATGACGTGACGCTGTCGTCAGTCACGGCCGCAGCGCTGCGCTGGGGCTTTGCCCACCTGGGGCGGTTCAGCGCCGAGTACCGGCGTGCATTCGGAGAGTGCCCGGCCGAAACGTTGCGGCGGCGCGGACGGGGCTGAACGGGGGCGTTCGGGGCGCCAGGCACGGCGCCAGCCCACAAAACAAAAACGGCGAACCGAAGTTCGCCGCTTTCGCTGGATCAGACCGCCGGGGCGATCCGAAACATACTTACACCTTGATCTCGACGTCCACGCCGGCCGGCAGGTCGAGCTTCATCAGCGCGTCGACGGTCTTGTCCGTCGGATCGACGATGTCCATCAGGCGCTGGTGAGTGCGGATCTCGAACTGATCGCGGCTGGTCTTGTTGACGTGCGGCGAACGCAGGATGTCGAAGCGCTGGATGCGGGTCGGCAGGGGCACCGGGCCCTTGACGATCGCGCCGGTACGCTTGGCGGTATCCACGATTTCGGCGGCCGACTGGTCGATCAGGCGATAGTCGAAAGCCTTCAGGCGGATACGGATCTTCTGGTTCTGCATGATTGTTCCTTAAAAGAGCGATGGGCAGTGAGCCCGGATTATAGGGGACATGCCTGCAGGCATGTCCCAGGAAGGTTGCTTAGTCGAGGATCTTTGCCACAACGCCGGCGCCGACGGTACGACCACCTTCGCGGATAGCGAAGCGCAGGCCTTCTTCCA
>NZ_BBQI01000006.1 GCF_001652915.1 Cupriavidus sp. D384
CGAGCAGGACAGTGTTCTACACGTGGGTCAACATTCGATGCAAATTACCGGGTCAGGTGGGTCAGTTCTCAGTGCAAATCAACAGCTCATGCCGTTAGCGACCAGATCGCGCGCGCGCAACGTTCTCCAACAATCTTCTATATCAACACCCTGCACGCCTCTCGGGATCGCAACGATGCGCAGGCTCGCACTGAACTCGAGCTACCTTCAACTGATTGGCTATGTTGACGGAGACCGACTCCTCTGCTCGTCATATGGCGATCACGCCGACGGCATTCCGGTGGGGCCGGCTGACTACATGAGCGGGCGTAAGGCATGGATCCGTCGTTCGGTTCTGTTGCCGTTCCTGCCGAACGCAAAATTCTTCATGGTCACGGAAGCGGACAGCGGCTACTCGAGCCTCGCCCTTCCGGACCTGATTCTTGATGCAGGGAGTGAAGTTCGCGACGTCTCTATCGCGCTCGTGGCGGTCTCGAACAGAAGTATCATTCTGGCGCGTGGCCGGATCGAAGTTCAGCAACTGCCCGTCTTTCACCCGGAGTCCGGCCAGATGCAATGGGCAGGTGACGAACAGGTCGGAACCATTCGGTTCTCTGCGTCCAACGACTATGCTGCCGTTGCCTCCGTACCCGTCAGTGCGGTGCACCATTCGTGGCGAGACTTCGCGCGTATTGCAGCCCCCTTGGGAGGCATCGTCGGTACTGCGATTGCCTTACTGCTATTAGCATTCCTCCGGCAACGTACTGGAATGCTCGCGAAACTTGATCGAGCGATCCGCCGCAGGGAGCTGTCGCTCGTGTACATGCCAATTGTGGAGTTAAGCAATGGCCGATGGGCCGGAGCCGAAGCGCTCTTGCGGTGGCGTCGGTCCGGCGGGGAAGTTGCGGGTGCGGACGAGTTTATCCCCCTTGCGGAACAGCATCACCGGATGAAACGGTTGACCGCCGCCATGCTTGACGCCCTAGTCAAGGACGCCCACGAGTACCTGGCACAGCATGCCGGTCACCGTTACGTATCCATCAACCTCAGCGCCCAAGACCTTTCGGATACCGCGATCGTGGAAAAGCTCCGGCAGGCCCGAGACCGGTCCGGTCTGCCGCGCCTAATGGTCGAAGCAACCGAGAGCGGGCTTCTCAATGTCAACCACGCCAACAGCGTTATCCGGCGCCTTCGCGAGCTAGACATTTCCGTTGCGATTGACGACTTCGGCATCGGGTATTCCAGTTTGTCATATTTAGGGTCCCTTGATGCCGCATATCTAAAGATTGACAAATCCTTTGTATCAGCGATCGGTAGTGGTGCCGCGACCGGAAATGTTGTCGACCACATCATAGCGATGGCAAAGGAGTGCAACCTCATGCTGATCGCAGAAGGCGTTGAGTGCGAAGAACAGGCAAATTACCTGCGCGACGCGGGGGTCGAGTATGCCCAGGGCTGGCTTTTTGGTAAGCCAATGACGGCCGGTGAACTCGTGGTTCGTGGCTGGCGAGACGCCCCCGGCTCGCGCCGCGCAGGGCTAAGTGACGCCTGACAGAAGATTGATACGACTGGAGGCTCGACACCGGAAGCCGGCCGTCGAGTTCGTGACGAATTCGGTGACGGGAACGGGATAGGACGTGGCTTCTCGCGCCGGTGCGTTCCGGTAGCCCGTGGTCTTGCTTCGTTCACACTTAGCACTTCACGCTCCCGACACTGTCCATTTCATTTCATGCCGTCGCGAACTTCCTGCAGTACTTGGTCGAATTCGTCGACTCGGATCAGACCTAGACGCGGAAATTCGAGATCGACAATGACATAGAGGGTTGCAGCAAGGGTTACCGCAAATAGCAACGCATGGAGCCAGTTGCGTGGCCCCCTTCTCGCCATACCGTATCCGGCAAAGAGGGCACCAATCCAACTCAGCGCCAGCAGCAGGGCGTAGATCACGCTAGGCGGATGCTCCATAGTAGAAGCCAGGCGGGTCGAAGCCGTATCGAATGCAGCATTGAGTGCCGGCAACAGTAGCATGGTTGCTGACGTAGTCGAGGCGCGGGGGGACTCTTCGACGGATCTTTCCCACAGGCGGTCACGCAGTTCACTGGCGCGCGCGAGCGCTTGCGCTACGCCCTCGCGATCGGGCACTGCCCGATACGCCTGGAGTCGAGCATCCAAATATTGCCGAAATGTTTCTCGAAGCTCATCGCGGACGGGCGTGCGCAGCAGATCCAGCCGCAGGTAAGCGGTGCCGATGTCGTTAGCTTCCTGAACGACCAGAGTGCGCCTTGCCTCGAATCGGCTGGCTGCCCCCGAAAAAGTGAAGGCGATAAGCAGACCGAGCAGCGCGAAAATCGCGCTCGTAACCGCCCCTACCCCGGTACTCTCGGGTTCCCGACCAGCATTGACCTGCCACTGCCACACCAACCGTCCGACATCCATAGCCACCAAGATGCTCGCGAACAGTCCGACACATAAAGCAATGGCGCCGAACACACCGGAATCGTAAAGGAGCGATCCCATGCCTGCTTTCTCCCTGAAGTGGACGCGGCTTCCAGTGCTATACGTTGGCTGTTCCGATGTTGGAAGCTCTTGATTATTTCAGCGCACCGGAAAACACTGTGTCAATTGGGCGAAGGTCCATTCCGAGGCCTGCCCGCGCGCCGTAGGCCCCGCCGCTCCGTCAACCCATCCATTCAGCGGCCGTTCCGGCATCATTTCAGTCGCGCTTGGATGGCGGCCACGGCAATGCCTGCAAGAAAGGCCGCCACGCCACCTACAGCGACAAGATCGGTGTCGCATGGTGCGCATGGATGCCTCCCGCCTGCTGCAGATCGCAGCATAGATACAGCAAACATCGGACATACGGAAATACCGAAACGCTGGCCGATTTTCGCCCGCGACTAGCGCCGCTCCGACGCGCCATTGTCCGGGCTAGGGTGAAAGTGTATTCCTCCACAAGCCGCCGAGTCCGCCATGAACCAGGCACAACTCGACGCCCACTACGAGAGGGTCCTGCGACACGTCGCCGCGTGCCGCGCCCACATTCGACAGCAGATAACTTTGATACGGCGGCTTCGCATGCAGGCACTTGATACGTCCAGGGCGCTGAATCTGCTTTCCGTGCTGCGGGACATCTTGTCGGCGCACCGCGCGCATCTTGCACTCATCAGACGCTTGCGTAGCGTCTAGCCCCCGTTTCGTGGCAAAGGTTGTCTCTGATCCGCACCAGATCCGAATAACCGCCCTGCAAGTGGCGCAGCACCTGCAGGCTGAGCGCAACGTCGCCCCCGTCCAGCCTCGCTTCCCGTACCCGGTCGAGCTGCCGCCGGATCCGCTGCCGCGAGGCAGCCAGCTTCCGATCCAGTTCCAACAGGCGAGCCATGAGAGCCAACCGATGTTTTGCGCGCATTACATATCCCCACGACTATGCGTCAGGGTTTATAGGCGAACTCCGGGCGGCAGAGACGTGTCCGGAAAGGTTCGGTATCGGGCATGCCGGGCGCACAATCCGGTAGCTGGGCGGCGCTGGCAGGGGCAGGGGCAGGCGAAGATTTTCCATGCCACGTCCCCGGCTTCACCTGGGGATATCCGGGCGGCAATACTTGCCCGACCAATGACTTCCGCCATCCATCGCGCGCAGGCTAAAAGTCAGGGTCGGCAAGGGCCGGTCAGATGTCACCCAGCCAGCCGTCCGCCGCAATTCGCGCCCGTTGCACGGACGCCTGCTCTGCGGCGCGCTGGGTGCCGTAGCTCGACAAGGAAACATAAGGTCCGCACAGGCGCACCCGGTCCTCATTCTCGACCGTCACCTCGTAGTCCCACTCCTCCTTCCCCACCGGCGGAATGAGCTGAAACACGAACAGGTCGAGCACGAGGCCGCGATAGCGCTGGCGGGTGTGGTCAGATGAATCGGTCAGGTTGTCCCCCGGTGGACCACTAGGGACTGCGCGTGCCGGGGCGACACGCATCCGGACATCCGAGTGGTGAGATTTATGCTACACGCGCCGCCACTCCTTCCTATCCGTGTTCCGCTGATTTTTGGTGGGAGCGCGGCCGCCGCCCCACAGCCATGCCTTCTCCAAAAAACGGCCCGACGCCGGGGAGAAGTCGGGCCGAGGACTATCACAGCGCGGAAGCGGGGGGATCCTCCGCCGAAAAAGTTTAGGCTGCAGCCGGTTGGCCCGGTATCCGCCAGAGGTCGGAGCCACCGCCTCTTGCCGGCGGGCGTCTGCGGCGCCGTCACAAACCGACGCTGACTGGAATCACAACTAGCGGATCTGTATGCCCGAATTTGAAACCCTCGACGTCTGCTAGCGGAGATTAACCCGTAGCTCAGACTACGTTCGTTGCCAGCGCATCTAACCGCGCGGGCAGTAACGGTTGCTGTTATGCTGATCTGCATTGGGAATGACGAGATGCAAGTATGCGATTGGACCGAGAACAACGGGAAGCCGTGGACCTCCTCAAAAAAGCAATAGTTGAGCGCCGTCGTATCGCCCAAGGTGAAGCGGCACGGTGGCAGGTGGTCCCCACGAGCCCGGAGTATCGGAAAGCGCGTCAAATCATTGAGCGGACCCCTGCGCTCTTGGCAGCGTTAGACGAAATCGGGCAAATTCTCATCCCAGAAGTGCCCCTGCTCAGGCCCTAATCCACGTGCCATCGGCAGCTAAAGAAAAGCCAGAACGGGTCAGGATGGGTTGTTATGACTTGGTCACTGGGTTCTTGTTACGTTCGCCAATGATACGCAGCGCCAGCGGGCTGGGCTGACGCAAGCGCGTGTCGGGTGAGACATAAACGTAAACTTTCGGATAACCTCCAAAACTATCCCGGTTTAGAGCCTCAAGTCACCAACGATGCCCGGCAGACCGTTGGCCGGCGGTGTAATGCCGTTAGTCTCTTGAGCGTCCACTACGCAGTACCCATGAACCGTGAGATCGTAATGTATCGCGGAGGGACTTAAACCAAGCATTGGGGTTTTCGCGTCAAGCTCTGAGTCGACGGAGGTCTCGATCGTACCGAGCCACGCTAGAGCTTCTGGGGGGCTTGCGCGAGAGGGGTACCGGCG
Source organism: Cupriavidus sp. D384 (assembly GCF_001652915.1). Taxonomy (GTDB): domain Bacteria; phylum Pseudomonadota; class Gammaproteobacteria; order Burkholderiales; family Burkholderiaceae; genus Cupriavidus. The sequence continues at coordinate 5,042 of NZ_BBQI01000006.1, forward strand.
CGCACAAACAACGCGCGGGGCGCATTTCGATGGAGGGTAATGACCCGGTCAGACTCGGCAGTATGCGCTAGCGCCGTTATGAAAAGTGCGTAGTTGGACTGTCCAGAATGCACACATTGTGGATATGACGGCAGCCAGCATTCCACTGGGGAATCGGCACCTGCTCCGGCCACGCTGGCCCGGAGCTTTTACGCTACTAGCTTCGTTTGGCTCCTTCCCGAAAAGGTCGTCGTATATCCGAGAACACGAGGAGCGTGACGACCAGCCGTAAATCGCGTCGTGATGTAATATTCCGAGGCCTTTGAAGGTTTCGGCCATCGATGTTCTATCTATAATTGGGAATGCTCAGACGAGCTCACCGGCAAGCTACAAAACTTTTCCTGTGCTGAGGTCGCAATTTTCGCCATGATGAGGGAGCTTCTCGTCAATGAGGCTCATCTATCAGACGAACCCTTACAGATGCTTCCCTCCATCTCGGCCCGCTATTTTTAGCGGGCCCTTTTTCGGATACCGAGATTGCATCGCACCCTAGGGCGTGAGCTGGTACGCCCGCGTTCCGAGTGCAATGGCTGCGTCCCGGCGCCCGGCCTGAGTTGCGCAGCAGTCTAGGGTGGTGGCCCAAGACGTGAGCGCCAGACGGAAGCTGCCGGACGTGAGCGCCAAATCGGGATGGCACCACGCCTCATCGGCGAAAGGAAATCGAGTCTCGTGCACGCCATTCGCCGGTGATCCGGCATATCAGCCCGACCAGGAACAGGGTGCGCGCCGCGAGCGCAGTGATTGCCTGGGCTCGATCGTCAGCTAATGTACGGGCGGCATCAGGCGGCGTGCCCCGGCCCCCGACCGCACCGGGTTGAACTCCATTGCGCGCTGTTCCAAAAGCCGCTGTAGTTCAGTCGCGCCCCGGTAGTAGTGGGTCAGTATCAGACGCAACTGCGCATCGGCGAGCGGCTCTCGGAGCAACGCGCCATAAGCTGCCGCTGCGCGGCCGGCCTGCTGGATGGCATGACGCAGCAGAGGCAATTCACCGGATTCGGCGGGGGGTGACAGATTTAGCGGATCGCGAGTGCGGCCCGCCGCGCCGGCGCCGTTGTCGTCGCCCGTGCCGTCGCCGGCTGCACCGGCCCGGGCCGCCAGTTCGATCGACGCCACGCGTTGCATATTGGCGCGGTGCATAAGCACCGCCCTCATCTGCGGATCCGATGCGGCAGCAGCCACGGCCGACAGCGCGTTTGCACACAGCAGGGCGTGACGGCTAAGGCGCGCCAGCGAGGTGTTCAGTGCATCCACGTACGTCTCCGATGAATGCTCTAACTGTAGGCGAAAGCGCGCGGTGGCGACCAGATTGCAATGCTGGCGCGGCTTATCTTGTTCGATTCTTCCCAGTGCCCAAAAGCGACGCGATTTGATTTCTGGACCGGATGCAACGATGTCGCCTTCGCCGCCGCGCTAGCACTGGCGGGCCGTCTGGGCTACGCTGCCGCCAAGGCTTTCAAGAACCAAACACGTCACCCCGCGATGGAGTGTGCTGGGCTTCACCGGAATGGGCAAGGCGTATGGCCACTGGAACAGTTTCAGCGACGCCCAGAACGTGGTCAGCGTCGGCGCCGGCTTTCGGTACTTGGTCGCCCGCAAACTGAGCGTAGCGGTCGGGACAGCCAGGCCGCAGCCCCGCGCGCCTGGCTTTTTTTTGGTTCAACCCCGCAGCGAGTGGACCCCTGAAGCGAGCCCTCAAAATCGGCTTGCCTGCCTCGGTGCGGGCTTTCTTCGCACCACCTGCCGGGAATGTTATTTCCACGATAGGCATTTGTCACTCGTCGGATTTCTCTCACGTGGTGTTCGCCGGCTTTCGCTATTCCAAGTCAAGATTTGCAGCGTTCTTGAGTGCCAATCCGCGAAGAGATCGCGGATAGCGCTCTGCAACCTTACCGGGGAAAGTCATGAAAGCAGTCATCTATAATCCGCCTGCGCCTTGCCGGCCATTTTTAGCAGTGCTCTCCAGCGACGACGGCCTGTTGCTCAGTATGGCCGCCGTCGAATCTCGCCGCGCCGGTGAAACGCTGTTGTCGGAAATGCAGTACCACATCGCCGAACTTTCACACCGACAGTGAGAGAGAGCCGCCGTCGCGCGCCTCATGTGAGTTCGCTCACGAACGCTTCAAATTGGCTGGCGTCCACCGGCGGACAAAAGAAGTGGCCCTGCCCGTAGTCGCATCCGGCAGCCACGAGAATGTCGCGCTGCGACGCTGTTTCGATCCCTTCTGCAATCACGCGGATGCGCAGTGCATGCGCCATGCCAATAATGGCACGGCACAAGGCCACGTCATCTGGACCTCGGGTCAGCGAACGGATGAAGGAGCGGTCGATCTTGATGTAGTCGACATCTAGGCGCCTCAGGTACGATAGCGAAGAATAGCCAGTGCCGAAGTCGTCCAAAGCGATTTCGATACCGGCCGCCTGGAAGCGGGCCAGTTGATTGACGACGTCGGCGCTTTGCTCCATCACCGCGCGTTCGGTGATCTCAATGACCAGGCTGCCGACTGGCAGATTCTTGCGCTCAATCACCGCGGACCACGAGTCGGATCCGCTTGCGGGCGCGCAAAACTCCATTGGGGACTTGTTCACCGAGATCTGGAAACCTTTGCCCAGCACCGCCTGCCAGCGTACAAGCTGCTCCAGCGCTTCTGTCAGCACCCATCGGCCAATATCGATGATGAGTCCGGATTCTTCTGCGACGGCGATGAAATCCGCCGGGCGGATAGGCCCGCGGGCCGGATGGTTCCAGCGGATCAGGGCCTCAGCTTTGCATACCTTGCCCGTCCGCAGATCGACAATCGGTTGGTAGTGCAGAAGGAACTGCCCGGCTGCCGGCGCCGTGCGCAGATCATGCGTAATGCGCAGGCGCTCCTTTTCTGCCTGCAGCAGGGCCTTGGTGAACGCTTTCGAGCGATTACGTCCCTCTTTCTTGGCCGCAAACATTGCCTGGTCAGCGCACACCACCAGCGCCTCGGCGCTATCGGCGTCTTGGGGGTAGATCGCCACACCGATACTGGCCGACACAACGACCATTTCGCCGGCCAAACTGTATGGTGCTGCTATGCGTTCCAAGATGGCTTGGGCGATGCCCTCGGCGACGCCGGTATGGCCGACCGCTGGCAGAATGACGGTGAACTCGTCGCCAGCGAGGCGGGCAACGGTATCTGTCGCGCGTATCGATCCCGTAATGCGACGCACCGCCTCCCGCAGCAACAGGTCGCCCTGGTCGTGGCCGAGGGTATCGTTCACCTCCTTGAACCGATCCAGATCAATGAACAGTAGCGCCAGCACATCCTGCGTGCTACGCGAGCGCTCGATCTCCTGCTGCAAGCGTTCAAAAAACAACCGACGGTTGGGTAGGTCCGTGAGCGCGTCATAATTTGCCTGGTGCCGGATGACCTCCTCCGCCCGGCGTTTTTCTGTCATGTCATGGATCAGCGCGACACGGCGGCGTTCGCCGTGCGCGTGGGCAAGGTAGGTATCCACAGTCAAGTAAGCTGGGAACTCGCTACCATCCTTGCGGCGAATCGGGATTTCCCCATTCCATTTTCCCGTGGCTTCCACGCTGGCTCGCAGGCGTTCCACGCGCAGCGCTGCAGTATGGCCTGTTCCACCGATGCTATAGCCTGACCGGCCCCTGATCTCCGTGACCGTATAGCCGGTGGCGGCAGAGAATGCTGGGTTCACGTCGATGATAGTGCCGTCCAACGATGTCACCACCATGGCCTCGCTGCTGGACGAATAGACCAGCGAAGCCAGCCGCATCTCTTCGAGATGGCGTCGCCGCTCCTCCATGGAGCGGCGTAGACTGTAGTACAACAGCGCGAGCAGCAGCGTCGACGCTATGGCACTGGCGAAAACGACACGGCGATAGGCCGCGTAGGGCGCAAGTACTAGCCCTACCGATTGGCCCACCACGAAATTGAGTCCGAACTCCGGCATTCGGTAATACCCGAACACCCTCTCTACGCCTTCGGAGTCCGACAATGCTCTGAAGCTACCTGTAAGGCCGGCATTGCTAGCCAGATACGGGCGATCGATGATCGCCCTTGCAAGCGAGCCCTCCAAGGCCGGCACACGGGCGATGATTTGGCCAGAATTCTTGATGACCGCCGCCGCCTCGCCATCGCGGTTTGTAAAGGTCTGCGCAAAGCTCGCGAACTGATCGGGACTGACCGATACCACGATGACGCCGTCGAAGCTACCTGCTCGCAGGATCGGGCGTGTAAATTGGATGGACCATTTGTTCGAGACCTTGCCCTTCACTGGGTCGCTGATAAACAGGACATCGCGTCCGGCAGCGTTTTGATGAACCCGGAAATGCTCACGTTTGCTTAGATCAACCTTTTCGCCGGGCTCGGGTGGGGCGATGGACGAATAAACCAGCAAGCCATGCTTGTCGATCACTGCAACCTGGAACGACAGGTCTACCACCAGGTTCTCGCGCTCCCGTACTAACTCATTGAATCCCGACTGGCTCACCAGCCAACTTGCCCTCAGGTCGAGGAGAAACTCGGATAGCCGCAGGATATTCGATTTCGAATATGCGCCGAACGCCTGGGCCTCTGCCTGGGTGCGCTCTGCGGCGTTATGCAACAAGCGCTCACGCTCGCTGACGAGCTGGAAAGCCGCGAACGACCATGTTGCAATCAGCCAGGCGGCCGCCCCTAGGTTTAAGGGGGTAAAAAACTGGCGCAAGTGCTTTAGCATCTTGCCTTCTCGGCGGGGCAAACGGTCCGGCATCAAATGTTTTTGCTGCGTTGCTTCGGGTCGGCATGAATTGTCAGGCTAGCCGAGGTCAGCGACGCCCACAAGCAGCTCCCCCTTTGGCACTCTGTTCTTCGAAATCGGACACTTCGAGCCCAATGAATCACATATCAAGCCAGCCGTGACGCCTGAAGACCCCCGTGCACGATCTTAGCGCGAGCAATGAAGTTCTCAGCATAGCGCCGCCGGACGGAAACATTGTGCGGGGGATGGGGTTTTGATCGCGCCGTTGAAAAGGAGGGTGCACGCAGAACGCCGCTTCGCTACTCTGTCAAGGGTCCTTCGTGCCGTCCAACCCGAGCGCGGAGATGGGTCGATCACAAGCTACCGGCCATAACGGCGGCCAACGGGTCGGCCGAGGTCGGCCATTCTCAGTCACCAAGATCCCTCTTGCGTGTGTCCGTTGTGGCGAGAAAGCACTCTGTCCCAGCCGTATTCGGTCTTCTGGCCTGGTTTCGCCCCCTGTGAAGCGACCCTCAACAATTCTTGCTTCCGGGCCTGATACGCACGCAGCAGGCAGGAGTCGACTGGCCGCTTGCTCGCATACCCCGAAAGCAGCTCGATTGTCTCTTCCGTTTTTGCCAGGCCAGCGCTGTGGAAGTCATCGGCAACATTGCGAATGTATCGAGCAGCCGATTCAGGATCTTTCCTGTTCACGCCAGCGTTCGGCCCCGTGTACATAGCCTTGAGCTCGGACTCACAAATGAGGCCACCTTGCGCTAACCCGCTTTGCGCTTGCCCACCTTGCGACGTCGCGGGAAAATCGCTCGGTTGCGCAGTTGGCACTCTCACAGCACCCTTCGCAAGCGCATCTCGGCGGGCCAGCCAGGCGCGCTTCATACACGCTCCGAGCTCATCTCCCTCCTGAACTTCCACGACGTTCGCAATTGACTCTGCCTCAGCGGCCGATGAGTTGGCGTAGCTTGCCATCGTTTCCTCGTACCAGCGCTGCTCAACTTCGGGCAACTGGGCATCGGTGTTGGCTTTATCCCCAAGGGCTTTCCGGCGAAGCTCAGCATAGCAAAGAGGACCCGCGCTTTGCTTGGACTTCGCGCCACGTCCCTGGGTCTTGGACAGCCGTCGCTCCATGTCCGCATTGAGCGGCGTGCCGGGTGCGCCGGCGGAGGCTGGTTCAGGCGCCAACATAGCCTGTTTTCCGCCCTTCTTGCGCTGCCCAGCAGTATCTGGGACCGCTGCAGGGTCAGCGACCGACTGCGCGGGCGAGGTATCGATCGCCGCGGACAGGATCGTAATGGGCGTCGTAGGCACATTGGAGAACCCGCGAACCGTCGAAGTCGAGACGTTGGCCATCGAGTCAACGACATCCATGCCTCTCACTACTTTCCCGAAGACCGCATACCCATAGCCGTCCGGATTCGGTGCGTTCAAGTTGGCGTTGTCCTGCAGGTTGATGAAGAACTGATTGGTCGCAGAGTTTGGATCGACCATCCGTGCTGCTGCGAGCGTGCCGCGATCGTTTCGCAGCCCGTTGTTCGCTTCAAGCGGTACCCGTCCGTAGGTCGGCTTTTCATTCAGATTGGCGTCCAACCCGCCACCCTGGACCATGAAGCCAGGGATTACGCGGTGAAAGACGGTGCCGGAGTAAGCGCCGGAGCTGACGTACTGCAGGAAATTGGAGACTGTCCGCGGTGCTTTGTCGGGATAAAGCTCGACGACGATGTCGCCGGAGCTCGTGGATATTTTGACCCGGGGGGCGTCTTCCGCGACGGCGACCATTGGCATGAAGGCCGCCAGTACGAGCACATACTTGCGAAGGGATCTCGCGAACATATGGTGTTAGATCGTTGAAATTGAAGTTCTTGGATGTGGCGGCGAGATTCTGAACGAGCGGCGCAGCAAACGCATCACCAGAATTGGGTATCCAGGGCTCAAGCGTTGGCTAAACCTAACGCTCCCGTGGAATGTGGCGCGTAGCCACCCTAGCGCGGCACTGCGTCTAACAATTTGGTAGGGGTTAGTTCCCGGCTAGTTTCGTGGCGGCATCATGAACTTGACGCCTCTTATGCTGGCCTCGCTACAACCATGCGACTGGAGGGGCCGCCACCAACTCCTCGTTCCCTACCAGTTCAAGTCATTAAATGACGACTCATCGAAAAACCGTGTTGGGTCGTCAACTGTCTTCCCCCTCCTCGACGCGCCGCTAAGCCGAAGGAGCCGGCCGCAATTTATGTGAAATGCGGTGCGTAGGTCGGAATCATGCGCCAATTGTCGTACTACCCTTCGCTGTCGGCCCTCCCTGATCGCCAATCATCAGTGAGCAATAGTTCGTCCGACTCAAGCCGGCCAGGAGCGGCCGCTCGACGGATAGCCGAAGATCGACAACTATTTCGGTTCACAATTGTTGGACCTGCTTCTTATGCCGAACCCAACCCATGTCTTTGCGGGCTGCAAGTACCTCTATCTCGACAGATTGTTTGAACCGTCTAAGAATCAGTTGGCGATGCGGGTGCTCGAAGCCACGGATCACGAGCCAGTTCCCGCCGAGGTCATTTAACGCCGAACCGGTCAAAGCTGTGAGAAATATCCGTGCGCGAGCGATAGCGACAACTCCGTCAAACCAGTCGCTTAGCAGTTAGAAAGTCCCGCACGGCCGAAGCCGCGCGGGTCCTTGTGCAGATCCCTAGGTCAGCCAGTTCGGCTTACGGTCGGTCGATCGAGATGGAGTAGAACGGGTTGGTCGGGTTCACGTTGATGGAAACGGTCAGGCCGGTGTTCGACAGGCTCATGCCAATGGACTCGGCCGCACCGGGCAGGCCGTTGACCGGCAACACTTCCGGTCGGTAACGTAGGCCAACGGAGGGCCGGTTGTCTTGCCACGTGTCGATACGGCCATCGCTGCGCTGGCGCGTGTAGGTGCTGGTAGCCGGGGCGACGGCAATCACGGTGTTCGAGAACGTCGTGATGTCGGTACCACCGGTGGGGTTCAGCGCTGCGTCCCAGTAGGCGTTGGTGAAGCCCACTGCTGGCAGTGCGCGTGCCACCGGATGGCGCGCGACCATGAATCCGTCCGCATGCACGATCACGATGGCCAGTTGCCCATCCACGCCCTTGAAGCCGAATGCGCGAGCGGTGCCGGTGGTGTCGGTAAGATCAAAGCCACCGCTGGCGTTGGCCGAGAACGCCGGCAGGTCGCTGGCCGGCCAGGGCTGGCCGCAGCCACTCAAGCCGCAATCGGCAGCCTTGGTGAACTTGCCCGCGGCATCCACCGTGAACTGGATCAGGCCCGAGCCGTAGTTGCCCGGGTTGGTCTCACGTTCAAAGCTCATCGCCACCCAGTCGCCCGCCAGTTCGGACATCGGAATGGTCTGCTCCGGAATCAGCAGGCTCGCTGCGCCGGCGCGACGCTCCAGTCCGATGCCGGACTTCGATACCAGCAGTCGGGCATCGTTGTTGCCGAAGCGGCAGGCTTCAGTGGCATTCGCGTCGAAGTGCTCCGATGCGCTTGTGGCGTCATTGGTGCGATTGAGTGCCACGGCATCCACGGTGAAGCGCTGGATCGTGTTGGCGGTCAGGTCCACCTTCTGGTACTTGCCGCTGCGGTACGACGCGCAGGTGGCCGAGGCCGGATTCAGCAGTGTCTTGATGCCGTCCGTCGAACCCTTGTTGGTGGCCACCGCATCGGACAGGTCAGCGATCGACGTCTTGGACGAAGCGAGTGCGTCGCCCAGGGTATCGAGTCGCTGGTCGAGCGCGTTGCCCGGCGTGCTGCCATGTGCGGCGACGAGCGTGTCCTTGAGCGGGTCCACGCCGGTCAGATCGACCGTGCCGGTCAGGATCAGCTTGACCGCTTGAATCGCGCCATTGAGACCGTCGGCATTCAGCTTCGATTGCGCGGTGGCATCGAAGCTTTCGAAGAAGTCCTTGGTGTTGCCGCCGGCCAGCGATGCCGTGACCAGTTCGGTCAGCGGCGTGATGTTGGCAACAGCACTCGTGCTCGTGCCCGCCTCCACCACCGAATGCAACGTTACGCCGTCTACCGTAGTGACGCTCAGCACACATGGGCGCTTGGCGTCCGCGATGTTGATGACGAACGTGCCGTCGGCGGCCGTGGTAGCCGTACCACTACCGGATGCGCATTTGGCCTGTACGGTGGCATTTGCCAGTGCCGCGCCCACGGCGGCCGTACCGGATAGCTTCGTGGTCGATGCCGCGGGTGTAGCCGACGGCGCTCCCGAATCGGAACCGCCACCACAGGCGCTCAGTGCCGCTGCAGCGATGGCCGCGAGAATAATTCTTGTTTTCATAAACCGGATTCCCCCTGTCGTTTTTCAGAAAGCGAGAGACGTGCATGGGCCGTCTTCGCGCCACGATTTTCTGAAATGAAACATCGGTCCGCATCATTCATTTGAATGAAGAGCCGTCAATCCCCCAGTTCGCGGGGCACGATTTAGCTCGACGTTGTGGGAAGCTGGACACAGCCCGCTAGAGGCTTGTCGGCGCATGCGCCGATCAGAAGGAAAACAGATCCTTTGGGGAGGAAGGCTTGCTACGGGACCATCTTATCGGCGACCTCTATGAGGCCGCGGTACAGCACGACGGGTTTCTCGACGTGTTTCAAACAACAGTCGAAGCGCTGGGGGCCAGCGGATTCCATATGTTCAGTTGGGATCCGGAACGCAATGCCCCCCATTTGTCTGCCTACACGTCGGACAGACACTGGGATTCAGTCGTGGCGCTCTATGACCAGTATTACGGCGCCCTGGACCCGCGGCGTGAAGTGGTAGCCAAAGCCGCAATCGGCGAGTTCCAATTTTGCCAAGACTACCTGAGCGAGACCGACGTCGCGCGCAGCGAGTTTTACCAGGACTTCCATATCCCGACGGGCTTCCGCTACCTGGCCGGTGCGCGCCTGGCGCGGCCCGGTTCCGATGACATCCTTCTCGGATTGTTACGAATGAACGATCGACCGGCCTATTCAGACCAGGAACGCCACGGCATCAGCGGCATGGCCATTCACCTGCAGCGTGCCATCAACCTCTGGCAGGACGCGTGCGTGCTGAATCGGGATGCAGCCATCGGATCAGAACTGATGGCGCAGTTGGGCGTCGCTGTGTTCGCCCTCGATGGCGACTTGAAACTTGTCTTCGCCAACAAGTCGGCGGAAGCGGTGTTGCGCGCCACGACCTGCCTAAGGCTCAATCACGGGAAACTGTCGGCTACCGTGGCAGCCGAGAACACGAGACTGCAGGCTGCGATGGCGGATACGCTCAGATCGCGCCAGGGGGAAAGCGTAGCGCTGCGTGCAGCACCGGGTCTTCCGCCCGAAATCTTCCTGGGCATCAGTCGCCTGTCGGGCGCAGCTACGCGTATGACATTCGGTCATGCGGAAATCCTGGTGACGGTCAGGCGCAGGGGTTCGGTACCGATGGTTCGTGCCAGGCAACTGCAGCAAGCGTTCGGGCTGACCGCGGCAGAGGCGGCTGTCGGCGAAGCGCTAATCGGCGGCAAGACCCCCGACGAGTACGCCATCGCCGCCGGCGTATCCGTCGCCACCGTTCGGACCCAGTTGCGCGCAATCTTCGAGAAAACCGGCTCGCGTTCGCAGGCAGAAGCGGTCGGGGCCATGCTGCATCTTCCGCCGCAGACACCGTGACCGGCGCAATTTCATAACGCCTGATCGGTGCAGAGGTCAATATTGTCCAAGCATGCCACTTGCCACTCCCGAGGCGGTGTTTGTGTCGGACCCGTAGCTGCTGGTCTGGCGGCTTACCGAAAATTCCCATCACCAGAGCCATTCGATGGCTCATGCAACCAATTTCCGGCCGTTGGCTAAGGCGAGTCGTAGCGGCTGCTAAGGGTCGGTCAGCGACCGTCGGCGGCAGAGGCTTCGGACTACGTGTGGCACGTCAGATGTCCCCGAGCCAGCCGTCCGCCGCGATCCGCGCACGGCGCACGGACGCGTCCTCGGCCGCGCGCTGGGTACCGTAGCCCGACAAGGAAAAATAAGGCCCGCACAACCGCACCCGGCTGTCATTCTCGACCGTCACCTCGTAGTCCCACTCCCAGCTGCCGGCCGGCGAGATGACCTGGAAAACGAAGAGTTGCAGCACGAGTCCGCGATAGGGTCGGCTGGTGCGCCCCGTTGGATCGTTCAAGTTTTGCCCCGGTATGCCACCAGGGGTGAGCGTGCCGGCACGGCACGCATCAAGACACCCGAGTAGTGAGATTCATGCTACGCGCGCCGGTATGCCTTCCTGTCAGTGTTTGTCTGATTCTGGCGAGGCAGGGGTTACCGCCTCGAGGCGGGGTACGTCCCCCAAAAACCACCTGATGCCGCAAGGCGTCAGGTCAATAGCTCACGGCAGACGCGCGCTCCTTCGAGAGCGACAGATCAGGAAAGCGCACCTGCGTTTTGCACCCATCCAAAAGTGGGAGCGGCTGTACTAAGATCATTTCTGAGGCGTTTCGCAAGCAGCGCCTCGGCCGTTTGGGCGCCCGCCGTTTCCAGTCACCGGCGGGCCTTTTCCCAACCGGGCGGCACGGGATCCCCACGCCCACTCCATTTCTGCTGTCACCATGAACATCGTCCTGTTGCGCCACGGCAATCGGGCTCTGCTCCTGCCGGCTGGCCGTTCCCTCATCGACTGTCCCCTCCACGTCCGTCTCTGGCTCGGCGCGCCCCAGACCGAGGTCACCACGCAGCTCACCGCGGACACGCCGATGCCCGGCATCCATCCGCCCATCGTGCTGGCCGAGATTTTGCACAACGGGTTCTGCGCCCTCGATGTGTATGGCGTGGTGCGGGGGCTTTCCCGCCCCTTGCCGCGGCCGCCGCCGGTGGGGGCGCGGAAGGACGCGGCGGATGCCATTGCATGGGAATTTCTAAAAGACGAGGTGTGACTGCCTGGAAACCCGCGTGGTTAAGCCAGAGTGAGGTTTACTTCGCATCGATCCATCATTGGCCGGATTGTGGCCCGCTGCAGTCATTCGATTCAACCCAACTGAACGGCTCCCTTGGGTCGATCTGAGCCATCTGGCTTGGGCTCGACAAGGCGCAGGTTCGCCTGCGGCGCCAGCCGGCCTGAGAGATTGCTAACGAAGATCGTCGGCAAATGTGGCGTCGACGAAGGCCCGCAACTGCGTCAGGTCCGTCCTGGCATAGGCCGCCGTGGTCTGCACGGAAGCGTGGCCGAGCAGCGCCTGGGCGGCGGGCAGCGGCACCTGATGGTCGACCACCAGCGTGCGCGCATAGGCATGGCGCAGCCAGTGCGGCGATGCGGCGCGCAGCAGCAACGCCTGCGCCGGCTCGCGCGCCTCCAGGTCATCCGCCACGGCGGCAAAAATCGCCTTGACCTCCCGATAGAGGCCTGCCTGCTGCAGCGCTTCCGCCTTGTTGCCGTGGATCACGGGCAACGTCTCGTGCGCCGGCGGCTCGGGTGGCAGGCCGCGGGCATGCCGATAGGCCCGCAGTACGACCATGCACGGGGTCGGCAGCGGGATGGCGCGTACCTTGCGCCCCTTGCCGCAGACATAGAGCGTCCACCGCCCGGGCGCCTCGGCCTCCAGCCGGGGCAGTGCAGTTTCGGCCGACCAGGCCAGTTCCGCCAGGCGCACGCCGGCATAGCGATACAGCGCCCAGATCGCCCGCTGGCGAAGCGCCGGCAACGCATCGTCGGCACGGTTCGCGTCAAGCCAGGCATCGCACGCGTCCAGCAGCGCTGGCGGAATCAGCCGCGTCGGCACAAAACCGGAACGCGCGCGACTGCCTGCGGACAGACCGGCGGCCGGGTTGGCATGCAGGTAGCCGGTGGCGTACCAGTAGCCGTAAAGACTCGCCACCACCGCGAGGGCCCGCGTGCGGGTCGCTTCGGATAGCGGCGGCGAGGCGTTTTCTGTACGGGACTCGCCGTGCTGCAACGCGTGCCGGTAGGCAAGCAGCTGCTGTCGCGTCAGGTCCGACAATGGTCCCAGGCCGCGCGTGCCGCACCAGCGTATCAGGCGAAGCAGTTCTGCGCCGTAGGCGCGTCGCGTGTGGGACGATCGGCCGGTCCGGTCGCGCATAAAAAGCGCCAGTGCCTGCGCGTCGTCGACGGCACCCAGCGTGTTGGCGGCGGTCTGTGGCTGGGCGAAGCGGCCGATGCGCGCGAGCCACGCATAGTCGGCATGGCCGGAGGCTGCCAGCCATGGCGCGACGACCCACCCGGCGGGCTCCGGATCGGCCGGCATCCCCGCAGGGCTTCCCGGCAAAGCAGGGGAGGAGCGGAAGCGACGGCGGTGCGTGTGGAGCAGCCGGGCGAGGACCGCCTCCGCGCTCGGCGCCTGTTCCGCCGGCGCGGTGCGCAGGCGTCCGCGCTCCCAGTACTCGACCGCCCCGTCGTGGGCCAGCAGCAGTTTAAGCACCGTCGGCTGCGCAGCCTTGGCGTCCGAGAGTGATCCGTAGCGACGCTTGATGCGCGTCAGGGTCCAGTGCGCGTAGACCGGATGCCCGAGCGCCTCGGCGAGGTAAGCGAGCGCCGTATCGACCGTCGCCGGCAACGGGCGCGGCGGGACTGCGCCCGTATCGATCCAGTCGGCCGGATTCATGACTTGTCGCGGCGCTTGCCGTCGGGCTTACCGGCTGGCTTGCCGGTCGACCGGGGTGCGCGCGCCACCTTGGCCGGGGGCGGTGCGGCAGCCAGGGTCGCGCGCAGCAGCTCATCAAGCTGGGCGCGCTGGCTGGCGGTAACAGCCTTGAGCGCGCTGGCCTCGCCAACGGCAGTCTGGCGCGCAGCGCGCTCGCTGACCAGTTCGGCGTCCTGCCGTCCGCGCTCCTCCTCGAGCGCCGCGACGCGCCGCTCGGCGAATTTGAGCTGGGAGGCCAGTTGCGCGCGCTCGGCGCGCACCGCGTCGCGCTGATGGGCGGTTTCCTGCAGGAGCTGCTTCGACAGCGCCTCGTAGCGCGTCTGGACGGTAGCGATCGCCTCGGCGTGGGCGCGCTTGTTCGCGTCGGCACGATCCTGCGCGGTCGCCAATGCCGTTTCGAGTTCGCCACGACGTGCCGCCTGCTCGTCGGCCCGCGCACTGGCGGCCGCCAGGGCAGCGCTGGCTTCGGCCAGCGCGGTGTCGCGCGCGGCAAGCTGCCCGCGGACCTCACTCAGCTCCTCGCGGAGCAGTTCGACCCGCAACTCGGTCTCGGCGCGGGCAGACTGCGCGGCCTCCGCGGTCTGTTGCGCTTCGCGCCGCAGGCGCACCACATCCTCCAACTGCACCGCAACGGCGGCCTGCCAGAGCGCGCGCATCGCTTCGGCGATCTCGACGGGAAGCTCGGGCAGGGCCAGGTCGGCCAGGCCCACGCGCACGACTTCGGCCTCGATGGCATTCAGCGTGCGCGAAAGCGTCGCCGGGTCGCCGCCGCCGAGGCGGTCGCGCAGCTTGCGCACCGACACCACGCGGCGAAAGCGTGCGGCGGTGGGCGGCGCCGCGTCGCCGGCTTCGGTCAGCATGGCCAGCACGGTGGCGCGGATCTGGTCGGGCGTGGCGGCGAGGCGGGGCATGGCGGTGGACTGAGGGTAAATGTGATCCTATCTTACGCACGCTCCTAACGTTAGGAAAGGAATTTAATCATGGTAAGGAATGACTAAAGATGGATAACTATAATTATCTTGCCGAAACAGGGGATCGCACGGGCGCGCCGGTGCGCTATCAGGGCCCAGGGGCCGATCAACGATTCAGGACGGGGAGCAAAGGACCAGTCAGCAAGTGACTGATTTGACTGGGGTATCAGGCGAGCGCCGCCCGGAAACCCGCATGGATGCTAGGGGCGGCTACCCCGGTAAAGTGCAGGGAAATCAAAGAGACCCCAAGTGGCGGCCCGTTCCAGTGCCCATCTGAGGGATCCGGGTTAAGGTTGCAGCCGATGAATCCTAGGGTATTCACGCAGCGATCGAGCTCAGCAATACATGAATCGAGACCATGTCCTGGTGACTGCGGCAACTGGCAGACGGCAGTGAATTGCGCCGGATACAGAGTCGTCACGCGGTGAATCAAATCGTTGCAAGCTTGTGACCAGTGAAGGCTTGTGGTGGGATTGCCCACATGGTGTGCCATGGCGCTCGCCTTGGGGGACAAGATGGTCATATCGACCCCGCGTTCGCGTTGCAGACGAAGCTGATTGCGCTCCAGGCTATCGCGAATGTCGTCGTCGCTGATGTGAAAATCGGGAGCGAGGGGTGGCGCGGCCGGCTCAAGCAGCTTTGCGGTCTGTCGCGAGCGATAGTCGTCGAGCGCTTTGGGGGCGGTCGTGTAATGCCCGTGGCAATCGATGATCATGGTGGTCTGTGCTCCCGATAAATGGCGGGTTAGTTCAGCGAAATCTTGGCGCTGCGGATGACCTTGTCCCACTGTGCGGTTTCCTGACGAGCCTGCTTTTCAAGGTCGTCGGCTGAAGTGACGTGAAGGTCGACGCCTTGCGTATCGAGTCGTTCACGCAGAGTCTTGTCGTTGCCGATTTTCACCAGCGCTGCGTTCAGGCGGGTAATGACGTCGCTCGGGGTGCCCGCCGTCGCATAGATGCCGTACCACGTGGTGTACTGGAATCCAGGCAATCCTGAGGCCGATATCACAGGAATACTCTTGAGGCTCGGCGATGTCGATGGCGCAGTGAGCCCAATGGCGCGAATGGCACCCTTGTCGATCATGCCTTTCAGTGAGGGGAAACTGCTGAACAGTCCCTGGACTTCGCCTGAAACAAGGTCGTTCACGACCAACGATGTGCCCTTGTATGGCACATGATTGATATCGATCTTTGCGGTCGCCTTGAATTGCTCCATGCCGAGGTGGGCAAGCCCTCCTACACCCGCGGACCCAAAATTGACCTTGCCTGGATTTGCCTTGGCATAGGCAATCAGTTGCTGAGTTGACTGGACAGGGAGCTTCGCGCTGACCACCAAGACATGCGGACTCGTCGAAACCATGCCCACCGGCATCAAATGCTTGGCTGCATCCGCGACGCTCTTTGTCAGCAGAGGCTGGATGACGATATTGCCGGACGCCGCGAAGAGAAGCGTATAGCCATCGGAATTTGCCCGGCTGACCGAGTTCATGGCAGGCAAGCCGGCACCGCCGCCGAGGTTGTCGATCACGAATGACTGGCCGAGCTCTTTACCTAGCGCCACGCCAACTTCACGTGCGACGACGTCAGCGGGGCCACCTGCCGCGAACGGCACAACCATCTTGACGGGCTTGTTTGGATAGCTTCCAGATTGAGCCAGCACGTGCGAGCCGCATACAGCAGCGATGCAGGCGAAGGCGGTGCGAACGAGTGAGGGATTACGCATGGGTTGTCTCCTGTGCCGATCATTGCCGGCGTCTGTTGGCGCGGGCCATTCTATGGCGGGGAGCAACCATGCATTTGAGCGTTTCATCAGATGAAACGCTGGAGACGCGCGTTCGTTTTTCTGGATCCTTGAATGTTCTAACCCAGCGGCGGCTGCGCCTGTACGGGCTTCCTTCAGTAATCCGATTAAGAGGGAAACCCCAAGTGGCAAGTGGGTGCGCTTTCACCAGCTTGCAATGAACTGGCGTCTCATGGCCAAGCCGGAGACGAAAATTTCCCTTAGAGAGTGGCCGGCACGGGTCGCCTCAAAATGCTGTAGCCGTTTTTACGGCGGCCCCCGAGTTTCATTAGTGAACTCAGGCTTTACCTCGCACATCGTTGGACTGCCGCACGATGAAAGCGGAGCCATTCTCCAGCGTCTGTGCTCACTCGACTAAGCCCGAGAATGTTTACTGGCATCGGTAAGCGCTGCACGATTTGCTGATCTAGGACAACCAGTGCAACCTCCACGATGCCGTCGCGGACTACAAATCAGAAGGCGCGTGGTACATGCATGGCACGACAGTCGAGGCGCCGCACTGACAACAGAAGGGGGGGTGATCCGGTGCGGCAAAGCGCAACGGCATTTCGTCAGTCGTGCACGAGAGCTGCGGTGTTGTAGACCTTTTCGCACCATGCCGAACTGGCGCCAAGCAACCGCGAGAGCTTGGAGGCGGCGACGAGCTGAACGCGCGCAATTTCCGAGCGCTCCGCTGCTTGCAGCCGCGAAGCGGGCCCGGAGAGTGTGAGCGCAGCCTGGAACTTGTCGCCTGAGCCGAAGAGCGGTGTGGCAAACGCTGCCGTATAGAGGTCACGGACGCCCGAAGTGAACCACGGCAGCGGTTCCTCGCGATTTGCTGCGGCTTCCCCCTTGGCCCAGTACTTGATGACTGAACCAATCGCCGTGTCGTCGAGCGGCAAGATTGTCCCGGGCAGACGGGTTTCTCGAAGGCCTTCACTGGGTTCGGCGCGGTAGAGACACATGCGTTGCTCGTCGCCGTGAAGCACGTAGTACGACGCGCTTTCCCGCGTGGCCAGGGCGAGCTCCTGCAACACAGGCTCGATGACGGAGCCGAGCTGAAACGATTGCTCGTACAGCTTGCCCAGATAGAGCAGGCGGGGGCCCAGCGCGTAACGGCCATCGGCCGTGCGCACCACATAGCTCATCCTCTCCAGCGAGTTCAGCAGGCGAAAGACGGTCGTCTTATGCATCCCCGACGCCGTCGACAGGTGCGCAAGCGACAGAACTTCCGAGCCCAGCCGGAAGCAATCCAGCAGGCTGAGGGCCTTTTCAACGGCGGCTACCCCGTGATTACTCATTTTTCATTTCCGACGTAGTTTCGATCATTGTACTGTGTACAACGATATTTTGTATGGTACACGGGTAAACGCCTAGTGGAACGATGACGTGGAGCGACTATAGTTCTCTCAAATTTGTGAAACGACGTTGTACACAGTACAACGCACAAGAAAGGAGACAACACATGCAAGCGATTCGATCCCGAGTTCTTCTCTTCGCAGCCATGGCGATGACCGCGGCGTCAGCCCACGCTGCGTGGCCTGAGGACCGGCCCATCGAGCTATATGTCGGATTTGCCGCCGGTGGCGGTACCGACTTGCTTGCGCGCGCCATGGCGCCGTTTCTGCAGAAGCATCTGGGTGGGAAGGCACGCATCGTCGTGGTCAACAAGCCCGGCGCCTCTGGCGAAATCTCTTACCTGTCGTTGTCGCGCGCTGCGCCGGACGGCTACACGATCGGCATCATCTCGACGCCGTCGTTTCTGACGATTCCGATCCAGCGCAAGCCGAAGTACGACCCGGCAGCGATTGTTCCGTTGGCGCGCGTCATCGACGACCCGACCATGTTCGTGGTGGCTGGCGACAGCAAGCTGACCTCGATGGCCGACCTCGTCAAGCAATTGAAGGCCAATCCCGAAGGGCTGGCAATGGGCAGCAACGGCATCGGCACGAACGGCCATATGGCGGCGCTGGCGCTGCAGCAGGCCACCGGCGCCAAGGTCAACCACATCCCGTTCGCCGGGACGTCGCAGACCAAGACCAGCCTGCTTGGCCATCACATCGACGTGATGGCGATGAGCACCACCGAGTACACCGAAGCCGACCGCGCGTCGAAGGACGTGAAGGTACTAGCGCAACTGGGCAGCGAACGCCGCCCCGGCGTGGTGGCAGACGTGCCGACGGCGCGCGAGCAGAAGCTTGACATCACAGTGTCCTCCGAGCGCGGGTTCGCCGCGCCACGCGGGCTGCCGCCGGAGATTGCCAGGCGCCTGCAGGCGGCCATAGAAGCCACTGCCAAGGACCCCGAGTTCCTGACGCGCGCCGTAAACGAGGCGCGGGGCGTTTCCTATCTGTCCGGCGCGGCGTGGAGCCAGCACATGGTCACGCAGCGCGGCAAGTTTGAAGGCCTCTGGAAGGTCGCTTCCACGAAGTCGCCGCAGTAATCAGATCCACTTTGTTCGTCCGTCACATCTGGAGTTGTAAATGAGCACCCAAGCCAAAGCATCCCCCGCGATCCGTCGCGATTTTGAGCGCGTTTCCCCTGAACTGGTCGAGCGGGCCTCGAAGTTCCAGGCCGCCATCCTGGCCGATGTGGTCGGCCGTCGCGGCACTCTGAACGCACGGGTGCAGGGCCTGTCGTCGACGATGAAGGTATGCGGCCCGGCGCTGACCGTCGAAGTCCGTCCCGGCGACAATCTCATGTTCCACGTGGCCCTGGCCATCGGCAAGCCTGGCGACGTGATCGTGGTCGACGGCAAGGGCGACCAGACCGCCGCCCTGTGCGGCGAGATCATGACCACGCAAGCCCAGGCTTCCGGCCTTGCCGGCTTCGTGATCGATGCCGCCGTGCGCGATTCGCATGAGCTCGCCAACGGCCCGTTCCCGATTTTTTCGGCCGGCACCAACCCGTGCGGCCCCACCAAGGCCATCGGCGGCCTCGTGAACTGGCCGGCATCGGTGGCCGGCGTCGCCGTCAACCCGGGCGACCTGATCGTGGGCGATGCCGACGGCGTGGTCGTCATCCCGCGTGAAGACGTGCCGGCGATCCTGGAACTGGCGCAGAAGAAGGTGGATGCCGAAGCCAAGCGCATCGCCGCCATCAAGGCCGGCGACCTACGTCCGGGCTGGCTGGACAAGGAACTGCGTGCCGCCGGCGTGCTGGCTGAAGGTGAAACGCTGTGAGCGGCATCAAGAAACCCGTTCTGCTGGTTACTGGCAACGACCTGGCGCCGCAGGCGCTTGAACTGCTGAAGGACTTCGACGTGACCTTCGCTGGCAAGCAATGCAGCGAAGAGACCGTGCTGGCGCTGGCCAAGGAGAAGGACCCGGTAGCTATCATCGTGCGCTACGGCAAGATCAACGCCAGCATCATGGACGCCGCGCCGTCGCTGAAGGTGATTTCGAAGCACGGCAGCGGCATCGACGTGATCGACCAGAAGGCCGCCGCCGAGCGCGGCATCGCGGTGAAGGCCGCCGTGGGTGCGAACGCTGCCGCCGTGGCCGAGCATGCGTGGGCGCTGATCCTGGCCTGCGCCAAGTCGGTGCCGCATCTGAACGACCGCATGCGCGCCGGCCACTGGGACAAGTCCACGCACAAGACCATCGAGCTGAGCGGCCGCACGCTGGGCCTGGTGGGCCTGGGCGAGATCGGCCGCCGTGCCGCGACGACCGGTGTGGCGCTGGGCATGAACGTGATCGCATTCGACCCGTACGCCAAGTCCGCCCCGGCGGGCGTGACGCTGGTGGACAGCCTGTCGCAGATCTACCGTGAGTCCGATGTGGTGTCGCTGCATTGCCCGCTGACGGAAGAGAACCGCGGCATGCTGAACCGCGAGACGCTGGCGCAGTTCAAGGATGGCTCGATTCTGGTCAACACGGCGCGCGGCGGCCTGATCGACGAGCCGGCGCTGGCCGAGGTACTGGCCAGCGGCAAGCTCTACGCAGCCGGCTTGGACAGCTTCGCCGTCGAGCCGATGGTCGCGCCGCACCCGTTCCAGCAGATCCCAAACCTGATCCTGTCGCCGCATATCGGCGGGGTCAGCGACGCGGCCTACGTGAACATGGGCGTGGGTGCGGCAAAGAACGTACTGGCTGTGCTGCAGGAAGCCGCCACGTCGGCGTAAGTGAAGCAGGGGAGCCTCAGCGCTTTCCACAATAGATACAGGCACCACGATGGGTCGGGCAAACAGCCCCGACCCGCCACAGGTGCTAGGAGACAACGATGTTGCATCGCGCATTCTCTCGCCTGGCGGCGCCGCTGGCCGTCGCCTCAGTGCTGGCCGGGCTGGCTGGCGTGGCCACTTCGGCGCTGGCCGCCTACCCGGACAAGCCAGTCCGGATCGTCGTGCCCAACCCGCCGGGTGGCGCTGTCGACGTGGTCACGCGCAAGATCGCGCAGAAACTGACCGTGCAGATGGGCCAGAGCTTCGTGGTCGAGAACAAGCCCGGCGCGTCGGGCACCATCGGCACCACGCAGGTCGTCAATGCCCCTGCGGATGGCTACACGCTGCTGGCCAACGACAACTCGTACACAACGCTGCCCTACGTGTTCAAGAAGCTGAATTGGGATCATCAGACCGCGCTGGTGCCCATTGCACCGTTCGCATTCTCGCCAGTGGTGCTGGGCGTGAAAGCCGATTCACGCTTCAAGGATCTCGCCGCACTGATCGCCTATGCGAAAGCGCATCCCGGCGAGGTGACGTTTGGCACCGGCGGCCCGGGCAGCTCGCCTCACTTCGCCGCCGAGGCGTTCCAGCAGGCCGCCGGCATCAAGCTGATGCACGTGCCGTACAAGGGCGCCGGTGAGGCGATGGTCGGGCTGCTCGGTGGCAGTGTCGATCTGCTCGTGGTCTCTACGCCAACCGCGCTGGCGCCGGTCAAGGGCAACCAGATGCGTCTGCTGGGTATCAGCGGCAAGCAGCGCGTCGATGTCTTCCCGAATGTGCCGACCTTTGCGGAAGGGGGCGTGCCGAGCTTCAGCCTGTTCAACTGGTCCGGCCTGGCAGCACCGAAGGGCACGCCGAAGGAGGTCATCGCCCGTCTGCAGGCAGAGGTCCAGCGTGCGCTCCAGTCCCCCGACATGAAGCAATTCCTCGCGCAGATGGGTTCGCAGCCTGGGAATCTGGACAGCAGCGCCTTTGCGCAACTGATCCAGAAGGAAACTGCGCAATGGGCCACCGTCGCGCAGAAGGCCAATATCGAAAAGCAATAACCGGGGAGCCACGATGTTTCTGCTTCAGCCACCCACCGTCCGCGATGCCACCGTACTGACGCGGCTGCCCGATTCGTTTCGCCGGCAGGACCGCAACAACGCCTGGTCGCAGGCCAATCGCGGCGGGGCGCTGACCGATTCCTTCCTGGAAGGGCCGGTCTGGTCGGACGGCCATCTCTGGGTGACCGATATTCCCTACGGCCGCGTGTTTCGCGTGTCGATGCAGGGCGCCTGGGAGCTGGTTGCCGAGTACGACGGCGAGCCGAACGGCATGAAGCGACTGGCCGGCGGCGATTTTCTGATCACCGACTACCGCAATGGCCTGATACGACTGGACCCGAAGTCGGGCACCGTCACGCCGTTCCTGGAGCGCCGCAATTCCGAGCGCTTCCGTGGCGTGAACGACCTGACCTTCGATGCAGCCGGCAACCTGTACTTCACGGATCAGGGCCAGACCGGCATGCACGACCCCACGGGGCGCGTGTACCGCCTGTCGCCGGAGGGCAAGCTCGATGCCCTGCTTAGCAACGCGCCGAGCCCGAATGGCCTGGTGCTGTCACCGGACCAGAAAGTGCTGTACGTCGCGATGACGCGCGGGAACTGCGTGTGGCGCGTGCCGTTACAGGCCGATGGGTCGGTCAGCAAGGTCGGGCAGTTCTTCTCGTCATATGGGGCGAGCGGCCCTGACGGACTGGCGATGCGCGCCGACGGCTTCCTGCTGGTGGCGAACCCGGGGCTCGGCTATGTCTGGGTGCTCAATCATCGTGCCGAGCCGGTCGAAGTCATCCGTACGCCGGTTGGCGCTTCCCTGACCAATCTCTGCTTTGGTGGTCCCGACGGCAAGACGCTATTGATGACCGAATCTACCACTGGCGCGATCCTCAGCGCAGAGATGCCCCAGGGCGGTGCCCCGGTGCACGGAGGACGCGTGGCATGACCCCCGTGCAGACTCCTGTCGTCGAATTCGCGGGCGCGTGCGATTGCCATATGCACGTGTATAGCGGCCGCTACCCGGTGGCGCCGGGCGCGAAGCTGCGGCCGGCCGATGCCTCGGTCGACGACTACCGGGAGGTCCAGCGCGTGCTGGGCACGCAACGCGTGATCGTGGTGACCCCTTCGACCTACGGCACGGACAACGCCAGCACAACCGATGCCATCAAGGCGCTGGGCGAGTGTGCACGCGGCGTGGCGGTGGTGGCGGGTGATGTCACTGACGCTGAACTGGCGCGGCTGCACCAGGTTGGTATCCGTGGCATCCGGTTCAACCTCACGCTGCCCGCGCCGGTATCGCTCGACGACTTGCCAACGTTGGCCGCGCGGATTGCCGCGTTCGGATGGCATGCCGAACTCAATATCCCGCCCGAGTGGCTGCCCGATGCGGCCGGCATGCTGGGCAGGTTGCCGGTGCCGGTGGTATTCGACCATTACGGCCATCTGCCGCTCGGTAGGCCGCAGGCGGAGCCAGCCTTCCGCGTCATCGCGGATCTGGTGGCCGCTGGCAAGGCTTGGGTGAAGCTCTCAGGCCCCTACATCGAATCGCGCGAATGCGCACCGCATTACCGCGACATGCAGCCTTTGGCAACGCACTTCCTGCGCCTCGCGCCGGAGCGGATGGTGTGGGGATCGGACTGGCCGCATCCTTCGGCCCAAGCAAAGGGTAATGGACCGATTGAGGACGCTGCAGTGCTGCGGACCTTCCTCGGTTGGTGCGGATCACCCGTGACGGCGCACCAGATACTGGTTCGCAATCCGGAGTCGCTTTACGGGTTCGGGGAAATTACCCCGGCCTGAGTGGTACCTAAGAAAGTAATGGAGACATGATGTTCGCAACGTTTCAACTGACCGAGCGCATGCGCACGCTCGGCACTTCGATGTGCCTGGTCGTCGCCTCGCTCGCCGCTGGCTCGGCCCAGGCGCAAACGGACTGGCCCGCCAACAAGGTCATCAACTACGTCGTCCCGTACCCGGCAGGTGGCACGACCGATATCTTGGCGCGCTTGGTTGCGCGCAAGGTCGGCGAAGCGCTGCATACCACCATCGTGGTTGAGAATCGCCCCGGAGCCACAGGCGCCATCGGCTCCGCTTTTGTCGCGCGGTCGGCCCCCGACGGATACACCCTGCTGGGCGCATCGACGGCTTCGCACGCCATCAATCCGGCGTTGAACCCGAAGTTGCCATATGACGCGGTCAAGTCGTTCACGCCGGTGGCGTTGCTGGGCACCATCCCCAGTGTGCTCATCGTCGGCCCCAACAGTCCCTATAAGAACGTCAAGGACCTCGTCGCCGCTGCCAAAGCCAAGCCTGGCGTCGTGAGCTATGCGTCGGGCGGTAACGGCACCATCTTGCAAATGTCGGCGGAACTGCTGCAGCAGCAGGAAAATGTGCGGATGACCCATGTGCCATACAAGGGCGACGTTCCGGCGATTCAGGACGTCATGGCTGGCCATGTTGATTTCATGTTCGCACCCACCGCGCCGATTCTTCCGCACGTGCAGGCAGGGAAGCTCCGCGCCTTGGCGGTAGCCACGTCAGCCCGCGTGCCGACCCTGCCAAACGTGCCGACGATGGCCGAAGCCGGCATCTCGAACTTTGAGGCGGAGCAGTGGCAGGGAATTTTCGCGCCGGCCGGCACGCCACCGGCGATCGTCCAGCGGCTCAACGCCGAGATCAACAAGGCTTTGCAGGATCCGGAGGTCAAGGCACAACTGGGCAAGCTGGGGATCAAGGTGGTTGGCGGAACCCCTGACCGGCTCGCGGAGGCCCAGAAGGCCGATATTGCCAAATGGAGCCGCGTGGGTAGGGCGGCCAACATCACGCTGGAGTGAGTCATGGCTGATCGCATTGAACCGCAGGTTTGGTCGCGTCGCCGGTTTGTTGCCGCGTGTCTGACGATGGCCGGGGTCGCACCATTCGCGCAGGCAGCATCCAGGCAAACAGTACCGTTCTCCGAGGGGGATCAGCCGCCTGTGCTGGCTGCCCCCGAGGGTGCGTGTGACTGTCATATGCACATCTACGACCCGCGATTCGTGCCGTCACCGCATTGGAAGAATCCGCCGCCGGTGGCGCCGGTCAGCGCCTACCGCCTGTTCCAGACACGCATTGGTACCTCACGCACCGTCGTGGTCACACCTTCCACGTACGGCATTGACAACAGTTGCACCCTCGACGCACTGCATCAACTCGGCGATGGCGCCAGAGGTATTGCCGTGGTTGACGCTGACGTGGCTGACGCGGAGCTGCAACGGCTGCGCGATGGCGGCGTCGTGGGACTGCGTGTCAATTTCGTCTCGCCACAATCGTGGGGCACGACGACACCGCAGATGCTGGAAGCGCTGGCGCGCCGCGTGAGCCCGCTGGGCTGGCATATCCAGGTTCTGATGAACGCCGACCAGATCGTCTCGCATCGCGCAGTGCTGGAAGCGCTGCCCACGCCGGTCGTGTTCGACCACCTGGCCCGCATCCCGCAGCCAGCCGGCACCAGCCATCCTGCGTTTGGCGTGGTGACGGGCCTCATGCGCAAGGGCAGGGCGTACGTGAAGCTGTCCGGGGCCTACATGGACACCGTGACCGGCGCGCCGGCCTATGCCGACATGTCGGCTGTGGCACGCGCGTTCGTAGAAGCCGCCCCCAATCAGGTGATATGGGGCAGTGATTGGCCACACCCGACGGAGAAACACAAGCCCGACGACGCTGTGCTGTTCGACCTGCTGAAGCAGTGGGCGCCGGACGAGCGCGTGCGCCGGCACATTCTGGTCGATACCCCGACCCGTCTGTATCAGTTTGCATAACAACCGGAGCAAGACGTTGTACACCGTAGTTGCCGAACGCCAAGAGCCCAATCTGGAAGCCGACACGATCAGGAAGGTTGCCTGGCGCATCGTTCCGTTCCTGATGGTCTGCTACTTCTTCAATTTGCTGGACCGAGTCAATCTCGGCTTTGCAGCGCTGGAGATGAACAAGGACCTGGGATTCAATGCCGCCGTCTACGGGCTCGGTGGCAGCATCTTCTTCGTGTCTTACTTCCTGTGCGAGGTGCCTAGCAACCTGGCGCTGCAGAAGGTGGGGGCGCGGCGTTGGATCGCGCGGATCATGATCTCATGGGGCTTGGTGTCGGGCGCCATGGCCTTCGTGACCGGCGAGACCTCGTTCTATACGGTCCGCTTCCTGCTCGGGGCCGCCGAAGCCGGCTTCTTCCCCGGCGTCATTCTGTATCTGACCTACTGGTTTCCGTCGGCCTACCGGGCTCGCATCGTGGCCACGTTCATGGTGTCGATTCCGCTGGCCAGCTTCTTGGGCTCGCCACTTTCAGCAGCATTGC
The DNA here is from genome assembly GCF_001652915.1 of Cupriavidus sp. D384. Lineage (GTDB taxonomy): Bacteria > Pseudomonadota > Gammaproteobacteria > Burkholderiales > Burkholderiaceae > Cupriavidus. The sequence goes on from NZ_BBQI01000006.1 coordinate 30,707, forward strand.
TGCATGTACATGGTTTCTTGGGCCTGAATGGCTGGCAATGGCTGTTCCTCCTGGAGGCCTTGCCTACGGTGCTTCTCGGCATCGCGTGCCTGTTTGTGCTGACGGATCGACCGCAGGTCGCGAGATGGCTGAACGATGACCAGAAAGCATGGCTGGAACAGCGTTTGGACAGTGAGCGTGCAGGCAAGAAGCTCGTTGGCAAAGCATCGATCTGGAAGCTACTGTCGAACCGCCATTTCCTCGTCATGGCGCTGGTCTGCTCAGGCGCGTCGGCCGCTGGCACGACACTGTCGCTGTGGCAGCCACAACTGTTGAAGTCGTTTGGATTGTCCACGATGGAAACCGGCTTGATCAACGCAGTACCGTACGGACTCGCATGCGTGATTATGGTGCTCTGGGGGCGGCATTCGGACAAGACCAGCGAGCGCCGCTGGCATACTGCCATCCCGCTGACCTGTATCGCTATAGGACTGCTGTCGACGCTGGTAGCGCCCGCGCTCGCCACTACGCTGCTGGGTCTGAGCCTGGCGTTGTGTGGTGCGTACTCTTTCAAGGGTCCGTTCTGGACGCTTTCGTCAGGTTGGCTCGATTCCGGTTCCGCTGCGGCAGGGCTGGCGGGTATCAATGCGGCGTCGAACCTCGTGGGTGGCGGAATGGTCTCGCTGGTCGGTCTGATCAAAACGTCGACGGGAAGTTATGGGCTTGCGCTACTTCCGGTGGTTGCGCTGGCACTGTTGGGAAGCGCGTCGTTGCTGTGGATCAGCCGGAACACTGGTCCCAGCGACAAGAGCACAAAACAATAGGGGATGCGACTCCCGCCGAGTAAAAGGGCCGGGGTGCCGCCCGGCGGTGGGCTACTCGCCGGCGATCGCGTTTCGTTGGGCAGTTCTTTAAAAAGCCTTGACTGACCGACGGACACCCTACCAACCATATCGGGCGATTGCGTTGTGCTGCGGCGTCCAGAGCGCCGCGGAGCACTGATAGTTCGCCGATGCCTGGTTGCTTGACGACTAGTTCGGAGACAGATCCCTCCGCCCATCCACCACCCGGCAATTCCGCGTCCAATGCCTGGATGCCGCTTGCGATGACTCGGCCCACAGGTCGCGCCAGTTGGCTCGCTCTCCACAGCGACGGATGAATCGCACTGGGATCGATAAGCGGATCAATCCTCTTGGAAGGGCCGACCGAAATAGATGGCTCCGCAACTTCGGCGTTCACGGCAGGCAAAGCCCTCTCAACGCCCTCCAAAAGGGACAACTGAAGGACGAGACTGTCTGCGCGAGACACTTGCGATGAGTGATTTGTACTGTATATACATACAGTATAGCGGGCGACGACGCAAGGGGTCAACACAGAGATGCGGGAGTTCTCTGGCGCGCTGGAAGACTTCGTTTAGCCGGCTAAAAGGCGCGTACTTTCAAACTTGAAAGCCTTACTAATTTTTATAATTTAATTTAACATAACTATATTTATGCCTCTTACGTCACTTTGAAAGGATTTAAGCCGGCAAAACGAGCAGCCTGAACGTAGCCGACGGAGTTCTCCAAGTTTTTTGCTTTTCATAACAGCGCCTCGAGGCGGTAACCGGCTTCTGCCTTCGCTTTCGCGTGTAATACCATTTGCAGCTTCTGAACGCTAATTGGAGCTGATAGGTTGCTCAATCTCGAGTCCCTCGACCTATCCAGTCGTTTCACCCTTCCCCCGGTTTAGCTATCGGGTCGGCCTGCGCGTCGATGTTTTCGAGGCTTGCTCAGCGTTCACTCGCGTTAGGGCAGGCACAACTCGCGCTGTCACCGATTTTTCGTGACACGCTTACTCAAAGGCCTCAGCCACTTCGTTACCTCCATCGTTGCTCCGGATGTTTCCGGCGGGCGGCTTGCACCCACTGGGACGGCAGCAGCCCACGGCGCAAGACGCTTAAAGCGTGAGCGTTTCGCAATAGAGGCATTCGGAATGACCAACGTAGTCCTGGCCAGGTGGAGTTCATGAGAAAACACGAACACTCATGCTTCGTGTCGACCGCGTCCAGGGCGAGTTGCACGAGCAACTCTTTTAGGAGCGACTGCGGTTCGCGCTGCGGTGTCTTTCACCGACTCTAAGAACGTCTCGAGCAATGGTGATGGTGGGCCATTACGCCAGGCGACACTGACATCCAGCACGGCATGTTCGTCTCGAATGGGAACTGCCGTGATGTCTGGGGGCAGGGATCCTTTGACTGATTCCGCAAATAGGGTTACGCCGCGGCGCAAGGACACTAGGCGCAGCAGAACCGGCATATCGTCACCGTGTTCCACGACCTTGGGAAGAAACCCTGCGGTTAGGCAGACACTGTCGACCACCGAACGGAAAGGTCCCCAGCGAGCATGGGAGCCGAGAACGAAAGGGATGTCTCGAAGATCTTTGACCGACACGGATGATCGCCTCGCGATAGGATCAGACTTTGCCACAAGGACGACAAGCCGTTCGCGGTAAAGCTGGGCGTGCTGACAACTGCCATCGAACGCAGCCGACAGCAACAGGCCAACGTCGATGGTGCCATCATTTATGGCGGCCAGTTGTTCGTGAGAAGACATCAGGTAAAGACTCACGTCTGCATCGGGAACCTTGCCGCGAAATTGCACGACTGCTTGCGATATCAGTCCGTAGACCGTCAACGTCGAATAGCCCAGCATGAGCGTCCCCGCCATACCAGCGGACGTCATTTTCGCCAGCCGGACCGCCTGCTGGATCTGTCCAAATGCCCCCTCTATCTGCCGCGCGAACACGTCGCCGGCAGGAGTCAGTTCCACGCGGCGGGTAGTACGTTCAAGCAGTTTGAACCCAAGCTCCTCTTCCAACGTCTTCACGGCGCGGCTCACGGCGGGCTGTGCGATGTGCAGATGCTCGGCCGCGATTCGAAAATTCAAGTAACGGGCAACGGCCAGGAATGCGCGCAGTCGCTGTTGGTCAGGGAGACTGTGGATTAATAACATACAGGCATCAATACGGACACAATTGATATTGGAGGATATATTAAATTTCGGGAAGAATGGCCTTCAACGTGGCAATGCCGAGCATCACACGTCGGTGTTATGCCGGCAGGTGCGAGCCAGCCGCTTCGTAAGACCAAGGAGACAGTAGAAATGAATCTAGGAATCCCCGCATTGAGCACCACGGTAACCGTAGGCCAGGTTGCGGGCACATTGGACGTCGCCCACAATCTTGCCGAAATTGAGCAAGTGGTCGAGTCGGCTAGCGCCGCCGGCTCGTCGTTGGTAGTGTTCCCAGAAGCGGTGATGTTTCAGTTCACTGAACCTGCGGAGAGGATTGCCGCAGCAGCCCAGCAGCACAGCGCGAAATTTGAGGCTGCGCTACAGGCATACGCTGAGCGCTATCGCGTTGCCATTGTCGCGGGGCTCTATCTGCCGTCGTCCACGGCCGGCCGTTCGCGTAACGTCCTCAGTTTGCTGCGCCCAGACGGCTCCGCGCCTGTTCACTACGACAAGCTGCATCACTACGACGCGTTCAACTTTATGGAAAGCGAGAAGCATGATCGCGTTCCGCTCAAGCCGGACTACGAGGAACTGGTCGTCTTCGATTGCAATGGCATCAAGTTTGGTCTGCTCAATTGCTACGACCTGCGCTTTCCTGAGATGAGCCGGCTGCTGGTTGAGAAAGGGGCCGATGTCTTGATCGTGGCCTCTGGATGGGTGGCTGGTCCTCTGAAGGCATTGCAGTGGGAGACGCTCGCACGGGCGCGTGCCATCGAAAATACCTGTTACGTCGTGGCGTGCTGCCAGCCAGCGCCCCACTCCGTCGGGATGTCGATGATTGTGGATCCTATGGGTGCTGTGATCGCTGGCGTGCATGAAAATGCCGGCTCCGCCAGCGCCCAGCTTTCGATGGAACGGCAGGCGTATGTCAGAACGATCCTGCCATGCGTGTCTCAACGCCGATACATGCTTATTGACACCAATGCTGAGCAATGCGAGGTGCGCAATGGCGTACGTTGATTCCATCACTGGTGTTCAAGCGCAACCATCGGGGACGGACGAGCACGCGATGCGCAAGGTTGTCGTTTCAGCAGCGCTGGGCCAATTTGTCGAGTGGTATGACTTCGTCGTCTATGCGTACTCGGCGACCATGTTGGCGAAACTGTTCTTTCCCCATTCGGACCCGGTCGCCGCATTGCTGTCAACGTTTGCCGTCTACGCCGTCGGATTTATCATGCGGCTGTTCGGTGGTTACGTGTTTGGTCGGTTGGGAGATCGCTACGGACGTAAGTCCACTCTCGCGGCGATTATCCTGATCATGGGCGTGTCCACTGTCGGGATTGGCCTGCTACCCACCTACGAACAGATTGGTGTTTTTGCCCCGGTTCTCCTAGTGGTATGCCGCCTGCTGCAAGGTCTGTCGGCGGCTGGCGAGGCGACCGGATCGAACTCTTTCGTGGCTGAACACGCGCCAGCGAGGCGCCGCGGCATCGCAGTTGCGTTCACCTATTCCTTTGCAAACGTAGGCCCCATCGTCGCTGCTCTCGTCGTCTTGGCCGTTACTAGTGGACTCGGGCCAGAGCGCTATGCCTCCTGGGGCTGGCGCATCCCGTTTTTGCTGGGAGCGCCGTTCGCGCTGGTGGGCATCTATATTCGCGCAAAGGTAGGAGAATCACCAGCGTTCGAGGCTATGAAAGCGACTAGGCGCGGAAATCCCGAGCCCATTCTGGCAACCCTTAAGCGGTATCGCTCGGAGGTCTTGTTCACGTTCGTACTTTCCGCGCTGTCTAGTCTGGGCTTCTACACCCTGGCCGGTTACTTCGTCACCTACCTGACGACGACCACCAAGCTGAGTGCCAACGATGCTTTGATTTCCAACTGCGTTGCCTTGATGTTGGCTTTCCTCGCCATGAATCTTGGGGGGTATTTATCCGACCGATTAGGTCGAAAGCCAGTACTTCTTGGCGCGCTGGTGCTGTCCATCGTTACGCTGATTCCCGGTTATATGCTTGCTGGTCAAGGAAGCTTGGCCGCAGCTATTCTGGGACAGGGCATGATTGCGATCGCTGGCGGCCTGTTCTGGGGACCGCTCCCGATTGCTCTGCTTGAGCTCTTTCCGACGCGCGTGCGACTGAGCTGTGCATCGATCAGCGTGAACGCGGCCTACGCTCTGTTCGGTGGCACCGCGCCATTCCTGAGTACCTATCTGTTGGCGCTCACGCACAACAGGCTGGCGCCTGCCTACTATGCGGTTGGCACATTCTTGGTGGCATTCTTGTTCATAGTGCGGATTCCGGAAACGTATCGGCGTCCTTTGTTGCAGGAGGGCGACCTTAGTTAAAGGATTGCGAGCTGCACAATCCTCGTTGACCTGGCCCTGCGCCACAGGGCCAGCTCCGGCCAGCACCTGCGCGTTGGCCCTGTTCCCGTTCGCGCGGAGTGCGATGTGAGTGGCTGGCCCTAGAAAAAGTGGCGGATTACAGCGCGGAGCAGCAACTGATTCCGGTTGGAGGATACGTTAGCGGCCCCGGTCACATATGCTGCATCGAGGACCGTGCCAGTGCGATCTCCTGCAACGTGCTGATATCTGCCCAATTGACTAGGCTGCCCCGAGCATGCAGCCGCGCGCAGCGCAATACTGGAGGCATTGCGCCATCGAAACTTGTCATGCCCCAATCTCGCCGCAATGCAGCTCTCCCTGCGATTGAACCGATGTTGGCCCGTCGAAGCGCGACGTTGCCCCGCTCGGGTAGCTGGCACTATTCGTTGAAGTTCGATGGCTATCGGCTGCTGGCCAGCACTGGAGTGACACAACTTCGGCTGCGTGGCGGCGGTAATGCCACAGCTTGGTTTCCGGAGTTAGTGGCCTCGTTAGCGCCCTTGCCTGCCGATTGTGTGCTCGATGGCGAGGTGGTCGTTCTCGATGAAATCGGGCGCGCGGATTTCGAGCGCCTTCACGCCCGCGCATCGCACCGCAGCTGGTATGCGGGAGCAGTTCCTGTTGTGTACTGCGCGTTTGACCTTCTAGTGAACCACGGTGATGACATCCGCAACGAGCCAATCGAAGAGCGACAAGCCCAGCTCGCGGCATTGCTGGAGAACATCGAGCGGGGCGTGATGTTCGTTTCCTCGACTGACGACGGGGAATGGTTGTGGCAGCAGGTACTGGCACTCAAGCTGGAAGGCATTGTGGCCAAGCGCGCGGGCAGCCGCTATGCCGGCGGCTTGTCGAGCGATTGGCTCAAGATCAAGCGCCCTGGCGTGCATGATCATGGGGCGTTCAAGCGGGAGCCATAGGTGCCCTTCCCTCGTTGCAGCCCAAGGCGAATCACAGCACGCGAAGTTTCCCGCCGTGTAACCCACGTAGGCAAAAAAAAGCCCGCGGATGGGTACGCAGGCCGGGATGTCACCGTGGGGTCAATCACGATACCGGTAGTGTGACGGCAAATGTACTTCGTTGTCATCCCAACACAGGAGGGATACAGCATGGCCGAGCGAGCATCCAAGGTTCGCGGCATTGCTTCTCACTTGCGGCGCACTGTATATTTATACAGTATGTTGTTTGAAGTCATGAAACTCTGTCTGGAAGGTCGCCGGCTACACCGCGGATGGTGGGGCGGGCAGCGCCTATGGCGCGGCCAAGTGGTCATAGAGGACCGCATGGATAAGGGAGCGCATCGCGTCATACCCCATGCCATCATGCTCTACAGCCAGCACCAGGACGTCGCGGAACTTGGAGTGCTTTACGACGCGAAGATTGTCAGAATGACCGCCGACGATTTGATCGTCACGGGTTTCGAGCGCGCCACCTTCGAACTGAAGGAATACCGGCAAGCTTGGCTGATGCGGCCGATCACGCGCGAAGAAATGGAAATGCCAATTCCAGCCGATGTGGTGCGCGGCCGGGGGAAACCTGACGTATGAATGGAGGGCAACGATGTGCGTGAACTATGCGCCGGTGCAACAGCAAATGCTACGCGACGTGTTTGGCGTCGAACCGCCCGCCGGAGAATGGCGATCGGAAGCGTGGCCGGACTACCCTGCCCCAATCATCCGAGCGACCGAGAGTGGCGATCGTGAAGCCGTACTCGGATCTTTCAGTATGGTGCCTAAGGGAAAGATCCCGCCTGGCGTGCGCTACTACCCGACAGCCAATGCTCGATCCGAAACGATTGGAAAGCTCAGCTCGTTTGCAAAGCACTGGAAGGCTGGCCAGCTATGCTTGATACCGGCCCTCGCATTCTACGAGCCCTGCTGGGAGACGGGCAAAGCCGTACGGTGGAAGATTGGCCTTCCTGACGACGAACCGTTTGCGATCGCCGGCTTGTGGCGTCCGTGGCCCGACGGCGCCATTTCCTTCACTATGCCGACGCTCAACGCAGACGCGCACCCTCTGATGCGGCGCTTCCATAAACCTGGGGATGAGAAGCGCGGTGTTGTCTTGCTGCCGCGTGACGAGTGGGACGATTGGCTAGCGTGCCGCGAACCGGAGGTCGCGCGAACATTTCTGAGGTTATACCCGTCGGATGCGATGGTTGCCGAACCCGCTCCCGCACCGCCGCGCGCAAAGAAAATTGAAGTGGTTTCTCTTAACGAAGGCGAGAGCAAATGAAGATAGCCGTTGCACTACTCATTGCCTTTTGCCTCAACACATCCGCTCTTGCAGAAGACTCCGGCCTCGTGTTTGCGGCCCCCCCAAGGGATTCGTCGAAATTGCTGCAAGAGTTTGATGTTGCTTACACCAAGCGAGAACCGCACGGAGCTATCCTGGAGATCCTAAATCCAAACACTGCGGGCTTCTGCAGCCTTGGGTACCCTGCGCCGCCCGACGCACCGATCACTTCCATTGGGCCACGTGGTGAACGGCTTGCAGTTGGGGAACCGGCTCGAATTGGGGTAATCGTACTTTTCGTGCTAAATCTGGCGCTTTCCCTGAAAGCCTTTACTGGCAAGGCTTGCCGGTCGACTCCGGCGATCGTCGGAAGACTCTGAGAGATCCCGCGGTACCATAGCTGCCCGCGCACCGCGCCGCCGCAAGGAGGTAGGGAAATGCCAGGCATGGAATTTCGCTATGTGGGAATCGACCGCTTGCCCGCCAAGATGTCGCAGTTCGACGTGGAGCGATACTTTGCGCTCACCGACCGCGACATGGCGGAGCTGAATGAGCGGTTTCGACGAGACCGGCGCGCCGGCGCGGCAATCCAGCTGGTCTTTCTTCGGGCGAGCGGCCATACGCTGGACCATGTCGGCACCTTGCCGCGCCAGTTGCTGCGTTACATCGGTGAGCGCCTTGGCCTGCCGACGCCAACCATCGCGTCGCTTCGGACCATGTATCACCGCTACAAGACGCTCTATGACCACCAAGTCTGGGCCTGCGACTATCTCGGGCTGACACGGATTGGGCCAGACCATTGGGCAGGGCTTGGGGCGTGGATGCGCCAGGATGCGAAGGAATCTCTGACACCCGAGGACCTGCTACAGCACGCGCGCTCCTGGCTATACGAGCGGCGGATCCTGATCCCGGCCGAGCGAGCCCTGCGCGATCTCGGCCGCTCGATCTGGGCGGAAATCGAGCGAGCTGCGGTAGCCATGATCGAGGCTGCCATCCCGGAATCTCAACTTGCGCGTGCGGACGCGGTTCTGTCGACCCGACACGGTACTTCGGGTGTGACCGTTCTTGAGTGGCTGAAGACCCCGCCGGCACGCCACAGCCCGACAACCATCGCTGAAACGCTCGAGAAAATTCGATTTCTGAAGGAACTCGGTGCGCATACCTGGCAACTAGATGCGGTGCCTATGGAAAAGCAGCGGGCCTGGGGCAAGCGCATCGAGGCGCGCCGCCCCGTTAAGATCAGAGAACTGAAGGCGTCGACGCGCACGCTGGAACTGGTTTTCTTCCTTCGAGTGACCTTGCTGGAATTGACGGACTCCCTGCTTTACCAGACAGGGCGACGGGTCTCCGATCTGGTTCGACAGGCCTACGAAAAGACCACGACCAAGCAGGCCCGCTCTGCCGCGGATTACCGCCAGCGCCTGCTAGCGATCAAGATGCTCGTCGGCGACGCCGAACGCTCGGCCGAGGAGCGGCTCGCGGAGATCGGCAAGCTGCTGGGGGATTTACCTAGCAAGCCCGCCATGAGCCATGCAGCCAGTGTGCGCGAGACACTGACTGAGGACAATCAGCGGATCCGAGCTCTACTCATATCGCTGCGGGACCTGGATTTTTCCGGCCGGGAAGCGGAACCCAGCCTCCGCCAATTGGCACTCATCAGCAAATTGCACGATAGCGGTGCGAGTGAGCTACCCCGTGGCAGTGAGGTGCCAGCCAGCGCCAGTTGGCATGACCTTATCGAGAATGACGATCGCAAACGTGCACTGCATGCGTTGGAGGCCTCGGCAATCACTGGCCTGCGCAAAGGCATGCGACGTGGCTCCGTGTGGATTCATCACAGTCTATCTTTCCGGGAACGGGATCAACTGCTGATTCCATCGACGCAATGGGAAAACGAACGAGACCGACATCTGTCGTCGCTGGCCTTGCCATCGACGGCCAATGCGTTTATCGACCGCCTGACGGAGCACCTCAAGGTGAATCTTGCGGCCTTGGATGAGGCGCGCGAGGCCGGCCGGGTCACGATCGGCTCAGGCGGTACGCTGCACCTGTCGGCATTGGAGGCGCTGCCCACGGATGGCCTGCCTCGCAAGACACGCGACATGCTCTTCAAGGCCATCGGTACAGCCCAATTTGCGGATCTGATCATGGAGATGGACGCCCGCACCGGCTTCAGCGCAGTCCTCCTGGCCCGAAGAGCGCGTGACGAGAACGAACTCGTGGCGTTGTACGGCGCGCTGATCGCACACGGCACCGAGATCGATGCCAAGGCTGTCGCAGCGATGATTCCCCAGCTGGACTCGGCGCACATTTCGACACAGATGCGCGCGCTGGAGATGCCAGGCCGACTGGCACGTGCCAATGATCGGGTAATTGAGTTCCAGCGGACTCACGCGATCACCGAACTATGGGGAGACGGGCAACGAGCCTCGAGCGATTCCATGAGCCTCGACACCTCACCCCACCTGTTCTATGCCCGCGCCGATCCCCGCAGACGCACCCACGCCGTCGGAATCTATACGCACGTGCTGGACCAGCACGGAATCGTGTACAACCAGCCGATCGTGCTCAACGAGCGACAAGCTGGCGTCGCGATCGAAGGCGTCGTGCGCCACAATGACACGCGCGACGACGGTGGCTTGCTTCGACTTTCCGTCGACACGCATGGATATACGAGCGTCGGCATGGCGGTTGCGAAGCTGCTTGGATTCGATCTGTGCCCGCGTCTGCGCAATCTGGCCGAGCGCAAGCTCTACTTGCCGCGGCGATTGGTCGTCCCTGACAAGCTCACTCCGGCCGTCGCCAATGAAATCTCTCTCAAGGCTATTCGTGATGGCTGGGATGGCCTGCTGCGGCTAGTGGCATCTATCAAGTCCGGACGCGTCAGCGCTGTGGTCGCCCTCCAGCGCTTCGGCAGTGCTGCCCAAGGCGATGCCGTATATCGTGCCGCTGATCAGCTCGGCAAGCTGCTGCGGACACTGTTCCTATGCGACTATTTTGGCAATCCAGAATTCCGGCGGGAGCTGCATACGCTGCTCAATCGCGGCGAGTCAGTCCATCAACTCCAGCGTGCGGTCTACACTGGCAAGGTTGCGCCGGAGCGGGGCCGTCGGCGTGACGAGATGATCGCGATCTCGGGCTCACTGACCCTGCTCACCAATCTGGTGATTGCATGGAACACGCAGCGCATGCAGGTGACAGTGGATACCTGGCGCCAGAAGGGGCAGAAGATTGATGATGAATGGTTACGGAGAATGGGGCCCGCGCATTTCGGACATATCAACTTCCGGGGCACGCTGCGGTTTCCGCTCCATTTGTATCAGGAGATGCTGCTGGACGCCGCGCCCTGGCAGCGCGCGACAGGTTCATGAGGAGCGCAATATGGCTCTTGATGCTTGATGCGGACAAAGCGTCCTCATGTTGCAGCCCGGCAACGTTTGCTTCTTTTACCTCATGCTCGGGAAAGTGGCAGAGGACATTTCAAGTGATTATCAAGACGCCGGGGCGATGGCTGCCATCCGCATCGACACGCACTATTCCGTAGATCGGAGCCACCTGCTTGGCTAAAACCCTGCCTCGCGAATGCCGACACTCAGCACGTTGCGCAGCCAGTCGTCCAGGCGGCTGCGTGACTCGCCGGCAAGGTAGACGCGCCCACGCAGTTCCGTCAGCGACGGCAATGGGTCGGACAGTTCGATCTGCACCAGGTAGAGCGCCGCCTCCGGCAACAGCACGCCTTGCTTTTCCACGGCCGCGATCGGTCCGCCGTGTGGCGTGGTGAGCTGGGGAGACGGGATGTGCGCACTGCGCGATGGGGAAATCGCCCGAATCACCCCGCAGTAGCGATCCGGATGCGTCTCGGCGTAGAAGCACGCGCGTGCGCCAAGGCGCAGGTACTGGATGTCGGCCTCGCCTACGTAGGCATCGACTTGCCAGTGCGACGGGTCGATCAGCCGGCCGAGCACCTGCTTCGGCCCCACCCACGTGCCCTCACGCACGTCGTCCGGCACATCGACCCAGGCCCCGTCGAAGGGTGCCACCAGCAGCAGGCGGTGTTCTTCCGCCTGGACGGCACGCACGCGCGCCAGGCTTTGTTGCAAGGCTTCCAGCGTGGCCGCCTGCTGCTCGATGCCTCGGCGCAAGTCCAGCAGCCCGGTGAGCCGCGCGTTATTGCCCGCCACGCTGGCGCGGGCGGCGACGCTCTCGCTGGCAAGTTCGGGTTGACGAAGCTGGATCAGCGGCGCCCCCGCCTTGACCGTGCCCGCCGGGGTGCGCGTGACCATCTCGGCCGGCACTGGTGAGTACGCGGTCCACTGGCGGGCGCTGTGGGCCAGGGCCGGCGCACGCACGCCCGTTGGCCAGGGCACGGCCAACACGACCAGCACCGCCAGCAAGGCGGCCAGCAACAGGCCGCGACGCGGCCTGGGCGTCTCGGCACGGCGTCGGATCCACACTTTCAGTTCCCTCCAGATCGGCATGGCGATGAAGAACACAATCTCGACGGCGAACAGGAACACACCGAGCGCCTTGAAGAACAGGTGATAGACCACCAGCGCAATGCCGAGAAACACCACCAGCCGGTAGCACCACGTCACCCAGGCAAAAGCAATCAGCTTGTGCCGCAACGGGGCTGGCAACGGTTCGGGCCATGGGTCGTTCCACCCCCACAGCAGGCGCCGCATTGCGGTGCGGGCCAGTGCGCCAGCGCGTTCGTGCAGGTTGGGCAGGTCGAGCAGGTCCGACAGGATGAAGTACCCGTCGAAGCGCATGAACGGGCTGGCGTTAAGCGCCAGCGACAGCACCCAGCTCGTCGTGGCCAGATAGAAGCACGCCTGGCGCATCGGGCCCGGCGTCAGCAAGGCCCAGGCCAACGTGGCGAGCCCCGCGATGATCAATTCGGTCACGATGCCAGCACTGGCGATAGCCAGGCGTTGGCGCGCCTGAGTCAGTCGCCATGATTCGCTGGTGTCGGTATAGAGCATGGGCCACATCACCAGGAACGCCACGCCCATGTGCCCCACCCTCACCCCAAAATGCGTGGCCACCAATGCGTGGCCGAGTTCGTGCAGCGTCTTGGCCACCACCAGCGCGCAGGCAAAGCCCACCGCGCCCTCCAGCGAGATCGATTCGAACAGCGTGTGGCGGAATGTGTCCCACTGCCGCAGCGTCAAGGCAATGCCGACCAGCGTCAGCGCAATCACCGCCCACGCTGTGGACGGCCGGAAAATCCATTGCAGATGCGCGTACACCCATCGCATGCGGTACGTCGGGCGCAGCAGCGGTATGCGGAAGAACAGATAGTGGTGCAGCCACCATCGCCACGTCAGCCACGCGCGCGGCGCGTGCGAGGCCGCCATGTCCTGGCTGCGGCCCGGTGCCGGACGCAACAACAGGTTGGCTTGCAGGAAGGCGGCAAAGGCGAGGATCTGGCCGCTCAGCGCGTGCAAAGGTGTGCTCTCGCGGATCTGCCGCGCGGCGACGGCCGGCACCAGGTGCCAACGCTGCAGGCACTCGAATTCGAGCCAGCCGATGCGGAAATGCCGGTTGCGCACCGGGTCTTCGATGATCCACGCCGGGCTACCGTCGGTATGCGCGGCACCGGGGAAGATGCGCAGGTCATCTCGCACCGGGGGCAGCGGCAGGTCTTCGGGGCTGGGCTGGCCGGGATTGTTCAAAGGATTGGGCAAGACGCTGGCCATGATCAGCTCACAGGCCCGTCAGCGCCCGCAGGCTGGCCAGCGGGCGGCGCAGGATTTCATAGCCAAGCACCGACCATCCACCCTTGATGCGCGCGGTGCCCTTCAGGCCGATACGGGCCACGCCGGGTTCGGCGTTTTCAGCGTTTTCGGCGGGGTCGATGCTGGCACGCAGGCGGTAACTCGGCACGCCCTCGGGTGTCGGCACCGCCTGGTAACTGGTTTCGATCAGCGTGCCCGTCAGCGGCTTTAACGGTCGCACCGTCAGGAACAGGCTTACCGGGGCGCCCACCGCCAGCGTCATGGCGTCGGCCACCGGAAGCTGGATCAGCATCGCGGGCTGGTCAGGATTGGCAAGTTGCATGATGCGCTCGCCAGTCACCACGGGCTTGCCGAGCCAGTCATTGATATCGGCGAACACGGCCACGCCATCGCGCGGGGCAAAGACGGTCTGGCGTTGAAGCTGCGAACGGATCGACTCCAGTTCCGCGCGGCGCTCCTCGGCCCTGCTCTGCAGCGTGGTGAGTTGCGCCTTGCTGTCGTCGTTGCGGAACGAACTCTGCCGCGCGGCCAGCAGCTCGGCGTCGGCCACCGCAACGGCCTGTGCGGCAACGTCGAGCCGGTGGGCAAGCGTGGTGTCGTCCAGCGAGAACAGCGGCTGGCCTGCCTTGACGGTCTGGTTCGGCTTGACGTGAATGACCTTGATGACGCCTTCGATGGGCGCGCTCACCATCTGCAGATCGAGCGACGTGATCTCGGCGGGCGCCAGCGCGCTCTGCCGCACGGGAATTAACGGCACCAGCAACGCCACGGCAATGGCGATGCGGCGCGTGCGCGTGCCCCACCAGCGCGACAGCTTTGGCTGGCGCCGGGCCAGCATCTCCCAGTGATAGCCCCACGCCTGCGACAGGCGCGTCATCACGATACTGTGCCCCGCCGACGGCACCGCATCGAGCAGGAAGATCGCCCAGCCCAGCACCTGGCCGCCACGCGTCTTCAGTGGCAGCGCCCAGATGCCGCCCGACCACCACTCCTCCCAGCCGCCACGCACGATCTCGCTGGCCTGGGCGGCGTCGGCCGGCGTCAGCCATTGGGGCTCGCCGCTGGTCAGCCGCTGGCGCAACCACGTGCGCGCATGGCCCAGCCACACCACATAGGGCGACTGCTCGTCCAGCGACACCATCCCCGAGATGTTCAGCAGGCGCAGGCCGCCCGCATGCGATTCGAACACCAGCGCCTGCCGGTAGCGCAGCAACGGATAGGCATCGTTGGCGATATGGAAGCTGAGCTGCTGCACCGTATCGGCCTGCCGCGACAGGCTTTCCAGCTCGGCGAGCTGCAGCAGCAGGACGACGTCACCCTGGGGCTGTGCCTGCATGGCGTCACCTCGCCTGCGTGACTGCCGTGGCCGGCGGGAACTGCGCCACGCCGCTCATGCCCGGCAACAGGTCGGTGGCCGGTGCCTGCAGGCGCCCTTCGATCTCGATGGACTGCGCCACCGCATCCACCCGCGAGTTCATGGCCGACACCCGCGCCCCATAGCTCTTGCCGGTCTCGGTGATGCTGACGGTGAACAACGTGCCGATCTTCACGGTGCGCAGCATGGTCGACGGGATGTTCAGCCGCAGCTTGATCGGGCCGTCGCTGACCAGGTCCACCAGCGGCGCCCCGGCGTTTACGCTCTCATGCGGCCGCACATAGACCTTGGCCACGCGGCCCGAAAATGGGGCTTCCACCGAGCAGTGGCTTACCTGTGTCTTGGCCAGCGTCACGGCGGACGCTGCACGGTCGGCGGCGGACTTGGCCAGGTTCAGTTCGGTATCCCCCACGGCGTCCAGCTTGCGCAGTGCGGACTTGGCCTGCAGCGTTTCAACGGCGCCCGCCAGTTCGGCCTCGGCCATGCCTTGCCGGGCGCGGGATTCGGCGCAATCCATCTGCACCAGTACCTTGCCCTTGCCGACCGTCTGCCCCAGCGCGGCCAGCAGCTTGACGATGGTGCCGCTCATGGTGGCGGCGACGGTACTCTCGGGGTCGGCGCTGAGCAGTACGCGGATGGCGCCGGGGTCGGTGCCCGGTGCGGCAGCCGCCGCCGGGATGGCCATCGCCGCCATCGTGGCCGTGGCCAGGCGCAGCGCCATCCGGGTGTGAAAAGATGCCAGAGACGCGATCATGGATTGGTCGATGTTGGCTGGGATGGCTGGACGGGTTGAACGGTAGTTGGAGTCATCGGCGGCCGAGGCGGTGTGGATGGCAATGGCAACGACATCTGGAGAACCTGCGCAACCGTCGCGGAAACGGTCGCACCTTGCGAGACTTGCGGCCCGCCCGTTGTCGGCGCTGGCTGCGGCCCCTGCGGCGATTGCGGTGATGGCGGCGTCTGCTGCGATTGCGGCGCCTGGAAGGTCTGCTGCTCCCAGCCCTGCAGTGTCCGTTCGATGCCGGCCGCCAGCGTGGCCACGTCGTGACTGCCGATCTGGTCGGGCATCACATCGAGCCCGATCGAGTTATAGAGGCGCCCCCACGCGGCCTGCGCCTCCGAGTACGCGGCATAGCGCTGGTACTGCGCCAGCAACCAGCGTGCGTCGGCGCGGATGAACTCCAGCTTCGAGTCCGCCGACACCCGCGCGCTGGCTTCGGCAAAGTCGCGCATGCGGCCGTCCACCTTCATACTGCGATCGGCGAAGTCGAGCTGTTCGCGCGCCAGGTGGTAGCGCTGCACGGCCACGCGCACCTGCGTCAGCACCGCCATCGACAACGACAGCCGGCGCATGTCCGACACCTTGTTCTGGGCATCCTGGGCAGCATCCAGCGCGGGCTTCTTCAGCAGGTTGAACAGGTTGTACGACACACGCACGCCCACCGCCGCCCACGTGTTGTTGAACAGCAGGTCGTTGGAGTCGTAGTGCCCGCCCAGGTCCAGCGTCAGGTTCGGCCACAGTTCGGCCTTGGCGATCTTGATGTCGTTCTCGCTGACGCGCTTGCGATACCACTCCTCCATGACCTCGGGGCGGTTCTCCAGCGCGGCCTGTTCCAGCGCACCGATGTCGAAGCGGTCAAACGGCATGGCCAGTTCGGGGCCGTCGGCCAGTTCGTACTTCTCGCCCGGCGGCATCGACATCAGCGCCGCCAGTTCGGCGCGGGCCAGTTCCAGGTCTTGCCGGCGCGTGGACAGCAGGCTCACCGCATCGAGCAGCGCGCGCTGGTATGCCAGGGCCTGGGCACGCGGCAGGTAGCCCTTTTCCTCGGCTTCCTGCGCGTTCTTCAGGCCGTCGTTGACCTTCACCAGCAAGCCGTCGACGTTGCCGATCAGCCGCTGCGCGCCCAGCGCGCGCCAATAGGCATTGCGCACGTCCTGCAGCACGTTCTGGACGACCTTGCGGCGCCGTTCCTCGGCCATCAGCACCTGGTCGGTCTTCTGCTGCGTGCGCTCGTAGGCCACCAGGAAGTCGAGCGTGCTCCATGTCAGGTTGAGATCGGCCAGCCGGTGGTAGCGCTGTTCCGACGTCGACGGACGCAAGCTGACCTGTCCGTCCTCGATGCCGACGGACGTGCCGCCGGAATCATTGTTGCGCCACGTGTAGCCGGCCCCCGCCACCAGCTTGGGCAGCATCTCGTGCTGCGTCACGTCCACCAGGCTGCGCGACAGCGAGCTTTCCATCAGCTTCAGCCGGTAGTCCAGGTTGTATTTAAGCGCCCGCGCCGCGGCCTCGTAGAACGTGATCGGGTGTGTCACGGGCTCCTGCTCGTTGTAGATGTCGCGCCGGTCGTCCGCCGCACGCTGCCGGACCTGGTCCGGTGTGTAAGGCTGCGGCGTGGTGACCGTGGTGCACGCTGTCCCCATCAGCGTGGAGGCGACGGCCAGCAGGATCGGCCGGTGAAAGCGTCGCTTCATGGTTGCTCCTGTCTGGAACCGTCTGCCGGCGTCACAGCGCGGGCGGCAAGCTGGCGGACCTGTTCGCTGAACGACGCCGCGGCACGCGGCCCGGTGGCGCTGGGCTTGGCGCGCTGGCCGGGCTTGCCGCGCTGCGGCTCGGATTTCTCGGCGGGCTTCTCCGGGCGCGCCTCAATGCCTTTCAGCGCAAACACCGACGGGTCGGGCAACCAGCCGTCGGCCGATAGCGAAACCACGCCGTGTCGTCCGGCCATGCGGGCGGCCTCCAGACTGGCAATCGCCTGGAGCTGCCGCAAGGTGGACTGCAGCATCAACGCGTTGTCCGGGTCCTGCCCCAGCCCGGCGGCGATGGATGTGGCGCGGATCTCCGGCGGCAGGAACAGGTCCGGACGCTCCCCGCGAATGTAGAAGTTGCCCATTTCTCCCGCGCGGGCCGCGTCGCGCACTTCCGGCGTCACGAAGACCACGGGGTCCACGCCCAGGTTCGTGCCCCCGCGTCTCCCCGGCTCATCCAGATCGGAGAAATAGTTGAAGGTCGGCGGCGGCACGTACGGGGCGTCGATATTGAGCGTGATGACCAGTTGCGCCTGGTCGGTCGCGCCTGCCAGGTCCTCAATGGTGTAAGTGAACGTGTCCTGCAGGATGGGGCCACGGCCCGCCGCCTGCAGCACGGCCGGATTGGTCAGGTCGATCTCGTACGTGTAGCTGCCGTCCGCATTGAGGGTCAGGAAGCCGTAGGCACCGGCGATGCGCGTGCCCGGCGGGACTGCTGTCCCACCCTGCGCCTCGGTGCCCGGACGCACGCCGATCACTTCGAGATGATCGCCACCATCCACATCGCTGTCGTTAGGCAGCACGTTGCCGGACGTGGACGTTTCGGCGCGCGTGTTGTCCACGGCACCGGCGTCGTCGCGCGCCACCGGCGCATCGTTCTGGCCGGCGATGGTGATCGTCAGCGTGGCCACGGCCGACAGGCCGCCGGCATCGGTCACCGTGTATGTGAAGACCTCGGTCAGCGTCTCGCCCGCCGTGCGCAACGCCTGTACGGTGGGGTTGTCGTTGTCCACCACGTAGCGGTAGCTGCCATCAGTCTGCACCGTCAGCGTGCCGTAGCGGCCCACCGTGGCACCGGCCACCACGCCGTCGCCGGTCGGGCCGGTGATCACGGTCACGGTCTTGGTGTCGTTGTCATCGACGTCGGTATCGTTGGCAAGCACATTGCCAACCGCGTCGGCCCCCGGGACGGCATTCAGATGCCCGCCGGCCTCGATGGCCGCGCCCTGGTCGTTGACCGCTACCGGCGTGTCGTCCTTGCCGAAGATCAGCACGCGCAGATTGGCCTGGTCCTGCCCACCGAAGTTGTCGCTGATGGTGTAGGTGAAGTTGTCGAGCAGGATGTCCGAGGGGTTGCGCAGTGCCTGTACCGCCGGCAGGTCGTTGTCGACGATGTAAGTGAAGCTGCCGTCGGCGCGCAGCACCAGCGTGCCGTACTGGCCGCGCAACGGCACGCCGATCAAGCCGGCCGTGCCACTGCCGGTCTCCGAGCCGGTGCGGATACCCACCACGGTCAGTGGCCCGTTCTCCGGATCGGTGGCGTTGACCAGCGCGTTGCCCACCGGATCGCGGCCCGGCGTGGTGTTGTTCACGCCGCCAGCTTCGACGGCCAGCGTCAGCACATCGGGCGCATGCGGCAGGTCGTTGACTCCGTGGATGGTCACGGTCAGTTGTGCCAGGTCGACCAGGCCGCCGCCGTCTACCACCTGATAGGTGAAGCGCTCGGTCAGGCTCTGCCCGGGCGACAGTGCCCGGACGACGAGATTGGTTTCGTCAGCGTGGTAGCGGAAGCTGCCGTCCGGACCGATTTCGAGGAAGCCGTACAGGCCATTCACGCGCACGGTGCCGGTGCCTACGTCGGTCAGCGTCCCGCCAGCCGCTTCGGCGCCGGCACGGATGCCGCTCACCGCGCGGGTGTCGGCGGCATCGACATCGGTATCGTTGGGCAGTACGTTGCCGGTGGCATCGATGGCCGGCGTAACAGACGAAGCCGGCGTGGCGTCGGTGGTGTCGTCTACGCCAACCGGCGCGTCGTAGCGGCCGAGGATCGTGATAGTCAGCGTGGCCTGGCTCGTCAAGCCACCGGTGTCGCGCATCGTGTAGGTGAAGGTCTCCGTCAGTGACTCGCCCGCCTTTAGCGCCTGCACCGCCGCAAGGCTGTCGTTGACGCTGTAGACGTAGCTGCCGTCGGCGTTGAGAACCAGCCCGCCATAGAGTCCAGTGAGCGACGTGCCGATGACGCCGGTCGCGCCGCCCGACGTCTGGATGGCGGTGGCCGTCTTGGAGTCGCCACTATCGATGTCGGTGTCGTTGTTGAGCACGTTGCCGATAGCGGCCTGCCCCGGCGTGCCATTGAAGGTGCCGCCGCGTTCGATGGCGGTGCTGCCGTCCGCCACCGCTATCGGGGTGTCGTTGGCGCCGTGGATGACGACGACAAGGTTGTTCGAGTCGCTCAGGCCGCCGTTGTCGGTGACGAAGAACGTGAAATATTCGGTCAGCGTGTCACCAGCCGTGCGCAGCCGCTGCACGGTCGGGTCGTCGTTGTCGACAAAGTACTGGTAGCTGCCGTCGGTATTCACCAGCAGCGAACCGTAGTGGCCGCGCAGCAATTGGCCGATGGTGCCGAAGGTCACCGACCCAGTCGCGCTTCGGTCCCCGGTGCGGAACGCCGTGACGGTGCGGGTGAAGTCGTCCACGTCGGTACTGGCCACCAGCAGGTTGCCTGCCGGATTGCTGCCCGGCGTGCCGTTGGCGAGGCCGCCAGCTTCGAACGCGTCGGCGCGCTGCGGGGCCGCCACGGGCGGGTCATTGGCGCCGTTGATCGTGACCACCAGTTCGGCCAGGTCGGTGGCGCCGGCCGCGTCGCGCACCTTGTAGGTAAACGTCTCCGAAAGCGACTGGCCGATATTGAGCCCGTCGACCAAGGGATTGGCGTTGTCCACCACGTAGCGGAAAGTGCCGTCGGTATTGAGCACCAGCGTGCCGTACTGGCCCACCACCTGGATCGATGATGACATGCTGTCGGCAACGGCCCCGGCCGATTCGACGCCCGCGCGGGCGCCGGCGACGACCTTGGTCTCGCCATTGGCATCGACATCGCTGTCGTTGGCCAGCACGTCGCCGACCGGATCGAGGCCCGCATTGCCCGCGCCGCCGGCTTCCAGCGCGAAGGTGGCGTCGTTGACGGCCACCGGGTTGTCGTTGGTACCGGTAATGCGGATGTGGATCAGCGCCGAGCTGGTCAGCGCGCCGTCGCTGTCGGTGTACGTGAAAACCTCGGTCAGCGTGTCGGTGGGCCGCCGCAGCGCCTGCACCACGGCCAGCGAGTCGTTCACGTTGTAGGTGAACTCCCCGTGATCGTTGATGGTCAGGCTGCCGTACAGGCCCGCGATGGTCACCGATCCGCCGACCGGCACGGCAAGCGAAGTGCCGCCGAACGCGATGTTGACGACAGTGATCGTATCGCCGTCGGGATCGATGTCGTTGGCCGTGGCGTCGCCGGTGGCGGGCGCGCCGCCGCTGCCGTTGGCCACGCCGCCTGCTTCGCTCGCCGTGGCGGACACGTCATTGGCCACGGGGTTGTCGTTGACGCCGTGCACGGTCACGATCAGGCGCGCCGTCGACGTGCCGCCGCCCGGGTCGAGCAGCGTGTAGACAAACGCATCCCGCAGCGTGTCGTTGGGGCCAAGCACCACCACCGCCGCATTGGTGCTGTCGACGAGGTATTGGTAGCTGCCATCGGGATTGATGACGAGTTGCCCGTAGGCGCCGTTGATCGTGACGCCTCCGGCCGTGACGGCGGTGTCCGTCGCGCCGGTGGCATCCGGGCGGATCTGGCTGACCACGTCCGAGGCGACGGGATTGTCGACGTCGCTGTCGATCTCGCCGCTCGCGCCCGGCACGCGCTCGTCGAGGATCACGTTGCCGGTCGGGTTCACGGGTGTGCCGATCACCGTGCCGGTGCCCACGTCCACCTGGGCGGCCGATGCGCTGGCGGCATTGTCCACCGCCACCGGGTTGTCGTTGGCGCCGTGGATGGTGATGGTCAGCACGGCCACCGAGCGCAGGCCGCCCACGTCGGTCACCTCGTACGAGAAGGTATCGGTCAGCGTACCGCCGACGTTCAACGCCTGCACCTGCGCATTGTTGTTCTCGATCACATAGTGGAAGCTGCCGTCGGCGCCGATGCGCAGCGTGCCGAACTGCCCCAACGTGGACGCGCCGCCGCTATCGGCCGTGCCGCCTGCTGGCACGGCGACGATCGGCCCGAGCGAGCCAAGCACGCCCGACGCAAAGCGCGTCACGGACTTGCTGTCGCCGGCGTCGACATCGGTGTCATTGCCGAGCACATTGCCCAGCCCGTCGCTGCCCGGGGTGCCATTGGCAGCGCCACCGGCCTCGGTGGCGTCGCCGGTGTCGTTCACGGCCGTCGGCGTGTCGTTGGCGCCTTGGATCGTGATGGTCAGCGTGGCTGTGCTGGTGACGCCGGCGAGGTCCGTGATGGTATAGGTGAAGACTTCGGTCAGCTTGTCGGTGGACAGCCGCAGCGCCTGCACGGCGGCGTTGTTGTTGTCGACCACGTACCGGTAGCCGCCGGTATCGGTCATCTCCAGCACGCCGAAATTGCCCGCGATCAGGCTTGGCGTGACGCCGGGCGCCACCGTGACGGTGGTGGCGCCAAAGCTCACGTTGACAATCGTCAGCACGTCCTGGTTGGTGGCGATGTCGACGTCGATGTCGTTCGCAATGACATTGCCGGTCGGGTTGACGCCAGCCGTGCCGTTGTTGGTGCCCCCCGCTTCCACGGCCGTATCGACATCGGCCACGGCAATCGGCGCATCGTTGACCGCGATGACGGTGATCGCCAGCGAATCGGTGTCGCTCAGGTTGTCGTCGGTCGGCTCGAACGGAATGCCGTCGCCGTCCACGTCGCCGCGCTGGCCCCGGTCATCGGTGCGGATCACCAGCGTCTCGTTGCCATTGAAGTTGGCCGATGGCGTGTATACGAGCGTAGCCAGCGCCGCGTTGATGTCGGCCTGGCTGCCCTGCAGCGTGAACGAACCGGTGCCGAGTGCGCCGGCCACGATCGCCGCCGCGCCCGGGCTCAGCGTCAGCACGCCGTGCGACACGGACAGCGTGACGTTGATCAGGCCGGTGCCGGCGTCGGGATCGCTGATGGTCAGGCCGACGATGGCCAGCGGGGTGTCCTCGTTGACGGACGGCGATGCGGGCAGGCTGTTGACGGGCGGGTCGTTGCGTTCCACGTAGCCCACATTGCCCGCCACGGCCACGCCGCCGTCGCCATCGGTGAACTGGATGCGCGCCAGTTGCGTGGCGCCATCGCTGTCGATGCGGGCATTGACCGTGCCAGTGGGGTTCGCCAGCGCGATGGTTGGCGGTGCATCGACGCGGAATACGCCACGGCCCAGCACACCGAAGCTGTAGAAGCCGTTGGCGTCGGTGGTGGTGGTGTAGACCTGGTTGTCGGCGGTGGTGGTCAGGTCGTTGTCGGCGCCCGCCCAGGTCAGCGTGACGGTCTGCCCGGCGATGCCGGGGCCGTCGGGCGTGCTGCTGGTCGTGGCCGAATCGGTATCGTTCCAGAGCGTGCCGCTCAGGTAGCTCACCCCAGCGCCGTCGGCGTCCTGGTAGTCGTTGGGTCCGGACAGGCTGCCGGTCCGTTCGCCGGTCACGCTGCCCGCCGTGCCGACCGCGGTGCCCGCGAAATTGGTAAAGGTGTCGGGAAGGCTGGTGTACGTGACCGTCGCGCTGGTGTCGGCCAGCAGCACGTTGTTGGGCAGGCTGGCGGTATAGATCAGGCCCACCGAATGGCCGGCCTGCAGCGCGGCGATGTTCAGCGTGAGCTGGTTGCCGGTCGCCGTCAGCGTGAACCCGGCCGGCAGCGCATTGGGCGCGAACGCCACACCGTCGATGGTCACGCTCTGCACCGCAAGCCCCTGCCCGCCCGCCGGCAGCACGTCGCTCAGTACCACGTCGTAGGCTGTGGACGTGCCGGTGTTGCTGAATCCCAGGCTGTAGGTGGCGGTGCCGAACGGCGTGCCCACGCCGGGGTTGAAGGCGATGACCGACTTGTCGAGGTTGGTGATCTGCGGCTCCACCACGCGCTCGATCACGTCGGCGGTGGTGGTGCGCACGGTGCTGCCGCTGAGGAAGACCGCGTGCACGGGTAGCTGGGTGCCGGCCTGCACGCCCGCGCTGTTGTCCACCCGCGCATTGAATTCAAAGTAGAAGCCCTCGAAATCGGCGTCCTGGTTGCTGTTGACCAGCGAACCGAGGCGCACGGTGACGACGCGTGGATTGCTGGTGTCGATCCGCGACGGATCGATCACGCCCTGCGCGCGCAGCGGGCCACTCAGGTCGCCCTGCAGCAAAGTCTCGCCCGCGTTGTTGACGCCACCGTTCAGGTATAGCGTGCCGCCGATGATGAAGCTGCCATCCAGCGTCTGCAGCCCTGGGGCGCCGCCAGCGGTCGGATCGGAAATGAAGCTCAACAGCGCCGAGCCATCGTTGACGAACGTCATGCCTTCCGGCAGCACGATCTGGACGGCCGTGTCCGCTGTGGCGCCTTCCGGCACCAGGATGGCCACGCGGTAGTGGACGATCTCGCCCACGGCCACGTCTTCCGGGTCGGAGGTGGTGGGCGTGCCAAGCGGCGTGTCCAGCATACCGCCCACGTGGCTGATCGCGCCGCCCGCCGCCACGCGAGTCTCGTTGATGTTCTGTACCTGATAGTCGTTCAGCACGCCAGTGTTGAGCAGGCCATCGGTGCCGGTGCGCTCTCCGGCCACGGCCCCGCTCAGGCTGGTCCAGCTCACGTTGACCGGGTTGTCGATCGAGCCCGACGTGCCCACCAGCGCGTTGACCGTGCCACGGACCTGGATCACGACGCTTGCGCCGCGCGGAATGTCGAGCTTGCTGCCCGCCGCCGTCTGGAGCACGCCGTTGACGATCACGAAGTCTCCCGGACCCGAGATGGTCGCGCCACCGGACAGCGTCACGCCGATGATCGTCACGCCGTCCAGTTCCTCGGGCAGAACGTCGCGCAACTGCACGTCATAGGCATTGAAATCGCCCGAACCGGTGCCGTTGCTGATGGTGATGGTGTACGTCATCACGTCGCCACGATCCACGCCGGCGATGGAACCCGAGGTCGCCACGGTCTGGCCAAGCACCAGGGTCGGCTCCACCACGCTCACCGTCGGACGCGCGCCGGTCAGGTTGACGGTACGGTCCACGCCGGTCGTGCCGTTGGGCGTGTCGCCGTCCGGATCGGTGTAGGCCACGCTGGCGCTGTTGGCCAGCTGCGTGCCGGCCTGGTTGCCGATGACGTTGCTGGCTACCAGCCGCACGCGGATCACGAAACTGTTATTGGTCACCACGTTGTCGCCCAGCGCGCTGCTGGCGCTGAAGACGATGCGGGCATCGGACCCATCGGCAACCGGGTTGCCGTCGGTCGTGCCCACGCTTGCCACGGTCACCGTGCCGTTGAAATCCCCCGTCAGCGCACCGCTGCCGGCCTGCGTGGTGATGAGCTGGTAGCCGCCGTTGCCAAAACTGGTGTCGAGCATCATGCCGGCTGGCACGATATCGGTCAGCGACAGGCTCTGCGTGCTACCTTCGGGCAGCGTCACGACGATGTCGTAGACCATGGTCTCGCCGACGACGAGGTTGGCCCCGGGGGTCTGGCTGGCGCTGGACGCGCCGTCGGCCGGCACGCTGGTGCCGTCCTGGAAGAACTTGGTCACCACGGGCACGGCCACCAGCTCGGCGGCGGTGTCGACCAGGTCGGTCGGCGTGAAGTCCGTGCCGCCGTTCACGCTGGCGTAGTGCGTGAGCACCCCGGAGCTCTGCAAGTTCTGCCCGGCCAGTACGCCCTGCTGCGCCACCGTGTCGTAGGTGATGACCACGACATTGGCGCCGCTGGTGTCGTTAGCGCTGCCGGGACGCCCCGCCATCAGCGATGCCTGGTTGTTGGCATCGAGGAAGGTGATGCTGTTGCCCGAGACCGTGTAGTCCACGCCCGCCACCAGCAGCGTGCCGTCGCCCCGGCTGATGCGCAGGTTGGCCGCCCCGAGACTGCCGTTCAGGAAGGCCAGTCCGGACGGCAGCGCAATGGTGGTGCTGACGTCGAACGCGCCGCCGCCGCCCGTGTTCTCGATCGCCGTGGCCAGTCGGATGATGTCGCCGGCATCCATGTTCGTGACCATGCCGTCCACGGCGGCGAGATCGGTCACCGCCCCCGTGAAGGCCGCGCCGCCGGTGCCCGCCGCCGACCACGTGCCCGTGGTACCGCTGACGGTGCCGCCCGTGCTGGCTACCACACCGTGCTTGATGTTCAGGGTCGGCTCGGCCACGGACTGCACCAGGGCCGGGTCTGTGCTGATCAGCGGCTGCTGCCCGATGGTGGTGGTCTGCTGCGACTGGCCCAGTACGGTGATCGAGCGCTGGTCGGCAAAAGGCTGGTCGCCCACGCGCATCGTGAACAGCAGCTCGATGCGGTTGTTGCCGACGATGTTGCCGCGCAGCACGAAGCTGCCGAAATCGAAGATCACGGAATTGCCGGGGCCCGGCGTCACGCTGATCACCGAACCCGGATGCGTGTCGCCCGGCCCGGCGCTCCACTGGTTGACGCCGATGCCGTTGCTCCAGCTCACGTTGGCATCGAACAGCGGCAAGGGCAGATAGGCCGTCAGCTTGAAGTTCTCGTAGTCGCCGGTGGTCAGGTCATAGCTCATGCGGAACGTGACCACATCGCCCGGGTGCAGTTCGAAGTCGCCCTGGGGCGGCACGCCGTTGACCAGGAACACGTCGGTGCTGATGCTGCTGGTGGGCACGGTGACGGTGGTCTGCGAGCCGTCGGACTGGTCGCCGCCGGAGTTGAAGGCGTCCAGCGCCACGACGCCGTCGATCTGGGCGGTATTGCCCAGGCTGTCGCCCTCGTTGATCTCGCTCTGCGGATACGTGGCCTGGTACGCCTCGTCCACCGTGGCCTGGTAGCGGATCGTGGCAACGGTGGCGCCCTCGCGCGTGCTGTTGCCCGACAGGTCGCCGGCCAGGATGCCGATCGGCAGGCCCGCGTTGCGGATGGACCGCGCCAGGTCGAACGTGATGACCGTGCCGTTCGGCCCCTTGGCGCCAAGGGTAAAGACCAGCGGCACCGTGTACGTCTGGCCGTTCTGCTGGAACGTCATGACCGGCGTGCCGGAAAACGTCATGCCGTCGCCGAGCGTGTCGGTGATGGTGAGCTGGCCCGTGCGCAGCAGGGTCTGGCCGAACGCGAAATAGTCGGAGACGGCAATGTCGTACTGGAAGGCCAGCGTGTCGCCCGGCGACAGCCCGGCCGTGCCGGTATCGCTGCCAATGCTCACGCTCTTGTGCAGCGTGATCGACTTGGCGGTAAAGCTCAGCGGGTCGCCATTGGCCGCCACTTCGACGAACGGCGGCGCGGGTGCCAGGGGGATATCGCGCGGGTCCAGCGGGGTCCAGTCGGCGGTGGCCTGCGGCGCGGCCACGGTGATGCCGCGATCGTCGCCGCTGACCGGGTCGAGCACGTTGCTGCCGTCGCTGTCCGTCTGGGGCACGATAAAACGCACCACGGTATTGGTGGGCCCGGTGATCGCGGCGTAGACCACGGTGTACGACTTCACGTAAGCGCCGCCAGCCAGCACCGTGGCAATATCGCCGGCGTTCGTGTAGACCGTGCCGTCGGCCAGCGTCAGCGACGTGATATTGCCGCCCGCGGCCGGCGTGATGCTGTCGACCAGGATCGTGCCGGGCAGGTTCTGCGAGATCGATACGTTGTTCAGGGTCTGGCCCGGGGCCGGCGTGGCCGTGACGGTCAGCGAATGCTCGAAGTTCTCGCCGGTGGCGGTCTCGCCTTCCACCATGTCGGTGGTCTGCGTCAGTTCCAGCGGGGTCGACTGCAGCGTGAAGGTGTCGAACGCGGTCTCCACCAGAGACGGATCCTGCGCGGGATTGTCCAGGGCATCGTTGCCGAACTGGAAGCCGCCGCGCACGCTGATGACGTGCGGCTTGTTGGCATCGGCCAGGTCGCTCATATGGACGTTGATGGTCACCGTTGCCGACGGCTGGCCATTGCTGAAGCTGGCATAGGGCAGCTCCAGCACCACGAGTTGGTCGCCCGCGCGGTAGCCGTAGTCGGAGGCGCGGATGACGAGCGGATTGCCGCTGGCGTCCTTGGCGATCGGGTGCAGCGCGGTGCCATCGGCGCCAAAGGTCACCACGTGGGCCACCAGCGGCGTGCCGAGATAGGTCGCCGAGACAAAGCTCACGCCATCGTCGCCGTCATAGCCGGTGGTGGGCATCAGGACGTCGAGATACGGCGCGTACCCGGGTTGCGACGACGGATTGGTGAACGTGACGTTGACCGAGGCATCGCCACCGATCAGGATGGTTTCGCCGGTGCTGCCCAGCGTGGTGGTCGGGGCGGCATTGGCCAGCAGGCCGCTGTAGTGGTCAAGCTCCGTGGCGTTGACGTCGAGACGGCTTTCGATCGGGCCAGTGCTCGATTCCAGTATCCAGTCACCGCCCGAACTGGCGGCGCCCGTATCGTTGGTGGAGGCGGCCACGTCCGCGCCGGTGACACTGGCCAGCCGCTGGATCAGCGCCTCGCCTTCCGCGCCGGCGCCGGTACGGCAGCCATACAACAGGATGTCGGCGTCCTGGGTAAGGTGACTGGCCCAGCCCGCCGCACGGCCGGTATCGCCGGAACTGGCGGTCAGCTCGCTGGTGCCGAGGGTGATTTCACCGGGCGTGCCGTGCCCGAGAATCTGGATCGAACTGACCTGGCCGATGCGTTCCAGCGCCGCCAGCACCGCAGCCACGCCATCCTGTCCCGCCTCCACCACCAGCACTTCGGTACCGGGCGACGCACTTTGCGCGAGTTCGCTGGCCCCGTTGACGCGGGCATCGATTACCAGCAGTTGCTTACCGGCGGGATGAGCGTCATGGGCATCGGGTGCCTGGGTGGGCGGCGGCGCGCCATCGGGCTGCGGTTGCTGGGCCTGCTGCTGGTGTTCGACGGCGACGCCGGCCGCGGCGTCGTACAGCAGTCGCGGCTCAAGGGCCAGAGCCCGGCTGGCCGGCAGGAATCTCGGTGGGACCTGGGACATGGAGGTATCGTCCTTTGGTGATAATTAATCGTCACCTGAACCCGCCACACCTGTGTGCGGCAACTAATCCACTACTTGCCCATTGGCGGTGGCGTTCACCTGTTTAACTGGTCCATTGCCGGCGGCAGCCGACAATGGACAGGTTCGAACCATGCTGTGTTCGTCAAGCGAGGCCCGATCGGACCCCACTTCGCTTCTGTCGTAAGAGTAAATGTTCTAGCGTCACAACATTCAAGCGTTGACGAGCCGGCGTCGAAAAAGTGACAACCTCACCCGACTCAGTTGACGTTCCGCCGCCAAGACTGTATCGCGGCCAAGAATGTCGTTGTAGTGAAGCTTTGCAAGCGGCGATATGCATAAATTCGTCGCTGCGCTTCTGACAACTTCATTACGCATTTGGTGGGGGATGCAGCGGCCAGCTTTAATGTCTCGTTCATGGTTACATTTCCCCAAGAGACGAAAGCACTTTGGGTGGATCGGCTCTGATAGAGACTGGCGAGGACCTCGAGTCGAGCACGTGGGTGTTGCTTAAAGGAGGTCTATCGACCGATCCAGGGTCAAGCGGCTGAGCTTGCCGAACCACGGCCGCAGGCGGTTCGCCGTAAGGCAAAGCCCGGCAAGAAGCCTTCAGACGCTATGAGATGACTCAATCCGGCAGATCAAGCCGTCAGCGCCACGATGACTGTCCCCCACAACGCTAGCAACACGTTTCCCACGGCGTAGGCTACACCGTACCCCAGCGTCGGGACCGCGCTTTTCGCGGCTTCCTGGACTGCCGCCAGCGCTGGCGTGGCCGTCGACGCTCCTGCGCAGACGCCGAGCATGACGCCGGGATGCATCTTAAGTACCTTGTGCCCGATGAGAACACCCACCAGCATGGGAATGCTGACCGTCAACACTCCTGCGAGCAGGAGTGAAAGGCCGCTTGACTGAAGCCCCTTGACGAAGTCAGGCCCGGCATTCAGGCCTACGATGGCCACAAAACCTGTCAGTCCGATCGATTCGAACACCCATAAGGTTGGTCCCGGAATCCGGCCGAAGAGCCGTGGCTGTACGGAGCGCAGCCAGCCACATACCAGCCCACCCAGAAGCACCCCGACGCTCAAAGATAGGCCGATCTCGACACCGCCAACGACGAGCGCCGGGACACCCACAAACGCGCCGACCACGATGCCCAGTGATACCAGCACCATGTCCGTCGCATTGGTCGCGCGATCTGCCACCCCAACTCTGTCGACGACAGCGTCTACGCTTGCGACGCTGCCCACAAGTGTCAGCACATCCCCACGGTTGAGTACGGTTTCGGGAGAGATCAAGACCGGTGTACCGGCGCGGGTGACGCGCAGCACGAATACGCCGCGCGCACCCTGCTCCTTCGCCAGGTCGCCAAGCCGGCGACCGTCAATTGCTTTGGACGTGATCACCACGTCCAAAGCTTCCGCCTCAATGCCAAGCAACTCGCGGTCATCGATCTCGCGGACACCAGACCCCGGCCCTTCCATGCGTTCGACTAGCATGGCGCGCCGGCCCGTTACGCTAATAGCGTCGCCCGCGCGCAGCACCGTGTCTGGGCTCGCATTCGTGACAACCCCATCGCGCCGCACACGCTCTATGAAGATACGCTGGTCGTCCATCGCCCCTTCCAGCTCCGCAACCGACGCGCCCACCAGCGGGCAGCCTCCATCGATGTGATATGCGCGAAACTCGAACTCGCGCCGCGCCGGCATACCCTGTGTAGAGCCGCCCTGCATCTTGTCTTCCAACTCGCGGCAGGCTGCGACCAGGTCCACCCCCATGAGCTTGGGCGCAAGCTGACTGAGAATCCACGCCGCGCCGATTACACCTACTAAATAGGTGACTGCAAACGCGACTGGGATCTGGTTAGTCAGGATCTGTCGATCGGCATCCGAGAGCGCAAGTCGCGAGATGGCATCGCTAGCCGTGCCGATAGTGGCCGACTCGGTTAGCGACCCTGCGATCACGCCGGCTGCGGTACCCGCCGGATAGCTAAACAGCTTGCTGACGGCGTAGGCCACTACAAGACCCGTCGTGGCCACGATCGCAGCCAACAGGGCCTGTTGCAGGCCGTCGCTACGCAAGCCACGAAAGAACTGCGGGCCGGTGCGAAACCCGATCGAAAACAGGAAGAGCAAGAAGAAGCACTGCTTCACTTCTCCGGATATCTTGAGCCCCAGTTGGCCGACCAGCACACCCGCGAGCAGCGTCCCAGTAACCGCGCCCAAGGTGAAGCTACCAATCTTGAGCTTGCCAAGCGCATAGCCCAGACCCAGCACGAGGAAGAAGGTGACCTCAGGGTGGCCGTGAAGCACGTGCAGGAACCAGTCAAACGCTGCGCTCATGGGAAACTCCATGACATGGCCCCCGGGCCGGTGCGCAAAGTAAAGCACAAAGCCTCGACGTTGTGTATTTCCCAAAGGTGCACGCGCCGCCCTTCGCAGCCCCTTTCCGTTTTACCGCCCGCGTTTGCCGCAGTGCATCAGCGGACGGCCGACAATCCAATGTCCTGAACGCCAGCAGCGGCGTCATTTCGACGCTGCCGCCGGTCCGTGCGACACCCCGGTGCTCTCGATATTTTTAAGATCGCTCGCGCAAAAGATTCACTTCCGCCACACGCATGGAGACGAAAGCATAGGAGGTCAGGCTGGCTTCCCGATGCCGCTCGGGCAAGCCCCAAACATCGCCGCTTGGCGCCACCCGCCCACCGCCCGGAGCACCAGTCGCCCTTGCCATGGAACAAGTCATCCGACACCCGGCCGTCCTGTTCGTCCTGATGCTGATCCTGCTGGCCATTGCCACGGCCATCGGTGCCCTGGTCCTGCGGCAACTCCGGCCGATCCGCAGCGAGGGGCGGGACGACTTCAACATCATCCAGGGCGCCACACTGACATTGTTGGCGCTGCTGATTGGCTTCACGCTGTCGATGGCCGTGGGCCGCTACGACCAGCGCAAGAACCTGGAAGAGGAGGAAGCCAACGCCATCGGCACCGAATACCTGCGCGCGGACCTCATCGAGGGACCGGAGGCAGACAAGGTGAAGGCGCTGCTGGTGCGCTATCTCGACCAGCGACTGCTCTACTACCGGACGCGCGATCGCGAGCAACTCGGCGAGATCGCGACGACCACCGCGCAGGTCCAAGACGAGATGTGGAAGGTCGTGCGCGGCGTGGCGCGCGAAAAGCCGAATCCCATCACCGCGCTGGTGGTGGCCGGCATGAATGACGTCATCAATTCGCAGGGCTATGCCGAGGCCGCGTGGCTGAACCGGATTCCGGTGGCCGCCTGGTGCCTGATGATCATCATCGCGTTCTTCAGCACGCTGATGCAGGGCTATGGCGCGCGCACCGAAACGTCGAAGGCGTTCCTGCTGTTCATCCTGCCGGTGACCGTATCGCTGTCGCTGGCGCTGATCGCCGATATCGACAGCCCGCGTGGCGGCCTGATCCGCGTGGCCCCGCAGAACCTCATGAGCCTGGAGGCATCGCTGCGCCGGTAGGCAGCATCGTGTTCGCACCCATTTCGAGGAGCCATGCATGCGCAACGTCGTCCACCGTGGAGCGCTGGCCTGCATCCTGTCCGCCTTGTTCGCGGCCTCAGGATCGGCGCTGGCCGAAGACTCCGCCGATCTCGCCAAGAAGCTCACCAACCCGGTTGCGGCGCTGATCAGCGTGCCGTTTCAGTTCAACTACGACCGTGGCATCGGACCGGTGCACGACGGCGACCGGCTGACCATGAACTTCCAGCCCGTGGTGCCTATTTCCCTGAACGAAAATTGGAATCTCATCTCGCGGACGATCCTGCCAATCACCTATCAGTCGTCGGTCACGCCGGGCTCGGGATCGCAATCCGGCCTTGGCGACACCCTGCAGAGCGCCTTTTTCTCGCCGAAGCAGCCGACGGGCGGCGGCCTCATCTGGGGTGTCGGGCCCGCTCTCCTGCTGCCGACCGGGACCGAGAACCAGCTCAGCGGGCGCAAGTGGGGACTGGGCCCAACAGCCGTCGGACTGGTTCAGCATGGGCCGTGGACGTATGGTGCACTTGGCAACCACATCTGGTCGGTGGCGGGGGACAACGGGCGCCCGGCTGTGAGCAGCACGTTCATCCAACCCTTCCTGTCATACACTACGCCGACGGCCTGGACTTACACGCTCAACACGGAATCGACCTACGACTGGAAGCAGACACACTGGAGCGTGCCGATTCACGCGGGCGCCAGCAAGCTCGTCAAGATCGAAGGGCGGCCTGTCAGCTTCGGCCTGTACGCGACCTATTGGGCGAACTCACCGACGAGCGGCCCGCACGGCTGGGGTGGCCGAGCGGTGATCACGCTACTATTTCCGAAATAGGGAAATCAGTAGAACCGATGATTTGGTCAAGCCAAAGAAAACACCCTGACGGGCCGGGGGGGCGTCAGGGCGAAAAAGGTTTGGCCGTGTCGCGGAAACACTGCCGAAGTGGATTGAAGCGCATCCTCAATACGCCCGCCACCCTCAAATGAGGGGTATTCCTCATTTCCCCTTAGCTCGCCTCGGCCGCTGGCATCTCCTCGCACTCGAGGCCAGCACGAGCCGCTCGATAGCCTGCGACAGCGTCGACGCCGCACTTACCGATGGGTCGCGGCCGATCCGGGGTCGCCAGGGGGAACGCGCCGTAGGAAAGCTGGTCATGAGGTCGGAGAGACCATCGTGGATGAAAACTCTAGCGCGACGCGATCCATACCCGGCTATAGGCGGCGTTTTGGTCCTTGGTGTAAGCAACGTCCGTCGATATGCTCAGCTCACGGGCAACGATGTATGAGGATATGTGGTGCGGGAACTGGTTTCGCGGCCCTCCAAACAATGCCTCCGGTCAGTCGTAATGTTTGCCGTGCTTGCGCTTGTGATGATGCTTGCCGCTGTCATGATTGTCGGAGTACGAATTACTGCGGGAGATGTTGCCACCGAGCGCAGATCCGGCGCCACCCCCCACCGCGGCACCAACGAGCGCGCCGGTCGTCCCGCCCATCGCATTGCCGGCGGCAGCGCCTGCACCACCTCCTATTGCACCACCAACTACGGCCCCTGTGCGTTCGCGGCCATTCGATGTAACTGCGCCGCCGGCGGCACCACCCACAGCGCCGCCAACAATCGCGCCTGCGCTGCCACCGACGGCGCTTCCGACTGCTGCGCCAGCAGCGCCGCCTAGTGCTCCGCCAGCAGCATTCTTCAAGTCGCCCGCCGTGACTGACAACGATGTGGTTGCAATCGCGGTCGCAACTGCCATCCGAGCTGCAATCTTCTTTTGCATTAACTTGTCCTCCATCTTGAAAAATTTGAACAAGCTTAGCACCCCCCCCGCAAACATCACATTTCATAAGTTCCAATAAATTAAGCCAAATACTGTCATATTTTTACATTTAACATCATTTCATGATGTTTCGCATTCCGCAATTTTCTGTTGTGGCCTTGTGATGCTGATCTCCATCAAACATCAGGCGAAAAGTCCATGCCGCATTCGTGATCGCTTTGAAGAGATTTTTGTGATGAGTCGCCATGTGGACGGGAAAAACACTGCGACGTGACTTCGCAGCATGGAAGCTGTTTTGGTGCGAACAATCTAGCGCCATGCGCTTCCAACTTGGATATAGAAGGCGTTTTGGTCTTTGCTGTGGGCAATGTCGATACCCATCGATATGCCCAGCTTGCGGGCGATCATGTAGCGAAACCCACCGCCCACGCTAACCACCGTAGCGGCGTCAGCAAAATCGTGCCAACGTCCATATGCTCTGCCGGCTCCTGAGAAGGCAAGTAAAGACCACCGCGGCGTGACGTCCCAACGAAGCTCAACTTCCGCAGCCATCGCGTTGCGATCCTGATAACGCCCCTTCTGAACGCCGCGCAGGTCAACATACGGCTGCGCATAGAAAGGCACGTTGCCAGTTGAGAACTTGGTATCGGCACGCAGACCCAGGATCCATGTGCGCGCGAGAGGCAGCCAGGTGAAGCCGCGTGCGTTATACATGTCGAAGCTCTGGGTGCTCCCAAGTCCCGGACGTGCGAACTGGGCTTCCAACTCCGCGTATGTACCCTTACTTGGGAAGAAGAAGTTATCTCGCGAATCGTAGTCGACGACGATTCCGCCCTTGCCAATCCGCTGGTTCTTGTCAAACGGCGCGATCTCGGTGGCACTGCTGCCGAACTTGAATATTGCGGTGGTGTCGGCGTAGACATAGCGAGGACCGATATACCAGCGTGAATCTCCTAGTCGGAACAGCAACTGTTGAATCAAGGCAAAGCCCTCGAGCTGGTAGGCTCGAGACTGATTGGAAAGGCCAAAGTACTCAAGATTGGCATCAACTTTTCCGACGGCGCCCAGGTAGCGAATTCGATCACCACCCCACGTATGGAAATGCGCGGCACCGGCTGCCCACGTTCCATTTTCTGTGTATGCGCCTCCCACGGCAGTAATATTCGGGGGTGCTGGACCGGCGCCGGCCTCTTTGGCCTTCTGAGCGGCCTCTGCCATCGACTCGGAGAAGAACAACAGACCAAGCCCGAAGCCATAACCGATAGCCGGTTCGGTGATAACCATTGGTACAGGGAGGGCACCTTTGTGATTCAGCAAATAGTCGCTCATATCTAACATGCCGTCCTCCTGGTCGAAGAACGACAGTCGGGGCTTAGCTTCGGCAGTTCTGGGTTCTGTCTGTGCATTCACCTGCGCGTACACCTTGCCAACCAGCGGGTAATACGCCAGACACACGGACGTCAGAATTGCCCAGCAGCGCCGCGAGAGCACAAACAAGAGCACTTTCATCTCTACCTTTCAATATGCCCGGCGAAGTGGATACGCGCGAGTTGGATCAGAGTGCCAATTTAGTGATGTCGATGATCAGCGCAAAGACTGACTCCTTCGGTATAGCTGCCATTCGTCGACTACGGACCCGTCAGGCAAATGACACATTCCGCGCTCTGCAGCGCTTTCGTCTTTCCGCACTTCAGACCTTCCGCCAACGCTCGCGCAATAGACAGAGGCCGGGTTAGGCCGACCAATTGCCGGTTCCGATTCCGGTGGTATTGTGTGTTGACCACTACAACCGACCAAGCTTATGGCGGCCGACGCAATTAAGAGTGTCTGTTTGCTGAAATCGGTCATGCACACCTCCCAGAGGCTGAAAAGGCCGAGTGGTTGCGTTACGGTTCCCCTTTACGGTTCACCCGGCAATTCAGAAGCTAAAAGCTGGCGGCCAGTCCAAAGGAGACCCCTGAAACATTGTTCCCGAAAACATATCGAACGACAGCCCGGATCCGCGTCACGAACACATCGTGCGCGCTAGTATCGAGCTCTAGCCCTGTCCCGAATGTCGTGAGGTAGTTGAACCCCAGCGCACCGGCCTGGTTGCCAAAATAGCGAGAATGGGATAGCTCAAGCACGTAGCGCACAGGCCGGTCCAATGCTCGTATGCCGGTGGGGGCGCGCCAACGTGCATACAGGCTCGCGGTCTGCGCGGCAGAAGCCGCATAAATGCCAGAATCTGTACCGAAGCTTCTCAAATATATGTTGGTATAGCGAAGCTCGAGATCGATATCGTTGTCATCTCGGTGACTCTCCCAATCAAGCATGACGGAACCCCCGAGGCCATATGCATTCATCGCCCCATCGTCGAGGAATGCGATATCACGGTCGGTTTTCTGTTCGACAACGAACTTGGCGACAGAGAGGTCACTCGCGACCCGCCCAATTGACGCGTTGAAAATCGGACGGAATACGAGTTCCCTGCTATCGGTCAGTGGAAAGTCCCAGCCGACGCCAACCGTCCCCACAAACGTGTTCCATTTCGTTGGTAGGCGACGTTCTTCGGAACCGTTTGACGCTATAAACACTGGATCGTAACGGTTATAACCAATCGATCCTTCGAGATAGAGCGGAACTGATTTGCTAAGCGTGAATCCGCCTCCGAGCTGCCATAAGAGCAAGTTTGGATTGTCTGTGCCTGTGCCGCTGATCGACAAAGAGCTCGACGCAAGGTCGGGTACTGCTGCAAACGACATCAGCGTCAGCACGCCATTTGCCTGCTTCTGGACATTGGCGCCGACCACGTTGAAAGTCGGCCCCGTCTGTGCTCCGGCGTGCATCGATCCAAGCAAAAACGCCACAGTTAACGCCGCCTTCCCCATGTTTCCCTAGCCTAAAATACCCTCATCAGCAGCTTACAAAGCCTAGCATTGAGCCGTAGTTGCGAAGATGCCATGGCGAGTGGGGGTAACGCAGCAGGGTGCGCGGGCATGTGTTTCGGCCACCCGCCCCAACTCCGGCGCTAAGCAACGGATCACCGAGTTGGCTCGGCGTCGGTATAGTCTTGCGAATTGATGATCGTTCATGCCTGACAGGTGGGCGCGCGGGTTGGGTGCGACGCCAGCCGCGTCTCGCACGATCCCCACATCTCTGCTTCAATGCGGTCCTGTCTTCTATTCCCTGCACCATCCCCCAACTGGATATCTCGCCCGATGACCGTGGTGCTTCCCAAAAATAGCAGCAGCAATGGCAGGCTGGCGAAGCAGGTCATATACATCCCCCAGGGTCTCGTCTTGCGCTGGGCAACGCGCCGGGGCCGTCGTGGCCCCGGCCCACTCAGTATGGCGGATTGACCACCACGTACTGCGATCCCTGCGGCTGATACCAGGTACCGCCGCATTGCTGGTAGACCATGCCACCATAGTTCACAGGTGCGCAGTTGGGTGGCACCGATCGGACGATCGAGCCCACAACTGCCGACGTCACGGCCACCGTCGCCGTGACGGCAGCAGCCGTGGCAACTGGGTGGTAGTCGTTGTCCCACCCACAGCATCCGCCGTGGTTGTCGACGTTCACGTTGACGTTGCGGTTGGAATTGACGTTGACGTTGCGATTAGCATTGACGCTGTTGACGCTGTTGCTGCGTACGTTGTTGGCGCGAGCGTCCACATGGCTGTTGTTGATCTGTCGTCCGCCACCTCCCCCTCCGCCGCCGCCGGCATGTGCGCCTGCCATATGCCCTCCGCCCCCGGCGTGGCCACCTCGGCCCCCCGGTCTGGCTTCCGCCGTTGTTACCCATCCCGACGCTGCCAGGACGAGCGCGGTCATGCAAACCATCGAAAGCTTGCCGAATGCGTATGTCATCACGGGCTCCTTAGCGGGACTTCAGGGGAACGAACTCGGCGGGCTTGGCGCCTGCCGGCGGCGTGAATGCGAATGTGGCATTGCCAAACTTCGGATTCAAGTTCCACTTGTAGTACGTGACCGACTGCGGCCGTGCATCGTCCGAGCGATTCGTGATGACCAGCTTGCGCGGCAGCGGGCGCGGGCCAACAGAAATCCAGATCTGCCAGTCGAACTGACCTTGCCTGAACGCATAGTGGTCGCACAGGTCGCCAGCGATAAAGTCCTGTCCGGCGTTCATCGCCGAATCGATGTTACCGATCGGGGCGGCGGGCGTACCCCACAGGAACAGGTCCGCAGACGGCACTTCTATGCCATAGCGTTCGCTCAATCGGTCCACGAGTGTGTTGAGGTTGTCGCTGAACTGGGCCTGGGAGTAGTACTTCTGCTCAGGCTGGTAGAGCGTCACGGTCTTGCCGTCGTAGATCAGGTCACGCTGCAGACGGGCACTGCGCATCATCGCACGCAGTTTGTTGGGCCGAACGACGTCGAGATCCGCGATCGCGGTGTGCTGCAGCTTCTGCCCGTCCTGCAGTACGCGCTCGCCAGTCAGGCTGATACCGACCTCGAACTGCTTGAGGGACTGCAGGCTCGCGCCCATGTCCTGCAATGCCTTGATGACCGCCGGGTCCACTGCATTGGCGTCGGGCTTCGGCGCCGGCGCCTGGGCGGCGGGCGCCGCGGCGGCGACCGGCGGATTCTCCGGCGCCTTGGCTGGCGACGGGGGTGCACTACTGCAGGCCGTCAGGGCAACAGCGAGCAAACCAAGTACCGGTAAGCGTGCCATGAGTACACTCTCCAAGCGATGTACAGCCGTTGGTGGAAGGACAGCCCGCACGGGCGTGTCCCTGTTCAAATCAATTGCGGTGCCCCCGATGCTCGTGGCGTGCGAGTCGCGATGAACCAAGCGCCGCGCTCTACACACCTACAGAAGAACTGTCAATAGTTTGAGCAGCGTTGCCTTGATAGGGTACTGACCAGCCACAAGTAGAAGCATGGGTAAAGCCGCCGGAAGCGCGATTGCGAACAGTACGTATTTGTTGACAATCACGACCCGAATTTTCGTCACGGACTCGTAGATGGTCTGCGTATCTGCAGTGGCGCCCAATTCTGGCGCATTGAGCATCTCGTCATCATCCAGGCCATCCTTGCCTTCTAGCCAACGGCCTTGAACCTTCCGACCATGTTCGGCAAGCAAGACACCGTAGTCGAGCATCGCTTGCTTCTTCATGTGCATCAGCAATGGGGTGAAGCACAGCAGCGGCATGGCTACCAGTAGTATTAGCACGACGACCAGCAGTCCCATTTGAATGTAGAGGGACGGCACGGGTGTGTCGTGGTAGGCAACAAGATGGGCCCAGGAAGCGGCCACAACCGCCGACACCGCAAGCGTGAACGGCGCGAAGGCAACCGGCATGCGCGCCAGAAATCCTAACCCTCCTACCCGATCAGGATGCGTTGGCACAAGCTGAAGCGGTAGCCGCGCAAGCCGGCCCAGGACGACGGCGGCGAGACAAAGCCGCCAGACCCACGCCAGAAGCAGCACGGAGAACACTGGTCTTACCACCAGCAGAAGCCACCACGCGCCGAATGTTCGTGCCGACCGCTCGCCCGTCCACGCGATCTCGTCGGGGTTCGGTGACGCCAGGACTATGGCCGTCCAGGCGATAACCAATCCACCGATTACTACCCACGGGTAGAAGCGGTCGCGCAAGCGGGAACCGGCCTGGATCACCTCCCGGAAGCCAGGAACAAGGCTTGGATCGACAATGCCGGTGCGTACGAACTGAGTCAGGCACAGCGGTACCAGCGTCTGGGCAAGTACTTCGCCCGCGATCATCAGTGGGACGGCAACCAGGCATCGCACATGGATGCCAAAGTGACCAAGCATGGGCTCGTCAGGCCCACCAGGTAACATTCGCCCCGTTGACCATGCCCAGATGACAAGCGGCAGCCAGCACAGCATGCTGTAAAAGACGGCGCGACGTCCAATACCAAGCCCTGTGGCCGGGATCAGCCCGATGCGACGTTGGAAGCGGAACAGCAGGTCATTGCGGACGATGGAAAAGTCTAGTCCGTCCGCAATGACCGGATATCCGATGCTTTGAGAAATTCCGCTCATAGCCAGAGTCTGCTGTAGATCGCCGCCGGTATCAGGCTAGCGTCGACCATGTTGAACGCGGCCGGCAAGCGCTGCCGAACGGCGACGTCTGCCTCGATATCCCAGGCAACGTCGCCTTTTGCGTTGCGTACAGTTAGCTTGTCCGGCTTCGCAACCAGTGCTCGTTGCGTGTCTTCGAAATCCGCCTTGTCACTGAAAGACTGTTCCTTCAGGGCAGCTGCGCTTGTCGACTTTGTGGGCGCCGTTGCTGGCTTGCCTCTTATCGGCTGCGCTTGCGCCCACCCCAACAATGTCCACTCCATTGCAAGCGCGGCAGTCAGGACGAGTACGGGCTTCATTGCTTCCCCCCCAAGAAGTCCCTCCAGGTGAACGGATGGTCTCCCAACATCTCACATGGCAGAAGTGAATCTTTTCTTGTCCGTCCAAAAAATTTTTAGGCTACGCACTCAAGGGAGTGATGCAATCAACGCATTCCGGGAGCTGATTTGCAAGATACGAATCACGATAACCGCTGCGCCGGTTTGGCCCGGACGGGCTGTCTCTCTACGGGTCGTACGCGACATATATTGCGAACTCAAATTCAGTTAGATCGACACCCAAAAATATTCACTTCCGCCATCGGTCCTTTGCTGCAAGCATCAAGAAGCCCATGTCGCCACCGGCCGAAGCCACACGGAGCTGCGCGTCGGGCCAATTGTCCCGGTGAACCCGTCGTACTGAGAAAGCGGCGGTATAGGAAGTCGAAGGAACGATGAGAGGTGATACCAGATGACCGCTTCCCCGAGTGCGTCCACACGGCAGGACTTCGGTCGCCAGGCACGACAGCGCGTCAGACGCTCCCAGCACGCAAACATCGGTGACACCAAGCGA
The DNA here is from genome assembly GCF_001652915.1 of Cupriavidus sp. D384. Classification (GTDB taxonomy): domain Bacteria; phylum Pseudomonadota; class Gammaproteobacteria; order Burkholderiales; family Burkholderiaceae; genus Cupriavidus. Next base: position 71,270 of record NZ_BBQI01000006.1, read on the forward strand.
GATCCGATCGAACTACTGAAGGCGAACAGTGCCGGTCGAGTTGAGGCACTGGTCCCGCTCCGATACGGCCGGATGTCCGTTTCGCCTTTCACATTCTTTCGAGGCAGCGCCGTACTCCAGGCTCACGACCTCGCGGGCACCGTCAACACCGGCATCATCGTTCCCATTTGTGGGGACGCACATTTATCGAACTTTGGCGGCTTTGCGACCCCGGAACGACAGCTCGTCTTCGATCTGAACGACTTCGACGAAGTCGCTCCCGGCCCCTGGGAGTGGGACCTGAAGCGTCTTGTGGCAAGTTTCGCCATCGCTGGCGATCATATGGGCGTTAGTCGCGGAGCGATCGCCGAATGTGTGTCGACTGCGGTGCAGGAGTACAGTGAAAAGATGTGCGAGTACTCGGAATCCAGTTCACTGGATCTCTGGCACGAAGTCATCACCTTCGACCGAATGATGGACCGTGCGGTGAGCGACGAAGGCCGGGAATTGATTGCGAAGACCAGCAAGAAGGCGGCCAGCCGGACCAACGAAAGTGTTCTGACCAAGATGGCTACTTTGCAGGACGGCCACTGGGCCATTCAGGACGCTCCACCAGCACTCTTCCACCCTAGCGGCCCAAACTCCTTGCTTGGTAACGAAAAATGGGCCGATACCGATGCATGGAAGGGTAAGCTCGCGAAGGCCTTTGACGCCTACGTGCAAACATTACCGTTTGACCGCCGTGCATTGATCTCCCAGTATGAACTTCACGACATTGCCTTCAAGGTCGTCGGCGTTGGCAGCGTGGGTACGTTCTGCCTTGTCATGCTGTTCGTCGATTGCCACGGGAATCCTCTCTTTCTGCAAGTCAAAGAGGCAAGGCCCTCGGTCATTGCCACCTATTTTCCCGCAACCGGCCCCTCACATCAAGGCGAGCGCGTCGTCGCTGGCCAGCGCCTGCTTCAGGCGGCCAGCGATTCGTTTCTGGGGTGGACGACCGGTCCCGCCAATCGTCACTTCTATTTCCGACAGTTGCGGGATATGAAGGTGTCGGCAGAAGTGGAGCGCATGAGCAATACCGTCCTCCAGGGCTATGCGCGCATGTGTGGCTGGGCGCTAGCCCGCGCCCACGCAAAAGCGGGAGGAAAGGGCATTGAGATTTCATCGTACATCGGCAGTGGCGAGCGTCTTGCTGATGCGCTGGTGGAGTATGCATTCGCCTACGCGAAGCAAAACGAAGCCGACTACGCCCAGTTCATCAACGCGTGTCGAACTGGGCGTCTCGAGGCCCGCGGCGACGAAGAGATGGCGCAGGATTTTCGGGTGTGAATCGGACCTGGCGCGAGAGTGGCATTTTTGCGCGTTCTGACGAACTTACCGGCGTACGTTTGCCGACTTCACCTATGACACTGATTACGCGCTTGGTCATCACGAGATTGAACGGACGGTGGTTTGTGACCCCGATCAACAGTGATGGCTCCACCGGGGAATCTTGCCCGTTCGAAGATGCCGCGTCAGCATTGACATTTGCTGCGGCAACGTATCCAGGTAAGCCAATCAGTCAGCAGCCGCGAAGGCAGATCGACGGAAAACGCCTCAAGGCGCCCCGAGTTCGGCTTCATATTCCCACGGACTAGTTGCTTAGTATTCGCAGCAACCTCAATTCAGAGCTGTCTGGAATTTGCCCAGAGCGGCACGAGCAACCAGCGAACGACCGTTTGAATCCGCATCTCGCCTACTTCCATCAGAGCTATCGACGTTGAGCGTCTCAGAATGGTCAACTGACCAAGCAAACGCTTCAATCGCAATAGTCCTGCGCGCCATATCGCTGCATCCTGAGTTTTTTCTTCCGAGGATTGTTCGAAGCCTGCCCATGGGCGCCACCGCTGACTGCCCTGCAGTCGACGGCAGGCATCACAATCCTTAACATCAATCGCTTCCTGTGGTTAGGTTGGTGACCCGCTAGGTTGATCGGAAGCTTCTGTCGTGGGTGATCTGTCGGTCCGGTCACTTCCCTGCCTGTTTGGATGCGTGCCATCTGTGATCGACGATCAGCCGGGCTCGGCGCGGCGCCCCCAAGTACAGTAGGCATGGACGCGAAGAATGGTGGGATCAAGCCGCGAAACCTGATCCCTGCCGATTGCAGCCGAATCGACCCACGGCAGCGTCCCCAGATGAGTTAGTGTTGCGGCGATCTACAGTCCCAATGGAATATCAAAATGCCCTGTCGGCTCTTGAACCGACAGGGCATTCGCAGGCAGACAGCGCAGTCGACCGCGAGGAGCTATGGCGTCACAATGTTGAACCAGAACTCGAACGTATCGAGGTAACTGACCAGTTCATCCAGTTTGGCCTGGTTGCCCGTCACCTTCGCGCTGCCGTTTTTCACCGCATCCGCCATCTTGGTCTGGCCCAGGATGATGCCGTTCAACGTATCGCGCGACATCGTCACGTTTGCATCGGCCTGCTGTGCCTGTACGCCCGCCGTGTGGTTGAGCACGCCGTTCTCCAGCTCCAGCAGATAAGTGCCTTCCGGCTTGCCAAGGTCTACGTTGAGCACGACATGCGCGTTGGCAGCCTTGGCGCGGTTGACGCGGACGCTGAGGTAGTCGAAGAACATCTCCGGCGTCATGGCCTTCACAGTGTCGGCGCTGGCCGTGTTCGGCGTCGGCAGCTTCTTAACGCCCTCACGCAGTTCCTTGGCACCGGTCAGGTAGAAGTTGCGCCACGGGCCGGATTCGGCCTGGTAGCCGAGTTGCTCGAGGGCATCGGCCTGTAGAGCCTTGGCGGCCTGGTTTGACGGATCGGCAAACACCACATGGTTCACCACCTGTGCTACCCACCGGTACTCGCCACGGGCGTATGACTGCTTCGCCTTCGCCAGCACCGCGTTGGCGCCACCCATGAATTCGACATAGCGCTTGGCCGACTCCACCGGTGTCAGTTCGTCCAACGTTGCCGGATTGCCGTTGAACCAGCCCAGGTAGAGCACGTAGGTGGCCTTGACATCGTGGCTCACCGAACCGTAGTAGCCCCGGTTGGCCCACATGTTTGAAAGCCCCGGCGGCAGCTTGAACTTGTCGGCGACCTCGACCATCGTCTCGCCCTGATTGAGGAGATGCAGCGTCTCGTCGTTGATGTAGCGATACAGGTCGCGCTGCTGGCGCAGCAGCTTGACGACGTTCTCCCGGCCAAAGGACGGCCAATGGTGCTGCGCGAACATGACGTCTGCCTTGGCGCCCCACATGGTCAGCGCCTGGTTCAGGTACTTGGACCACGGCAGCGGTTCCCGGATTTTGGCGCCGCGCAACGAGTACGTGTTGTGCAGTGTGTGCGTGCAGTCCTCCGCTGCCGAGATGGCCTTCTTTTCCTCGATGTACCACAGCATCTCCGACGGAGCTTCCGATCCCGGCGCCATCAGGAACTCGTACGTCAAGCCGTCGATGGTGCGCTTCTCTCCGGTCTTGGTAATGATGTCTGTTGGCGGCAGCAGCGTTACGGTGCCGGCGGAAGTGGTCGTGCCCAGCCCCGCGCCCACTTGGCCCTTGGGGTCTGGCGGCAACAGGTTGCCGTACATATAGCTGGCGCGACGGCTCATGGCATTGCCCGCCATCACGTTCTCGGCCACCGCCGCCTCGAGGAAGCCCTCGGGGGCAAAGATCTTGACCTTGCCGGACGTCACATCGGCGGCGTTCACCACGCCGCGCACGCCGCCGTAGTGATCGACATGGCTGTGCGTATAGATGACCGCCTTGACCGGCTTGCGGCCTCGATTGGCGTAGTAAAGCTCGATGGCCACCTTTGCCGTCTCCTCGGATACCAGAGGGTCGACCACCGTAATGCCCTCCTTGCCCTCGATGATGGTCATGTTCGACAGGTCCTGGTTGCGGACCTGGTAGATGCCATCAGTCACCTGGAACAACCCGCTGATATTGATCAACTGCGACTGTCGCCAGAGGCTCGGATTGACGGTGCCCGGCGCCGTCGATCCTTCCTTGATGAACGCGTACTGCTGCGGGTTCCAGATCACGTTGCCCGACGCGCCCTTGATGATCTCGCTCGGCAACGGTGCGATGAAGCCACGGTGGGCGTCGTCGAAGTCGGAACGGTCGGAAAACGGCAACTCGTTCAGCAGCTTCTGGTTGGCGGCCTTGGTGGCACCGGAGGCATCCTTGCGCGCGTCCTGGGCCATGCCAGGACTGGCTTGCAACAAGGCGGTGGCCGTAGCAAACGCGATGGCTCTGGCCAGGACTTTGCGGTGTGTGTGCATTTCCAACCCCTGTTCCAATGTGGAGGTCTTTCTGAAAAATGGCATACGTCATGCATTGACGTGTGCTGAAAAATACTCAGGCACTTGGGACAAGATTAGAAGTGAAAATTTTCGCGAGGAGACTTTAAAAAAACAAAGCGTCCAATTGAGCACATTTAAAATCGCCTATCTGGTCGACGCATCCCCTCTAATCGCGCCATTGTCAGCTGCGTCGATACCGCTTAACTGCCGCAACAAAAAATTCACTTCGCTTCGCCGCGACCAACGTCGAACATAGTGGGGATTGGACTGCGACCCGGTTGCCATATGCACGGCTAACTGAAATCCACTTCGGAATTCCGCCTGGACAGCTCACGCTGGTCGCGTACAGAGCACCCATCTACTCCCAAAACGGTTAGGTCATGGCCCAAACGTTGCCCAACGAAGCGCTCGTGGACACTTCAAATCGAATGGCCGGCATGGTCTGGATTCCCAGTGGTACGTTCGCGATGGGCTCGAACAGTCACTATCCAGAGGAAGCCCCCGCGCACAAGGTCTGCGTCGGCAGCTTCTGGATGGACCGCCACACGGTCACGAACGCAGCGTTCAAGCGGTTCGTCGACGCCACGGGCCACGTTACCGTCGCCGAGCGTCCCGCGAATCCGGCGGACTACCCCGGCGCCAAGCCGGAGCTGCTGGTGCCGTCGTCAGTCATGTTTGCCAAGGCGCACCGTCGCGTCGACCTGCGCAATCACTACAACTGGTGGGTGTACACCGCCGGCGCGGACTGGCGTCATCCGCGTGGCCCGGCCAGCTCGCTTAAGGGCCTGTGGGACCACCCCGTCGTGCATGTCGCCTACGAGGATGCCATGGCGTATGCGGCCTGGGCGGGCAAGGACCTGCCAACGGAAGCCGAGTGGGAATTCGCCGCGCGGGGCGGACTCGATGGCGCGGAATTCGTGTGGGGCGACCAGTTTGCCCCCCGCGGCAAGCATATGGCCAACACCTGGCAAGGTGACTTCCCTTGGCAGAACCTCCTGGAAGACGGCTTCGAGTGGACCGCGCCGGTGGGCGCGTACCCCGCGAACGGATACGGGCTCCACGACATGGCGGGAAACGTTTGGGAGTGGACCAGCGACTGGTACCAGGACCACGGCAAGATCGTTAAGGCTTGCTGCACGCTGGACAACCCGCGTGGCGCAACGCTCGAAGCGAGCGTCGACGACCGGACGCCTCACCTCAGGATCCCGCGCAAAGTCATGAAGGGCGGCTCCTACCTGTGCGCGCCGAACTACTGCCGGCGCTACCGGCCCGCCGCGCGGATGCCACAACCGGTGGACACCTCCACGTGCCACCTGGGCTTTCGCTGCGTGATACGCGACGCCGCGGGCATCTGATCAAACCTGAAGAAGAACTCAAGCGGCGAAGCGCGCAAGGGGTCTCCGGGAGAATCCGCCACCGACGGGTGGCTTCGACGCAAAGGAGAATGCCATGGCAGAGAAGAAAAAACCGAACTTCCTGATCCTCTGGGGCGACGATATCGGCCAGTCAAACCTCAGCATCTTCACCAAGGGGATGATGGGCTACCGCACCCCGAACATCGACCGCATTGCCGAAGAGGGCATCCTGTTCACCGACTACTATGCCGAGCAAAGTTGCACGGCCGGCCGGGCATCGTTCATCACCGGGCAGTGCGGGCTGCGCACCGGCTTGACCAAGGTAGGCTTGCCCGGTGCGGATCTCGGCATGCGTGCCGAGGACCCGAACATTCCAGAGCTGCTCAAGGGCCTGGGATATACCACGGGCCAGTTCGGCAAGAACCATTTCGGCGATCGCGACGAGCATCTGCCGACCATGCACGGCTTTGACGAATTCTTCGGTAACCTTTACCACCTCAACGCCGAGGAAGAACCGGAACTGCCCGATTATCCCGACCCGAAGGACTTCCCGGACTTTAGGAAGAAGTACGGGCCACGGGGCGTGCTGCACTGTTGGTCCGACGGCAAGGGTGGCCAGAAGATCGACAACACCGGGCCGCTGACCAAGGAGCGGATGAAGACCATCGACACCGAGTTCCTCAAGTCGGCCAAGGCCTTCATCGAGAAGGCGCACAAGGACGACAAGCCCTTCTTCCTGTGGTTCAACACCTCGCACATGCACTTCCGCACCCACATCGAGGACCGCATCCGTGGCCAGGCGGGGCGCTGGCAGTCGGAATACCATGACTGCATGGTCGAACACGACAAGCACATCGGCGAAATGCTCAAGCTGCTGGACGACCTGGGCATCGCGGACAACACCATGGTCATGTACAGCACCGACAACGGTCCGCACATGAATTCGTGGCCGGACGCAGGCATGACTCCGTTCCGCAACGAGAAGAACTCCAATTGGGAGGGTGCGTACCGCGTGCCATGCATGGTGCGCTGGCCGGGCGTGATCAAGCCGGGCACAGTCTGCAACGACATCGTCAGCCACCTGGACTGGCTGCCCACTATCGTCGACGCGGCGGGCGACCCCGAGATCAAGGAGAAGCTGAAGAAGGGGCACAAGGCCAATGGCAAGACCTTCAAGGTGCATCTCGACGGATTCAGCCTGATGCCATACCTTTCGGGCAAGGCAAAGAAGCCGGACCGCAAGGGCTTCCTCTATTTCACGGACGATGGCGACCTGGCGTGCCTGCGCTTTGACAACTGGAAAGTGGTCTTCATGGAACAGCGCACTCCGGGAACCCTGCAGATCTGGGCCGAGCCGCTTGTCACCTTGCGTGTGCCCAAGATCTTCAACTTGCGCACCGACCCCTATGAACGGGCCGACGTCACGTCCAACACCTACTACGACTGGTTGCTCGACCATGTCTTCATCCTGGTGCCGGCGCAGGCCGGGGTCGCCGAATTCCTGCAGACCTTTAAGGAATTCCCGCCGCGGCAGAAGGCAGCCAGCTTCGGCGTGGACCAAGTCATTGACAAGATGATGGACGCGGCCGGCGGCGGCGGCCGGTAACCGGCGTCCCGTCCCGCGAGCCCCGGGCGGCGATCTGCACGATGTCGCCCCGGGCAGCAGCCTTCGGCACCGCCCGCGGGCCGTTCATGCCGCGCCCCGTTTCACACGTGCCGGGTCGACGACGATAGCCTGACCACCTGACCCGGGAGGTGCCCGCCATGTCCAGTCCTCATGAAGGTGAACCGGCGACGCTACCGCCACCGGGTATGCCGTCCAATCCCACGCCCAACGAGAGCACGCTGCTGGCACGGCAGCGCACCACGCTTGCACTCGAACGAAGCTTCCTGGCCTTCGAACGTACGCTGATGGCGTGGTTGCGCACCGCGCTGTCGATGATCAGCTTCGGCTTCACGCTGGCGAAGTTCTTCCAGTATCTGGAAGCGCAGCACGGTGGCGGCGCGATTGTCGGGCGGCTCGGCGGCACCTGGTCGCCGCGCGCAGTCGGCACAGCCATGGTGTTGCTCGGAACCGTCGCACTAATCGCAGCGGTGATCCAGCACCGCCGCCGCGTCAGCGCCCTGCAGCGCGAGGGCCTGCTGCCGCAATGGAACCTTGCCTACTGGGTTGGCATCATTCTGGCCGCGCTCGGCGCGTTCGCGCTGTTCTCGCTGGTCCTCGATGCCTGATCGCAGGCCTTGCCAGGCAGCCGGGTCCTCCAACTTCCTGATCGTCGGCGCCTCAGGCTAGGCCGCTTGCGGGGCTAGCCAGCACCTCACCAACTCGCGAGCCGGTTCAAGGTAGCTCTCGATAGGTTGATTACGGCCGTTGGCGTACCAGTGGCAATAGGCCCCGTGGAACAACGCCATCACGGCGCGCGCCATCGGTGCCGGCAGCGGACGCTCAGGCGTACTCAACGCATCCACCAGCACGCGGACGTGTCCTTCCCAGCCCTCGCGGATATGCTCGCGCACGGTCTGCGGCGTGGTGGCGGAAAACAGCAGCGCCAGCACCACGCCCTTGGTTTCGGGGTTGCGCGTGAAGTAGTTCGCCACGCGCTCAAACACTTCGTCCACGCGCTCCCGGGTTGACTTGCCGACGAGGTCCTCGGGATCCAGCTCCAGTTCGATTTCCTGGAACAGGTTGATGGCGGCTTCGGCCAGCAGCATGTCCTTGCTGCCGAAATGCCACAGCAGGCTGCTCTTGGCCACGTTGGCCTGGGTCGAGATCTGGTCGAGCGTCACCTCGCTATAGCCGTGCTCGGCGATCAGCGCCTTGGTGAGCGTGATCACGCGATTGCGGGTCTCCAGCCCCCTGCGGTACTTCGTCGGCCCGGCCGGGGTGGCGACAGCGTCGCCGGTTTCACTTGCGCTCATCGAACTCACCGATTGAAGGTGTCGCGAATTGTAGCAGCGGCGCCATACGGCCCCTCCGGACTTGCCCTAGGTGCTGCCCTGCGGCCTTGACACCGGGTTGTCATCCCCACGACACTGAAATTGTACTGACTGTTCAGTTTAATTTCAGGGGTTTTTACTGTGATGATAGCGCCGCACGAAATGGAAAACCTGCTCGCCGCGCAGCGTGCGGCGTTTGGCGACATGCCTTATCCGTCACTGGTCATGCGCAAGACCGCCTTGCGCAACCTGCGCGCCGCGGTGCGCCGGCACGCGAGCCACCTGGCCATTGCGGCCGATCGCGACTTTGGCGGGCGCGCCCATGCCGAGACCATGACGGTCGACGTGCTGCCCTCCGTCCTGCATATCAACCACCTGCTTGGCAACCTGCGCCGCTGGATGCGGCCCTCGCGCCGGCATGTGGAATTGCTGTTCCTGGGCAATCGCGCCAGCGTCCGCTACCAGCCCAAGGGGGTGGTCGGCGTGGTGGTGCCGTGGAACTTCCCGATCTACCTGGCGCTGGGTCCGCTGGCCACGGCACTGGCCGCCGGCAATCGCTGCATGATCAAGACGTCGGAATACGCGCCGCACACCTCGGCCGCGCTGCGCGCGCTGCTGGCCGACGTGTTTGCCGAAGACGAAGTGGCCGTGGTCGAAGGCGATGCCGACGTGGCGCGCCAGTTCACCGCCCTGCCGTTCGATCACCTGGTCTTCACTGGGTCTCCCGAGGTGGGCCGGCACGTCATGCGCGCAGCCGCCGAGCACCTGACGCCCGTGACGCTGGAACTGGGCGGCAAGTCACCTGCCATCGTGTCGCGCAGCGCCGACCTGTCGACGGCCGCACGCCGCATTGCGCATGGCAAGACCGTCAACGCGGGCCAGATCTGCGTGGCGCCCGACTACGCGCTGGTGCCCGAAGGCGACGCCACCCGCTTTGCCAACGAAGTCCTGACCCAGGCCGCCAAGCTGTTCCCGGTCGGCGGCGACGACTACACGTCGGTCATTCATGCGCGCGCCCATCGCCGCATGCAGGAACTGCTGGACAACGCCCGCGCCCATGGCGCCCAAGTCATGCGGGCAGACATGCCGGAAAACGGCAACCGGATGCCGCTGCACGTCGTGCTGGGCGTCACGCCCCGCATGCGGATCGCGCAGGAAGAAATCTTCGGCCCGATCCTGCCGGTGTTCACGTACCGCAGCTTTGACGATGTCATCGTGCACGTCCGCGCTGGTACCCGGCCGCTGGCGATGTACTACTTCGGCAAGGACAAGGCCGAGACCGAGACGCTGATGCAACGCACCCACGCGGGCGGCGTGACGCTCAACGACTGGGGCTGGCACGTGCTCAATCACGACCTGCCGTTTGGCGGCACCGGCACCTCGGGCATGGGCAACTACCACGGCGCCGAAGGCTTCCGCGAGCTGTCGCACGCCAAGGCGGTATTCGCCGAGCGCCAGTGGTTTCCGATCGAACTGTTCCACCCGCCGTACGGCACGTTCGTCCAGCGGCTGGCGCTGCGCCTGTTCCTTGGCGCCACGCCGTCCGAGCCTGCCCACCGTCCCCACCAACCCGCCACGCCCACGCACGCCCCGGCGCGCCAGGACTGACCACACCGCTGACCCACACCCTACACATCATGGAATTCGACTACGTTATCGTGGGCGCCGGATCAGCCGGCTGCGTGCTGGCCAACCGCCTGAGCGCCGATCCCGCCGTGCGCGTCTGCCTGATCGAGGCCGGCCCGACCGACCGCTCGCCGCTGATCCACACCCCGGCCGGCATCATCGGCATCCTGCCCACGCGCCACGTCAACTGGGCCTTCAAGACCGTGCCGCAGCCGGGCCTGAACGGCCGGCTCGGCTACCAGCCGCGTGGCAAGACGCTGGGCGGCAGCAGCGCCATCAACGCGATGATCTACATCCGTGGCCATCGCACCGACTATGACGACTGGGCCGCGATGGGCAATGCCGGCTGGTCCTATGACGAGGTGCTGCCATGGTTCCGCCAGTCCGAGGACTTCTTCGGCGGCGCCAACGCGTTTCACGGTGCCGGCGGCGAACTGAGCGTCAGCAAGCTTGACGCCCACCCTGCCACGCACGCGTTCATCGAGGCCGGACGCGCGGCGGGCCACAAGGTCAATGCCGACTTCAACGGCGCCGATCAGGAAGGCGTGGGCCACTATCACGTGACGATCCGCAACGGCCGGCGCTGCAGCGCGGCGGTGGCCTTCCTGCATCCGCTGCGCACGGAGCGTCCCAACCTCACGGTCATGACCGGCGTGCACGCCACGAACCTGATCCTGCGCGGCAACGTGGCGCAGGGCGTGAGCGTCCGTGCCAAGGGCCGGCCCGTGGACGTGATCGCCAAGCGCGAGACCATCGTGGCCGCCGGCGCGTTCGGTTCGCCGCAGTTGCTGCTGCTATCCGGCATCGGCGACGAGGCCGCGCTGAAGCCGCACCGCATTCCGCTGCGCCATGCGCTGCCGGGCGTGGGCCAGGGGCTGGTCGATCATCCCGACTACGTGCTGCCGTACAAGACGAAGGACACGTCGCTGATGGGCCTGTCGCTGTCCGGCGCCGCCACCATGACGCGCGCGTTCTTCGAGTACCGCAAGCACCAGACCGGCCTGCTGGCCAGCAATTTTGGCGAAGCCGGCGCGTTCCTGCGCACGGACCCGGCGCTGGCGCGCCCCGATGTCCAGCTTCACTGGGTGACCGGCATTGTGGACGACCACAACCGCAAGCAGCACCTAGGCCACGGCATGAGCTGCCACGTCTGCGTGCTGCGCCCGAAGAGCCGCGGATCGGTCGGGCTGCTATCGGCCAACCCGCTTGCGCCGCCGCGCATCGATCCCAACTTCCTCGGCGAGGACGACGACGTGGCGCGGCTGCTCAAGGGCTACAAGCTCACCCGCGAGATCATGGCCAGCGGACCGATGGCCCGCTATGCGCCGCGCGAGCTTTATGTAAAGAACGTCCGGTCCGACGACGAGCTGGTGCACCTGCTGCGCCAGCGCACCGACAGCATCTACCACCCGGTGGGCACCTGCCGCATGGGCAACGACGACATGGCCGTGGTCGACCATCGCCTGCGCGTGCGCGGCATGGAACGGCTGCGCGTGGTCGATGCCTCGATCATGCCGACGCTCGTGGGCGGCAACACCAATGCGCCGTCCATCATGATCGGCGAGAAGGGCGCACACATGATCGCGCAGGATTGGCGCTGAGTCCGTCCCACGCCCTCGCCCACACCGAATCACACACAGCACTGCAAATTCAACCCCGCAAAGAGGAGACAGACATGTTTCGCAAATCCGCAGCCATGGGCGCCGTGGCCGCACTGATGTTCGGCAACGCCCTCGCTGCCGGCACCCCGCCCGCGCCGGGCGATGCCACGCCCGCCACGCAGGCGGCCAACGCCAGCGTCCTGCAGCAACTGCCGTTCGCCGATCGCCAGGACTACGACGACGCCCAGCGCGGCTGGATCGGCACGCTGGATGCCGGCGAGATCCGCAACGCGCAGGGTCGCGTGGTGTGGGACCTGAACAGCTACGCCTTCCTGGCCAACCAGACCGCGCCGGCCACGGTCAACCCGAGCCTGTGGCGCCAGGCCCAGCTCAACCTGAAGCATGGCCTGTTCCAGGTCACGGACCGCATCTACCAGGTCCGTGGCTTCGATCTGTCGAACATGACGCTGATCGAGGGCGACACCGGGCTGATCGTGATCGACCCGCTGCTGACGTCGGAGACGGCCCGCGCGGCACTTGATCTGTACTACAAGCATCGTCCGCGCAAGCCCGTGGTGGCCGTCATCTACACCCACAGCCATGTCGACCATTTTGGCGGCGTGAAGGGCATCGTCGACGAAGCCGACGTCAAGGCCGGCCGCGTGCGCATCCTGGCCCCCGAGGGCTTCATGGAAGAAGCGGTCAGCGAGAACATCTACGCCGGCAATGCCATGAGCCGCCGGGCGCAGTACATGTATGGCGCGCTGCTGCCCAAGGGCCCCAGGGGACAGGTCGATGCCGGCCTGGGCAAGACGGTGTCGCTCGGCACCATCACGCTGATCGCGCCGACAGACCTCGTGGCGAAGTCCGGCGAGACACGCACCATCGATGGCGTGCAGATGGAATTCCAGATGGCGCCCGGCAGCGAGGCCCCGGCCGAGATGCTGGTCTACTTCCCGCAATGGAAGGCCCTGTGCGCCGCCGAGGACGCCACCCACAACCTGCATAACCTGTACACCATCCGGGGCGCCCAGGTACGCGACGCCAACCAGTGGTGGCGCGCGCTGGACGAAACGGCCGACCGTTTCGGCGCCCGCACCGACGTGCTGTTTGCGCAGCACCATTGGCCCAAGTGGGGCCAGCAGAACATCTCGGCGTTCCTCGCGCGCCAGCGCGACGGCTACAAGTTCATCCACGACCAGTCGCTGCGCCTGGCCAACCAGGGCTACACGATGACCGAGATCGCGGAGCGCCTGAAGATGCCGCCTTCGCTGGCCAGCCAGTGGGATCTGCGCGGCTACTATGGCACCGTCAACCACAACGCCAAGGCCGTGTACCAGCGCTACCTGGGCTGGTACAGCGGCAATCCGGCCGACCTGCATCCGCTACCGCCGGAGGACGCTGCGCGACGCTACCTGAAGTTCATGGGCGGCGCGGACAAGGTGCTGGCCCAGGCCAGGGAATCGTACGCGCAGGGGGACTTCCGCTGGGTGGCCGAAGTGGTCAAGCACGTGGTGTTCGCCGACCCGGCCAACCAGGCCGCCCGCAACCTGGAGGCCGACGCGCTGGAGCAGCTGGGCTACCAGGCCGAATCCGCGTCATGGCGCAGTGCCTACCTGATGGGGGCCTACGAGCTGCGCAATGGCGTGCCCAAGACCCAGGCCACGCAGACATCGAGCCCGGACATGGTGCGCGCCATGTCCGATACCATGCTGCTCGACCTGCTGGCGGTCCGTCTGAACAGCGACCGCTCGGTGGGCCACGACATGCGTATCAACTGGGTACAACCCGACACTGGCAAGCAGTACGCGTTAAGCGTGGAGAACGCCGTTTTCCTTTACAAGGCAGGACGCACGTATGCCAACGCCCAGGCCACGCTGACCGCCTCGCGTGCGGTACTGATTGGCACGCTCCTTGGCCAGACGACCCTGCAGGCGGCCGTGCAGGCAGGCCAGGCAAGGATCGACGGCGACCCTGCGGCGTTGCAGGTGTGGCTCGGGATGTTGGACCAGTTTGACCCCAAGTTCGATTTGGTGACGCCGTAACGGACCATCAACAAGCGCTATGCCTACCCCTGTTACCATCAGCAGCAGGCATAAGCCCGCCCGAGCCAAGCCATGGCATGCTTGCCTCGGTTGGGAGCTTTTGCCAGTGACAGGGAAAAATAGGCATCCGGTCGCTTTGGGGTTCTCTCCTTCGGACACCCCCGTCCGGATAGAGCGGCCTTTGGTCTGGCCCCAAGGCCGCCTGCCGCCTGCAAGTAGGCGAGGCGCAAGAGGATAATTTCACTGGAAAACGCGAAGCACTAGTCTCGATCCTCTTTGAGGGCGTTAGCGGAATGCCAGGCTGCTTGAGCTACATCTGCTGCTCGAACGCCTGCCCCAGAGGAACAGGTCCGCGGACGGGCGCTGCGCATCGTCGCGCGCAGTTTGTCGGGCCGAAGTCAGGCGGATGCCTACCTCGAACTGTTTGAGGGACTGCAGGCTCGCGCCCATGTCCTGCAATGCCTTGATGGCTCTGCCACCAACGGCTGTACATCGCTTGGATGTGTATTTTATGGCACGCGTATCGGTACTTGGTTTGCTCGCTGTCGCCCTGCAGTAGCGCCCCACTTCGCCAGCCAAGGCGTCGCAGAATTCGCCCGCTGCAGCCGTGGCGCACGCCGTCCAGACGCCGGCTCCAAAGCCTGACGCCAATGCGGTGGACCCTGGGCGATGGGCGGCCTTCCCTGTTCAATCGAGTGTGCGCGACCCTTGTGGCAGCGGTCCGAGGAACATTCTCCTGAACCGCTCCCGGCCCACCACGCGGATGATCTCTGCGATGACGCAGTACGAGAAAATCAAGGTCAGCAGCAGGATCTGGATGGCCCAGAAGCGGGGCCAGTTCATTTCGACCAGCAGCGTGTGGTTGGCGGCGGCCAGGCTCGGGGCTTCTTTCCAGTATTCGTACAGTCGCTCGAGGTAGTGCACCAACAGCGCCACCAGCGTGTAGATCAGCGTTTTCCAGCCAACATTCCAGATCAGCGGCTTGTCCGGAAACCGGTTGATGAAGGGCATCATGTTCGCAATCAGTACCGCCTTGCCAAGGATCAGCGCCGCCAACAGGATCGACGCCGACGTCTCCAGCTCGATGCCACTGCTGCGGACCATCAATGCTCGAATCACTGCGACGATATGAAGCGCCACCAAAAAGAAAATGGTGGGCGGCAGCATCTCCATAAATTCGTGCTTGAGCGTTGCGATAACGTTGCTCATCCGATGACCTCCTCCGAAACCGCTGCGCCCGACTTGCCGTGCGCCCAGTGGCCGTGCCATGCAGTTCATGCCAAGCGTCGCCCACCAGATTGATACCCCAACGAATACTTCCAGCTACTTCGCGCCGGCGCAAGTGAATGATTCCGTGAACGGTGATTATTTGTTTCGAGCGGAAATCAATATGCGGCGCAATAAGCGCTCACAGTCTTTCCAAGGATCGCGTCGAAACGAGGAGAATAAAAGACGAATTCTGCGGCTCGTTGTTCTAATCTTTCTTAATTCGCGTCCAAATAATAATTCACTTCTAAGTATCTGCCCATGCAGGAATACTGGCAGCAACGTGTTCCTTCGACGCCTCCCAGGCGAGCAATAGAAATGCCCGTTTCGTCACACGCGGCGACTCCGGAGCGATTCATGGGAGCCGGACGGACCGCGTTATGCTCTGCATCCACTTTCAGGAGGGGAACATGACTCGCTCGGTAATCGAAGCTCGCATCGTTGCGATGTTTGGCCATGTCAAGTGTCCGTCTTGTGGCGCGGAACATGGACAGCCATGCCGGTTCGCCAATGATGCTGTCGGGATCCACTATCAGCGTCTAGAGGCGGCTGTCAAACAGTCACATAGAAGGGACTGAAATAATGTGCCCAACCCCTCGGCAACATTCCGAAATGTAGGTACAGAGATAAGAGTTATTATCTCTGTGCTAATGTCTTGGTACGTAACTCGCTCCACACAAAATGCCCCGACGTCTCACTGTTCCCGATGGCCTGCCCGACCCCGCCGCTCTTGCCGCGCTACGCGCCTGGTACGAGGGCGCTTCCTCACGTGAGACGGCCGACCGCTACCTGCGCGATCGGGTTGGCGATGGCCAGTCGGCAAGAGGCATCATCGGGGCGATCCGGCGCCAGCTCGTTCAGTATGCCCGGCAGCGCCAGCGCCCCGACCTGGCGGAAGTCTTCGTGTGCTCCGCCAACGAGCGCGTGGGCTACGCCCGGGCCGCCGCGGCGGCTATCGAGCAACTGCGCGTGACCTCCGTGCCTTCGCCGCAGATCAGCGATGCTGTGGCACAGTGGCTGCCAGCGCGGGCGATACACGCCTTGCAGGCCGCTGGCATCACCACGCTGGCCGACCTGACCGTTCGTATCCCCCGCCGGCGACAGTGGTGGACCGCCGTGCCGGGGCTCGGACCCGCAAGCGCCCGCCAGATCGAGGCATTCTTTGCCGCACACCCGGCGCTTACCGAGCGTGCCCGCGCCTTGATCGTCGCCGACCGACAGTCCATCGTCACGCCGTGGGAACATCTGCGGCTGCCCCGCGAGGTCGACGGCTCCACCGGCGCCTTTCGCGCTCCGCTGTCGACCTGCATTCTGGGTGTGGACAACGATTACGAGGCTATCCAGGCCTGGCTGGCGCTGCACGAATCCCCGGCCACGCAGCGCGCCTATCGCAAGGAAGCCGAACGGCTGATCCTGTGGGCCATCGTCGCGCGAGGGAAGGCCCTCTCATCCCTGACGACCAAGGATGCGACCGACTATCGGGCATTTTTACGCAGGCCCACGCCGCGCGAGCGTTGGGTCGGCCCCCCGCGGCCACGCACGTCGCCAGACTGGCGCCCGTTTGTCGACAACCTCTCGGCGCGTTCGGTGGCCCATGCGCTGGCCGTGCTCAGCGCGCTGTTCCGCTGGCTGGTGGAACAACGCTATGTGCTTGCCAACCCCTTTGCGGGTATCAAGGTGCGCGGCAGCCAGCGTGCCATGGCCGTGGAAACCACCCACGCCTTCACCGAAGGAGAATGGCTGCTGGTGCGCACCATCGCCAACGGCCTCGAGTGGTCGTACGGCTGGCAAGCCGCGGCCGCACAGCGGCTTCGCTTCCTGCTGGATTTCGGATATGCGACGGGACTGCGGATCAGCGAAATGGCCAATGCCGCGCTGCGTCACCTCGACGTCGACGCCGTGGGCGATCACTGGCTGCACCTGGTCGGCAAAGGTGGCAAGCCCGCTAGGGTCACATTGACACCCTTGGCGCGGGCAGCGCTGGAACGCTACATGCTGGAGCGCAGGCTCCCTGTCAGCCGCACTCGCTGGAACCCCGCTACGCCCTTAATCGGTAGCCTGGGGGGTGGCGAAACCGGCATCACGCCCCTACGCCTGTGGGAAGTCATGCGCCGATTCTTCAGGCTCGCAGCGGACATCATCGAAGGCGATCATCCAGCGTTGGCAGAGAAGCTCCGACGGTCGACACCACACTGGATGCGGCACACCCACGCGACCCACGCGCTGGCGAAGGGTGTCGAACTGAGCGCTGTGCGCGACAACCTGCGCCACGCCTCAATTTCGACCACGTCCATCTACTTGCATACCGATGATGTCAAGCGGGCCCGGCAGTTCGGCCAGGCATTCGCCGCCTGAATCTCTTTTACAACAATGGGATAAGAGGGTGCCGTGCGTACTGAACGCGAGGAGATGGGAGCGTTGGCCGCACTGAGTGCGCATCCTGGAGCCCAGCAGCCGCTACTGACGGACTATCTCACGCAACGCGACGTCATTGGTCCGACGGCCCGAAATGCGCCAGATTTTGCACCGGAAGGACGGCAACCGGGAAATTTGCCACCGCGCAATGTATTGATCTATAAGAAGAATTCAGACCAAACCGCCAGATTTTGCACGGAAAGTACGATAACCCCCTTGCCAGGACTGGCATGCTGGTGGCTTTCCGTCTATCCGAGACCGGAGGCCGCCATGCCAATGCCCGAGTCCATCACGAACTCGACCGATTCAAGGTGATTCAGGCCGTGGTCGAACAAAGAGACAAGTCGGCGCGTACCTTCTTCAGGCCGCGCCAGGCTGTTTCGGGCCCCGGAAAATCGCCATCTCAGGGAATTGCACGCCATCCTTTTCTCGTGCCCGCTCCGCGGCAAGCCGACTCTCCCTCTGCGGTCGGCTATCATGCTCGTCCTATCTGAAGTAGCTCCCTATGATTTCCATCCGCAATGTCACGCTGCGTCGCGGTGTGAATGTCGTTCTCGACCGCGCATCCGTAACCTTCAACCCCGGTGAAAAAATTGGCCTTGTCGGCCGCAATGGCGCCGGAAAGTCGTCCTTCTTCGCCCTTCTTAACGGCACGCTGCACGAAGACAGCGGCGAATTCTCGATTCCCGCTGCATGGAAGATGGGCCAGGTCGCTCAGGAAATGCCGGAGACCGAGCAGAGCGCGACTGACTTTGTCGTCGAAGGGGACACGGCGTTGCTGGATGCCCAGGCCGAAGTGGCCGCCGCAGAGGCCAGTGACGACGGCATGCGCATGGCCCACGCCTACATGGCACTGCACGACGCAGGCGCACACGACGCCCCGGCACGCGCCCAGGCGCTGATCCTGGGGCTCGGCTTCAGTGCAGCGCAGCTTACCCAGCCGGTCAACAGTTTCTCCGGTGGCTGGCGCATGCGGCTGCAGCTGGCACGCGCGCTGATGTGTCCGTCCGATCTGCTGCTGCTCGACGAGCCGACCAACCACCTGGACCTCGACGCGCTGGTATGGCTGGAAGCCTGGCTCAAGCGTTACCAGGGCACGCTTGTCGTGATCAGCCACGACCGCGAATTCCTCGACGCGGTGACGCAGGTGACGGTGCACGTCGACAACGCCAAGCTCGTGCGTTATGGCGGCAACTACAGCAAGTTCGAAGACATGCGCGCCGAGCAACTCGTATTGCAGCAGGCCGCGATGGCCAGGCAGGCAGAAAAAATCGCCCACCTGCAGTCGTTCATCGACCGCTTCAAGGCCAAGGCCTCCAAGGCGAAACAGGCGCAGAGCCGGGTCAAGGCGCTCGAACGCATGGAGAAGATCGCACCGGTGCTCGCCGACGCGGAGTTCAGCTTCGAATTCAAGGAGCCGCTCAACATCCCGAACCCGCTGTTGTCGATGCTGGACGCCAGCTTTGGCTACCCGGCACCGGCCGACGCATTGCCGGGCACACCGCCCACGGTCATCGTCCGGGGCATCAACCGATCTGTGCTGGCCGGGCAGCGCATCGGCATTCTCGGCGCCAACGGCCAGGGCAAGTCCACGCTGGTGAAGACGGTGGCCCATTCGCTGGCGCCGATTGCCGGCGAGATCAGCGAGGGCAAGGGCCTGAACATCGGCTACTTCGCACAGCAGGAGCTCGACGTGCTGCGCCCGCTCGATACGCCGATGGAGCACATGATCCGCCTCGCGAAGGATACGCCGCCGCATATGCGCGCCCCCGGCCAGAGTGGAACGGAGCAATCGCTTCGCACTTTCCTCGGCACCTTCAACTTCAGTGGCGACATGGTCCATCAGGCAGTCAGCACGATGAGCGGCGGCGAAAAGGCGCGGCTAGTGTTGTGCATGATCGTGTGGCAACGCCCTAACCTGCTGCTGCTTGACGAGCCGACCAACCACCTTGACCTGGCCACCCGCGAAGCGCTCGGGATGGCGCTCAACGAGTTCGAAGGCACCGTGATGTTGGTCAGCCATGACCGGGCCCTGCTGCGCGCCGTGTGTGACGAGTTCTGGCTGGTCACCAAGGGCGGCGTCGAGCCGTTCGACGGGGATCTGGACGATTACCAGCAATTCCTGCGCGACGAAGCCCGTCGCATGCGCGAGGAGGCGGTCGCCGGCTAGTGCCGGAGCCCGGACCCCGGAAGCCTCAGGGCTCCGGGGCTCTGGGG
The DNA here is from genome assembly GCF_001652915.1 of Cupriavidus sp. D384. Classification (GTDB taxonomy): domain Bacteria; phylum Pseudomonadota; class Gammaproteobacteria; order Burkholderiales; family Burkholderiaceae; genus Cupriavidus. The sequence continues at coordinate 91,002 of NZ_BBQI01000006.1, forward strand.
CTCTGGTGCCCTCGCGCGCCGTTGGTCCTCGTCGAACACCCCAATCCCGCGCTAAAAACTGCAGCTATGAAGATAAGCCTTCTTATCACAATAGTATTGGTTGTTGCACAAACTGCGCCGTGAGAATGTCTGGCTCAGTTGTTATCCGGGAGCAAGGTTAGCGCTGGACACGGCGACTGAGCGGCGGGCCGGATGCGCGCCGCCTTTATGACTCGGATCAGCCGGGAGACGGGGCGCGAGGTCAGAGATTGCCTTGAACCCACTCACTAAACGAAAAAGCCACACGAGCGTCTGCAATCAGACGGTCGAGCATGCCGACGTCCGTGACGATTGGCCGGGCTGCATCTCTTAGCATCGGCTCCCAGCGGCCTGCGATCAAACTGGCTGTCACTTGAATCCACTCCCTCGCCACCTCGGCGCTCACGCCGAAATGGCTGGCGGCAGCAATCAGCTGCCCCACACCAGTTCGAGCGGAGCCGTCCGCGCCGGTGGCCATGGAAAGGATGGGTCCGTCGGCAGGCGGTTGCGGGCCAACGGACATGACAGGCGTGATATCAAACGCTGGCGCCAGACGCCAACCGCGCTGGGCATTGCCTTCATGCAGCAGGCCGTGGTTGAGGGGATGATCGTCGGTATTGCCGACCAATGCGTTGAATGCCATGCGCCGCCACAATTCGGCGAGCTGGAGGCTTAGGTCCTCGCGCCCCCTGCACCAGACCCGCAAGGCGTCGCCAAAGTTCAGATACGAGCGGCGTGGATCGCCCCGGACAGCGTCCAGCGGCAGTCTGAGCGCCGTGTGAGCGCTTGCGAAAAGGCGGCGCTGCGGCCGATAGGGATCTCCCGTGCGGTCGAATCGCTCGACGAGCAAGACCTGATGTGAGCCGAATGTGTGCAGCACCACGGGGGCGACATCGAGCCCCGCCAAATTCGCCAGGGTCATGGTCACGAACTCGCGAGCAGGCATGGCAACCCGGTCGCCTCGGTCCTGCATCTTTGCCAGCCATAGACGGCCCGCGTGTACGAGTGTCGCCTTGGGTCGCTCGCCCCCGGCGCTGGTATCGAGATCGTCGTTCAGACGCCGTAGCGCCCGGCTGGCAGGCGCGATGTCATCCAAGGCCTCTGCGAGCGGCTTGAGATCATCCAGTTCCTTCGGGATCCAGGCGAGCTTGCGCTCGATGTCCGAGCAGACCTCCAGCGCCCCCACCCCATCCGGCACGCCGCGTTCGAGCAGTTCGAGTGGGCTAAGGTCCGTGCCAGCGTGGGCGTTCAGCCTGTCCGCTCCATAGCCAGCGGGCTTGGCGTCCCTGATGACGCCCGGAAGACCGTCTGCCGCAGATACGGCAATTCCACGCGCACTGCGCACGAGACGGAGCTGAACCGGATCGAGAGGGATGGCCTCCGGGTGATCCAGATACTCTTTGCGGTAGTTGAACCTGGCGGTGCGCTCCACCGCGAGCTCGGCAATATGCGAGGGGGAATCGTGGCCGGGGAGCCAGGCCCAGACGGGTACGGTCGGCATCAGCGTCCGCCGACTTGCCGTTCGGCAAAGTTCACGGTTTCGGGGTCCAGCCGCGGATCGAGCAATCCCTCCATCTGTTCAAGCAACTGCAGACCTTGCAACACTTTGAGAAAGTTGCCGATGGAAACGCCGTCGCTACCGTCTTCCAGAGCCCTCAGCGTCGAGGGGGATACATCCGAGAGCGCGGCGAGCTGCTCCTGAGTCATCTCCCGCAGTTTCCGGGCAATGATCAGGCGCTGGCCGAGGCGCTCAAGACAGCCTTTGACCAGAATGGGAGTGTGTTTTGGAGGGCGACGTGGCGGCATGTACCAAAACTAGGGGTGATTCGCCATAATGTCAACAAAAAAGGCGGATAAATCCTGATCTTTATGGCGTGCCGGCGGTTGGAACGCCAGCGTTCACCAAACCTTTTGTCACCCCAATGCGCTTATGGCATCACATCAATGCATGCGATCCGCCACGCAGCGTCGATATCCCGCTTCTGCGCGGGCTACAGCGGCCACCGTCCGCCGATAGCAAAATAGCCATCGTCCGTCAGGCTCGGGGTGCTGCCGGCATCAAGCCTTATGCCTGGGGAACTGAAGCTCAAATTCCGTGAACTCGTGCTCCACGGATCGGCAGGAAATCGACGCGCCCCAACTGCCCAGGACGTCCCTGCAAAAGGCCAGGCCGATACCAGTTCCCCGGTGCGCGGGATAGGAAAAGAACGGCTGGAACATGCGCGCCAGTACGTGCGCCGGGACACCTGGCCCGGTATCCCGGAACAGGACATAAACATCGCTGCCCTGCATCTCGCACCGAATCAGAATCTTGCCCTTGCCCGCCCGTTTGATTGCCTCGAGCGCATTCTTGGTCAGATTGGTGATTACCAATTCGAACAGTTGGGCGTTACCCAGCACGTGCAGGGGTGCCGACGCGTGGATCGTGACCATATCCTGATGCGCAGGTTCGAACGGAAACCGGTCGATACTCTCGCGAACAGCGTGCACCAGGTCGAACACCTCCTGCTTGGCCGCCTTCGGGTCCTTGGAGTTTGCCACCAGCAAATCGATGCTGCTGCTGACATGCGCGAGATCGGCCTGCAAGCGGCCAATGGCCTGCAAAAGCCCCTCACGATGCGCTGCCTGCGGGTCCAGCGCCGCCGGCAACCTGCTTTTGAGTCCCGCTGCGGTCATCGTCAGACTCATCAGGGGCGTGCGCAGTTCGTGTGCGACCGTTGCCAGGGCCACCGCCATCCCCCGCCGCTTTTCTTCGACCAGCAACTGGCGATCCAGCTTGATCACGACTAGCACGGCAATGACGAACGCAATGATCGGCAGTTGCAAAAGCAACGGCTGCCAGGGAATGCCTGCGATGGAGTGACCAGCCACCACAAACAATGCAAATGCGCCGGCCGCTCCCGAGAGCAAGGCAATCGTCGCGAACGCCGAACTGAAGTGGTACAGGACCACCACGGCGATGATGACCGACTCTGCCCAGACCAGAGAACCATTGTTCTCCAGATAGAAGAAGATGAAAGCGAACGGCATCCCGACGGTGATGGCAAATAGCGCATAGGTCGGGAGCCATCGCTTGTGCGACAGCGCGGATGCGAACAACAGCGGCACGAACAGCGCGGTGCAAATCAGCCGGAGCCACAGGTTCTCGTAAGCCTGCGGGAAGACATAGGACCAGATGACGTAGTAGAGCGGATGGCCGATAACCCCGAGCGCGCCCACCATCTGGATGCGACGCAGGCGCACGACGGTTTCCTCGTCGAGCAACGTGGTCCTGGAGGCCGTCTCAAATACGGCACGCCGGGCATCCTTGACGAGTCGAACCCACAACGATTCGCCTCCTGTTTGCTCTTGCGTGGCTTCCATCTCGAGCTTCTGACTCCTGGAAGATTACGGCGCTGTGCTGCCTGGTGAACGGGTATGGCCGCGGTGCGCGCGGCGCGTTGATGACCACTCCGCCAGGCTGACCTCGTCCCGAATCTTCGCGAGAACGTCGATCAGCCGGTCAATGTCGGAGGGGTTGAGTTTCGCATGCAGTGTAAGGCGCATCAATGCCCTATTCTTGGGGGTAGCAGGCGAGCAGAAAACGGCACCGAAGATGCCATGCCGTTGCAATGCGTTGCGCAGAACCATGACCTGCGGTTCCGTGCCTGCCTCCAGCCCGATAATCTGCTCGCTGCCGTCGCTGATGTTGTAGCCCAGTTCGGTGATTGCCGCCCGGGTCGTCCGGGTGATGGCATGCAGGCGCTCCCTGCGATCATCTGCGCGCGCGATGAAATCCGTCGCGGCGTCGAACCAGGCAATTTCATGGCGCAGGAGCCCCGAACTGAAAATCGCCGGACGCGCCTCTACCGCAAAGAAATCCTTGAATCGGGTCGAACAGGCCACGAACCCCGCTCGGCCTGCGAAGGCCTTGGCCAGCGATGCCGTCCGGAAGTGTACGCGCTCGGAGAGCCCTAGCGCGGGAACGAGTCCGCCACCTGCCGGCCCGTGCGTGCCCAGGGAATGTGACTCATCAACCACCAACACGCTGCCCGTCGCTTCCGCCATCTGGACGTACGCTTCCAGGGGCGCCACGCTGCCAGTGGTGCTGTAGACGGAATCCACCATGATGACGCCCGGCCCGAGACGCTCGATCTGGCGTGCGGCATGGGCGAAGTCGTTGTGGCGCACCGGCACCGCCTGTGCCCCCGCCGCACTGATGCCTTCCCACAGCGAGGCATGACCGTTCATATCGATATAGACCGGCACCCCTGGCCCTGCAATACACTGCACCAATCCGACGTTGGCCGCCCATCCTGACTGGGCGATCAGGCCATCTTCGGCCTGCATCAGATTGGCGAGTTTTCGTTCGACTTGCTGTTGCGGCGTGTCGCCGTGCCGGAAGACCGAAGACATCAGCAACTCCGGCGCCTCGTCCAGTAGCGCCCGCGCCTGCGTCTGCACCAGCGCCGATTCTCCCAGCAGGCATAGATAATCATTACTGCTCAGGTGCAAGGCGTCTGGCCCCGGGACGCGACCGTGCAGCAGATGATCGCCTCCCCAGAGCTTTTCCATTCTGTCGACGAAATGGGTAGCCATTCGATCCGAGATCCACGCTGGTAACGGCGCAGACTGAATGCGACTGACAGATTTTGTCGGTTGGGAATGAAGATTGGGGGGCGACATCGGTTTTCCTCCAGAGAAATGAGCGCCAAAATCAAAAAAGGGAAGAATTCGAAAACTTCAGGACTGCTGCGGGACGCCGCCTGGATGGCACGGCTGGGGCGCTGGCAAGCGTAGGCTAAGGCTAATCCAAAGCCTGCCGATGACGCCAAGAACGCGCCCACCCATGCTTTGCCCCGACTGCATCGGCATGCTGCCATCCTCGGTTGTCGTTCTGGGGACGGCATGGCATTGCATGACAGTTTGAGTCATCTATTTGGCGCGAATGGCGAACGTCCGCGCCATTGCCAAAGACCCTTGGACCACCGCGTCGAGCAAGAGAAAGTCATGCCAGCTCCCATCGTGGGGCAACATGACAAAACCTGTTAGTGGATATATGGGCGGGCAGTTTTCTGGCGGTTAATTGCTTTTTATCAGCTACGACGTCATTGTCTGTGCCGAGTTGGGGCTGTTCTGAGTGCTGGGCCGTTTGACGGGAATGTCGGGCCTCGTAATAAGTGCCTGTTTTTGCTGGGTTTCTAATTGAAACGCCAACTGCCGCTCATTAATTGTTGCTTTTAAGGCACTTTTAGATAGAGGCCAGGGCGTTAACGATGTGCGTCGGTGCGGGATAACGCCACCATCCAGAAGCGTGAACCATTTGGCCGATGGGCAAATCGTGGGCCGTTCATTACCCTTGGCTTGGGCGTCGCAATTGGAATTCTCCTTGCGCGCCCGCCCAGAACTGCTACCGGCCCGCCCTGCCCCACAGTGGCGGGTTCTTTTTTGGCTTATGGGCGCCAAGGGCATTCAAAAATCGCCCGTGTCCAGAATAATGCGGCCATCATTCGGCATTCCGCTTCGCCGGGCAGCCACGTTTCGTATCCGTTGCCAGCCCTCCAGGAACGCCTCATGTAGCGCCGCATCGCGCTGGTCCCCGCCGAGCCCGGCAACATCAAGCTTGAAATGGTCTTCCAACGCCTGGCGCGTCACCAGGAACGCCTGGCTGGTGCCTGCAATCAAATAGTCAAACTGAACGCCAACATCGTCGTCGATGTCGGCCACCTTGGGTCCGATAGGGTAGACCATCACTGTGCTCCGAAACGTTGTTTCGTCGGCACTAGGATACACGCGAAGACCACACGCATTGTGCTGCTTTCACCGGGCGCATTGCCTCACGCTATGACGCGTCTTTTACCTGATGTGTGATCATCGCCAGGAGCCTGGTTTCAATATAGATTCGCTTGACCGTTGGGTGCGAGTCCCTGATGGCATGTTCGGCGCGCTCCACGGCGTCCGCGATATCGTGCGAATCCGTATCCTTTTCGAACTCCACATCCAACGTAACGAGGACTTCGTCCGGACCGAGATACATCGTGAGGGGCCGCCCGGCCCGCACGATGCCGTGTTCGTTTTCGACCAGTCGCCGGATGTCCTGTGCCATCTCCCTGTCGACGCTTTCGCCCACCAGAAGGCTCCGGCTCTCTCGCACGAGAAATATGGCCACGCCCGCAAGCAACACGCCAATCAATACCGAGGCCAACCCGTCGAGCATCGGCATTTCCCATTGATGGCTTGCGTACACACCGCCCGCGGCGATAACCAGGCCCCCTAGCGCAGCAGCATCCTCCGCAAGGACCGTGATCGTCGTCGGGTCCTTGGTGGCATGCAACGCCGTCCAGAAAGGCATATCCCCTTTGCTCCGGTGGAACTCCCGCAATGCAATCAGGAAACTGCCGCCTTCAAATACCGTCGCCATTGCAAGCACGATGTAGTTCCAATGCGGATCCATCATTGGCGCAGGGTTGCGCATGTGGACGACGCCCTCATATACCGAGATCCCGCCGCCGGCGCCGAAGATAAGCACGGCCACAATCAGGCTCCAGAAATACAGTTCTTTCCCGTACCCGAAAGGATGCTCGGCATCGGCCGGACGACGGCTTCGCGCCAATCCGACCAGTAGCAATATCTCGTTGCCACAATCGACCGTCGAATGAATCGCCTCGGAGACCATCGCCGAGCTTCCCGTCACAGCAGCCGCGGCAAACTTCGTCAGTGCGATCGCCAGATTGGCGGCTATTGCGCCATATATCGCAACTGGCCTGTCGGGTTTGGAAGACTTTTCCTCTCTCGAAGCATTGCTGTCTTTTTGCATGGCGCTTCTGGGCTCGGCAAAGCGGGGCCCTTCCTGTCAACGACGGAGCGATGGAGAAGCGTACGAGGGCGTTCCTCTCCACTTCCCGCTCTTCATTAAATGACAGACAAGCAAGCAAGAAACATGACAGACGCATAGCCGCCTCATCGATGTCGCCGTCTCCGGAGCATCCACTACGCCCCATCGTCCCTGATGCCGCAGGCCGCACGGATCTTCGCGATGAGGTCGAGCAACAGCGGCGCGTACCGCGCTACATCGCGGCGTTTCTCGCTTGGCTTGTGTGGGAAGCTGATATTGAGGCCATACCACTGATGGTCCGGACCGCGGAACGCGGCACCCACCGCGGTCAGATGGCCGGGCTGGTAATTGGCAGTGCAGTAGCCAAGTTTCTGTGCCTGCTGGATGCCACGAAGCAGCGCCTTGTTCACGGCCGGCCAGCTGTCTCCTGCCTTACGTTCGATACGCGCCAGAAACTCGGCACGCACCGCTGGCGTTTCGGCCGCCAGCCAGGCCATGCCAATCGATGCCTGCTCCATGGGAATGCGCGTGCCAACCGTTACGCGCCGCGTGCGCGAAACGCTGTCGCTACTACAACGCACCGCTGCCAGGTAAACCATCGCCGCCTGATCCGGCACGGCAATGCCGACGTTGACCTTTTCCGCTTCGGCAATCCTGCGCATGAGCGGTAACGCGATCTCGGGCACCTCGACAGCATGGTAGAACGCGTCGGCCAAGCTAACCACCACGGCGGCAAGGCGATAGGCACGCTCAGTCGTGTCATAACGCAGAAACCCCGCGTCCACCAGCGAGCGCGTCAGACGGCTCACCGTCGGGCGAGGCAGCCCGGTGCGTGCAGCCAGCTCGGCATTGGTCAGGCTCGACGATCCGATGCGAAATGCACGAAGCAGCGTCAGGCCTCGCTCCAGCGACTGACTGCCTTCGGTCTGGCGCGTGAAGCATCCCGTACTGTGCGTCAATTCGCGGCTGGATGGCATGGCGTCATGGTCGTCAGCGACCAAAGTCGGACGTGAACGCGGCGATGCGCCAGATCGGGAGGTGGCCATTGCAGGATACGGCGCGACAGGGGATGGTCTTGCTGCGCCGCACATAATTTCATTAATCGAAATTGCAGTGTAGCGCGACGGCGCGGGCCAGCGAATACTGATTGCGTTCATCACGCCCCGGAATGTCCCGACATGACCCTCGCTACCTCTGTCATTACCACGACCCGCGACGCGCACGTCGCGCTGATCGAGATCTGCCGCCCGCCTCACAACTTCGTCGATGTGGACGTCATGCGGCAGCTTTCGGAAATATTGCTGGAACTCGATAGGGATGACAGTTGCCGCGCGGTGGCGCTGACTTCCGGAGTCGGCACGTTCTGCGCGGGCGCCGACTTCAGCGGCGGCGGCACCGTTTCACGTGACCCGTCGGCGTTCTATGTGCAAGCGATGAAGCTGTACCGCAATCGCAAACCGATTGTCGCAGCCGTCGAAGGGCCCGCCATTGGCGCTGGCCTGGGCCTCGCGCTGGTTGCCGACTTCCGCATCACGTGCTCCGAGGCCCGCTTCAGCGCCAACTTCAATCGCCTGGGCTTTCACCCCGGATTCGGCATGAGCGTCACGCTGCCGCGCCTGATAGGCCATCAACAGGCTGCCCGCCTGTTCTACACGGGTATCCGCATCGGTGGCGAGGAAGCCGTACGCATTGGCCTGGCCGATGAATTGGTGGCAAAGGACGAGGTGAGATCTCGCGCGCTGGCCCTGGCGCACGAGATCGCCACGTCGGCGCCACTAGCCGTAGAAAGTACGCGTGAGACGTTGCGGCTGGGTCTGGCAGACCGCGTTGCCGAGGCCAACCAGCGCGAACTGGCCATCCAGCGCCAGCAGTTTGCCTCCGACGATTTCCGTGAGGGCGTTGCTGCGATGGCCGAGCGCCGCACACCTGTGTTTCACCGCCGCTGAGGAGAGGACGATGCAAACACCGAAGCCAGCCTGCACCGGCCCTCTCGATGGCATCCGCGTACTAGACCTCACGTCAGTCGTCCTCGGGCCACTCGCCACGCAATCGCTTGCCGACCTGGGCGCGGACGTCATCAAGATCGAAGGGCCCGAAGGGGACCTGATGCGCGCCAATGGCGTTTCGCGCAATCCGGGCATGAGTTCGATCTATCTGGCGCTGAACCGCAACAAGCGCTCGGTCGTGCTGGACCTGAAGACCGAAGCCGGTGCGACGGCGCTGCGGCAACTGATCGCCGGCGCCGACGTATTCATCCACAACATGCGCGTGGCGGCCATTGAGCGCCTGGGTTTCGGCCATGCCGCCGTGGCAGCGCTGAATCCACGCATCGTCTACTGTGTGGCCACAGGTTTTGGCCAGGACGGCCCACACCGGGACAAGCCGGCATTCGACGACATCATCCAGGCCGCGTGCGGTCTCGTGTCCCTGGGCGCCGCCGCTGGCAGCCGGCCCGAGTACGTGCCGAGCCTGATTGCAGACAAGACCACCGGCATTGTATTGGCCAATGCCGTATTGGCCGCCCTGCTGCATCGCGAGCGCCATGGCGAGGGGCAGGCCGTTGAAGTGCCGATGCTCGAAACGATGGCAAGCTTCGTGATGGCCGAACATCTTGCCGGGCTGACGTTCGATCCCGCTACGGGACGTGCCGGCTATGCGCGATTGCTCGAAGGCGGCCGGCGCCCCGCGCAAACGGCCGACGGCTGGATCTGCGCGCTGCCCTATACGGATCGGCACTGGAAAGCGTTCTTCCGCGCCGTGGACCGCGAGGATCTCGCCGAGAAGTACAACATCGCCAGCCGCGCCGAGCGCAACGCCCACATTCGCGCGCTGTACCAGCACTTTGGCGAGATCACGCCCGGACGCACTACGGCGCAGTGGATGGCGTTGTTCGAAGCGCTCGATATACCCGCCACCCCCATCTATACCCCCGACGATCTGCCATCGCACCCACATCTGGAAGCAGTAGGACTCTTCCAGCCTACCGTGCACCCCACCGAGGGACCGCTGCGGGAAATGCGTCCTACCGCGCGATTCTCGGCCACACCGCTGGCCCTGCGCCGCCACGCGCCGTTGCTGGGTGAGCACACCGAGGAGGTACTGCGTGAGGCCGGAATCGCGACTGTCGACGGCGGCGCGACCAGCGCCTGATACCACCAACACATCACGAGGAGACACGCATGCATTTCGCACTCGATGAAGAACACCAGATGCTCAAGGATCTGGTGGCGCGCTTCGTCCGCGAACAACTGATTCCGCTCGAGCCGGCCGTGCTTGCGCGAGAGGCCGAGGGCGGCCAGCTCACCCTGGCACAGGAGGATCAGGACAGGCTGGACGGCATGTCGCGCGAACTTGGGCTATGGGGCCTGGATGCGCCCACGGAAATGGGGGGTGCAGACCTGCCGGTGGTGGCGATGGTCGGCGTCAACGAGGAACTGGGCAAGACCATCACACCTTACGACCTGCCGCCCGATTCGCCAAACCTGCGCATGCTGCTGAAGACTGCGGATGCTGCACAACGCGCGCGGTATCTGGAGCCGTATGCACGCGGCGAGACCGTTTCCGCCATCGCCATCTCGGAGCCTGGCGCCGGCGGGGATCCCGCCATGATGACCACCCGCGCCGAGCGCGATGGCGACGACTGGGTACTTGATGGCCGCAAGATATGGATCAGCCGCGCCGCGCGTGCTGACTGGACCATCGTAATGGCTGTCACCGACAAGACGCGTGGCGCCCGTGGCGGCATCTCCGCCTTCCTCGTCGACCGGGACACCCCAGGATTCAAGGTAGAGCGGCGTATCCCGATGATCGGCGGCGCTTCTACTTACGAGGTGGTGCTGGAAGATTGCCGGATTCCCCACTCGCAACTGCTGGGCGTGGAAGGCCAGGGTTTTGCGCCGATGCAGACGCGCCTGTCCAGCCGCCGGGTGCAGATGGCGGCCTGGTGCATCGGCCGGGCCCAGCGCGCGCTCGATATGTTGTGCGAGTACGCCCCACAACGCCGTACCTTCGGCGCACCGCTGGCAGACCGGCAAGCCATCCAATGGTGGGTGGCCGACGCCGCCACCCGCATCCACGCATGCCGCTTGATGACCTACGAAGCGGCAGCCCGCATCGACCGTGGCGACGAGGCACGCACGCAAGTCTCCATGATCAAGGTGTTCGCGACAGAAATGGCATGGGACGTGATCGACCACGCGATGCAGGCATTCGGTGCGATGGGCATGACGAAGGAGATGCCGCTTCAGCAGATGGCCAACGAAACCCGTCTGATGCGCATCTACGAGGGCCCATCTGAAGTGCATCGCTGGGTCATTGCCCGCGAACTCCTGGGACTCAAGCGCTAGCGCGCCCTCTGCTCCGGCACCCCTCTGACCTACCCGTACCGGCGGGACACACCGCCGGACATCCGACAGGAGACAACATGACAACTACCCTCAGTCCTTCGCGGCGGCGCTTCACACTGATGGCCGGCGCCGCATGCGCCGCGGGTCTGGCTGGACTTCCTCTGCCCACCAGGGCCCAGGCATTTCCCAACCGGCCAATCCGCTTCATCGTCCCATTTCCGTCCGGCAGCGGGACGGATATGACCGCCCGCATCTTTGCCAAGAAGATCGGCGACCTGACGGGCCAGGGCGTTGTGGTGGAAAACAAACCCGGCGGTAACGGATTTATCGGGGTGCAGACGCTGCTTGGCGCACCGGCCGATGGCTACACGGTATTTATCGGCAGCAATTCCACGCTCTCCACCAATGCCGCCACCTTCCGCAAGCTGCCCTACGATCCCCTGACCGACTTTACGCCGATCACACTGTTGTCGCGTGGGCCTTGCCTGATTATCGTGCCGGCCAATTCCCCGTATCGAACGCTTGGGGAATTGGTGGCGGATGCCCACAAGCGACCCGGCGCGCTCAACTATGGCACGGGCTCGGTCTCGTACACGTTGTATAGCGAGTGGCTGAACGAATTGAGCCACATGAAGACGACGGGTGTGCCATACAAGGGTGCGGGCGATGCCATCAATGGCGTGCTGGCTGCCAATGTCGACTTTGCGGTCGTGGACGCCAGCGGTGCCATCGAACTCGTGAAATCCGGCAAGCTGCGCGCATTGGCCTTCACTGCGCCCCAGCGTTCGCCCTTGCTGCCCAATGTACCGAATGCCAGCGAGGCCGGCGTACCGGATTTCCTGGCCTACAACTGGGTGGCGGCGGCCGTATCTGCCAAAACGCCCGCGCCCGTCGCGCAGCGACTCGGCGAGTTATTCGCCCAGGCTGCCGGATCCGCCGAGGTCAAGGACTATTACCAGCGGCAGTCCACATCGCTGATTGTTTCCACTCCGGCTGAACTGCACAACTATCAAAAGGAGGAAATCGCCAGGTGGAAGCGGCTGGCGGCGCTTGCCAAGATCGAGTTGCTGTAAGGTCTCCCATCCACTAGTCTGGTTTTCGCGGTGCAAACCCCTCCGCGTACGCCTCTCGCAAGAACTCAACAAAAACCTGCGACACGCGGGACGCGTGTGCCGCGTAGGGCCGAATGGCATACAGCCATTCGCCGAATGCCCCGGTGGATCGCCATTCGGGCAAGACTTCCACCAGGCGGCCGCTCTGAAGCGCAGACTGGGCGGTGAAATCGGGGAGCAGTGCGATGCCCAGGCCTGCGGTCGCGGCGTCGCGCAACGCCTCGCTATTGTTGACGGCCAGCGGCCCCGAAACCGGGACGGTGACGGGGTCAGCGGCCTTGGTATCTGTGGAAACAAAGGTCCATGTCGTCGCCCCTTGCGCTCGGGGGTAATGCAGACACGCATGCTCTGCAAGCTGGATTGGTGATTCCGGCACCCCATTGGCCCGAAGATATGCGCGGCTGGCCGCAAGCACCGTACGCGTGGATGCCAGCGTCCATGCGACATGGGTCTCCGGAGGCGCGGCGGTGTGTCGGACGGCAAGATCGAAGCCTTCCTGGGCGAGCGGCCTGATTCTGTCGGACATATCCAGCTCAACCTGTATGTCCGGATACCGCCGCAGAAAGGCCGGCAGTTGCGGAACGAGTTGCTGGCGAGCAAACGCAACCGGTGCGGTGACGCGCAGTCGCCCCCTGGGTGCGCCGGCCAAATCCCGGACATTCGCGAAGCTCGTCGCAATCTGGTCGAACGCACCCCGCATCGAATCGACCAGTTCGCGCCCCGCCGCCGTCAGCGTCGCACTTCTTGTCGTGCGCTGGACAAGCATCACACCGGCGGCCTTTTCCAGCGCCGAAACATGCTGGCTCATGGACGCCTTGCTGACACCCAGCCGTGCAGCCGCCTTGCTGAAACTGCCTTGCTGATCCAGCACGACAAGCCAGTGAAGATGCTCCCAAAGCGCTTCGACGTTTCCCTGCCGCATGCTGCAGCCCTCCTCTCCCAGACCCACTTTTTCGTATCTGTGACATGATACCAGTGCAAAAACGTGAACAATATGTTTGAAAATGCATGGCTACCTCGTCCGGGAAGGCGTTCATATACTGCGTTCACCGCATAGACGCACAACGAACAGGAGATGCCCGTGATCGCGCCTTTCAACGATTCCACCGAAGTCATCCATTACATCTCTGGTGAGCAATACAGTGGCTCCGGCACGCGTTCCCAGGACGTGTTCAATCCGGCCACCGGTGCGATCGCGCGTCAGGTTCGCCTGGGCACCGTGGAAGATGTGGCCACTGCTGTGGCAAGCGCCAAGGCCGCGTTCCCGCAATGGGCGGATACGCCGCCGATCCGGCGTGCGCGCGTCATGCTGAAGTTTCTCGAATTGATGAACCAGCATAAGGACGAACTGGCGGCGATCATTACTGCCGAACACGGCAAGGTCCTGAGCGACGCAGCCGGCGAGGTCAGCCGCGGCATCGACATCATCGAATTTGCGTGCGGAATTCCCCAACTGCTCAAGGGCGATTTCACAGACCAGGTCTCCACGGGCATGGATAACTGGACGCTGCGCCAGCCGCTGGGCGTGGTCGCAGGCATTACCCCCTTCAACTTCCCGTGCATGGTGCCGTGCTGGATGTTCCCGGTAGCCATTGCCGCCGGGAACTGCTTCGTCCTGAAGCCCAGCGAGCGCGATCCGTCAGCTTCGCTGTTCATGGCAAAGCTGCTCAAGCAGGCCGGTTTGCCTGACGGGGTCTTCAACGTCATTCAGGGCGACAAGACCGTTGTCGATGCCCTGCTGCACCACGATGACGTCAAGGCGGTGAGCTTCGTTGGCTCAACCCCTATCGCCAACTACATCTACGAGACAGGCGCAAGGCTGGGCAAGCGCGTCCAGGCGCTCGGCGGCGCCAAGAACCATATGGTCATCATGCCGGACGCGGATATCGACCAGGCCGTGGACGGACTGATCGGTGCGGCCTATGGCTCGGCCGGCGAGCGTTGCATGGCCATCTCGGTGGCGGTTCTGGTTGGCGATGTCGCCGACAAGATCATCCCGAAGCTGCAGGCACGCGCCCTCGAACTCGTTATCAGGAACGGCATGGAAGCCGATGCGGAGATGGGCCCGGTTGTCACCAGGCAAGCCCTGGAACGCATCGAGAATTACATTGCCATCGGTGTCGAGGAAGGTGCGAAGCTGCTGGTCGACGGGCGGAACTACAAGGTTCCCGGGCACGAGCAAGGTTTCTTTACCGGGGGAACGTTGTTCGATAACGTGACCCCGGAAATGCGGATCTACAAGGAAGAAATCTTCGGCCCCGTCCTGGCCTGCGTGCGTGTCGAAGACTTTGCCCAGGCGGTGAAGCTGGTCAACGACCATGAGTTCGGCAACGGCGTGGCGTGCTATACCCGCGATGGTCAAGTCGCCCGCGAGTTCTCCCGCCGGATCGAAGTGGGCATGGTCGGCATCAACGTGCCCATCCCAGTGCCGATGGCATGGCACGGCTTCGGCGGCTGGAAGCGTTCGCTGTTTGGCGACATGCACGCCTATGGCGAAGAAGGGGTGCGCTTCTACACCCGGCAGAAGAGCGTCATGCAGCGCTGGCCCAATGACACCGCTCGCGGCCCGGAATTCGCCATGCCGACGGCCAAGTAAGAACACACGGCCCGCCGGAATTTTGAGCCTCAAACGGCACAAAAAGTGATGCGCGGGGCCGGGTTTCTCCTCCGGCCCGAGACTGTTTTCCTTGCCCCTTGCGCCTTTGCCCCCTTGGACGCGATAAGGTTGCAGAAATCATTTGATTTCAATGCGGGCGTTGCAGCCGGTTCGGCAAACAGTCATGACATCACGAATTCTGGGCTACCTCATTTTTGTCATTGCCTGCATGGCGGGCAGCGCCCCTGCGGCCGAGTTCGGCAGCAAGGGCGGCCCGGCTCCTGCGAATATCGATGAGGTCTCTGCCGTCCTTCACCAAGACCCGATTGACCTGGAGTTACTGATCAGCTTCGGGACATCCAAGGGCGGATCGGCAGGTCACATTGCCCTGGCGGTGCGAGGCGATACGTCATCCGAAGATGACACCGTGTATTCCGCGAACTTCTACGCAGATCGCACCGTCGAACACGCGACGCGCTTCGATACCTCAGATCTGATCCTGGCGATTCCCAAACGAGAATACCTGTTCGGGACCACCTCGTCCTTGTCAGAGGCGACCGTATTCGGCCTGGATTATGGCGAAATCTACAAGCGGTCGGTCATCGGAGTGCGCGTCTTCGGCGTCCCGGCTCAGGAAAGGCAATCGCTGGTTGCCTTCTTTCAGCGCGTCAACGCCGACTACCACCGGCGCGCGACTGATGCCGATTACCACCGGGGCGAAATCAAGTACGACTATTTCCGCCTGAATTGCGCAAAAGCGATCGGCGCGGCTTTCAAGTACGGCGCCGGCTACCAGGACCTCAAGGTCAAGAGCCCACGTGCGCTCCGGGGAAGGCGGGTAGTGGCGGCCGCTACCGCCAATATCCCGACCGAGATGGCAATGAAGCTGATGTCTGCGTGGAACGAACGTGGGTATCGCATGGATGTCGTCCTCTATAAAAAGTACGTCGGTTCCTCCTATGTGGAGCCCCGCGAGGATCCAAAGATCGCCTTCAAGGACTTGCCGGATCGATTTCCTTCTGTGCTCTCCCTGGATTTCCGCAGGGAGCAAGGAGCCTACCGCGATTTCGATAATCTCTACGCCATGTACCTGCTCTATAACCTCGGGCGCTATAGCGTGCGCGTGGATGCCCCCGCGCAATTGCTTGAGATCGAGAAAGACAAGGAACCCATGGACTATCCTGCTGCCGCCCGGTTCGCCAAGGACAGCGCCAAATCGGACAGCCAGAACTTTCGCCGGCACACGTTGTTCCAGCCGCTTGGCAAAAGCATCGGCGAGGCGCCAGACAATACCCATCTGTACCATTAGCGCTTGTAAATGGGCGGGCGCCAGGGTCGCGCGTTGCCAGCAGCGGCAGGAATGTCGTTAGCAGTGCGCCCTCAGGCACCCGCTGCATCAGACTATTTGTGCAACCGGGCTCGATAAGGCTGCCCGGGATCCACTAAGATTGCGATCCGCTCTCCAACGCATCGCAACTTCCGTCATGGCCCGTCTCAATTTTGCGGCTGCATTTCCGGCGGTGAACTGGGTCGGCTGACCGCGAACGTCTGGTCCTTGTTCACATGCATCGACGGTCTGCTATTCGACCTTGATATTGGCGGTTTTCACCACCTCGCCGTACCTCTTCAGATCGGCCTGAATCTGCTTGCCAAACGCTTCTGGGGTGTTGCCCACAGGCACAATGCCCAGCGTGGCGAGCCGCTCACGCGTATCGGGCTGGTTGACCACCGCATTCAACTCCTTCGACAGGCGATCGACGATTTCCCTGGGCGTCCTGGCAGGCGCCAGCAGTCCCACCCAGGAATCGCTGACCAGCCCGGGAGCGCCCGATTCCTCCAGAGTCGGCACGTCGGGCAGTGCCGGCACCCGGTTGGCACCGGACACCGCAATGGCGGTCGCCTTGCCCGACTTCACGTATTGCTGCGCGCCTGCCACGGCGGTGTACAGCACCGGCAGCGTGCCGCCCACCAGATCGCCCATCGCCTGCCCGCCGCCCTTGTAAGGAACGTGGACCATTTTCAGCCCCGTACGGGCCTTGAGCAGTTCGCCAGCCAGGTGCGGCGTGCTGCCGGTGCCTGCGCTGCCATAGGACAGGCCGTCGGGGCGGGTCTGGGAATAGGCCACCAGTTCCTTCAGGTTCTTCGCCGGCACCGACGGGTGCGTAATCAGGATCAGCGCCGCATCGCCGATCTTTCCCACCGGCACGAAGTCTTTCACGGTGTCGAAAGGCACTTTCGGAAAGACGTGAGGGTTGATCACCATCGTGCCGTCAAACCCGAGCAGCAGCGTGTATCCATCAGGAGCCGACTGCGCCACCATCGCCGTGCCGATGTTGCCCGAGGCGCCCGGCTTGTTGTCGACGACGATCTGCTGCCCAAGACGCTGGCTGAGCTTGTCGGCGATGACCCGGGCGCTTGTATCCGAGACGCCACCGGGCGCAAACGGTACGACCAGGCGTATCGGCCGCGACGGGTAATCCTGCGCGAAGGCGCCCGTGCCAAACGCAGCCGGTGTAACGAAAGCCATGGCGCCCAGCGCCCGGATCAGGGTACGGCGTTGCATATTGTCTCCTCCTGCCTGCGACAGCAAGTATTGGCGTTATCGCCTGTTATGTTGGACTACCGGACAGCTGGTACCGCGCTGGCTCGATCAGACGACGATAGGCGTGGTAGCGCCGTCGACGGACAGGATCGCGCCGGAAACATAGGCTGCACGGGCCGACGCGAGAAACAGCACGACGTCGGCGATTTCCTCCGGTTCGGCAAGCCGCCCGAGACCGGTTCGCGCGCTGGCCGCCTGCAGCGCCTGGTCGACCGTGGTGCCGGCCAGTCGCGCTTCGGCCTCCAGACCTTGCTGAAGTCGCTCGGTACGGGTAGCCGACGGATTCACCGCGTTAACGCGGACGCCCGACCGGCCGTAGGCGGCCGCCAGACCGGCCGTGACCAGCATCAGCGACGCATTGGCCGCACCGCCCGGCAGATGCGTGGGACTGGCCACCTTGCCGCCCATCCCCACTACGTTGACGATCGCGCCGCCTCCGGCCTGGGCCATCTGCTTGATGACCGGGTCGATCACATGGATGTAGCTGAAGTACTTCGCGTCCATGGCATCGCGCCAGGACGCAGGCGTCAGTTCCGCCGGCGGGGTGCGACGTGCGCCGCCGGCCGACGTCACGAGGATGTCGATGCCGCCCAGCGCCGTCACGGCAGCCTCGACAGCCCGGGCCGCCGCTACCGCGTCGGTCAGGTCTGCGGCCACGGTGAACGGCTCGCCGTCGCTGACATCTGCCGCGAGCGATGCCACGGCAGCAGCGAGGTTCGCTTCGCTGCGACCGACGATGGCAACCCGCGCGCCCTCGCGCAGGAATGCCTTGGCGCAGGCCAGCCCGATTCCGCGGCTGCCTCCCGTAATCAGTACACGTTTGCCAGCGAGTTCCAGATCCATATGCCCTCTCCCAGTCGGAATTGTCGGATAACCTCGAAATGCCCGAAAACTGTAGCGCTTATTCCGGCTGGATGCCGCCGCGCCGGGCCACGTCGGCCCACTTCTGGGTCTCCTTGCCGAGGAAAGTCCGGAACTCCGCCGGCGGGGTCAGGACGATGGTGGCGCCCTGGTCCTTCATCTGCTTGGCGAGTGCCGGGTCCTGAGTGACCTGCTGCAGGTCCCGATGGATCTGGTCCACGATGGCGTTCTGCATGCCAGCCGGCCCGAACAGGCCATACCAGTTCAAGGACTCGACTGCGTCAAGGCCGGCCTCCTTGAACGTCATCGCGTCCGGAAACAGCGACATGCGCTGGTCTGCTGCGACGCCGATCACCCGAAGGGTGCCGTTCTGGACGTGTGGCAGCGCCGTCAGCACGCTGGTAAATCCGGCACCGACATGCCCGCCGATGACGTCCACCATGATCTGCGCGCCGCCCTTGTAGGAAACCGGAATCGTCTTGAGGTTGCCCGCCTGGCGCATCAACTCGCCCGTCAGGCGCGTCTGGCCTTCGGAATAGCCCAGGCCCAGCGGCTGGTTCTTCGCCGCGCCCACCAGGTCGGTCAACGATTTCGCGGGGTTGGACTTGGATACCACCAGGACCATCGGCGATATGGCAAGCCGGGTGATCGGCGTGAAGCCGCGTACCGTGTCATAGGGGATACTCTTCATCAGCACCGGGTTGATCGCGTGCGAACCCACCACCATCAACAGCGTATAGCCGTCCGGCGCGGCTTTCTGGACGTGGCTGGACCCTATCACGCCGTTGGCGCCGGGACGGTGTTCCACGATTACGGATTGCCCCCAGCGCTCGGACAGCTTCTGCGCCACCAGACGGCTGACGATGTCAGTCCCGCCCCCTGGCGCGTAGGGCACCACCAGCGTCACAGGCTTCTCGGGCCATTTGGCGGCTGCGTGCCCGGACCCCAGCGCTGCTGCCGTCCAGACCATCGCGCCCAGTGCGCCTCGCATCCAGCGAACCTTCCACATCGTTTGTCTCCTCTTGTTTGTTCCCGCCTGCCTGGCAGCCGGATCGGCATCGGGTGCCGTCTTTGAAAATCGGTCAGGCCGCGGCGCGCTGGCGCTCACGCCGACGTCGCAGCCACGCGCTGGATCTGCCGCCCAGTTGTCGACCCAGGAGCGACTCGGCAAACTCGACTGCGTCGAGCAACTCATCGAGCGAAATGCCGGTTGTCAGGCCGCACTGTTCGGCCATCAGCACCAGATCCTCGGTGGCAAGGTTGCCGGCAGCGCCCGGGGCGAACGGGCATCCGCCGATGCCGCCGACACTGGCGTCGAAACGGCGCACGCCAGCTTCCAGCGCGGCCCATGCATTGGCGACGCCCAGCCCCCGGGTGTCGTGCAGGTGCACCGCCAGCATGTCTGGAGCGATAGCCTGCGCCAGCATCGACATCCGGGCCTTGACAGCGGCAGGGGCCGCAGCGCCGATGGTGTCGGCGATAACGATTTCCCCGGCGCCCGCTTCCAGCATGCGGCAAGCCAGATCAAGCACCGTATCGGCGTTGACGACGCCTTCGAACGGGCACTCGAAGGCCACCGCCACATAGGCGCGCGTGCGCAGGCCGAGTTCAGCCGCGCGCAACAGGGTCTGCTCGCTGACCGCCGTCGCCGCAGCCAGGCCCATGTTGATGTTGCGCTGGTTCATCGTTTCGGTGGCCGACAGGACCACGGCGATCTCGGCGGCGCCTGCCGCATGCGCCCGCTCCAGCCCCTTTAAATTCGGCACCAGCGTGGACAGCCGCAATGCCGGGTGCTGCCGCGATACGCGCTGAACCACGTCGCTGGCGTCCGCCATCTGCGGGACCGCCTTCGGCGAGACGAAGCTTGTGGCTTCCACGCTGCGCACACCGGCACGGGCCAGCAGGCGGATCAGTTCGACTTTCGCGTCCGTTGATATGGCGACTGCCTGGTTTTGCAGCCCATCGCGCGGCGCAACGTCGGTAATCGTGAGCGCCGGCGCCGCGCCGGCGCGTTCGGTAGCGTCGTGGCTCATGCGACAGCTCCGGCTTCGCGCAGGCGCGCCACTTGTTCGTCGTTGTAGCCCAGCACGTCGCGCAGGACCGTCATGGTGTGCTCGCCAAGCGCCGGCGGACACGTATAGGCTGCAGGCGCGACGCCCGAAAGCTTGACCGGATTGCCTGGCATGCGCACCGTTCCGCCGCTTCTCAGTGGCACTTCCACGATCATGTCGCGGTATTCGACCTGGGGTTCGGCCAGTGCGTGGGCAAAGTCGTTGACCGGACCACAGGGGATACGGGCCTGCCGCAGGCGCCCCAGCCAGTATGCGGACGATTCGGCCTGCAATTCATTGGCGATGATGGCGTCGATGCGCGCCTTGTCCGCAAAGCGACCCGGCTGCTTCAGGTACTCGGGCGCCCGCAGTTCCGGATGATCGATCACGCTCAGGAAACGCTCGAAGAACGCATCGCCGATGCAGGCGATGATGATATGGCCGTCGCGGGTCGGATACGTGTTGTATGGCACGTGCACGAAGTGGCTGTTGCCGATGCGCTCGGGGACATGGCCCGACATCAGGTGCATCGTCGCCATGTAGTTCAACAGTGAGATCTGGGCGTCCAGCATCGAAATATCGACGTGCTGGCCAATGCCCGTCTGCTCGCGTGCGGCCAACGCCGCCAGCACGCCGATGGCGCCGAACACGCCGCCGCCCAGATCGCCCACCGGAATCCCGCTACGTACCGGAGGACCGTCCGCCATCCCGGTGATCGACATGCCGCCGCCCATGGCCTGCACCACCTGGTCGAACGCGGGCTGCTGCCGATCCGGGCCGGTCTGGCCAAAACCGGTGACCGAGCAGGTGATGATGCGCGGATTGACGGCGCTGAGCGTTGCGTAGTCGATGCCCAGCCGCTCGGTCACACCAGCGCTGAAGTTGTCGAACACGACGTCGGCCTGACGCACCAGATCCAGGAACACCGCACGGCCCTCGTCCGACTTCAGGTCGATGCAGACGCTTTCCTTGTTGCGGTTCAGGGTCAGGAAGTACGCGCCCATCCCGTCGCGCGCATAGTCCTCGCTGTCGGCCAGCAACTGGCGCGTGCCTTCGCCCGTGCCGGGGGGCTCCACCTTGATCGTGCGCGCGCCTAGGTCCGCCAGCAGCATGGTGCCGTACGGGCCCGAGAGCATATGGGTCAAGTCCAGCACGGTGATGTGTCCAAGCGCCTGCATTCGTTTCTCCTTCGATCGTATGCAAGCGGTAGCGCAATCGGTATGCCAGGGAGTAGACAAACCTGTAACCCATTGATTTTCAAATGACTATGGAAGACCCCGAATGACGGGGGCCTTGTTTCATGAAACACTCATGAAACGCCATGAAACATCGATGCAACATCGATGAAACGCGAGGAGACCCATGCGCAGTGCCACCCCGGAGCGCGGCAGCTTGCCGCGCATCTGCTTCATCAGCTACAGGCATCTGAGCCGCTTTGCCATGACGGTCCTCGAAGAGTTCGCCTCGCGCGCGACGATCGAGGTGGTAGACGGCTCGTTCGACGCCGCGCTGGACGCCGCGCGCGACCGCCTGCGCGATAACGCGGCGGACGTCTTTGTGAGCGCTGGCGCCAATGCCACGATTCTGCGCAGCGCGCTCGATGCCCCGGTGGCGACGATCAAGCTCAGCGGCTTCGACATCCTGATGGCCCTCTTCAGCGCCCGACGGATTTCGAGCCGGGTCGGCGTGGTGATGTACGGGGAGTGCATTCCGGAACTGGACGCCATCCGCGAGCTGCTCAACATCGAAGTGGCCCAGTATGCGTATCGCACACCCGACGAGGCGCGACAGTGCTTCGAACTGCTGGGGCGGGACGGCTATGAAGTGGTGGTGGGTTCGAGCATCGTCGTGGAGCTCGCCGAGCAGTACGGCATGCAGGGCCGGCTGGCCTATTCGATCAATGCCGTGCGCCAGGGCATCGAAGACGCCATCGAACTCGCACGCGTGGCCAGGCTCGAAGCCGGCCGCTACGACCAGCTCAACGGCGTGCTGCACAACCTGCAGGATGCAGTGCTGGCCGTTGATCGCGACAATCGCGTGATTGCCGTGAATCCGCCCATGGAAATCCTGCTCGGGCGCGTCAAGGCGCGCATCCTGGGGCAGCACATGGATGACGTCGAGCCGGCGTTGTCGCTGCAATCGACGCTGGCAAGCGGCAACCAGGAGCGCGGCAGCGTGTTCCGGTTCGCCCAGCGCGACTGGATTGCCAATCGCACGCCAATCCGCGAGCACGGGGAGACGGTGGGTGCGGCCATCACGTTGTACGACGCCCGCAACATCCAGGATGCCGATGCCAGCCTGCGGAGCCAGCAACGCCGCCACCCCCGCAGCGCGCGGAACCGCTTCGACAACCTCATCGGCGCCAGCCCCGCGTTCGAGCGCGCCTGCGCGACCGCGCGGCGTTTTGCGCGAACCGATCTGACGGTGCTGTTGTCGGGCGAGAGTGGCGTGGGCAAGGAGCAGTTCGCGCAGGCGATCCACAACGAGAGCAAGCGTGCCGCCAAGCCCTTCGTCGCCATCAATTGCGCGGCCTTTCCAGAGGCCCTGCTGGAGAGCGAACTGTTCGGCTACGACGAAGGCGCGTTTACCGGCTCGCGGCGCGGTGGCAAGCGCGGGCTGTTCGAAACGGCGCATACCGGCACGCTGTTCCTGGACGAGATCGGCGACATGCCCGTGTCCCTGCAGACCCGCCTGCTGCGCGTACTGCAAGAGCGGGAAATTCTCCGCCTGGGCAGCGCCATACCGATTCCCGTCGACGTCCGGATCATTGCCGCCACGCACCAGGCGCTACCGCAGTTGATCGCGTCCAAACAGTTCCGGCAGGATCTCTACTACCGGATCAATACGCTGCAGCTGGCGTTGCCCACGCTGCGCGAACGCTGGCAGGACATCGAACTGCTTGCCAACTTCCTGCTGCGCCGTTCGCTCGAACGACTGGATTCCCATCTCGACGGCAAGGCGCTCGTCGCACACGTACTGCCCCAGCTCCAGGCCTATGCGTGGCCGGGCAATATCCGTGAGCTGGAAAACATCTGCGAGCGCATGGCGGTGTTCTTCTCCCAATGGGAAGACCCGCGCCGGATCGCTTTTGCCGATCTCCGGCACGATTGCCCGGAACTGTTCGGGACCGCCGCCGACCGCAGCCCGTCCCCTGGCGTCAAGCCAGCAAAGCCGTGCGATCCACAGCGGGCGCGATTGGGTACGCCCCGAGACAGCGTGCTCGAAGTTCTGGAGGCGTGCGGTGGCAACCGGCAGATGGCCGCACAGCAACTGGGCGTCAGCCGGGCGACATTGTGGCGCTGGGAGAAGGCGGCGACGGCGGGCTGCATACAGGAACCTCCGTAGGCGTACTGCAATTGCCAAAAGGCGCGTCGGTGGAAGTCGATTTCATTTTCACGGTGGGGCTGCCATCGCCCGCTGCACTCGTTCAGTTGAGCGGGTAGCGCTTCGCCAACGCCGTGAAGCGCTCGTCCTCCTTGCGTACCTGGGCAGCGAACTCGTCTGGCGTATTCACCAGCGGTTCGGCACCCGCCGACGCGATGGCCTTCTGCAGTTCGGGATGACGCATGGCTTCGCGCACGGCGGCATAGATGCTGCGGGTGATCTCGGGCGGTGTTCCCTTTGGCGCGAACAGCCCGAACCAGGTGGTGTATTCGTATTGCGGCATGCCGGTCTCCACCACCGTGCGGACGTCCGGCGCGCCACTGAAACGATGCGTGCCCTGGTTGGCAACGATCTTCAACGTCCCGGCCTTCTGGTGCGGAAGCGCTGAAGCCACCCCTGTCACCGCGAAGTTGACGTTGTTGGCGATCATGTCAGTGATGATCGCTGCGGTCCCCTTGTAGTTCGCGACGATCAGGTTGGGCAGCGCTTCTGCCTTGAGCTGCTGGCCGAAGAGCTTGGCCACGTTTTCGCCGGTGCCCATCGAGCACGGCGTCGCTGCAGTCTTGCAATACTTGATCAGTTCAGGCAGCGAGGTTGCCGGAAACTTGCCGTTCGCGACGATGACACCCGGCGATTGGGCGATATTGGTGATCGGTACCAGGCTTGCCAGCGGGTCCGTGCCCGTGAAGGAAGGCGCGTGCTTGGTCAGCACGATGGCTGGCGTCTGCAAGAGCAACGTGTACCCGTCGGGCTTTGCTTCAGTGACCTTGCGCGTGCCGATCAGGCCGTGTGCCCTGTGTCATGGCGGTATGCTGCGAAACTCCGGATCGGCCGTGCTCAGGCCTGCGACTCGCGAGATTGCCGGCTCGCGGCAAATTGCATCAGGCGCTCATCGCGCCAGGCTCGGCGCGCTTCCAGATCAGCGTGTGACAGGTGCTCGCGGCGCTGCGATTCCACCTGCCGGATCAGATCCGCGTCCCACGGCCCGTCGTGCTGGCGCGACTGCGCAATTCGCTGATACAGGGGCCCCAGCCGCACCGCGTAATCGGCAACGCCGCCGGGTGCATTCAGGTCGATGGTTTCAAATGGCCCCATGAAGGACCAGCGCCAGCCCAGGCCATCGCGGATGGTCTTGTCCACGTCCTCGCAACTGGCCACACCGTCCTGCACCAGCGCCCAGGCTTCGCGCAGCAGCACGGCCTGCAGCCGGTTCAGGACAAAACCCTCCGCCTCCTTGCGCACATGGACCACGGTCTGGCCGGCCGCCAGCATCAGCGCGTCGGCGAATTCAGTGGTGCGCGCAGCCGTCTCGGGCGACGGCACCAGCTCCACTACCGGCACCAGATACGGGGGGTTCACAGGATGGGCGATCAGCACGCGCGGCGAGATGGACAGGCCCAATGCAAAGGCCGAACCGGGGATACCGGAGGTGGAACTGCCGATCACCGTGTCGGAGGAAACCAGCGCGTCCAGTTCCACCATCAGTTGGCGTTTCACGTCGACGCGTTCGAGCACGGACTCCTGCACATAGGCCGCGCCCTCCACTGCTTCGGCCAGCGTAGCGACGGGCGTGATGCGGGCCAGCACGGCAGCCGGCGCCTCGTCGATGAGCCCGTACCGGTGCAGGCCAGCCAGCTGTGCTTCGATGAGCGGCACGGCGCGCGCCGTGATGTCGGGATTGGCGTCGAACATCTTCACGTCGATCCCCGCCCGGGCAAACACAATGGCCCAGCCCGCCCCCACCAAACCGGCGCCCACGACAGCAACCGGGCGACCGGCGCACAGCGCCTGGATTGCAGATTTATCGGTCATTTCTCTTGTGTCCCCGTCAGGAGGCACATGGCGAGAGGCCCCAATGTCTGATCTTGAATACATATGCTAGTTTTTTTTGCATTCGTATGCAAACTCCGTATTTTCCCGATGGCACCACTTGCGGACGGCGTAGGGTAGGCGACAAACGGGGTTTCTGCGGAGCGGGAATCAGACAACCGGGGTGCAGGCTGGCATTGCGGAGAGCCACGGAGGGTGTGGCCTTCATTTGGCGATGCAATACCGGGGGAGCAGAACGGCCCGCGTGGTACTGAATATCTGCACAGTGCCACGCGGGCGGTGCCGAACGGCGCGCAACATTCTGGGCTGCCGGGGCACCGATTGCCCCCCCGCTATTTTCCGGCCAATCGCTGCACGGTCTCGACGTGCAAGGTTTGCCAACGCGCATACTTGCGCTACGTGGAGGGCGGTGGGTATTTCGTCGATCAACGCATTCGGCGACTCAGGGAAAATGTTCTTGTGGACGCCCCGCTTTCCGAATAGGCGCTGCCTTCCTGCGACGAACGTTGCCTAGAACGTCGCAGGCGAATTCACCCAAAGCACCTTCGCCACGACATCGCCGACGTTGCGGTAGCCGTGCGGCACCTGGCTGGAGAACGTAAACGCATCTCCCGGGCCAATCAGGTAGGTGTCGTCACCAAGCATCAACTCAAGCCTGCCTTCCAGCACGTAGCCGACCTCCTCGCCCTGATGCTCGATCTGGCCGTCGCTGGCCTCTCCAGGCCAGACGATATGGATGTTGGCCTGCAGCAAGCCACCACGTTTTGGCAACACCACGCGTTCGAGCGCCACGCCGCCGACGCGGATGACCGCCCGTTCGCCATGCCGCAAGATTGGCGACTGATGCGTATCGTCTTCGCTGGTGAGCGCCCCGATATTCGTATCGAGGGCCACGGCCAGGCGATGGAGGGTGGTAAAGGACGGTGTGGCCAGGCCACGCTCGACCTTGGAGATCAGGCTTTCGGAGCACCCCGCCTTGTTCGCCAGTTGCAACAAGGTATAGCCGGCGACCAGCCGCGCATGGCGCAGCTTGACACCAAGCGTCAGGGTGGCCGACTTGCTGTCGACCGGCTCTTGCGGAATCGGGCTCGCGGTCTTCGCCATGCGGGCTTGTCGTTAGTCGTTCAAGGGAACTGCCGCCACGTATTCTGCGCTGTCACGGCTGACGGCAGGCGAGTTCGGCGACAGTGTACGCCAGCGCCCGCGTGCCAAGATACAGGTCTGTGGCATCGGTGTCCTCGGCGGCGTTATGGCTGATGCCCCCCTTGCTCGGCACGAAGATCATCGCCGTGGGGCAATGATCGGCCACGTACATGGCGTCGTGGAAGGCGCCCGATGTGAGCCGCATGGGTTGTCTGCGGCCGGCAACGTGGCTGGCCCGCGTACAGGCGCGCTCGATCGATCCCAGCATCGATTCCGGAAAGTACGTCGGCCCCCGGTGAAAGAAGCGCGTCACCACGACATCGGTAACCGGCGCATGCCGCACGCAGGCAAGACGCAACGCGTCCTCGGCACGGTCCAGGACCGCATCGTCCAGGCAGCGCATGTCAACCGTAAACGTAACCTTGCCCGGAATGGTATTGACGGAATTCGGCGTCACCGTCCACTGGCCCAGCGTCAGGCGCAGTTCTGGCTCGCCCGCCGCATTCGGATCGCGAGACGTACGCGGCGCCAGCGCGTAGAGGTCCTGCGCGATCGCGACGGCCACGGCCATCGCGTCACGGCGCACGGCCATGGGTGTGGTCCCCGCATGCGCCATGGTGCCCGCGCACTCGACACGGAACCAGCGCACGGCCTGAATGCCGGTCACCACCCCGAGCGGGACGTCAGCCGCTTCCAGTACCGGACCTTGCTCGATATGGAGTTCAACGCAGGCCGCCATGGCCCGCGCCATCGGCACGCGGGCCACGTCGTGACTGGCCGCAAGCGCGGCATCCAGCGCATCCCCGAAACGGATGCCAGCCGGGTCGGCGGCATCGCGATACCCGGCTAGTCGCGCCGGCTCCACAAAGGCGCTGGAGCCCATCGCTCCCGGCCCAAAGCGACTGCCCTCTTCATTGGTCCACGACACCACCTCGATCGGGCGCAGCGTTTCGATACCCGCCGCATTGAGCGCCGCAATGACTTCCAGACCCGCCAGCACCCCGTATGCGCCATCGTATTTGCCGCCCACCGGCTGCGTATCGGCATGGCTCCCGGTCAGCACGGGAGGCAAGTCCTCGCGTCCGGGGCGGCGGAAGAACAGGTTGGCGCAATCATCGATGCTCACCTCGCAGCCCAGCGCGCGCGCCTGATCCACCAGATGGCGGCGTGCTGCCAGATCGATATCGGTCAGCGTTTCCCGTGATACCCCGCCGTCGTCCCTCCCGCCAAACTGGGCCAGGGCAGCAAGCGATGCGGACAGGCGCCCGGCGTCAACATGATCCTGCGCCCGCTCCGCGATGGTTTGCGCGGCCTGATCAGTGTGATCGGCGTGATCGGCGTGGTTGAAGTTCTCGGGCTGCAATTTCTGATTCACGTCTTCTCCTCAAGTCAGGCCTGAATTGCCAGCGCCTGCTGCAAACGATGCGCCACGGCCAGCACGCGCACGTCGGCGTGGCGCGGCCCGGTAACAGTCACGCCCAGGGGCATGCCAGCGGCTCCCACACCTGTCGGCACATGGACGCACGGCGTGCCGAGCAGCGTCCACATCCGGCAGAAGATGGGGTCGCCGGTGGCGGCCAAACCCTCGGGGGCTTCGCCTTCGGCGCTGGGCGCCAGCACGACATCGAACCCTTCGAGCGACGTCGCCAGGGACGTCCTTGCCGTCTCGGCCAGCGCAAGCGCGGCGCGAAAGCGCTCTCCCGTCACCGCGCGCCCCGCATCGAGCTGGCGGGCAAACGCCGCACTGAAGCTTGCCGCCGCGTCACTTGCCTCCGGCGCGAATGCCGCAACGGCTTCGAAAGCCATGATGTCCATCTGGGCCTCCGTCAAGCGATTGCACACGGCAGGCAATTCGACTTCCTGCACCACCGCACCAAGGCCTTGCAACGCTCGTGCCGCCGTCTCCAGCGCGTCACGGGCCCCTTCGCTGGCGCGATCCCAGTGCGGTGTACGGACGATCCCGACGCGCAGCGAAGTAGCGGTTGCCTGGGCACAGGCCTCTGCGATCGACACGTCACGGGCCAGGGCGCCGATGAAAAGCGCCGCATCATCCACGCTGCGCGCGAGCACACCCACGGTATCCAGGGATGGTGACAGCGGCTTGATACCTGCCAGCGGCAGTGTGGCGTGCGTGGGCTTGTAGCCAACGACACCGCAATACGCGGCAGGACGAATGATCGAGCCTGCCGTCTGGGTACCGAATGCAAGCGGCACCATGCCGGCCGCCACGGCTGCCGCCGAGCCGCTGGAGGAACCGCCCGGCGTGCGGGGCGCGTTCGCCGGGGCGCGCGGGTTGCACGTGGGGCCCGGCTGGAACGTCGCGAACTCGGTGGTCACGGTCTTGCCCACCACCACCGCGCCGGCACCTCGGGCCAGCGCAACCGCGGCGGCATCGCGCCCGGGCCGATGGGCCGCGTAGATCGGCGACCCATAGGTGGTCGGCAAGTCGGCGGTATCCATCAGGTCCTTCACACCAAGCGGGATGCCGTGCAAGGGCGCGGACACTGCCCCGGCATCCAGGCGACGCGCGTGCTCGATGGCCGCGTCACCCCCGACGTGTTGCCACGCATGGATGGCAGCGTCCTGCGCCTGGATACGCTCAATCGCTGCACGCACGATGGTTTCCGCGCGCAGTTCGCGACGGGACATGCGCGCGACCAGTTCGCGCACCGGTAGATCGAGAAATGAGTCCAAAACCAGGGGTCTCCGGAATGGGTTTGCCAGCTCGGCTTAGCCAAAATACGCCGCACGCACTTCGTCGTTCTCGCGCAAGGCCTGGGCCGAACCCTGCGCCACCACGCGTCCCTGCGTCAGGACATAGCCCTGGTGCGCGATCGCCAGTGTCTGCCGCGCATTCTGTTCGACCAGCAGCACGGTCATGCCGAGTTCGTTGATCTGCTGGATGACCTTGAAGTTTTCCTTCACGTACAGCGGCGACAATCCCAGCGATGGCTCATCGATGACCAGCAACCGTGGCTGCGCCATCAATCCGCGACCAATCGACACCATGGCCTGTTCACCTCCCGACATCGTGCCGGCCAGCTGGCCCGCCCGCTCCCGCAGGCGTGGAAAGATCTCGTAGACCCGCGCGATGCGCTCGCGCACCTTGTCCGGGTCGGTTTCGAGAAAGGCGCCCAGGGCCAGGTTCTCGGCGACGGTCATGCGCGGGAAGACCTTGCGCCCCTCCGGAATGCACGAGATTCCGCGCGCAATGATGTTGTGCGTCTTCTCCGCCGCGATATCGACGCCATCCCACAGGATGCGCCCCTTTCGCGCCGGCGTAAGTCCCAGGATCGCGCGGATCAACGTGCTCTTCCCTGCCCCGTTGGCGCCAAGGATGCAGGTAATCTTGCCAGGCGGCACATCGATGGACACGTCATGCAGCACGTTGACCTTGTCATAGCCCGTGCTCAGGCCCTCCACCCGCAGTGTGTTCTCGCTCATGCCGCTTCCTCCCCGAGATAGGCGGTCTGCACATCGGGATCGGCCGTGATCTCGGCGTACGTGCCTTCGGCGATCTTCTTGCCGTAGTTCAGCACCACGCACCGGTCCGTAATGCGTTCGATCACGTTCATCTCGTGCTCGATGAGCACGACCGACAGGTCTTGCAGCTCGCCGCGCACCTGCAGGATGTCATCCATCAGTTCGTGCGTTTCGTCATGCGTCATCCCGGCCGACGGTTCGTCCAGAAGCAACAGCCGGGGACGGCTCATCAGCGCGCGGCAGACCTCGATCCGGCGACGGTCGATCATCGTGAACGACTCGACTGGTTCGAACAGGCGACTGACAAGCGGGGGACTGAAGATACCCAGCAGTTCGCGCACGGACTCTACATAGCGCTCGTATTCGGCGCGGAAGGCCTCGCGGCGAAACAGGTTGAACACGAGCCCGTGCTGCATGTGCTGGTAGTCGCCGATCACGATGTTGTCAAACACCGTCAATGGCAGCGACAGTCGCGAGCGCTGGAATGTCCGTGCCACGCCACTGCGATAGATGTCCTGCGGCGTCTTGCCGATGACGTTCTCGCCGTGATACGTGATGGTGCCCGCGCTGGCCTTGTAGAGGCCCGTCAGCACGTTGAAGAACGTGGTCTTCCCGGAGCCATTCGGACCGAGCAGGCCCAGCACTTCTCCGCGGCGGATGTCCAGCTGGAGGTTGTCCAGCGCGGTCAGCCCACCAAATCGCATCGTGAGATTGCGCACCTCGATCATCGCGTCGCTCATTGGGTGTCCTTGGTCGGGAAGAACAGGCGGATCTTGCGCGGCAACAGTCCCTCCGGACGGAACAGCAGGATCGCGATGACCAGGGCCGCGTAGAAGAGGAAGCGGTATTCCTGGATGAACTGCAGCTTCTCCGGGAGCACCAGCACGATGATGGCGGCCGGGATCAGGCCCACCACGTTGCCCAGTCCGCCCAGGATCACGATCGACAGCATCAGCAGCGAGTCCGCGAAGGTAAAGTTGTTCGGCGCCACAAACGCCGTCACCATGCCGTAGACGCTACCGGCCACGCCCGCGAAGAAGTTGCCGAGCATGAACGCGATGACCTTCCAGCGCGCGATATGCAGGCCGAACGTCGCCGCCGCCGTCTCATCGGTGCGCACCACATCCATCGCCAGCCCCACCCAGGAGCGCTCCAGCGCCTTGACCACGGCGAATGTGCCAGCGCAAAGGGCCAGGCTCAAGAGCGCGTAGCTGGCATAGAACGACACGTCGATGCCGAACAGCGTGACGCCCTCGTTGAACTGGAAGCCGAACAGCGTCATGCCGGGAACCTGCAGACCTTGCGGGCCGCCAAGCACGTCGTTGACTTCGAGGAACGTCTTGAACAGGATGCCAAACGCAATGGTCACCAACGCCGCATAGTGGCCTCGGGTGCGCAGCACCGGCGCAATCAGCAGCGAGCCGATAACGGCCGCCGCGATGCCGGAGAGCGCGATGACGAGAACCGACGGAATCGGCGTGTGCGCGCCGAGAACGGCCGTGGTGTACGCCCCGATGCCAAAGAACGCTGCACCCGCAAAGTTGGATACCCCGGAGTAGCCGAACTGCACCGTCAGACCCAGGCAGGCGGTGGTATAGAGCAGCACCGCGCAGAGCATCAGCAACACAAAATGGCTTTCGTGAAACAACGCGATCAGCGCAAGCGTACCCATGACCGACCACAGTCGGGACAGGCCGGGCCGCCGTGCGGCCGCCTGCTCCACGGCCAGCGTGAGCTTTAACTTGCCGGCAATCACGATGGCCGCCACAGCCACCGCCAGCAGCACGGCCACGGCGACTTGCGATTCCGCGTGCAGGAACAGATAGAGATAGGCCACGATGGCGATCGCCGCCATACCCAGCACCCGCGCCGGGCTGCGAGGCTTCCCGCCAGCACCAGCGGCCGCCGGGGGCAGCGGATTCGAGACGTTGTCAGACACGTTCACTGGTTTTCTCCGCAATGAGTCCGGTCGGCTTGAAGGCCATCAATACGATGACCACGGCAAATGCAAAGACATCCTTGTAGGCACTCGGGATATCGGGCACCAGCGCCGGCAATGTCGCGCTGCCCAAAACCTGCAGGGCCGCAAACAGGAAGCCACCGAGGATGGCACCGTAGAGGTTGCCCAGGCCACCAAGAATGGCAGCGGCAAATCCAATGACGCCAAGCAGCAGGCCGACGTTGAAATTGATCTCGTTGTAATAGAGCCCGTTCATCACGCCGGCCAGCGCCGCCATGGCCGAGCCGAGTGCGAACGTGGCCAGCACCACCACCTCGAAGTTGATGCCCATCAGGCGCGCAGTCTCCCCGTCCTGCGCCACGGCGCGGATGGCCATGCCGAACCGCGTGCGTGTAATCAGCAGGTGGACGCCGATAATGATGGCGACACCGGCGGCCAGCAAGATCAGGTTGTCCGCGCGCAGCGTGAGCGCACCGAGCGTGAGCTCCGTGCTGGGCAGCAGCGCGGGAAACGGCTTCGGGTTCGAGCCATCCGGATAAAAGAGGCGCACGGCCTCGCGCAACACCGTACCCAGCATCAGCGTCGCCAGCAGCGTGTTGAGCGGCGGCGCCTTGCGCAGGGGCAAGATCAGCAGTCGCGCAATCACGGCACCCAGAATGCCCGTCACGATCACCGCGCACACCACGATCGCCAGCAACTGCAGCCACGGCGAATCCACGTGCAGCGCAATCACCCCAGCCGATGCGGCGAGCCCCGCGAACGCCCCCACCATCAGTACATCGCCGTGAGAAAACTTGATGACGTCCAGCACGCCGAAAAACAGCGTGAAGCCGACTGCCACCATGGCGTAGATCATGCCGAGCATCAGCCCGTTGAAGACGTACTGTCCCAATACACTCATCGGTATCCCCAGAATGGCCTGAATAGACCGTCCAGCTGCGCTGGCGCCCGGGCGCGCAACCCACGCCCCCCAGGTCGCCAGCTCCTTGCTTACAGTCCGCTCAGCCTCTTCGTACCTTTGCCGTACGCGCTGTCTTCCCAGATCACCCACTTGCCGTCCTCGACGACGTACTTGGTGATCAGTGGCACCACGTTCTGGCCATGCTCGTCGAAGGTAACCTTGCCAATGACGGTGTCGACATTCTTCGTGCCATTCAGCACGTCACGCACCTTCTTGCGATCCGGGCCGACCTTTTCCACGGCGTCCATGATGAGGTTGGCGGCAGCATAGGCAAACGGGCCATAGGCCTCGGGCGGCTCGCCGTACTTTTGCTGCGTGTAGCGCTCCATGAAGAACTGGCCACCGGCCAGCTTCTCGACCGGCGCACCTTCGATAAAGGCGAGCGATCCCTCGGAGAGCGGCTTGCCCACGCCTTCGATATAGGCGTCGGACTTGATGCCGGAGGTGCCTTCGAACTGGGCCTTGATACCCAGCTTCTCCATCTGGGTACGGATACGTACGCCCAGCGGGGTGAGACCACCGAAATAGACCACGTCGGGCTTGAGTTCGCGGATCTTGGTCAACTCGGTCGTGAAGTCCTGCTGGTCGGCCGTGACGCCAAATGTGCCGACGATCGTGCCGCCGTCCTTCTTCAGGAATTCACTGAAGTACTTGTTATGGCCCTTGCCATAATCGGTCGTGTCATGAATGATCGCCCACTTCTTGTAGCCCAGGCCGGTCATGAACTTTGCGGCCACTTCGCTCTGGTTGATCATCGTGCCGTTGACACGGTGGATCTCCTTGAAGTTGTTCCCGTACGTGACTTCGGGCAGCACCGCGCCCCACACCACAGCGGGCATGCCGAAGCGGCTGTAGACACCGACCGTGCCCATCGCCACGGCCGAACAGAAGTGCGTGACACCGGCCACAATGGACTTGTCCGCGGCAATCTTGGTGGCAACCTGTACGCCCACGTTGGGCCGGCACTCGTCATCCTGGACGACCAGCTCGTACGTGTATTTGGCCTTCGGATCGGCATTGCGAAGGCGTACGGCCAAGTCTGCCGAGTTGCGCCCGCCCAGGCCGATCGACGACACCCCACCCGTCAGCGGGCCCACAAACGCGATCTTGACGACGTCCTTTGCCTGCGCCGGCGCGGACATCAACACTACTCCGGTAGCGGCGGCGGCAATCGCGGCCGTGGCCACAGTTTTCTTCTTCAGCACTCTGTTCCCCTTAATAGAGATGTCCAACGGGCGGCAGGCCCGGCATCTGGACCGAACGGTGCAAGGCGCCGAACGCGCGCCCGTGAGCGTTTGGGAAAGTTCTCTGCACCAAATTCAAGTCACTTGAATGCTATGCAACAGACATGCCAGGGAACAACGAGCAATAACCCGTAGGTCTTTTGGGGGGAAAGAAGGAATTTTGCCGATGACGCGGCGCAGAAATCAGATCGGTACGGGGGCGTTTCGGTGCACGGCAGGCCTTTTCGGTGCACGCCCGCCTTGTTTTCGAGAACCGCTGCCAGCCGTGACGGGCGCTGGCAGGCAGCGCGCCTTGGACGCCCCCGTCTCTCTAGAGATTGCAGAAGCGCAACGGAATCCGATCTTCGGCGTACGCAACAGAGGGCTGTCAATGCCAATCGAAACTTGCACAATTGGGGCGACCGAAAATTGCACGAACCGAATCTAGGTTACATGTTTGCCAGGCGTGCGTGTTTTTTGCGGTGCAGCGTTGATGGTGGCCTGTACGGCGGCGGTGCTGGCCTGAAGTGGCAGAGTTGGAATCAGAGCCAGCCCGGCAAACTCCGCAACGGTCAGACCTAGCTGACCTAGCGCCATCGCCCGAGTCCGCCGATCAGAGACAGCCGCGGTCCTGGCGTGGGCTGACGGCAGAGTTCGGCCAGTAAGTGTCATCCGAACTAGTGCATCTGGATGGCGGTTTCACACCAGGTTTCGGCCTTACGGAGACACAACGTCTATGTCTTGTTGCATCCTCGCCAGGGGGCGAAAGGTCTCGCTAGAACCGCCGCCGTCGAGGCCACCGATCCGCATATGCTCCATCAGGCCATCAGCGCCACGATCACCGTTCCCCATAGCGCCAGCAGCACGTTGCCCACCGCATAGGCAACGCCGTAGCCCAATGTAGGCACTGCGCTTTTTGCGGCTTCTTGTACTGCGGCCAACGCGGGGGTTGCCGTCGAAGCGCCGGCGCAAACGCCAAGCATGATGCCCGGATGCATCTTCATGAGCTTGTGGCCCACGAAGATGCCCGTGAGCATCGGAATGCTTACTGTGAGGGCTCCGGCGAGCAGCAATGACAAGCCACTCGACTGCAGACCTTTGACGAAGTCGGGTCCGGCATTTAGGCCGACGATCGCTACAAAGCCGGTCAACCCAATGGACTCGAACACCCAGAGCGTCGGCCCTGGAATACGGCCGAAGAGGCGCGGCTGCACTGATCGTAGCCAGCCACACACCAGCCCGCCTAGCAGCACCCCAACGCTAAGCGAGAGGCCAATCTCAATGCCGCCAACGGCAAGCGCCGGGATGCCAACGAGGGCTCCGGCCACGATGCCCAGCGATACCAGCACCATGTCCGTCGCATTGGTTGCCCGATCAGCCACGCCAACTTTCCCCACTGCGCCCTCGACACGTTTGACACTGCCCACCAGCGAAAGGATATCTCCACGGTTAAGGATGGTTTCGGGCGAAAGCAGTATCGGCGTGCCCGCGCGCGACACGCGCAGCACAAACACGCCGCGCGCGCCTTCCTCCTGGGCCAGATCACCGAGCCGGCGCCCGTCAATTGCCTTGGAGGTGATCACCACGTCCAGCGCTTCCACTTCCACGTCCAGCAACGCCCGATCATCGATCTCCCGCAAACCAGCACCCGGGCCTTCCATGCGTTCGACCAACAAGGTGCGTCGGCCTGACACACTGAAGGTGTCGCCGGCGCGCAGGATAGTTTCCGGCGTGGCGTCCGTCATGACGCCATTGCGGCGAAGACGTTCAATAAAGAGACGCTCCTCACCCATTGCCGTTTCCAGGTCGGCGATCGTTGCGCCCGCCAGCGGCGATCGATCGCCAATGCGATAGGCGCGCAGTTCGAACTCGCGCCGGCTCGGGATTGCCTGCGTCGCGTTGCCTTCCATGCTGGCTTCGAGCTCGCGGCACACCGCGGGGAGATCTACACCCAGCAATCTAGGCGCGAGTTGACCGAGAATCCACGCTGCACCAATCACACCCACCAGATAGGTGACCGCAAAGGCTACCGGAACTTGGTTCGTCAAGACCTGCCGCTGGGCTTCGGACAGGGCCAGCCGCGAAATGGCGTCGCTCGCCGTTCCGATGGTGGCCGATTCGGTCAGCGATCCGGCCACCACGCCCGCTGCGGTACCTGCCTGGTAGCCGAACAGCTTACTGACGACGAATGCGATCACAAGCCCAGTCGTGGCGACGATCGCCGCCAGCAGCGCCTGCTGCAGACCATCGCTGCGCAGACCGCGAAAGAACTGTGGGCCGGTGCGAAACCCGATGGAAAACAGGAATAGCAGAAAGAAGCACTGCTTCACTTCACCGGAAATCTTGAGGCCCAATTGCCCGACCAGCACGCCAGCGAGCAGCGTTCCGGTGACGGCGCCCAGCGTAAAGCTGCCAATTTTCAGCTTACCAAGCGCGTAACCCAAGCCCAGCACCAGGAAGAACGTGACTTCCGGATGAAGACGAAGTACATGCTGGAACCAGTCGAACGCTGCAATCATTGCGAACTCCACGGTGACCTACTAAGCGACGCACGAGGCTCACTCGATCCCAATAGGTGTCACGGAGGATCCAGGGATTGCTGAAGACTTAGGAGGTTCTGGGGGACAACGCGGATCAGCCCGCCGCGCGGGCTGTCAATATCCGAAATCAGGGACAACGACAGTGACACCGTCAACGGCACGATCAGCAGCAGAAACAGCTTGGTACCTTCCGCGCGTATGCCATATCCCTGCAGCAGGCTGCTGAAGAACGCGATGATGATCATCAACCCCCAGGCAGAGATGGGGA
This sequence comes from Cupriavidus sp. D384, assembly GCF_001652915.1. GTDB lineage: Bacteria > Pseudomonadota > Gammaproteobacteria > Burkholderiales > Burkholderiaceae > Cupriavidus. The sequence continues at coordinate 128,194 of NZ_BBQI01000006.1, forward strand.
TACGGTTCAGCCAGGCAGCCTCGGTATAGCCCTGCGAATTGATGACATCATTCATTCCTGCCACGGCAAGCGCGGTAATCGGGTTCGGTGCAGCGCCGGCTGCGTCTCGCACCAACCGCCACATCTCCGCTTCGACACGCGCGGTCTTGTTTTCTATTTCTTGCACCTTAGCTCGATCGCGCGTCTGGTAATAGAGGATGCGCTGTTCGAGGTATTGACCGAGCAGCCTCTTGATGGCTGGCGCGTCGGCCGCCATCAACTCCGCCCTGAGATACTCGGTGCCAATCGCATTGGCCTCTTCTTCCTCCAGATTCTTGCGCTGATCGTATCGGCCTACCGCCATCGACAACGTGAACCCGATCAGCAACGCAAGAAGCGTCAGCGTGGCGCCCTGGATGATGTTGAAGTCATCCCGATTCTCCTTGGAAATTGGCCAGATGCGGCGTAGCAAAAGCGCTCCGATGGCCGTGGCGACGCCCATGAACATCAACAGTACGACGAACAGAATGGCCGGGTGGCGAATCAAGTCGTGCATACATCCTCACACGGTATCGTCCTATTCGCGAAGCAGGCGCTCGAGCGGTGACTCTATCGGACTCAATACGGTGGATTGACCACCAAGTACTGTGATCCCTACCGAGACGAGCGCTGTCACGCAAACCATCGAAAGCTTGCCGAATGCGTATGTCATCGCGGGCTCCTTAGCGAGACTACAGGGAACGAACTCGGCAGCCTTGGCGCCCGCCGGCGGCGTAAAAGCAAAGGTGGCATTGCCAAACTTCGGAGATCTGAGGCTTCCACTTTGGAAGCGGCCGATCGCTCAGCTCCAAGTGACCGGCCTGCACGCCACATCCACAGCTCTATTGCGCAATGCGCTTGACGTCGTCAGGCTTCCAGGTTTTCTTGAAGAACGCCTCCTTGGGACTATACAGACGCAGAATAATGAAATAGCCTTTCTCCGGAACCGTCCTTACCCAGTTGCGCTCCTTACCGGCCGGCGCATTCGGGCCAAAGTAAAGATCGTACGAGCCATCGGCGTTTTGCACAGGCTTGTCCATGGAATTCAAGGAAGGGAGGGGCTGGCCATTTTGCAGTCCAGAGGCGTTGATCGAGTCATATACTGTGACAGACCAGAAGTTGGCAGCAGGAATATCGCGCGGCAGGTGGAGATGATAGCTGCGTCCACCTTCCAGAAATTGACCGTCCGCATCGCGCCAGGTCGACGGATATTTTGCGCCTTTCTCGACAAAGTCCACGACCATTCCGGGACTCGTCGCGTAAGCGGTCGTAAAGTACGCATCGCGTTGAACGAGATTGGTGAACGTACCGCTTGCCTGAAACAACGGGTTCTGTCCAGCGAAGACGTTGACCCATTGCCGGTCTGGATAGTATTTTGCCTCGGGCTGGTCCACCAGTCCGTTCCATATTTCGACCTTGCTCATCTTGAACGCGGTCTTCGCCGCCTTGTCTAGCAACTCGCGTTGTCGGGCTGTCGGCTGGAACGGCTTTCCTTTCTCGATGCCGATCGCCGCCATCATGCCGCGCCAGTCCATATCTGCAGGGTCGACCGTTTCTTGATCGACGAAACGGGCCAGCATGTCGAAATAGGTGCCGTCATGCGGGAACAGCAGATCGGCCGGTGTTGCCGATCCATTCGGAAACTGCATTGGCGTGGCAGATTCCTTCTTGCCATAGGGATAGATGCGCGTGCCTGCGATCAAGGCGTTAGCGGGTTTCAGATCCTTGGGGTCGGTGAAGAATCCCCGGTAAAACACGAATACATTGTTGGTCCGGGACCGGTAAAGGTAATAGCCCTTGGGCGCGGAACCCTTGTAGTTCCACGGGACGATCAGGTACTTACCGCCCTTGCCGCCGTCAGGCCCGGCATATCCGAAATCACCCGTATAGGTTTTCCCGCCGATTGTCGGGCCCGAAAGCGGCCGCTGATAGAAGTCGTCGAAGATGCCCTGATTCTGGGGTGGAACCTCGACGACGATCGGCCCGTCTTTCGCAAGATTGACGTATCCCATCGCGTAGAGACAATCAGAGTTAGGCGTAGTGACTTGCGTTTTTGCGTTAAGACGGTCTTTCCAGACCGGAAGCACGTTGTATCCAGCTCCATAGATTTTCTCCGAACCCTCTTTCATCGCGAACATGTTGATGGCGGGTAGCGACCACAAGTAAACTTGAACAGCGCGCTGGAAATACAGTTCGTCCCGAAGCAGTTCTGCGGAATCATTGGTGGGAAAATCACCGGAAAAAGGTGCATTCGCGAGCGCGTCATGGCTCGCCGCAAGCGTCTGAACGGGTGTTGGTCGCTGTGACTGTGCGATTGTCTGAGTGCTATAGCCGGCAACGGCAAGCGCAACGAGTGCACCAGTAAGATTTCTTCTGACCACGGATTTCGATGTATTCACGGCCATACCCCTTGTCTTTCTAAAATCGCAACGTGCGATCCCGCTGTGGTGGAAAAATGGCTTGGCCTTCGGCATGACCGAGCGTTGATCAGGACGTTTTCGTAATGTCTTTTCCACGAAGGTCCGGTCCATTCAAGGTGCGTCAAGCAACTTGGAAGTCCGGCAGTTTGAAAGTCTTGTTGTTGATCGCTTCGGTTGGGCCGTAAAGACGCATCGCCGGTAGCGGACGCCTCCCTGCGGTGGGTATCCAGTTGGTCGCCAATCCTTCGGGGGCCTTGGGGCCGACATAAAGCGTAACGCTCCCATCCGCATTCTTCTTCATGGCATCGAGATCGTAAGACGAGAGCGTCGTGCGGTTGGACTCGCTGTAGATGAATGCATTGGTCGCGCGGTCATAGACTGTCAACGCCCAGAACTGCTTGACTGGCATCTGCGCCGGCACGTCGAGCTTGTAGAGCTTGCCCGCCTCGAGCAGATTGCCGTTGTTGTCCGCCAGCGCCATCAAATACTGGGTGGCGGGATCGTCGGCTAGAACCCGCGGCATATAGGTGCACCAGAAATATTCGGCCGCGCGGTTGATCAGATCGATTGTGTCGTCGGAAACGAAGGTGAAGGTCCTGTTCCCATCTGCCTGAAGTAGTGACGCATAGTGTCGATCCGGCCAGAAGAGCTTCTCTCGCGGGAAATGGTCGTACCAGTGCTGCAGATAAAACCATGCGTCGATCGCTGCCTGACGCATGGCCTTCTTTGTCGTTTCATCCGGTGCGAATGGCTTGCCTTTCTCGATCCCCAACGACATGAGCATGCCCATCATAATCTTGTCCTGTGGGTTCACTGGCTCGACGCTCATGATGGCGTGCATGTCGTCAAAATGACGTTCGTCGAAGAACGGCAGCGTTGGGTAGCGATCGTGGATGGGATCCAGGAAGCGTTGCTTCGGTGGATTTGCTGCCTCCGAAAGGTAGTACATCCGCAGTCGCTGCGCATAGTGATAAGCGTCCGTCGCGCTCTTGCCGGATGCGCGAACGGAGCGGAATGCGAGTGCGATCCTGAAGTTCGGCGATGCGACATGAAGATAGCCCTTCGGAACGGGACCTTTGTGGCCCGGGGCGGTGAAAAGAAACTTCGCGCCCTTACCCTTGTCGAGCCCCGATGGTCCGACATCCGCGATCGTGAATTGCCACGCATCCACAACCTGCCCGTATACGCTGCCTTCGGGGCCGGCGGCCGGTACCTCCAGAACCACCGGACCTTTCCGAAGATCGGTGAATGCCGTAATGTAGGGTGTCGTGCTATTGGCTGTTATCGCCTCGAGCTTAGGCGTGGCGGGAGCGGAATAGGCAATGATATCGTTGTCCTTGACCCCCAGATTGTCGAAAGCGGCCCGGCGAAAGCTATAGATGGCGATGGCGGGCATGTTCCATAAAACCGCTTCAAACGCCCGCTGATACTTGATCTGATAGTCAAAATCCTTGACCGATGGTGCCGAACCCGCAGGTGGCTGTCCGCCCAGCGGCTGCATCGCGCTACCCGCCCCGGATGCGAGAGGTGTTGGCGATTCTGCTGCCGCGACGTCTGAGGCTGTGCCGGCGGCAGCAAGTCCAGCCGCCATCGCCATGCTTACACGGTGAAAATCTCTGCGCGAAAGTGCCATCGTTATGTCCTCACAGGAAACGCGTAGTCTGCCAATCGTGCTCTGATGCATATTCTCGGGTTGCTGAAGCGTGGTATGCAGCGGTGAGGGCACGCGCTCATCCTAGTCCTCCGGTTAGGTAGGACCGGATGAACGAAAAGCGGCGCGCGGTGCACTGGCAGAATGCGGATATCTTGCTGCAATCCCTTCGGCCGGTGACGACCCGAAAAAAGAATTCATATCGGTTCCTAAAATAACTAAGAAGGCACGGGAGCAGACACCGTCATTGCCTTGAAAAAGGACCACGAGAGCAACCGCCCGCGTGGTCCCGCAAGCCCCCGCCAGCGCCAGCAACGCCCTCGGGGAAACGGAGAAACGGCGTCCCGTCAGAACTTGTGGCGCACGCCCACGGCCACGCCAAGCATCGAACTCTGCCCGTTGGCCAGGGCGTAGCTCGTGCCCAGCGACAGCGAGGTGGCGTAGACATTCGCCACCGAATCGAAGGTCAGGCCGGCGTTCTTGGCATAGGCCGCCGTCAGGTACACGTCCGTCCGCTTGGAGAATGCATAGTCGGAGATCAGCGCGACCTGCCACGGATTGGCCAACTGGGTGTTGCCGTACAGGTTCTTGAGGTTGTCGTAGTTGTATTCGACGGACAGGGAAATCGCCTGCGTGGCCTGATAGGTGGCACCCGCCCAGTAATAGTCGTCCCGCTGGATCAGATTGCGGTCCTGGCCCTTGTTCTGGCCCCAGCGGTAGCCGCCCATCAACTTGAGCGCCGGGCCGAACGTATAGCTGGCGCCGACCGACGCCTTCTTCACCGTTCCGCTACTCGTGCCGATGGTCGGGTTAAACTGGTCATAGCCTGCCGTCACGGCGAGTGGGCCAGCACCGTAGACCAGCGCCGCGCCATAGGCCGAATCGCGCCGGAACTGCCCGGGCACCTCGCCATTGCCGCCGATAGACGTGGCCACGCCCACCGTCGCCGGCAGTGCCAGCCCGGTGCCGAACGACCAGTGCGCCAGCGCCGTGAGCGGGCCGAACTGGCCCGTGTACTTCACCGTGTTGTCCTCGCGGAAGTTGGCCCCCGCCATGAAGGCGACGGGCTCGTACTGCGTGGCGTAGGCCATCGGCACGAAGTTGGCCAGCGCCTCGAACATCGATGTGTACTGCCGTCCCAGCGTGACCTGGCCATAGCGCGACGCCAGGCCGACAAATGCCTGCCGGCCGAACAGGCGGCCACTCTGCTGCAGCGTGCCGGTGTCGAGGTTGAACCCGCTCTCCAGCACGAACAGCGCGGACGTCCCGCCGCCCAGGTCCTCCGTGCCGCGAATCCCCCAGCGCGATCCGGCATAGCCGCCGGAGTCCATGCGCACCACGCCATGCGCCGGCCCCGGATTGAAGCCATTGGCGGCGGTCGGCACGGCGCCGACATGGCTGGCGTACTCGACGTTCACATCCGCCACGCCATACACCGTCACGCTGGATTGCGCATGGGCGCTCCCCGCGCCGGCCAGCATCGCTGCCAGCGCTACGATCGATTTCCTCACTCCTGTCTCCCCCCTTGTGGGTTGTAAATGGCCGCCGCCCGTTGGATCGGACGTGACGGCATGGACGGGCACCGGAATGCCCGGTTGCTGCAACGCCTGCCTGATGAATGGAATCAATGGGTGCGACGTTAGCCGGCGGCCGATTGGGCATCCGGCCCAGCCGCACGGATGGCTGTCTCCCGGTTGCGCAGCGCGCGCACCGACTTCTCCGGATCAATCGCCATGGCGCCGACGATGCCGCCCAGCACCATCAATACGCCGCAGAAGGCGAAGCCGGCCTGATAGCCTGCCGCGCCCGCAATGCCCTCGATGAAGAACGCAGATACCAGCGGCGCCAACACGCCGGCAACGGATGCGATGGAGTTGTCGATGGCGAGGATGGCCCCGCGCTGCGCTCCGGGCGTCACTTCCGCCAGCATGGCGGGCCCCAGCGAGTAGATCGTCGGCGATACACCCACGGCCACACCGATCAGTGCCACGCGCCAGATCGGCGCGAGGTCCGTCGCCCACAAGGCGATGAAGGCGCCGCCTGCCAGCAACAGCGTGGCGGCGGAGAACAGGCCACGGGCGGCGCGCGATGTGGCGCCGCGCTTGAGCATCCGCTGGGCAAACCAGCAGCAGCCGATGACCGTCGGCATGCTGATCGCGACGATCACGGCATACAGGCGGCCCGCCTCAATGCCCGAGTAGCCGAGCCCGCGCTGCAGATACGCCGGCAGCCATGTCAGGGTCAGCGCAAGCCCCCAGTACGCCACGAAATGCAGGAGGAAGCAGGCCATCACGGTGGGGTCCGACATCAGCCGGGCATAGGGCAGGCGCGCTTCGGTGCCGGCCGTCTCGGCACTCGCCTCCCTTGTCTCGATGCGACCCTCGCGGCCAAGCAGCATCCACAGCAGTGCCCAGACCAGCCCGACCGCGGACAGCACGTAGAAATTCGCCCGCCAGCCCCAGTGCAGGGTGATCTGCGGAATCACGATGCCGGCAATCAGCAGCCCGACACTGCCACCCTGCGAGAAGAACGCCACCGGCACATTGCGCCGGTCGTCGGGGAACCACTTGTAGGCTGCATGCACGGCCACGGGGAATGCCGGGCCTTCGGCGATGCCGAGCAGCACGCGCGACAGGATCAGCACGGCCACGCTCGACGACATCGCCAATGGAATCTGGAAGACCGACCACGCGAGCGCCATGACCAGCAGCATCGTCGTCGTGGCGACGCGATTGGCCATGAAGCCGCCTGCGATGCCGGCGACGGCAAATACCCAGAAGAAGCTGCTGGCCACCAGCCCGAACTGCGAGGGCGTCAATTGCAGCGATTCCATCATCGGCACGGCCAGCAGGCCGATGACGATCTTGTCCAGGAAGTTCACCACCATGAACAGGAACAGCAGCACCGCCGTGCGCCACGCTCGCGCGGGCTCGTAGATTGGGGTCATGTTGTCTCCGAGATATTGTGTTGGGATGGGGTGGCCGTCTTGGCGCGGCCTGTCTTCGCTGAATGTGCCCCGTGTCGCCCGTGTCGCCCGTGTCGCCCGCTTTGCCCGTATCGGGCCGTTGCGGCTCAGCCCCGCGCGGCGCCGAGGATCATGTCGGCCGCCTTCTCGCCGATCATGATCGACGCGGCATTGGTGTTCGACGAACACATGGTCGGCATGATGGAAGAGTCCACCACGCGCAAGCCGGCCACGCCATGCACGCGGAGCTGGCTGTCCACCACGGCCATCGGATCGCTACCCATCTTGCAGGTGCCGATCGGATGCCACGACGTCTGTCCCGATGCCTTGATGTAGTCCAGCAGGCCGGCGTCGTCGCGCACGTCGGTGCCGGGCCGGGTCTCGCGTGCCACGTAGCCGGCCAGTCCCTGCTGCTGCGATACCTTGCGCGACAGCCGCAGCGCTTCCAGCATCGCGTGCCGGTCGCCTTCGGTATCGAGATAGCGCGGCTCGATCACCGGGGCCTCGTGCGGGTCGGTGCTGCGGATATGAAGATGGCCGCGCGAATCGGGCCGCAACTGAAAGAACCCCACCGCGAAGCCGGGGAACGGATCGAGGCCAAAGCCCCGGCCCGCGTAGCGGTCCGCGCCGGTCAGGTGATGAAGCTGGATCTTGACGGCCGGCCGGTCCTTCAAGTCAGCCGTACGTGCCAGCGCATGGACCGTGGCCGATGGCGTAGCCATGATGCCGCGCCGGGTCATCAGGTAGCGCATGCCCATCCAGCCCTGCCGCAGCGGGCTGCGGACAATCTCGTTGAGCGTGATCGGCTTCGTGCATTCGAACGTGATGCGCGCCTGCAGATGGTCGATTAGGTTCTCGCCGACGCCGGGCAGATGATGGCGTACCGGGATGCCAAGCGCCTGCAACCGCGCGCCGTCGCCGATGCCGGAAAGCTCCAGCAGTTGCGGCGACTTGATTGGCCCCGCGCTGAGGATGACCTCGCGCGTTGCCATGGCGCGGCGCCGAATGCCGCCCTGCTCGTATTCGACACCGACGGCGCGTTGTCCGTCGAAGACCACGCGCGTCCCGAGCGCCTCCGTCGCCAGCGCAAGATTGGCCTGCGGCCTGCCGCGCAGGTAGCCGACGGCCGTGCTGCAACGCCTGCCGCCATCGGTCGACAGTTGCAGGTAGCTCACCCCCTCGTAGACGCCACCGTTGTAGTCGCTGGCCGCCGGAATGCCCGCCTGCTGGCACGCCTGCACGAAGGCGTCGCTGAGCGGGTTCGGGTGGACCTTCGACACCGACGACACGCTGATCGGCCCGCTGCGGCCGCGCGCGTCGTCCTGCCCGCACGCCGTGTTTTCCAGGCGCTTGAAGTACGGCAGCAGCGATGCGTAATCCCAACCCTGGTTGCCGAGCGCGGCCCAATGGTCGAACTCGGCGGGCTCGCCGCGCACGAAGATCATGCCGTTCACCGAACTCGACCCGCCGGGCAGCCGGCCGCGCGGCCAGTAGATCTTCTGTCCGGCAAGCTGGGGCTGAGCCTCGGTCTGGAAAGGCCAGACGTAGTCGGGATTGAGCAACAGCTTGGCAACGCCGAGCGGCACCGTGACCCAGAAATCCTTGTCGCGCGGCGCGCCGGCTTCGAGCAGCAGCACCTTGCCCTGGCCACGCTCGGCAAGGCGGGTGGCCAAGGTTGCGCCGGAAGAGCCGGCACCCACCACGAGGTAGTCGTATGTATCCGCAGCCCGGGAAGTCACGTCATGCTCCTTCAGCGCGCGCATACCAGACGCCGAGTTGCTCCGCCTCGACGCCCATGCGCTGGAACTGCCGATCCGGCATCTCGGGCTGCGGCTTCTCCGGCCCGAACTGCGGCGCCTCTGGCTCGGTCTTCAACACGACGAATACGGGGCCGCTAGCGTCGAGCAGCGTGGGCAGCGCGTCGCCAAGCGCCGCGGCGTTGTCGAAAACATGCGCGCTCGCATAGCCGGCGGCCAGCGCCATGGCTCGGAAGTCCACGTCATGCCCGCCGGGCACAGGGAGGTTGGAAGCGCCGGAGAACTGGGCCCCGTTTTGCACGACGAAATGGATCAGGTTGGTTGTGCCAGCATCGGCGACGGTGACCAGTCCGCCGAGCTGCATCAGCAGGCTGGCGTCGCCGTCAACCACGATCACACCGTGGTCTGGCCGCGCAAGCGCCAGCCCCAGGCCGAGACTCGCAGCGCCGCCCATCAGCGGCACCGAGCTCAGGCGGCGTTCGGTCACGCCGAGCATATCGAAGGCGAACATCGCCCCCATCGTCGCCACGATCACGCGCTCGCCGCGCGCCTGGGCGATTGCCTTGCAGGCATCCACGATTCGCATGGTGTTCCTCCTTCAATGCCACGCCACGGGGCGTCCGACGATCAGCGCCGCGGCGCCCCGACGGCTCTGCGCCGCGTCATAGGCGGCGGCCACGGCCTCCAGGTCTGAAGCCTGCTCCAGTTGCCAATACGGCACATTGAGGGTGTCCAAGATCGGCTCTAGCAGTTTGACGACGCGCCGACGCGACTGAATGCTCGGCTGCGCGAAGTTGTCGGTTTCGCGGCCGAACTGGCCGATTAGGAAGACAGTGGGGATGCGCGCGTCGAGCGCCACGGCGCGGATGGTGTTGACGCAGGCGTAGAGACCCTGGTTTTGGATCACCACAAGCGGCCGCTTGCCGGCAATCGTCAGGCCCGCCGCTACGCAGACGGCCTGGTCCTCGTTGCACGTGCGGACCAGCGCCATCCCGCCTTCGCCGCGCTCCACGGCCTGATGCAGTGCAAGCTGGACGAAGTCCGGCACTGTGACAAAATGACTGACACCCGCCCCCCGCAATGCGGCAAGATAGGCGGATGCGCCGATGCCAAGATCCTCGGCCATTGCTGTCTCCTGGATTCTGTGAATGTGCCGGCGATTCTAGGAAGGCGCGCCCCTCAAATCTGTAAAGAACATGACAGAATTCGCTCGGCCCTCGCACCGTGCTCTGGCCTCCGCCGTACTGAAGCGCGCCGGCTGGTTCAGCACCTGCAAGCCGGAAACGCTGGAAACGCTGCTGCAGGAGGGACAGATCAAGCTGCTCAAGCGCGGCGAGATGCTGACCCGCCGGGGGGAACCGGTCGAACACCTCTGCCTGATCGTCGATGGCGTGCTGGAGGTCAGCGCCACCACGCCGACCGGCAAGCGGCATGTGGCGCGCTATCTGGAGCCGGGCCAGTTGATGAACCTGATCCCGGTGCTGGATGAGCAAGGCGCCATCCATGACGCCGTGGCCCATGAAGACACCGTCGTCCTGTTGCTCGGTAAGGGGCTGGTCCAGCGGACGCTGGCCAGCGAGCCAGGGCTCGCGCTGGCGCTCATGCGACTGCTTTGCCTGCGCTCCCGCCTGACCTACCTGAACCTTGCCGAGAGTTCGCTAGCCACGCTGCGTGCGCGTTGCGCGCGAACGCTGCTCCACATGGTGGACCCGTACGGCATGCCACGGACTGACGGCGTTTCGATTTCCTTGAAGCTTTCCCAGGATGAGTTCGCCGACATGGTGGGCCGCTCTCGCCCCATCGTGAACAAGGAACTCAAGCAGCTTGAACGAGACGGCATCATCCGCATTACCTACTCGCATTTCCTAATCCTCGACGTGGCGGCATTGAGCGCGATCGCTGTCGAAATGTGAGGGCGGTCTGAGCAATGGCGATTGATCGCGAATGACGGGGTTCAGCAGGAGAACCGCCATTCCAACATGCCTGCGAATGGCGGAGACGGGTCGAAGGCTGTCGTCTGAGGCGGCGCCCACGGTCAACGATCGGCCAACATCTGCCGCTCAGGCAGATTCCCGAAAAGGCCGCATTGCCATCCTGAACGGACGTTAGGTGGTGTTAGTCGCGACGCACGCTACTTCGGAAATAGCAAGGTCACGACCGCGCGGCCGCCCCATCCGTGGGCGCCTGTAGTAGGCGAATCCGCCCAGTATGTCGCGAACAACCCCAGGCTGACCGGCTGGTCGCCGAGCTTGATCAGCTTGCTGACGCCCGCGTGGATCGGGACGCTCCATTGCGACTGCTTCCAGTCGTAGGTGGATTCCGTGTTGACGGTGTATGTCCACGCGGTGGGCGTAGTGTAGGCCAGGAACGGCTGGATGAATGTGCTGCTGACCGCAGGCCTGCCATTGTCGCCCGCTACGGACCAGATATGGTTGCCGAGCACCCCGTAGGTCCACGGGCCATGCTGGACCAGGCCCACGGCCGTGGGACCCAGCCCCCACTTGCGGGCGCTGAGCTGGTTTTCGGTCCCGGTGGGCAGCAGCAGCGCCGGCCCCACACCCCAGATCAGCCCGCCGGCCGTAGGCACCTTTGGGGAGAAGAACAAGCTCTGCAGCGTATCGCCCAGCCCGGTCTGCGAACCCGACCCCGGCGTGACCGACGATTGGTAAGTCAGCGGCAGAATCGTCCGAGAGATCATGTTCCAGTCCTGGTTCAGCGAAATCGGCACCACTGGCTGAAAGTTCATGGTCAGCCGGTCGCCGTCATGCACCGGACCAATCCCGCGATCATAGTTGAACTGGAACGGCACGCTGATCAGCGCCGCGACGGGGTTGCTCAGCTTCTTCGCCAGATCTGCCGAATCTTCCGCGTGGGCCGGCGCCATTGCTGCGGCAAACAGCGGGAAGATACGCACCCATGTCCTGAATCCCCCTCGACTGCGCATGCATGGCTCCTTAGGTAGCTGGACGCTGGCTGCGCCAGTTCCCACGATTGGATGTCCATGTTGCCTAGCGACAGGCGCATTTCGAAATGAAAGTTTTCTCGGCAGATCTGAAAATATTCGAAGAATGGGCCTTCGACGCCATTTCCGATGATCGGCTTGGCACACTCGCCGGACGAGCGGGCCGGCAAGTTACCCAACCCATGGCGCGGCGGCAGACTGGCATCGCGCGCCCGCACCGCCGCTGACGACAGGAGCATTGCAATGGATCGACGCCAATTCCTGGTTTCCACCGCTGGCGGTGCCCTTGCCGCTACAGCGGCCACGGCGGTTGACGCCCAGCCCTCGATCGCCGCCCCCACGCAGGGCAGTCGCGAACCGCTGGGCGGCCAGCCTCCGCAGGGCGCCACTCCATCCGTCAAGGACTTTGACTACGAAATCAAGTACCACCGCGCCTTCGAGGCCGTGCTCTGGAACATGCCGGCGATCGCGATCTATTCGTTCCGCCGGGCGGCCTTCACCGACCTCGGGATGAAGGACAACGACATCATCACGTACTCCGCCACGGCAACGCCAAAGCTGGAAGCCATCACGGCCAACAGTTCAACGCCCTATATCGCCGCCTACACCGACCTGCGCAAGGGCCCGGCGGTACTGGAGGTGCCCAAAGCGGGGCCCGATGGCAGCCTCTACGGTCAGGTGGTGGACGCGTGGCAGTTCACGATGCCGACGTGGGACCTTCCGGCCTGGATAAGGGCAAGGGCGGCAAATACCTGTTCACGCCGCCGGGCTACAAGGGCCAGATCCCGAAGGGGTATCTCCACGTGGCGTCGCCGAACTACCGTATCGCGTTTGCCTTCCGCTCGGTGCGGGCATCCGGAAAATCCGTGGAAGACGCCTTTCACTATGCGCAGCGGCTGCGCATGTACTACCTGTCCGAGGCGGCCAGCCCGCCGCGCCAGCGCTTTGTCGACCCGGCCAACCAGCGCTATCCAACGCTGCGGTTCTATGACGAGCGGCATTTCGCCGATATGCACGAGATCATGAGCGTGGAGCCGGTACGGGAGCACGACACGGTCATGATGGGGATGCTGACGTCGCTGGGGATCGAGCGGGGCAAGCCGTTCACGCCCGATGACACCGCGAAACGGGCCATGCGCAATGCGGCAATCGATGCCTGGTTCTTCCTGCAGCAGTGGTTCGACACGGAAATGGTGAAGCGCGTGTACTGGCCGGACCGGCACTACGTATCGCTGCTGCAGCCCGACGCCAACCGTAAGTTCAACTTCACCTACGACGACCGGATCGACCTGATTGAGCGCGCTGCCGAGTACTTCTGGTGTACCTACATGCCCAAGGAACTCAGCGACGCGCCGGCCACGCACTACATGGTTGCCCTGGCCGACAAGGACGGCAAGCGGCTGGAGCCCGGCAAGCTGTACAAGGTGGACGTGCCGCGTGACATGCCGGTCAAGCAGTTCTGGGCGCTCACCGTCTACGACCACGCCACGTTCTCTTTCATCTACAGCGATTCCAACCGGACCACGCTTTCCTCGTACGACCTGGACAAGATGAAGCCGAACCCGGATGGCAGCGCGACCATCTACGTCGGCCCCAAGGCACCAGCGGGCCTGGAGTCCAACTGGATCCCGACCGAGGGCAAGCGCCCCATGCCGACCATGCGCTTCTATGGCGCCACTGAGGCGATGAATCGCAAGACGTTCAAAATGCCGGATTTTGAGTTGGTCGGCGCGTAAGTAGATGTGAGCGGCGTGTAGGCAGACGAGCGCGTCTGCACTTTACAAAAATACCACCGACGTTCCATTGAGAGTGACGCGCGCACAAGCCGCTCCCTCGGCAATCCTTGACTCTAGGGACGTGCCATCAGGCTGAGAACATGTCCCACGTCCCTAACACTACTAGCTTCGGCCCTTCGCCTGTAAATCATGAACGGCGCGGAAGGGTCGGCTACGGAAGCCGGCGTGCCAGGTGTTCAATTTGGACATCTGCACAGTCTGCTGTCCGCATTGTCTCCACTGTTCGCACGGGGATAGGCCGGACCCTGGCCGGTGCCAAGCTTGTTCTTGCGATTGTTGACTGAAATCCCGTGGTCTAGCTATCTTCGGGATACACGTGCGGAATCGTGGGAATGTCTATCGCGCAGTAGCCTTGTGCAGCGATGTCAGCAAGCACACCTACCGCGCTCAGTCCCAGCATTGGTGTTGATTCGGTTAGTACGCCGTGGTCTTCGCGCTCGATGGCCCCGAACCACTGCAGCACAGCAGCGGGCAGGTCTTCGAGTCTACGTTCTCGCGTAACGAAAATAGCCTTGGCGCCGCTGCGATAGAGCGTGATTTGCACGGATGGTCCCTAAGGCCTGTGGGCAGCAGCCATACTAGCACGCGGTTTCCAGCGCCTATCGAACTTTCCGCCATACGATCAGAGAGTTATGACCCTGGGACGTCTCGCATGCAGAGCGGTGCGAGCGCGGGGTATGGCGACCCGGGTGACATCGCCGAGCAGTAGGTCATCTAGATAATTTTTCTACTGCCGGTGCAATTGCCCCAACCTACCGATAACGTCGAGAGAGAGACGGCTTCCGCGCAGGCTCTTCGGACGCAGCGACGGCCAGCCACGAAAATTCGTCGGTTCTGCGTTAGGTCCCCTCGTCCGGTACGTTGTACAGATCGCGCAGCCGATTCGCAAACGGGCGGATTGCCTCCAGGCATGCAGTGCTGTTGCCACCTTCCATGGTCGACAGACTCCAGTTGCAACCACCTGCGTCCGCGGAATGCCATAACACGTCGCCAAAGCAGGCGCCTTCGCATTCCGAAAACTTTGCCTGTTCTGCACGAAGCATGGCGCGCAATTCGGCCTTGTTCTTAAGCTGTCTCGACATAGAGTCTCACTCCTTCCTTTGCAAGCAAAGCCTTTCGCATAGCCGCTTGGGCAAGCGGATCACGTCATTCGATCAGCAACGGCTCAGCATCTCGCCCCGCACGGGTACGCATGGCAAGCGGCATCCCCGTGTCAGATACCCGCCAGCGATTCGCCCCTGACAAGTCCTTCGATGATGTCCGCCCCGTGCTGGACCGCTGCGCGCTTGGCCACACCCAAATCGGCCCACTGTGCATCCGGTACTTGAAAGACTCGCCCGCTGTCGGCTGTCGGCGCGATACCCTCACGACAGATCACTACGGAAGCGCTGTAGCTACGGTCCGGCCTTCGTTCATGCCATTCACGCGGTGGATCGTATTTGTAGACTAGCGGGTAAATGTCGAAGCCTTTGCTGTTTGCTGCCGGATAAGTGTCCATGTCATGCTCCCAAGGGGTCGTCTCCCACTCTACGCTGATTGTCCGCGACGGCCAGCATTTATTTTTGGGCCTGGACGGACCCTAGGACGACGACGTAGGACAACGACCTACATCCCTCGACGATGTTCCCGTTCAGCATGACAGTCTCTCGCAAACTCTTGCGACACGGGCTAACCGCCGCATTGATCAA
>NZ_BBQI01000007.1 GCF_001652915.1 Cupriavidus sp. D384
ACACCTCGGCGCAGCGTTTACAACCTCCTCTGACGCTCCAATTAAAAATGCCGTTCAGTTCTTAACTGAACGGCATTACACCTTCGGGTGCCTTTTTGTTTGTCGTAGCGAGAAGCGCGACACGGATAGCGCCACATGAATAGCGCCAAACACGCCGCCTGGCGATCATCGGCGCGACGGCGATTGCACTTCGGTACCGCTGTCCAGATTCTTCAGGAATTTGGTCTGTGCGAACACCCTTCCGCGTTGCTTTCCGTGGTCCCGACCTAAACCGCACACGTCCTGAACCCCACGAACGACACATCGTCCTCCGGCAGCAGCGCGGTGCGCGCGCGCACGTGGCGCAGTCGGGCCGGGCTGGCGAACGATACGCCGCGCGCGGCCTGGTGCGTGCCGAAGCGGCCGATGATCTCGCCGTCGGTGGGCTCGGCGGCGAACCCCAGGTATGGCTCGTACGGCGTGGCGGTCCACTCGCGCAAGGTGCCCCACTGCAGTCCGCGATTCTGCGCAGCCGCCAGTTCCCATTCCACTTCCTGCGGCAGGCGGCGCCCGGCCCAGACACACCACGCCTGCGCCTCGAACAACGTGACGTGACGCACCGGTTCGTCGGGATTTAGCGTGCGCTCCGTGCCGAAGCGCGATACCACCCAACTACGGCTGACCGCATGGCGCGCCCAGTAGCGCGGGGCCGAACGCTCCTGCGTCATCAGCCATTGCCGGCCGGCAGCCGACCAGTACGACGGATGCTCGTAGCCGTGGTCTTCCACGAATTCCAGGAACTGGGCATTGGTGACCAACGCGGCATCCATCTCGAACGCCGGTACGTAGATCTTCTGCGCGGGCAATTCATCGGGCCAGGCAAAGCCGTCGGCGTCCTGCCAGCCCTGCGTGAAATTGCCACCGGGAAAATGCAGCGTGCCCGATGACTGCACGGCCATTGCCGGGGCGATCGATGCCGGCTCGACGGGCGCCACTTCCAGCGCCTGCAGCAGCGTGGCAACCGTTTCGCCCTGCACGTCTTCGTAGTACAGCGCGCGGCGGAACGGGTACAGCGTGGCGTCGTCATCGTCGGGCAGCAGCGCGATACGCCGCAGCAGGCCGTCCAGCACCTTCGCAGCGTATTGCTTTACCACCGCCACGTCGGGCAGCGCGATCTCCCAGCGTTCATCGGGACCAATCCGCTCGGGATCGAACCACTCGTCGGCACCATCGAGCAGCGACGGCTCGCTGGCCACCGGCAGCCGGATGCCGCCCTGCTCCAGATGCCGCACGCCACGCAGGCACCACCATTCGGCGTGCCACGCGATACTGCCAAGCGTCCACAGCGGCGGATTCGCATCGTACTGGCGCACCACGGTCCAACCCTTGCGGGTCACGCCAAAGGCACCCAGCCACGCCAGCGTGCGGTTGCGCGACTCCACCAGCGCCTGTGCCAACCCCTCGCGCGGCAACCGGCGCGCGTCGGGCCAGGCCGCCGTGCCGCCGGTGAAGTGGAGATCGGGAAGCATGGAGAAGCCGCTCATCGAGGTATCCGTGACAGTGGGTGGAAGTCGGTGCCGGCCAGGGCCGGCTGCGCGCATTATGACACTGCGCGCCCGCACGTTCCGGCCAGCGCCATTTCACCCTGCTGGCGGCGCGGCTTACCGCCAGCCTGCCTCCCCAGATCGTCCCGGGCCGTCAGCCGCGTGCATGGAACACCGCGAACCAGCCGCGCGGATCGGTCCAGCTGACCGGATCGGTAAAGCCGGCCGCTTCGAGCAGGATCGCGAAGTCGTCCGGCCGATACTTGTGGGAGTCCTCGGTATGGATGCGATCCCCGGCCGCGAATTGCCGCTCGCCACCGGGCCAGCGCACGGTCACGTCGCGCTCGGCCTGCAGGTGCATCTGGATGCGCGATGCCTGCGTATCGAACGTGGCCGCATGGCGCCAGTCCGCCAGCGCGAAATCGCTGCCGACGATGCGGTTCACGTTGCGCAGCACGTTGCGGTTGAACGCGGCCGTCACGCCCAGGGCATCGTCATAGGCCGCCACCAGCGTGTCGGGGTCCTTGAACAGGTCCACGCCGATCAGCACGCCATCACCGGGGCCAGCCGCGGCACGCAGCCGCTGCAGCAGCGCCAGGGCGTCGATGGGGGCAAAGTTGCCGATGCTGGAGCCGGGATAGAAGAACAGCCGGCGGCCACGCCTGACGCTGGTGGGAAGGTCCAGCGGCCCGCACAGATCGGCGCCAAGCCCGAGCATCGGGATCTGGGGATTCTGCTGCTGCAGCGCGGCCAGCGTGCCACGCAGGAATTCCACCGAGATATCGAGCGCCACGTACTGCGCAGGCTGCAGGCTGGGGAACAGGCGCGCGGCCTTCTGGCAGTTGCCGGCGCCCAGGTCGATCAGCACGCAGCCGCTGCCCGCCCGTGCGGCGATGGCGGGCGCTGCCGAGGCAAAGATCGACGCCTCGGTGCGCGTGGGATAGTACTCGGGCAGGTCGGTGATGGCTTCGAACAGCCGCGAGCCCAGTACGTCGTAGAAGAACTTCGGACTGATGCGCGGCTGCCTGAGGCGCAGCCCTTCCTCGATCTCGGCGCGCAGCGCGCCGTTGTCTTCGCGGTACTGCTGTACGAATTCGGGCTGCGGTGCCACCCCGGACCGGGCATGGCCGTTGCCGACGACGATGCGCGGCTCGGGAGCAATCCCGGGCGTGGTGTGGCCGTTCTGGTGATGGGAGTTGTTGCGGGAGTTGGAGCGGGTCGAATGGGTGTCGGGCGTCTGAAGCGTAGTGGGGGCCGGCATGACGTTTCCTTGTTGTCGATGGGCACTACGGTGAATCCCTCTCAAGCATCCGCGATGGCGTCTGGGCCAGCGGCTGGTCAGGGGTGCGCACCTGTCAGATCTGGTGCACACCTGCCGAACCGATCCAAATAGGATAGGTGCATATGCTTATGCGTGCGTGACACGTTGCATCACTTTACAAACTGATCCGCACGGCATTCATGTCTGAAACTTGATACATACAAACCCCAACCCGGCAGTGCAACATTTTTTTCGTGGTTCCCTTATAATCGCCTCCAACGTGATCGCTGGAGCTTCTGGCGGACACGATTCCTTCCAAAGAGGGAAGTAAAAGGGGAGTAGCTTGGGGGCATCCGATGCCCTTAGCACAATCGTCATTCCGAGACGCATCGCTCGTCTCCGGTTGTGCTGACCCTGGCGCGCATTCCGCGCCAGTCAGTCGAGCAAGACCTTTGCACACCTGGTTTTTATGGTTTGCAAAGGCGACCCCGATCACTTCCGGCGCTCGCTGTAAATCCCAGGTGCAACAAAAAACCCTTGCTGGCTCGATGGCCTGCAGCTTTTTCGTACCTGAGGAGCGTACATGGAGTGGTTTACCGATCTGTTCACGATGCAGTTTCTGACAGCGCTGCTGTCGATCGTCGTCATTGACCTGGTCCTGGCTGGCGACAACGCCATCGTGATCGCCCTCGCGGCGCGCAACCTGCCGCCGCACCTGCAGAAGAAAGCCATTGTCTGGGGCACCATCGGTGCCGTGGTGGTCCGTTCGGCCATGACGATTGGCGTGGTCTGGCTGCTCAAGATCCCCGGCCTGCTGCTGGTTGGTGGCCTGGCGCTGGTCTGGATTGCCTACAAGCTGCTGGCCGCCGAGAATGACGGCGACGAGCACGGCGCTGGCGCGGCCACGCTGGTGGGCGCCATGAAGACCATCATCATCGCCGACGCGGTGATGGGCGTGGACAACGTGCTGGCGGTGGCCGGCGCCGCCCACGGCAGCTTCCTGCTGGTGGTGCTGGGCCTGCTGATCAGTATCCCGATCGTGGTCTGGGGCTCGAGCCTGGTGCTCAAGCTGATGTCGCGCTACCCGTCCATCATCTACATCGGCGCCGGCGTGCTGGCCTTCACCGCCGTGAAGATGATCCTGGGCGAGCCGATCACCAAGGCGTTCTTCGAGGCACAGCCCGTGATCAAGTGGGGCCTGTACCTGGTGATCATCGGCGGCGTGCTGGGGGCCGGCTACCTGACGCAGAAGCGTCGCGACGGCAGCCAGAAGCCGGTGGAAAGCCACTGACCCGGCTGACCGGAAATGCCGGAAATGCAAAAGGCCGCCTTCGGGCGGCTTTTTGCTTTCAGGCTAAAATCCCCGCTTTACGGCCCGCGAGCCGACATCACATTTCTACCCCGCGCCGATGAAACAGTACCTCGACTTCATGCGCCATGTTTTCGAGCATGGCACCGAAAAGTCCGACCGCACGGGCACCGGCACGCGCTCGGTGTTCGGCTACCAGATGCGCTTCGACCTGAACGAAGGCTTTCCGGTCGTCACCACCAAGAAGCTGCACCTGAAGTCCATCATCCACGAACTGCTGTGGTTCCTGCAGGGTTCGACCAATATCAAGTACCTGAAGGACAACGGCGTCACGATCTGGGACGAATGGGCCGATGCCAACGGCGAGCTGGGCCCGGTCTACGGCTACCAGTGGCGCGCCTGGCCGACGCCGGACGGCCGCCATATCGACCAGATCAGCGAGGTGGTGCAGCAGATCCGCAACAATCCCGATTCGCGCCGCCTGATCGTGTCGGCCTGGAACGTGGGAGAGATCCCGCAGATGAAGCTGCCGCCCTGCCACGCGTTCTTCCAGTTCTACGTGGCCGACGGCAAGCTGAGCTGCCAGCTGTACCAGCGGAGCGCCGACATCTTCCTGGGCGTGCCGTTCAATATCGCCAGCTACGCGCTGCTGACGCACATGATCGCGCAGCAATGTGGCCTGGGCGTGGGCGACTTCGTCTGGACCGGCGGCGACTGCCACATCTACAGCAACCACTTCGAACAGGTGCAGACGCAGCTGTCCCGCGCGCCGATGAAGCTGCCGACGCTGAAAATCAAGCGCAAGCCCGACAGCATCTTCGACTACCAGTACGACGACTTCGAGCTGGTGGGCTACGAATCGCATCCGGCCATCAAGGCACCGGTGGCCGTATGACGCTGCTGACCCTGATCGTCGCGCGCGCGCGCAATGGCGTGATCGGCCGCGACAACACGCTGCCGTGGCGCCTGCCCGAAGACCTGCAGCACTTCAAGCGCACCACGCTGGGCGCGCCGATCATCATGGGCCGCAAGACCTGGGATTCGATCGGCCGGCCGCTGCCGGGCCGCCGCAATATCGTGGTGAGCCGCAACCGTGACCTGCAGCTGGAAGGCGCCGAGGTGGTGGCGTCGCTGGAAGACGCCCAGCGGCTGTGCGTGGGCGTGGAGCAGGTGTTCCTGATCGGCGGTGCCCAGCTCTACGCCGAAGCGCTACCCAGCGCGGATCGCCTGATCGTCACCGAGATCGATGCCGACGTGGAGGGCGACGCCCACTTCCCCGCCGTCGACCGTTCGAAATGGCTGGAAGTCTCGCGCGAAACCCATCATTCGGAGCCAAATGGTTTCGACTATGCGTTCGTGACCTACGAGCGTCCGCCTTCGGGCGAGGAATAAGCCGATCGCGCAAATACCGGCAATCGGCCATGAAAAACGGCGCCCTCGGGCGCCGTCTTCTTTTTTTGCCGGCCGATTCACCGGCTGCCGCGATCTCAGTTCCCGGCAATCGTCATCTGCTCGACCAGGATCGAGCCGGTTTCCTTGGTGCCGCGCACCAGCGCATCCGAACCGATACCGACGATCTGCTTGAACATTTCCACCATGTTGCCGGCAATCGTGATTTCCTCCACCGGATACTGGATCACGCCGTTCTCGACCCAGTAGCCCGACGCGCCGCGCGAATAGTCGCCCGTTACGTAGTTCACGCCCTGCCCCATCAGTTCGGTCACCAGCAGGCCGGTGCCCATCTTCTTCAGCATGCCGGCGAAATCGTCGCCCGGCTGCGTCCGCGAGCTGGTCAGCGTCAGGTTGTGCGAGCCGCCGGCGTTGCCGGTGGTCTTCATGCCGAGCTTGCGCGCAGAATAGGTCGACAGGAAGTAGCCTTGCACCACGCCATCGCGCACCACCTCGCGGGCATGCGTGCGCACGCCTTCCTCGTCGAACGGAGCGCTGCCCATGGCGCCCGGCACATGCGGCTGCTCATTGATCTGGATATCCGGCGAAAACACGGCCTTGCCCAGCGAGTCGTACAGGAACGTCGACTTGCGGTACAGCGCGCCACCCGACACCGCCTGCACGAAGGCCCCCAGCAGACCCGCCGCCAGCGGTGCCTCGAACAGCACCGGGCACTTGCGCGTGGACAGCTTGCGGGCATTCAGGCGGGCCAGCGCGCGCTCGGCGGCATAGCGGCCGATGGCCTCGGGCTCGGCCAGCGCCAGCGGCGAGCGCTTCGACGAATACCAGTCGTCGCGCTGCATGCCGCCGCCGGAACCGGCGATCGGCGCCGCCGAAATGAAGTGGCGCGAGTACGGGTAGCCGCCCACGAAGCCCCGCGACGTGGCCAGCACGAACTGCGAATGCTGGGCCGATACGCTGGCGCCGTCGCTGTTCTTGATCTTCGGCGACACCGCGAACGACGATGCCTCGGCACGGCGCGCGATGTCGATGGCGCCCTCGGCGTCGATGTTCCACGGGTGGAACAGGTCCAGGTCCCGCGGGTTGCGTTCGAGCAGGCCTTCCTCTGCCAGCCCGGCGCAGTCATCCTCGGCCGTGAAACGGGCGATGTTGTACGCCGCCTCGGCCGTGGCACGCAGCGCGGCCGGCGAGAAATCCGACGTGCTGGCATTACCGCGGCGCTGGCCGATCATGACCGTCACGCCCACCACCTTGTCGCGGTTCTGCTCGATGGTTTCCACCTGCCCCTTGCGCACCGTCACCGACAGGCCGCCGCCCTCGGAGATCTCGGTGGCAGCGTCCGTCGCGCCAAGTTCGCGTGCCACGCGCAGCACATCGGCAGCCATGGCCTTGAGCTGATCCTGGGTATAGGTGAAATGCGCGGTCTTTTCGGCAGTCTGGCTCATATGGGCGGGCGTGATCAAAAGTCCAAACGGGAATCATAGCAAGATAAAATGCCGCCCATGACGCGAAATACCCGTAACAACTCCAACGGCCGATTCCCGGGCGCCTTTGCCCCGGAAGCGGACGACGACCTGCCCAAGAGCAAGTCGCAGCGCAAGCGCGACATGACCGAGCTGCAGGATCTAGGCGCCGAACTCGAGGCGCTGGCCAAAGACCGCCTGGCGCGCGTGCCAATGCCCGAGTCGCTGGCGGACGCCGTCCATGCTGCCCGCAAGATCACCAGCCACGAAGGCAAGCGCCGCCAGATGCAGTTTGTCGGCAAGGTAATGCGCAGCCTGGACGACGACGAAGTGGCCGCCATCCGTGCCGCGCTGGAAGGCTTCAAGGGCACCAGCAAGGCGGAAACCGCCAAGCTGCACCTGATCGAGCGCTGGCGCGACCTGCTGCTGGCCGATGATGCCATGCTGACCAAGTTCCTGGGCGAACACCCGAGCGTGGACGTGCAATCGGTGCGCAACATCATCCGCAACGCCCGCAAGGAAAAGGAACTGAGCAAGCCGCCCAAGTACTACCGCGAACTGTTCCAGGCCATCAAGGCCGCGCTCGACGGTGGCGATGACGGCGATGCCAGTGACGCATCCGACACACCACAGGAACCCGAAGCATGAACCCGCCGCTGACCGCCCCCGTCCCCCGCACCCACGCCGACGAGCTGGTGGTCGGCTTTGTGTCCATTTCCGACCGTGCATCGTCCGGCACCTATCAGGACGAAGGCATCCCGGCGCTACGCGACTGGTTCGGCAAGACGCTGACCTCGCCGTGGCAGGCCGTCGAGCGGCTGATTCCCGACGAGGCGCCGCTGATTTCGCGCACGCTGATCGAACTCGTCGACGTGGCCGGCTGCGACCTGGTGCTGACCACGGGCGGCACGGGCCCGGCCCGGCGCGACGTCACGCCCGAAGCCACCCTGGCCGTGGGAACCAAGGAAATGCCGGGATTTGGCGAACAGATGCGGCAAGTGAGCCTGCACTTCGTGCCGACGGCGATCCTGTCTCGCCAGGTGGCGGTCATCCGGGAAACGCCGAGCCGCGCCGCGCTGATCGTCAACCTGCCCGGGCAGCCCAAGGCCATCCGCGAGACGCTGGAAGGCCTGCGCGACGTGGAAGGCCGCGTGATCGTGCAAGGCGTGTTCGCGGCGATGCCCTACTGCATCGACCTGATCGGCGGCCCGTATGTGGAAACCAACGAAGCCATCGTGAAGGCATTCCGGCCGAAGAGCGCGCTGCGCCAGAAGCCGGCGCCGACGGTCTGACCGGCTCCAGCCCTGCTCCCCCGGCCCCTTGACGCAAGAGGGGCGAGGGGAGCAAACCTGGTGCCTATTTCAGCCCCAGGTACAGCCCGATCGGCACGAACACCACGGCGGCGATATTGCCGAGCAGCACGATCGACGCCACCTGGTCGGGTTCCTGCCTGAAATGGTCGGCCACCAGGAAATTCAGCACGGCCGGGGGCAGCGACGCAAAGACGAACAGCAGCCCCCGCTGCAGGTCGGTCATCGGCACCCACCATGCCAGCAGCAGCGCCACGGCGATACCTGCCAGCGGGCAGACGATGGCGCCCAGCACGCCCATGCCCCAGTTGCGCAGGCTCACGTCCTTCATGCGCACGCCCAGCGCGAACAGCATCAGCGGCACCGTGGAGTCGCCCAGCAGCTTGATCGACTCGTAGACCGGCTCGGGCAGCGCAAACACCGGCTTGGCGAGCGATAGCGCCACGCCGGCCACGGTGGCCAGCACCATCGGATTGCGCGCGATCTGCATGACCGACGCCTGCCGGTTCACGATCTTCATGCCGATCGTGAAATGCATCAGGTTCGATGCCGCAAACAGCGCCACCGCCGGCGCCAGCCCAACCTGCCCGAAGGCGAAGACCGACAGCGGCAGCCCCATGTTGCCGCAGTTGTTGAACATCATCGGGGGCACGAACGTGCGGGGATTGGCGCCGCTCGTGCGCGCCACCACCCAGGCCAGGATGCCCGAGCCGATCACCACGGCCACGGCGCAGGCCAGCAGCACCAGGTGGTCGGCCAGCACGAAATCCTTGCTGATGAAGGCCGACACCACAAGTAGCGGGGCAATCACTTCCAGCATCGCCTTGTTGATGCCCGCCATGTCCGGATGGGCACGCCGCCCGTAGATCCACCCGATCAGGATGATCAGGATGACCGGCGTGATGATGGAGACAATGCGCGTAAACATGGCGGGAGGCGGCTGGACAGACTGGGGCGGCGTGGCCGGTCCGTCGTGGAGCCCGCCCGCCGGGTTCTTGTTCTGGAGGGGGGCTTTATGCCGAGGGAGCGGCGGGGGCGGCGGGCGCTGCCGGCGCCGGCATCGTGGCGGCCGCCTCGGCCGGCGTCTTGATGAAGTGCTGGCGGTAGTAGCGCAGTTCTTCCACCGACTCAAGGATGTCGGCCAGCGCCGTGTGCAGCTGGCGCTTCTGGAAACCCTTGTGGATGGCCGGTTCCCAGCGCTTGCACAGTTCCTTGAGCGTCGAGACGTCAAGGTTGCGGTAGTGGAAGAACGCTTCGAGCTTGGGCATGTAGCGCGCCATGAAGCGGCGGTCCTGGCAGATCGAATTGCCGCACATCGGCGACTTGCTGGCCGGCACCCAGCGCTTCAGGAACGCCAGCAGTTCGGCCTCGGCCTGGGCTTCGGTCAGCGTCGACGCCTTGACCTTGTCGATCAGGCCCGAGCGGCCGTGCGTACCCTTGTTCCAGTTGTCCATGCCGTCGAGTACCGCATCGGACTGGTGGATCACCAGCACCGGGCCTTCGGCCAGGATGTTCAGCTCGGAATCGGTAACCACCACCGCCACCTCGATAATGCGGTCGGTATCCGGCTGCAGGCCGGTCATTTCCATGTCCAGCCAGACAAGGTTGTTTTCACTTTTGACGGAGGATGCGGCGGGACTTGTCATCTGGCGGTACGGCTCGATATGGAATTCGGAGGGAATTACCCCGGATCGGCGGGTGGCCGGGGGCGAACAATTTATAATTCTCGCATATCTGCCCCGGATGGCATGCCGCGCACTCCGGCTTTCCCGTTGCTGCGCCGCGCCATCGTCTACAAGGCTTGCCGATGTTCACGCTGATCTTTCTTGCCGCCCTGGTCATCATGGTGCTGACCAAACTCTGGCTCGCCTCGCGCCAGATCCGCCATGTGGCGCGCCATCGCGGCGCCGTGCCCGAGCGGTTTGCCGACACCATCGCCCTGTCCGCCCACCAGAAGGCGGCGGACTACACGGTTGCCCGCACGCGGCTGTCGATGCTCGAAGTGCTGACCGGCGCCGCCGTGCTGATCGGCTTCACGATGCTGGGCGGCCTGCACGCGCTGAACCAGCTCTGGCTGCATGTCTTCCCCGACAGCCCCTACTTCTACGGCGTGGCGCTGATCGCCAGCGTGGCCGTGATCGGCGGGTTGTTCGACCTGCCCTTCTCGCTGTATGGCCAGTTCGTGATCGAGCAGCGCTTCGGCTTCAACAAGATGACGTTCGGCCTGTGGCTGGCCGACCTTGCCAAGATGGCTGCGGTGGCCTGCGTGCTGGGCCTGCCGCTGCTGCTGGCCGTGCTGTGGCTGATGGATCGCGCCGGCACCTACTGGTGGCTCTACACCTGGCTGCTCTGGGTGGGCTTCAGCCTGCTGCTGCAGGTGATCGTGCCGACGTACATCGCCCCGCTGTTCAACAAGTTCGAGCCGCTGGCCGACGAGGGCCTGCGCGAGCGCATCGAGGCGCTGCTGCGCAAGTGCGGCTTCGCCAGCAAGGGCCTGTTCGTGATGGACGGCAGCCGGCGCAGCGCGCATGGCAATGCCTATTTCACGGGGTTCGGCGCGGCCAAGCGCATCGTGTTCTTCGACACGCTGCTGGAGCGCCTGGACGGCGAGGAGGTCGAAGCGGTGCTGGCCCACGAACTGGGCCACTTCAAGCGCCGCCATGTTGCCAAGATGATCGCCGTCACGTTTGCGCTGTCGCTGGTGTTCCTGGCCGTGCTGGGCTGGCTGGCCACGCGCGAATGGTTCTTCACGGGCCTGGGCGTGCTGCCGAACTTCGGCGCCAGCAACAATGCGCTGGCGCTGGTGCTGTTCTTCCTGGCACTGCCGGTGTTCACGTTCATCCTGGGGCCGCTCGCCAGCCAGTCGTCGCGCAAGCACGAGTTCGAAGCCGACGAGTTCGCCGCGCACCAGACCAATGCGGGCCACCTGGTTTCCGCGCTGGTGAAGCTGTACAAGGACAACGCGTCGACGCTGACGCCGGATCCCATCTATAGCGCCTTCTACTACTCGCATCCGCCTGCAGCCCAGCGGATCGACCGTCTTCTGTCGCACGCATGACCCGCAGCGCACGCCATCACAACGCCGGCAAGGGCACCGGCAAGGGTAACGGAGCCGATACGGAATCCGCGCTGATCGTCGCCGCGCACGGCCGCCACTACGTGGTGGAGCGCACCGATGGGTCCCATCTGCATGCGTTCCCGCGCGGCAAGAAAAGCGACGCGGCCGTGGGCGACCACGTGCGCATCGAACTGGCCGCGGTCGACCAGGGCGTGATCACCGGCATCGATCCCCGCAAGAACCTGCTGTACCGGTCCGACCAGTTCAAGTCGAAGCTGCTGGCGGCCAATATCGACCAGGTCATTATCGTGCTCGCCACCGAGCCGAGCTTCTCGGAGGACCTGCTGGGCCGCGCGCTGGTGTCGGCCGAGGCGCTGGAAATCCGCCCGCTGGTGATCCTGAACAAGACCGACCTGACCGGGCGGCTCGACGATGCGCGCCGTCGCCTGAAGCTGTACCAGGACCTGGGCTACGACACGCTGGAACTGTCCGTCCACGGCCGCCCCGCAGAGGCGCTGGCGGCGTTGCAGCCCCGCACGGCCGGGGTGTCGAGCATCCTGATCGGGCAGTCGGGCATGGGCAAGTCGTCGCTGCTGAACCTGCTGATTCCGGGCGTGGAAGCCCAGACACGCGAGATTTCGTCGAAGCTCGACTCCGGCAAGCACACCACCACGTTCACCCGGCTGTATCACCTGCCGGCGGAATGGGCCGTGGTCGACGGACAGCCCGGCTACCTGATCGATTCGCCAGGCTTCCAGGAATTCGGCCTGCACCACCTGAGCGAAGGCATGCTGGAGCGCGCCTTCCCGGAATTCCGGCCGCAGCTCACGGCATGCCGTTTCTACAACTGCCACCACATCAACGAGCCCGGTTGTGGCGTGCTGGGCGCCATCGACAACGGTGCGATCTCGCCGCGCCGGCACCAGCTCTATACACAGTTGCTGCACGAATCGCGTCAGCAGAAGCCGTGGTAAGCCCCGGCTGGCGTTTGGCAATGGCCGTGGTAAGGTAAAAGCACCCTGCCTGCCACGGCTTCATCATGAAACTGCTGCTGAGGACGCCTTCGCTGGTCCATGCCGCGCATTGCCAGAACGTACTGCATGCGGCCGGCATCCGCGCCGAGGTCCGCAATACCTGGCTTGCCGGCGCGGCAGGCGATATCCCGCTCAACGAAAGCGCCCCGCAGGTCTGGATTCTCGACGATACAGCCGAAGCCGATGCCTGGGCCGTGCTCAACGCGGCAGCCAATCCGGCGCCGGGGCCGCGCTGGCAATGCCACCGCTGCGGCGAATGGCACGAAGCCCAGTTCGCCGCGTGCTGGCACTGCGGCGCGCACCATGACTGAGTCCGGAACGCGGCGGGCATGAAAAAGGCGCCACAACCGTGGCGCCTTGGCGTTTCGCTGATGTTCCCGGCCGGGTGTCACCCCACCCAGAGTGCCAGCGAGATCATCGCCAGCAGCAGCATCCACAGGATCACGGCGCGCCAGACCAGGCCCACCGCCGATTGCAGCGTGCGAATGCCGGGGTCCGTGCCATATTCGGGCGGCACCGGCTCGGCTTCGCTCATGCCCGGCGCATAGTCCACGCCAGCCAGGCTGGCACGCAGCATGACGCTGGAATCCTCTTCGGCCAGTGGTTGGCCCAGCCGCACACCGAGCGCCCCGCCGCCGCTGGCCAGCAGGATGCCGTTGACCGCGTCGTTCCACTTGCGCGCATGGTTGCGCCAGGCGTAGACCGCATCCTCGAAATTGCCAACGATGGCAAACCCGATCGCCGTCAGGCGCGACGGCACCCAGTCCAGCACGTAGAACGCGCGGGCCGCAAAACGGCCCAGCGCCGGGCTGCGCTCGTTCGACGGCGTGTTCCACTGGCGATTCAGGAATTCGGCCGTGCGATACAGCACCACGCCGCCGGGGCCGATCGGCACCAGGAACCAGAAAAACACCCCGAACACATGGCGATGCACGGCCACGATGGCCGCTTCCAGCGTGTGCCGGACGATCTCGCTGACGGGCATCTCCACGGTGTCGAGCCCGGTCCATTCATGCAGCAGCGTGCGGGCCGTATGGAGATCGTCCCGGTTCAGCGCCTCGTGGATGTCGGTGAAATAGTGGCTGAACTGCCGGAAGCCCAGCGTCAGGTAGAGCAGCAGGACGTTCCAGACCAGCGTCAGGGCCACGCTGATCGACGCCAGCAGATAGTGGACGAACACCACGGCCAGCGTCAGTGGCAGCACCACGGTGAGCCAGGCCAGCGCGGCGTCGCGCGGGCGTCCGGTATCGAAGGCATGCTCGGCACGGTCACCCAGCACACGCACGATGTCGTAGATGGGGTTGTTCCGGCCGAGCGCCCGGAATTGTTCGGCAATCAGCGCCAGGAGAATGGATACGAAGGTCATCGCGTGACGATTAATCGGCGCACGGCGTGTGCCGCGGCGGTCGCATGGCGGATAGGCCAGACGATAGCATAGCGGCAAGCGTT
Source organism: Cupriavidus sp. D384 (assembly GCF_001652915.1). Classification (GTDB taxonomy): domain Bacteria; phylum Pseudomonadota; class Gammaproteobacteria; order Burkholderiales; family Burkholderiaceae; genus Cupriavidus. The sequence continues at coordinate 13,818 of NZ_BBQI01000007.1, forward strand.
CCTAGTACCTGTAAGCACTGGTTACGGGTAAACGAATGACGGCCCGCCAACGCCAACGCCCGCCGGAGCGGCGGGCGTTGGCTGGGGGCCTTGCAGGCTCAGGCCGGGAGGTCGAACACCAGCACTTCGGCGTCGGCACCCTTTTCCAGGCTCACGGCATCCTCGCCGTCGAGCTTGGCGGCGTCACCGGTTTCCAGCGCCTGGCCGTTGACCGTCACCCGGCCACGTGCCACATGCACATAGGCCTGGCGTCCCGGCTGCAGCGCCAGCGTGGCGGCCTCGTCACCGTCGAACAGGCCGGCAAACAGGCGCACATCCTGATGGATCACGACCGAACCCTCGGCGCCGTCCGGGCTGCCCACCAGACGCAGGCGGCCGCGCTTGTCAGTGGCATCGAAGCGCTTTTCCTCGTAACCGGGTTCGATGCCCTGCTGGTTCGGCATGATCCAGATCTGCAGGAAATGCGTCGTCGCGTCGGCCGCATGGTTGTACTCGGAGTGACGCACGCCGGTGCCCGCGCTCATGCGCTGCACGTCGCCGGGGCGGATCACGCTGCCGTTGCCCATGCTGTCCTTGTGCGCAAGTTCACCTTCCAGCACATAGCTGATGATTTCCATGTCGCGGTGGCCGTGGGTGCCAAATCCCATGCCCGGCGCGACACGATCCTCATTGATCACACGCAGCGGTCCAAACTGGATATGACGCGGATCGTAATAGTCGGCGAACGAGAACGTGTGATACGACTTGAGCCAACCATGGTCCGCATAACCGCGATCTTCAGACTTACGGATTTCAATCATTTTGATGGCCCTCCTTGTGGCCTGGAATCGAACCCTCCAGCTCTTGGCTGCGGGCTCTGCGGCGTTTCGATGCTAGGCAGTTTAGGGGAGCGGGAGTATATTGGCGGGCACCGCGTTAGAAGCACTTGTTCAGAAATTCTGAATATGCCCCTGTCACTTGAATCCCTCGAAGTCCTTGACGCCATCGAGCGCAAAGGCAGTTTTGCCGCCGCCGCCCATGAAATGGGCAAGGTGCCCTCCGCCCTGACCTACGTCGTCCGCAAGCTCGAGGAAGACCTCGATGTGCTGCTGTTCGACCGCCGGCGCCACCGGGCCGAGCTGACCCCGGCGGGCCGGGCCCTGCTGGACGAAGGCCGCCACCTGCTGCACGCGGCCGACGACCTGGCGCGGCGCGTCAAGCGCCTGGCCACGGGCTGGGAAGCCAGCCTGAATATCGCCGTGGACGATCTGGTCAATTTCCGGGCCCTGCTGCCGGTCATCCAGGACTTCTACGCCGAGAACACGGCCACCCGGCTGCGCTTTGCCAAGGAAGTGCTGGGCGGCACCTGGGATGCACTGGTCAGCAACCGCGCCGACCTGATCATTGGCGGCGCGTACGAGATTCCAAGCACCCAGGGCTTCCAGGTGCGGCCGCTGGGCACGATTCCGTTTGTCTTCGCCGTGGCCGCGCACCATCCGCTGGCTACCGAGGAAGGCCCGCTGACGACGATCCAGATTGCCAAGCACCGCATCGTGGCCGTGGGCGATACGTCGCGCAACCTGCCGGCGCGTACCCATGGCGTGCTGGCCGGCCAGGACGTGCTGGTGGTGCCCACCATGCGCGACAAGCTCGAAGCCCAGATCCGCGGCCTGGGCTGCGGCTGGCTGCCGGCCCCGATGGCGCAGCCCCATATCGAAAGCGGCGTGCTGCAGGTGCGCGAAACCGTGGAAGTGCGCGCGCCGGGCAATTTCAAGGTGGCGTGGCGCACCAACACGCGCGGCAAGGCGCTGCAATGGTGGTCCAGCAAGCTCGACGACCCGCGCCTGGCGCAGGCGTTGATGCAGCAGGCACCGCAGCAACCGGAGTCGTTCGAGTAAGTCCGCCGCACCATGCCGCAACGCTACCGGGGGCGCTTCGCCCCCTCCCCCACGGGCCCGCTGCACCTTGGTTCGCTGGTGACCGCGCTCGCCAGCTGGCTTGACGCACGCGCCCACGGCGGCGACTGGCTCGTGCGGATCGAGGACATCGACTATCCGCGCTGTGTGAAGGACGCCGACACGGGCATCCTGCGCACGCTCGAAGCACTCGGCATGCATCCCGACGAGCCGCCGGTCTGGCAGAGCCGCCGCGAGGCGCGCTATGCCGATGCGTTGCGGCGCCTGGACGCTGCCGGCTACCTGTATCCGTGCGGCTGCTCGCGTAAGGAAATCGCCGATTCGCTTATTCACGTGCGCGAGCGGCACCAGACGCTGGGCTATCCGGGCACCTGCCGCAACGGCCTGCATGGCAAGCTGCCGCGCGCCTGGCGCGTGCGCGTGCCGGACGGCCCCGCGGCCACGATCTGCTTTGACGATCGCTGGCAGGGACGCCAGTGCCAGAACCTGGAAACGGAACTCGGGGATTTCGTGCTGCGCCGTGCCGACGGGCTCTGGGCCTATCAACTGGCCGTGGTGGTCGATGACGCCGAACAGGGCATCACCCATATCGTGCGAGGCGCCGACCTGCTCGATTCCACGCCACGCCAGATCCATCTGCAGCATGTGCTGGGCCTGCCCACGCCGTCGTACCTGCACGTGCCAGTCGTGGTCAACGCGATTGGAGAAAAACTGAGCAAGCAAAGCGGCGCGCAGGCACTGGACACGGCAGCGCCGCTGGACGCGCTGCGGCAAGCCGGCGCGCACCTGGGAATCGTGAACGGAGAAGCCTCGGTCGCGGCCTGGCTGGCAGCCGCCACGGAGCAGTGGGCGGAACAATGGGTGTTGCGATAGAACGGTAAAGCGGCAAGCGCCAAGGCGATCAACCGCCCCCCGGAATGCAAACGGCCCGCTCAACGCGGGCCGCTTCGTTTTCAGGCGCTTGCGAGTGTGCGAGCGCTGCGATCCTTACGACTTGCGGGGCGCACCGCCCAGCAGTGCCGCCACCGGGCGCTTGGGCGCCTGACGGCCGCGGGTCAGTGCCGCAGCCAGCTGATCCTCGGTCTTCGGCGCCGGCGTGTAGTTGCCCGACGGCTCGTACGGACGCGAGAAGAACGGATCATCGGACGGACGGAACGCCGGCCGGCCATTGGGCTCGGTACGGCGGCGGCGCGGCGCCGCTTCTTCGCCCTCGCTGCTGCCGTTGGTGCCACCGGCGCCACTGGCGCTACCGTTGTCGCGCGCACGGCGCACATCGGAGCGCTGGCGGCGGCGGTCGGATTCTTCCTGGCGCGCACGCTCGCCGGTCGGATCAAAGCCCTCCAGCGTGCCGCGCGGCACGCTGCGCTTGATCAGCTTCTCGATATCGGCCAGCAGGCGGTCATCGTTGCCCGGCACGTGGATCGACAACGCGTCGCCACTGGCTCCGGCGCGGCCCGTCCGGCCGATGCGGTGAACGTAATCCTCGGCGCTGAACGGCAGGTCGAAGTTGATCACGCACGGCATGGCCGGGATATCGAGGCCACGCGCCGCCACGTCGGTTGCCACCAGCGCGTCGATCGTGCCGCTCTTGAAGCCGTCGAGCGTCTGCATGCGCTCGGTTTGCGTCTTGTCGCCATGGATGGCGGCGGCGTTGATGCCTTCGCGCTCCAGATGGCGCGCCAGCCGCGAGCAGCCGATCTTGCTGTTCACGAACACGATGCACTGCTTCGACTGCTGCTCGGCGGCACGTTGCTTGAGCAGGTGCACCACGGCGGCCTGCTTGTGGCCGTCCGGCACGGAATACACCACCTGGCGCACGTTCTCGTTGGTCGAGTTGCTGCGCGCCACTTCAATCGTCACCGGCTGCTTCAGGTAGCTCGACGCCAGCTTCTTGATCTCGGGCGAAAACGTCGCCGAGAACAGCAGCGTCTGGCGTTGCGCCGGCAGCAGGTTGATGATGCGCTGCAGGTCGGGCAGGAAGCCCATGTCGAGCATGCGGTCGGCTTCGTCCAGCACCAGCATCTGCACCTGCGACAGGTTCACCGATTTCTGCTGCACGTGGTCAAGCAGGCGGCCCGGCGTCGCCACCAGGATTTCCACGCCACGGCGCAGCGCGTCGGTCTGCGGATTCATGTCCACGCCGCCGAACACCACCGTGCTGCGCAGGTCCGTGTGTTGCGCGTAGCGCGCCACGTTGTCGTAGACCTGGTCGGCCAGTTCGCGCGTGGGCGTCAGCATCAGCGCGCGCACCGGGTGGCGTGCCGGCGATGCGCTGGCGTTCGCCAGCGGCAGCAGGCGCTGGATGATCGGCAGGGCAAAGCCGGCGGTCTTGCCGGTGCCGGTCTGTGCGGCGCCCATGACGTCCTTGCCCAGCAGCACCACCGGAATGGCCTGCGCCTGGATCGGCGTGGGCTTGGTGTAGCCCTGGTCGGACAAGGCACGCAGGACGCGTGCGTCCAGCCCGAAGCTTTCGAACGTCTGCTCTGCGGCTGGGGTCTGGTCTGGGGTGTTGGTCATCGTCATCAATGGGGTGTCGGTGCAGGGCGCGGAGCCGAGGCAACGGACACGCGTCTGGTACGGTTCAACGGGCGGCGCGCGGCGGAAAACACGCGAAAAGATGAATTGCCCGGAAAATCAAAGACTTGGATTCTACCACCAGAGTCAGGGGGCGCACACCGGCACTGAAGGGCAGTATCGGCGTTTGACATGCGAATGACGTGTCAACAACGCGTCACAATTGCTGGCGAGGATATCGGCCCGGCCATGTATAGACATTGACATCCGACGCATTCCGCCATGACGACCCACCTGCCCTCGCCGCCCTCCAGTTCGTCCGCCACCACGCCCTCCGACGCCACTCGCCGCCGATTCCTGCGCACTTCCAGCCGCTTCCTGGGCCTGGGTGCCGGGCTGGCCGCGGGCCTGGGCACGCTTGGCCCCGCAGCGCTTGCCGCGCCGGCCGTGGCGGCTTCCGGCAGGCCGCAAGCCCCGGATGGCATCCAGCTTGGCGACCCATCGGACGATGCCCTGGTGGTCTGGGCCCGCGCCGGACAACCCTCGCGGATGATCGTCGAATACGCCACCGAGCCGGGCTTCCGCAACGCCATGCGGATCTCCGGGCCGCTGGCCAGCAACGAGACCGACTTCACGGCGCGCACCCAGTTGACTGGTCTGCTGCCGGGCCAGCAGTATCATGTACGGGTGGCGTTTGAGGCACCCGAACAACGCCGTGGCCAGGGTGCGTGGATGGAAGGCAGCTTCCGCACCCGGGCCATGACGGCCGACAAGCCGATCCGCTTTGTGTGGTCCGGCGACACCGTCGGCCAGGGCTGGGGCATCAATCCCGACCTGGGCGGCATGCGCATCTACGAGGCCATGCGCCAGCGCAACCCGGACTTCTTCATCCACAGCGGCGACACGATCTACGCAGACAGCCCGATCGCTGCCGAGCAGAAAGCCGAGGACGGCCGCATCTGGCGCAATGTGGTGACCGAGGAAGTCAGCAAGGTGGCCGAGACGCTGAAGGAATTCCGTGGCCGTCATCGCTACAACATGATGGACGTCAATGTGCGCCGCTTCGCCAGCCAGGTACCGCAGATCTGGCAATGGGACGACCACGAGGTGACCAACAACTGGTCGGATTCGAAAGACCTGTCGGCCGACAACCGCTACAAGGAAAAGGATGTGCGCCTGCTGGTGGCCCGTGGCAGCCGCGCCTTCCTGGAGAACGCGCCGATGCGCTGGCACCGCCAGGGCCTGGCCGAGCGCGTGCATCGCAAGATCGCGTATGGCCCGCTGCTCGACGTGTTCGTGCTGGACATGCGCAGCTATCGCGGCCCGAACGGGTACAACCGCGAAACCACGGAAAGCGCCGCCACTGCATTCCTGGGCAACGCGCAGCTGGACTGGCTGATGGCCGAGATGACGGCGTCGCAGGCCACCTGGAAGGTGATTGCCGCCGATATGCCGATTGGCCTGGGCGTGCCGGACGGCAAGGATGCGCAGGGGCGCGCCAGATGGGAAGCCATCGCCAATGGCGACGGCCCGGCGCTGGGCCGCGAACTGGAGACTGCACGTCTGCTGACGCGGATCAAACAGGCCGGACTGAAGAACGTGGTGTGGCTCACGGCGGATGTGCATTACTGCGCCGCGCACCACTATGCGCCCGAGCGCGCCGTGTACAAGGACTTCGATCCGTTCTGGGAATTCGTGGCCGGGCCGCTCAACGCGGGCAGCTTCGGGCCGAATCCGCTCGACAACACGTTCGGCCCGCGCGTCGTCTTCCAGAAAGCGCCCACTGCCCAGAACATGTCGCCGTTTGCCGGCTTCCAGTTCTTTGGCGAGGTCAACATCGATCCCGCGTCGCGCGCGCTGACCGTGGACCTTCGTGATCTGAACGGTGTGTCGCAGTTCCAGCAGACGCTGGCCGTGCAGGCCTGAATCTGGCGCCGAGTTTGGAGCTTTTACGATGCGCGCCGGCCCCATGCACCCCGCAGCGGGACCAGGCGCGCCGCGTTCACACAGACATCAATCGCTCTTGATGTTGTTGTCCTTGATGACCTTGCCCCACTTCGCATAGTCGTTCTGCATGCGTGTGGCAAGCTGGTCGGACGGCAGGTACGACGCCACGGTGCCCGCGCCCAGCATCTTCTGCTGCACGGTCGGATCGGCCAGCGCGCCCTTGAGCGCGTCGGACAATTTCGCCACCACGTCCTTCGGCGTGCCAGCCGGCACCAGCAGGCCACCCCACGACGACGCGTCGAAGCCCGGGAAGCCCTGCTCGGCCACCGTCTTCACCTCCGGCGCAAACGTGACGCGCTTGCTCGAACCCACCGCGATCGGACGCAGCTTGCCGGCCTTGATATGCGGCAGCGCCGCGATCATGTCCGAGAACATCATCGGCACCTGCCCGGCCAGCAGGTCGGAAATGGCCGGTGCGCTGCCTTTGTACGGCACGTGCTGCACGTCGAAGTGGCCCAGGTTCTTCAGCAGCTCGGTCGACAGATGACCAAAGCTGCCGTTGCCGGCGCTGGTGTAGTTCATCTTGCCGGGCGCGGCCTTGGCCTTGGCGATGTATGACTGCAGATCGGTCACATCGGGCAGTGCATGCGGATTCACGACCATCACGATGGGCAGTTCGTAGGCGTTACCAACCGGCGTGAAGTCCTTGAAGATGTCGTAGCCCTTGCGCGGCAGCAGGTACGGCGCCAGCAGCGTGGGCGTTGCCAGCATCACCAGCGTATAGCCGTCGGGCGCCGCCTTCGCCACGGTTTCGGTGCCGATGGTGCCCGAGGCGCCCGGGCGGTTGTCGACGACGACGGTCTGCTTCAGCGTCTCGCCCATCTTCTGGCCGATGATGCGCGCGGCGGTATCGGTCGGGCCACCGGCCGGGAACGGCACGACCAGGCGGATCGGCTTGTCCGGGTAGTTCTGCTGCGCCAGCGCCGATGCCGATGCAAACGGCAGCGCGGCTGCCAGGGCCAGCGCGGAAAGCGCCAGACGACGGGATTGACGACGGTGTTGCACAGTGCTTCCTCCAATATCGGCCCGGTACAGCGGACCGATTCTCGTAATCGTTCTCGTAATTTCTTGAATCTCTGGCGCGGCGCTGTACTCAGAGCCGCATCGGGCCCGGCTGGAACAGGCGCGCGTCCATCGTGCGCAGGTCGTCGGCCACGGCCACCGGTGTGGCGCATTGGTCGAGCACATCGCGTTGCAGGTCCACGCCCGGCGCGATTTCCACCAGCGTCAGGCGGGCCTCGCCGTTGGCATCGGCGCGCATCTCGAACACGGCGCGCTCGGTCACATACAGCACCGGAATGCCCAGCGACGCCACGTACGGGCCGTTGAAACTCAGGTGCGAGACTTCGGGCACGATCTTCCTGACGCGCCCCTCCCTGACGATCTGCAACATGCCGCCCTCGGCGCGGATCTCCAGCCCCCCGGCCGTCAGCGTGCCCATGAACACCACCGCGCGTGCGCTCTGCGTGATGTTGATAAAACCGCCCACGCCGGCGATCAGCGCGCCCTCGCCTTCGCCAAACTTGCTCACGTTGACGTTGCCGTGGCCGTCGAGTTCGGCCAGGCCCAGGATTGCCAGGTCGATACCGCCGCCTTCGTAGAAATCGAATTGCGCGGGCTGGTCCACCACGGCCTCGGGATAGGCCGACGCGCCAAAGCTCAGGCCATCGGCCGGCGTGCCGCCGATGGGGCCCGCCTCCACGGTCAGCGTGAAGCCGTCGAGCCCGGCCTGGTGTGCCAGCGCGCCCACGGCGGCCGGCATGCCGACCCCCAGGTTCACCACGCGCGGCCGGCGTGCGGCCAGTTCCATCACGGCGCGCCGCTGCACGATGGTGCGGGCGTCCAGCGGGGCCGACACGGGCGGCAACGCCTGGGCTTCCTTCGCCTTCTCCGCGGCATCGGCCTTTTCACCGCGCCACGGGCGCACGTAGGCGTCGTTGTACGTCTCGGCAAAGGTCATCTGGTGATGCGCGGGCTGCTCGCTGACCACCACGTAGTCCACCAGGATGCCGGGCACGTGAATCGCCTGCAGCGTCTCGTGGCAGTCCACGATGGACTCGACCTGCGCAATCACGATGCCGCCCGAGTTGTGGGCCGCCTGCGCCATGGCAAGCAGTTCGTGGTGGAACGCCTCGCGATGCGTGCTCAGGTTGCCGCGCGGGTCCGACGCGGTGCAGCGGATCAGCGCGCAATCGATGCGGAAGGCTGGATAGAACAGGTATTCATCGCCACGGAAATCCACCGCCTCGACCCAGTTCGCGGTCCCCGCCGCAATCGCGTCGCGGGCGCGCTGGTTGACCGCGCCGCCGTGGTAGCGCGGGTCCTGCGCGGTGCGCGGATCGACAAAGGTGTGCAGGCCGATCTTCGTCAGCACGCCGGGCTTGCCGCCGGCGATGGCGCGATACAGATGCGTAAGCACGCCCTGCGGCAAATTGAAGCCTTCGCAATCCTCGTTCATCGCCAGCGTGGCCAGGCGCGTGGCCGAACGCCAGTGCCCGCCGACAATGGCGCGCGTCATGCCGGCATTGCCGAAGTGGTTCACCCCGCGTGCGCCGCGGTCGCCCTGCCCTGCGGAATAGATCAGCGTCAGGTCGCGCGGCAGGCCATCACGCCGAAAGCGCTGCTCCAGCGCCTCGGTCACGCCCTCGGCATGGCCGGCGCCGACAAACCCCGCACTGGCTACGGTCCAGCCGGTCTGGACGAGTTCCGCCGCCTGCGCGGTGGTGATCACCTTCATTGCCGTCTCCTGAGTCTTGTTCTGTCGTGGTTTCTACCGATCCACGTTTTGCGAACAAATGTTCGCGAAACACCTATCATACGGATCGGGCGGCCGGACGCAAGTCGGGTGTGACCCGCAGAAACCCCTTATTTCGATTTTCGATCCGTTCGATCCAACATGCCGCGCAGCGACGCCAAAGCCACCGAATCCCTCGCCGAAGCCGCCACCGATGCGCTCGCCGACAGCGCCTCCGAGATTCCCCGCAAGGAAGAACTGCTCGACTCCCTGACCAAGGGCCTGGCCCTGCTGCGCCTGTTCGCGAGCGGCACCGGGCGCCTGACGATGCAGGACGTGGCCGAGCAGCTCGATGTGACGCGTGCCGCGGCGCGCCGCCTGCTGCTGACGCTGGCGCACAACGGCTATGTGGCCCAGCAGGGCCGCCAGTTCGTGCTCACGCCCAGGGTCATGGACCTGGGCTATGCCTACTTTGCGTCGATGAACCTGCCGCAGCTTGCGCGTCCCTACCTGCAGGCGCTCTGTGCCGAAGCCGGCGAAAGCTGCTCCATCGGCATGCTGGATCACGAATCGGTGGTGCTGGTGGCGCGCGAGGAGCCAAGCCAGCTGCTGCGCGTGGACATGGCGATTGGCCGCCGCATGCCCGCCTACGCCCATTCGCTGGGGCGCGTGCTGCTGGCCGGGCTCGACGACGACGCGCTGGCCGCCTATCTGGACAGTGCCGAACTGCGCAAGCTGACGCCCTTCACGATCAGCTCCCGCCCCGCGCTGGCAACCAAGCTCGCCCAGGTGCGGGCCGATGGTCATTGCACGCTGGTCAGCGAACTGGTCGATGGTTTCGCGGGCATCTCGGTCCCGCTGACCGACCAGAGCGGCAAGGTGGTGGCCGGGCTGGGCCTGAGCATGGTGCTGGGCAGCCGCGACCAGGCCTATCTGGAAAAGCACTACCTGCCGCCGTTGCGCAATGCGGCCGCGCAGATCGAATCCATCCTGAAGGCACGATGACGGCCCGATGAGCGCCGGGTCGGCCCCATAAGGAAAAAGCCCCGCTGGCCGGGGAGGTCGCGGGGCAGAAGTGGTAGCGGGGCAAGGATCCTGTCACCCCGCCGCGTATCGTGATGCAACGCGACTAGCGCCACATCACCCGTTTGTGGGGGTCTTGGTGGGGTATCGCACCGCAGGCGCAGGGTTCGTGCAATGTTGCTCAGTCAACACATCACATTTACGCGTGCGGCAATGCACGGAAGGCCGGAAACGCCTCCACCTCGGCGGTGAATGCAGCCAGCGCCGGATGCGCTGCCGGCTCAACCCGGCCCGGTAGCAATGCCTGCGTGAACGTCCACACCACGGCGGCTGTCAGCCCGGCCTGATCCAGCGCCTGCTCGGTCGTGGGCACCGGCACGGCCTTCATCTCGGCTTCGAGCAATGCGAAGGCGCTGGCGCACTGACCATCGACACGCTCCACCCACGGCTGATGCACTTTCTCGGTCGGGCGCAGGTTGTGTTCGTAGACGTGCTGCACCGCCTTTTCGCACGCCGCCAGCGCCAGCCCGATGATGCGCAGCGCACGCTGGCGGGCCGCCAGATCCGTTGGCATCAGGCTGCGCCCGGCCAGTGCCTCGGCGTAGTCGATGATCAGGGTCGAATCCATCAGCACCACATCGTTGTCGCATACCAGGCTCGGGGCCTTGACCACCGGGTTGATCGCGCGAAACTGCTCGAAGGTGCGAAACACCGACACCTGCTCAAGCGCATAGGGCAAACCCAGCAGCCGCAGCGTGATGGCCGCGCGGCGGACGTAGGGGGAATCGAGCATGCCGATCAGTCTCATCTGGGCTCCAGTTCCAATTGACGGGTAAGTGGCAGACAGCGGGAGCCAATACGATAGCGCACCGCGTGTCGCGCAGGCGGCCGAGTGACCAACTGATCATTTCAATCATTTTGATGACCAAACTGGTCAAAACTGATGGTTTGGCCTAAACTTCGGCCCACGTTTGATCGATTCGATCAAACGCCTGCGCAAAACACACAGTTGCCGCACCCACGCGGCGGGAGACGAGGATGCAGATTCACATCAAACGCGCCATCGAGCGCGTGCCGGGCGGCATGATGATCGTGCCGTTGCTGATCGGTTCGCTGGTTGCAACGTTTGCCCCCGATGGTCCGAAGTTCTTCGGGTCGTTCACCAACGCCCTGTTCACCGGCGCGCTGCCGGTCCTGGCCGTGTTCTACGTCTGCATGGGCGCCAGCATCAGCGTCAAGGCCACCCCCTACATCGTCAAGAAGGGCGGCGTGCTGTTTGCCACCAAGGTGGGCACGGCCATCGTGCTGGGCGTGATCCTTGGCCACTTCCTGGGCGAGGCGCCGATCAGCGCCGGCATGTTCGCCGGGCTGTCCACGCTGGCCGTGGTGGCAGCGATGAACGACACCAACGGCGGCCTGTACATGGCGCTGATGGGCCAGTACGGCAAGCCCGAGGACGTGGGCGCCTATACGATCATGTCGCTCGAATCGGGCCCGTTCCTGACCATGGTCACGCTGGGCGTGGCAGGCCTGTCGGCCTTCCCGTGGCCGACGCTGGTCGGCAGCATCCTGCCGCTGATGCTGGGCATGATCCTGGGCAACCTGGACCGCGAGATGCGCGAATTCCTGAGCAAGGCCGTGCCGGTGATGATTCCGTTCTTCGCGCTGGCGCTGGGCGCCGGCCTGGACCTGCACAAGGTCTGGCAGGCCGGCATGCTGGGCCTGGGCCTGGGCGTTGCCGTGGTCGTGGTGACCGGCTTCGCACTCTATATCGCCGACCGCCTGAGCGGTGGCACCGGCGTGGCGGGCGTTGCAGCCGCCAGCACCGCGGGCAACGCGGCAGCCGTACCGACACTGGTGGCGGCCGCCAATCCGGCCTACACCGAGGCCGCCAAGCACGCCACGATCCTGGTGGCAGCCTGCGTGGTGGTGACCTCCGTGCTGACCCCGCTGCTGACCGCCTTCGTGGCGCGCCGCGTGGCACGCCGGACGGACGCCGCCATGGCCAGGACTGCCGCATGAGCTGGCTGATCATCGCCGACGACCTGTCCGGCGCGGCAGACTGTGCGATCGGCTTCGCCGCGCATGGCGCGCGCACGGTGGTGACGCTGGATGCAGCGGCAGCCACGGAAGTTGGCGGTGCCGATGTGGTGGCCGCCGACGTCGACAGCCGCCGCCTGGCGCCGGCCGACGCCGCGGCGCGCAATCTCGAAGCATGGCGTTGCGGCACCGCTGCGCACCGGCGGCTCTACAAGAAGATCGATTCCACGCTACGCGGCAACTGGGCCGTCGAAACGGCCGCGCTGCAGCCGGTGGCAGGCCTGGCCGTCGTGGCGCCGGCCTTCCCGGCCACGGGCCGCGTCACGCGCGATGGCCGCATGTTCGTCAACGGCCAGCCGCTCGAAGACACCGACATCTGGCGCCTGGAAGGGCTGGACGGCCCCGCCGACATGGTGGCGCTGCTCCAGGCCCAGGGGCTGCGCACCGCGCGCATTTCCCTGTACACGCTGCGCGCCGGCACGACCGCCGTGCAGTCGCAACTGGCAACCTGGCAGGCCGAGGGCTATCAGGCCGTGGTCAGCGATGCCGAAACCGAAGCCGACCTGCTCACGCTGGCCCAGGCGTCAGTCGACCTGGCGTCGCCGGTGTTCTGGGTGGGCTCGGGCGGCCTGGCGCGTGCCCTGTCGACGGCCGCACCGGTGCGTGGCGTGGAAGACGCCGCCCCCGCGGCGCCCCGCCACGAAGGTCCGGTGCTGACGCTGGTGGGCAGCATGTCCGGCGTGTCGGGAAAGCAGGCGAGCTATCTTTGCGAGCAGGCCGGTATCGACGCGCTGGTGGTGCCGCCTCAAGCGCTGCGCGACGGGTGCCATCACGCGGCGTGGATCGCCTCGCAGCAATCGATTGCCGAATGCCTGATGGCAGGCCGCGACCTGTTGGTCAGCATCGGCCGCGACGACGCGTTCGACCCGGCCGAAGGGCCGCAACTGTCGACTGCACTGGCCCGTCTGGTATTGCCCTGCTTCGCACACGTCGGCGGCCTGATCGCCACCGGCGGCGAAACGGCACGCGCGATGCTGGCGGCTGCCGGCATCGGCGCCCTCACGCTGAAGCGCGAAGTGGAAGCCGGCGTGCCGTTATCCGAAACCACCACGGGCCCCACGCGCCGCATTGCCACCAAGGCGGGCGCGTTCGGCACCGAGGCCGCGCTATGGCTTGCCTGGCAAGCCATGCGCCAAGACTGATTTCCCCACTGAACGGGACATGGACAAATGAGCGACTACATTCCGGTAATCGGTATCACGATGGGTGATGCCACGGGCATTGGCCCCGAAGTCATCGTCAAGAGCCTGGCGCACGAGAGCGTCTACGCCCAGTGCCGCCCGCTGGTGATCGGCGACGCGCGCAGGCTGGAGCAGGCCGCCCGCCTGGTCAACTCGACGCTCAAGGTGCGCCCGATTGCGTCGCCGGAGGAAGCCCGTTTCGAACTGGGCACGATCGACTGCATCGACCTGGGCCTGATCCCGGAAGACCTGCCGTTCGGCAAGCTGTCGGCCGTGGCTGGCGACGCGGCGTTCCGCTATATCGAGCGCGCCGTGCAGCTCACGCAGCAGGAAAAGATCGACGCCATCTGCACCGCACCGCTGAACAAGGAAGCGCTGCACGCGGGCGGCCACAAGTTTCCGGGCCATACCGAGATGCTGGCGCACCTGACCGGCACGCCCGAAGTGTCGATGATGCTGGTGGCGCCGAAGCTGCGCGTGATCCATGTGACCACCCACATCGGCCTGATGGATGCCATCCGCAAGATCGAGCCGGGCCTGGTGCAGCGCACGATCGACCGCGGCAACACCACGCTCAAGCGCGCCGGCATTGCCGCCCCGCGCATCGGCGTGTGCGGCATCAACCCGCACGCCGGCGAGAACGGCCTGTTCGGCCAGGGCGAGGAAGAGCAGAAGATCATCCCGGCCGTGGAAGCGCTGCGCGCCCAGGGCGTGGATGTGGAAGGCCCGCTGCCTGCCGATACGCTGTTCTACCGCGCCGGCCGTGGCGACTTCGACCTGGTGGTGGCGATGTACCACGACCAGGGCCACGGTCCCGTCAAGGTGCTGGGCCTGGAAGCCGGCGTGAACATCACCGTCGGCCTGCCAGTCATCCGCACGTCGGTTGATCACGGTACCGCGTTCGATATCGCCGGCAAGGGCATCGCCGACGAGCGCAGCCTGCTCGAAGCGCTGCGCCAGGGCGCGGAGCTGGCAACGCGCCGCGCCTGATGGCACAGGTGCGCATCTGACGGCGCCTGCACTGCTGTAAGATCGGGGATCGTTTTTCGATCCCCTTTGTCTTGTTTCCTTCATGAAAGCCGCCGACCGCCGCCGCGCCATCCTCGAACTCGTGCTTGCCGGCGAAGACGCCAACGTCGAACGCCTGACTGCAAGCCTTGGCGTGTCCGAGGCCACCGTGCGCCGCGACCTGACCGCGCTGGCGCGCGAAGGCCGCATCGTCCGCACCTACGGCGGCGCCGCCGCACTGATGCAGGTGGGCGGCCACGAACCCGAGGCATCGCTGGAGGAACGCAAGGCCCTGCAGCGCGACCAGAAGGAAGCCATCGCCCGCCTGGCGGCAAGCTTCGTGCAGGACGGCGATGCGGTGCTGCTGGACAGCGGCACCACGGCCGCCGCGCTGGCCCGGCTGCTGGCCGCACGCGAAGACCTGCACGTCTACACCACCAACCTGCTGGCCGTGACCGCGCTGGCCGGCCTGCCCCGGATCCGCGTCACGCTGATTGGCGGCGATGTTCGGCCGTCGAGCATGGGCACATTCGGCCCGCTGGCCCAGCTGGCGCTGTCACGCATCAGCGTCGACAAGGCATTCCTGGGCGCAGACGGCGTGGTGGCCGGCGTGGGCCTGTGCGAAGCCAGCGCGGAGCAGGCCTACCTGAAGGAATGCATCATCCGCCAGGCCGCCGACATCTTCGTGCTGGTCGACTCCACCAAGCTCGGCCGCGCCCGGCAGCAGCACTGGACCCCGCTGGAGCGCGCCTGGACGCTGGTCACCGACGCCGACGCGTCGCCCGCCCAGCTGGAACCGTTTCACGCACTGAAGCAGGTGAACGTGGCGGTGGCGGACTAGCCAGGAAGCCCCTCTACCGCCCGGGGCCGGCACCGGCCATACCCGCGCACGCGGCCGTTCTGCACGCCATTGCCTGCATGTCAGGTCGTGTAGACAGGTTCGCCGCTGCACGGGCCAAGCCGCTCGCGCATGCCGGCGGACATCCAGCGCAGGCCCGCCGCATCCACCATCAGCGCATCCACGCCCGGCATCGCACCCAGCCAGCGCCTGCCTGCTGCCTGTCCCGCCACCATCATCGCCGGACCCATGCCGTTGATGGCGTCGACCTGACGCGCCACCAGCACCACCCCGCGCATGCGCTGCTCCGGCATGCCGGTGTCGGGATCGAGGATATGGTGGTAGCGCTTGCCGGCCACCGTGAAGCCGCGCTCGTAGTCGCCTGAGGCCGCCACCACGACATCGCCCCGCACACGCAGCACGCCGATCAACCTGTCTGGCGCCATCGGATCGCGCACGCCGATACGCCAGTCCGGCTCGCGGGAACCGGCGCCCGAATGGCCTTGCGGATGCCCGCTGACCAGCACGTCGCCGCCGCCATTGATCATTGCCGCCGCCACGCCATGCGCCTTGAGTGCGGCCATGCCGGCCTGCAGGATGGGCAGCTTGGCAATGCCGCCCAGGTCCACCCGCATGCCGCGCCGGCGCAGGTATGCCGTCTGCTGCTGAGGGTCGAGCCGCAGATCGCGGTAATCCACCAGCGGCAGTTCGCGGGCAATCTCTTCGGCGGCCGGCACCACGGGTTCGGCACGATCGAAGCGCCAGCTGGCCAGGGCCCCCACCGTCATGTCGAACGCGCCATGGCTGCGTGCCGAGACGGCCTGCCCCATCGTCAGCACGCGCATCATCTCGGGTGGCACCGGCACCGGCTGCAGGCCCGCCGACAACTGCAACGCGTGAACGGGGTTGCCCAGCCGGTAGCGGCTCATCATGTCCGCCAGGCGGGTCATCTCCGTCCAGGCTGCCTGCATGGCCGCCTCTGCGATGGGCTGGGCCACGCCGTCCACGGTGATGTCGACGCGCGTTCCCATCAGCGTGCGCGAAGACTGCGCCGTGCCCGCACTCGCCAGCACCGGCCTCAGCCATAGCGCCGCGGCCAGCAACGGCACGGCCTGCACCCATCGGCGCCGCGCCGCACCGTGCGCGGACATCTGCGCCTCCACCGCGTGGCAAGCGTTGGCCTGTTCCATGATCCGTTCCCATCGTTTAGCGAAACAGCCATTCTAGGAATGCCGCAAGCCGCGCGAGTTGGAACAAATCAAACTGTTGTTGAGAATCATAATTTCTTTGATTCGTTGACCACCATCAATCCCCTCTTTGGAAAGTGCCGGGAATATCTCGCCAACTCCAGTGCGATTTCATTTCTGGCCGGAAAGCCGGTCATTACTATCCCGAGGGTCTCGATGAGCAAGCAGAACGAGAACAGGAACGCTGCAGGCGGAATTGGTCGCCGCCAGTTCCTGGGCACGGCCGCCATGGCCAGCCTGGCAGGTATCGCAGCATGTTCCGACAAGGGCGCCGCCGTGGCGGGCGCCAGCAGCGAAGGCAAGGCGGCGCCCGCGCCGACTCACGGCGGCAGCGCCGCCAACGTCCACCTGAAGCCGGGCGAACTCGATACGTACTACGGCCTCTGGAGCGGCGGCCACACCGGCGACATGCGCGTGCTGGGCCTGCCGTCGGGCCGCGAACTGCTGCGCATTCCGTGCTTCGTACCCGACGCGCTGGTGGGCTGGGGCATCACCAACGAGTCGAAGAAGGTCATGGGCACCAGGCCGGATGGCTCGCTGCGCTACACCGTCGGCGACTCGCACCATACGCACGCGTCGTACAAGGACGGCAACTACGACGGCCGCTATGCGTGGATCAACGACAAGATCAACTCGCGCATCGCACGGATCCGGCTCGATTACTTCATCTGCGACAAGATCACCGAACTGCCCAACGTGCAGGGCTTCCACGGCATCTTCCCGGACAAGCGCGATCCGGTGGACCCGGCCATCAACTACACCACGCGCGTGTTCTGCGGCGCCGAGTTCGCGATTCCGCTGCCCAATACGCCGACCGATGACGGCACGAAGTACCGCAGCCTGTTCTCGTGCGTCGATGCCGAGACCATGGCCGTGCGCTGGCAGGTGCTGATCGACGGCAACTGCGACCTTGTGGCGACGTCGTATGACGGCAAGCTGGCCGCCACCAACCAGTACAACACCGAGAACGGCGCGCACTTCGAGGAAATGATGTCCGCCGAGCGCGATGCCTGCCTGTTCTTCAACGTCGCCCGCATCGAGGCGGCCGTCAAGTCCGGCAAGTTCAAGACCTACGGCGACTCGAAAGTGCCCGTGGTGGACGGCACGCATGCCGCCAACCAGGACCCGAAGACCGCGCTGACCGCCTATGTGTCGGTACCGAAGAATCCGCACGGCGTGAACGCCAGCCCGGACCAGAAGTACTTTATCTGTGCCGGCAAGCTGTCGCCCACCTGCACGGTGATCGAGCTGTCGAAGGTGCTCGACTGGTTCGACGGCAAGATGGAAAAGATCGACGACGCCATCGTGGCCGAGGTGGAACTGGGCCTAGGGCCGCTGCACACGGCGTTCGACGGACGCGGCAACGCCTACACCACGCTGTTCCTGGACAGCCAGCTGGTGAAGTGGAACGTCGACGCGGCCATCCGCTTCCACGGCGGCGACAAGAGCGCCAAGTACGTGGTGGACCGGCTCGACGTGCAATACCAGCCGGGCCACGTCAATGCATCGCAATCGGAAACGATTGCCGCCGACGGCAAGTACCTGGCCGTAGGCTGCAAGTTCTCGAAGGACCGATTCCTGCCCGTGGGCCCGCTGCACGCGGAGAACGAACAACTGGTGGATATTTCCGGCGACAAGATGGTGCTGCTGGCCGACCACCCGGTGCGTGGCGAGCCGCATGACTTCATCATCTTCAAGCGCGACCTGGTGAAGCCGAAGCAGGTCTATGCCATGGACGACTTCCCGCTGGCGGTCAGCCCGGACAAGTCGGGCGTCACGCGCGAAGGCAAGAAGGTGACGGTGCGCATGACGTCGCAGGCGCCCGTGTTCAGCCTGCGCGAATTCAAGCTGAAGAAGGGCGACGAGGTCACGCTGATCCTGACCAACCTGGACAAGGTCGAGGATCTGACGCACGGCTTCGCGATCCCGAAGTACAACGTCAACTTCATCGTGAACCCGCAGGAAACGGCCTCCGTGACGTTTATCGCGGACAAGCCGGGCGTCTTCTGGTGCTACTGCACCCACTTCTGCCACGCGCTGCATCTGGAGATGCGCACGCGCATGATCGTCGAAGCCTGACGCCAGCCCCGCCGTCCGCGCAGTCCCCACACGCGCGGACGGGCGACGCCCCCGAGCCATGTCACTCCCATCCGTCTTGCGCGCGGTCATGCTGGCCGCGCTGCTTCTTGCCGCCCACGCGTGGCACCCCGCCCTGGCCGACACGGCCTACGAGGCGCACCTGCCCGCCGACCTTGCCACGGCGCCCGACCTGTGTGCCCGGGTGTCCTGCAAGGACGTCTTTCCTGGCGCCGATACGTTCTCGGTGCGCATGGGCCAGCCACCATACGTCGAGGCCTACGGCCCCGCAGGCGCCGACGGCATGCGCCCGCGACTGGGCTACGTGATGCTGTCGACCGATATCACCGACACGCCGGCCTATTCCGGCAAGCCGGTGGTGACGCTGATCGGCATGGACAATGGCGGCCGCTTTGTCGGCATCAAGGTGCTCAAGCACTCCGAACCGATCCTGCTGCTCGGGATTCCCGAGACCGCGCTGCCGCGCTTCAACGCCCAGTATGTCGGCAAGTCGGTGACCGACAAGATCGAGATCGGCAGTGCGCGCCCGGACGAAGGGGTGCTTGGCGTCGATGCCATTTCGGGCGCCACCGTGACCGTCATCGCCCAGAACCAGGTGCTGATGACCTCCGGCGCCGCCGTGGCGCGCCAGGTCGGCATCCTGGCACCCGTGCAACGTGCCGCGGCGCAATTCGCGCCAGGCAATCCGCAACTGGCCTGGAAGTCGCTGGTGGACCAGGGGCTGGTGAAGACGCTGCGCATCGAGAATGGCCAGGTCGGGCTTGAGTCATCGAAGGAGCCGTTCATCGAACTCTGGTTCGGCGACCTGAACCATCCCGACGTCGGACGCAGCGTGCTGGGCGAGCGCGGATGGGACAACCTGCGTCAAAGCCTGCGTCCTGGAGAAAATGCGATCTTCGTGATCCGCACGGCGGGCAAGGAATCGTTCAAGGGATCGGGCTTCGTGCGCGGCGGGCTCTACGACCGCGTGCAGATTCGCCAGGGCGACGACACCTTTACGTTCCGCGATCTCGATTACCTGAACCTCTACGGCCTGGCGCCCGAGGACGCCCCGCCATTTAACGAATCGGCTATCTTCATCGTGCGCTCCGGGGCGTTCTCCGCGGCCTGGCCCTGGAAGCTGGTTTTCCTGGGCAATCGCGTGGACCGCGCCACCGGCGCGCGCACCTTCGCGAGCTTCGATGCCGAATACTGGCTGCCAGCCAAACTACTGGACGGTGGCCGCCCCAAGGTGGACGCGCCCACGCCCGCATGGCTGAAAGCGTGGAAATCGCGCGCGGTCAACATTGGCCTGTTCGCGGCGTTTCTGGTGGCTGTGGCCGTGGTGCACGCGTTCCGCAACCAGCTCACGCGCCGCGCCACCCAGCGCAACAAGTGGCCGGTCAACAGCTTCAAGTACGGCGCCTGGGCTGTCAGCATCGTGTTGGTGGGCTTTGGCGCGATGGCACAGCCGTCCGTCACGCAGGTGCTGACGTGGGTGCATTCGCTGCTGTTCCAGTGGCGCTGGTCGCTGTTCCTGTCCGATCCATTCGTGTTCCTGTTCTGGATCTTTATCGCCGCCACGGTGCTGATCTGGGGACGCGGGCTGTTCTGCGGATGGCTCTGCCCGTTCGGATCGCTGTCCGAAGCCATGTTCCGCATCGGCCGGCTGGTCGGACTCCGGCGTTTCCAGTTCCAGTTGCCGCGCAAGGTCCATGACAAGCTGAAATGGCTGAAATACGGTGTCTTCGCAGGCCTGCTGGGGGTCTCGCTGCTGTCGATGGGCCTGGCCGAGAAGCTTGCCGAGATCGAACCATTCAAGACCACGTTCCTGGTTGGCATCCAGAATCGCGCGTGGCCGTTCGGGCTGTTCGTCTGCGCCATCCTGGGCCTGTCGTTGTTCACGGAGCGGCCTTACTGCAAATACCTGTGCCCGCTGGGTGCATCGCTGGCGATGCCGAGCATGTTCCGGGTCTTCGGCATCCGTCGCAAACCCGATTGCACGCGCTGCAAGGCCTGCGCCGTGGGATGCGGCGCCCAGGCCATCGACGACAAGGGCCGCATCGACCCGCGCGAGTGCCTGCTGTGCTTGGACTGCATGGTGCTCTATACCGATGCCCATGCCTGCCCGCCGCTGGCAAGGGAACGCAAGCGGCGCGAGCGCGACGGGCTGCCGCTCACCCGTATCGGCCGTGACGGGTACTTCATTCCCATCGTGCCGGTTGCCGATGCGCAGAGGCCGCAGATGCCGCAGACGCGCCAGGCCCCGCAGACGGACGGACAGGCCGCACCATGATCGATTCCATCAGACGCTGGCTGCTGGGGCTCGCGTTCATCACGAACGCGGCCGGGGCCGCCGTGATCGACGTCCAGCCGGGCGAGTCGATCCAGCAGGCCATCGCGGCCGCGCAAAATGGCGACGAAATCCGCGTCGCGCGCGGCGACTACGAAGAAAACCTGCGCATCGACAAGCCACTGACACTGCGCGGCCTGGGCCGGCCCACCATCAGCGGCGGGCTGCGCGGCAACACGATCACCGTCACGGCCCCGGACGTGACGCTCGACAGCCTGATCGTGCGCGATTCCGGCGACAGCCTGAAGCACCAGGAAGCCGGCATCTACATCATGCCCGGCGCGCACCGCGCGGTCGTCACCGGCTGCGAACTTACCTACAACCTGTTCGGCCTCTGGATCGAGAAGGCCAACGACGTACGGGTGGCAAACAACGTGATCACCGGCAAGCGGGATTACCAGTCGTCGCAACGCGGCAATGGCATCCAGCTCTACAACACGCGCGGGGCGCGGATTCTCGACAACCAGATCAGCTTTGTGCGCGACGCCCTGTACGTGGATGTCTCGCACCATGCCGTCTTCCGTGGCAACCGGCTGCACCATAGCCGCTATGGCAGCCACTACATGAATTCCTACTACAACCTCTGGGAAGATAACGAAAGCTACCGCAATCGCGGCGGCCTGGCGCTGATGGAAGTGCGCGACCAGACCGTGCGCAACAACCGCACCTGGGGCAATGTCGATCACGGCATCATGCTGCGCACCGTGCAGGACGCCGTGGTGGAGCGCAATGTCGTCGCCGGCAACGCGCGCGGCTTCTTTATCTACGACGCCGAATACGTGACGCTGCGCGGCAATCTCGTGATCGACAACCGGGTGGGCGTGCACCTGTCAGCCGGGTCCACGCGCAATGTCGTGCAACGCAATGACTTTATCGGCAACCAGGAGCAGGTGCGCTACGTGGGCGCACGCGACGAGCCCTGGGGAGACGCGGCCGGCAAGCCGGGCGGCAATCACTGGAGCAACTACCTGGGCTGGGACCGCAATGGCGACGGTATTGGCGATGTGCCCTACGAAGCCAACGATGTGGTCGATCGCCTGACCTGGCGGCATCCGGCCGTCAAGCTGCTGTTCGCCAGCCCCGCCGTGCAGGCGCTGCGCGTGGTGTCCCGACAATTCCCCGTCATGCGCGTACCCGGCGTGGTCGATGCCGCGCCGCGCATGGCCCCCGATCATCCGCAATGGAGTCACTGGCGTGACCAACCCTAGAGAATCCGCTTCCGGCGCAACTGATGCTGCCGGCGCATCCCGCGCAACCGTGGTGCTGCGCGACGTGGCCCGACACTATGGCGCCGTGCACGCCGTGGATGGCGTCAGCCTGCAGATGCATGCGGGCGAGATGTTCGGCCTGATCGGCCACAACGGCGCGGGCAAGAGCACGCTGTTCAGGATGATGCTGGGCCTGGTACCGGCGTCGCGCGGCACCATCGAGATCGATGGCGCGGCCGTGGGCACCGCCGCCTTCCGCGCCGCGCGCGGGCGCATCGGCTACCTGCCCGAGAACCTGGTGCTCTATGACAACCTCAATGGGCTCGAGACGCTGCGCTTCTTCGCCCGCCTGAAGGGTGCGGATGCGCAAGACTGCCCCGCCCTGCTGGAACGATTCGGGCTGGCGCACGCCGCACAGCGCCCGGTGCGCGAGTACTCCAAGGGCATGCGGCAACGGCTGGGCTTTGCGCAGGCGTTGCTGGGCGCGCCACGCGTGCTGTTTCTCGATGAACCGAGCAATGGCCTGGACCCGCTGGCCCTGCGCGACGTGCACGCGATCCTGCGCGAGCAGAAGGAAGCGGGCGTCACCATCGTCATCACTTCGCACATCCTCAGCGAACTGCAGGAGCGCGTGGACCGGCTTGCGCTGCTGGCCAATGGCCGCGTGCAGGCGATGGGCACGGTGGACGCGCTGCGCGGCCGCCACAAGTTGCCGCTGCAGCTGCGCGTGCGCATTGTGCCGGGCACGCTGCCCGTGATCCGCCGGCGGCTGGAATCGCTGCCCGAAGTGGGCCTGCGCGGCACCGGCCTGGAATTCCGGCTCGACTGCCCGCGCGAGACCAAGATGACGCTGGTCGGGCTGCTGGCCGACTGTATCGACGACCTGCGCATCGACGAGCCGACGCTCGAGGATGTGTTCTTTGGCGCGGAGCCCCGGCATGCAGTGCATTGAATGGCGCCAGATCGCCACCGTGGCGAACAAGGAATTCCGGGATCGCCTGCGCAACCGCTGGGTACTGGCTATCGCGCTGGTCTTCGCGGCGTTTTCGCTGGTCATCGGCTATTTCGGCGGCGCGCAGCAGGGCGAGATCGGCATGCGCTCGGCGGCCTTTGTCGTGGCAAGCCTGGTCAGCCTGGCGATCTACCTGATCCCGATGATTGCGCTGCTGCTGGGCTTCGATGCGATTGTCGGGGAACGCGAGCGCGGGTCGCTGGACCTGCTGCTGGCCTACCCGCTGACACGCCTGGAGCTGCTGCTGGGCAAGTACCTGGGCCTGGCGGCCGCGCTGACGCTATCGACACTGGCAGGCTTTGCCACGGTGGGCGTACTGCTGTTCGCGCAGTTCGGCACCGGCATGCTCGGCCAGTTCCTGCGTTTTGTCGGCAGCGCGGTGCTGCTGGGGCTGGCGTTCCTGAGCATTGCAGTACTGCTTTCGGTGATCGCCCGCGACCGCGCGCGGGCATCGGGCCTGGCTATCGCCCTGTGGCTCTTTTTCGTGCTGGTGTTCGACCTGTTGCTGCTGGGCACGCTGGTCGCCACGGGCGGCCAGTTTGGCGATACCGCCATGGCGGCGGTACTGCTGCTGAACCCGGCCGACCTGTTCCGCATCCTCAATGTGTTCTCGCTGGACGCCGTACGCGACATGTACGGCCTGGCGAGCGTCGTTCCCCCCATTCTCGCCAACCCCTGGGCACTCGGCGGCGCCATGCTCGCGTGGATTGGCGCGCCGCTGTTGCTTGCCATCTGGAGATTCCGGACATGAATCGCACACGTCTGCCCCGTCGCACCCTACTCGTGGGCCTTGGCCTGCTGTCGATCCAGGGCCTGCTGGCCGCGTGTTCGCGCACGGCGGCGGTGGCCATCGCGCCGGCCGACTTCGACCCGGCCACCGCCTGCGACCTGGACGGCATGCTGCTGGCCGACTATCCGGGCCCGAAGGCGCAGATCTTCTTCGGGGACCAGACCCGGCCGGTCTGGTACTGCGACACCGTGGAGATGTTCAGCACGCTGCTGCGGCCCGAGCAGGTGCGCAAGGTGACCGCTGTGTACACCCAGGATATGGCGCTGGCCGACTGGGGCAAGCCGCACGGGCACTGGTTCGACGCGCGCACCGGCTTCTACGTGGTGGGCAGCCGGCGCCGGGGATCGATGGGGCCGACGATTGCCGGATTCCAGCACGAAGACGCCGCGAAGAAATTTGCCGATGCATATGGCGGCAAGGTGGTGCGCTTTGCCGACGTGCAGCCCGACATGGTCGACCTGAGCGGCGGCGCCATGCAGGACCACCGCATGTAACGGCATCCCGCACCCGCAGCAGGGCTAATACGCCCGGCGCGGAGGCGTGCTAACTTGCGGCGTTTCCGGATGTGCATCCCGACGCACGCCGGCACGCGAAGCGCGTCATACGTTCGCAAGCATGCACAAAATGGAGGCCGTCATGCAAATCGCTTTCCTTGGACTCGGCACGATGGGGCTGCCGATGGCCGCAAATCTGCTCAAGGCCGGCCATACGGTACGCGCCTGGAATCGCTCGCCCGGTCCTGTCGACAAGCTCGTCGCGCAGGGCGCGCAGGGCGCCACAACGGCGGCGGAGGCCGCCCAGGGCGCCGATGTACTGATCACGATGCTGGCCGACGACGCCGCCACGCGCGACACCATCCTGGGCGGCGGTGCGCTCGACGCGCTGGCCCGTGGCGCCATCCATATCAACATGGGCACCGTCTCGGTGGCGCTGGCCCGCGAGCTTGCCGCCCTGCACGGGGCGCGCGGCGTGGCCTACATCGCCGCGCCGGTGCTGGGTCGCGTCAACGTGGCCGAAGCCGGCCAGCTGAACATCCTCGCCGCCGGCAATGCCCAGGCGCTGACCACCGCGCAGCCGCTGTTCGAAGTACTGGGCCAGAAAACCTGGATCTTTGGCGACAAGCCGGAACAGGCCAATGCGGTCAAGCTGGGCGTGAACTTCATGATCGGCGCCGCGATCGGTGCCATGAGCGAAGGCGCGGCACTGGCGCAGGGCTACGACGTCGACCCGGCCGCGTTCCTTGACCTGGTCACGTCCACGGTCTTCGCCGCACCGGTCTACAAGATCTACGGCGGCGCCATCGCCGAACAACGCTTCGAGCCCGCCGGCTTCAAGCTGGCATTGGGCGGCAAGGACGTCAGGCTGGCCCTGGAGGCCGGCGAACAGGCCAACGTGCCGATGACCCTGGCAAGCACGCTGCGCGACTCCCATATCGAGGCCATCGCACATGGAGATGGGCACAAGGACTGGGCGGCCTTGGCGCTGACGGCACGGCGGCGGGCCGGGCGGGGCTGAGGGAGGTCCATCCAGGAGCGTCGGAAAAAACGCCAAAAAAAGGGGTTACGGCAAATACCGTAACCCCTTCGTTCAATGGTGGGCCTCCCGTGAGTCGAACACGGCACCAACGGATTATGAGTCCGCTGCTCTAACCAGGCATGAGCTAGAGGCCCTTAGAAGGCGCGATGCTTAGCTGCCTTCCAGGAAGCTCTTCAGCTTGTCGGAGCGGCTCGGGTGGCGCAGCTTGCGCAGTGCCTTGGCCTCGATCTGACGGATACGTTCGCGCGTGACGTCGAACTGCTTGCCCACTTCTTCCAGCGTGTGGTCCGTGCTCATTTCGATGCCGAAACGCATGCGCAGCACCTTGGCTTCGCGCGGCGTCAGGCTGTCAAGCACGTCCTTCACCACGTCGCGCATGGAGCCATGCAGCGCCGCTTCGGCCGGGGCCAGCGTGTTCGTGTCCTCGATGAAGTCGCCCAGATGGGAATCGTCGTCGTCACCGATCGGCGTTTCCATGGAGATCGGTTCCTTCGCGATCTTCATGATCTTGCGGATCTTGTCCTCGGGCATTTCCATCTTCTCGGCCAGCGTTGCCGGATCCGGCTCGTTGCCGGTTTCCTGCAGGATCTGGCGCGAGATCCGGTTCATCTTGTTGATCGTTTCGATCATGTGGACCGGGATACGGATCGTACGGGCCTGGTCGGCAATCGAGCGCGTGATGGCCTGGCGGATCCACCACGTGGCGTACGTGGAGAACTTGTAGCCGCGACGGTATTCGAACTTGTCCACCGCCTTCATCAGGCCGATGTTGCCTTCCTGGATCAGGTCCAGGAACTGCAGGCCACGGTTCGTGTACTTCTTCGCGATCGAGATCACCAGACGCAGGTTGGCCTCGGTCATTTCACGCTTGGCTTCGCGGGCGCGCTTCTCGCCTTCGGACATCTTGCGATTGACGTCCTTCAGCTCCTTCAGCGGCAGCACCACGCGGGCCTGCAGGTCGATCAGCTTCTGTTGCAGTTCGTGCACGGCCGGCACATTACGTTCGACGATCGTGCTGTACGGCTTGTTGTCGGCGACGATGGTCTCGATCCAGTCCAGGTTCGTCTCGTTGCCGGGGAAGCGGGCCACGAAGTCGGCGCGTGGCATGCCGCACTTGTCGACCACGATGTTCAGGATGGCACGTTCGAGCTTGCGGACTTCGTCCACCTGACCGCGCAGCGTGTCGCACAGGCGTTCGACGTTACGCGCGGTGAAGCGGATGCCCATCAGTTCGGCCTGGATCGCTTCCTGGGCCTTCACGTACGGCTTCGACTTGTAGCCTTCCTTTTCAAAGGCACGGCGCATCTTGTCGAACTGCTCGGCGATGATGCGGAATTTCTCCAGCGCGGCAACCTTCAGCTCTTCCAGCTGGCGGGCCGATGCACCGGCTCCGGCGCCGTTTTCGTCGTCGTCTTCCTCGTCGCCTTCCTCGTCGGCGTTTTCTTCCGACTCCTCGTCCTCGTCATCGGAGGCGGCCGCGGCGGCCGGCGAGTTGTCCTGGACTTCCTCGGCGTTCGGGTCGATCAGGCCGTCGACGAATTCGTCGATCTTGATCTCTTCGTTGGCGATGCGCTCGGCGCTGGCCAGGATTTCCGAAATCGTGACAGGGCAGGCCGAGATGGCCATGACCATGTCCTTCAGGCCGGCTTCGATGCGCTTGGCGATCTCGATTTCGCCTTCACGCGTCAGCAGTTCCACGGTACCCATCTCGCGCATGTACATGCGGACGGGGTCGGTGGTGCGGCCGAATTCGGAGTCGACAGTGGACAGCGCGGCTTCGGCCTCTTCCTCGGCCTCTTCCTCGCTGGTGGCCGACGGAGCATTGTCGTTCAGCAGCAGCGTCTCGGCGTCCGGCGCCTGTTCGTAGACGGCGATGCCGATGTCGTTCAGCGTGGCGACCAGCGTGTCGATCGTTTCCGAATCGACCATGTCGTCCGGCAGGTGATCGTTGATTTCCGCATAGGTCAGGTAGCCACGCGACTTGCCCAGCTTGATCAGCGCCTTCAGCTTCTGGCGGCGGACCTCCAGCTCTTCCTCGCTGCCAGCCTGGTTGGACGAAGCAAATTCCTTGAGCAGCGCCTTTTCCTTGGCCTTGCGGTCCTTGGCCTTCTGCTTTTCGGTCTTGGGTGCCGCCGCGGGCGCGGCGGGCGCGTCGTTGTCGAAAAACTCTTCAGTCACGTCTTCGGTGGTGCTGTCGTCTTGCTGCATCCCGGCCTTGGGCTTGCGGCCACGCTTCTTCGGCTCCGGCTTGACGGCCGGCGCGGCAGGACGCTCGGATGCAACGGGTGCGGGAGTTGCGGCACGGGCCTTCGGCGCGGCTGCAGCGGCGCCTGCCTTGGCGCTGCTGGTCCGGGTGCCGGCCGTCGTTGCCGCACGCTTGCTCTCGACTTCGGTATTCTGCTGTTTCGCCACGGTGATACTCTTGCCTTTCACTGGTGCAGCGGCATTACTGCCGCTTGTATTGGCGCTGCTGCCGCTCTCGCGTGCCGAAGTCGAGGGCTTTGAATTTTCGGATGTGCGATTCCTGGCGGAAGTGGTTCCGGCGGGCGCTGAAGCGCTACGCGCGGACTTTGCTGGCGCAGACCGGGCTGATGTCGTCCTGACTGACGCGGTCGATGTCTTCGCCGCCGTTGTTTTCACGGACGCCTTGCCGCTCCCTGATTGGGGAGTTTTGGAGGGAGCCTTCTCGGCTGCCCTTTCGGTTGCTTTGGCCTTTGCCATTGGCACGCTCACTTTCGCCAGTAATGGAGAGAGATTTCGCAATCCAAACCGGGCATTGTAGCACGTCGCCAATCCCCGGCTTCCTGTCAGGTGAGGTTTTCACCTGAAAAATCAAGGCTTAAGCGATTAGACCCCGGATTCTTCCGTCGGTTGGGATCACATGCGATGGCTCAAGCCGAAAAACCTGTGTGCTGCGTTTTTTATCGTTTGCCGCGTGGCGCCTACTCGTCTTCCGCGTTGACGGGCCGCCATCCCATCTGGCGACGGCGCTGCACTTCGGGCATCAGCCAGCGATAGCGCGCCTTGTCGTCCTCATTGGCGGTGCCGGCCTGGATGGCGGCCAGCAGTGTCTCCAGTTCGCGCTGCAGCGGGTCTGCCAATAGCTTGTGTATGGCGCCGTCGAATTCAAGTGTCGCAAGCGCCTCTTCCATTTCTTCCTTCAGCACAGCCGCACGGGCGGCGGCATAGACGTCCGCATAGGGCGTCTGGGCCAGTTGCTCGTTGAATGCCGCGAAATTCATGGTGCCCTGGATGCCGTCGCAGGCCGCCACCAAGTGAGCAAGCACTTCGGTTTCCGGCCGCTGGGGATCAAGCAGCAAGGCGCGCGCATCATCGTCCAGCCGGCTCGCGAGCGACGGATAGCTCATGAGCAGCTGGATCACCTGCTGCTCCAGCCCCGTGGGCGCCTGGCGCTTGGCGCGCGGGCGTGGTTGCGAGAAACGGCCCACGCGCGACGAATCGCTGCCCAGCCCGCACACTGCCTCGATTTCGGCAGGCGTCGTACCGGTAGCATCGGCAAGTTCGCGCACAATCTGTAGCCGCAGGCCGCCGGCCGGCATGGCCTGAAGCAGCGGCTTTGCCTCGAACTGGGCGCGGGCGCGTCCCTCGGGCTGGCGCAGGTCCTGCTCTTCCGTGACGATCTGGAGCAGGAAACGCGACAGCGGCATCGCATTCTGCACCTGGCGCGCAAACGCGTCGGTGCCCTCTTCCCGCACATAGCTGTCGGGATCGTGCTCGGCGGGCAGAAACAGGAAGCGGATGGTCTTGTTGTCGGCCACGTGCGGCAGGCAGGCCTCCAGCGCACGGCGCGCGGCGCGGCGGCCTGCGGCATCGCCGTCGAACGAGAACACCACGGCGTCGGTCTGGCGCAGCAGCTTCTGCACGTGCACCGCCGTGCAGGCCGTGCCCAGCGTGGCGACGGCATTGGCAAAGCCAAGCTGCGCCAGCGCCACCACGTCCATATATCCCTCCACCACCAGCACGTAGCCATTCTCGCGAATGGCATGACGCGCCTCGAACAGGCCGTAGAGCTCCGTTCCCTTGCTGAAGAGCGGCGTTTCGGGGGAATTCAGGTATTTTGGCTCGCCTTGGCCCATCACCCGGCCGCCGAAGCCAATCACATTGCCCTTGGTATTGCGGATCGGGAACATGATCCGGTCGCGAAACCGGTCGTAGCGGCGCGGCTTGCCATCGGCATCGCGCTTGTCCTGCGACTCGATCAACAGGCCGTTCTCCACAAGTGGCGCAGCCGTCGCATCGTCGCGGTAGGTGCCGAATACGGCTTCAAGGCCCTGCCAGTCGTCAGGCGCGTAGCCGAGGCCGAACCGTACCGCGATCTCGCCGGTCAGCCCGCGACCCTTCAGGTACTGGATGGCCTGGGGCGCCCCGCGTAGCTGTTTCTTGTAGAAGTCCGTGGCCCGCGACATGGCGTCGCTCAGCGCCACCGAACGGGCCTGCTGCTCCGCGCGCTGGGCGGGTGGCAGGCTGTTGCGCTCTTCGGGGACGGACAAACCCACCGATTGCGCCAGTTCGCGCACCGCGTCGGGGTAGGACTGGCCCGAGTACTCCATGAGGAAGCCGATGGCGGACCCGTGGGCACCGCAGCCGAAGCAGTGATAGAACTGCTTGGTCGGGGATACCGTAAACGACGGGGATTTTTCGTTGTGGAACGGGCACAGGCCCATGAAATTGGCCCCGCCCTTCTTCAACTGCACGTACTTGCCCACCACGTCGACAATGTCCACGCGGTTGAGCAGGTCCTGAATGAAGGATTGCGGAATCACCCGACTGACCGTCCTGATGCCAAGGCGTGCCGGACGCGCCGGCGGCCATTTTTCTGGAATGCGTGACCGGAACGTCGCCCGGCAGCTATCGAATCATTGTAGTGCAGCCGCAACGGAACGCCGCCCTTTGCCGACATTGAGCGCCAAGCCCCCTCAACCGGACGCCAACTCCGTGCTTCGCAACTAATAATCCTGCTTATATCTGACGCAACTGTCAATTATTTCGGCGCCAGGGCAGCCTTGACCAGGCCCGACACGGCCGTCATGTCGGCACGGCCAGCCAGACGGGCTTTCACCAGGCCCATGACCTTGCCCATGTCCTGCGGGCCCGTGGCGCCGGCTTCGGTCACGGCCTTCTGCACCTCGGCGGCCACTTCGGCTTCCGACAGCTGCGCGGGCATGTAGGCCACCAGCACGTCGACCTCGGCCTTTTCCTTGGCCACCAGATCATCGCGGCCGGCCTGCTCGAACTGGCTGATCGAGTCCTTGCGCTGCTTGATCATCTTGTCGATGACGGCGGTCACGGCGGCGTCATCCAGTTCCACGCGCTCATCCACCTCACGCTGCTTGATGGCGGCCTGCAGCAGGCGGATCGTGCCGAGGCGCTCGGTTTCGCGGGCGCGCATGGCGGCCTTCATGTCGTCAGTAATGCGGGCTTTCAAGGACATGGCAATCTTCCGAAAAAATGGGTGGCAACTGGGACCATAACGCAAAAACCCGCCGGAGCCATGGCCCGTAGCGGGTTTCTTGCCGAAGCGAAGCGTCGGTCAAAAGGGAACGAAGCGCCTCACCGGTCATGTGCGAGAGCGCCGATTGTATCGCATGGCCTGCGCCACTGCATTGGCGCCACTTATCCGGAAACGCCGCGCGCCGCCTCGGCGGCGGCCTCGCCCGCCGCCACGGCCGACGCCCAGGCCCACTGGAAGTTGTAGCCGCCCAGCCAGCCGGTCACGTCCACCACTTCGCCAATGAAGTACAGGCCGTCGACATCACGTGCCATCATCGTCGTCGACGACAGCCCCCGGGTGTCCACGCCACCGAGCGTGACCTCGGCCTTCTTGTAGCCCTCGGTCCCCGACGGCACCAGGCGCCAGCGGTTGAGCGTCTCGCCCAGCTGGCGCAGCGCCTTGTCCGGCATGTCGGCCACCGCCTGCGCACCCTGCAGACCCACGGCGGCGCACCAGGCATCGGCCAGTCGAGATGGCAGGCGCTCGGCCAGCAGATTGTCCAGATGCTTGCGCCCACCCTTCTTGTGGCCGATCAGCCAGTCCGTGGCGTCCTCGCCGTCGAAGAGGTCGATCTCGATCGGGGTGCCGGGCCGCCAGTAGCTGGAAATCTGCAGCACGGCCGGGCCTGACAGGCCACGGTGCGTCCAGAGCAGGTCTTCCTTGAATGCACCGGCCGTCTTGCCGCTGCCGGTGGCGATATCGATTTCCATCGACACCCCGGCCAGCGGCACGAATGGCTGCCAGGCCTGACCGTCGAAAGTCAGCGGCACCAGCGCCGGGCGGGTTTCCACGATCTTGAGCCCGAACTGGCGCGCGATGCGGTAACCGAAATCCGTGGCGCCAATCTTCGGGATCGACAGCCCGCCCGTGGCGACCACCACCGCCCCGGCGCGCACAATGCCCTGCCTGGTCAGCAGCAGGTAGTCATCGCCTTCCTTGCGGATCTCGTCGATCGTGCAGCCGGTCTGCCAATGTAGGCCTCCCGCATCACATTCGGTACGCAGCAGGTTGATGATGTCTTCGGCGCTGTTATTGCAGAACAGCTGGCCGCGATGCTTTTCGTGCCAGCCGATGTCGTAGCGGCGCAGCAGGCCCAGGAAATCCTGCGGCGTATAGCGGGCCAGCGCAGACCGGCAGAAATGCGGGTTCGTCGACAAGTAGTTGGCCGGGCCGGCCTGCAGGTTCGTGAAATTGCAGCGGCCGCCGCCCGAGATGCGGATCTTCTCGGCCAGCCGCGTGGCATGGTCGATCAGCACCACGCTTGCGCCGCGCTGGCCGGCCACGGCGGCACACATCATGCCGGCCGCACCCGCGCCCAGCACCGCCACGTCGAACCGGTCTTTCCTGCCTTGTGTCATGTCGCCCTTTCAAGAAGCCGCGATTGTAGCGAATGACAGGCGCCCGAGCGCACCGGGGCAGGGTGTGCTACCCTGCTGGCCTTCCGTTTTTGCCGGCAAGATCGCTGCAGTTGCAGCCCGAACCCGTCCGGCCGCACCAGAATTCCCATGCTTGTCCTCGGTATCGAATCCTCCTGCGACGAAACCGGGCTGGCCCTCTATGACACCGGGGCCGGTCTGCTTTCGCACGCACTGCACTCGCAGATTGCCATGCATCGCGAATATGGCGGCGTAGTGCCCGAACTGGCATCGCGCGACCATATCCGCCGCGTGCTGCCGCTGTTGCAGCAGGTGCTGGACGACGCCGGCCGCAAGCGCGAGGACATCGACGCCATCGCCTATACCCAGGGCCCCGGTCTGGCTGGCGCGCTGCTGGTGGGCGCATCGGTGGCCAATGCGCTGGGCTTTGCGCTGGATGTTCCGATGGTGGGCGTCCACCATCTGGAAGGCCATCTGCTCTCGCCGCTGCTGACCGACGCCCCGCCGCCGTTCCCGTTCGTGGCGCTGCTGGTGTCCGGCGGCCATACCCAGCTGATGGAAGTCAAAGGCATTGGCGACTACACGCTGCTGGGCGAAACGCTGGACGATGCCGCCGGCGAAGCCTTCGACAAGACCGCCAAGTTGCTGGGCCTGGGTTACCCGGGCGGCCCCGAGGTATCGCGGCTGGCCGAATTCGGCAATCCCGGCGCGTTCGATCTGCCACGGCCGATGCTCCATTCGGGCAATCTCGATTTCTCGTTCGCGGGGCTCAAGACCGCCGTGCTGACGCAGACGCGCAAGCTCGGCAATGCGTGCGAGCAGGACCGTGCCAACCTGGCGCGGTCGTTCGTCGATGCCATCGTCGACGTGCTGGCCGCGAAGTCGTTCAACGCGCTCAAGCAGACGGGCCACAAGCGGCTGGTGGTGGCTGGCGGTGTCGGCGCAAACCGGCAGTTGCGCGAACGGCTCGACGAGATGGGCCGCCGGCGCAAGGTGGACGTGTACTACCCCGACCTGGCCTTCTGCACCGACAACGGGGCGATGATCGCCTTTGCCGGCGCCATGCGCCTGCAGGCCGCGCCCCAGCTGGCGCGCCATGGCTACGACTACGGCGTGACGCCGCGCTGGGACTTGTCCGATATCCGCCTGCCGGACCCGGCTGGCGCCCAGCCTTCGTAGAAAAGCTCTAATCGGGGTCACATCCCGACACAAGGCGGTCACAACGCCGCCGAACAATTTGCGTTCTCCACATCACATCTGAAAAGAACGAGGGAACGCAATGGATCGCCGCCAGTTTCTGAAATGGGGAAGTTTCGTCACCGTCACGGTGGCCACCACGGGCCTGGCCGGCTGCGGTGGCGACGACAACCCCTCGACCACCCCGACCACCCCTGCCACCCCGCCCGCCACCGATCCCGGCAACACTTTCACGTTCCAGCAGGGCGTGGCATCGGGCGACCCCAAGCCCGACAGCGTCATGCTGTGGACGCGCGTCAACGGCAGCAATGGCGGCAAGGCCGTGAGCGTGCAACTGCAGGTCTCGGCGCAGCCAGACTTCGGTACGCTGGTCGTGAACAGCACGCTGTCCGCCCTGCCGGACTGGGACTACACGCTGCGCAACAAGGTGACAGGGCTGTCAGCCGGCACCACCTACTACTACCGGTTCATCGTCGGCAGCCAGACCAGCCCGGTGGGCCGCACCAGGACCGCGCCGGCCGCCGGCACGCCGCTGTCGCAGCTGAAGTTCGCGTTCATCACGTGCCAGGACTGGAGCGTGAACCACTGGGCCGGCATGGAGGAACTGGTCAACCAGGACCTGGATTTCGTGGTCCATATGGGCGACTACATCTACGAGACCGTGGGCGCCGCGTTCCAGACCGGCAAGGTGGAGAGCCGTCATGCAAAGCTGACCCTGCCCAACGGCACGGCCACCGCCGACGGGACCTACGCGACCACCATCGACGACTACCGCTACCTCTACAAGTCGTACCGCAGCGATCCGCGCCTGCAGGCGCTGCACGCGCGCTTTCCGGTCATCGGCATCTGGGACGATCACGAATTTTCTGATGACTGCTGGCAGGACCACCAGACCTACACGGCCACCGACGATGCCGAGCCGCGTACTGCGCGCCGCCGCGCGGCCAATCAGGCCTGGTTCGAATTCATGCCGGCCGATGTCAGCTTTGACCAGGCCGATACGTCTTTCCACAACATCCAGATCTACCGCTCATTCACTTTTGGCGATCTGGCTACGCTGGTCATGACCGACGAGCGCCTGTACCGGGCCGACCACGTGATTCCGGAACAAGCCGCCGGCAGCGAAATCGGCAGCCGGTACTTCGTGCCGAAGAGCACCCTTGCCAGCACCGAGGCCCTCAAGATGACCGGCGCGGGTGGCGCGCTGACGCCGGTATCGATCCTGGGCGACACGCAGCGCGGCTGGTGGCAGCAGCAAATGCGCAACGCCAGCACCACGTGGAAGCTGTGGGGCAACGAGGTATCGCTGCTGCGCATGCAGATCGATGGCGCCGTGGCAGTGGGATCGCTGATGGCCCCCATCGTGATCGGCGCGCTGCCGTCGCTGACGCTGGACCAGAACACGGTAATTGGCGTAATTGCGATGGATCTGACGATCGCGAAGGCCAACGGCACCTATGCCGCCCCGGCCTTTGCCAACCTGAGCGCCGTGCTGACGGCAGCCGGCGCGGTCGCCTTGCAGATCAGCGCGGTCATCGGCGGACTGACCGCCGCGCTGCCGCCGCAGATGTTGATCGACCAGTTCGTCCTGAACGCCGACCAGTGGGACGGCTACAACGCCGAACGCAAGGCGATGATGGCGTATCTGAAATCGCAGAATATCGGCAACGTGGTGGCGCTGACGGGTGACATCCACGCGTTCTTCGCCGGCCCGGTGATGGACGACTACGATGCCACCACGCCTGCACCGGTGATGGTCGACCTGGTCACCGCAGGGCTGTCGAGCAATTCGTTCCAGAGCTATTTCAAGAGCGTGGTGGACAGCGACCCGGCCTTTGCCGCGGCCAAGGCACTGGTCTACACCACCGATGGCAACGGCGCGATGGTGAACACGTTCAACAGCACGCTGACGACGTTCAATCCGTGGCTCAAGTATGTGAATACCGACGCGCAGGGCTATGCGGTGGTGACGCTGACGGCGGCAAAGCTGCGCTGCAGCTTCCACAAGCTCAAGCCGCTGGTGGATGGCACGGCCCCGGCGCAGCCGGCAACGGCGAGTGTCCAGGTGGTGGAGGTGGCAGCAGGCGTGCCGGCGGTGACGTTGGTTTGATGGCGGGGTACCCGCCTCTCCCGGGCAGGGTAGAGGCGGGCCCGCGCAAAGCGGCGCCTTACGCGACGCGCTTGTCGCGTTCGATCACCGCGTAGGCGCTGTGATTGTGGATCGACTCGAAGTTCTCGGCTTCGAGCGTGTAGGCCACGATCCGCGCATCGGCATTCAGGCGCATGGCGATGTCACGCACCAGGTCTTCGACGAACTTCGGATTTTCGTAGGCGCGCTCGGTCACGAACTTCTCGTCGGGACGCTTGAGCAGGCCCCACAGTTCGCACGACGCCTCTTCCTCGGCCATGCGCACAAGCGTTTCCACGTCCAGGTCGCCTGCCAGTTCCACCTGCATGGTGATATGCGAGCGCTGGTTATGCGCGCCGTACTGCGAGATCTTCTTCGAGCACGGGCACAGGCTCGTTACCGGCACCAGCGCCGTCAGGAACAGGCGCGTATGGCCGTCGCGCTTCTCGCCGGCCAGCGTCACTTCGTAATCCAGCAGCGACTGCACGCCCGACACCGGCGCGGTCTTGCTGATGAAGTACGGGAACTTGACCTCGATGCGACCGGCATCGGCCTCCAGGCGCACGAGCATGTCGTCGAGCAGCGCACGGAACCCGGCCAGGTCCAGCGGCGCACGGTTGTCTTCCAGCAGCGCCACGAAGCGCGACATATGCGTGCCCTTCTGGTCGGCCGGCAGACGCACGTCCAGGTTGAACGTGCCAACGGTGCCGATGTCGCCAGCCGGCGTCTTCAGTGTCAGCGGATATCGCATGCCCTTCACGCCCACGCGCTGGATCACGATCTGGCGGGTATCGACGCTCGATTGCACGTCGGGCATGACAAAGGCGGGATTGATGTCATTCATCTACGGTTTCCTCCAGGACGGCGCCAGGGGATGACGGCCATCCTTACGGTCGCGGCGTTTTCGCAGGATTTCTCCACGCCGCGCAACGAGTGTGAAACGACGGGTCCGGACAGAAAACCAGGGGGGCGCCGGCCCGCAGTTGCGAACACAAAATGGGAATGGCGATTCTACGCAATATTGGAAGGTGCTGCCGCGTCCATGACTAAATCCGCGTATTTCATGCGGATAATGACCGCCCAATGCAGCTTCCTGCCATTGGCTGACAGCCAAAACAAAACCGGCGCGGATAATCCGCGCCGGTTCGGCATACAGCGTGCAGGTGGCAGGCGGTCAGGCGACGCGCGTCGCCACCTTCACCGGTTGCTCGGCCAGCTTGAAGCGCTCGCGCACCGAACGCTCGATGCCGGCGGCGTCCAGGCCGCACTGCGACAGCAGGAAGGCCGGATCGCCATGGTCGACGAACTTGTCGGGCAGGCCCAGCACGAGCGTCGGGATCTCGACGCCAGCCTCGGCCAGCGCTTCGAGCACCGCACTGCCGGCACCGCCCATCGTCGCGCCCTCTTCCACCGTCACCAGGTAGTCGTGGTTCGCGGCCAGTTGCTTGACCAGTTCGGCGTCCAGCGGCTTCACGAAACGCATGTTGGCCACCGTGGCATCGAGCGATTCGGCAGCCGCCAGCGACGGATGCAGCATCGAACCGAATGCCAGGATCGCCACGCGCTGGCCGGCACGGGCCTGGCCTTCGCGGCGGATCTCGCCCTTGCCAACCGGCAGGGCCGTCAGCGCGGCCTCGGTGGCAACGCCCACGCCGGCGCCACGCGGGTAACGCACGGCGGTCGGGCAATCCTGCTGGAACGCGGTGGTCAGCAGCTGGCGGCATTCCTGCTCGTCGGCCGGCGTCATCACCATCATGTTCGGGATGCAGCGCAGGAACGGAATGTCGTACGCACCGGCGTGCGTGGCGCCGTCAGCGCCCACCAGGCCAGCGCGGTCCAGCGCGAACACCACCGGCAGGTTCTGCAGCGCCACGTCGTGAATCAGCTGGTCATAGCCGCGCTGCAGGAACGTCGAATAGATCGCCACGACCGGCTTCAGGCCCTCGCAGGCCAGGCCGCCGGCAAACGTCACGGCGTGCTGCTCGGCAATGCCCACGTCGTAGTAGCGATCCGGGAAGCGCTTCTCGAACTCCACCATGCCCGAGCCTTCGCGCATGGCCGGCGTCACGCCGATCAGGCGCTTGTCGGCAGCGGCCATGTCGCACAGCCATTCGCCGAACACCTGCGTGTACGTCTTGCGCGACGGCTTGGCCGACGGACGGATGCCTTCGGCCGGATTGAACTTGCCCGGGCCGTGGTACAGGATCGGGTCGGCCTCGGCCAGCTTGTAGCCCTGGCCCTTCTTGGTCACCACGTGCAGGAACTGCGGGCCGTGGCCTTCCAGGGCACGCTGGCGGATGTTCTGCAGCGTCGGCACCAGCGATTCCAGGTCATGGCCGTCGATCGGGCCGATGTAGTCGAAACCGAACTCCTCGAACAGCGTGGCCGGCACGACCATGCCCTTGGCATGTTCTTCCAGGCGCTTGGCGAATTCGAGCACCGGCGGGGCCACCGACAGCACCTTTTCGATGCCCTTCTTGGTGGCCGCGTAGAACTGGCCCGACAGCAGGCGGGCCAGATGCTTGTTGAGCATGCCCACCGGCGGCGAGATCGACATGTCGTTGTCGTTCAGCACCACCAGCATCGGCAGGTCCTTGTACACGCCTGCATTGTTCATGGCCTCGAAGGCCATGCCGGCGGTCATCGCGCCGTCGCCGATCACGGCGATGCCCACGCGCTTGTGGCCCATCGTGCGGGCGCCCAGGGCCATGCCCAGCGCGGCCGAGATCGAGGTCGACGAGTGGGCCGTGCCGAAGGTGTCGTATTCGCTTTCCGAGCGACGCGGGAAGCCGGAGATACCACCGTACTGGCGCAGCGTCGACATGCGGTCGCGGCGGCCGGTCAGGATCTTGTGGGGGTAGCTCTGGTGACCCACGTCCCAGACGATGCGGTCGCTGGGCGTGTCGAACACGTAGTGCAGCGCGATGGTCAGCTCCACCGTGCCAAGATTGGACGACAGGTGACCGCCGGTTTGCGAGACCGATTCCAGCACGTAGGCGCGAAGTTCGTCGGCAAGCGTGCCGAGCTGGCGACGGTCCAGCTTGCGCAGGTCCGCGGGGTCGTCGATGTTGTTGAGCAGCGTGTAGGTCATGATGTCCGTTCGGCCGCCGGATTCTGTGTGTCCGGCTTTTCAGTTCAGTTTGAGCGCAGCACGATCAGGTCGGCCAGTTCGGCCAGCCTGCCGGCGCGTGCGCCGAATCCCGCCAGCGCCTCGTGGGCGTCGGTGCGAAGCTGGCCAGCCAGCTCGCGTGCGGCATCCAGACCAAGCAGCGACACATAGGTCGGCTTGTCGTTGGCGGCATCCTTCCCGGCGGTCTTGCCGAGCGTTGCCGTATCTGCTGTGACGTCGAGAATATCGTCGACCACCTGGAATGCCAATCCCACGGCCGCCGCATATTGGTCAAGCGCCACCAGACCGGCCGGATCGATGTTTCCGCACAACGCTCCCATGCGCACGCTGGCACGCAGCAGGGCACCGGTCTTCATGCGGTGCATGCCTTCCAGCGCGTCGCGGGTCATCGCCAGGCCCACGTTCTGCAGGTCGATGGCCTGGCCGCCGCACATGCCCACCGAACCCGACGCCATGGCCAGTTCGGCCACCAGCTTCAGGCGCGCCTCGGCGCCCAGCACCGGCACCTGGGCCAGCGCGATGAACGCCTGCGTCTGCAGGGCATCGCCCACCAGCAGCGCCGTGGCCTCGTCGTAGGCCTTGTGGACCGTAGGCCGGCCGCGGCGCAGGTCGTCGTCGTCCATGCAGGGCATGTCGTCGTGAACCAGCGAATAGGCGTGGATCATCTCGACGGCACATGCTGCGGCATCGCAGGCCTCGGGTGATGCACCCGCCACCTCCCCAGCGGCATGAACCAGCAGCGGGCGTACCCGCTTGCCACCGCCGAGGACAGCATAGCGCATGGCCTCGTGCAAGGTGTGTGGAATTGTGTCCGTGGACGGCAGTGCGGCGTCCAGGGCGGCCTCGGTCCGGGCGCCTTGCGCCCGCATCCAGGTAGCGAAATCGCTCATTCGAAATCTGCGCTGTTGTTATCGGAACGTGGCTCGCCGGCCAGGGGCTTCAGGGCATCGCCTTCCAGAACCTTGACCTGCTGGGCCACCCGCTCCAGGCTCTGCTGGCAAAAACGGACGAGCTCCGCGCCGCGACGGTACGCGGCCAGAGACGCTTCCAGCGGCAATTCGCCGCTTTCCATGCTCGCCACCAGGGTTTCCAGCTCGGCCATTGCGGCCTCATAGGAAGCCGGCGGCGCGCTGGCGGCCGGCTGGTCTTCAGGCTGGACCGGGGCGGTCGTCGTTCTTGGCATGTCAGGCCTTGTTCAGGGGAATTCGCGATTTTACGCCAATCCGCGGTCGGGCCGCAGAACAGTCTTATCCACTTGATGGATACCGGGCGGGCGGATCGCGCACTTAGCACCCCCGTTTGACAGGGAAGTGACGTGTGCGCCCGGGTCGTCTTTCGGAATGCGCCCGAAGGGGCACCTCCGTGACGACCCGGGTCGACTTTTTCGCTAAAAACCCAAAAAAATCAGTCCCTTAATTTTTGGCCTCGGGTACAATCCCCGGCTCGTCAGCGAGTTCCGACCGTTGCGTCCAGGACGCACTTTTCCGCCCGCCAAACTGGTCGGGCCGGAAGGGAACCGGCACGGATCCCGATCGTCTGACACGGTTTCCCAAATCGATTCATTTTTCGATGGTTGGGTTGTTCACTGCTTTCGCCTGTTCATAGGGAGTGGGGATAATGTCCAATCTCAGCACCGCGCTCAAGCTTGCGCCGGCTGATTCGCAGTTGCCCGTCGACGTCTATTTTGACGAGGCGCTGCATCAACAAGAACTCGAACTGCTGTTCAAGAAGGGCCCGGGCTACGTCGGCCATGCGCTGATGGTGCCGGAATCCGGCGACTTCCAGACGCTGGCCGCCGAAGACGAAGGCCGCGTACTGGTGCGCAACCCGGACGGCATCGAACTGCTGTCCAACGTCTGCCGCCACCGCCAGGCCATCATGATGAACGGCCGCGGCAACGCCAGGAACATCGTCTGCCCGCTGCACCGCTGGACCTACGACCTGCAGGGCGAACTGATGGGTGCGCCGCATTTCGCGGAACAACCATGCGTGCGCCTGAACCGCTCGCCGCTGCAGAACTGGAACGGCATGCTGTTCGAAGGCGAGCGCGACGTGCGCGCCGACCTGGCCCGCATGGGCGTGGCCGAAGACCTGAACTTCGACGGCTACATGCTCGACCACGTGGAAGTGCACGAGTGCGACTACAACTGGAAGACCTTTATCGAGGTCTATCTGGAGGATTACCACGTCGTGCCGTTCCACCCGGGCCTGGGCAGCTTCGTGTCGTGCGACGACCTGAAGTGGGAGTTCGGCGAGCAGTACAGCGTGCAGACCGTGGGCCTGCACAAGGGCCTGGAGCGCCCGGGCAGCCAGACGTACCAGAAGTGGCATGACGAGGTGTTGCGCTTCAACAACGGCAAGCTGCCCAAGCATGGCGCAATCTGGCTGACCTACTACCCCAACATCATGGTGGAGTGGTATCCGAACGTGCTGTGCATCTCGACGCTGCACCCGATGGGGCCGCGCAAGACCCGCAATGTCGTGGAGTTCTACTACCCCGAGGAAATCGTGCTGTTCGAGCGCGAGTTCGTCGAGGCCGAGCGCGCCGCCTATATGGAAACGTGCATCGAGGACGACGAGATCGCCGAACGCATGGACGCCGGCCGCCTGGCCCTGATGAAGCGCGGCATCAGCGAGACCGGCCCGTACCAGTCGCCGATGGAAGACGGCATGCAGCACTTTCACGAGTGGTACCGGCGCGCGATGGATTACAGCAAGCGCTGATCGTTCGCAAGCAGGAGCGGTGATCGCCCGCAAAACTGTGGACAACACGAAACGGACCGTGAAAACGGTCCGTTTTGCATTGGAGCGGCGGTCGGCGCACTGATAGAATCGCTGACTTAATCGTTGCCTTATCAACGATTTTTGCCCCCCTCCCTCCACGCCTTCTTTCGCCCGGTTTTGCCATGCAATCGCTCTGGATGTTGTTTGCCGCCTTCGCATTTTCGTTGATGGGGGTGGGAGTCAAGCTGGCATCCGAGCTCTACACCACGGGCGAGATCGTCTTCTACCGCAGCCTGATCGGCGTGACGATCATGTGGATCCTGCTGTCGTCGCAGGGCACGTCGGTGCGCACGCCGCACATGGTCACGCACATCAAGCGCAGCATCTTCGGCGTGACCGCCCTGCTGCTCTGGTTCACGTCGATCACGCTGCTGCCGCTGGCAACGGCCATGACGCTGAACTACATGTCGCCGGTCTGGATCGCGCTGATCCTGGGCGCGGGCGCGGTACTGGCCGGCACGCGCGGGGGCACCGACAAGAAGCTGATTGGCGCCATCCTGCTGTCGTTCGCGGGGGTGATCTGCCTGCTGCAGCCTTCCGTGGGCAAGGACCAGCTCGCCGGCGGCATGATCGGCCTGGTGTCCGGCGTGTTCACGGCGCTGGCCTATGTGGAAGTGCGCCAGCTGGGCCAGCTGGGCGAGCCCGAAGGCCGCATCGTGTTCTATTTCTCGGCCGTGGGCCTGGTCTGCGGCCTGGTCTGGATGCTGTTCACCGGCGTCAGCCACCACACCTGGCACGGCGCCGGGCTGCTGCTGGCCATTGGCATCCTGGCCACGCTGGGCCAGACATCGATGACGCGCGCCTACAAGCGCGGCAATACGCTGCTGACGGCCAACCTGCAGTACGCGGGCATCGTGTTCTCGAGCCTGTGGGGCACCCTGGTCTGGGACGACAAGCTGAACTGGATCTCGTGGCTGGGCATGGCACTGATCATCGCCAGCGGCATCGCCACCACGCTCACGCGCGCCCGCGACACCGACAAGCACCCCACGCCGGCCACGCCGGTCAAGTCGCCCGAGGCCGAGGTGCATCCCGAGGTGTAACGCGCGCGCATGCGGCGGTGTAGCATTGGCATCGACTTCCCACTCAACGCGAGACAGGTTCTTCATGCCATCACCGCTGATTTCCGCCATCGAACTGAACCAGCTGCGCGCCGCGGGCAAGCAGCACGTTGTCATCATCGATTGCTCGTTCGACCTGACCAACCCCGCCGCCGGCCGCGAGATGTACCAGCAGGACCATGTGCCAGGCGCGTTCTACCTGCATCTGGACAATGAGCTGTCCGGCCCGAAGACCGGCTTCAATGGCCGTCATCCGCTGCCCGATGCCGACCTGTTTGTGGCGCGGCTGCGCGCGCTCGGTGTTGACGACGACACGCTGATCGTCGCCTATGACGCGCAGGGCAGCATGTATGCCGCGCGGCTCTGGTGGCTGGCGCGCTGGGTGGGCCACGGGGCCGTGGCCGTGCTCGACGGCGGCAAGGCAGCCTGGCTGGCAGCTGGCCTGCCACTGGAACCGGGCGTCACGCCCGACCCGGAGGCCCCTGGCAACCTGACACGCCACGCGTCGCTGGTGCGTACCGTCGATGCCCCGGCGCTGATGGAGAACCTGACCCAGCCGGCGCTGCTGGTCGTCGATGCACGGGCGGCCGACCGCTTCCGCGGCGAAAACGAAACGCTCGACCCCGTGGGCGGCCACATCCCCGGCGCCGCCAATCGCTTCTTCAAGGACAACCTGGCCGCGGATGGCCGCTTCAAGCCGGCCGATCAACTGCGCGCGGAATTCGGCCAGGTCTTCGGCGGCAAGGCGGCCACCGAGACGGTCATGCAG
Source organism: Cupriavidus sp. D384 (assembly GCF_001652915.1). Classification (GTDB taxonomy): domain Bacteria; phylum Pseudomonadota; class Gammaproteobacteria; order Burkholderiales; family Burkholderiaceae; genus Cupriavidus. Next base: position 57,297 of record NZ_BBQI01000007.1, read on the forward strand.
TGCGGCTCGGGCGTGACCGCCTGCCACAACCTGCTGGCGATGGAAGTGGCCGGGCTGACCGATGCGGCGCTATACCCGGGATCGTGGAGCGAATGGTGCGCCGATCCGAAGCGCCCGGTGGCAACCGGCAGCGCAACCTAAGAAAAATACGAAAAAACGGCGTCAGTTAGACGCCGCTTCCGTGTTCGCCTTCGAGTGGCGGTGCGCGTGCTGTTCATGCACGCCGTTGGTAATAAAGACGATGGCCGCGATACCAGCTGCCACCAGCACTACCTGCACCGCAGATTCCTTAAGCCGCGGCCTGCGCTGCATTTGCGGCATCAGGTCGCTCACGGCGATATAGACGAAGCTGCTCGACGCAATCACCAGCACGTAAGGAATCCAGCCCGTAAGCTGGTCCAGCAGGAAGTAGCCCACGATGCCGCCCAGGATGGCGGCCAGGCTCGACAGCAGGTTGAACGCAAAGGCGCGCGACTTCGAGAAGCCCGCGTTCAGCAGCACGATGAAATCGCCCACTTCCTGCGGAATTTCGTGCGCGGCAATCGCCAGTGCGGTAACCAGGCCGATATGCGGGTCGGCCAGGAACGCGGCGGCAATCACGATGCCGTCGGCGAAGTTGTGAAACGTGTCGCCCACCAGGATGGTCAGGCCGCTGCGGCCGGCTTCCTCGCGGTCATGGCCGTGATGGTGATGATGGCCGTCGCCCTCGTGGTGATGGGAATGGCGCAGCAGCGAGATTTTTTCGAGCAGGAAGAAGCCCAGCAACCCGGCCAGCAAGGTGCCGAACAAGGCACGCGGATCGGCCCCCGATTCGAAAGCCTCCGGCAGCGAATGAAGCAAGGCGGTAGCCAGCAGCACCCCGACCGAGAAGCTCACCATGCGCTCCACCACGCGCGAGGCCACCGTCAGCGACAGCAGCGCCGCGCCGAGGATGCTGCCGACGCCCGAAATGGTCGCCGCCAGCAGAATGTACAGAAGCGTGGAATGGATGATGAACTCCCGGACCGGCCCCTGCCCGACAACCGGGCAGTCGTCGCCGACTGACTACGCTCGCGCTCTAACGCAACATGGTTGCAAAAACGCGAAAGTCCGCATTGTACGTACGTCGGCGCGTTCTTTGCAATCACCCGCGCGGACGTTGGGGCTAATCCAGAAGCGAATCCGGGGGGCCGGTCAGGCAACGTGATGCTGCTTGAACCAGGCCAGGCAGCGCTGCCAGCCGTCCTTGGCCGCCGCTTCCACATAACTGGACCGGTAGTCGGCGTGGAACGCATGCCCGGCCTCCGGATAGACCACGAAGGTCGATGCCTTGGCATTCGGGTTCGCCGATTCGGCCAGCGCGGCCTTCATCTGGGACACATGTTCCTGCGTGATGCCGGTGTCCTTGCCGCCATAGAGACCCAGCACCGGGGCGTGCAGTTCGCCGACGATATCGACCGGGTTCTTCGGCTTCAGCGCGTTCGGCTGGCCCACGAGCTGGCCGTACCAGGCCACGCCCGCCTTGACGCGCTTGCTGTGCGCCGTGTACAGCCACGTGATGCGCCCGCCCCAGCAGAAGCCGGTGATCGCCAGGCGGTTCACGTCGCCGCCATTCGCGGCGGCCCAGGTCACGCAGGCGTCGAGGTCGCCCATGACCTGCGCATCGGGCACCTTCTGGATGATGTTGGCCTGCAGTTCCTGGATCGTGCCGTAGCTGCTGGGGTCGCCCTGGCGTGCAAACAGTTCGGGGGCGATCGCCAGATAGCCCAGCTTGGCGAAACGGCGACAGATATCGGCGATATGCTCGTGAACGCCGAAAATCTCGCTGATCACCAGCACCACCGGCAGGTTCTTCTTGCCTTCGGGCTGGGCGCGATAGACCGGCATGTTGAAGCCGTTCGACGGCACGGTGACTTCGCCGGCGGTGAGGCCGTTGAAATCGGTCTTGATGGTCTGTGCCGTCACTGGCAGCACGGCTGCCGCGAAGGCCGAGCCCAGCGCGGTCTTGACGAAACTGCGGCGGTCGAACGACTGACCGGGAACAAGGCTTTCGACTTCGGGCTTCAGCATGGGGGTCTCCGTGGCATCGAGGGCGCCGCGCGCGTGGCGAGATGTGACGCAAGCGCGGCGGCGTCGATTCTAAGCAAACATGGCCGCCAGCGCACGCCCAGGCATGCGCCGCCGGCCATCGGGCCTGGTCGCCCCCCTATTCTCCCCGCCCGGCGGTCAATGCAGCTTCACGCGCGGGCTGGTCTTGCTGCGCAGCCAGTGCGTCACCGTGTCGAGTCCCATGCCGATCGCGCCATGCAGCGCCAGCACGTGCATGCGATACAGCGACGTGTACATGAAGCGCGCCATCAGCCCTTCGATGAACATCGATCCACCGATCAGGCCGCCCATCAGGCTGCCCACAGCGCTGAAGTGCCCCAGCGACACCAGCGAGCCAAAGTCCTTGAAACCGAACTTCGGCAGCGGCTTGCCATCGAGCCGGGCACGCAGCGCGTCGTACAGGAACGTGGCCTGCTGGTGCGCGGCCTGCGCGCGCGGCGGCACGGTGGTCTGCTTCTCGGGCCACGGCGCCGCGGCGCAGTCGCCGAATGCGAAGACGTCGGGATCGGTCTCGGTCTGCAGCGTGGGGCCCACCACGAGCTGTCCCATCTTGCTGACCGGCAGGCCCAGCGTGCGCAACACGCCCGGCGCGGTGATGCCGGCCGCCCACACGGTCAGGTCCGCGTCGATGCGCTTGCCGCTGGCTGTCAGCACCGCGTCGCCGGTCACTTCGGTCACGCGCTCCGACGTGAACACGTCGACGTCGAGCTTGCGCAGCAGCTTGGTGGTCTCGGCGGACACGCGCTCGGACAGCGCCGGCAGGATGCGCGGGCCGGCCTCGATCACATGGATCCGCACATCGCGGCGCGGGTCCAGTTGGTGCAGTCCATACGCATTGAGCACGTGCGCGGTGTTGCGCAGTTCGGCGGACAGTTCCACGCCCGTGGCACCGGCACCGATGATCGCCACGTCCACCTGCGGCCGGCCATCCGTGCCGATGCGCCCCTTGCCGTTCTGGGCGCGCACGCAGGCCGCGATCAGCCTGCGGCGGAAGCGTTCGGCCTGATCCACGGTATCGAGCGCGATGGCGTGCTCGGCGGCGCCCGGCACGTTGAAGAAATGCGTGATGCAGCCAATCGCAAGCACCAGCGTGTCGTACGGCAGTTCGCGCGCGGGCAGCAGTTCGGTGCCGTCCTGGTCCATGCAGGCCGCCACGTTGACCACCTTGCGTGCGCGATCGATGCCAGTCAGTTCGCCCTGCTGGAAGTCGAAGTGGTGCCAGCGCGCCTGTGCGGCGTACTCAAGCTGGTGGGTGTTCGGATCCATGCTGCCGGCAGCCACTTCGTGCAGCAGCGGCTTCCAGATGTGCGTGGGCATGCGGTCGACCAGCGTCACCTGTGCGCGTCGCGACTTGCCCAGCTTGTCGCCGAGCCGCGTGACGAGTTCAAGCCCGCCGGCACCGCCGCCGACCACGATGATCCGGTGGGGGAGGTTCGAAGGACGCGGTGCCACGCTGACTTGCGTGCCACCTGCGGTAGTGTCGATAGGAGTGGGGGCGCTTTCCTCTCTGCCTTGTGCGTTGCTCATGGTCTACCCGATGTTTTCAATTTGAAAACAGGTGCAGGCCCCTGCGGCGTCTTTCTGTTGTGGTCTCGCACCGCGAGGCCGATGTTCTGTGTACTGCGGGTACTGCAGGAAACGGCTGGTCTGATGTCAGTGTGCTGCAGAGCAGCACGGCTGGCAAGCCTTCCAGGGTCGATTCAGACAGTACTTCTTTGCATACATCGGCATCGCGCGGGAGACAGCGGCAACGCGGCAATCTGTGCCCTGCCGGGGCACGCCGCACTGTGATGGCGGACACCCCGGGAAGTGATCCCCGGGGTGCGCCGCCAGTGCGCTCGCTAGTGCGCTTCTTCCCAGTTCGCGCCGCTGCCCACTTCGGCCACCAGCGGCACGTTCAGCGTCGCCACCGAGCACATCAGCTCGGGCAGCTTCGTCTTCACAAGGTCGAACTCGGCCTGCGGCACTTCAAGCACCAGTTCATCGTGCACCTGCATGATCTGGCGCGACCCCAGCCTGTCCGTCTCCAGCCAGTCCTGCACGGCAATCATTGACAGCTTGATCAGGTCGGCGGCCGTGCCCTGCATCGGCGCATTGATGGCGGCACGCTCGGCGGCCTGGCGGCGCGGGCCGTTGCCGCCGCGGATGTCCGGCAGCCAGAGGCGGCGGCCGAACACGGTTTCCACATAGCCCTGCTCGCGCGCCTTCTGGCGCGTTTCCTCCATGTAGTTGGCCACGCCCGGATAGCGCATGAAGTAGCGGTCGATATAGTGCTTGGCCGCCTCGCGCTCGATGCCCAGGTTGCTGGCCAGGCCGAACGCGCTCATGCCGTAGATCAGGCCGAAGTTGATCACCTTGGCGTAGCGGCGCTGCTCGCTGGTGACGACCTCGCGCTCCACGGCGAAGATCTCGCTGGCCGTGGCGCGGTGGATGTCCTCGCCATTGGCAAACGCGCGCAGCAGGTTATCGTCGCCCGAGATATGCGCCATGATGCGCAGCTCGATCTGCGAGTAGTCGGCCGACACGATCACATTGCCGGGCCCGGCGATAAAGGCTTCGCGGATACGGCGGCCTTCCTCGGTGCGTACCGGGATGTTCTGCAGGTTCGGATCGGTCGACGCCAGCCGGCCCGTCACCGCCGTGGCCTGGCCGTAGCTGGTATGCACGCGGCCGGTCTTCGGGTTGACCATCTTCGGGAGCTTGTCGGTATAGGTCGACTTGAGCTTCGACAGGCCCCGGTAGTCCAGCAGCAGCTTCGGCAGCGGGTAGTCCTCGGCCAGCTTCTGCAGCACCTCTTCGTCGGTCGACGGCGCGCCGCTGGCGGTCTTCTTCACCACCGGCAACTGCATCTGCGTGAACAGGATCTCGCCGATCTGCTTTGGCGACCCCAGGTTGAAGGGCTGGCCGGCGGCCTCGTGCGCGGCCTGCTCGGCTTCCAGCATGCGCTGGCCCAGCGAGGCGCTCTGCGCGGCCAGCTTGCCGGCATCGATCAGCACGCCGTTGCGCTCGATCTTCTGCAGCACCACCGACACCGGGATCTCGATGCCTTCGTAGACGTACTTCAGGCCCTCGGCCCGCTCCAGTTGCGGCAGCATCTTGCGATGCAGGCGCAGCGTGACGTCGGCATCTTCGGCCGCGTAATCGGTGGCGCGCTGCAGGTCGATCTGGTCGAAGCCGATCTGGCTGGCGCCCTTGCCGCAGACCTCTTCGTAGGTGATCGTCTTCAGGCTCAGCAGGCGTTCGGCCAGGCTGTCCATGCCATGGTTGCGGTACGACGCCAGCACGTAGCTTTCCAGCATCGTGTCGTGCGCGATGCCGCGCAACGTGACGCCGTGGTTCATGAACACGTGCGCGTCGTACTTCAGATGCTGGCCCAGCTTCGGGCGCGACGGGTCTTCCAGCCACGCGCGCAGCTTGTCCAGCACGTATTCGCGCGACAGCTGGCCGAGGTTTTCCAGGCCGGCCACGTCCGGGCCGCGATGCGCCACCGGGATGTAGGCGGCCTCGCCCGGCTCCACCGATACCGAGATCCCCACCAGTTCTGCCAGCATCGGATCCAGCGACGTGGTTTCCGTATCGATCGCCACCAGCGGCGCGTCGACAAGCTTCTGCAGCCACGCATCGAGCGCGGCTTCGGTCGTCACCGTCTCGTAGCGGATCTCGGCAGGCGGCAGGTCTTCGGCCGGCTGATCCTCGGCGGTGCCAGGTGCGGCATCGAACAGACCGCCCTGCGCCGGTTGTGGCGCGGCACGCGCCGCAGCGGCGCGCGCGTTCGGCAGCGACTCGCCGGTGGCCTCGCGCAGCCAGGTCTTGAAGCCGTAGCGCTGGAAGAACGCCACCAGCTTGTCCTTGTCTTCGCCCAGGTCATGCAGTGCGTGGAAGTCGGCCACGGCGTTGCCGAGGTCGCAGTCGGTCTTGACGGTGACCAGTTCACGCGCACGGGGCAGCCAGTCCAGCGTATTGCGCAGGTTCTCGCCCACCACGCCCTTGATGCCGTCGGCGCCGGCCATGATCTGGTCGAGCGTGCCGTATTCGGTCAGCCATTTCACCGCGGTCTTGGGGCCCACCTTCGGCACGCCGGGCACGTTGTCCACGGCATCGCCAATCAGCGACAGGTAGTCGACGATGCGCTCGGGCGGCACGCCGAACTTGTTCACCACGCCCGGCGGGTCCAGGACTTCGCCGCTCATCGTGTTGACCAGCGTGACGCTGTCGTTGACCAGCTGCGCCAGGTCCTTGTCGCCCGTGGATACCACGGTACGCACGCCCTGCTGCGTGGCCTGGCAGGCCAGCGTGCCGATCACGTCGTCGGCTTCCACGCCTTCGACCACCACGATCGGCCAGCCCAGCGCGCGCACCGCCTCGTGGATCGGCTCGATCTGCCGGGCCAGGTCTTCGGGCATCGACGGACGATGTTCCTTGTATGCGGGGTACATATCATCCCGGAACGTCTTGCCCTTGGCGTCGAATACGCAGGCGATATACTGTGCCGGGTAATCGTTGCGCAGCTTGCGCAACATGTTGATCATGCCGTAGATTGCCCCTGTGGGCAGACCTTCGCCATTCCTCAGGTCCGGCAGCGCGTGATACGCGCGATACAGATAGCTCGACCCATCGACGAGCAAGAGTGTTTTTGGACTATCCGACATTCCCATGGACTCTAAATTGACTGGTGCCCCCATTGGCGGCGCGGACTCAGCGCCCCTCGCCGACACGGATGTTTCCGACATTTCCGGTAACACGGTAAATCCGCCGCCCGGCAAGGCCTCGGCACATGCCGCAGCCATCGCCGCCAAGGCCGATGCCGCGGCTGCCGGCAAGAACCCCGAAGAACAGGAAGCTGCCGCGCGTGCGGCGGCAGCGCGCGCGAATCCGCGCAAGATGATTCCAAGCCTGCGTGCGCTGGCCGACGAAGACCGTGCGACGGCCAAGAAGGCGCGCGCCTCGTGGCAAATGTTCACGATTATGGCAGAGTTCATCGAGGCCACCGAGTACCTCTCGGAGATCCGCCCGGCCGTCTCGATCTATGGCAGCGCGCGCCTGCGCGAGGACTCGCCGTACTACCAGAAGACCATCGAAATCGCCCGGCTTTTCTCGGACGCGGGCTTTGCGGTGATCTCCGGCGGCGGCCCCGGCATCATGGAAGCGGCCAACAAGGGCGCGCACGCGGGCAAGTCCGCCAGCGTGGGCCTGAACATCGAACTGCCGCACGAACAGCAGGGCAATCCGTACCAGGACATTGCCATGCGTTTCCGCCATTTCTTCACGCGCAAGGTCACGTTCGTGAAGAATTCCGACGCGTTCATCGTCATGCCGGGCGGCTTCGGCACGCTCGACGAACTGGCCGAGGTGCTGACGCTGGTGCAGACCGGCAAGTCGCGCTCGGTGCCGGTGGTGATGTATGGCAGCCGGTTCTGGAAGGGCCTGCTGGACTGGTTCCGCTTCACGTTGCTGCCGATGGGCCTGATCGCGGAACACGACCTGGACCTGATGAAGATCGTCGACGAACCGCAGGAAGTGCTCGAAGCCGTGTACGAGTACTACGAGAAGCGTGGCGGCGACAACCCGATTCCGCCCAAGGAAGAAATGTTCTATCTGTAAGGCATTACGCGCCACTTCCACCTGCCGGCCGACGAGGTCCGGCAGGTGGACGCAAGGCCACGAGAGCGGCCCGGAAACGGCAGGAATTGCTAGAATGGAAGCCTGTCCACCTGCCACATCCGGCGCCGCCGGCTGTGTGCAGGCCTATTCCGCGTCGCGGGGCCCATCTGCCCGCGCGCACAGGAGCCTCAGATGACTTCCCCTTCGCAACCGGGTGCCAGGCTGGCCGATCTGCATGCCGCCATCGGCCGCCACGGCTATCTGCTCGCGCTCGCTGCCACCGTCCTGGCACTGACTGCCACCCAGGCGGCGCTGGCAGAGGAAACCAGCAATGCGCTGACGCAGCAGGAACTCAACAAGATCAATAACCAGCCGATTGCTCCCGCCGCGAAGAGCCAGCTGAACCAGCCGCGCGAGCCGAGCTTCCAGTTGCGCGAACGCGACGGCACCCAGGTCACCGAATACCGCGACAAGGGGCGCGCCACCGAAATCCAGGTGCAATCCGGTTTTGGCACGAAGTACGAGATGAGCAAGCCTGAAGACAGCTCGCCCCGGATTCGCGACCACGATGTGAATCGCGTGCCGTCGGTAAACCTGAAGTTCTGAGTCTGGGTTCCGACCAGTTCTGAGGATCGATCCGGCAGACCTGATAGTCTTACGCCTTTCTCACCCACGATCCGCGCCGGCGCCGCTTGCCTGGCGAGGATCGCGCCGGCCCTCCGGCAGCAATGCCGCGGCGGCGGAACGTGGCAACCTTGCGGTTGCGGTTCGCCGTCCCCCCGTTTCGTACCAATTTGACAGTATGGCCGTATTTACCACGGTCTCGCAGGACGAGATCGCCCGCTGGCTGCTTGATTACGACCTTGGCGAAGTGCGCGCGCTGCGCGGCATTGCCTCGGGCATCGAAAACAGCAACTTCTTTCTGACCATGGAGCAGGATGGCGTCACGCGCGAGTACGTGCTGACCATCTTCGAGCGGCTGCGCTTCGACCAGCTGCCCTACTACCTGCACCTGATGGATCATCTGGCCCGCCACGGCATCAGCGTGCCGGCCCCTATGCCGGCGCGCGATGGCGAGATCCTGCGCGAGCTGAAGGGCAAGCCGGCCACCATCGTCACGCGTCTGCCAGGCGCGTCGCAGCTGGCCCCTGCCGCCGAACACTGTGCCGAAGTCGGCACCATGCTGGCTCGCATGCACCTGGCCGGCCAGGATTATCCGCGCCAGCAGCCGAACCTGCGCAGCCTGGCCTGGTGGCAGCAGACCGCGCCGGAGATCACGCCATTCCTGGACGCTGACCAGCGTCAGCTACTGACCGACGAGATCGCCCACCAGACCGCCTTCTTCGGCAGTGCCGACTACGCCGCGCTGCAGGGTGGCCCGTGCCATTGCGACCTGTTCCGCGACAACGTGCTGTTCGATACGGCCGATGGCCGGCATCGGCTCGGCGGCTTCTTCGATTTCTACTTTGCCGGCAACGACAAGTGGCTGTTCGACCTGGCCGTGACCGTCAATGACTGGTGCATCGACCTGGCGACAGGCGTGCTCGACCCAGCCCGGGCACAGGCCATGCTGCGAGCCTATGACGCAGTCCGCCCGCTGACAACGGTGGAAGCCGCGCACTGGCGGGACATGCTGCGGGCCGGCGCACTGCGCTTCTGGGTGTCGCGCCTGTGGGATTTCTACCTGCCGCGCGAGGCCGACATGCTCCAACCGCACGATCCGACCCACTTCGAACGCATCCTGCGCCGCCGCATCGACGCCGGTGCGACGCCCCCCTGGATCTGATTCGCCATGCAACTACTGGAAGTTTCCGCCAAGGAAGGCTACGTCTGGCTGCGCCAGGGAATCTGGCTGTTCCGCAAGAACCCGCTGGCGTTCCTGATGCTGCTGTTCATCTACCTGATTGCCGCCCAGCTGGCGATCTTCGTGCCGCTGTTCGGCATCATTGCCCTGCTGGTCATCACGCCCGGCCTGTTTGTTGGCGTGATGACGGCCTGCCGTGAAGTCATCCAGAACAAGCGCGTGCTGCCCACCATCCTGCTGGCCGGATTCCGGACCAACGGCAAGCAGGCCACGCGCCACCTGCTGGTGCTCGGTGCCATCTATGCGGTGCTGGTGTTTTCGCTGAGCCTGATCGCCACGGCCGTGGTCGATATCGGCGCGGTGGCGCCCATCGTGCTGCGCGGCGAGGAGCCATCGGCCGATGCCATCCGCCAGCTCTATTTCGCGCTGATGATCGGCGCGGTGCTGTACACGCCGGTGGCGATGATGTTCTGGTTCGCGCCGCTGCTGGCCGCCTGGCACCAGGTGCCGCCGGTCAAGGCGCTGTTCTTCAGCTGGACCGCCTGCTGGCGCAATCGCGGTGCGTTCTTCACGTATGCCGTGATGTTCGCAGTGCTGCTGGTGGCCGTGCCGCTGGTTCTGGAAACGGTCTTCGCCGCACTGGGCGCGCAGCAGGTGCTGTCGTTCCTGGTGACGCCGTACTCCCTGCTGATGCTGGCGATCCTGTACTGCTCGTTCTACGCCACCTATCGCGGCTGCTTCAATATCGTGCCGCCCGGCGAGGCGGCGGAAAGCGCCCCGCAGGCCTGATCACGACTGCGCCCCGCTGCCCACAAGGCACCGGGGTGCATGCCGTCCTCAGTCGATCGGGTCCAGCTTTGCCACCGCCAGCGCCAGCCACTTGGCGCCGTGCCGCTTGAAGTCGATATTGGCGCGCGCATCGGCACCTTCCCCCTCCAGCGCCTTGATCTTTCCCTCGCCGAACTTCGTGTGGAACACATTCTGTCCCACCCGGAAACCGGTGGCCGCGGCGCGTTTTTCCTCTGCGTAGTTCTTGCCCGTATCCATGCCGCCGGTGGCCTTGCTGCCGGTGTACGGCACGTCTTCGGCACGCTTGAACCAGTCACGGCCCCAGGCGCTGTCGCGCTCCTGCCGGCTGACGCCATGGTTGCCGTATGACGCCTGGCCCTGGGGCGTGATCCACTTCAGCGCGGGTTCCGGCAGTTCCTCGAAAAAGCGCGAGCGCACGTGGTAGCGCATCTGGCCATGCAGGACCCGGCTCTGGGCAAACGACAGGTACAGCCGCTGGCGTGCCCGGGTGATCGCCACATACATCAGGCGGCGCTCCTCCTCCAGCCCATCGGCTTCCATGGCGCTGTTCTCGTGCGGGAACAACCCTTCTTCCAGGCCGGTGATGAACACGGCGTTGAATTCAAGGCCCTTGGCCGCGTGGACGGTCATCATCTGCACCGCATCCTGGCCGGCCTGCGCCTGGTTGTCGCCCGCTTCCAGCGACGCGTGCGTCAGGAAGGCGACCAGCGGGGTCATCACCACCGGCAGTTGTTCGGGGTCCAGCACCTGCAGTTCCTGGTCGCCCTGCGCCAGCGCCGGCGCGGCGTCGCGGCTGGCGGGCAGCATGCGGGCCAGCGCGTCGAGCCCGTAGCCGTCTTCCACCACGAAGGCCTGGGCGGCCGTCACCAGTTCCTGCAAGTTCTCGATGCGGTCCTGGCCTTCCTTTTCGGCCTGGTAGTGCGTGATCAGCCCGCTTGTATTGGTCACGTACTCCACGGTCTGCGCCAGCGTCATGCGGCTGGTCTCGGCGCGCATCTGCTCGATCAGGCGCAGAAAGGCCGCCAGCGACGTGCCGCCCTTGCCGGGCACATAGGCCACCGCCTCGGCCAGCGAGCAGTTGTACTGGCGCGCGGCATCCTGCAGGTTTTCCAGCGTCTTGGCGCCAATGCCACGCGTCGGGAAGTTGACCACCCGGCCGAATGCCGCATCGTTGCGCGGATTTTCGATCAGTTGCAGGTACGCCAGGGCGTGCTTGACTTCGGCACGCTCGAAGAAGCGCAGGCCGCCGTACACGCGGTACGGGATGCCCGAAGAAAAAAGTGCATGTTCAATCACGCGCGACTGCGCGTTGCTGCGGTACAGGATGGCGATTTCCGACCGCGTCATGCCCTGGGCGATCTGGTCGCGGATTTCCTCAACGATCCACGATGCCTCCTGGCCATCAGACCCGGCCTGGAAGACGCGCACCGGCTCGCCATGCCCCGCATCGGTGCGCAGGTTCTTGCCAAGCCGGCGCGCGTTGTGCGAGATCAGGTGGTTGGCGCTATCGAGGATATGCCCGTGCGACCGGTAGTTCTGTTCCAGCTTGATCATGTGCCGCACGCGGAATTCCTGCTCGAAATCGCGCATGTTGCCGACGTTGGCGCCCCGGAACGCGTAGATGCTCTGGTCGTCGTCGCCCACCGCGAACACCGCGGCGGCACTGCCCGTGCCGTAGCCGGCCAGCAGCTTCAGCCAGCGGTACTGCAGCACGTTCGTATCCTGGAACTCGTCCACCAGCACATGGCGGAAGCGGTGCTGGTAGTGCTGGCGGATGGCGTCGTTGTAGCGCAGCAGTTCATAGCAGCGCAGCAGCAATTCGGCGAAATCGACCACACCCTCGCGCTGGCACTGCTCGTCGTAAGCGGCGTACAGGTCGACAAACCGGCGGTTGAAGTCGTCGTTGGCTTCGACGTCGGCCGGGCGCAGGCCCTGTTCCTTGGCGTTGTTGATGAAGTACTGGAGGTTCTTGGCCGGGTACTTTTCGTCGTCGACGTTGAGCTGCTTGAGCAGCCGCTTGAGCGCGGAAAGCTGGTCCTGGGTATCCAGGATGGCAAAGGTCTGGGGCAGCCCGGCGTCGCGGAAGTGCGCGCGGAGCATGCGGTTGCACAGGCCGTGGAACGTGCCGATCCACATGCCGCGCGTGTTGATCGGCAGCATCGACGACAGCCGCGTCTGCATTTCCTTGGCGGCCTTGTTCGTGAACGTCACGGCCAGGATGCCGGCCGGGGAAACCCGTCCGTTCTGGATCAGCCAGGCGATGCGCGTGGTCAGCACGCGGGTCTTGCCGCTGCCCGCGCCAGCCAGGATCAGGGCCGGTTCGTCCGGCAAAGTGACGGCGGCGTGTTGTTCGGCGTTGAGATTGGCAAGCAGGCTGGACATCGGATCGGGGCCGGTAAAGTAGGCGGCAATTATACCGGCGGCCACCGTCCGGACCTGTCGGCATCCGCCGCGCGGCAGCGCCCGAGTGCTTGCTCCACGCCCGGAAATGCGCATCGGTACGCCGGCTCCCCTATAATTTGACGTTTTCCCCGGCCGAATGCCGCCGCCCGCCCCGCCGCGAGCCGGTCCGAGCCCCGATCCGCATTCCAAGCATCCCAAGACATCCGAGCATGACCGCAGAAGACCAGTCCCTCGCCAAGAGCTTCGAACCCGCCGCCATCGAGGCCAAATGGGGCCCCGAATGGGAGCGCCGCGGCATCGCCCAGCCCACTTTCGATGCGAACCGCCCCGATTTCGCCATCCAGCTGCCGCCGCCGAATGTGACCGGCACGCTGCACATGGGCCACGCGTTCAACCAGACGATCATGGACGGCCTGGCCCGCCATGCGCGCATGCGGGGCGCCAACACGCTGTGGGTGCCGGGCACCGACCACGCCGGGATCGCCACGCAGATCGTGGTGGAGCGCCAGCTGGAAGCGCAAGGCGTGTCGCGCCACGACCTGGGCCGCGAGAAGTTCACCGAGAAGGTCTGGGCCTGGAAGGAAGAATCGGGCTCCACCATCACGCGCCAGGTGCGCCGCATGGGGGCATCGATCGACTGGACGCGCGAATACTTCACGATGTCGCCCGAGATGTCGCAGGCCGTGACCGAGGTCTTCGTGCGCCTGTACGAACAGGGCCTGATCTATCGCGGCAAGCGCCTGGTCAACTGGGACCCGGTCCTGGGCACCGCCGTGTCGGACCTCGAAGTGGACAGCGTCGAGGAAGAAGGCTCGCTCTGGCATATCCACTACCCGCTGGCCGAGCCGGACGCCGTGCGCGGCCTGACCCACCTGACCGTGGCGACCACCCGTCCCGAGACGATGCTGGGCGACACGGCCGTGATGGTGCACCCCGAGGACGAGCGCTACGCGCACCTGATCGGCAAGTTCGTGCACCTGCCGCTGACCGACCGCAAGATTCCGGTGATTGCCGACGAGTACGTGGACCGTGAATTCGGTACCGGCGTGGTCAAGGTGACCCCGGGCCACGACTTCAACGACTATGCGGTGGGCCAGCGCCACAACCTGCCGCAGATGTCGATCCTGACGCTGGACGCCAAGGTGGTGGCCGATGCGCCGGCCGCCTACGCCGGCATGGACCGTTTCGACGCCCGCAAGCAGATGGTGGCCGACCTGGAGGCCCAGGGCCTGCTGGGCGAGGTCAAGAAGCACAAGCTGATGGTGCCGCGCAGCGAGCGCACCGGCAGCGTGATCGAGCCGATGCTGACCGACCAGTGGTTTGTCGCGATGAGCAAGCCGGCGCCGGAAGGCACGTTCAACCCGGGCCGCTCGATCGCCGAAGTGGCGCTGGACGCCGTGCAGAGCGGCGAGATCAAGCTCGTGCCCGAGAACTGGATCAACACGTACAACCAGTGGCTGGCGAATATCCAGGACTGGTGCATCAGCCGCCAGCTCTGGTGGGGCCATCAGATTCCGGCGTGGTACGACGATGCCGGCAAGTGCTTCGTCGCCCGCACCGAGGAAGACGCCCTCGCCAAGGCCCAGGCCGCTGGCAGCACCGGCCCCCTGCGCCGCGAGGAAGACGTGCTCGACACGTGGTTCTCGTCCGCGCTGGTGCCGTTCTCGTCGCTGGGCTGGCCCGCCGAGACGCCCGAACTGAAGCACTTCCTGCCGTCGTCGGTGCTGGTCACCGGTTACGACATCATCTTCTTCTGGGTGGCGCGCATGGTCATGATGACCAAGCACTTCACCGGCAAGGTGCCGTTCCACACCGTGTACGTCCACGGCCTGGTGCGCGACTCCGAAGGCAAGAAGATGAGCAAGTCCGAGGGCAACACGCTGGACCCGGTGGACCTGATCGATGGTATCGAACTCGATCCGCTGCTCAAGAAGCGCACCACGGGGCTGCGCCGTCCGAAGGACGCCCCCAAGATCGAGTCCAAGACGAAGAAGGAATTCCCGAACGGCATTCCCGCGTTCGGTGCCGACGCGCTGCGCTTCACGTTCGCGTCGCTGGCAACGCTGGGCCGGAACATCAATTTCGATACCGGCCGCTGCGAGGGCTATCGCAACTTCTGCAACAAGCTCTGGAACGCCACGCGCTTCGTGCTGATGAACACCGAGGGCCATGACTGCGGCATGGGTCCATGCAGCAACGACTGCGGCCCGGACGGCTACCTGCACTTCTCGCAGGCCGACCGCTGGATCGTGTCGCTGCTGCAACGCGTGGAGGCCGACGTCGAGAAGGGCTTCGGCGAGTATCGCTTCGACAATATCGCCAGCGCGATCTACAAGTTTGTCTGGGACGAGTACTGCGACTGGTACCTGGAACTGGCAAAGGTGCAGATCCAGACCGGTACCGAGGCACAACAGCGCGCCACGCGCCGCACCCTGCTGCGCGTGCTGGAAACGGTGCTGCGCCTGGCCCATCCGGTGATTCCGTTCATTACCGAGGAACTGTGGCAGAAGGTTGCGCCGCTGGCCGGCCGTGCCAAGGGCGACGGCAGCGAGACCATCGCCACGCAGGCCTACCCGCTGCCGGCAGCCGCCAAGATCGACGAGGCCGCCGAAGCCTGGGTGGCCCAGCTCAAGGCCGTGGTGGACGCCTGCCGCAACCTGCGCGGTGAGATGAACATCTCGCCGGCCCAGCGTATCCCGCTGTATGCGCATGGCGACAGCGCATTCCTGAAGGAAGCGGCTGCCCAGGTGCAGGCACTTGCGAAACTTTCCGAAGTGAAGGTGTTCGAAGACGAGTCCGAACTCCAGCGCGAGGGTGCCGGTGCCCCGGTGGCCATCGTCGGCGGCAACCACCTGCTGCTCAAGATCGAGATCGACGTCGTGGCCGAGCGTGCGCGCCTGTCGAAGGAGATTGAGCGGATCGCGGGCGAGATCGGAAAGTGCCGTGGCAAACTCTCCAACGAGAGCTTTGTCGCCAAGGCTCCTCCGGCCGTCGTGGCACAGGAGACACAGCGTTTGTCGGATTTCGAACAGACGCTGGCGAAGCTGCAGGATCAACTACAGCGTCTGCCGTCCTGAATGTGATGGTCAGGTCCGTCCGGACTGTAAGTCGGACGAAACCTGACAGACGGCTCCTCCCACGTGCGGCACGGTATGACACCGGATTAAAAAGGAAGCTGAAATGGAAAACCGCGTCACCAAAGCAGTCTTTCCCGTTGCAGGGCTAGGCACCCGATTCCTGCCCGCCACCAAGGCGAGTCCCAAGGAAATGCTGCCGGTGGTGGACAAGCCGCTGATCCAGTACGCCGTGGAAGAAGCCATGGCCGCAGGCATCAACGAGATGATCTTCGTCACGGGCCGCTCCAAGCGGGCCATCGAAGACCATTTCGACAAGGCCTACGAACTGGAAATGGAGCTTGAAGCCAAGAACAAGCAGGCGCTGCTTGACGTCGTGCGCTCCATCAAGCCCAAGAACGTGGAGTGCTTCTACGTGCGCCAGCCCGAGGCGCTGGGCCTGGGCCACGCGGTGCTGTGCGCGGCCCGCCTGGTGGGCGATGCGCCGTTTGCCGTGATGCTGGCCGATGACCTGCTGGATGGCGAGGACAACGAGCCGGTGATGAAGCAGATGGTGGACATCTACAATCACTACAACTGCTCGGTGCTTGGCGTGGAGGAAATCTCGCCGGAACAGAGCCGTTCGTACGGCGTGGTCGATGGCCGCGAGTGGGATGATCGCGTGATCAAGATGTCCGGCATCATCGAAAAGCCGGCCCCGGAAAACGCACCGTCGAACCTGGGCGTGGTAGGCCGCTACATCCTGACCCCGCGCATTTTCGAACACATCCGCAATCTCAAGCCCGGTGCGGGCGGCGAGTTCCAGCTTACGGACGCCATCCAGGCGATGCTGGACCAGGAGCAGGTGCTGGCGTATCGCTACAAGGGCGTGCGCTACGACTGCGGCAGCAAGCTCGGCTATCTGAAGGCCACCGTGGAATTCGCGCTCAAGCACCCTGAAATGCGCGAGGAATTCAGCGCCTACCTGGCGCAGCGCGGCTGACAGGGCATACCGGCCACGGCACGAGCCCAAACAAAAACCGCCTCTCCGGAGGCGGTTTTTTTGTGTCCGTGCCCGTCGCACGGGCGAAGAGGCCGGGCTTCAGCGGCGCTTCATGTAGAACACGAACACCTTGTCCACTTCGGCATGCGACAACAGTTCGTTGCCGGTCTGCTTGGCGAATGCCTGGAAGTCGCGCGTGGCGCCGGGGTCGGTGGCCAGCACCTTGAGCACTTCGCCGCTGGCCATGTCGGCCAGCGCCTTCTTGGTCCGCAGGATCGGCAGCGGGCAGTTCAGGCCGCGCGCGTCCACTTCTTTCTGGAAGTCCATTCCTCTCACCTTCTAATTCTGGTTGATGCCGTATTGTAGCGAAGCGCCGAGGAGGCTGAAGTCGGTCGGCCGGCGCGGGTCGGCAATGTCCTCGCCAGTGGCGCGGTCGAAGAAACGCACCGGCAGGCCGCGCCGCTCCAGGAAATCCGCCACGGCAAACCCGGTACCGGCGTTCCAGATCCGCATCTTGTCCGGCGCCACCAGCTTGTATTCGACCAATTCTTCCGACAGTCGGATATCGCCCTCCGCCCGGACGTGGTAGGCAATGATCAGCTCGTTCTTGCGCATGAATTCGTAGACGCCAATCAGCGACGCCGACACGGCATCGAGGTTGGTCTCTTCCTTGAGTTCACGCGCCACGCCCAGTTCAGGCGTCTCGTCCCGCTCCATGAAGCCGGTGACCAGCGCGAACATCTTCTCCGGCCAGGCCGCATTGCGGGCCAGCAGCAGCTTGCCCTCGTACTCGACCACCGCAGCCAGCACCGGCAGCGGGTTGTCCCAGTGCACAAAGCCGCAGCCGTCCTGCACGCAGGCATGGCGGAAACGCCCGGACATCGGCAGGTGTTCCAGTTCCGCGCCGCAGCGCGGGCAGAATCGATAGTGTTGCATCGTGGGGCTCCTGGGACTTTCTGGTTATCGTTATGACTATCGTTGAATCTTTAGAATCAGACGCACGCGGCGCGGATATCGGCGGCGAACGCCTCCACCGTTTCCGGCTGCAGGTCCCATGCGCACATCAGCCGGCAACCGCCTGCCCCGATGAACGTGTAGAACAGCCAGCCCTTGGCGCGCAGCGCCTCGATCGCGGGCAGCGGCAGTTCGGCGAACACCGCATTGGCCTGGGTCGGGAACATGATGCGCACGCCAGGAATATCGGCGATGCGCTGGGCCAGCAACGTCGCCATGGCGTTGGCATGGCGTCCGTTCTTGAGCCACACGTCGTTTTCGAGCATGCCCAGCCATGGCGCCGAGATAAAGCGCATCTTCGACGCCAGATGACCGGCCTGCTTGACCCGATACGCAAAGTCCTCCGCCAGCCGGCGGTCGAAGAACACCACGGCCTCGCCTACCGGCAGGCCGTTCTTGGTGCCGCCGAAGCACAGCACGTCCACGCCTGCGCGCCACGTGATCTCCGACGGATGCACGCCCAGCGACGCCACCGCGTTGGCAAAGCGCGCGCCATCCATATGCACGCGCAGCTGCCGCCGCTTGGCGATGGCCGCAATGGCGCGCACCTCGTCAACCGAATAGACCGTGCCCACTTCGGTCGCCTGCGTCAGCGATACGACCCGTGGCTTCGGGTAGTGGATATCCGAGCGCCGCGTCACCAGCGCCTCCACGGCATCGGGCGTCAGCTTGCCGTTCTCGCCGGGCGCCGTCAGCAGCTTCGAACCGTTCGAGAAGAACTGCGGCGCGCCGCACTCGTCGGTCTCGATATGGGCCAGCTCGTGGCAGATCACCGAATGGTACGACTGGCACAGCGACGACAGCGCCAGCGAATTGGCGGCGGTGCCATTGAACACGAAAAAGACCTCGCAATCGGTCTGGAACAGATCGCGGATGCGATCGCACACCTTCTGCGTCCAGCTGTCGTCGCCATAGGCCTTTTCATGGCCCGTGGCGTTGGCCTCCAGAAAATACTTCAGCGATTCCGGGCAAAAGCCGGCGTAGTTGTCAGAGGCAAACTGCTGCATGGCGGAAACTGCGGAGGTCATCGGTTCAAACCCTGCCTGGAATCACTTCTTGTCGAGCCAGAGTTCACCGCCGGTGGCCCAGTTCTCGCGCTTGATGTCGGTAATGATGATGTCGACGGCGCCGGCCGAGCAGCCCAGCGTGTCGCACGTGACGCGCGTGATTTCCTCAACGAACTTGCGCTTCTGCTCAACGGTGCGGCCTTCGAACATCTCTACATGAAACGTGGGCATTGCATGGCTCCTTGATGAATCTTCAGTCTTTATAGGTGGGATCGATTTTATCGAGTCTGCGCAGCAGCGCGGGCCATTCCATCACGCCCTCGACGGCGCCGTTGTCGAACAGCTGCAGCGACGTCTTGTCTGCGATGGCCGGTGGCGGCTGCACCGTGGCGTTGCCCAGTTGCGCGCCGAGCTGGATCTCGCACGCCTTGATCAGCGTCGCCATCAGCACATAGGCCTCGGCCACGGTGCGCCCGACGGTCAGCGTGCCGTGGTTGCGCAACAACATGGCCGGATGGCCGCCCAGCGACGCGGTCAGGCGCGCGCCCTCGGCCGGCGTGAAGGCCAGGCCTTCGTAGTCGTGATAGGCCATGCGGCCGTGAAAGCGCATGGCATGCTGGGACAGCGGCAACAGCCCTTCCGCCTGGGCGGAAACGGCGATGCCGGCGGTGTTATGCAGGTGCATCACGCAATGTGCGTCGGCACGTGCCGCATGCACGGCCGCGTGCAGCGCAAAGCCGGTGACGTTCACCGGATGCACGGTTTCACCCACCACTTCGCCCCGGCCATTGATCTTGACCAGATCCGACGCGCGGATTTCGTCGAAGGCAAAGCCGAACGGGTTGATCAGGAAATGATCGGGCTCACCGGGCACGGTGGCCGAGATATGGGTGTAGATGAGATCGTCCCAGCGTTCCAGCGCGGCCAGCCGGTAGGCGGCGGCCAGGTCCACGCGGACGCGCGCTTCTTCCGGGCTGACGGGCAGGACCGGGCCGGTAGCACGTCCGGGCTGCAAGGCAAAAGACATGGGGCTTGGCTTTCGCGCCGCCCTGCAGCGCCGGCGCGGGGGCGTCCGGGTCGAGTGAGCGGCGAAGCCGATACTGTAGCGCAGTCGCTAGCGTGGCGTGTGTCCGCCCACCGGCATCGTGCGCCACATCCACAGGTAGATCAGCGCGCCGGCCAGCAGCGCCAGCGCGGCCACGCCCAGCGAGGCGGCGAATCCGCCCGTGCGCGCCACCAGCGCGGTTGCCAGCGGCGGCCCGGCAATCTGGCCGATGGCATAGGCGGCCGTCATCAGGCCGATCAGCTTTGCGGCCCGGCCGCCCCACAGGCGCCGGGCCTCGCGCATCGCAAACGACACCAGCGCGGTGAACGGCAAGCCCACCAGCAGGCTGCTCAGCGCAAACCCGGCCACGGTGGGCCACACGGCGGCCACGCCCACGCCCGCCGCCTGCAACGTGTACAGCACCATCATCATCCGACGGTTGTCGTGATGCATGCCGACACGGGTTGCCAGCCACGCGCCCACCGCCACGCCGGCGCCAAGGATCGGCCAGAACAGGTCGGCCCAGACGCTGCCGGGCATGGCGTGCCGGGCAATCACGGGCAGGAACGTGGCCGTGATGATGTATCCGAAGCCAGCCAGGCCGTAGGCCAGCGTCAGTGCCCAGGTCTCGACATCCAGCCGTGGCGTGGGCGCCGCCGCAGGCGTCGCACCCGCCGTGGCACCGTGCAAGGACGCCGGCGCGGGCGAACCGTAGACGCGCCATACCGGCAGCAGCATGACGGCGCCCAGTATCGTGAAGGTGATCCACCCCCAGTTGGCTTGCCACCCCGCGCCGACCATGCCAAACGCGGAAAGCCCGGTCACCACGATACCGATGCCGGGGCCGCAGAACATCAGCCCGCCCAGTGTGGGATGGCCCAGTTCCGCCAGCCGCTGCATGCACCAGGCGGTGCCGTACACCATCACCAGCGCACTGGCGACGCCAGCCAGCGTGCGCCAGGCCAGCCATGCGGGCATGCCCCCCGGCAGTGCCATCGCCAGCGTCAGGACCACGGTCAGCGCCAGCGCCCCGCGCACCATGCGCACCGGATCGGGCCGGATAAACAGGCACAACACCGCGCCCAGCAGGTAGCCGATGTAGTTCAGCGTCGCCAGCGCGCTGCCCTCCGCCAGCGTCACGGTGCCATCGTGCAACATCATCGGCAGCAGCGGCGTGAACGCGAACCGGCCAATGCCCATGGCGAGCGCCAGCGACACCAGGCCCGCCAGTGCCACGGCCAGCGGCCCGGCGGTTGACCGGGCGGCTACGTGACTGGCGGAAACTTCAACGTCGGCTAGGGGCAAGCGTGGCATCGAATTGAGGGCACCCGGAAATCTGGAGCATTTGCGTATTGTTGACTATGCTATGCGCGAACGATCCATCACGGAAAATGAATAATTGAGATGCAACCCATCTCAATTTGAAGGGGATATGCATATGGACCTGGCCGCACTGGAGATTTTTCGGACGGTAGTGGAAGCCGGCGGCATCACGCGGGCCGCCGAGCGGCTGCACCGGGTGCAGTCGAACGTCACCACGCGCATCCGGCAGCTGGAACAATCGCTGGGGGTGGAGCTGTTTGTCCGCGACGGGCGGCGCATGGTGCTCACGCCGGCAGGCCAGACACTGTTCGACTACGCCTGCCGCATTCTGCAGTTGTCCGAGGAAGCCAAGCATGCGGTGCAGCCGGCACATCCGCATGGACGGCTGCGCATCGCGTCGATGGAAAGCACGGCCGCCAGCCGCCTGCCGAACATGCTGGCCGCCTATCACCAGCAATGGCCGGACGTGGAACTGGAGCTGGTCACGCTGATCACCAGCAAGGCGCTCGACGCAGTGCGCCGCTTCGAGGTGGATTGCGCCTTCGTGGCCGAGCCGCTGGGCGAACCGGATCTGGTAAGCCTGCCGGCGTTCGAGGAAGAACTGGTGATCGTGTCCAGCACCAGCCATCGCCCCATCCAGTCGCCCGAAGATATCGAACGCGCCACGCTGCTGGCATTCGAGACCGGCTGCAACTACCGCACCCGCTTCGAACAGTGGTTTGGTCAATGCGGCCGGGGCATGAACCGCGTGATCCAGCTTGGCTCGTATCACGCCATCGTGACCTGTGCTGCGGCCGGCATTGGCGTTGGCATCGTGCCGCGATCGGTGCTGGCGCTTTATCGCAACCTGCCGCAGATCGGCATCCATCCGCTGGGCCACACGGGGCGCGTGACCACCGTGCTGACATGGCATCCGTCGATGGCTGGCACCGCCCTGATGGCGCTGGCCGACATGCTCCCCGATCAGGCAGGTACGCTCGACGATACCCGGGCAGTGGCCTGACCGGCCTGATCGCTCGCTTCATCCTGCAGGATGTGGCCGGTCGCCTACACTGAAAGTGGCGCGACCACGGCATTCACGGCGGG
>NZ_BBQI01000008.1 GCF_001652915.1 Cupriavidus sp. D384
TTGGCTCGCGCTGGCCTGCCTGAGCCTGGTATTGCTGACGGTCTCCGGCGCGCTCGCCCAGACGGTCCAGACCGCCCCGTCCGATCCGGCGGCTTCCTTGACGTCGGCGTCCGCTGCGCCGGTTTATGTCGTTCCGGTGCAGGGTGCCATCGGCCCTGCCAGCGCCAGCTTCGCGGTGCGCGCCATCGAACGCGCCCGCAAGCAGGGTGCCCAGTTGATCGTGCTGGAAATGGACACGCCCGGCGGCCTCGACAGGTCGATGCGCGACATCATCCAGGCCATCCTGGCATCGCCGGTACCCGTGGCGACCTACGTCTATCCCGGCGGCGCACGCGCGGCCAGCGCCGGCACCTACATCCTCTATGCCAGCCATGTGGCCGCCATGGCGCCCGGCACGAACCTGGGCGCGGCCAGCCCGGTAGCCATCGGCATCGGCGGCCCCAAGCCCGAGGCCGCACCGGCACCGGCATCGTCACCCGCCAGCGCGCCGGCCGGCGAGGACACCATGACCCGCAAGCAGATGCACGATGCATCGGCCTATATCCGCGGGCTGGCGCAACTGCGGCACCGCAATGCCGAGTGGGGAGAAAGGGCGGTGCGCGAAGCGGTGAGCCTGTCCGCCGACGAAGCCGTGGCCCAGAAGGTGGCCGACCTCGTGGCGCCCGACCTGCCCGCCCTGCTCCGGCAACTGGACGGCCGGAAGATCGAGGCGGCCGGTGCCACGCGCACGCTGCACACGGCCGGCGCACCCATCGTCACGCTGGAACCCGACTGGCGCAGCCGGCTGCTGGCGGTCATCACCGACCCGAGCGTGGCCCTGATCCTGATGATGATCGGCATCTACGGGCTGATCTTCGAGTTTTCCACGCCGGGCATGGTGGTACCGGGCATCGCCGGGGCGATCTGCCTGCTGCTGGGCCTGTTCGCGCTGCAGATGCTGCCAATCAACTTCGCCGGGCTGGCGCTGATCGCGTTTGGCGTGGGATGCATGGTTGCCGAGGTATTCCTGCCGACGTTCGGCGCGGTGGGCGTGGGCGGCATCATCGCCTTCGCGTTCGGGGCGGTGATGCTGATCGACACCGACGTGCCCGGCTTTGGCGTGCCGCTATCGCTGATCGCCGCACTGTCCGGCATTTCTGCGGTGTTCCTGTTCGGCATGTCGGCGCTGCTGCTGCGCGCGCGGCGCCGGCCGGTGGTCAGCGGGGCAGACACGCTGGTGGGCAGCGTCGGCGTGGTGGTGGCCGACACGACCGACCCGGCGGCCCCGACTGACGGCTGGGCCATGGTCCGCGGCGAACAATGGCGCATCCGCAGCAACCTGCCGCTGGCGCGCGGCCAATCCGTGCGCGTGACCGGCCGTCACGGCCTGGTGCTGGATGTCACTTCGATTCACGATGCCTGACCCAACAAGGAGCCCGACATGGCATTCGGATTCAGCTTCGGTGGACTGATCTTCCTGCTGGTTCTGCTGGTGATTTCTGCGTTCCGCGTGCTGCGCGAATACGAGCGTGGCGTGGTGTTCATGCTGGGCCGCTTCTGGCGCGTCAAGGGCCCGGGCCTGGTCCTGATCATCCCCGTCGTGCAGCAGATGGTGCGCGTGGACCTGCGCACCGTGGTCCTGGACGTGCCACCGCAGGACGTGATCTCGCACGACAATGTGTCGGTCAAGGTCAATGCGGTGATCTACTTCCGCGTGGTGGACCCCGAGCGCGCCATCATCCAGGTCGCCAACTTCCTGGAGGCCACCAGTCAGCTGGCGCAGACCACGCTGCGCTCGGTGCTGGGGAAGCACGAGCTTGACGAGATGCTGGCCGAGCGCGAGAAGCTCAACCTCGACATCCAGAAAGTGCTCGATGCCCAGACCGACGCTTGGGGCATCAAGGTATCGAACGTCGAGATCAAGCACGTCGACCTGAACGAGACGATGGTGCGCGCCATCGCCCGCCAGGCCGAAGCCGAGCGCGAGCGGCGCGCCAAGGTGATTCACGCCGAAGGTGAACTGCAGGCATCGGAAAAGCTGCTTGAAGCCGCCCAGATGCTGGCGCGCCAGCCCCAGGCCATGCAGCTGCGCTACCTGCAGACGCTGACGCAGATCGCGGGCGACAAGAGTTCGACAATCGTGTTTCCGTTGCCGATCGATATCGTGTCGGCGCTGACGGGAGGTGGGGGGAAGTAGCCACCGGAAACGGACACGTGTCCGGCAGGATCGATGGCGGTCCTGTCCATCGGCATCGTGCCCTTCCTGCCGATAGCCCTGCTCGCGAACCGATAACGCAAAAAAAACGCCTGCTTTCGCAGGCGCTTCTCTCGGAGCAGCTTCAGGCTGTCAGGGCTCAGACCTTGGCGGACACCCATTCTGTCACGCCGGCCAGCGCCTTCGGCAGACCCGTCGGGTCGGTGCCGCCGGCCTGGGCCATGTCCGGACGGCCGCCGCCCTTGCCGCCCACCTGCTGGGCGACGAAGTTGACGAGTTCACCGGCCTTGACCTTCGACGTGGCGTCGGCAGTCACGCCCGCGATCAGGCTGACCTTGCCGTCGGCAACGGCAGCCAGCACGATGGCGGCGCTCTGGAGCTTGTCCTTGAGCTTGTCCATCGTTTCGCGCAGCGTCTTCACATCGGCGCCTTCGAGCTGGGCAGCCAGCACCTTCAGGCCCTTGATGTCCACCGCCTGCGATGCCAGTTCATCGCCTTGCGACGATGCCAGCTTGCTCTTGAGCTTTTCGAGCTCCTTTTCCAGCGCGCGGACCTGGTCCTGCACCTGGCCGATACGCGGCACCAGTTCCGACGGCTGGGCACGCAGGGCGGCAGCCGCTTCGTTCAGGCGCGCGTCGAGCGATTGCAGGTAGTGCAGCGCGTTGTCGCCAGTGATGGCTTCCACGCGGCGAATGCCCGCGGCCACGCCGGCTTCCACGACAATCTTGAACAGGCCGATATCGCCCGTGCGCGTCACGTGGGTGCCGCCGCACAGTTCCTTCGACGTACCGATCGACAGCACGCGCACATCGTCGGCGTACTTCTCGCCGAACAGCGCCATGGCGCCGCTCTTCACCGCATCGTCGAACGGCATGACGGCGGCCACGGTCGGCGCGTTGGACAGGATCTCGGCGTTGACGATTTCCTCGATCTGGCGGATCTGGTCATCGGTCACCGGCGCGTTGTGCGAGAAATCGAAACGCGTCTTGTCCGGATCGACCAGCGAGCCCTTCTGCTGCACGTGGGTGCCCAGCACTTCGCGCAGCGCCTTGTGCATCAGGTGGGTGGCGGAGTGGTTGCGCACGGTGCGTGCACGGCGGACGGCGTCGACCTGGGCCGCAACCTTGTCGCCCACCTTGAGCGCGCCATTGGCGAGCGTGCCCTGGTGGCCGAACACGTCAGCCTGGATCTTCGTGGTATCGGCCACGTTGAAGACGGCCGGGCCCGCCACCAGCGTGCCCTGGTCGCCAACCTGACCACCGGACTCCGCGTAGAACGGCGTGTTGTCCAGCACGACCACACCGGTCTGACCCGGCTGCATCGTGTCGACCGACGCACCATCGACGTACAGCGCGGTCACGCGCACGCCTTCCATGCTCAGGGCGTCGTAGCCATGGAACACGGTCTTGTCGCCCGTGTACTCCAGGCCAGCGGCCATCTTGAACTTGCCGGCGGCACGGGCCTGCTCGCGCTGGCGCGTCATCGCGGCGTCGAAGGCCGCTTCGTCAACGGTGATTTCCTGCTCGCGCGCCACGTCCTGGGTCAGGTCGAGCGGGAAGCCGAATGTGTCGTGCAGCTTGAACGCCAGTTCGCCGTCCAGCACCTTGCCGCCACCGGACTTCAGTTCGGCCACGGCGCCGTCCAGGATCGACATGCCGTTTTCAATGGTCTCGAAGAAACGCTCTTCCTCGGCCTTGAGCACTTCCACCACGCGGTTCTGCGCTTCGGCCAGCTCCGGATAGGCTTCGCCCATCTGCGCCACCAGGTCCGGCACCAGCTTGTGGAAGAACGGCGTCTTCTGACCAAGCTTGTAGCCGTGGCGGATGGCACGGCGCACGATGCGGCGCAGCACGTAGCCGCGGCCTTCGTTGCCCGGAATCACGCCGTCGACGATCAGGAACGAGCACGCGCGGATATGGTCGGCAATGACCTTCAGCGAGTTCTGGTTCAGGTCGGTGATATGCGTCTCGCGGCCGGCGGCCTTGATCAGCGCCTGGAACAGGTCGATCTCGTAGTTGCTGTGCACGTGCTGCAGCACCGCGGCAATCCGCTCCAGGCCCATGCCGGTGTCCACGCACGGCTTGGGCAGGCGCGTCATGTTGCCCTGCTCGTCGCGGTTGAACTGCATGAACACCAGGTTCCAGATCTCGATGTAGCGGTCGCCGTCTTCCTCGGGCGATCCCGGCGGGCCACCCCAGACTTCCGGGCCGTGGTCGTAGAAGATTTCCGAGCACGGGCCGCACGGGCCGGTGTCGGCCATCTGCCAGAAGTTGTCCGATGCGTAGCGCGCGCCCTTGTTGTCGCCGATGCGCACGATGCGGTCGGTCGGCACGCCCACTTCCTTGGCCCAGATGTCGTAGGCCTCGTCGTCCTCGGCGTACACGGTCACCCAGAGCTTGTCGGCCGGCAGCTGGTAGACCTTGGTCAGCAGCTCCCAGGCGTACTGGATGGCGTCGCGCTTGAAATAATCGCCGAACGAGAAATTGCCCAGCATTTCGAAGAACGTGTGGTGACGTGCCGTGTAACCCACATTCTCGAGGTCATTGTGCTTGCCACCGGCGCGGACCGAGCGTTGCGACGACGTGGCGCGCGAGTACGGGCGCTTGTCGGTGCCCAGGAACACGTCCTTGAACTGCACCATGCCCGAATTGGTGAACAGCAGGGTCGGGTCGTTCGCCGGCACCAGGCTGGACGAGCGGACCACGGTATGGTCCTTCGACTCGTAGAACTGCAGGAACTTGCTGCGAATGTCGGAGACTTTCATGTTGTATCGGGCGCCTTGGCGCGTCGTGGCAGGGCGCAGGCAGTCAGGTTGGATTTGCAAACCGTTGATTATACGGGGAAGCCCCGCCCCGGGGCACTGGCGCGCCGTGCCCGTGTTGGGGCCAGGCACGGCGCGGCGCCGGTTGTCCGGTTATCGCCCACGGAACACGGGCCGGCGCCCCGCCCCCGGGCAACGGGCCGGTGGGCCGGTGATAGAGTGCTGGCTCCTCAGACCTGCCAGCCGCCACCGCCATGGGAGCCTTAAGCCATCTTCGCGTCCTCGACCTGACCCGCGTACTCGCCGGGCCATGGTGCGCCCAGAATCTTGCCGATTTCGGCGCCGACGTGATCAAGATCGAGCGCCCGGGCGCAGGCGACGACACCCGCATCTGGGGCCCGCCGTGGCTCAAGACACCCGACGGCCGCGACACCGCCGAAGCCGCCTACTACCTGGCCGCCAACCGCAACAAGCGCTCGGTGACCTGCGACATCAGCACGCCCGAAGGCCAGCAGCTGGTGCGCGACCTGGCCGCCCAGAGCGACGTGGTGCTGGAAAACTACAAGGTAGGCCAACTGAAGAAGTATGGCCTCGATTACGAATCGCTCAAGGCCGTCAAGCCGGACATCATCTACTGCTCGGTCACCGGCTTCGGCCAGACCGGCCCGTACGCCCAGCGCCCCGGCTACGACTTCATCATCCAGGGCATGGGCGGCTTCATGAGCCTGACCGGCGAGCGCGACGACCTGCCCGGCGGCGGCCCGCAGAAGGCCGGCGTGGCGATTTCCGACCTGATGACCGGCCAGTACGCCACCATCGCCGTGCTGGCCGCGCTGGCGCATCGTGACCGGACCGGCGAAGGCCAGTACATCGACATGGCCCTGCTCGACGTGCAGGTGTCGATGCTGGCAAACATGAATACCAACTACCTGGCCAGTGGCGTGGCGCCCAAGCGCTGGGGCAATGCCCACCCGAACATCGTCCCCTACCAGACGTTCCATGCCGCCGACGGCTGGATCATCGTGGCGGTGGGCAACGATGGCCAGTTCCGCAAGTTCGTGACCGCCGGTGGCCGCCCCGAACTGGCCGACGACCCGCGCTTTGCCACCAACCCGCAGCGCGTGGCGCACCGCGACGCGCTGGTGCCGATCCTGGCCGAGATGGTGCTGCCGCGTACCCGCGAGCAGTGGATTCTCGACCTGGAGCGCGCCGGTGTGCCGTGCGGCCCGATCAACACGATGGACGAGGTCTTCGAGAACGAACAGGTGGTGGCGCGCGGCCTGCGCGTGGACCTGCCCCACCCCACGGGCGGCACGGTCAAGCTGGTGGGCAGCCCGATGAAGATGAGCGCCACGCCGCCCGAGGCCCTGCGCCATCCGCCGTTGCTCGGAGAGCACACCGATGTGGTGCTGGACGAGACACTCGGCTACAGTGCCGAACAAATCGCCGCCCTGCGTGCCAAGGGTGTGGTCTGACGCCGGCCTGATCCGTCGGACCCTGACCAGACCTTGACCGCGCCTGCCCCTGGCGGGCGCGCGGGCCGGTGATCATGACGTTTTTCCATCCATAGGAGAATGCATGCTGACCGACGCCCTGCTCGCGTTCCTGCACTTCACGGCCATCTTCGTCCTGATTACGCTGATGGCCGCCGAAGCCGTGGTCCTGCGTCCGGACATGACCCCGGCCGCCGTCCGCCGCCTGTCGATCTACGATTTCGTCTATTTCCTGTCGGCCATGGCAACGCTGGCAACCGGCCTGCTGCGCCTGTTCTACGGCGCCAAGGGCGTGGATTTCTATATCCACAACCCGTGGTTCCACGCCAAGATGACCGTGTTCGTGGTGATCGCGCTGTGCTCGCTGCCGCCCACCTTTACCTTTGCCAGATGGCGCAAGCAGTCCAGGCACCTGCCAGACTTCGTGCCAACACCCGCGGAGATCAAGAAAGCCCGCCGCTGGGTGATGATCGAGGCGCATCTGGTGATCCTGCTGCCGCTGTGTGCCGTGATGATGGCGCGCGGCATTGGCATCCGCTAAGTGGCACTATCAGAATGATCCTGGCGTCGTGGCACGGCCTTGCCGTGCTGCCTGTACCGTCTGCGGCTGCGCGCCTCCTGATTCAAACGATTCAAACCCAAAAGCCGGCGTGCAACGCACACGCCGGCCTCCAGATTCCCATCCTTTTCCACGCTTGACATGCTGAAGACCCTGCTCACGGCCGCGCTGGCCGTCACCACGGCGCTGGCCGTCCCGGCCCACGCCGCCACCGCCAACTGGCCCGCCAAGCCGATCCGCTTCGTGGTGCCCTACCCGGCCGGCGGCCCCCTGGACACCGTGGCACGTGCCATTGGCGAGAAGCTGCGCGACAGCCTGGGCCAGCCCGTGGTGGTCGAGAACCGGCCCGGCGCCGGCGGCAACCTGGGCGCCGACTACGTCGCCAAGCAGCCGGCCGACGGCTACACCATCGTGATGGGTGCCGTCGCCACGCACGCGATCAACCCCACGCTGTTCACGAAGATGCCGTACGACCCGGTCAAGGACTTCGCCCCGGTCACGCTGGTGGCCGACGTGCCGAACGTGCTGGTGATGCATCCGGGCAAGGCCGCCGAACTGCATATCAACAATGTGCGCGACCTGGTGGAATACGCGCGCAAGCATCCGGGCAAGCTCGACTACGCGTCGGGCGGCAATGGCAGTGCCGGCCACCTGTCGGGCGAGCTGTTCAAGAGCATGGCGCACGTCAGCATGGTCCATATCCCGTACAACGGCGCGTCGCCCGCGCAGTTGTCGGTGCTGTCCGGCCAGACCGACCTGATCTTCGATAACCTGGCGTCGGCGTCGGCCAACATCAAGGCCGGCAAGCTCAAGGCCTTTGCCGTGACCACGGCCAGCCGCGCGGCAGCGTTCCCGGACCTGCCGACCATTGCCGAGGCAGGCAAGGGGCTGGGGCTGGAAGGCTTCGACATCTCCACGTGGTTCGGCGTCCTGGCGCCGGCCGGCACGCCGCGCGATATCGTGGACCGCCTCAATCACGACATCGTCGCCATTCTGAAGACCGACGACATGAAGGCGCGCCTGGCCCGCATCGGTGCCCAGCCGGCGCCCACCACGCCCGAGCAGTTCGGCGCGCTGATCCAGCGCGAACTGAAAAAGTACGGTCAGGTGGTCAAGGTTTCCGGCGCGAAGGTCGACTGAGCGATCCACGCGCCTTGTCCCGCATGCGCCAGAGGCGGTCCTTGCCGTCCCTGGCGTCTTCCGCCGCATTGCGCGGCAGCAGCAACCCCACCTGCGTGATGCGCGGCCCCTCCATGCGGGTCACGGTCAGCCGCAACCCCGCGATCTCCACCGCATCGCCCTCCACCGGGGGCGACGGAAACACCGCAAGCATCGCTTGCTCCAGCGTCTGTTCCTGCTGAAGTGGCTGCAGCGGCTGCATGGAGTAGAGCGCCGCCACGTCGGCCAGCGCGGCCTCCCCGTCCAGCAGGAAATCGTGCGCCACCTGATCCCAGGCCGGCGGCGTGGACGGTCTCAGGAACAGGCGCGACAGGCGCGGCATCGCCGGGCTTGGCGCCAGGATCGAAACGATATCCCCCGCGCGCAGCACCACCTGGTCCAGCGGCACCAGCACGCCCTCGCGGGCCACGGTCACCAGCCGGCTGCGCGCCGGCAGTTCCACCTGGTCCGCACGCAGGTCTTCCATCGACGAATTGGGCGCGACCAGGAACTGCATCATCTCCATGCCCGGGGCGCGCACGCCGCGCAGACGCTCGCGCGACAGCGGCTCGTCGTAGGCCGGCCGCAGCACGCGCGCCAGCCGGGCGGCCAGCGACACCGTGGTGCCCTGGCACAGCAGGCTCGCCAGCACCACGGCAAACGCCACGCGGAACAGCAGTCCGGCATCCTCCATGCCCTGCAGCAGCGGGAACAGCGACAGCACGATCGGCACCGCGCCGCGCAAGCCTATCCACGCCAGAAAGCCCTTTTCGCGCAGGCTGAACCGGAACGGCAGCAACGCGACAAAGACCGCCACGGGCCGCGCCACGCACATCAGGAACCCGGCCAGCGCCAGGGCTGGCAGCGCGATGTCCCAGATCCGGTGGGGGGTCACCAGCAACCCCAGCAACAGGAACATGGCGGACTGTGCCAGCCACGCCATGCCGTCCATGGCGCGCAGCACGTCCTCGCTGACGGCGCGGTCGCGGTTGCCCACCATCATTCCGGTCAGGTAGACCGCCAGGAAGCCGCTGCCGCCAAATGACTGGACAATGGCCCAGATCATGCAGCCGGCAGAGCAGATCAGGATGGCCTGCAGCCCCTCGGCCACGTTGACGCGCTCCATCACGTTGGCCATGCAGTAGCCCAGCCCCACGCCCAGCAGGCCGCCCACCCCGAACTGCACCAGCAGCCGCAGCGCCAGCGCGCCGGGCGACAGGCCCTGCGGCGCGGTGATCCATTCGATCAGGGTCAGGGTCAGGAAGATGGCCATCGGGTCGTTGATGCCCGATTCGATTTCCAGCACGCTTGCCACGCGTTCCTTCAGCCGGATGCCGCTGCTGTTCAGCAGCGAGAACACCGCGGCCGCGTCGGTGGACCCGACGATGGCGCCCAGCAGCAGCCCGAGCTTCCAGTCGATGCCCAGCATCCATGTTGCAAACAATCCCACCAGCACGGCGGTCAGCGCCACGCCCACGGTGGCGAGCGACAGCGACGGCTTGAGTGCCACGCGGAACGTGGCAAAGCGCGTGCGCAGCCCGCCGTCGAGCAGGATCACGGCCAGCGCGATATTGCCTACCAGGAAGCTGAGCCAGGTGTTGGCAAAGCGGATGCCGCCCGGGCCGTCCACGCCGGCGGCCATGCCCACACCCAGGAACACCAGCAGGAACGGCACCCCGAAACGTGCCGAGAACACCCCGAGCAGGATACCCAGCGTCATCACCAGGGCGCCAATCAGGATGGCATGGTCGATGGCTTCCAAGCGGACCTCCTGTCCTTATTCCTGTCCGGTCGTTCTTGTCGAAGGGGGGTGTCAGGCCATGCGAAAGCTTTCACTCCAGCTTTCGATCATAGGCGGCTGCAAGCCGCCGGTCTGTCCGTTTCCGTCCGGCGGAACACCACTTCCCTGCGCCCTCCATCGGCGTATTCCCTGCACTTTTCCTTGTGTCGTCAACGACTTACCGAATACTTTCAGACGTATGCGTAGGGACATACCCTGAGGTTGCCACTTTATGCAGACATATGAAAGGTAGCTGAAAGGATGCGCTTTTACCTTCCAACCCTGCCGCGATCGGGGAGCCCTTGTCGCGACGATTTCAAGCAGTCAAAGCTGTGTCATATCGAGGAGAATCATTTTGCGCATACGTAGCCAAAAGGACTTTGCCTCCGGCCTGATGTTCATCCTGGTCGGTTTGAGCTTTTCCTTCGTCGCCCGTGGCTATTCCATGGGCACAGCCGCCAAGATGGGACCGGGATACTTCCCGTTCTGGCTCGGCATCGTGCTCGCCGTTCTGGGCGCGCTGGTACTTTGGGGCTCGCTGTCTTCCAGGATGGAAGAAGATCACCTGGCCCGCTGGGACCTGAAGATCCTGCTGTGGATCCTGGGGTCCGTGGTGCTGTTCGGCCTGCTGCTCAAGCCGTTGGGCATGGTGCTGTCGGTCGTGGTACTGGTGCTGGTTTCCTCGATGGCCAGTCATGAATTCAGCTGGAAGGGCGCTGTCCTCAACGCGATCATCCTGGTGATCATCAGCATGGGCGCGTTCGTGTACGGTATCAATCTGCAGATGCCGGTGTGGCCGGCTTTCCTGGCAAGCTAAGGAGACCGCCCTCATGGAACTGTTAGCCAACCTCGGACTGGGCTTCTCGACCGCCCTGTCCTTCCAGAACATCGCCTACGCGTTCCTGGGCTGCGTGCTCGGGACGCTGATCGGCGTGCTGCCGGGCCTGGGCCCGCTGGCCACCATCGCGATGCTGCTGCCCGTGACCTATACGCTGCCCCCGGTGGCCGCGCTGATCATGCTGGCCGGCATCTACTACGGTGCCCAGTACGGCGGCTCCACCACCGCCATCCTGGTGAACCTGCCGGGCGAATCGTCGTCGGTGGTGACCACCATCGACGGCTACCAGATGGCACGGCGCGGCCGCGCTGGCGTGGCGCTTGCCACAGCCGGTATCGGTTCGTTCTTCGCCGGCTGCGTGGCTACGCTGATCCTGGCCGCTTTCGCGGCGCCGCTGTCGGAACTGGCGTTCAAGTTCGGCCCCGCCGAGTACTTCTCGCTGATGGTGCTGGGCCTGATCGGTGCCGTGGTGCTGGCGTCGGGTTCGCTGGTCAAGGCGATTTCGATGATCGTGCTGGGCCTGCTGCTGGGCCTGGTCGGTACCGACGTGAACTCGGGTGCGGCGCGCTTCTCGTTCGACGTGCCGGAGCTGACCGACGGCCTGAACTTCGTGTCGGTCGCCATGGGTGTGTTCGGCTTCGCGGAAATCATCGCGAACCTGGAACAGAAGGAAGCCCGCGAGACCTTCACCGATCACGTGACGAACCTGTTCCCGACCAAGGAAGACTTCAAGCGCATGATCCCTGCCGTGCTGCGTGGCACGATGCTGGGTTCGGCGCTGGGTATCCTGCCGGGCGGCGGTGCATCGCTGGCTTCGTTTGCAGCCTATTCGCTGGAAAAGAAGACCTCGAAGTTCGCACATGAGTTCGGCAAGGGCGCCATCGAAGGCGTGGCGGGTCCGGAATCGGCCAACAACGCCGCGGCACAGACCTCGTTCATCCCGCTGCTGACCCTGGGTATCCCGCCGAACGCCGTGATGGCGCTGATGGTGGGTGCGATGACGATCCACAACATCCAGCCGGGCCCGCAGGTGATGACCAGCAACCCGGCGCTGTTCTGGGGCCTGATCGCCTCGATGTGGCTGGGCAACCTGATCCTGATCATCCTGAACCTGCCGATGATCGGTATCTGGGTGAAGCTGCTGAAGGTGCCTTACCGCTACCTGTACCCGGCCATCCTGACGTTCTGCTGCATCGGCGTGTACTCGGTCCAGAACACCACGTTCGACGTGTTCCAGACCGCGGCCTTCGGTATCATCGGCTACCTGTTCATCAAGCTGCGTTGCGAGCCGGCACCGCTGCTGCTGGGCTTCGTGCTCGGACCGATGATGGAAGAAAACTTCCGCCGTTCGCTGCTGCTGTCGCGTGGTGACTTCAGCGTGTTCGTGACGCGTCCGCTGTCGCTGGGCCTGCTGATCGCCGCAGCGATTTTGGTGGCGATCGTGGCCATGCCGTCGATCAAGGCCAAGCGCGAAGAAGCGTTCCAGGAAGAATAAGGACGTTTCCCCGCTGTACGAAAGGGCGCCCCTGCGGCGCCCTTTTCCTTTGGTGCTGCCGGTCTGCCTACGGCCTCAGTCGCCAAACAGCGCCGCGCAAGCGGTGCGAATCGCCTCGGTCACGTGAACGCGGCCGTGGTCGCGCCGTTCCAGCATGCCGATGGTGCGCACCGTGGGCTCGCCGCCGGCCCGCAACGGCAGGATGCGCAGCGCGCGGTCGTCGCGCCAGCGGGCACGCTTGAGCAGCGGCACCACGGTCACGCCCACCTCCTGCCGCACCAGCTCCACCAGCGCCTCGATCGAGTTCAGTTCCAGGTATTCGTTGGTGCGAAGATGCGCACGGCGCAACGCGCGCTCCACCAGCGCGCCGGTGCGCTGGCTGCGGTCGAAGCGCAGGAAAGGGTTGGCAGCCAAGGCCTGCCGCGCGTCGTCGCCCTGGCTTCCGCGCGCCGCAATCGCCACAAGCGGCTCGTCGTAGAGCGGCGTCCAGTGCAGCGTGCCCGCGAGCCGGGCCGAGCCCTCCACCACGAAAGCCGCATCCAGCTCGCCGCTTTCCACCATGGCCGCCAGCTCGAACGACTTGGCGCCGATCAGCCTGACATCGAGCGCCGGATAGGTGCGTTTCATCTGCGCCACCACGTGCGACAGCCCGCCCATCACCGAGACCACCGCGCCAACGGCCACCGCACCGGCCATGGCCTCGGTATCGGCCAGCGGCACGCGCATGTCGTCGTAAAGCGCCAGCAGGCGGCGCGCCTGCGGCAACAGCGCCCGGCCATCGGCATTGAGCACGGCCACCCGGCCAGTGCGGTCGAACAGCGGGCGGCGCAGTTCTTCCTCCAGCGACCGCATCTGCAGGCTGACTGCCGCCTGCGTCACCGCCACCTGGCTGGCGGCAGCGGCAAACGAGCCTTGCTCGGCCACGGCGACAAAGGTTCTCAGGAAGCGGATCGTGCTCATTGTCGGTGCATCTTCCAGGGAGGCCGCCCCAAGGCGGTGATCCACAAGGTTTTCTTGTTAATCAAGCAAGGAATATTAACTTTCATTGTGGACGAGAGCGCGGAATAATTTATGTTTTCCTGCCGCAGTTCCACGTCGCACCCATCCGTCCCGGAGACGCACAACATGAAATCCTGGCTACGCCATCTTGGCCTCGGCCTTGCCACGAGCCTGACCCTTGCTGCCGCCCCGTCGCACGCCGACACCTTTCCCAGCAAGCCGATCCGCCTGATCGTGCCGTTTCCGGCCAGCGGCGCCACGGACCTGCTGGCGCGCGCCATTGCCCAGAAGGTGGGCCAGAACCTGGGCCAGCAGATTGTGGTCGATAACCGGCCGGGCGCCGGCGGTGCCATCGGATCGGACATGGCCGCCAAGGCCGCGCCGGACGGCTACACGATCCTGATTGCCACCACCAGCACGCACTCGATCGGTCCGTACATCAACACGCACCTGCCGTACAACACCGAGACCGATTTCACGCCGATCGGTCAGGTTGCCACGGCCACCAACGTACTGGTGGTGCCCAACCAGCTGCCGGTCAAGAACGTCAAGGAACTGATCGACTATGCCAAGAAGCACCCGGGCGAGCTGAACTACGCATCGAGCGGCAACGGCACCGTGGTCCACCTGACCGCCGAGGCCTTCAAGGCCCAGGCCGGCGTGTTCATCACGCACATCCCGTACCGCGGCACTGCGCTGGCCGTGCCCGACCTGATCTCGAACAAGGTGCAGGTGCTGTTCGACAGCATCGTGTCCGGCATGCCGCACGTGAAGGACGGCAAGCTCAAGGCGCTGGCCGTGACCAGCCTGAAGCGCTCGCCGCTGGCACCGGACCTGCCTACCGCCAGCGAATCGGGCCTGCCCGGCTTTGAATCGGACACCTGGTTCGGCATCTACGGTCCCAAGGGCCTGCCGCCCGAGATCGTCAACCGCCTGAACGCCGAGTTCAACAAGGCCATCCAGTCGCAGGACGTGAAGGATCGCCTTGCCAAGCTGGGCGCCGAGCCCGTTGGCGGCACGCCGGCCCAGTTCGCCGCGATGGTCAGGAAGGACAGCGCGCGCTGGGGCAAGCTGATCAAGGATCGCAAGATCCAGGTGGACTAAGCACCAGCAGGACAAGCGGGCGACAATGGCGTCGCCCCACCGAAGCACGACAACCAGGCAGCAACGAGAGACACCATGCAGAACTTCAACTGGACCAACCCCTACCCCACCGTGCGCATTCCGCTGTTCGCGCGCAACGTGGTATCGACCTCGCACCCGCTGGCCGCGCAGGCCGGCCTGCGCATGCTGCTCAAGGGCGGCAATGCCGTTGACGCGGCCATCGCCGCGGCGGCCGCCATCACGCTGGTGGAGCCGGTGTCGTGCGGACTGGGCAGCGATGCCTTTGCGATCCTGTGGGATGGCAAGGAACTGCATGGCCTGAACTCGTCGGGCGTGGCCCCGAAGGCCTGGAGCCCCGAGTACTTCAAGAACAAGTACGGCGTGGACGGCAACGGGCTGGCCAACCGGCCCATCCGTGGCTGGGATTCGGTGACCGTGCCGGGCGTGATCGCCGGCTGGGCAGCGTTGCACGAGCGCTTCGGCAAGCTGCCGTTCGAAGACCTGATGGAGCCCGCCATCGAGATCGCCGAGCGCGGCTACGCCGTGCCGCCGGTGGTGGCGCACAAGTGGGCCGCCGCCGTGCCCGACCTCAAGAGCCAGCCGGGCTTTGCCGACACCTTCATGCCCAACGGCCGCGCGCCGAACGTGGGCGAGAAGTTCGTCTTCAAGAACGCCGCCGAGACGCTGCGCAAGATCGGCGCCACCAAGGGCCGCGCCTACTACGAAGGCGAGATCGCCGAGAAGATCGCCGCCTTCAGCAAGGAATGCGGCGCCGCGATGACGCTGGACGACCTGCGCAACTATCGCCCCGAATGGGTCAAGCCGATCAGCAAGTCGTATCGCGGCTACGACGTGCATGAAATCCCGCCGAACGGCCAGGGCATTGCCGCGCTGATGGCGCTGGGCATCCTGGACCAGTTCGACCTGGGCGCCCTGCCCGTGGATTCGGTCGATTCGCAGCACCTGCAGATCGAGGCGATGAAGCTGGCGTTTGCCGACCTGTATCGCTACGTGGCCGACCCGCGCAGCATGGAAGTCACCCCCGAGCAGATGCTGGACGACGCGTACCTGAAGTCGCGCGCCAAGCTGATCGACATGCAGCGCGCCACGCATTTCAACTTCGGCATGCCGCGCACGGGCGGCACGATCTACCTGACCGCCGCCGACGAGAACGGCATGATGATCTCGTTCATCCAGTCGAACTACATGGGCTTTGGCTCGGGCGTGGTGGTGCCGGGCACCGGCATCAGCCTGCAGAACCGCGGCGTGGGCTTCTCGATGGATCCGAAGTCGGCCAACGTGGTGGAAGGCGGCAAGCGCCCGTTCCACACGATCATCCCGGCGTTCCTGACCAAGGACGGCCAGCCCGTGATGAGCTTTGGCGTGATGGGCGGCGACATGCAGCCGCAAGGTCACCTGCAGACGGTGGTGCGCATGCTCGACTACAACCAGCAGCCGCAGGCCGCATGCTGCGCGCCGCGCTGGAAGGTCAACCGCGACTTCACCCTGGACGTTGAAGGCACCATGGACCCGAATACCGTGGCCGGCCTCAAGGATCGCGGCCACAAGCTCAAGTCGGTGGAAGACCCGTATATGGATTTCGGCTCGGGCCAGTTCATCTGGCGCCTGTCGGACGACGCCGAGCAAGGCTACGTGGCCGCCAGCGACAGCCGCCGCGACGGCCAGGCCGTGGGCTTCTGACACTTGTACCGCCTGACGTACCGATACCGTAGTACCGCAGTAAGTAGCAAGTAGTTGAAGTCCTGCGAGGCGCCACGGAGCAATCCATGGCGCCTTTTTTACGCCCGCGCCGCGTCAGTAGACCGGCAGGCTCAGGAACAGCTTGATGACCACGGCGTTGACGATATCGATGAAGAAGGCGCCCACCATCGGCACGATCAGGAAGGCCAGGTGCGACGGGCCGTACCGGTCGGTGATCGCCTGCATGTTGGCGATGGCCGTGGGCGTGGCGCCAAGGCCGAAGCCGCAGTGGCCGGCGGCCAGCACGGCGGCATCATAGTTGCGGCCCATGATCCGGAAGGTGACGAAGATCGCATAGGCCGCCATGGCGCCGGTCTGCACCAGCAGGATCAGCAGCATCGGCAGCGCCAGCGACGTGAGTTCCCACAGCCGCAGGCTCATCAGCGCCATCGCCAGGAACATCGACAGGCTCACGTTGCCAAGCACCGACAGCGCGCGATCGAACACCGTGTACCAGCCCAGCAGTGCCAGCCCGTTGCGCAGCAGCACCCCCACGAACAGCACCCAGACAAAGGTCGGCAGTTCCAGCCAGCTGCCCTTGAACAGGTCGCCCAGCGCCTGCCCCGCGGTCAGGCAGACCAGGATCAGCGCCAGGGTCTCGATCAGCGCCGAAGCCGTGATCGGCCGTACCGCCTGCGGATTCTCGAAATTGAGCACACGGTCGTCACCGGCTGCCAGCCCCGGCTTGGCTACGTTGCGCAGCAGGTAGCGCGCCACCGGCCCGCCGATCAGCCCGCCCAGCACCAGGCCGAACGTGGCGCACGCCACCCCGAGTTCCGTGGCATACGTCATGCCAAACTGCTCCCCGAACGTCGTGCCCCACGCCGCACTGGTGCCGTGACCGCCCGACAGCGCAATCGACCCGGCCAGCAGGCCGGTGGCCGGATGCAGCCCCAGCGCACTGGCAAGCCCGACGCCGATTGCGTCCTGGATCACCAGCAGGCCCGCCACCGCAAACAGGAAGATGCCGATCGACTTGCCGCCCTGCTTCAGGCTGGCAAGGTTGGCGCTCAGGCCCAGCGTGGCAAAGAAGGCCAGCATCAGCGGCGTCTGCGCCGCGGTATCGAATTTCACCTGCACATCGGCCGTAAAGCGGGCCAGCGCCAGGCATAGCGCCACAACCAGCCCGCCCACGACCGGCTCGGGAATATTGAAGGTGCGTAGCGGAGGTGTGACCTGCAGCAGCTTGCGTCCGACCAGCAGCACCAGCGATGCCGCGACGAGCGTTTCGTAGTTGTTGAGTTCCAGCATGGCGAGTAACCAAAAAACCTCGATTCTTGGCGCCCCGATCAGCCTCGCCAATCGCATTCCGCTTAAAGATGAAGAATCTGGCGAATGCAACTGTTCCGCTGCACTTGCGTGAAACTGTGCATGGCGCCGGCACGCCGCTTCCGTACACTGGCCGTTTTCCCAATCCACGTCCGCGCTACGCCATGGCTACCTACGCATACCGAATCGTCAATGTCTTTGCCGAATCCACCTTCGGCGGCAATCCTCTGTGCGTTTTCGAGGATGCGCGCGGCATGGACGACGCCACCATGCAGGCGCTGGCCCTGCAGTTCAACCTGTCCGAGACGACGTTCATCCTGCCGTCCGACCAGGCCAATGCCGCCGTGCGCATCTTCACGCCCGGCTACGAGATGCGTTTTGCCGGTCATCCCACGCTGGGCACCGCCCATGTGGTGCGCGACCTGGCACAAACCGGCGACGCGCTGTCGCTGGAATTCAAGGCCGGCGTGGTGCCCGTGACCGCCGTGGAAGATCGCTGGACCCTGACGGCCCCGCACCAGGGCGCGCCGAAGACCGCGCCAGCCGGCCTGGCCGATGCCGAGATGGCGTCGCTGCTGGGCCTGCACGCCGACGACCTGGCGGGCGCGCCGATCTGGGTCGATACCGGCGCAGACCAGTTGCTGGTGCCGCTGAAGACGCCCGACGCCGTGCGCCGCGCCCAGCCCGACAGCAGCCGCCTGGACCGCTGGCCGCAAAGCAGCCTGGGCCGCAAGACCGCCTATGTGTTTGCTTTCGATCCCGAACAGCCGGGCAAGGTGCTGGTGCGATATTTCTTCACCAAGCAGGGCGGTGGCGTGGCCGAGGATCCGGGCACTGGCTCGGCCTGCGCAAACCTGGGGGGCTGGCTGCTGTCCACCGGCCATGCATTGCCGGCCCGTTATGAAGTTGACCAGGGAGAATTCGTTGATCGCCGATGCCGGCTGGATCTCGCCGTGACCACCGAAGGCGCAATCCGTGTGGGCGGCCGGGTAATCGAACTGGGTCGCGGCACCGTCAGTATCTGACCGCGCTTTGCCGAACCCCGGGGAGATCTGCGTCATACTGGCGCCGCCCCTCCCCTCCACGCCCCCACTTCGTGAGCCACCCCATGTCATCGCACGACATTGCCACGCTGGCCGACCTCGAGGCGCTCTACGCCGAGCCCGGCGCCGCCTCGCTGTCCAAGGAAGTCGACTACCTGCATCCGCACTACCGCGCGTTTGTCGAAGCCTCGCCGTTCTGCCTGCTTTCCACCATGAATGACCACGGCGGCGACTGCTCGCCGCGCGGCGATGCGCCCGGTTTCGTGCAGGTGCTGGACGACCGCACGCTGTTGCTGCCCGACCGGCGCGGCAACAATCGCATCGACAGCCTGCGCAATATCCTGGCCGATCCGCGCGTGGGACTGCTGTTCCTGGTGCCCGGCGTCAATGAGACGCTACGCGTCAGCGGCACGGCCACGGTCTCCACCGCCCCGGACCTGATCGCCCGTTGCCTGATGCAGGGCAAGGCCCCCACCACCGTGCTGATGATTCGCATCCACTCGGTATTCTTCCAGTGCGCGCGTGCGCTGCTGCGCTCGCGCCTGTGGCTGGCTGACGCACAGGTCCCGCGCGAAGCCCTGCCCAGCACCGGCACCATGCTGGCCGCCTTGAGCCAGAACGCGATCGACGGCGCCGCCTACGACCGCGAACTACCCGAACGCGTACGCACCACGCTGTACTGACTCCGCTGGCCTAGCGCGGCAGCCACTCCGCCGCGTGCGTGCCCAGCGGTACCGACGGCAACGCCCAGTGCGCGGGCGTTTCCGACAGGTGCGCCGCGTGGCGCACCACCGTCAATTCGCCAAATCCCGATTCTTCCACTTCCAGCAGATCGGAAATTTCATCGATATGCTGGTCTGGCACGTCGATGCCGCCCGGCACGCGCCCCAGACTGCGCAGCCACTGGCCCACCTGCGCCAGCGATACGCGCACATGCCAGCTGCCGCCTTCCACCGCGCGACGATGCAGCGCCACCATCGCCCCGAAGGCAAGCAGATAGCCCGACGCGTGGTCCAGCACCTGCGCAGGCAGCGGCCTCGGCTCCGCGCTGCCGGCCGCCTGCGCCTCGTCTGTGTTGATGCCGGTGGCGGTCTGCACCAGCGAATCGAAGCCCCGCTTGCCCGACCACGGGCCCACGTGACCATAGGCGGACAGTGAGACATAGACGATGCCCGGCCGGGCGCGGGCCGCGGCCTCGGGGCCGGCACCAAGCTCCGCCAGTCCGTTGGGACGATAGCCCTGCACCACCACATCCGCACCGTGGAACAGCTTGTGCAGCGTGCGCTTGTCGTCCGTATCGCGCAGGTCAAGCTGGCACGACCGCTTGCCACGGCCGGTGTCGATCACCAGCGACGGCATCGACGGCAGGTGCGCGGCCGTGACCAGCAGCACGTCGGCCCCGTGCGCGGCCAGCGTGCGGCCGGCCACCGGCCCGGCGATGATGCGCGTGAAGTCCAGCACGCGGACGCCGCTCAGCGGCCGGGCGTCGACATTGATCTCGGCGTGCGGCCCGAACGCGGGCAGCGGTTCCGGCGGCGCCTCGCCGATCTTCTCGACGATGACCGGCGGCAGCCCTTGCAGCGCCTGGGCCTGCGCGTGCTGCTGCCATTCGTCGAGCGAGCGCATCGCCGACACGACCATGCCGGCGTCCGACGCGACCGTCTCGAAATCCTCGGCCTTCCAGGCCGACAGCGCCGCGCGCACGGCGTCCTTGTCATACGCGCATTTGAGAATCTTCAGAACACCGTCGCGATGGTGGGGAAAATTCGTATGCAGGCGCACCCAGCGTCCGTCCCCGGCCGGATACAGGCCGGCAATCTTGTCCCATAGCTCGGGCGCCGGGCCGCCATTGACGCGCAGGTAGCGCTCACTGCGGAATTCGGCCAACGCATGACGCATATCGACGGACACATCCTGCCAGCGGCCGGTGCGCTGCGCCCACAGCGCCGCCGCCGCCAGGGCGGAAGCGCCCAGGCTGGCTTGCGCGGCGGTGCCGATGGCAAAGCTGGACGGCAGGACCGGATCGTCGCCAGTCAGTATCAGATGGGACAGCGCCTCGGGCGGCATGGCGGCGGCGCCCCACAGCGCGGCGAGCGCCCCGGCGGG
The DNA here is from genome assembly GCF_001652915.1 of Cupriavidus sp. D384. Taxonomy (GTDB): domain Bacteria; phylum Pseudomonadota; class Gammaproteobacteria; order Burkholderiales; family Burkholderiaceae; genus Cupriavidus. Next base: position 20,561 of record NZ_BBQI01000008.1, read on the forward strand.
CGTCTGGCGGGTGGCGGCGCGGCCGGAACTGGCGGCGCCGGGGGTGTGCGTGGTGGAACTGGCGGCATTCATGGCACGTATTCCTGCGGCGGGAATGGAGACGGCATGCGACGATGGCGTCGCACGGAGCATGCGCGAGGCCGGTACGATGGACCGTACCGTGCCGTGGATTCTGCACCACTTCGGCCCGTCGCGCTGTGAGACGAATCCGAATTTCGCGCTGCACCGCCGGGTCGCGCCGCAGGCACGGTAAAATCGCCCCATTCGCCGGACTTCCGTCTCAATTCCAGCGCCCCAAACCCAGGAACACCCAGGAACACCCAGGATCGCGGCCAGGTCAACCCAGACCGGGCCGATCCGCCAGTTATCGAGCCGCAGGTGATGCGGCGCCAACATGAGCCACGACAACAAGCCTACCGACACGCCAGCCGCCTCCAATTTCCTGCGGAGCATCATCGACCAGGACCTTTCCGCCGGCACCTACGGCGGCCGTGCTGACAAGCAGGGCGAGCCGCTGCCGACGGTCATCACGCGTTTCCCGCCGGAACCGAACGGCTACCTGCACATCGGCCACGCCAAGAGCATCTGCGTGAACTTCGGCCTGGCCCGCGACTACGCCGGCCGCTGCCACCTGCGCTTCGATGACACGAACCCGGTCAAGGAAGACACCGAATACGTCGACTCCATCATCGACGCGGTGCACTGGCTGGGCTTCTCGTGGGATGCCAAACAGTCTGGCGGCGAGCCGCACCTGTACTACGCGAGCGACTACTTCGACCGCCTGTACCAGTTCGCCGAGACCCTGATCGAGCGTGGCGTGGCCTACGTGGACAGCCAGACCGCCGAGCAGATCGCCGCCAGCCGCGGCAACTTCTCGGAGCCCGGCAAGGCGTCGCCGTTCCGCGACCGTTCCGTCGAGGAAAACCTGAAGCTGTTCCGCGAGATGCGCGACGGCAAGTACGGCGATGGCGAGCACGTGCTGCGCGCAAAGATCGACATGACCGCGCCGAACATCGTGATGCGCGACCCGGTGCTCTATCGTATCCGCCACGCCCATCACCACCGTACCGGCGACAAGTGGTGCATCTACCCGATGTACGACTTCACGCACTGCATCTCGGATGCGATCGAGAACATCACGCACTCGCTGTGCACGCTCGAATTCGAGAACAACCGCCCGCTCTATGACTGGGTGCTGGAACACCTGCGGGATGCCGGCGTCTTCGCCAGCCCGCTGCCGCACCAGTACGAGTTCGCACGCCTGAACCTGACCTACGCGATCACCAGCAAGCGCAAGCTCAAGCAGCTGGTGGACGAGAAGCGCGTGGACGGCTGGGACGATCCGCGCATGCCGACCATCGTCGGGATGCGCCGCCGCGGCTATACGCCGGAATCGATCCAGCTGTTCTGTGACCGCATCGGCGTGTCGAAGGCCGATAGCTGGATCGACATGAGCACGCTGGAAGGTGCCGTACGCGACGACCTGGACGCTCGCGCCCCGCGCAGCGTGGGCGTGCTGGATCCGGTCAAGCTGATCCTGGACAACTACCCCGAGGGCCAGAGCGAGGAATGCTCGGCGCCGGTTCACCCGAAGCTGCCCGAAATGGGCCGCCGCGTGTTCCCGCTGTCGCGCGAGCTGTGGATCGAGCGCGACGACTTCAACGAAAATCCGCCGAAGGGCTATTTCCGCCTGTTCCCGGGCAACAAGGTACGCCTGCGCTACGGCTACGTGATCGAATGCACGGGCGTGGACAAGGACGCCGACGGCAACGTGATCGCCGTCCACGCGAACTACCTGCCGGAAACGAAGAGCGGTACGCCGGGCGCGGACAGCGTCAAGGTCAAGGGCAATATCCACTGGGTCAGCGCGGCACATGCCTGCCCGGCCGAAGTGCGCCTGTACGACCGCCTGTTCAACGACCCGAATCCCGATGCGGGCGGCAAGAACTTCCTTGACGCGCTGAACCCGGACTCGAAGAAGGTGGTCACCGCCTATCTGGAACCGGGCCTGCGCGACGCCAAGGCGGAAGAGCGCTTCCAGTTCGAGCGTCACGGCTACTTCGTGGCGGACCGGACCGATTCGCAGCCTGGCAAGCCGGTGTTCAACCGCACGGTTGGCCTCAAGGACAGCTGGGGCAAATGAGCATGGCACAGACAATCACGTTTCCGCTCGAGGGCGAGTTCATCGCCCTGAATGACCTGCTCAAGGTGGCTGGCGTCTGCGACAGCGGCGGTGCCGGCAAGGCGCTGGTCGCGGCAGGCGAGGTGACGGTGGACGGCGCGGCCGAGTCGCGCAAGACCGCCAAGATCCGCGCCGGCCAGGTGGTGGGCGTTGGCGGCGCCGACGGCGTTCGCATCAAGGTCATCGCCGCCTGAACCGCCTGTCCGGGGCCTGTCGCGCCGGATCGTGCGGCTGCGGCCGCCGACGGCGGACCGGTAAGAAACAGAAGTAAGGGAAGCAAGGGAAGGGAGGTGGCAGCCCATGCCGCCTCCACACCGAAGCACGCAAGGAGTCTTCATGCCGATCGCGTTCTGGTGTGTATTGCTGGCAGGCCTGATGCCAGTGCTGACTGTCTCCATCGCCAAGGCCGGCAATCGTGCCGGCGCATTCGACAACCACGACCCGCGCGCATGGCTGGAAAGGCAGAGCGGGCGTGCCCGCCGCGCCGACATGGCGCACCGCAATCACTTCGAAGCATTTCCGTTCTTTGCTGCGGCCGTCTTCACGGCCACGCATCTCGCGGCACCCCAGGCGCGCATCGACGAACTGGCGATGGTGTTCATCGTGGTCCGGATTCTTTACACGGTCTGCTACCTGACTGACCGCGCTACGTTACGCACGCTCTGTTGGACAATCGGCTATCTGACGGTAATTGGCATCTTCCTGCTGCCGGTGTTCGTCCACTGAGCCACGGCCATGCCGATGCGTCGCCCTTCCCTTGCCCTGCTGGCCCCGCTTGCTGCGCTTGCCGCTCTCGCCGCCCTGACCAGCACGCCAGCCCTCGCCGCGCCCACAAACTACACCGTCGATCCCACGCATACGAGCGTCTATTTCGGCGTCAGCCATTTTGATCGGACCAGCGTGCGCGGCCGCTTCGGCAAGATCGATGGCCGCGTGATCTACGATCCGGCCACAGGCGCGGGATCGGTCGACTTCACCGTGGACACCGATTCGGTCGACAGCGGCAATCGCAGCCTTGATGGTGTGCTGCGGTCGGCGCAGTTTTTCGACGCCCAGACGTTTCCGGTCGCCAGGTTCCAGGCCAACCGTTTTGTCACGGAAGGCGGCAAGCTCGTTGCCGTGGAAGGTACCTTCACGCTGCATGGCGTTGCCCAACCGCTCAGGCTTGAGGCCGACCGGTTCAGTTGCGGCCAGACCGTGCTATTCGGTATCAGGCGCGATGTCTGCGGTGGTGATTTTCACGCCACATTCGCAAGGAGTGCCTTCGGCATGACACGCTTCCTGCCCGAGGTTGGCGATACCGTCACATTGCAGATCACGGTTGAGGCGTCGCCCGCCGGGGCGGCCCAGTAAGCCGAAAAAAACCGTGCGCAGTGCAGCATGATGACGACCCAGCGTCACCTTTACCGGCAAAATCTTCAGTAAAATCAGCGCCTTGCCTATTCCCATCCTGCCGCGTTTCGCCTATGCGTACCCGGCCAGACGCGAGTCAAGATGAGCCTGATTTCCCTGAACGACGTCGTTGCGGCGTCGCTGGCTGCTGCCGGTGCGTGCCTGGCGTGCAGCATTCCCGCCAATTTCCTCCGTCGCTTTCCGCTGTGGGCCTTCAAGACCTACGGCCGGGGCGCCGTATTGCTCCCCTTGCTGGCCGGCATGGTCGGCATCCTGCTGACGCGCCTGGTTGTCGCTGGCCAGATCAACAGCGATGGCGGCCTGGCCCTGGTGGCAGCGGCTGCGTTCCTGGGACTGGTGCTGGTTTCTGCAATGCTGCGCTTCTGGCTCGGCGAATACCGCAAGTCCTGAGCTTTTCTCCCGTCACTGGGCGTCCCGGCGCACATACCCGCGCCGGTTTTCCATCGCGCCGCCGCGCGGATCACGTATGATTCGGCCTTTCGCGTGCCAGGCACCGTTGCCGGCGCGCGCCGCATTTCCGATCCCATGGCGCTCAAATCCACGATTTTCAAGGCCGAACTGTCCGTCTCGGACATGGACCGGCCGTACTACGGCAGTCATACGCTCACCATCGCGCAGCATCCGTCCGAGAACGATGCCCGCATGATGGTCCGCCTGCTGGCATTCGCCTGCGAGGCCTCCGAAACCATGGCATTCACGCGTGGCCTGGACGAGCCCGACGAACCCGACCTCTGGGACAAGTCGCTGACCGGCGACATCATCCACTGGATCGACCTGGGCCAGCCCGACGAGACCCGCCTGAAGCGCGCCGCCGCACGTGCCGATCACGTCACCATCTATACCTATCAGAGCGCCAGCGCGCGCGAGTGGTGGAAAGGCATGGCAGGCAAGGCCAGCAAGCTGCGCAACGTGACCGTCTACAATGTGCCTTCCGAAGCCGTGGATGCGCTGGCGCAGATGGCCCAGCGCGCCATGCGCCTGTCCGTGACCATTCAGGACGGCGACATCTGGGTCAGCGACGACGACCACAACGTGCAGCTGACACGCGACGTGCTCCAGCGCGCCGACGGCTAGTCATAGCGTCCGCCGGAAACCGATCGGACACATTTACCGCCACACAGAAAAAGGAAGACCGCGATGCATACCAATCCCTCCGGCCTGCAGTATGAAGACACCGTCGTCGGCTCGGGCGACGAAGCCACCGCTGGCAAGCACGTGACCGTGCATTACACCGGCTGGCTCTACGAAAACGGCCAACCTGGCCGCAAGTTCGATTCGAGCAAGGACCGCAACGACCCGTTCGTCTTCCCGCTGGGCGCGGGCCACGTGATCCGTGGCTGGGACGAAGGCGTGCAAGGCATGAAAGTGGGCGGCACGCGTCGCCTGGTGATCCCGGCCGACCTGGGCTACGGCGCGCGCGGCGCCGGTGGCGTGATCCCGCCGAACGCCACGCTGCTGTTCGAAGTGGAACTGCTGTCGGTCTGATCCCGGCCCATTCAGCAAAAAACGGACGCCCTGGCGTCCGTTTTTGTTTGTCCCGAGGCCGAGACGGTCAGAAACCGATGGCCGCGTTGCCCACGTCGATACGCACCTTGTCGCGGTCCAGCAGGCGCCCGGCATGGCGGGCGAAGTCCTGCGCCCAGTCGGCGTTGCCGGCAAAACGGTTCTCGCCCGAGAACTTCGCGACATTAAGGATCTTGTCGATCACAAGCACCTTGCCCACCGGGCTCGACGCCTGGCAGTCCAGTTCGGCATATTCACGGTCAAACCAGCGCCAGGCAGCATCCTCGGTGACGGCCGCAAGCTCGCTGTCGGCCAGCGTGAATTCAAATTCCTTGCCGCTGCCAAATACCACGGTCAGGGTGTGCGCCATGTGCGGTTTCTCCGAGATTCGCCGAGAGTTGAACGACAGTTGCCTGTGTTAGGGCCCCTATTGTAGTGACTTGACGCCCGATCCGCCCAACCGATCGGGCATGGGCCAGCCACCCGACCGTTGCCTGCTACACACACCTTGACCCCGATGTGTGGTTTGCTTGCGACGCATCAATGCGCTTTGGATTATTCTTTCAGCCATGGCCATTACAAGACAGGACCTCGAAGCAAACAGGCTGCGCACGACGCTGTGCAGCACGCCGGTCGCGTCTTCGCTGTTGCCCGAGGCCGATGTGGAGCGCTCGCTGTGCCACACGCTGGCCGGCCGCCCCGACACCCCCGGGCTGGACGGCGATGTCTGGGTTTTCGGCTACGGATCGCTGATCTGGAACCCGATGGTCGTCCATACCGAAAGCCGCCTTGCCACCGTGCATGGCTATCACCGCGGCTTCTACCTGTACTCCAAGATCAATCGCGGCACCTGGGACAACCCCGGGCTGGTGCTGGGCCTGGACCGCGGCGGCTGCTGCACGGGCATGGTCTTCCGCATCCCGCGCCATGTCGTGGAGCAGGAATTCCGCGTGCTGTGGCGCCGCGAGATGATGACCGGCGCCTACCACCCGCGCTGGCTGCGCGTGAAGCTGGACGCTGCGCATGACGCGCCCGAACAGCGGGCACTTGCTTTCGTGATGAATCGCGAACATGCCAGCTACGCCGGCCGGCTGCCCGATACGCGCGTGGTGGACTGCCTGCGCCACGCCTGCGGCCTGTACGGGCCCGCCCGCGAATATCTGCACCAGACCTTGCTGGGGCTTGCCACGCATGGCGTCGACGATCCCTACCTGGGCCGCCTCTGGCGCCAGTTGCAGGAAAGCGATGCCGTCGAGGCCGCCAGCGATGCCTGCGCCGTGGCCACCCCGGTCGCTACCTCGGCCTCGGCGTCGACGTGCCCCGAGGATGCCGTGGCAGCCTCTGCCCACCCCCACGAAACCGTCTGACAGAAGCCACTGCCGACCATCATGACGCGCTCCCAGACCCGCCCCCGCCGCCAGGCGCTCGCCGAAATGCTTGGGCTTATGGGATTGCTGATGGGGGGCGGACTGCTGGCCGGCCAGGGCGGCCAGACACTGGCGCGGTCGATCGGCAGCATGCGCGATGCATCGTCGCCACCCGCATCGGCGCCACACCCATCGTCATCCCACCCGGCATTGCGTGGCGAGGGTATGTCCGCAATCGATCGCAACCTGATCACGGCTGCCAGCATCGGCGACCTCGATCTTGTGAACCGCCTGCTCAAGGCCGGTGCGTCACTCCATGCCGTCGACGAACGCGGCCGCTCTGCCCTGCTGGCCGCGGTGCACAACCGCCGCGGCGACGTGGCACGCGCGTTGATCATGGCCGGCGCCGACGTCAACCAGAAGGATGGCGAATCCAACAGCGCCTTCCTGCTGGCGGCCGCCACCAACCAGCTCGACGTGGTACGACTGTCGCTGTCGCACGGCGCGGACATCCGCAGCACTGACCGCTACGACGGCACGGCCCTGATTGCGGCCTGCCAGCACGGCAATGTCGAAGTCGTAAAACTACTATTGAAGGCGGGGGTGCCGGTGGACCGCGTCAACCAGCTGGGCTGGACGGCACTGCTGGAAGCCATCATCCTCGGCGACGGCAGCGCGCGCTATGAAGAAATCGTGCAATTGCTGCTCGATGCGGGCGCCGATGCCAACCTGGCCGACCGCGAGGGCATCACGCCGTCGCGCCATGCGCGCGAACGCGGCTACAAGACGATGGTCAAGATGCTGATGCGGGCCAGGGGGCACTGAGCCGGCGGTACCGCAGACCTGCTCCCCCTCCCGCGTCGCGGGAGCGGGGAGCAGGCACCCAAGGTCAGGCCGTGGCGGCAGGCGTCTGGCGCGCGTTTTCCGATTCCTGCAACTGCCGCCACATCACCTTGCCGGTACCCGACTTCGGCAGCGCATCGACAAACTCCACCACACGCGGATACTTGTAGGCGGCCATGTTTTCCTTGGCCCACTCGACGATGTCCTCGGGCCGGGTCTTGCCCTTGGCGTCGGCGCGCAGCACCACCACCGCCTTCACCGTCTCGCCGCGATACTGGTCGCGCGTGCCGATAATGCAGGCTTCCTGCACGGCCGGATGCTTGTACAGCAGGTTTTCCACCTCGGCCGGCCAGACCTTGAAGCCCGACGCATTGATCATGCGCTTGAGACGGTCGGTGATGAAGTAGTAGCCGTCTTCGTCCATGCGGCCCAGGTCGCCGGTGCGGAAGTAGGTCTGGCCTTCGAATTCGATGAACGCGTCGCGCGTGGCGTCTTCCTTGCCCCAGTAGCCCTTGAACACCTGCGGGCCGCGCACGATGATCTCGCCCACCTCGTTGGGCGGCAGTTCCTTCAGCGTGACCGGGTCCACCACGCGCGCATCGGTGTTGAACGTCGGCACGCCCAGGCACTGCAGCTTGGCGCGCTCGGACGGATTGCTGTGCGTCGGCGCCATGGTCTCCGACAACCCATAGCCTTCCAGGTAGCTCAGGCCGAACTGGGTCTTCAGGCGCTCGGCCACCGCTTGCGGCATGGCCGCGCCGCCGCCGCCGATATAGCGCAGGCTGCTGACGTCGAAGGTTGCCAGGTTCGGGCTGCCCAGGAAGTCGATCACCATGGTCGGGATATTGGTCCAGTGCGTGACCTGGTAGCGCGAGATCAGGCGCCCGGCCACTTCGCGATCCCAGCGTGGCAGCATCACCACGGTGGCGCCGGTGTAGATCGGGCCGTTCATGCCGTACTGCATGCCGGTCACGTGGAACAGCGGCAGCACCGACAGGATCACCGATTCGGCACCGCTGCCCGACCATGTGGCCCCGCCAATGACGTTATGCATCACCGAACGATGGGTGTGGATGCAGCCCTTGGGAAAGCCGGTGGTGCCCGACGTGTACGGCATCACGGCCATGTCGTCGGGGCCTGCGGTATGCGGGCCCGGTTGCAGGCCGGCGGCCAGGGCCTCGGCCCACGGTGTGGCATTGGCGGGCAGCGGGTGCTGCGCGGTCAGCCATGCGGGCGGGGCGTCTTCGGGGAATTCGTGCGACGGCGGCAGCGCGTCGGCGTACTGCGTCACCAGCAGATGCTGCAGGCGCTGGTCGGCGGCCAGTTCGCTGTCGGCCTGCATTGCGCCGGCGGCCAGGTCTGCCGTGCAGATCGCCACGCGGGCACCGGCATCGGTGATGTAGTGCTTGAATTCCTCGGCGCGGTTCATCGGATTGACCGGCACCACCACGGCGTCCGCACGCAGGATCGCGTAGTAGCTGATGATGAACTGCGGGCAGTTCTGCATGTACAGCAGCACGCGATCGCCCTTCTTCACCCCCGCCTTCTGCTGCAGCCAGCCGGCCATGGCCGTGGCCTGCGCTTCGAGCGCGCGAAACGTGATGGCATTGCCGAAGTAGCGGATGGCAGCCTTGTCCGCATAGCGGCGCGCCGAAACCTCGAGGTTGTACCAGAGCGAAGTTTCCGGCAGCACGATTTCGGTCGGCACTCGCTTGGGCCAGAACTGAAAGTGCGGACGGGCGGGCGTGGTGGTCATGGTGTCTCCTGCGGTTGGTCTTCAAGGGACCAGTTTCTGGAAATCGCGTGTCTCGCGAGGTGGGCCCCGCGTATTGGTCAAACAATATAACTGAACGACCGTTCTATTTTCAACAGGAGGTTTTCCCGCGCATCGCCGCGCCCCTGTCAGGTGCCGGTTGCAATTTGGGACTTCGTCCTCACAATGATGGAATCCGGCCACAGTGCTGGCCAACCCGATTCCAAGGTGCAGAACATGAGCGACGTCACCCTGCAGAACTTCGAAGCCGAAGTCATCAACAGCCCCGTACCCGTACTGGTGGATTTCTGGGCGCCCTGGTGTGGCCCGTGCCGCACTCTTGGGCCGATGCTGGAAAAGCTGGAAGCCGAAGCCGGCGGTACGTGGAAGCTGGTCAAGGTCAATGTCGACGAGAACCAGCAACTGGCCGCACACTTTGGCGTCCGCAGTATTCCCCACGTGGTGGCGTTTGCCGGCGGGCAGGCAGTCAACCAGTTTGTGGGCGTGCTACCGGAATCGCAATTGCGCGAGTTCATCGACACCCTGGCCCCCAGCGAAGGCGAGGCCGCCTTGCAGGACCCCCAGGCACTGGCCGCAGCCGGCGACCGTGAAGGCGCCAGGGCTGCGTGGCAGGCCGCGCTCGCAGATGATCCGGAAAACGATCCGAATCGCCTGGCATATATCAGCTTCCTGCTCGACGGCGATGCGATTGACGCAGCCGAAGCGGAATTTGGCCGCCTGACGCCGCGCGCACCGCAGGAAGACGGCTACGCCGCGCTGCGGACCCGGCTGGATGCGATGAAGGGACTCGACGATCTGCCTGACGGCGCCGACCTGAAAGCGCAGGTCGAAGCCGACCCGGCCAACCTGGCCGCGCGCCTGGATCTGGCAAAGGTGCTGATCGCACGCCGCGAGTACGAACCCGCACTGGCCCAGTTGATGGAAATCGTGCGCCGCGACCGCGGCTTCGAAGACGACATTGGCCGCAAGACCATGCTGTCGGTGTTCGAGTTGATGGCCGATTCGCCAGAAGTGGTATCGAAATGGCGCCGGCAACTCAGCACGGCGCTGAACTGAGCGGCAGCCGTAATCGGAGAGAGTACGAAAAAAGCGCAGAGAGGACGCGGAGAGGGTATCGCCCCTCTCCCTGCCGGATGGCGTCAGGCCACCGGGGCCTCGATCAGCGAAAAGCCGTTGGCCTTCATATGCTCGACCATCATCGCGTCCATCGACTTCACATGATTGTCGAACCAGCCTGACAGGTCATCCACCAGCCGACGGCCCAGCGAGAGCCCGCCCTTGCCGGGGCCTTCCGGATCTTCCACTTCCTGCGCGATCTTGTCGCGCACGGCCTGCACCACCTGCAGCACGCCCTTGTGCTCGTTCGTATGGCAGAAGCGCGGCCCGAACTGCATGGCCTCCATCCACTGCTCTTCCTGCTCGAAATGGTGGCGCGTATGCGCGATCCACTCGTCATAGGCGGCCAGAAAGCCGGCATCGTCGGATTTGGCGACGGCATCGAGCAATTGCAGGAATTCGGCGTGCGTGGCGTCGGTCACGGGCTCGCCCAGCCGGAGTTCGTCCGGCAAGCCTTCCGAGGAAAGACCGTCGTAGGGGTTCTGTGCTGCAGACATGGATCTGGAGACTTTTCTTTGAGATAAGCGGCAAGGATACCGATTTCGCCGCCGTCCGATCTGATTTTCCGCAAAGAACGGTATCCTTGACCCTCGCGCCCCTGGCAAGTGACTGATGTTCAGCAAGCCCCCGACATGCCTCGACTGATCTTCTTCTGCGGTCACGCCGGCACCGGCAAGACCACCCTCGCCCATCGGCTGATCGGCCCGCTGATGCAGGCCACCGGCGAACCGTTCTGCCTGCTCGACAAGGACACCCTCTACGGACGGTATAGCGCGGCAGCCATGCGCGCGATCACCGGCGACCCCAATGACCGCGACAGCCCGGCGTACCTGGACAACCTGCGCGACCCCGAATACGAGGGCCTGCTGGACACCGCACGCGAGAACCTGATGCTGGGCATCAGCGTGATCGTGATTGGCCCGCTCTCGCGCGAAATCCGTGCGCATCTGCTGACCGATCCGCAATGGCTGCATGTGCCCGAGGGCACGCGCACGCAGATCGTCTGGGTGCACCTGCCGGAGGACGAGGCGCATGCGCGCATCGTCAGCCGCGCCAATCCCAACGATGCCTACAAGCTCACGCACTGGGACGCCTACCGCGCGCGCCGGTTTTCGCCGGACCCGGCCGAATATCCCGAGCTGATCTTCTTCGACAACCAGGCCCCGGACGACGCCACCGTCGGCGCCCTGCTACGGACGCTGGCCGCCTGAGCCTAGCCGGCCGCGAGCGCGCCGATCACCGCCGACGCCGCCACAAACCCGAAAACCGCCGTCACCGCCACCGACGACCCGAATCCGGCGCAGGCCAGGCCTTGCGGGCCACGCGCCGGCGCGGGCGGCACCTCGTCGATCTCGCACGCCTGCTGTTCGGGCTCGGGGTAGCGCAACGGTTCGTCGGAGTAGACAGCCTCGATGCCGAATTTCTTCTTCGGATCGCGCGGGAAACCCCACTGCCGGCGCAGGTTGCCGCGCACCTTCGCCAGCAACGGGTCCTGGATCGTGCGGGCAAGGTCCTCGATGCGCACGCGCGTGGGGTCGAGCTGGCCGCCCGCGCCGCCGCATGTGATCACGCGCACGCCTTCGCGGCGTGCCCAGCCCAGGATCGCGGTCTTGACCTTCACGGCGTCGATGGCGTCGATCACATAGTCAAAGCCTGATAGCAATACCGCCACGTTGTCTTCGGTCACGAAATCGTCGATCTGCGTCACGCGGCAACGGGGGTTGATCGCCACGATGCGCTCGGCCATGGCCTCCACCTTGGCCCGGCCGTAGGCATCGCCCAGCGCATGGATCTGCCGGTTCGTGTTCGACGCGGCAATGTGATCGAGGTCGATCAGCGTGATGCGCCCCACCGCATTGCGCGCCAGTGCCTCGGCCGCCCAGCTGCCCACTCCGCCGACACCGATAACGCACACATTGGCCGCTTCCAACCGGGCCAGCCCATGCGCACCGTACAGGCGCGCCACGCCGCCAAAGCGGCGATGGTAGTCGTCGTCGACGGGGCTTTCGTGTGACAAGGGCGCAGGCAGGTCCTGCTCCGCCAAAGGCGTAGGGGTGATGGTCATAGTTGAAGTCTTAAATCTGCCGGCATTTTATGTCACCCGCAGGAATTCATCCGGCCCGGCAAACGGCAACAAATAGGCATCCCGACGACCGCAATGTCAGCCTGAGGCCGACAACCACCTGCGGCTGGCCTCCCTACAATTACCAATGCAGTGGTTCATCCGCCGCACGGCTGCCACCAGGAGTCCACCCCTTATGCCCGCCTCGCGTCGCCACAAGATCGTTTTCTGGAGCGTGTTCACGCCGCTGGCGCTGATTGCGATCCTTGTCGTCATCATCCTGACGTTCGACTGGAACCGGCTTAAGCCTTGGCTCAACGACAAGGTGTCGGAATCGATCGGGCGCCCGTTCGCCATCAATGGCGACCTGACCGTCACCTGGAAACGCGGCCAGGGGGAGACCGGCTGGCGCACGCTTGTGCCATGGCCACGCCTGTCGGCCAAGGACATTTCCGTGGGCAACCCCGAGTGGGCCCAGGCGCCCAACATGGGCACTATCCGGGAACTGATCTTCGTGCTGCGGCCGCTGCCCTTGCTGGCCCACGAGATCAACGTGCCCACCATCGTCGTCGACAGCCCCGCCGTGTGGCTCGAACGGCTCGCCGACAAGCGCAACAACTGGACCTTCGACCTGCGCAAGCAGACCGATTCCGGCAAATCCAAATGGCACCTCGACGTGGGTGAAGTGGTGCTGCAGCGCGGCAACCTGGCGCTGGACGACGCCGCCGAAAAGATCCAGCTGCAGGCAACGCTGGACACCGTCGGCGACCAGGCCATCTACGACAAGGCCCGCGACGGCGCGCTGATGCCGTCCGACGCCTCGGCCGTGGCGGCGTCGCAGGGCTCTGCCGCATCGACGCCCGAGGCCAGGGCCAACGACAACCAGGGCGGGAAGACCGGTAACGACGACCGCTACGGCATTCGCTGGAAAGCCGTGGGCCATTACAACCAGGCCACCATCAACGCCACCGGCAAGGCCGGCACCGTGCTGAGCCTGCGCGACGTGGATACCCCCTACCCGGTACAGGCCGACGTGCGCGTAGGCGCCACCCACGCCACGATGGAAGGCACCGTGACCAATCCGGCCCACCTGGGCGCGCTCGATGTGAACCTGACGCTGGCCGGCGACAGCATGGCGTCGCTCTACAACCTGACCGGCATCGTGCTGCCGTCCACACCGCCGTATGAAACGCGCGGCCGGCTGGTAGCCACGCTGAAGAAGGGTGCATCGACCTATACCTACCGCGACTTCACCGGCAAGGTGGGCGGCAGCGACCTGGGCGGCACGCTCACGTTTTCCCAGCGCTCGCCGCGTCCGCTGCTGTCTGGCGAACTGGTCTCGAAGCAGTTGCTGTTCGCCGACCTGGCGCCGCTGATCGGCGGCGGCGGCAAGCCGGGCCAGGCGGCCAAGGACAGCCCCGTGAAGCAGCCGGCCGACAAGAAGCTGCCAGTGGCGCCGTTCCGCACCGAACGTTGGGACGAGATCGACGCCGACGTGAAGTTTACGGGCAAGCGCATCGTGCGCAATGAAGACCTGCCGATCACCGACCTGACCACGCACCTGAAGCTGACCGACGGCGTGCTGCTGCTCGACCCCCTGAACTTCGGCATGGCGGGCGGCAACCTGGTGTCGACGATCCAGCTCGACGGCAAGCGCGAACCGATGGGCGCGAAGATCGACATGACCGCGCGGCATCTGAAGATCAAGCAGCTGTTCCCGAAGGTGGAAAGCACGCGCGCCAGCGTTGGCGAGGTGAACGGCAGCGCCAAGCTGTCCGCCACCGGCAATTCGGTGGCCGCGCTGATGGGGTCGTCGAACGGCGAGGCCAAGCTGCTGGTGGAAAACGGCACCGTCAGCAAGTTCATCCTCGAAGCCATCGGCCTGAACGTGGGCAGCGTGGTGATTTCGAAGCTGTTCGGCGACAAGCCCGTGCAGATCAACTGCGGCGTCAGCGCGTTCGGCTTCCAGAACGGCATCGCGCGGGCCCAGACCTTCGTGCTCGACACCCAGGATGCCGTCATCACCACCGAGGGCGCGGTCGATTTCAAGGACGAACGCCTGGCGCTGACGATCCATCCCAATTCAAAGGGGCTGCGCGTCATCTCGCTGCGCTCGCCGCTCTATGTGGGCGGCACGTTCAAGAACCCGTCGGTCAGCCCGAATATCGCCATCCTGGCGCTGCGTGCCGGCGGGGCGCTGGCCTTGGCCCTGACCGCGCCCGTGGCGATGGTGGTGCCGCTGCTCGACGTCTCGGGCGGCGGCGACGAAAGCGAATGCGCGAGGCTGCTGGCGGAACTGAAGAAGCGGCCTACCGCCCCGCCGCCGGGCAAGACCTACCAGGGACCGGACGCGCCGAAGGGCCAGCAGCAGGCCGGCCCGGCCATTCCGGAGTCGCCCACGAAGTCGGACGCCGCACGTGGCGAGCCGGCACCGCCGCCGACCAAGCCCCGCATCCCCGGCCCCACGGTGCAACAGCCGTTGCGACCGGACAACGACAAGCAGCTTTACCAGGGCGGCTAGCGAGACAGGCGTTGGTTCCACGCTGCGGCCGCCCGCCCCCCTGCTCATTGCACGCGGCGACATCGACATATCCGCAACACACTTGTACCGAATGTGTTGCGGATTTGGCACGCCCTTCTACACCGTTGTTGTGCATATCCCACTGACAGTCGCATAATCGGCTGGTCGTTGATTAAGCAAGCAATTAATGAGCAACGACACGCAACGCCGCCGCTTGCCGGGTTCCAGCCTGGCCAGCGGTGCTTTGTAAGGTGCGGCTCCGGCCGCACTGATTTTCTTTTTCGCGCGTCTTATTGTCCGGATCGGAGACCCTTGCCGGCGGCGCGAACCACCTTCGTCGCCCCCGCGCACCCCCTGCCATGACGTTGCCTCATGCCGCCGTTCCCCCGATCAGCTGGCTGATCGCGCTGACGGTGTGCAACCACGTGGCGTTCAACGCCAGTCGTGTCGTCGTTTCCCTATTTGCCATTTCGCTCAAGGCGTCCACGGTCACGCTGGGCATCCTGATGTCGCTCTATGCGCTGCTGCCGATGTTCCTGGCGATTCGCGCCGGCAAGCGCATCGACGAGATTGGCCCTCGCCTGCCGATGACGGCCGGGTCGCTGATGGTGGTGGGCGGCACGCTGCTGCCGGCGGTCTGGCACGACATTGCGTCGCTGTACGCGGCATGCGCGCTGATCGGCGTGGGCTTCATGCTGGTGCAGGTAGCCATGCAACTGCTGATCGGCCAGGTGTCGACCAACGAAACCCGCCTGCGCAACTACACGTGGCATGCGCTGGGGCTGTCCATCTCGGGCACGCTCGGGCCAGTGGCGATGGGCTATACGATCGAGCACGCGGGCTTTCGCACCGCGTTCTGCATCCTGGTTGGCGTGGCGCTGCTGGGCCAGGCCGGCCTGCAGTATGTACGGCCGCGCCTGCCTGCCACTGGCGGCAATGCGGGCCGCATCGCCATCGAGGACGGGTCGCGCCATTCCACGCTGGACCTGCTCCTGCATCCCGAACTGCGGGCCGTGTTCGTCGCCAGCGCCGTGCTCTCCGCCGCGTGGGACCTGCATGCGTTCCTGATCCCGATCCAGGGCACGCGAATTGGCCTGTCGCCGTCGATGATCGGCTGGGTGCTCGGGGCGTTCTCGATCGCCACGCTGGCGATCCGGATTGCCATGCCGATGGTGTCGCGCCATTTCTCGGAATGGAAGATCATCCGCCTGGCGCTGCTGGTGGGCGCAATGGCGTACGTGGTCTATCCGTTCGTGTCGCATTTCTGGCTCATGTGCAGCCTGGCGTTCGTGCTGGGCCTGGCGCTGGGCAGCGCCCAGCCCAACGTCATGAACATCCTGCACACGGCCTCGCCCTCGGGCCGCGCCGGCGAGGCACTGGGCCTGCGCTCCGCCGTGCTCAATACGAGCCAGGTGGTGTGGCCGCTTACGTTCGGCGTGGTGGGCACGGCGCTGGGCATGCTGCCGATCTTCCTGTCGATGGCTGGCGCGATGGGCATGGCGAACTACTATTCGCGGCGCCAGACGCAAAAGATCGCCGCGCCGAAACTGTCCGACTAGCCACTGGCGGACTGGAATCGCGCAGACTAGTAAAACTACGATGCCGCTTTGCCATGGCGCAAATGCGGTGTGTGGCGCATTCGCTATACTCGAAGCATCCTGGTCCGCATGGTCCCCGTGCGGCCCGACTCTTCGATATGCGATATGACCCAACTCGCTGATCTGCGCCGCAACTACATGCTGAGCGCCCTTTCCGAAACCGACGTGGCAGGCGACCCGATCCGCCAGTTCCAGAACTGGTTCGACGAGGCCATGCAGGCCAAGCTGCCCGAACCCAACGCCATGACGCTTGCCACGGTAGGTGCCGATGGTCAGCCGTCAGCGCGCATCGTGCTGCTCAAGGGCATGGATGCCAACGGCTTCACGTTCTTCACCAACTACGAAAGCCGCAAGGGCCTGGACCTGGAAGCCAACCCGCGCGCGGCGCTGCTGTTCCACTGGGTGCAGCTCGAACGCCAGGTGCGGGTGGAAGGCATTGTCGAGAAGGTGGACGATGCCGAGAGCGATGCCTATTACGCATCGCGTCCGCTGGGCTCGCGCCTGGGCGCGTGGGCCTCCGAACAAAGCCGCGAGGTGGCCGGCCGCGACGTGCTGGAGGCACGCGAAGCCGACTTCCGCAGCAAGTTCGGCGACAACCCGCCGCGTCCGCCGCACTGGGGCGGCTACCGCCTGCGGCCCACGTGGATCGAGTTCTGGCAAGGCCGCCCTTCGCGCCTGCACGACCGCATCGCCTTCCGGCAGCAGACCGACGGCAGCTGGCAGATCGTCCGCCTGTCGCCCTGAGCCTGCGCGCTACGTGAAGCGAACGGCGCAGTGCGGGGCGACCAACGCTGCATCGTCAATATCTGCTTGTTCTGACAGGCACTGACTGCGGCGCCCCACACTGCACAATTCGGCGAATTGGCGTAAAGTTATTGGGATGTCGCACCGGCCATGCATCGGTGCGCCCCCAAGGCCAGTGCTGCGTCCCGCCACGCAGTCTGCGCAGCCGACCGTGGGGCATTTCATTCGAGAGGGATAATCAACCAATCGGGAGAAAGCCGCATGTTCTTCAAGCAAGCAATCGACAAGCAGCTCGATAGCTGGATCTCCGACGTGCGCGAGCACGCCAACCTGCCTGTCAGGCTTAGGCTGTGGAATGGCAGCGAGTACCAGCTAGGCAATTTCGACAAACCCGAGGTCACGCTGACCGTGCGCGAGGCCTCGGCCCTTCCGCTGCTGCTCGCGCCAAGCCTGGACAACCTCGGCGAGGCATACGTCCAGGAAAAGATCGATCTCGACGGCCGCCTGGCCGACATCATCAAGATGGCCTACGGCCTGTCGGCCGCCGCGGCACGCAGTGCGGGGGGCGCCCTGGCAAAGGTGGCGCAGCACTTCACGCACAGCCGTTCGGAAGACAAGGCATCGATCCAGTATCACTACGACGTTTCCAACGCGTTCTACCAGCTCTGGCTCGATCCGCGCATGGTGTATTCGTGCGCGTATTTCGAGGACGGCACCGAAGACCTGGCTACGGCGCAGCTCAAGAAGATCGACCACATCCTGACCAAGATCCGCGTGCAGCCGGGCCAGACCCTGCTCGACATCGGCTGCGGCTGGGGTGCGCTGGTGATCCGCGCCGCGCAGAAGTACGACGCGCGGTGCGTGGGCATCACGCTGTCGCAGAACCAGTTCGACCTGGCCACCGAACGTGTGAAGGCCGCCGGGCTGCAGGACCGCATCGAGATCCGGCTGCAGGACTATCGCGACATCCAGGGCCAGTTCGACCGCATCACCAGCGTCGGCATGTTCGAGCACGTGGGCAAGGACAACCTGATCGGCTACTTCGGCCGCATCCGCGACCTGCTCAAGGACGATGGCGTGGCGATGAACCACGGCATCACGGCCACCGACCCCGACAGCGGCGCCGTGCCGATGGACGGCTCGGGCTTCATGGACCGCTATGTGTTCCCGCAGGGCGAACTGCCGCACATCAGCATGGTGCTGAATACCATGGCCAAGGGCGGGCTGGAGGCCTTCGACGTGGAGTTGCTGCGCCGGCACTATGCCCAGACGCTGCGGCACTGGGGCGACAATTTCGAGACGAATGCCGAGGCGATCCGTGCGATGGTAGGCGAGAAGAAATACCGCATCTGGCGCGTCTACATGGCCGGCTGCGAGCACGCGTTCACCAACAGCATCATGTCGTTGCACCAGGTGGTGTGCCAGAAGGCAAATCGTCCCGCCGACACATTCCCGATCTCGCGGCGCTATATTTACGCGTCTCCGATTGGAAATGCCGCCTGACGTTTGACTGACAACCTCGACCTGTTCGGCGATGCCCCGGCATCGCCGGACGCCCCGCCCCGGCCCGCCGCGGCCGGAAATCCCGAAAAGAAGAAGCCCGTTGGCAAGGTCGTCCAGCCCTGGACGCCCGATGCCGCGCTGACCGCGCTCGCCGGCCGGCTGCCCCCCAACCTGTATTTCGGTACCTCGTCGTGGTCGTATCCGGGCTGGCACGGCATGGTCTACGACGGCGAGTACACGGAAAGCCTGCTGTCCCGCAAGGGCCTGCTCGCCTGCGGCCAGCATCCGCTGCTGCGCGCGGCGGGTATCGACCGCGGTTTCTATGGCCCGATTCCGCTGGCCGACTACCTGGGCTACGCGGCGCAGGTGCCCGAAGGTTTCCGCTTCCTGGTCAAGGCGCCGGCCAGCGTATGCGATGCCTGGCTGCGCGGCCCCGATGGCGCCGGACGCTTGCCAAACGCCGCATTCCTGAACGCCGAGATCGCGATCCGCGATTTCATCGTGCCGGCCACTGGCGGCCTGGGCCAGCGTTGCGGCCCGCTGCTGTTCCAGCTGTCACCGCTGCAAAGCGTGGCTGACGACGGCCCGGCCTTCTTCGCGCGGCTCGATGCCTTCCTGGCCGCCCTGCCGCGGCTGGACCCCAGCCTGACGCCGCACGCCTGCTATGCCGTGGAAATGCGTGATCCTGCGCTGCTGACGCCACGCTACATCCGCCTGCTGCGCGAGCGCGGCGTGCGCTTCTGCCTGGCCGCGCGCGACCGCCTGCCGCCGGTGACGCGCCAGGCCCATGCGCAGGCGCTGATGGACGACGGCGCGCCCGGCCCGCTGGTGCTGCGCTGGATGCTGCGCGAGGGCCGCTCCTATGCGATGGCCGAGAAAGCCTACATGCCGTTCGACAAGCTCGTGGACCCCGACGACGCGACGCGCGATGCCATCGCCGATGTGGTGGCGAACACGCTGCGCAGCGGCCAATCGACCTACGTCATCGTCAGCAACAATGCCGAAGGCTGCGCGCCGCTGAGCATCGCCCGGCTGGCCGCGGCGATTGCCGAGCGGCTGCAAGGCGCGGCAGGCCTGGCCCTTTCTGCCTAGCGCCGCATACGGTGCGCGAAGTCGCGCCGGAACTGCGCCAGCTTGGGGGTGATCACAAATGCGCAGTAGCCCTGCGCCGGATGCTCCTGATAGTAGTTCTGGTGGCTCATCTCGGCGCGCCAGTACGGCTGCTCCGGTTCGAGCTGCGTGACGATCGGCGCGTCGTACACCTTGTTCGCCACCAGTTCGCCAATCACATACTCCGCTACAGCGCGCTGGGCCTCCGAATGCGTGAAGATCATCGAGCGATACTGCGGGCCCACATCGTTGCCCTGCCGATTGAGTTGCGTCGGGTCATGGATCGAGAAGAAGATCTCCAGGATTTCCCGGAATGTGATCGTGGCCGGGTCGAAGGTCAGGCGCACCACCTCGGCGTGGCCCGTGTCGCCCTCGCACACCTGGCGATAGGTGGGATTGTGGATATAGCCACCGGTATAGCCCGACTCCACGGCACGTACGCCATCCACCTGCTGGAACACCGCCTCCAGGCACCAGAAACTCCCGCCACCGAGCGTGGCAATCTCAAGTTCGTGATCCATCTGCTCGCTCCCTTTACCGCGTTCAGGGGTATCCGATACCGCGTCGGCTCTAACGGGCATCGATTTTCCAGCATAAGCAATGGCGCAACGAACTGCCGTTAAAAATGAAACAAGTGCAATCAGGAGGGCGTAAAGACCCATTGATATCGCGTAGGGGTCACTTCGGGTGAAATGTCCGGAGTCCGCTACAATCGCACCTGTATTGGCGCCTGCAGGCGCCGGCAGCGCGCGTCCGGCAGCCCTGCGTCGAGTGTGCGCCAGGCCACCGAAATCGCCGCCCCCCAGGATTAGGTTTGGTGTGTTGAATGCGCGCCGGCCATCCCGATATGAAGATCATGGATTTGTGTGGAGCCCGAGAGATGGGCATGCCCGAGGCCGCCGCCCCAGCCACCCAGGAGCGCAAGGCCGCCGCCCCCGATTTTGACAGCCGTCATTTCAAGCGCGCGCTGTCGCAGTTCGCCACAGGTGTAACGGTGATCACCACGCGTGCCGCCGGCCACCAGCACGCCAACGGCGCGCCGTTCGTCGGCATTACCGCCAGCTCGTTCAATTCGGTATCGCTCGATCCGCCGCTGGTGCTGTGGAGCATGGCCACGCGCGCCAACAGCCTGCCGATGTTCCGCGATGGCTCGCACTACATCATCAACGTGCTGGCCGCATCACAACTGGACCTGTGCCAGCGCTTTGCCACGCTCAAGGGCGACCGCTTTGCCGGCGTGGATTACCGGTTGTCCGAGACTGGCCTGCCAATCCTTGGCAATGCCCTGGCCTGGTTCGAGTGCCACAACCGCAGCCGCTATGACGAAGGCGACCACGTGATCTTCGTTGGCGAAGTGGAACGCTGTGGCATCCTCGACGCCGGCGGCGAGCCGCTGGTGTTCCAGGGCGCGCAGTTCTCCACACTATGCCCGCTGAATCCGCTCGATCAGATCGAGCCGCGCGACCGCTAGGTCACGGCTTCGCGTCCTTGTCCTTCAGGATCGCCAGGGGCGATCCGTCCGTCTTGATCCGCTGCAGCACGATATTCGAGCGGATATCCATCACCCCGGGCGTGCGATATAGCCGATTCACGATGAAATCGGAGTAATGCTTCAGGTTGCGCGCCTGCACCCGCAGGATGTAGTTGCTGTCGCCGGTGATCACATAGGCGGTCAGCACCTCGGGCCAGGTCTGCACCACGGCATTGAACGTGTCGTGCCAGCCCTCCACGTCGTGCCGCATCGATACCTGCACGATGGCCTCGATCTCCAGCCCCAGCTGCTCGGCGTCGAACCACGCCTTGTAGCCGCCTATCACGCCGTTTTCTTCCAGCAGCCGCACCCGCCGCAAGCACGCGGATGGCGATAACGCCACCCGGTCGGCCAGGTCCTGATTACTGATGCGGCCGTTCTCCTGCAGGGCGGTGAGTATGCGTAAATCAATCGGATCGAGGGTCATTTCGCAGAAACCACGGTTTTCTATTTATCTTGCACAATTTTATGCGAAAGATGGTCCAGTTGACGGGCCATTTCGCAAGCCTCTTCTCGGCGCTTTTGACTATGATCCCCACACGCACCGCGTCTTCAGAAACGCGCTACGGAGACCCTAGTCAACATGCCAAACGCCCCCACTGCCTCCCGCCGGATCTGGGATATCAGCCCGCCGGTATCGAACGCCACGCCGGTCTGGCCCGGTGACACCCCGTTCCGGCACGAACCCGCCTGGCAACTGGACGAACACTGCCCGGTCAATGTTGGCCGCATCACGATGTCGCCGCACACGGGCGCCCATGCCGACGCGCCGCTGCATTACGCGGCCGATGGCGCGCCGATTGGCGACGTGCCGCTGGACGCCTATCTGGGCCCCTGCCGCGTGATCCACTGCATCGGCGCCGCGCCGCGCGTAGAGCCGCATCACGTCGAGGCAGCGCTGGCTGGCGTGCCGCAGCGCGTGCTGCTGCGCACCTATGAAAGCGTGCCGCTGGGCGCGTGGGACTCGGCGTTCTGCGCTGTCGCCCCGGAAACCATTGCATTGCTGGCCCGCCATGGGGTGAAGCTGATTGGCATCGACACGCCGTCGCTGGACCCCGAGACCTCGAAGACGATGGACGCCCACCACGCGGTGCGCGATCACCGGCTGGCGATTCTCGAAGGCATCGTGCTCGACGACGTGCCGGCCGGCGACTACGAACTCATCGCGCTGCCGCTGCGCCTGGCCACGCTCGACGCGAGCCCGGTCCGTGCGGTGCTGCGTGCACTCTGAACCCTTCCGAACACCCTGAACACTGAAAGCATGACCAACCTGACTCGCGAACGCTGCCAGGCGCTGGACCGGGACGACCCGCTCCGCGCGCTGCGCGAACAATTTGCCCTGCCCGCCGGCGTGATCTATCTCGATGGCAATTCGCTGGGCGCCCGCCCGCGCGCCGCCGCGGCGCGCGCCGCCGAGGTGGTCAGCAGCGAATGGGGCGAAGGCCTGATCCGCAGCTGGAATACCGCGGGCTGGTTCGACCTCCCGGGCCGGCTGGGCAACCGCCTGGCGCCGCTGATTGGCGCGGGCCACGACGAAGTGGTGGTCACCGACACCACGTCGATCAACCTGTTCAAGGTGCTGGCCGCCGCGCTGCGCGTGCAACAGCAGCGCGATCCGTCGCGCCGCGTGATCGTGTCCGAGGCCAGCAATTTCCCGACCGATCTCTATATCGCCCAGGGCCTGGCCGACCTGCTGCAGCAAGGCTACGAAGTCCGCCTGGTGAACAGCCCCGATGAGATCGACGCCGCCGTGGGCGCCGATACCGCCGTGCTGATGCTGACGCATGTCAACTACAAGACCGGCGAGATGCTCGACATGGCCGGCCTGACCGAACTCGCCCACGCGCGCGGCGTGCTGACCGTCTGGGATCTGGCGCACTCGGCCGGCGCGGTGCCGGTGGACCTGACAGCGGCCAGGGCAGACTACGCCATCGGCTGCACGTACAAGTACCTGAACGGCGGCCCGGGCTCGCCCGCCTTCGTCTGGGTGGCACCCGCGCTGCGCGACCAGTTCTGGCAACCGCTGTCGGGCTGGTGGGGCCATGGCGCGCCGTTCGCGATGTCGCCGCAGTACGCGCCCGCCAAGGGCATCGGCCGTTTTTTGTGCGGCACGCAGCCGGTCACGTCGCTCGCCATGGTCGAATGCGGCCTGGATATCTTCGCGCAGACCAGCATGAGCGCGTTGCGTGCGAAGTCGCTCAAGCTGACCGACATGTTTATCGAACTCGTCGAATCACGATGCGCCAGGCATCCGCTGACGCTGGTCACGCCGCGCGCGCACGCCCGGCGCGGCAGCCAGGTGAGCTTTGCGCACCCCGACGGCTATGCGCTGGTGGCCGCGCTGATCGAGCGCGGCGTGATTGGCGACTATCGCGAGCCCGGCATTGCCCGCTTCGGCTTCACGCCGCTCTACACGACCTTTACCGAAGTCTGGGATGCCGTGGAAATCATGCGCGACGTGCTGGACAGCGGCGCCTATCGCGACGCCCGCTTTGCGGTGCGGACGGCGGTGACCTGAGCGGAGCGCATCATGACTGAATTCAAGGGATGCCCGATGGGGCACGGCAGCCAGCCGGCCGACGCCACCGGCGAGGATGGCTGGCATGGCGCGCAGATGGATTTTGCCCGCGACATGAGCTATGGCGACTATCTGGGCCTGGACCAGATCCTGAGCGCACAGCATCCACGGTCGCCGGACCACAACGAGATGCTCTTCATCGTCCAGCACCAGACCACCGAGCTGTGGATGAAGCTGATGCTGCACGAACTGCGCGCCGCGCGCGACGGCGTGAAGAACGACCAACTGCGTCCGGCGTTCAAGATGCTGGCGCGCGTGTCGCGCATCATGGATCAGCTGGTGCAGGCGTGGAACGTGCTCGCCACCATGACGCCGCCCGAATATTCGGCCATGCGCCCTTACCTGGGCGCTTCGTCGGGATTCCAGTCGTACCAGTATCGCGAAATCGAGTTCATCCTCGGCAACAAGAACGCGGCCATGCTACGGCCGCACGCGCACCGGGCCGAACATCTGGAACTGGTGGAAACGGCGCTGCATACACCGTCGATGTACGACGAGGCCATCCGGCTGATGGCGCGGCGCGGGTTCGAGATCGACGCCGAAGTGGTGGAACGCGACTGGACCCAGCCAACCCAGTACAACGCGTCGGTGGAGGCGGCCTGGCTGGAGGTGTACCGCAACCCTGCGGCGCATTGGGAACTGTACGAGCTGGGCGAGAAGTTCGTCGACCTCGAGGATGCCTTCCGCCAATGGCGTTTCCGCCACGTGACCACGGTGGAGCGCGTCATCGGCTTCAAGCGCGGCACCGGCGGCACCGAAGGCGTCAGCTACCTGCGCCGGATGCTCGACGTGGTGCTGTTCCCGGAATTGTGGAAGCTGCGGACGGACCTGTAATCCGCCGATGGCTTCCGCCCTCTCCCGTTCTCGCGGGAGAGGCCTGCCCGGCCGCTACCGCCCGGCCGGATCCGATAGCCTTGCGCCCAGCGTCTGCAGCGCGGGCGCCAGCTTCTCGTGGAACGTCTCCTCGCTGACGGCGCCATACGATGCACTGCAGCTCAGCATGTGCAGATCCTTTTCCCCCACCGGCTTGAATGCCACCGCGCAGGCGTGGATGGCCGGATGCCAGTCGCGGAACGACGCGGCATAGCCATCGCGCTCGGCCTGCGCCAGCGCGGCGCGCATCGGTACTTCCTGCTGCTTCCACTGCTCCGGATACGCCTGCGCGAACTCGGCCAGCACCTTGTCGCGGCGTGCCGGCGCCAGCGCAGCCAGGTAGGCCCGCCCCATCGAGCTGGACACCAGCGACAGACGAGATCCCACGCCCAGGCCCAGCATCACGCCGGCATCGTTCCGGATCGACTCCATATAGATGACTTCCATGCGCTCGCGCTTGCCCAGCGACACCGACACGCCATACGACTGCGCGAAGGCCAGCATGTGCGGGCGCGCCAGCGTCACCACATCGGACGCCGAAAGGTAGGAAAACCCGAGCGCCAGCACGCCGGCATCGAGCGCGTACTTGCCCAGGCTGTCGTCGTAGCGCAGGTATCCCAGCTGCACCAGGGTGCCGGCCAGACGGCTGACTGTGGCCTTTGGGAACCCCGTGCGGCGCACGAAGTCCTGGTTGCCCAGCATCGCCTCGCCGGTACGGAAACACCGCAGCAGCTCCAGCCCGCGCGCCAGCGCAGTCACAAAATTGGGGTCGCTCTCGCGCTCCTTCTGGACCGGCTCGGCGGCGGTGGCAGTGGATGTAGCCAAGAGACAGCTCCTGTGGAAGTTGGTCGATTGCCGAACGCAAATCGCCAGGGCGCGGATTTCCCCTGTTGCAGCGCGAATCGGTTCAGCTATACTAGCTCATCGGAACAAGGTTCCGCAATGCGGAACCACATCTTTTTGATCGACCGGATCGAATGAAGGCGGCACTGCCTTCACCGCGCCACCAAAGAAGGAGACCTCCATGGCTGCAAACGCCGAATTCCACTGGGCCGACCCGCTGCTGCTGGACCAGCAACTGACCGACGACGAGCGCATGATCCGTGACGCCTCCGCGGCCTATTGCCAGGACAAGCTCATGCCGCGCGTGCTGCAGTCGTTCCGCAACGAGAAGACCGACGTGGAGATCTTCCGCGAGATGGGAGAACTGGGCCTGCTGGGTCCGACCATCCCGGAACAATACGGCGGCCCGGGCCTGAACTACGTCAGCTACGGCCTGATCGCGCGCGAAGTGGAACGGGTGGATTCGGGCTATCGCTCGATGATGAGCGTGCAGTCGTCGCTGGTCATGGTGCCCATCTACGAATTCGGCAGCGAAGCCCAGAAGCAGAAGTACCTGCCCAAGCTGGCTACCGGCGAATGGATCGGCTGCTTCGGCCTGACCGAGCCGAACCACGGCTCGGACCCGGGTTCGATGGTCACCCGCGCCAAAAAGGTGGACGGCGGCTACGAGCTGAGCGGCGCCAAGATGTGGATCACGAACTCGCCGATCGCCGATGTCTTCGTGGTCTGGGCCAAGCTGGCCGGCGAAGACGGCAAGGAAGATATCCGTGGCTTCATTCTGGAAAAGGGCTGGAAGGGTCTGACCGCCCCGGCCATCCACGGCAAGGTGGGCCTGCGCACGTCGATCACCGGTGAAATCGTGCTGGACCAGGTCTTTGTCCCCGAAGAGAACATCATGCCGGGCGTGAAGGGCCTCAAGGGTCCGTTCACCTGCCTGAATTCGGCCCGCTACGGCATCGCCTGGGGCGCCCTGGGCGCCGCCGAGTTCTGCTGGCACACCGCCCGCCAGTACACGCTGGACCGCAAGCAGTTCGGCCGCCCGCTGGCGCAGACGCAGCTGGTGCAAAAGAAGCTGGCCGACATGCAGACCGAGATCACGCTGGGCCTGCAAGGCTGCCTGCGCCTGGGCCGCATGAAGGACGAAGGCACCGCCGCGGTGGAAATCACCTCGATCATGAAGCGCAATTCGTGCGGCAAGTCGCTGGACATCGCCCGCGTGGCACGCGACATGCTGGGCGGCAACGGCATTTCGGACGAATTCGGCGTGATCCGCCACGTGGTGAACCTGGAAGTGGTGAACACCTACGAAGGCACGCACGACATCCACGCGCTGATCCTGGGCCGCGCCCAGACCGGCCTGCAGGCATTCTTCTGATCGTCCGCACGTAAAAAAGCCCGGCTGGAAAGCCGGGCTGAAGCACACTACCAAGGAGACGACGGGCACGACCCCGTCGTTTTACGACATCGGTAAAGCAGTATCGAGCCGGGCCGGGGGCCAACCCCCGCGCCCGGCTTTTTCTTACTTGTTCGGTTGCGGCGTCAGACGCAGGTACGGACGCACCGCCTTGTAGCCCTTCGGGAATTTCTGGCGGATCACCTCTTCGTCCTTCAGCGACGGCACGATGACCACGTCATCGCCGTCCTGCCAGTTCCCCGGCGTGGCCACGCTGTGATGATCGGTCAGTTGCAGCGAATCGATAACGCGCAGGATTTCGTTGAAATTTCTACCCGTGCTTGCAGGATAGGTAATGATCAGCCGGACCTTCTTCTTCGGGTCGATCACGAACAGCGAACGCACGGTCAGCGTCTCATTCGCATTCGGATGGATCATGTCGTAAAGCTCCGACACCTTGCGGTCGCTGTCCGCCAGGATCGGAAAATTGACCGAGGTCGACTGGGTATCGTTGATATCCTGGATCCAGCCCTTGTGCGACTCCACGCTGTCCACCGACAGGGCGATGGCCTTCACGTTGCGCCGGCCAAACTCGTCCTTGAGCCTGGCGGTCAGGCCCAGTTCCGTGGTGCAGACCGGGGTGTAGTCAGCCGGGTGCGAGAACAGGACGCCCCACCCTTCGCCGAGCCAGTCATGAAAGCGGATGCGACCCTCGCTCGATTCTTGCTCGAAGTCCGGTGCGATATCGCCAAGACGCAGTGCCATGAGTGCAAGCCTCCAAAGAAACGGAAAATAAACGAAAGTAAGGAAAGGTAAAAACCGGTGAACCAGCTTAGTTGGATTGCCATCCAACCCAAACGAATATAAAGTCACTACAAAATCACTCGAAGTCATAAAGACCGGGGTGATCGGACCATGGTTCCCTTGTGGCGCCCTGCCCGGGGCCGATGGCACGTTGGTGACAGCGATACGGCAAATGTGTCGGCGAGCTTGAAACGATGGGCAGCCGCCACATATGCTAAGTGGACGACAAGAAATGCCACAAGCCCGAGCGGGCAAGGCAAAATGTCACCCACTTGAACCTAACCGCCCGCAACAGGAGAAACTGATGAGCGATGTCAAGACCGTTCTGTCCGACGCCGAAGAACTGCTTAAGCAAGCGGCCTCGACCACCGGCGAAAAAGCCGCCGAACTGCGCGAGCGTGGCATGGGCCTGCTGAAACAGGCCAAGGAAAAGGCGCAGGATCTGCAGGATGCCGTCGTGACCAAGAGCAAGGCGGCCGCCCGTGCCACCGACGACTATGTGCACGACCATCCGTGGCGCGCCGTGGGCGTGGCAGCCGGCGTGGGCCTGCTGATCGGTCTGCTGCTGAACCGCAAGTAAGCCTTACCGCCGTACCGTAGCAATTCGCATTACCAGCCCCGGCTGCGCATCTGCGCCGGGTGCATGCAGTGCCGAAGACGGACTGGCGCGGCCCCATCACGCCGCTGCCGGTCCATCCCTCGCAGATGCCGCCCATGCCGGCGCATCGTTTTTTCGCCGGAGCCGCATGAGCGAATCCCATTCCCCCAAGTTCCTCGAATCCCTTCGCAACCTCGCCGGTTCCGTGGTGTCGATGCTGCAGACGCGCCTCGAACTGGCCAGCGTGGAACTGGCCGAGGAACGCGAGCGGCTGATGAAGGTTGCGCTGCTGGCCCTGTTCGGGCTGGTGTTCTTCAGCATGGCGCTGATGACTTTCACGCTGCTGGTCGCCATCCTGTTCTGGGAAACCTATCGCTGGCAAGCCCTGGGCGCGATCGTGCTGTTCTACGTGATCTGCGCCGCAGCCTGCCTGCTGGTGGCCCGCAACAAGGTCCGCAACGCCCCGCCGCTGTTTGAATCCACGCTGGCGGAGCTCGACAAAGACCGGGAGATGCTGCGCCAATGACCACGCCCGAAGACGATTCGATCGATAGCCGCCCGCGCCACGAGCATCCTCGTCCGGTTCGCTTTACGCGCGAAGTTCGCCTGCCGCTGGCCGTGCGCAAGGAATTGCTGATCACGCGCGCCGCGCTGGAACGCTACGACGCCGTGCAGGCGCTGCGTCAGGTCAAGGGCGGCGCCCGCCGCATGACCAACCTGGGCGCCTGGCTGCCACGCATGACCCGCCCGTCTGGCTGGCTCAAGCTGCTGGGCATCACGCGCGACTATCCGATGCTGAGCACGGCCATCACCCTGGCCCTGCCGCTGCTGCGCAAGACTTCCATCGGCCGCGTGGCCTGGAAGGTGTCGAAGGTGGGCATGCTGGCCGGCGCCGGGTACTGGGCCTACAAGACCTGGCACGGCGCGCAGCCGCAGGCGCATCCGCACGCGGCTTCGGCCGCCCGGGCGGTGGCGGTGCCGGTGCCCGTCGACACCGGGTTCCGAGACCCCCTCGTGCCGTCGCCCCCGGCGTCCCAACCCTGACCGACCCCGGTCAGCCGACCCGCACGCGATTGCGGCCTTCTCGCTTGGCCCGATAACAGGCCAGGTCGGCCGCATCGAGCGCATCCTCGCGCTTGGCCGTGTGTTCGTCCACCCGCACCAGGCCGATGCTGACCCCGATCGAGAATTCATGTTCGTGGCAGCGGTACCGATAGGCCGCGATGGCGCTGCGCAGCCCTTCGGCCACGCGCTCGCCGTCGGTGGCGGCGCAATATTCCAGCAATACCGCAAATTCATCGCCCCCCAGCCGGGCCAGCGTGTCGCTGCGCCGTAGCTGATGGCGCATGATATCGGCGATCTGGCAGATCAGTTCGTCGCCTGCCGCGTGCCCGCAGGTGTCGTTGACAGCCTTGAACTGGTCGAGATCCAAATACATCAGCGTGTGCGTGCAGCCTTCGTGCTGCGCACGCGCCACGGCCGCCCCCAGCCGCCGCTCGAACTCCAGCCGGTTGACCAGGCCGGTCAGCGGATCGTGGCTGGCCTCGTAGGCCAGCTGCGCGGCGTGAGCCCGCTCCAGGCTGACATCGTGCAGGACGACGACGATGCCGATGGCCTGCCCGCCCTTGTCACGAATCAGCGCCACCGACGGCTTGACCGCCAGCGTCGCACCTTGCGTGGCGGGCTCGCGGTGCTCGAGCAGCATCACCATCTGGCCAGGCCAGGTACCGGCCAGTGCGCGCGGTACCAGGTCGGTCACCGGCTCGCGCGCAGCTTCGTCGTGCAGCCGGCAGACCTGTTGGAGGAAACAACCGGCGGCCTCGGCATCGGTCCAGCCGGTCATGGTCTCGGCCACCGGGTTCAGTGACTGGATGCGGCCCCAGACATCGGTGGTGATCACCGCGTCGCCGATGGCCTGCAGCGTGACCTGCGCGCGCTCCTTTTCGGCGAACAGTTGCGCCTCGGACCGCTTGCGGTCGGAAATATCGCTTAGCGACCCCGCCATACGCGTAGCCTTGCCAATGGCGCTGCGCACCATGCGCCCCCTGGCCCTGACCCAGAGATAGCCGCCACTCTTGCGGCGCAGGCGTAGTTCCACGTCGTACGGCACGCCCTGGCGCACATGCACCACCAGGCGCCGGTCGAACTCGGCCACGTCGGCGGGATGCATCAGTGCCAGCAGCGTTTCGCGCGCCTGCGGTAATTCTTGGGGGCCATAGCCCAGCATCTCGGCACAGCGGGGCGAGAAATACAGCTCGCCACGATGGGGATGCCAGTCCCACAGGCCATCGGTGCTGCCGGCCACGGCCAGTTGCAGACGCTCCTCGCTGACCGTCAGGGCGTGCCGAAGCTGACGCTGCCGGCCGATGACCCGGGTGGACATCCACGCGGCGCAGCCCAGCAGGGCCAGCGCCAGCCCAGCCGATCCCCACATCAGCAGCGCGCGCACGCGCCGCGAAGCCTTGCCCAGCGCGGCGGAAAAAGCCTGTTCCATCGGCGTCAGCAATGCATCGACATCGGCGATATCGCGCTGCAGCGGCGTGACGCAGGCCGCGTCGCAGCCGTGCTCGCCCACCCGCTCGCGCAGGCGCCTCGCCATGACGTCGAGCCGTGCGATCTCCACATCGGCTGCGGCCCAGATCGAGATGGCCTCGTCGATCTCCGGCACATGACGGAAATAGCGGAACAGCCGGATCATGCCGGGCACATCGTCGGGGTGATTGCCGCCGGTCAGCAGCCCCTGCACCGCGCGGGCGTGATCGTAGTCGGGCTTTTCGAGTTCGAGGCGCGCCTGATGGTCGCCTTGCGGCACGGCGATGCTGGCCAGATAGGCGTTGTAGTCAGCTTCATCGCGGCTGTCGGCATAGCGCAGCAGATGCAGGACCGCTGCTTTCTGGCCCTTGGTCCAGTGACTCTCGCCGGCAACGAAACTGCGTGCCGCAGACAGCACATCGACACTGGCGATGCAGACCATTGCCAGCGCCAGAACCACCGGGACAAACGGCCAGACGACACGCAGTACGTGCTCATTGGCCGGCAGGCTACCGCCGCCACCAGCTTGCTGCATATGAGACTTCCCGCGCCAGGCCATGGGCCCGGCCATGTCGATGAATGCACCATGGCCGGCCTGGGCGGCCAACCATGTCTGGTTGCATTGTCAATGACGCGTTAATGGGTGTCTCTAACTCAGACTGGTTAATTGACGCCGGGAATATGCATCGGCCAACCGCCTAGCAGAACGACGAGCAATACGCCGTTCAGAAGCGCGAGTCCGGTGAGGATGAAGGCCAGTGTGGGCAGCGTCTTGAGCCAGGATAATCCGGCGGAAGCCGACGTGAAGGCCGCGTCCAGATAGCGCGTGGCCTGCTTGCGCACGACCAGCCAATAGAATGCGCCGCCGGCCGCCATCACGACCACGATCCACGACAGCCACCCCAGCCACGCGAACGGCGCGGGGACATTGTTCACCCTGCCCGGCGCGCGTGGCGATACCGGTGGCAGAGGCTGCAGCGAATCACGCAACGACACGGGCACGGACTCGAAGACGGGCGCGGGAGGATTCTGATCGTCCGGCGCGCTGACCGCCGACATCCCGGCATCCCCGACCTGCATGGCGCGTGAGGCAGTCGGGGCAGCCGGCAGCGTACGCCTGGCCGCCCGGTTGTCGGCCATCGGCTGCGGCTTCTGCATCGTCGCCTCGCGCGTGACGGTTCCCTGCGGCGCCCGGCGCCAGTCAGCGAACAGCAGATCGAGGCATCGCACCGTCGTACACGCATCGCGCCGCTTGCGCCACGCGTCCAGATCGCTCTTGCGCAGCGTGCCGGCATACCGCCTGCGCTGCTGGTCCGCGTAGATGCCCTCGTAGGTTTCGTGCAGCATCGCGTATTCGCAGATCAACTGCGAACCGTGCGCGTGTTGCCCCATAGGATCGGCGCAAGCCGTACCGGCGGGGGCGGAAACGTCACAACGGGGCCGATAGGTGTGCGGACACGAGATATCGGACGCCCATGTCACATCGGCAACCCACAATGCCAGGAGAACGAAGAATGCCAGGTGGCCTGCAATCCGCTGCATGGTGTCTGCGCATCGGCCTTTCGGGAACCGGGAAATTCATTCTATGCAGCGGCGCCGCACGTTGCCTGATCTGTTACGTGCGCTTGCGCATGGACCGGAAACCGGGCAAGCGGCAACGCATAAAACGCGCAGACAAAACAAAAGGGCCTGTGACTTTCGCCACAGGCCCTTCTGGGAATACTGGTGGGTCGTGCGTGACTCGAACACGCGACCAACGGATTAAAAGTCCGCTGCTCTACCGACTGAGCTAACGACCCGGAAAAACTGAATCCGCGATTATAGGGAGCACCCTATGGGGTGTCAAGCTTCGGGCACGCCATGCCCCACTCAGACCATACGCTCCAGACGCCACATCTGGTACCTGAACGCCAGCATCGCACCGGCGATGATGGTGGCGAATACGATGAACGAACCGACGGCCAGCGTCGACACGCCCGACAGCCCCTGTCCGATCGTGCAGCCCAGCGCGGTCACGCCGCCGGCGCCCATCAGGATGCCGCCGGCCATATGGTTGGCCACGTCCTCGGCATTGCCGAAGCCTTCCCAGCGGAACGTGCGCGACAACAGCGCATAGGCCGCCGCGCCCGCGATCACGCCGAACACGCTGACGATGCCGATTGTCAGCACCTTGCTCTTGTCGCTGAACATCATCAGCCAGTCCAGCGTGTATGCGTACGGCGCAACGAAGCTCAGGCTTTCCATGCGGCCGCTGTTGGTGCCGACGAACAGTTCTTCCAGCGTATTCGGGTCTTCCGACACAAAGCCAAGATGGCCCGATACGTACCACATGCCCACGATGATCAGCCCGACGGCCAGGCCGCCCAGCAGGTTGTCGAAGGTGCGGAAACCATTGCCGACCAGCGCCCAGAGCACCAGCGCCGCGCCAATCGCCACGCCCAGCACCAGTTGCAGCATGCCGCGCGCCATGCCGGTGGCCTGCGCCACCAGCGACGGCAGATCCTGCGTCGCCGGCAGCGCCAAGGCCACCGTATCCACCGTATTCACGCGCACCACGCCGAACAGGCCGCGCAGCGTCATGTACGCCGACAAGCCGAGAAACACGAACACCACCAGCGACTTCAGGTTGCCCGCGCCGATGCGCACCAGCGTCTTGCTGCCGCAGCCCGACGCCAGCACCATGCCGAAGCCGAACATCAGCCCGCCCACTGCCGCCGACAGCCAGCCGAGCCTGGCCGACGTATAGATGGTCTTGGTCGGATCGATCAGCCCCGCCCACGCCAGCACGCCAGTGCCGATCATCGCCACGCCAATCGCCATCACCCACATGCGCATGCGGCTCCAGTCGCCGATGTTAACGATGTCGGAGATGGCGCCCATCGTGCAGAAGTGCGTGCGCTGCAGCACAGCGCCAAACAGGAAGGTCAGGACGAAGGTGCTCAGCAGGACGGTGTGCGTAAGCGCGGGGATGTCGATATCGGGCATGTCGGGACCGGGGGTGGCTCGTAGATTTCTGATTTTCTGTGAACGGAGGCGCTCGTTCGCGGCGCCTCTCGTCATGACCAGCCTTGTTGAGGCGCTTGTTCAGGCGCTCAGGCAGCCGGCTGGTAACGCGTGGGATCGGCAACGCCGGCCTGTTCGAAGCCGGTCTTGCGAATGCGGCACGAATCGCAAACCCCGCAGGCGCGGCCATCGTCGTCAGCCTTGTAGCACGATACTGTCAGGCCGTAGTCCACGCCCAGCTTCACGCCGGCGCGGATGATCTCGGCCTTGGTCATGTCGATGATCGGGGCATGCACGCGGAAGCGGTCGCCCTCGACACCGGCCTTGGTTGCCAGGTTTGCCAGCGTTTCATACGCCGAGACGTACTCGGGACGGCAATCGGGGTAGCCGGAGTAGTCCACTGCATTGGCACCGAAAAACAGGTCGCGGCCGCCGATGGCTTCGGCCCAGCCGAGCGCCAGCGACAGCATGATCGTATTGCGCGCCGGCACGTAGGTTACCGGAATGCCGCCGGTGGCACCGTCGACGGGCACATCGAGCGAATCGTCGGTCAGGGCCGAGCCGCCAAAGCGGCGCAGGTCCAGATCGATGATCTCGTGGCGTTTGGCGCCGAGCGCGGCGGCCACCTTCTTCGCGGCATCGAGTTCGGACGAATGGCGCTGGCCGTATCGCATTGACAACGCATAGGTTTCGAAGCCGGCCGCATTGGCCATGGCGAGCACGGTGGCGGAGTCCAGGCCGCCGGAAAGCAGGACGATTGCACGTTTGGTCATGATGGGGTGCGCGCGGAACAAGCGCGCTGTCGGACACGCCGCGAGGGGCGAATCGCGTATTTTAGCGCGCCGGCGCCCCTGGGAGGATCAGCCGGAAGTGATGGTGCCAATGACCGGCCCGACAGCCACGATGCCGCCGTTGTGCCGCCCCGAAAAAGAAAAAACCCGCAATCTGCGGGCTCTCTCCTGGCTTTCGTAACTCAGCCGGTCACTTCAGCGTCTTCAGCCGGTTGCTGGCGGCCTGGGCGCCTTCGGTGCCCGGATACTTCGACACCACCGTCTCCAGCGTCTTCTTGGCCGCTGCCTTCTGGCCCGATTCCATCTGGTTGTTGGCAATGGCGATCATGGCGTCCGGTACCTTCGCATGCGCCGGGAACTGTTGCACCATGTTCTGCAGCACGAAAGTCGAACCCTTGTAGTCACGCTGCGCGTAGAGCGAGTTGCCGAGCCAGAACTGCGCCAGCGGCAGATACGGGCTTTGCGGGTACTTCTTCGCAAACGCCGAGAAGGCGTTGCCCGCGCCCTTGAAATCGCCCGACTGGAACTGCTTCAGCGCGGCGTCGTACTCGGGCTTTTCGGTCGGCTGTGCAAGCCCTTCCTTGCCATCGACGGTCACCTGTTGCGGCTCGAATTTCTTCAGGCGCGCATCCAGGTCCGCGTAATAATCCTTCTGCTGTTTCTGCAGCGTGTCCACCGTGTTTTGCAACACCTCGTTCTGACCGCGCAGCCGGGCGACTTCCTGACGCAGACCTTCCAGCTGGTTCTGCATGTCGAGCTGCTGGCGGCTGTTCTGGTCAATACGCTGCGATGCCGTTGCCTGGAAACCGTTGAACTGGTCCCGCAGTTGCAGCACCGCCTTGCGCGCCTCGTCGTCGTCAAAGACGCCGGCGTGCGCGGAACTGGCTGCGAGCAGGCCACCGGAGAAGGCGGCCAGCCACAGCAGGGTGGAAACGCGAGCTTTCATGAAGGATTATTCCGTGGATCAGTAGACGATGTCGGCGCGACGGTTTTCAGCCCACGAGGCTTCGTCGTGGCCGGTAGCCTTCGGCTTTTCCTTGCCCAGGCTCACAGCTTCCATCTGCGACTCGGGCACGCCCAGCGACGACATCGAGCGACGCACGGCCTCGGCACGCTTCTGGCCCAGGGCCAGGTTGTACTCGCTGGTACCGCGTTCGTCGGTGTTGCCCTGGATCAGGATCTTGCGGCCCTTGTTGGCGCTCAGGTACTGCGCGTGCGTTTGCAGCGTGCCCTGGTATTCCGACTTGACCGAGTAGCTGTCGAAGTCGAAGTACACGCTACGCTTGGCCAGCGGGCTGTTCGGGTCGTTCAGCGGGTCGGCGGCAACCACCGGGGCCACGGCGCGCGGATCGGTCTGGGCACCGCCCTGGTTGGCACCCGACTTCGATGCATCGTCCAGCTTCACGCCGGAAGAGCAGGCGCCCAGGGCCAGCAGAGCAGCCAGGGCAAGCGATTTGGTCATCATTTGGGACATGGCGAGAGACTCCTCTTTTTCTACTGCATGAAAGGACCCCAGGACGGCTCGCGAACCTCGCCGGACTGGAGTGACAGAACCTGTTTCGTTCGGCCGTCCGTGGAGACTGCCGCCAGTACCGAGCGGCCGCCCACGCGGGTGGCATACAGGATGTATTTGCCATTGGCGGCAAAGCTCGGGGCTTCGTCGTTGGACGTATCCGTAAGAGAAGTCACGTCACCGTTGGACAGGTCCTGCAGCTGCAGGCGGAAGCCGCCCGAACGCGAGATGTAGGCCAGGTACTTGCCGTCCGGCGAAATGCGCGGACTGACGTTGTAGTTGCCCTTGAAGGTCACGCGTTGTGCTGCGCCGGATTCCTCGCCAGAGGCCGGCATACGGTAGATCTGCGGCGCACCGCCGCGATCGCTGGTGAAATAGATGCTGCGGCCGTCCGGCGAGAACTGCGGCTCGGTGTCGATCGCGCTGCTGCGCGAGATGCGGCGCAGGCCGGAACCGTCGGCGTTGACCAGATAGACCTGCGTGTTGCCATCGCGCGAGAGCGCCACGGCCAGGCGCTGGCCGTCAGGCGACCACGACGGCGCGCTGTTGTTGCCCTTCTGGTTCGACACCAGCGTGCGCTTGCCCGTTGCCAGGTCGTGCACGTACACCACCGGCTTCTTGGCCTCGAACGAGACATAGGCCACGCGGCGGCCATCGGGCGACCACGACGGCGAGATGATCGGCTCGCTGCTGGACAGCGCCACCTGGGCGTTCTGGCCGTCCGAATCCGAAATCAGCAGCTGGTAGCGGCTGCCCACCTTCGACACGTACGACAGGCGCGTGGCAAATACGCCGCGCTCGCCCAGCAGCTTCTCGTAGATGTAGTCGGCGATCTTGTGCGCGGTCACGCGCAGCTGGCTCTGGCTGACGTTGAACGCCAGGCCACCCAGGCTCTGGCCCTTGACCGTGTCGTACAGGCGGAAACGCACCTCGTACTGGCCATTGCCGGAGGGCGTCACGCTGCCGGCCACGAAGGCGTCGGCGCCCTTGGCCTTCCAGCTGCCCAGGTCCACCTGGGCGGATTCGGCGACGGTGGCACCGGCCGGATCGATATTGCGGAATCGGCCGCTGTTGGTCAGGTCGGAACGGATGACGGCGGTCAGGTTCTGCGCGCCCTGGCCTTCGCCCTGGAAATTGGCAGTTGCCACCGGGAACTGGTTCGAACCCACGCCGGTGATTTCCACGTTCAGTTGCGCGTGCGCCGCGCCGGCCGACATCAGCGCCACCGCCAGCCAGGCCATCAGCGCGTGGCGGCCCTGGTCGCGGGTGATCTTGGTGGTCTGGCGCCGGGACAGCCAGTTAGGGACCCAAAGCTTTCGCATGCTGCTCCTCAGTCGATTTTGGGATTCATCGGTACGGCGGGCACAGCAAGTCAGGCACAGGAACGGCATGCAGCTTGGCGCATGCTCCGTGCGTGTACGTCTTGCACACTGCCGGCCGCGTCAGGCAACCGTTCATGGTAGCGATGGGAC
The DNA here is from genome assembly GCF_001652915.1 of Cupriavidus sp. D384. GTDB lineage: Bacteria > Pseudomonadota > Gammaproteobacteria > Burkholderiales > Burkholderiaceae > Cupriavidus. Next base: position 58,228 of record NZ_BBQI01000008.1, read on the forward strand.
TGGCGGCCAACGATGAAGGTTGCATTATGTTGCAAATCATGGCGCTCTCGACCCTTAGCCGGTCAATCCTTGGGGCGGAACGTGATGGTGAATTCAAACGACGGGGCCTTGCCACCCTCGTCAGTTGGCAGCGGGTCCGAACGCTCCACGGCGCGTATCACGGCATTATCCCAGTCGGCGTCGCCGCTGGACTTGGCCAGCCGCTTGGACAGGATCGAGCCGTCCGGGGCCAGGCGGACTGCCACCACGGCCGAAGGGTTGCCGTCCACGGTGCCGTTGAAGATGATGTTCGGCTTCACCTTGCGGCGCACGCGTTCGGAATAGCCCGGCGACGCCTTGCCGCCCGAACCGGCGCCCGAACCTGCGGCATTGCCGATGCCACCGCCGCTCGACGACGCGCTGCCGCCGCCGGCCAGCGCCTGCAGGCGCGCCAGTTCGCTCTTGCGCTGCGCGTTGGCCGCGGCTTCGCGCTTGGCCTTGGCATCGGCATCCGCCTTGGCCTTCGCCTGCTTGTCGGCGTCCGCCTTGGCCTTGGCCTGCTTGTCGGCCTCGGACTTGGCCTTCGCGTCGGCTTCCTTGCGCTGCTGCTCGGCCTTTTCCTTTTCCTTCTCGCGGGCGATCTCGGCGGCCTTTTCCTGCGCTGCCTTGTCAGCCTTGTCCTTGTCAGCCTTCTTCTTCGCGTCTTCCTTGCGCTGCGCATCGAGCTGCTGCTGGCGCTGCTCTTCCTTGCGCTGGGCTTCCTTCTGTTCCTGGTCCTTGCGCTCGCGTTCGCGGCGCGCGGCTTCCTCGCGTGCGGCGGCTTCCTCAGCCTGCTTGCGCTTCTTCTGCTCCAGCGCAATATCGGCCGCTTCCTCGACCTTGCTGCGCACGGCCGGCTGCGGCGGCGTCGGCACCGGCTGCTCCACCGGGCGCGGCGGCGGCGGGGGGGTAACGTCGGGAACCTCCTCCCAAAGCTCGGCCTCGGCGCCCACAGGCGTGCTGCTCTGCCAATGCACGCCGTAGTACAGCACGATGCCAAGCAACAGGTGCATCAGCAGCGCGAGCAGGAACGACCGCATCGTGCCGCGTTCCTTGACCGGCTGATACGGATAGGCGGCGGCCTTCGCGCGCGAAGGCCCTTGCTGCGGATGACGTGACGAGAGGCTGGCCACTTTGAGACGCGATATCGCTTACTTGGACTTGACCATCAGGCCGACGCGCTTCACGCCATCGGCCTTGAGCTCTGACATCACGTCCAGTACGGCTTCATACTTGACCGTCTTGGCGGCAGCAATCACCACTGGCTGGTCCGGATTCTCGTTCTGGCGCTGACGCACGAAATCGGTCAGACCGCGCTTGTCGAGCTTGCGCTCGAACGTTCCGCCCGAACTGTCCTTGCCGCGCGCGGTCAGCTGGCCGTCCTCATGCACGGTGACGATGATCGGCGGCGTTTGCTGCTGCGGCGTGGCGTTGGCCACCGACGGCAGGTCCACCACCGCCGGGCTCACGATAGGTGCCGCGACCATGAAGATGACGAGCAGCACGAGCATCACGTCGATATACGGCACGACGTTGATCTCGGCGCTGGCCCGGCGGCGCGAACCGCCGCGGCGCTGGATGGCTGCCATGGCTGATGCTCCCCTGTCTGTTTAACGCGTCTGGCGTTGCAGGATGTTCAGAAATTCTTCCATGAAGCTTTCAAACCGGATGGCCAGGCGATCAATCTCCGTGGCATAGCGGTTGTAGGCAATCACGGCCGGAATGGCGGCGAACAGGCCGATCGCGGTGGCGACCAGCGCTTCGGCAATGCCGGGGGCGACCGACGCGAGTGTCGCTTGCTGCACATTTGACAGGCCGCGGAACGCGTTCATGATCCCCCATACAGTGCCGAACAGGCCGATGTAAGGGCTGACCGAACCCACCGACGCCAGGAACGGCAGGTGCGATTCCAGCACATCCATCTCGCGCTGGTAAGCGGCGCGCATGGCACGGCGGGCGGCGTCCAGCAGTGCGCCGGCGTCGTTGCTGCGCTCGCGGGCCTTCAGGAACTCGCCCATGCCCGATTCGAAGATCCGTTCCAGCGCGCCAGTGTTATGGCGGTTGTTCACGGCACTGTTATAGAGCGCCTGCAGGTCGCCGCCGGCCCAGAAATCCCGCTCGAAGCCTTCCGTCTGGGTGCGCGCCGAGCGCAACGCCAGATGCTTGCGGAAGATATAGGTCCACGAGAACAGGGACATCACCAGCAGCAGCGCCATGACGGCCTGTGCCAGCAGGCTGGCGTGAAGGACCAGCGAAATGATCGACAGGTCTTGTGTGACGGTCACCGGATTCATCGAGCGTTTTTAATAGTAGCGAGAACAGGAGCAGGAATCGGGGCCGGACGGAACGTGCCTTTATCGACACATCCCACACGGATCTTGCCGCTGGCCAGCAGCAGGTCCCCGCGCCAGGCTTCCTGGGCGAATTGGACCGATGCAGGCCCGACCCGTTCGATATGCGTACGGATTTCCAGCTGGTCATCCAGCCGGGCGGGCGCATTGTATTCCACAGCGGTACTGCGTACGACGAAGACCACGCCAGATGTATCGGCAAGGGCCTGTTGTTCGATGCCGAGCGAGCGCAGCCATTCGGTGCGGGCCCGCTCGAAGAACTTGAGATAGTTGGCGTAGAACACCACGCCGCCTGCGTCCGTGTCTTCCCAGTACACGCGCAGCGGCCACACGAAATTTGGCATGGGCCGCATTGTAACGGAGCGCACTGGTTAACCCGTATGCGACTTTGCAACAGCAAGTTGCGAGCCATGGACCACAAGCCCTTGACGGCGCAGGCGGCGTGCGCTCCGGCCGGGCCGCCGCCGGGTTGCGGCCAGCGACGCGTTCGCATAAACTCTGCCGCAACCATTCCATCTTGCGCGACTGGCGAAGTCAGTGGGTACTACCACGAGGAAGCGCAAGTTCTTTGGGCGTGAAGTAAAAAGCGCCTGCCGCTCGCCTGGGCAGCGAATGGGAAGCAGGGTGCGCCCTGTGCCGGTCCGCCGCATTCGGCAGCCCGGCGCTGGACGCCAGTGCCTTCCCGCGCGCCCTATCCGCGAAGTAATTCCCGCTTTAATACGATAGCGCCGACTTGCAACCGATGTTCCTATCGATATTGCCGTCCGCTTTCCTTTTTACAGACGAGTCACGCCATGTTTGAACGCAGCCGTTTCACGATCGAACAGATCGACCCCGAAGTCTTCGCCGCGATCCAGAAGGAGAATCAGCGCCAGGAAGATCATATCGAGCTGATCGCCTCCGAGAACTACACCTCGCCGGCAGTGATGGCCGCCCAGGGTTCGCAACTGACCAACAAGTACGCCGAAGGCTATCCCGGCAAGCGCTACTACGGCGGCTGCGAGTACGTCGACGTGGTGGAGCAGCTGGCCATCGACCGTGTGAAGCAGCTGTTTGGCGCCGACGCCGCCAACGTGCAGCCGAACTCGGGCTCGCAGGCCAACCAGGGCGTGTTCTTCGCCATGCTCAAGCCGGGCGACACCATCATGGGCATGAGCCTGGCCGAAGGCGGTCACCTGACCCATGGCATGGCGCTGAACATGAGCGGCAAGTGGTTCAACGTCGTCAGCTACGGCCTGAACGCCCAGGAAGACATCGACTACGACGCGCTGGAAAAGAAGGCCCACGAAACCAAGCCGAAGATGATCATCGCCGGCGCCTCGGCTTTCGCGCTGCGCATCGACTTCGAACGCATCGCCAAGGTTGCCAAGGCAGTGGGCGCCTACTTCATGGTGGACATGGCCCACTACGCCGGCCTGATCGCCGCCGGCGTGTACCCGAACCCCGTGCCGCACGCCGACTTCGTGACCACCACCACCCACAAGAGCCTGCGTGGCCCGCGCGGTGGTGTGATCCTGATGAAGGCCGAGCACGAGAAGGCCATCAACTCGGCCATCTTCCCGGGTATCCAGGGTGGTCCGCTGATGCACGTGATCGCCGGCAAGGCCGTGGCGTTCAAGGAAGCGCTGCAGCCGGAATTCAAGGAATACCAGCAGCAAGTGGTGAAGAACGCCGCCGTGCTGGCCGAGACGCTGATCTCGCGCGGCCTGCGCATCGTGTCGGGCAAGACGGAAAGCCACGTGATGCTGGTGGACCTGCGCGCCAAGCAGATCACCGGCAAGGAAGCCGAGAAGATCCTGGGCGACGCGCATATCACGGTGAACAAGAACGCCATCCCGAACGATCCGGAAAAGCCGTTCGTGACCTCGGGCGTCCGCCTGGGCTCGCCGGCCATGACCACGCGCGGCTTCAAGGAAGAGGAAGCCCGCCAGGTGGCCAACCTGATCGCCGACGTGCTGGACAACCCGCACGACGAAGCCAACATCGCCAAGGTTCGCGAGCAGGTGGCAGCGCTGACGCGCCGCTTCCCGGTCTACGGCTGATCGGACGGATGGATGGATCGCCCCGCGCGATCTGAAGCGTATCTATAGTTAGTACGCACCAACGGCGCCGCCCTCCCCTGGTCGGCGGCGCCGGTTGACCCGCCACAACCCCGCAACAGAACTCAAAGATGCAAAATGCGGGCTGGCATATTTCTTCAGGTGGTCAGGCATGAAATGCCCCTTCTGCGGTCATTCCAATACCCAGGTCCTTGACAGTCGCGTCTCCGAGGACGGCGAAGCCGTGCGCCGCCGCCGGCGTTGCGAGGCCTGCGACCGCCGTTTCACCACTTACGAGCGCATCGAACTCTTCTTTCCGGCCATCGTGAAGAAGAACGGCTCGCGCGTGGACTACTCCAGGGCCAAGCTCAAGGATTCGATGCGGCTGGCCCTGCGCAAGCGGCCGGTATCGGCCGAGGCCATCGACGAAGCCATCCTCCGCATCGAGGAAAAGCTGCTGGCGCTGGGCGAGAAGGAAATCCCGAGCAGCCAGGTGGGCGAACTGGTCATGCGCGAATTGCGCAAGCTCGACAAGATCGCCTATATCCGCTTTGCTTCCGTTTATCGAAGCTTCGAAGATGTGTCTGAATTCCGCGACGTACTGGACGAGTTTTCGACCCCTACCCCACGAAAGGGGTAGCCACTTCCCTAAAAAAGCTGTCTAATCTGCACTGACCTCCTTCGGGTAAGGAGGCAGGCGGACGAGCGTGCGTTTAAATCGCATAGAAACAAGCACTGCAACATGGCAGTGCCGCCACGCGGAACCGGGCCCAGCAGAGGTCCGGACGCAACAGAATTCCAGCGCGCCGCGCAAAGAACAAAAAGAACTGTCGTTTTTTTGGACGGGAGTCACAAATGGGTCAATCACGCTGCCGGGAGGCAGCCGGCTTCACCATGCTTGAAGCATTGGTTGCCATTGTCGTGCTCGCCTTTGGCGTGCTTGGCGTGGCCAATCTGCTGATCAAGTCATTCCGATTCGCGCAGCAATCTTCCTATGATGTCGTGGCGCTGCAACTGGCCAATGACATTGCGGACCGCATGCGCGCCAACTACGCGCAGATAAACGCTGGCGCATTCGACAACTTCGACACGCAACTTGGCATTCCGCAGATTTCGGACGCTGCCAATCTGTACATGACCCCCTGCACGGATACCCAGGCAAACTGCGGCGTCATGTCGGCGGCTTTCGATATCGCCGAATGGTCGCGCAGGGTCGCCAGCAGTCTGCCGAACGGTCGCGCAGTCATCTGCCGCGACGCAAATACGTTCACGCCTGGCGCTGGCTACGAGTGGAACTGCAATGCCGTGGCAGGTGCAACAGGATCACTGAAGGACACGCCGCTGGTGGTCAAGATCGGCTGGCTTTCGCGGTTCAACGACGACGGCGACACCGGCACGCCGGACGGCAACAAGGTCAACAATTCGGCGGGAGTCCAGATCGTCGTAGTGGTCATGCCAGGAGTCGCCAATTGATGACACACCAGACTCCCCAACGCCTTCAGATTCGTCGCAGCAAGGGCTTCACCCTGGTCGAACTGATGGTGACGCTCGTAATCAGCCTGCTAGTGCTGATGGCCGGCATCTCGTTCTACATGATGAGCCGAAGCAGCTACGAGACGATCAACGACAACGCCAACCTGGAAGAACGGGGCAACTTCGCGCTGTCCGTGATGATGCGGCTCATGCGCCAGACCGCCTATGTGCCAGCCCTCCCGAACAACGGCGGCATGATGTGGGTGTCAGAACCAATGATTGGCGGGCTGGACAGCTGCTCGAACCCGAACGACAGCGAAACGCTGGCCTGCGGCGCCGGCACCGCCATCAATGCAAGCGACACCGTGCTGATTCGCTACTTCGGCGTTGGCCAGCAAGCCGACGTCACCCTGCCCGATGAATCGGTGGTCGACTGCTCGGGGCAAGGCGTTGCCGGGCCCACAGGCATCGACAATGCCGCTGCGCAGCGGGGCCTGTCGATCCTGTTCGTCGGCACCGGTGCCAATGGCAAGCCATCCTTGATGTGCAAGTACCGCGAACGCACTGCCAGCGGACAGGAAAGTACGACCGTTTTCCACACACAGGAACTGGTTCCCGGCGTCGAGAACATGCAGTTGCTTTACGGGATCAGCACCAATGCCGACGACGTGCCGGACAAGTACGCTACGGCGTCGACCATGAACAGCGACGACTGGCTCAACGTCAAGACCGTCAAGATCGCTTTGATCGTCCGCGCCGATTCCGCCAGCGCGGATGCCGGCACGCCGGCCGCGATCTCGCTGTTCGGCCCGCTCTACACCGGGGACAACGGCACCTACACCCCAACCGTCGACATCAAGTCGGCGCGCAAACTGTACTACGCGACCATCCAGATTCGGAACTATCAGACTTGCGGAGATCCGTCATGCTCTTGACAGCCCAATCACATCGGGTCCGCCGCTCCCAGCATGCCAGCGGTATCGCGCTGATCACCGCAGTGATCATGCTCCTCGTCATCACCCTGCTGGCGCTGGGCGGGGCCCGAATCGCACTTGACACCAAGCGTTCCACCCGCAATCAGCGCGACTTCGAAATTGCCTACCAGGCGGCGGAAGCGGCGCTCTACGACGCCGAGATCGACATCTCGGAAGCAGCCAAGCGTTCGAGCATTTTCGTGCCAACCAGCAACGCCGGCTTTCTCGCAGGCGACTGCAACACGGGCACCACCATGCCTTCGGCGTTCCTTGGCCTGTGTGACACCAGCGACGGCGCTGGCGCCCCGGTCTGGGACACCATCAACTGGACGGCTGCGAACGGCAACAAGACCGTGGAGTACGGCACGTTTACGGGCCGCTCGTTCCCGACCGGCTCAGGACTGACCCCCGCCCGCAAGCCCAGGTATCTCATCGAGATCCTGCGGGACAACGCCAACGGCTCGGTGGCAAGCGACTCCGCCCCGCCGCGCTACAAGTACCGCATCACGGCCATCGGCTTTGGCCCGAACGACACCACGCGCGCGATCGTCCAATCGGTCTTCCGGAAGGCCGACTCCTGATTCCGAACCCTTGTCTGCCCCCCCTCCATCCGGGAACGCATTCATGAAGATCCAATACCGCCTGTTTGCCGCGTGCGCCATGCTGTGGTGCACGCTTCTGTCTGCCGCGACCGTTCCGACGGTCTCCATCTCGAGCACTCCGCTCTATGGCCAGTCGCAGAACATTCACCCGAACCTGATGCTGACGCTGTCGGTGGAATTTCCGACAACCGGCGCTGCATACCGGGGCACCTACGACAAGTCGCAGGGCTACCTTGGGTACTTCAACAACGCGAAGTGCTATACGTACGATTCCACGAACGGCTACTTCAAAATCTCCGGCGACGCCACAAGTGCGCACGAGTGCTCGAGTGCGTTCAGCGGCAACTTCATGAACTGGGCATCGGCATCGGCAATCGACGAACTGCGCCTGGCTATGACCGGCGGTGACCGCGTCATCGACACCCGCACACAGACCGTTCTGCAGCGCGCGCTGCTGCGTGCCGACTTCTTCAAGAGCGGCAGTTACTTTCCGCTTAAGAGCATCAACGGCAATGGTACGACCAGCGCGCCAAACAAGGTAACACCCTTCAGCTACAGCACGCTGTACATGGCCTCCTGCGGCAACCACATCTTTTTTTCGGATGCCGACGACTCCAAGGCGAGCTGCTCCAGCCTGGGCAAGTACGCCGACGTCAGTAAGAACGGGACCGTCACCGAACGGCGGGGATACCGCGTACAGGTGCAGGTTTGCGACAGCAGTGAAGCCGCCACCCGCAGCGACCTCTGCTATAGCTACGATGGCACGAACTACAAGCCCGTGGGCCAGATGCAGCGCAACGCCGACCGTGTTCGCTTCGCTGCTTTCGGCTACCTGAACGATCCGACGAACAACACCAGCAACGCGCAGAACGAGCGCTACGGCGGCGTGCTCCGTGCGCCGATGAAGTACCTTGGCGACAATGCGGTGAATACCTCGCTGAACACCATCACCAATCCGAACAAGGAATGGGATTCCTACGGTGTGCTGGTCACCAACCCGCTCAGCGACGCCTCGGGCAACAGCGGCGTGATCAACTACCTGAACAAGTTCGGGCGTACGCTGGTCACAGACCTGGGCAAGCCTACGGACAACCCGGCCGGCAACTACAAGCAGTATGACCCGCTGAGCGAGTTGTACTACGAGAGCATCCGCTATCTGCAGAACCACCCTGATGGCCCGACGCCCGAAGCGATCCAGAACGTTTCGACCGCCTACGCGGACAACTTCGCCTACTACAAGTCGTGGAGCGACCCGCTGCTGAACAGCTGCCAGCGCAACTATGTGCTGACCATTGGTGACATCAACACCCACCAAGACCACTATATTCCGGGCAATTCCATTTCGAATCAGGGCGACCCGGCGCGCTCCACCGATTCCTGGAGCAAATTCAACGTAGTCGAGTGGACCAACAAGGTGGGTGCACTGGAAACTAACACGCCGGCCGCCGGCAACGCGAGCCCGCTCGATTCGTCGTTCACCAATCTCGGGACCAAAAACCACCCCACTTCTAACTGGTCGTCCTATTACATGGCGGGCGTAGCCTACTGGGCACACTCGTCCGCGTTCCGTCCGACCATGCCCGACGCTCGTGTGACAACGTTCGGCATCGACGTGAACGAAAACGGCAACGGCACGGTAGGCAGCACGCAGCGCCAAAGCCAGATCTATCTGGCATCCAAGTACGGCGGCTTTAAGGAAGAGACGGTGGACGGCGGCAACAAGGACGGAAACCCCTTCAAGACTCTGGGTTCCGGCGGCACTGTGGTCACCAATAATACGGAATGGGAGGCGGCACCGACCGGCTCCAACATTCCATCGAATTGGTTCCTGGCCAGCCAGCCGGCGCAGATGATCAGTGCGATCAAGCAGATCTTCACGCAGATCACCAGTTCGGCAGGCACGTTGTCCGGCGTGGCGCTGAGCAGCACCCGGATCGTTGAGAACGGCAATGTGTACACGCCCGGCTTCGACCAGCAATGGAACGGCAAGCTTACCGCGTATCCGCTCACCAAGGGCGCCGACAATTCGGTTTCGATCACCAATACCCCGGCGTGGGAAGCCGGTGCGAAGCTGACGACTCGCGCATTCGCCACCCGCTCCCTCTTCACGCTGAACCCCACAACCGGCACCGGTACCGTTTTTGGCTGGTCCACCCTGGGCAAGCCCCAGCAGGACGCGTTGAACCTGAACCCCGGTACCGGCACCAGCGACGGACGTGGCCAGCAGCGCGTAGACTACCTGCGCGGCGATCGCAGCCAGGAAGCTGATAACCAGGGCAGCAACAACGGCATTTTCCGTGGACGTAAGAGCGTGTTCGGCGACATTATCAACTCCGGCCCCGTCTACGTCGGCGCACCGTCCACTTCGCGCACGGGCACCGACTACAACACCTTCTACACAAAATACCTGCTGCGCACGCCGATGGTCTATGTTGGCGCGAACGACGGCATGCTGCATGGTTTCAATGCCAGCACGGGCGACGAAGTATTTGCCTACGTGCCCAACGCGGTTGTCGGTAACCTCAACCAGCTGACCTCGACAACGTACAACCATCGCGCCTACGTTGATGCCACACCGGTCGTCGCAGAAGCGCAGGTCGGCAGCACCTGGCGGACCGTGCTTGCCGGCGGTTTCGGCGGCGGTGCCCAAGGGGTCTACGCGCTCGACGTGACCGATCCGGACGGCAGGAAGAGCGGCGCCGCCTTCAATGCGAACAATGTCCTGTGGGAGTTCACGGACAAGGACGATACCGACATAGGCAACGTCATGGGCACTCCGGTCATCGTCAAGCTGCTGAGCGGATACGATTCGAACAAGGTGCCGGTGTACAAGTGGTATGTCATCGTAGGCAATGGCCTGAACGCCAACCAGGACGATGGCTCCTCCAACACCAACGCACCGGGAGTGCTCTTCATCCTGTCGCTCGACAAGGCGGCCGGCGCGACCTGGTCGCTCAACGGTAACTACTGGAAGATCGTCACGCCGTCGCCGTCCACCACGGCGCTCGCCAATGGCATGAGCACGCCCGCGGTGGTCAACCAGGCCAGCGGCGCAGTTATGGCTGCCTATGCCGGTGATCTACAAGGCAATCTGTGGAAGTTCAATCTCTCCGGCTTGCCCGAGACGTGGAATGCATCCGGCGCCCTGCCCGCCTTCGGCGGCACTCCGGGCAAGCCGATGTTCGTCGCAGCATCCCCGAACAATGGGCCGCGGCAGCCGATCACCATGCAGCCGCAGGTGGTGTATGCACCCGGTGGCTACATGGTGCTCTTCGGCACGGGCAAATACTATGAACTGGCCGATACTAACGCGACCCAGACTCAATCTTTCTACGGTATCTACGACGGTGGCGGCACCAACTACGTCTCGGATCGCAGCAAACTCAATCATCAGACGCTTAGCCTGATCGACAGCAGCAAATCGATCCAGTACTCTGGCAGTACGGCCGCGCCGGGATATACCGCGCCGCGGAAGCCTGGCTGGGTGATGGACTTCCTGGATACGTCGGAACGGCAAATCACTGCCGCCGTCGTGTCGAACGGACTCGTGTACTTCAACTCGATATATACCGCCACGGGCACCTGCGGCACCAGCGGCGGCAGCCGCAGCTATGCGTTGAACTCGCTGACCGGAGCCCCGACTACCGGCATTTCCGGCTTCCAATCGAGCACCGGCATGCTGGGCGCACCGTCGATCATCATCACGAATGTCTCGGTGGGTGACCGGGACTCGATCGGCGGCATGCAGCAGACCACCCGGACCCAGGTAATTTCGTTTGGCACATCCGGGGCGGCCACCACCATGCCGCCGGTTGACACGGGCAGCCGGCCGGGCCGCATGAGCTGGCGCGAGATCCGGAACTTCAAGTTTGCGAACTGACCAGCAAGGCAGCCATGAATCCTTACCTTCTACGCCGCCAGCTCGGCTTCACGCTGGCCGAACTGATGGTCACCGTCACGATCATTGCCATCCTGAGCGCATTCGCCTATCCGTCCTATCAGCAGTTCATCCTGAAGGGACGACGCACCGAAGCCAAGGCGGCGCTGATGGGCAACATGCAGCTGTTCGAACGGCACTATTCCCAGGTCAACACGTACAACACGTCGAGTGTCGACGCGACGATCTGGACTGGTTACAAGACCTTCTCGGGCGACAATGATACGGGCAGCAACTACAGCATCCGTGCCATCTCCTGCACGGCTGGCATGACTGACGGGCAGTGCATCGAACTGCAAGCCATTCCGCGACGGGCCGATGCCACGTGCGGCACGCTCGTGCTGAGAACCAACGGCCAGAAGGACAACATGGCCAATGGGACCACCTATTCGCAAACCGCAAACTGCTGGTGACTGAGATGCCGAACTCTATCCCACGCCGCGCCGGTGGCTTCACGTTGCTGGAGCTGATTACCACCATGGCAGTTGGCATCGTGCTCGCCGGCTGCGCGATCCCGAGCATGTCGGCGTTCATGCGAAGCAACCGTGTCATGACGGCGGCCGACAGTTTCAATTCCGCTGTCACACGGGCGCGAACCATTGCCGCGGCCAGCAATACCTACGTGACCGTGGCACCCATCGGCGGGAACTGGCAGAACGGCTGGCAAGTCTTTAACGAGCACGCCACGCCTGACGGCGAATTCGACAACAACGACACCCTGATTGTCGAATACGAGAAGCTGCCCACCGATGTCACGATCACGTCGGCCTCGACCCCGCAGGGAACGGAGTACGTTTCGTTCTCGCCAGTGGGTTATTCGCAGACTAGCGACAAGAAACAGATGGCGATGACCGTCGGATTCACGATCGGCACCGCGAAACGCGTCGTGGAAATCAGCCTGCTCGGCCGCTCTCGCGTGTGCAACCCGGACATCGATACCTCGACCTGCGTCATGCCCTGAAGTGTCCGAAGTGGCATCGACCCATTCCGACCGCCGCTCGGACACACATTGACGCAACCCCGTCACATCCGGACACGTTTTAACCCCCTTCCCGCCGCTATCGTGGTCATCCGTTCCTGTCGAACCGATGCGCCATGCCTTCCTCGGCTTTCTGTCCCCCTGCCCCGCCCGCTGCCCCCGCTACCCGGCTCTCCTGCCAGCTGCTCCGCTGCCCTGCGCCAGCCCGTGGCCCTTTCCGTCGACAGGCCAGCGGTGACGTGCTGGTCGAGGCGCTGGTCTGCCTGACCATCGTTGGCCTGGGCGCGATACCGCTGGCTACGCTTGGCAGCGCGTGGCTGCGCTGGGGCGGACAGCACGAACGGCTAGGCGTCACGCTGCGGCTGGCGGCCGAACAGGCCGAAGCACGTGACGACGCCTGGCGGCTGATCGGTGGCGATGCGGCGCGTGCCGCGCTGTGCGACGTCGCTTCCGCCGGCACGGGCTGCAGCCACGGCAACCGCATCGCGCTGGGCAGCCTTCCCCCCGATCCGATGACCCGCTCGCCCCGCCAGGCAATGCCGGTCACGCACATCGCCCTCTGGGTGCGCCCATGATGCGCCGCCGCCTCAAGCACGCGCGGGGCTATACGCTCGCCAGCATGATGGTGGGCATGGCGCTGGGACTGATCGCCACGCTGGCTGCGCTAGCCACCTTCCAGGTGATGCGCGACGCGTACGACACCGTGGTCGACAGCGTTCTGATCGAGGAACGGGGACAGCGCGCGCTGTCCATCCTGACCCACACGATTCGGCAGGCAGGATGGATTCCCGCACAGGTCGCGCTGGCGCCCGCGCACCCCGCACCCGTGCCCCCCATCGAAGGGCGCGACAACTGCGCGCTGCCTTCACGCCAGCGGGCTTTGCAGGCGCAGATGGAATGCACACGCGCCGGCGTGCACGGCAGCGACGCCTTGCTGGTGCGAGTGTCCGGCAGCGGCCTGGCCGCCGACCCGACAATGCCCGACGGCACCATGAGCGACTGCGGCGGCTACGCACTGCCGGCCGTCGCCATCGTCCCGACAAAAGGGACAAGCCTGCCCCACCATGCGTCAACCAATTTCTTCTACATCGGCGTGTCCAGCGATGGCGCGCCACAGTTGCTGTGCCGCTATCCACGCCGCCAGGGCAGCCGGCTGCTCGCGGACACCCTGACGGCAGGCACCCTGGTACGCGGCGTGGAGACACTGCAACTGCGTTATGGCGTAGACCTCGACGGCGACGGCCGGATTGACCAATTTATGCCGGCACGTGAATTGCCCACCCAGGGCCCGGACATCTGGCACCGCGTGCACGCCGTGCAGATCGCCATGGTCGTGCGTGGAGACCGGGCTACCGTCCCGTCCGGGTCCGCACAGCGGCTCACGCTCTTTCCAGCCGATGACAACCGCCACGCTAACGACCACGTTTTCGTGCCGACCAGGCAACCGCGCCTGCGGCGCCGGGTGTTCGCCACCACCGTTCGGCTGCGCAATCCGTCGCCATGCCTGGAGGCCCCGCTATGCTGAGGCATCGCCAGCAGGCAGGTGCAGCGCTGCTCGCGTTCATTGCCACGCTGATGCTGCTGATGGGGGGCATCTGCGCTGCCGCCACCCACTTTCTGCTGGCCGGCAGGCAACTGGCAAGCCAGCCAATCGACCGCGAGATCGCCTTCCGCGCCGCCGAAGCAGCACTGCTCGATGGTGAAGCCGATCTGATCGCCGCCGTTGCTGCCGGCAGTCCACGCGTGGCCCACCTCCCGGCGCCGGGTACCTGCGCGGACGGTCCTCAGCGCGGCATCTGCATGGCCGATGGCAACCACCGCGTGTGGCAGCCATGGCTCGACGGCGATATCGGCAATGCGGGCGACGCCCGCGCCGACCTTGGCGTTGCGCTGGGGACATTCACCGGCGCGCAACTGCCCGTGCTGCCAACAGGCGTGATCGGCGCCACGACACTGCCCCGCTACCTGATCGAGGTCCGCGATGATCCGCCGGCGCCCGGCATGTGGCCGCGCATGCGCATCGTTGCACTGGGTGTGGGGCGGGACCCCGGCGTGCGCGTATTGCTGCAGACGGAGTTCCAGCCATGAGCATCCACCCTTGTGTCGCACGCTGGCTGTTGGGCGGGGTCCTGGTGGCGTGTGCGATGCCGGCCAGCTTCGCAACCCCGGGGCAGTTGCCACTGGGATACCGGATCTCCACCGGCGCCTATCCTTGGACGGGCCGGCTGCATGCGCTCGCATTCCGGACTGCCGCGTTGTCTCCGTCGCCTCTGCAAATGCCCTGGGAAGCCAGCGAGCGACTCGATCGGCAGGCTCTGGATGCCCGGCGGCTTTACCTGGGCGGCCATCAACTCGCCCGGCTACGCTGGTTCGAGATGGATGATGATGCCCGGGCATTGCTTGATGGCGTCGCCCCCACCGGGTCCGGTCAGGCGCGGCTGGCATGGTTGCAAGGCGATTTGCGGGTCCCTGCCCTGCGGCCGCGCGACACGCGCCTTGGCAATGCTGCCGGCGCGCGCGCGCATGTGGTGCCGCCGCCTGCCTGGCTGCCGATGCAACCGGGCCATACCGATTTCAGGCAACGCCATGCCAGGCGTCCGACCATGGTGTGGCTGGGGACACGTGACGGGTTGCTGCATGGATTCGACGCCGTGACGGGCCGCGAGCGCGCCGGCTACCTGCCACGTGCCGCGCTCGCCAGCGCCGCCGCCCTGACCGATCCCGCAGGCGCGATGCCATCCGCAACGTGCCCGCGCCCCACCAGCATCGATGCTGACCCTTCAGGCACGTGGAGAACGCTGTTGCTGTGCGGCGTTCCGGCGCGACAGACATCGTCGTTACGCCAGCCCGGGGCGGTGTTCGTGCTCGACGTTTCGACGCCCGATGCGGAAACCCCGATCCAACTGCTGTGGGAAGTCGAGGCCAGCCATGCGCTGCCGCTGTCGGGCAGCGGCCCTGTCGTGGCGGCCATGTGGCAAGAGCATGGCGAGCGGCGCTGGGCGGCAGTGGCAATCGTCGCACCCGACGCCGAAGCGGGCGCCCACGCCGGGCTTGCCCTGCTGCCGCTTGATCGCTCTGCGCGGCGCTGGTCTGCGACGGCAAGCGTCCCACGCATGACCTTGCCCGACTCCGGTTGCGACGTGACAACTGCGTCGATCCCCCTGCTGGCCGTGACGATCCGCAGCTCGGCCAGTGGCGCGGCACACACGGCCTATGCCACCGATACGGCGGGCAGGCTTTGGCGATTTGGCCTTGAACATTTGTCTGCCGGCGCTCGTGCATCGCTCCCCACCTGCATGCACCGGCAGCGCGCTTCGGCTGGAGACGCCGCGGAAGCGCCGCTTGTCGTGCAGACCGGCACCGCACCGCTGGTGGTCTACGGTGCCGGCAATGAACTGTCCGCGATACCGGATCGCACAGGTGCGCCGCGTGCCCCGGCCAGCATTCAGGCTTTACCCAGCGGCGATGGCGTGGTACTCCGGTCGGCGCAAGTCCGCGCCGGCGCGGCCGCAGACGGCTGGACGCTGAAGCTGCCCCGGCCCGGCGAACGCGTGGATACGCTGTACCGTGCCAGCCCGGTTCACCTCGGCTTCACAACCGTCGATACCGATGGACAACGTCGCAGCTACCTCGTCGATGCTGCCAGCGGCGAGTCGGTCACCACATGGGGCAGCGATGGAGCCCCCGCCCATGCCGTGACGGGATTGCC
This sequence comes from Cupriavidus sp. D384, assembly GCF_001652915.1. Classification (GTDB taxonomy): domain Bacteria; phylum Pseudomonadota; class Gammaproteobacteria; order Burkholderiales; family Burkholderiaceae; genus Cupriavidus. Next base: position 74,310 of record NZ_BBQI01000008.1, read on the forward strand.
GTGGGCCGGTGGCATGGCCGCACCCATCGGCGTCATATCGACACTCGCAACGGGCCACGCCGCGGCACCCGGTGCTTCGACACGTGACACGTTCGGACTGGATCTCTGGCAGGTGAACGGCAATACGGCAACGCCATTGCAACAGGCACGCTGGCATCGGCGGCGCGGACGACTGGGCTGGCGGGAACTGGTGAGGTCGCCACAATGACGGTGCTTCTGCCTGATCGTGTCGCGCGGCGCGCCGGTTTCAGCCTGGTCGAACTGCTGGCCGTAGTGATCATCGCCGTCGTGCTGACGATGCTGGCCGCGCCCGCGTGGCAGCGTCACACAGAGCGCGGCTGGCGCATGCAGGCGCGTGCCGAACTGGTGTCGGCCATGCTCGCGCTCGAACGCCATGCATTGATCAACCTGACATTCGCCAGCACTGCCGATGACACGACACCCGCTGGCAAATGGCCCAGGGCCGTACCACCGCCGCCTGCCCGTACGCATCACTGGCTGACAGCCACCCGTTGCGAAGGCATATCGCTGTCGCGCTGCGTGGAAGTGCGCGCGGCCCCGGTGAAGCGCGACCCGCTTTGCGGGACCGTTGTGCTGCGCAGCACCGGAGAGTGGCTTTATCTGCCCACGCCGGACGAACGTGCGCGTGCCCTGCCGCCGGGGTGCTAGCGCCATGGCACGGTCTAGATTGTGGCAGCACCATGGCGTGACGCTGACCGAACTGCTGGTGTCGCTGGCGGTGTCGGCAGTGCTCGCGGTGGCGGCCTGGCCCACCATCGGCACGCTCGTCGCCGAGCATAGCGCCGGCCACGCTGCGGATCGCCTGGCGGCGTCGCTGGCCCTGGGCCGCACCACGGCGTCGGCAAGGCGTGCCGAGGTGCGGCTGGAGCCGATCCACGGTGCCGATACCCTGGCACGCGGCTGGCAGCTGACAGCGATGGGCGACGCCCCTGCCGGCGACCGGACGCCGCCGTTCTCGGTGGTCGCCCTGCATGACCGCTGCCTGCGCATCACGCTGCGCGCCACCGCCGGCACCGCAACCACCCAAAGCCTGCGCTTGACACCTGTGGGATACTCACGATCTGAGCGTGGTGGCTTTCTGGCCGCCACATTCCTGGTGCGTTGCCACCAGGCGCAGCGCCAGGTACGGCTCGGCGCCCAGGGACGCATCCGGATCTGCCGGCCCGGCGCCGACGCCGATTGCGACTGACAATTCCGCAGGCGCCAGGGGCCGGATCGCCGATCCTGAATTCCCAGAATTTCGATTGACCGGACACACCACTTCAGGCCCGACTCGCCACACCATGTTTTCCGATTCCGACCATACCGCCATGGCACAGGCCCTGGCACTCGCCGCGCGGGGCATGTACACCACCACGCCAAACCCTCGCGTCGGTTGTGTGCTGATGAAGGACGGGCAGGTCATCGGACAGGGCTATACACAGCCGGCCGGCCAGGATCACGCTGAAATCCAGGCCATGAAGGACGCCATTGCGCGTGGTCACGACCCCGCCGGTGCCACGGCTTATGTCACGCTGGAGCCGTGCAGCCACTTTGGCCGCACGCCGCCGTGTGCCGATGCGCTGGTGCGCGCGCGCATCGCCCGCGTGGTGGCCGCCATGGAGGACCCGAATCCGAGCGTATCTGGCCGTGGCCTGCAGCGCCTGCGTGACGCTGGCATCGACGTGCGCTGCGGACTGCTCGAAAAGGAAGCACGCGACCTCAATATCGGCTTTATCTCGCGCATGACGCGCGGCCGGCCGTGGGTGCGCGTCAAGGTGGCCGCGTCGCTCGATGGCGGCACCGCCTTGCACGACGGCACCAGCCAGTGGATCACGAGCCAGGCTGCCCGTGATGACGGCCACGCCTGGCGGGCCCGTGCCTGCGCGATCCTGACCGGCATCGGCACCGTACGGGACGACAACCCCGCGCTGACCGTGCGGGCCGTGGACACCCCGCGTCAGCCGCAACGCGTGCTGGTCGATTCCCGGCTCGAAGTACCGCTTGACGCGCAGATCCTGAATCGCGACACGGGCGACTTCGCCAAGCCCGTGCTGGTGTTCTGCGCCGTCGAGGACAAGGCCCGCCAGCGTGCGCTGGAAGACCGGGGCGCCGAAGTCGTGGTGCTGCCCAACCGGCACGGCAAGGTGGAGCTGCGCCGCATGCTCGAAGCGCTGGGCCAGCGCGGCATCAACGAACTGCATGTGGAAGCCGGCTACAAGCTCAACGGATCGCTGATCCGCGAAGGCTGCGCCGACGAACTGCTGGTCTACATGGCGCCCCGGCTGCTTGGCGACGCACAAGGCATGTTCAACCTGCCCCCGTTGACCAGACTGGAAGACGCCGCGCAATTCCGCTGGCACGAGGTGCGGCAGATCGGCGACGACCTGCGCCTGATCGCCCGCCGTGCCGACAGCAAGGACTGACAACCGTATTCATCGTATTCAGACAGAGGCAAGCATGTTTACTGGCATTGTGGCGGCCGTGGGCCGCATCGAAACCGTTTCGCCGCTGGGCGATGCCAACGCGGGCGTGCGCCTGCGGGTGGCGGCTGGCGGCCTGGACCTGTCCGACGTGGGCATCGGCGACAGCATCGCCATCCAGGGTGCCTGCATGACCGTGGTCACGCTGGAAGCCGGCCACTTCGACGTGGACGTCTCGCGCGAATCGCTGGACAAGACCGTCGGACTGGCGCAGCCGGGCCGCGTCAATCTCGAAAAGGCCCTGCGCCTGGCCGATCGCCTGGGCGGCCATCTGGTCTCCGGCCATGTCGATGGACTGGGTGAAGTGGTTCGCTTCGCCCCCGTGGGCGAGTCGCACGAACTGCGCATCCGCGCCCCGCGCGAGCTGGGCCGCTACCTGGCGTACAAGGGCTCGGTGGTGGTGAATGGCGTCTCGCTGACCGTCAACAGCGTCAGCGACGGGGCCGACGGCTGCGAGTTCTCGATCAACCTGATCCCGCATACCGTGGAAGTGACCACGCTCAACGAACTGGCCCCGGCCAAGCGCGTGAACCTGGAAATCGACCTGATCGCGCGATATGTGGAACGGATGCTGTCGGCGTCCGACGGGGTGGCGAAGCCGGCGATCTGAACGGCGCGCGTAGTGACCAGCCCGGGCACACGCCCCGGCTGGCGCTCGCCGGGCACCCTGCCCGGCCCCCCTCCCGACGCCTCACCCGACGCCTCACCCGACGCCTCACCCGACGCCTACTCGTCACCCTTCGTCCCGACCGTCTCGGTCACCTTGCGCGTGGCGATCCAGTCGCCGATGGCCAGCATCACGGGCCGCTCGCGACCGGCAAAGCCGTGTTGCGAGAACGCTTCGCAGGGCTCACCACGCACGCCCTTCGCGCCTTGCACCGTGATCAGCGGAATGCTGCCGTGACGCGCGGCGATGGTGCGATATTGGGTCAGCGGGCAGGGGTCATCCTGATGATGGACGAACAGCTGGTCCACATGCGCGGCAGTCCAGTCGAAATCCCACATCGCCAGGCCGTGCACCGGTCCCCGGCCCCGTCCGGCGCGCGGATCGGTGAACGTTGACGTATGGACCGCGCCGTCGATCCGGCCGTCGAGCTTGCGGGCCAGGAATGCGCTGGATACCGTGCCGTAGCTCGTACCGATCAGGTAGACCTTGCTGACGCCTTGTTCCGCCTTGAGCTTGTCGATGGCCGCGCCAATATCGGCGGCATACTGGTCCGACTCGCGGTAGGTGTCATCGCAATTCGTCCAGCGGTCCTTGGGACAATCCACCAGTACCGTCATGACACTGTCGCTGACCAGATGCCGGCGAGCGCGCACCAGAAAATTCCCGCGCAGCTGGAATTCCGGCGCCCCACCGGCCTGCACCTCCACCCTGAGCACTCCGGGATAACCGGGGAACAGCAAGGCGGCAGTCGTCGGCTTCGACCCGGGCTTCTTGCTGACCACGAGATTGAGTTCCGTGCCGCGTGGCAGGCTGACACTGACGATACTTTCGTCCAGCGCCACCTCCTGCGCGGACGCCACCAGCGCCAGACAGAGTCCCGCCATGGTCAGGGCATATCGGATGGCTCGCAGCATGATTCCCCTTCTCGACGTATTTTCTTGATTCTCCGTCCATCAAAAGGCAAACGGCCTCCAGCCAGCATAGCGGAGGCCGTTTGCGTCGGCGCCAACTACGCGCCGAACTTACACCGTGATGTCGATGTTGTTGCCCAGGTGCGGCGGATTGCTGGCGCCGGAGACGGCCGGCGCCGACTGGAGCAGCTGGGTCATGCTCTGCGCCTGCAGGTCCAGCGTCTTGCGCAGCATCAGCAGCGCGACCGGATCGCTGCCGGCATCGGCTGCGCCCAGCGAACTGACGAGAGAAGTCACCATAGGAATTACCTGACGAGTTGATCAAGAGTGCGGCCGCATGGCGCTTACAACTGCGCCATGACGCCACACCCGTAATGTCGGCATCCAGATCAAGAGCTTTAATCGCCTCTTTTATTAATCCATGACGCCGGCCTCAGGCGTCGGGCGCCAGAAACCTGGGTGCACCCGCTGTATCCAGGGTGCCGTCCTCGCGCTCGACGAACAGGCCCCTCGCAACGTTGTGCGGATGCCGGGCCGCCTCGGCAATACTGAGCACCGGCGCGTAGCACACGTCCGTCCCGCCCAGCAGGCTGTCCCAGTGGGCGCGCGGCTGGCTCAGGAACAACGCCGTGAAGCGCGCCTTGAGGGCGGGCCAGGCGGCGTGGTCATACTGGCTTGCCGGATCGACATCTTCCAGACCCAGCTTCGTCAGCAGCAACGCGTAGAACTGCGGCTCCAGGGCGCCGATCGTGATGAATCCGCCATCGGCGCAGGCGTAGACATCGTAGAACGGCGACTGATGGAACGGGCTGGGCTGGTCTCCGTCCAGCTGGCCGTTGTTGCGCACCCAGAGGGCGATGCTGCCGAGCATCGCCACGATGTCGACGATGGCACCGTCCACCACGCGGCCACGGCCCGTGGCGCGGGCGTCGAGCATGGCGCAGACCATACCGAAGGCCAGCCCCAGCGCGCCGCCTGCGTCGCCCAGCACCGTGGGCGGGGTGATCGGCGCCTGCCCGGGCCGCGCCGCCAGAGACAGCATGCCCGTCAGCGCGACGTAGTTCAGGTCATGTCCGGCGGTCTGCGCCAGCGGCCCGGTCTGACCCCAGCCCGTCATGCGCCCGTAGACCAGCGCGGGATTGCGGGCAGCGCAGTCGGCCGGGCCCAGCCCCAGCCGCTCCATCACGCCGGGCCGGTTGCCTTCGATCAGGCCATCGGCCATGCCAACCAGGCGCAGGGCTTCGGCCAGGTCGGCCGGCTGCTTCAGGTCCAGCGGCACCATGGTCTTGCCGCGCCTGAGTGGACTGGGCTTGCTGCCGCCCAGCTGGTCGGCCACGGCCGTGCGCTGGCGCCTGGCGATGACCGTGACCTCGGCGCCCATGTCGGCCAGCATCCGGCCAGCCAGCGGCCCGGGACCGAGGCCTTCGAACTCGACAATACGGATGCCCTGCAGTGGTGGATGCATCTGATATCTCCCATTGATCTGGCCGGCCGTCCCAAAGTCTGGCGGCGCAACCGTTCCGATATGCCGCCTTGCTCACATTCCCGCAACCCGGACCAACCCGGACCCTGCTGCGGGAGGCCGGGGCCGCCCCTGAAGCCGGGGCATCGTCGAACGGCATGGCGTACAATAGCGGCCTTGATTTCGCCGGTCTCGCGGCATCCGCGCCGGCCCTGCCCGCCTGATTGCTTGTCCGATTGCTCGCATCCGCACCCGCCCCTCATTGAACGCCGTCCCAAGCCATGACTATCGCCCGTACTGAAGACATCATTGCCGACATTCGCGCCGGCCGCATGGTCATCCTCGTTGACGAGGAAGACCGCGAGAACGAGGGGGATCTGGTCCTGGCGGCCGACTTCGTGACGCCCGAAGCCATCAACTTCATGGCGAAGTATGGCCGCGGCCTGATCTGCCTGACGCTGACCGCCGAGCGCTGCCGCCAGCTGGAGCTGTATCCGATGGTGTCGCGCAACGGCACCGTGCATGGCACGAACTTCACCGTATCGATCGAGGCCGCCGAGGGCGTGACCACCGGCATCTCGGCCGCCGACCGCTCGCGCACGGTGCAAGCCGCCGTGGCCCGCGACGCCAAGGCCGCCGATCTGGTACAGCCAGGTCATATCTTCCCGCTGACGGCCCAGCCGGGCGGCGTGCTGATCCGCGCCGGCCATACCGAAGCCGGCTGCGACCTGGGCGCACTGGCCGGCCTGACCCCGGCGGCGGTGATCTGCGAGATCATGAAGGACGATGGCACGATGGCGCGCCTGCCCGACCTGATCGAATTCGCACGCGAACACGACCTGAAGATCGGCACGATCGCCGACCTGATTCATTACCGCAGCCGTACCGAGAGCATTATCGAACGCACGGGCGAGCGCGACATGCAGACGCCGTGGGGCAAGTTCCGCAGCGTGATGTACCGCGACAAGCCGTCGGGCCGCGCCCATCTGGCGCTGGTCAAGGGCCAGCCGCATCCGGATACGGCAACCCTGGTGCGCGTGCACGAGCCGCTGTCGGTGCTGGACCTGCTGGAAGCCGGCCGCACCACGCACTCGTGGAGCCTGCCGGCGGCCCTGGAAACGCTGCACGGCGCCGACCAGGGCGTGATGGTGCTGCTGAACTGCGGCGATGCGCCCGAGCAGCTGTTCGAACAGTTTGCCGCGCTGGACGCCCCGCACAACCGCCCACGCCGCAAGCCTGACCTGCGCACGTACGGTGTGGGCGCCCAGATCCTGCGCGATATCGGGGTGGGCAAGATGCGCGTGCTGGGCTCGCCGCGCAAGATGCCGAGCATGACCGGTTACGATCTGGAAATCGTCGGCTGCCAGCCCATGGATGGCGAGCCGAATTGCGATTGAACGCGATTGAAGGCGATTGAACGCGATTGAAGGCGATTGAAGGCGATTGAACGCGATTGAACGAAGCACCCGCCCGCGGTACGGAATCACGCGGCACCGGTATTCCTGCCGATGCCTGACCGAATGAATGGAGAACTGACAATGGATCATGGCTTCTACGAGAGCAACCTCGACGGTGAAGGCCTGCGCATCGGTATTGTGCAAGCCCGTTTCAACGAGCCTGTCTGCGACGAGCTGCGCGAAGCCTGCACGGCAGAACTGGAAAAGCTCGGTGTCGAGGGTGAAGACACGCTGCTGGTGACCGTGCCTGGCGCGCTCGAAGTGCCGCTGGCCCTGCAGAAGATGGCCGAAAGCGGCCAGTTCGACGCACTGATCGCGCTGGGCGCCGTGGTGCGCGGCGAGACCTATCACTTCGAGCTGGTCTCGAACGAATCGGGCGCCGGTATCACGCGCGTGGGCCTGGATTTCAACGTGCCCATTGCCAATGGCATCCTGACCGTCGACACCGACGCGCAGGCCCATGCCCGCACGCGCGAAAAGGGCCGTGACTGCGCCCGCACCGCCGTGGAAATGGCCAACCTGGTCGTGGCGCTGGACTCCCTGCGCGAGGACGACGGCCGCGATGAAGATGACGAGGAAGATGATGAGTAATGCCCCCGACAACGGCGACGCGCAAGACGCCGCCGGCAAGCCGGCCGGCGCCAAGGCGCGCACCGAACCCAAGGCACCGCCCAAGAGCGCGCGCCGCCGGTCCCGGGAACTGGCCCTGCAAGGCCTGTATCAATGGCTGCTGAATCGCAATGATATTGGTGCAATTCAGGCCCACCTGCATGACGCGCAAGGCTTCAACAAGGCCGATCGCGAGCATTTCGACGCGCTGCTGGGCGGGGCCGTACGCGAGGAAGCGCGCCTGACGGCTGCCTTCGAGCCGTTTCTGGACCGTACCGTCGACGAACTGTCGCCGGTGGAACGCGCCGCCCTGCTGGTGGGTAGCTACGAGCTGGTGCACTGCCTGGACATCCCGTACAAGGTCGTGATCAACGAAGCCGTGGAACTGACCAAGACCTTCGGCGGCGTGGAAGGCTACAAGTACGTGAATGGCGTGCTCGACAAGCTGGCCGCCCAGGTGCGCGCACCCGAGGTGGCAGCACGCCGCTAGACACGCATCCACTGACTGGATGTTGCAATCCGGCGTCCGGCATCCCATGATGCCAGTCACCGGCATGACACCCGCTCCGGCGGGTGTTTTTGTTTCAACCCTGTGTTTTCGTCCCTATCGCCATGGACTACCAGCGTATCGCCACCGCTTCCCGACTTGCCAACATCGAGGCCTTCCACGTGATGGAACTGGCCAAGCAGGCCGCCGAGCTTGAACGTGCCGGCCGGCACATCATCCACATGGGCATTGGCGAGCCCGATTTCACGGCCGCCGCGCCCGTCATCCACGCGGCCGAGGCCGCGATGCGGCGCGGCGTGACGCAGTACACCGGCGCCCTGGGCATCCACGCGCTGCGCGAGGCCATTGCCGGCTACTACAAGACCGCCTACGGGCTGGATATCCCCGAGCGGCGCGTGATCGTCACGGCCGGTGCCTCGGGCGCGCTGCTGCTGGCCTGCGCGGTACTGGTGGAAATCGGCGCCGAAGTGCTGATGCCGGACCCGAGCTACCCGTGCAACCGCCATTTCGTGGCGGCATTCGACGGCCAGGCGAAGATGATCCCGAGCGGCCCGGCAGAGCGCTTCCAGCTGACGGCCGCCCAGGTGGCAGCCCATTGGGGCGACAAGACGCGCGGCGTGCTGCTGGCGTCGCCATCGAACCCGACCGGCACGTCGATCCTGCCTGACGAGCTCAAGGCCATCCTGGCAGAAGTGCGCGCGCGCCGCGGTTTCGCCATTCTCGACGAGATCTACCAGGGCCTGTCGTACGACGCCCCGCCGGTCTCGGCGCTGGCGCTCGACGACAATGTGATCACCGTCAACAGCTTCTCGAAGTACTTCAACATGACCGGCTGGCGGCTTGGCTGGCTGGTGGTGCCCGATGCGCTGGTGCCGGCGTTCGAGAAGGTGGCGCAAAACCTGTTCATCTGCGCATCGGCCGTGGCCCAGCACGCGGCCGTGGCCTGCTTCTCGCCCGAGGCCATGGCCATCTACGACGCGCGCAAGGCCGAATTCCATCGGCGCCGCGACGCGATCCTGCCAGCGCTGGAAGCGCTGGGGCTGCGCGTGCCGGTGAAGCCCGACGGCGCGTTCTATGTCTACGCCGACTGCCGCCATGTGAACCACCCGGCCGCGGGCGACGCCGACAAGCTCACCCAAGCCATCCTTCACGATGCCGGCGTGGTGATGGTGCCGGGCACGGACTTCGGCCCGCATACGGCGCGCGACTACATCCGGATCTCGTATGCGACGTCGATGGCCAATATCGAGGAAGCGATGGACCGCATGCATCATTTCCTGCGCTAGGTCTTGTCCGGGCAGCGGGCACGGAGTCGCGCCGGAAAAACAGAAAGGCACCCCGAGGGGTGCCTTTCTTCTTGCAGGATCGAATCGACCGGAGGGTCAGGCCGCCTGCGCGGTATTGCCGGAGGCTTCCAGCTTTTCGCCGTTCTGGTGATGTTCGGCCTGCGTCTTGGCATCGCCGGCTGCCGTGGCCGGCAGGCCCAGCAGCGCGCGCAGACGCGCCCGTTCGGCCAGCACCTTGGCGCCATAGCCGCCGTCGGTGTTGGTCGTGGCACCCACGTAGTACTTCAGGCCGCCCTCGATCGAACCGGCGCGGGCGATGCAGTCCTTCAGCACCAGCGCACCGATCTTGATGTTGGCGTACGGATTCAGCGCGGCGGTCACGCCGCCCACGGCCTCGTACTTGTCCTGGTGGACCTTGGTCATCACCTGCATCAGGCCCTGCGCCCCGACGCCGCTTTCGGCGTACGGATTGAAGCTGGACTCGATGGCGATCACGCCCAGGATCAGCAGCGGATCGATGCCGACCTCGCGCCCAGTCATGTAGGCAGCCTTGACCAGCTGGGCGGTCGCCTGGCTGGCCACGCGGTACTTGCGTGCGATGTACTCCGCCACGGCGGCCTGTTCGCGTGCCGATCCCAGCGCGCTCGTATTGCGCGCGTCCAGCGCCACTCGCTGGACCGGAATCTGGGCAGCCAGGTGCGCCACCGACGGGACCTTGCCCGCAGGGGTCTGGCTCCATTCATCGACGCCCGACACGGTCGGCAGGCCCTTGGCCGTTGCCGGCACTGCGGCCAGCAGCCTTGCAGCGGCGGCGTCAGCCGACATGGCCGGCACCGAGGTGCTTGCCACGGTGTGCACCGTATTTGCCGCTTCGGCATTCGCCACGGCGGCGTCCACCAGCACGGCAGGCGCTTCATTGCCCGCCAGTGCCCCGGCGAGCGACGTCCGCCATTGCTGGCTGACAGTGAGGGTGACCGCTGCGGCCACCGACAGCACCCCGAGACTGTTCAGGGTGTACTTCAAGGTTGTGCGGCCGCCGCGCAGCAACGCGCGACCTGCCACCGGATGGGCCAGTCGCACTTGCAGTGCACGGCTCACACCGGGTACCGGCTGTCTGAGGCGGACCTGCAATGCCCGCCCGATGCCGGGAAGATGAAGGGTTTTCCAACCGCTCATGCTTACCTCCATCCGTCGCCCGCTGCGCGCGCCTGACAACTGCGCGTGCCCGATCTCAACGTATTCAAGTAAGGATGCTGCGCCACCTAGCAGGGGTGTCCAGCATCTGTTGGCGGGCGCTCCCCATGCGCCCAACGAGAAACAGGGTACCGCTTGGGGAGCCGCACCCTGCCACTAAGATCACTCATCGACTCCGGCATCCCGCCAGAGGACTGCGCACCGGGCTCCTCCCTGGGGCCGCTTGATGGACAGTCGATTCGGAAATGTCGACGTTGCTTTTTTCGCCACCGCCCTCTTGACACGAGGGCGAAAGCTATGTTGCAGCGCAACTCTCCTTAGAGCAGACCGGATTGTAGGAACGCTTTTATAACCCGTCAAGCATAAGAAAGACAAAAATCCCTACTTTTAGAAATATGTAACAGGGCCTTTTTAGACACTCCCGGGCTGACCACTGCCCTCCGATCGCAGGCCACGCCTAGGCTGGCAATTGTCTGAACAAATGACTATCGTCATCAATTACTTACAATTTCGCTGCGTCCGCCGGCACGTTTTTTTTGCGCCTTTGAGGTGGCGTGTGTATCGTCACACACATCGCTGCAGCGTGCCATGGGATGGCGCGACGCCACATCTCCGAACCAAATTCACTATGCAATACAAAGATTTGCGCGATTTCATCGGTCAGCTCGAACAGCGCGATGACCTCAAGCGCGTTGCCGCACCGGTATCGCCGAACCTGGAAATGACCGAGGTCTGCGACCGTCTGTTGCGTGCGGAAGGCCCGGCCGTCCTGTTCGAACAGCCGCGCCGCGACGATGGTGATATCTATAAAGTGCCGGTCCTGGCAAATCTGTTCGGGACGCCACAAAGAGTAGCGCTTGGCATGGGCGCGTCGACACTGGAAGATTTGCGCGATATCGGCCGCGTGCTGTCGGCGCTCAAGGAGCCCGAGCCACCGCGCGGCCTGCGCGAAGCCGGCAAGCTGTTCACGCTGGCCAAGTCGGTATGGGACATGGCCCCCAAGCGCGTCAGCAGCCCCGCCTGCCAGGAAATCGTCTGGGAAGGCAACGACGTCGACCTGGCGCGGCTGCCGATCCAGACCTGCTGGCCCGGCGACGCCGCACCGCTGATTACATGGGGCCTGGTCGTGACCAAGGGCCCGCACAAGAAGCGCCAGAACCTGGGTATCTATCGCCAGCAGGTCATCAGCCGCAACCAGGTGATCATGCGCTGGCTGGCGCATCGCGGCGGCGCGCTCGATTTCCGCGAGCACGCGTTGGCCAACCCCGGCAAGCCGTTCCCGATCGCCGTGGCGCTGGGGGCCGACCCGGCCACGATCCTGGGCGCGGTCACGCCGGTGCCCGATACGCTGTCCGAGTACCAGTTTGCCGGCCTGCTGCGCGGCAGCCGTACCGCGCTGGCAAATTGCATCACGCCGACGTTGTCCGAGCTGTCGGTGCCGGCATCGGCCGAATTCGTGCTCGAGGGCCATATCCAGCCCGACCCGAACCATCCGTCCGGGTATCAGCACGCACTGGAGGGGCCGTACGGCGACCACACCGGCTACTACAACGAGCAGGACTGGTTCCCGGTATTCACCATCGACCGCATCACCATGCGGCGCGACCCGATCTACCACTCCACCTACACCGGCAAGCCGCCCGATGAGCCGGCCGTGCTGGGCGTGGCCCTCAACGAAGTGTTCGTGCCGCTGCTGCAGAAGCAGTTTCCGGAGATCACCGACTTCTACCTGCCGCCCGAAGGCTGCAGCTACCGCATGGCGGTGGTGCGCATGAAGAAGCAGTACGCCGGCCATGCCAAGCGCGTGATGTTCGGCGTGTGGAGCTTCCTGCGCCAGTTCATGTACACCAAGTTCATCATCGTGGTGGATGACGACATCGACGCGCGCGACTGGAAGGAAGTGATCTGGGCCATCACCACGCGCGTGGACCCTAGCCGCGACACGGTGATGGTCGACAACACCCCGATCGACTACCTCGACTTCGCCTCGCCCGTCTCGGGCCTGGGCTCGAAGATGGGCATCGATGCCACCGACAAGTGGCCCGGCGAAACCACGCGCGAGTGGGGCACGCCGATCAAGATGGACCCGGCCGTGAAGACGCGCGTCGACGAAATCTGGGGCACGCTGTTCGAATCCGGCAAGTAGCCGGCAAGTTGCCACCCAGGTAGCCCCCGCACGGGCGGGGCGGTGGTCCGCTATCATTTGCGGACCACCCATCACTCTAGGGGCCTGCGTCAGACGGGCCGCGGAGGAGACAAATGACTCTTGCAGGGAAGCTGATGTGGACGCCCACGCAGGCGTTCGCCGACGGCAGCCAGCTGGCCGCCTTCATGCACTGGCTGCGCCGCGAGCGTGCGCTGGATTTCCGCGACTACGCCAGTCTGTGGCAGTGGTCGGTCACCGATATCGAGGCATTCTGGCAAGCCATCGTCGACTATTTCGACGTGCGCTTCGACACGCCGGCCAGCGCCGTCCTGGCCCGCCGCGCCATGCCCGGTGCACGCTGGTTCGAAGGCGCCACGCTCAACTACGTCCAGCAGGTATTCCGCCACGCCGGCACAGGCCCGGCCCGCGCACGCACGGCCATCCGCCATGCCGGCGAGGCGCAGCCGCTGGCCGACATCAGCTGGGATACGCTTGAGGCCCAGGTGGCCTCGCTGGCGCACGCGCTGCGCCAGATGGGCGTGACGCGTGGCGACCGCGTGGCGGGCTACCTGCCGAACATCCCGGCAACCGTCGTGGCCTTTCTGGCCACCGCCAGCATCGGCGCCATCTGGTCGGGCTGCGCGCCGGACATGGGCCAGGTGGCCGTGATCGACCGCTTCCGGCAGATCGAGCCGAAGGCGCTGATCGCGGCGGACGGCTACCGTTATGGCGGCAAGGCGTACGACCGCGCACCCGTCATCGCCGATCTGGTGGCCGCCCTGCCCTCGCTGACCGATATCGTGATCGTGCCGACGCTGGGCAGCGATATCGACGCGGCCATCGGCGGCGCCAACACTCATCTGCGCCGCCACGCATGGGCCGATGTGCTCGCGCACGACGTACCGCTGCAGGTGGATCCGGTGCCGTTCGACCATCCGCTGTGGATCGTCTACTCGTCGGGCACCACGGGCATGCCAAAGCCAATCGTGCACGGCCAAGGCGGCATCGTGATCGAGCAGCTCAAGCTGATGGCCTTCCACAACAACCTGGGCGCCGACGACGTATTTCACTGGTACAGCAGCAGCGGCTGGATCATGTGGAACGCACAGGTGGCCGGCCTGCTGCTGGGCACGACCATCGCGCTGTACGACGGCAATCCGGCGTGGCCCGATGCCGGCGTGCTCTGGCGTTTCGTTGACGAGGCCCGCGTGACGATGTTCGGCGCCGGCGCCGCGTTCTTCACCAACTGCATGAAGGCGGGCGTGGAGCCGACGCAGATTGCCGATGTGTCGCGTCTGCGCGGCATCGGCTCCACCGGCTCGCCGCTGTCGGAAGATGCCTATGCCTGGATCTATGCCCATGTCCGCGAGGACGTCTGGCTGGCGCCGATGTCGGGCGGCACCGATTTTGCGGGATCGTTCGTGGCGGGCTGCCCGGTGCTGCCGGTACACGCCGGCGAGATGCAATGCCGGTGCCTGGGCGCCAAGGTGGAAGCGTTCGACGAGCACGGCCACGCGCTGATCGACGAGGTGGGCGAACTGGTCTGCACCGAGCCGATGCCGTCGATGCCGCTGTTCCTGTGGGGCGATGCCGATGGCAAGCGCTATCGCGACAGCTACTTCGACGTGTACCCGAACGCCTGGCGTCATGGCGACTGGATCCGCATCACGCCACGCGGCGGCGCCATCATCTACGGGCGCTCCGACGCCACGATCAACCGCCACGGCATCCGCATGGGCACCAGCGAGCTGTATCGCGTGGTGGAGGAGTTGCCCGAAGTGCTCGACAGCATGGTGGTCGACCTCGAATACCTGGGGCGCGAATCGTATATGCCGCTGTTCGTGGTGCTGCGCGACGGCATGGCGCTGGACGATGCCCTGTGCGACGCCATGCGTGCCCGCATCCGCGTGGCGCTGTCTTCCCGGCACGTGCCGAACGAGATCGTGCAGGTGCCCGGCGTGCCGCGCACGCTGTCGGGCAAGAAGATGGAAGTCCCCATCAAGAAGCTGCTGCTGGGCCATGCGCCGGACCGGATCGCCAATCCGGACGCAATGGCCAATCCGGACTGTCTGGCGTGGTACTTCGCCTATGCAGCCGACTATCTGGCGCGCCAGCCGCGCGTGGCCTGAGCGGCGCGGCTGGCAGGCGGCCCGGCGTCAGAACTCCACGTCGAGTTCGCTGATCTCGTCGGGCTCCTCGCGCGCCGCGCCAATCCACTCCTGCATTTCCGGCATCGCCAGGATGGTCTTGCAGAACTCCACCAGCGGCGCCTCCAGCTGCACGCCATAGGTGACGAAGCGGGTGACCACCGGCGCATACATCGCATCGGCCACGGTGCGATGCTTGCCGAACAGGTAGGGGCCGCCGTAGCGCGTCAGGCATTCGGTCCAGATCGTGGTGATGCGGTCGATGTCGGCCTGCGCACGCGACCACACCTTGAGGCCCGGGAAATGGCCCTTGAGGTTCATCGGCAGCGCCGCGCGCATCGCGGCAAAGCCGGAGTGCATCTCGCCGCAGATGGCGCGGCAATGGGCCCGCGCAACCAGTTCGTCGGGCAGCAGCCGGGCCTTCGGCTTGATCTCGTTGAGGTATTCGGCAATCGCCAGCGTGTCCCACACGGTCACGCCCTGGTGGCGCAGGCAGGGCACCAGGATCGACGGCGAGAGCAGCAGGATTTCGGCGCGCACGGCGGGATCGTCGGGCGGCACCAGCACCTCCTCGAATTCCAGCCCCGCAAAGCGCGCGAGCAGCCAGCCGCGTAGCGACCACGATGAATAAGTCTTGCTGCTGATGGTCAGGGTTGTCTTGGCCATCTTGCCTCCTCCGCCCCCGGGGCGTAACGTCCGCTTGCAGTATCGGCGGCCCGGACGCGTTTCGCCAGTACGCACCCGGGCGGTGCGCCTGCTGCATGGTTGGCACCAGCCCGAAGCGCCTGCCACATCGCGCGCCGGAGCCGCGCGATGGCAACGCCACCCGGTGCACCGCGTGTGTTCCGGCGCACGGAACCGATTCCCGATCCGCAACCTGCGTGCCAACATCGAGGGCGATGGCACATTAATTGCGGCGCCGAGCGTTGCAAGCGGGAGATCGAGCCATGCTCTACCAGGCCTACCAGACATATGCAGACTTGATGCAGCCGGCGTGCTCGCTGGCCGACATCACGGCCACGCTGCTCGGCGCATGGCGCCGCGGCGACCAATCCGAGCCGCTGCGCACCCTGCGCGCGGCATGTGAAGTGTTGGCGCTGGCCCGGCTCACCCACTACCGGCCGCCCTTCGGCATCGACAGCGTGCGCATCCGTGGGCAGGACGTGCCGGTTGTCGAGGAAGTGGTGACGCGTACGCCGTTCTGCACGCTGCTGCGCTTTCGCCGCGAGGGCGTGCCGCAGCAGCCGCGTGTGCTGCTGGTGGCGCCAATGTCCGGCCACTTCGCCACGCTGTTGCGCGGCACGGTGGAAACCATGCTCCGCGACCATGACGTCTACATTACCGACTGGCACAACCCGCGCGATGTGCCGCTGGCGTGCGGCCGCTTCGGCTTCGACGAATTCGTGCAGCACCTGATCGCCTTCCTGCACGCACTGGGCGGCAACACGCACCTGGTGGCCGTATGCCAGCCCACCGTGGCCGCGCTGGCTGCCGCCGCGCTGATGGCCGAGGACGGCGACGCGATGCAGCCGCCCAGCCTGACGCTGATGGCCGGCCCGATCGACGCCCGCGTGAATCCGACGCGCGTCAACGCGCTGGCCACCAGCCGCCCCATCGAATGGTTCGAGAGCACGCTGATCGGCAATGTGCCCTGGCGGTTTGCCGGCGCCATGCGGCGCGTGTATCCGGGCTTCGTGCAACTGATTGCCTTCATGAGCATGAACCGCGAGCGGCACGAGCAGGCGCTGCGCGACCTGTACGAACTGCGCGCCCGTGGCGAACACGCCAAGGCCGATGCCATCCAGGCGTTCTACACCGAGTACTTCGCCACGATGGACCTGACGGCCGAGTTCTACCTGGAAACGGTCAGCCTGATATTCCAGCGCTTTCTGCTGGCGCAGGGCCTGCTGGACGTGGGCGGACGACGGGTGTCGACGCGCGCCATCCGCCGCACGGCGCTGCTGACCATAGAAGGCGAGCGCGACGATATCTGCGCCATCGGGCAAACCATGGCCGCGCAGGACCTGTGTTCGAGCCTGCGCCCCTACCTGCGCATGCATCACATCCAGACCGGGGTCGGCCACTACGGCGTATTCAACGGCAGGCACTGGGAGGCGCAGATCTACCCGCTGGTGCGCGAAACCATCTACATGAGCGACGACATCCGGCGGTAGGCGCCGCGAGCGTGTGGGAGGCCGGCCGCACCAAGCCGGCGCCGCACTTGCGCTACGCTTGCGGTTTTCGACACGCCACGGATGCCGACGATGACCACGACACAGCGCTTCCAGGGCCAGGACCTGCTCCGGGTCGGCCATGACGACCACTACCTGCTGCTGGCCCCCGCGCACGGCGGGCGGCTCGTACGCTGGGTGCATCGCGGACACGACATCCTCTACTGGCCCGACGACGCGGACTGGACCCGCGTCGCGAAGGTGCGTGGCGGCAATCCGCTGCTGTTTCCGTTTATCGGCCGGCATTTCGTCGAAGGCGAAGCTGGCCGCTGGCGCGACGGCGCTGGCGAGGTCCACGACCTGCCCCAGCATGGTTTTGCACGCGACCTGCCGTTTGCCGTCTCGGAACTGTCGGAGGATACCGTCAGCCTGTCGCTGACATCGTCGGACCTGACCCGGCCGGGCTATCCGTTCGCGTTTGTGTTCACGGCGACGTATCGGCTGGTGCCCCACGAGCTCGACGTCTCGCTGCACGTCCGCAATACCGGGGAAGTGGCGCTACCCCCGATGCCTTGCTACGCGGGCCATCATTTCTACTTCGCCCTGCCGCATCAGGCGCGCGGGCAGAGCCGCATCGTCATGCCGCCCGCTGTGCGCGTGCGTCAGCAGGCCGATGGCAGCCTGACCGCGCCCGAGCCGGGCGAACCCGCCTATCGCGTGGACGATCCGCGGCTGCAGGACACCTTCCATGTCCTGCAGGCCACGCCAGGCGATGCTGGCGCTGCGCGACTGGAACTGCCCGCCCGCACGATCGAGATCGCGCTCGATGCCCCAGACGCAGTGCCCTGGTATGCCGTGACCACCTGGACCGAGCGCGACGACTCCGACTTCTACTGCGTCGAGCCGTGGCTCGGCCTGCCGAACGCCATCCATCACGGACACGGGTTGCGATGGCTGCCGGGCGGGACGGAAGAGACCGCGACGTGCCGGCTGGTCATTCGATAGCCTCGTCGATCGCCGTCAATGCACCAGATGCTCGAAATCGAGCCCGCCGATCAGCACCGCGGGCTCTGCCTGCGTGCGCGAGTTGAAATCGATCTGCCGGGGTTCCTGCCAGGCATCGAGCTTGGCCGGCAAGGCTTCGAGATACGCGTCGAAGCGCACATCGCCACCCGATGCAAACAGGCGGTCCACTTCGAAGCTGTCCCACGATAACGTGATGTCGATCGGATGCGCGTAGCGGCCGCCATCAGGCCGGGCCGCCGCCCAGACGCGCAGGCAGGCGGGCTGGTCCGGCGCGGCTGCCGGCAGGATATCCGCATGCAACATGCCGCGGGACAGACGCTGCACGCGCTCGACAATGCGCGGGAGCAGATCGGAATTGAAGCGTTGGGCGGGAACTGGATGCACGGGCGGGGGCGTCTCGTGAGGGGGATCGGGTATTGTGCGCCGGGTTGGGGCGGCGCGGCCACCGGGCGAAACCCGCCGGCCAACCATGCTACAATCCGCCCCCAGTAAGCCATGGCGGGCGTCGTATAATGGCCATTACCTTAGCTTCCCAAGCTAAAGACGTGGGTTCGATTCCCATCGCCCGCTCCACTTCTTATCTGACAAGCCGCCTCTGGCACCCGGTCAATGGATGACCGGCGCTCCGCCCGGCGGTTTTTTGTTGCCATGCTTCCCCAAGACACGAACACCGACACGCTGCCGGGCGACGACGCCGACGGCGCCAGCGGACAACCTGCAGACGCCACCCCTGCCAATCCGGGTGACGAGGTCGCGCATCCGCGCCGCATCCGCTCGTTCGTCAGGCGTGCCGGACGCACATCCACCGGCCAGCAGCGTGCCATCGACGATCTCGGTCCGAAGTTCATCGTGCCCTACCAGGCCGAGCCACTGGACTGGGCCGCCACGTTCGGCCGCGAGGCACCGTCGATTCTTGAAATTGGCTTCGGCATGGGCGAAACGACCGCGCATATCGCCAAACTGCGTCCCCAGGACAACTTCCTGGGCTGCGAGGTCCATGAACCCGGCGTAGGCGCACTGCTGAAGCTGATCGGCGAGAACGATCTGCAGAACGTGCGGATCATGAACCACGACGCCGTGGAAGTCATCGCACATATGCTGACCGAGCAGTCGCTGGACGGCGTGCATATCTTCTTTCCCGACCCCTGGCACAAGAAGCGCCATAACAAGCGCCGCCTGGTGCAGCCGCCCCTGGTGAAGGTGCTGGCCAGCCGCCTGAAGCCGGGTGGCTATTTCCATTGCGCCACGGATTGGGAAGAGTACGCGCACCAGATGGTGGAAGTACTGGGCGGCGAGCTGACGCTGGAAAATACCTCGACGGCTGCCGGCGGATTTGCAGAACGCCCCGATTACCGACCCGTGACCAAGTTCGAAAAACGCGGCGTGCGGCTAGGCCATGGGGTTTGGGACGTGGTATTCCGCAAGAAATAAGAAAGGGGCCCGGAGGCCCCTTTTTCATGCTGTCGCAGATTTGCGCTTGCGTCGCAAATCACGCGTGCCAGGACACCATACCCGTCCAGGCCGTCAGCAGCACGATGATCCCGAAGGCAATCCGATACCAGGCGAATGGCTTGAAATCGTGCGTGGCCACGAACCGCAGCAGCCAGCGTACGCACAGGAACGCCGACAGGAATGCGAACACGAAGCCGATGCCAAAGATGCCCAGGTCGTCGGCCGACAACACCGCGCGCGCCTTGTACAGTTCGTAGACCGTGGCGCCGAAAATGACCGGGATCGCCAGGAAGAACGAGAATTCGGTCGCTACCTGGCGCGACAGGCCAAACAGCATGCCGCCGATGATCGTGGCGCCAGAACGCGAGGTGCCGGGCACCAGGGCGAAACACTGGGCAAGGCCCACCTTCAGGGCATCGCGCCAGGTCAGGTCGTCGATCGATTCGATGCGCGGTGCGCCAGCCTTGGCGGCTTCCAGCAGCGCATTGCCCTGCGGGTGCGATACCGTACCGCGGCGCCCTTCGCGCCATTCCGCCCAGAGAATCACCACGCCGCCGACAATGAATGCCAGGGCCACGGTGATCGGGTTGAACAGATGGGCCTTGATCCATTTGCCGAACACCAGCGCCAGGACGATGGCCGGCACCGTGGCAACGATCACGTTGATCGCAAAGCGCTGCTGCTTCGGATCCGAGACCAGGCCGCCCAGCGCAGCGCCGATACGGCGCCGGAATTCCCAGCAGACTGCCAGGATCGCGCCGAACTGGATCACGATCTCGAAGATCTTGCCCTTTTCGTCATTGAAGTCCAGTAGTTGCCCGGCAAGGATCAGGTGGCCGGTGCTGGAAATGGGAAGAAACTCGGTCAGTCCTTCTACGATGCCGAGAATCACGGCCTTGAGGGCGAGTGCAATATCCATATGGACTCAAAAAGTAGGCGCGAATGGCGGCTGGCCCGCCAGCGTTGCCCGAAGGCATCGCATTATTGTTGCTCTGGATTTACGGCCGATTAATCTTGACGTTAATACCGTCAGGCAGGACGGTGATTGTACCGGGCTCCACGCTGGTGCCGGCCAACCGCAGCTGCTCGGGCTTGAACGTGTACAACGGATAGTCCTGCAGCAGTTGCTCTGACAGGATACCGCCCAAAGCATTCAACTGGCGTGAAAACTGGCCTGGCAACCCCTGCACGTCGAACTGCTTGACTTCGGGGTCCTGCAGTACAAGCGAATGGCTGGGCGGGTCGTAACGCAGCGCGCTGTCGAGTGCAAAGCGCCCGGTCAGCGGCTGGCGGAAAAACAGCCGGTTATCGATCGTGGCATCGAAGCTGACGAGCACACGATTGCGCGTGGAGTCGAGCGCCAGCTGCGGATTGGCAAGCTGGATGTCGAACACCTCCATATAGCGCTTGTTGAACGGGAATTTCCTCGCCAGCGCGTCTTGCAGCTGGCTTTGCGAGAATGTGTACTCGCTGCGGAATACGCTGCAGCCCGCGAGCCAGCCCGTGGCTGCCAGCGCGGTCACACCCGCAGCCGCCAGCCAGCGCCGGCGCGTCATCGCAATCATGCATGCCTCTCCATCAAACAGCCTGGTCAGGCCACTACTGCAGCCGGCGCGGTCGCCTGCTCAAGCCGCGTCAGCCAGACCATCGCTGATTCGCGGGAATTCCCGCACATTTCGGCCGACGGACGAAGTCCGCCGCAGAACGCCGGCCGCTCCGGCTGTCCGAACACCGCGCAACGCATGTCCGCCATCAATTGCGCGCACCGCTGACCGGCCGGCTTGCCATTCGGCATGCCCGGCAAGGGTGACGTGATGGAAGGCGCGATACAGCAGGCGCCGCAGCCGGCACGGCAGGTGGGTTCAGACTGGCACGACATGGTGAAGGTTCAGCGGCAGGATGCCGACAATACAATGACGGCGCCGCCAATACGGCGCCACGTCGGCATTGTGCCTGACCCGATCCGCGAGACCTGCAACAAAGCGCAACTTGAGTAACATGAGTCACTTTTACCGTTCGTCGCACGCCGCTTGACCCCGCAATTCCGGTCCTCTACATTACTGACCGACAAGTTATTAATATCGCGATGCATCCCGATGCAATCGCTCTGGCGCCTGTCCCGTGAGCCCTGCCCTACCCAAGAAAGATTCCGAAACCCGCCGCTGGAGCCGGCGCAAGGCCGCACGCCCGCAAGAGCTGGTGGCTGCCGCGCTGACACTATTCGTTGAGCGCGGCTACGCGGCCACCCGATTGGAAGACGTGGCGGCAGCAGCCGGCGTTTCGAAGGGCACGGTCTATCTGTATTTCGCGAACAAGGAAGAGCTGTTCAAGACCGTGGTCCGAGAGAACATGGTGCCGGCCCTGACCAAGGGCACGGATCTCGTCGACACCTACGAAGGTTCAACGCCGGAGCTGCTGCGCGAGCTGCTGCTGGGCTGGTGGGGCCTGATTGGCGCTACGCCGGTGGCGGGCCTTACCAAGCTGATCATTGCCGAATCCGGCAATTTTCCGGATATCGCACAGTTCTATCAGGACGAAGTCATGGGGCCTGGCGACGAACTGTTTGCCCGTGTGCTGGCTCGTGGGGTGGCGCGCGGCGAGTTTCGCCAGGTGCCTGCCAACCCCGCGACCACACTGCTGTGCGCGCCGCTGGTATTCCTGATGCTCTGGCGCAGCGCCTTCAGCCAGGTGAACGTGCCGGTCATCGACCCCGACGCTTTCCTGGATCAGTTGCTGCATACGCTGCTGTTCGGCCTGACCACGGGCGCCGCCCGCGACACCCCGCTGCCCGTGCCTCAAGGCCCTTTTGTCTGGGAACGGATCCGCGACGAGCTGATGGCGGAGCGCGCCGCCGCGCAATCCGCGCACTCAGGGCTGCCCGGCCAGGACGACGCACAGGCCCATCCGACATGAAGACACCCCACGCCGTGCTTCGGCCCGCGTGCCACGACGCAACGCTAACCGTTTGTAAACATGCCAGGCCCGTTGACGGGGGTAAAATAGTGGGCTTTTGCGTAACATCCCGACACGCGGCGGCTCTGGCACCCGGCGGGACACGGCAAATCCGGCATCAATCGAAACAACAGCGTTGACGGCGGGACAAACCCGGCCGGCGGCGCAACCCCGCAAGCATCTGGAAGGAAAGGCAAGATGGATCTCGAAAAAGCCCGATTCAACATGATCGAACAGCAAATCCGCCCATGGGACGTGCTGGACCAGGAAATCCTGGACCTGCTGGCCGTGGTCAAGCGTGAGCAGTTCGTGCCGCAGGCCTACGCCGCGCTGGCCTTTGTCGACATGGAGATTCCGCTGCCGGGCGGCGAGAACATGATGCCGCCGCGCGTGGAGGCCCGCCTTCTGCAGGACCTGAACGTGCGCAAGCACGAGAACGTGCTGGAAATCGGCGCCGGTTCGGGCTACATGGCCGCACTGCTGGCCGCCCGCGGCCGCCACGTGGTGACCGTCGACATCCGCCCGGAACTGGTGGCACTGGCCCGCCAGAACCTGGCCAATGCCGGCGTGACCAATGTGGAAGTGGCCGAAGGCAATGCCGCCGAGGGCTGGGCCGTGGCCGCCCCGTACGACGTGATCTGCATCTCCGGCTCGCTGCCGGAACTGCCGCAGTCGATCCTGTCGCAGGTGAAGGTCGGCGGCCGTATCGCCGCCATCATCGGCGAGGCACCCGTGATGGAAGCCCGTATCATCACGCGGGTGTCCGAGACCGAGTATCAGGTGGTGAACCTGTTCGAGACGCTGGTCAAGCCGCTGCAAGGCGCCGCGCAGCCGTCCCGCTTCAAGTTCTGAACCGGAGCCAGCCATGCAGGTAATCACTGCCCCCGAACTGGCGCAATGGCTGGCTGATGCCAGCCGCGCCAAGCCGGTGTTGCTGGATGTGCGCGAAGACCTGGAAGTGCGCACCGCCGCGATGCCCGGCATCACGCATATCCCGATGGGCCAGATTCCGGCCCGTCTGAACGACATCGACGAAGATGCCGAGATTGTCTGCATCTGCCACCACGGTGCACGCAGCATGCAGGTAGCCAGCTTCCTGGAGCGCCAGGGCTACGCCAAGGTCTGGAACCTGACCGGCGGCATCCACGCCTGGTCGACCCAGGTCGATCCGTCCGTCCCGCAGTATTGATCCGGAAACGGTCCCGGCAGCCCGCCGGGACCGTACTACCGCGCAGCACCCCAGCCGTACCCGCAGCATTCGCAGCATTCGAAGTACCCCGTCCCTGGCAGTACCACCCGTCGCAACCTATCGATCGTTGGCCGCGCGTGCCGCTGGCCGAGCTGGAGATGTCATGAGTTTTGCGCTTTCCGCCGTGCCCGCTGCGGCCAGGAAACCCCTGGTGCTGGCGGCCGCCCTGCTCACCTGGCTGCACATGCCCTCTGCGCTGGCCGCCGATCTGCTGCAGGTGTATCGCGACGCGCAAGCCAACGACGCACAGTTCGCCAGTGCCCGCTCCCAACTGCTTGCCACGCGTGAAAAGCTGCCCCAGGGCCGCGCGGGCCTGCTGCCGCAGGTCGCCGGTACGGCTGGCGCGCAACGGACCATGGCCGACTACAGCTCGCCGGTGGACACCACGCGCTACTTCAATGCCAATACCTGGGCGCTGCAGCTCACGCAGCCGCTGTTCCGCTGGGACCGGTGGGAGACGTACAAGCAGGGCGAACTTGCGTCGCTGGCGGGCGAAGTCACGTTCCAGCAAGCGCAGCTGGACCTGATTACGCGGGCGTCGCAGGCGTACTTTGACGTACTGGCCGCGCAAGACAATCTCTACCTGGCCGGCGCACAGAAAAAGGCCATCGGCGAACAGCTGGAACAGGCCAAGCGGAATTTCGAGGTGGGCACGGCCACGATTACCGATGCCAATGATGCGCAGGCCCGCTATGACCTGGCGACGTCGACGGAAATCGCAGCCCAGAGCGCGTTGGAGGTAACCCGAGCAACGCTGCAGCAAATCACCGGCAAGCCCGTGGACGACCTCATGGGACTACGGCCCGAGGCCCAGATCCCTGGCCCGCAGCCGGCCGATGTGAACGCGTGGGCATCGCAGGCCGAGCAGACCAATCCGCAGGTGGGGCTGGCAGGCTACAACCTGGAGACCGCCCAGCGCGAGACCAACAAGGCCAAGGCGGGCCACCTGCCCTCCGTGGACCTCGTGGCGTCGTACGGCTACACCAATGCGCAGGGCACGGCCACGCAGCTCAGCAACGTGGGCAGCCGCTACAACTCCGGCGTGGTGGGCGTACAGCTGAATATTCCCATCTTCACGGGCGGCCAGATCCAGTCGCGCGTGCGCGAGACCCTGGCACTGGCCGACAAGGCCGCCAGCGACCTCGAGTTCGCCCGCCGTACCGCGGCACAACAGGCGCGGCAGACGTACTCCGGCGTTTTCAACGGATTGGCCCAGGTCAAGGCCCTGGAAGCGGCGGAACGCTCGGCCCAGAGCGCGGTGGAATCGAACCAGCTGGGCTACGAGGTGGGGGTGCGGATCAATATCGACGTGCTCAACGCCGAAGCGCAGCTGTTCTCCACGCGCCGTGACCTGTTCAAGGCCCGCTACGACGCCATCATGAACGGCATGCGCCTGAAGGCATCGACCGGCACGCTGTCCGAAGACGATGTGGTGCAGATCAACACGCTGCTGACCCAACTGCCGGGGGCGATGTACAAGTTGCCGGCGAAGATGAACGTGGGGTCTGCACCAGCCGCCAAGCCGGCGCGAGGAAACGGTTCCCGACGGGACATGCCCGGGCTACCGCGTAGCTAGGCGGATATCGCTTTGCCACTCACCTCGTGGCTTCAGGTGGACAAGGATGACGATCTCGCGGTGGAGGCTGCCGCGTCACGACCGGCGTCCGACCTGACGACAGTTCCCGCCGCATTGGCCTCTCGACCGGCCAAGCCCAGCAGCAAGCCCATCAAACCAGCATAGAAAACGATATTTGCCTGGTGCGCGAGGGTCACCTGCGTCAGACCCGATAGCAACGACGCCATGATGACGGCAAGACCTGCCGCACCGACGCTTTCACCACAAACGTTGCCTGCTGCGCGGCACGTACGAATCAACCGCCAGAACAGCGCGGCCGGCACGAGGAACAGGCCAAGCAAGGTCAACAACCCGGGTACACCCGTCGTGGAAGCCGCCTCCACAACATCGTTATGTGCGTGTTCAAGCACGCACACCATCGACTCCGATCGGTGGGAGCAATACGGGGCCGCCTTTAGAATCAGCGCGAACTGTCCGACCCCAATGCCCGACCACGGATGCTCGGCAAAATAACGCATACCGATTTCCCACATCTGCAACCGTGCGCCAACTGACGATTCCGAATTACCCTGATCAAACTGGCGTACCTCCATCACTGCCTTATCCACCCTCTCGGCGAGCGGACTACCAGGTACAAGGTACGCTCCACCAACCATGGCGACGATGGCTGCGCTGGAAGCCAGGAACATGCGCAGGCTGAAGCCGCGATACCGGACCAGAAGCAAGGGAAACAGCGTAAGCAACATCGCCACCATGCCGCCACGTGAGCCGTTCATCATGAGGATCGGCGTCGCACAAACGACGTTGAACCAAGCCTGAACGTGCGTACGGAGTCCGTTGCCGGGCCTAGCAAAGCCCACTAGAGCCAGTGCTGCCACCATGTTTGCAAACGCGATAGGCTGCACCCAGGCCGACGGCCGATCAATGTGCAATACCAGCGTCTGGAAGGTCACTATCACCAGCGCTCCAAACAGTCCCAGAGTAATGCCGGTCCATAGCCGCTCAGGATTTGGCGCGGCGCGAACGATAATCCAGCATGTGAGGACCGCCAGCAGCATACGGGACGGATTGTCGATCACATTCCATGGGATGTGGTGATAAAACTTCGACACTAGGTAGACCGCCAGGAACGCCAGAACCGCGAGAGTCAGCGGCATCAGCACATTGGCGTGCTGGCGCCAATCGCGTCCTAGCCCACGCCACCCGCCCAGAAGCACCACACCGACACCAGCCAGAAACACCCCTGCCCCACGCGGCACACAGAGAATCAGGATCGGAAACGCAAAGATGAGGGCATCGGCCATCATCGACAGCCGGCTAGAGCGGATAGTCATAAAGTGCGAAAGAGTCACTCGCGCTGCCAACAACCTGCGTCACCGGCCAGCGCCAAATCAACCCGCCATTCTAATCGATCGCCCTTTCACTTCCCCCTACGCCGCTCAACCACCTCAAGCAATTGCCAGCGGATGGCCGAGGCATCAGCCGGGGGATTCGGCACCTGATATTCCCTCACGCGCAGCTTGTAGGTGATGCCCGGCTCGAAATCGAGGCCTTCGATCGGCCCGTACCAGAGCTGCCACGGCGCATCGGCCGATTCCCGCCAGCGGTAGCACTGCAGCTTGCCAGCGCCGGTGCATTCCACGCGTTGCGAATCGATATAGACGATCTTTTCGCGGCCGGGCACACCGCCGGTGGCC
Organism: Cupriavidus sp. D384; assembly: GCF_001652915.1. Classification (GTDB taxonomy): domain Bacteria; phylum Pseudomonadota; class Gammaproteobacteria; order Burkholderiales; family Burkholderiaceae; genus Cupriavidus. The sequence goes on from NZ_BBQI01000008.1 coordinate 101,303, forward strand.
GGGTCCACCTTGTCGCCGCGCCGGCCCACGCCTTCGCGTTCGACAAACTGCAGCAGATCGCCGTCGGCCGTCTTCCAGATGATCTGGCGGCCCATGGCCCCGGCCGATGGCTGCGTACCGACGGTGGTGAACGGCGACTGCATCGCCTTCAGCAGCGCCGATTCCGTTTCCATGCGCGGGCCCGGGCAGGCCATGCGCGTGCCGGCGACACGGTCGAACCGGATGCCGGTATTGGTCTTGCCATAGCCTCCGGTGAAGCGATTACAGCCGCTGGTGCCATTGACGGTGCCTTGCGACGAGTCAATGCCATCGCTGAAATTGAAGACGATCGGCTCGCCGTTGTCGCCATGCGGAATGTCACGCAACGTGCCGTCTGGCATCTGCCAGCGCACCAGTTCCCAGCGACTGGGGCCGCTGGAGCGGGTTTCGTTGAGGCTGGCGCTGGCCGACGGATTGTCGGGCGGCTGGCCCGTGGCGCAGGCCGACAGGATGGCGGCGGCGCCAAGCAAGAGTGTCACGACAAGGGGACGCAGAACGCTTTGCATGGGTCGACTCCTTCAGACTGCCGCGGCAAGCGCAGCAAAATCCACAAATCCCGACCAGTCTAGCGCCCTGCGCGCCGTCTGTATGTCAGCGCAACACTGGCGCCAGCGCGCCAAGTGTCCGAGCCGTCGCCCCCCGATGCAGACCCGCGAACGTCAGCGCGTTTGCCCGCATCTCGGCCAGCCGGGCCGGTTCGCCCAGCACGCCGGCCGCCGCGGCCATCAGCTCGTCGGCATTGGCCACGCGCAGGCAGGCGCCGGCGGCGATGGCATCTTCGGTGGCCTGCGCAAAATTGAACGTGTGCAGGCCCATCAGCACCGGCGTACCGACCGCGCAGGCTTCGATCAGGTTCTGGCCGCCCAGCGGAATCAGGCTACCGCCGATATAGGCGATGTCCGATGCCGCATAGTACATCGCCATCTCGCCCATCGAATCGCCAAGCACGACGTCGGCCGTAATGGGCGCGGTCGCCTGTTCGATGTCGAGCGCACTGCGGCGCTGCACCGTGAATCCGGCGCGCGTAGCCATGGCAGCGACTTCATCGAACCGCTGCGGATGGCGCGGCACCAGCAGCAGCGCGGGACGCGTGGCGCCCGGCCAGCGCGAGAAGGCCTCCAGGATCAGCGGCTCCTCGCCATCGCGCGTGCTGGCAGCGGCCAACACCTGGCGGCCGCCGAAGGCGCGCCGCAGAAGCTGCCCGCGCGCCATGCCCACCTCTGGCGGCTGCATGTCGAACTTCAGGTTGCCGGTGATCTGCACCGATTTCACGCCCAGCGCCCGGTAGCGCTCGGCATCGCCCGGCGTCTGGGCCAACACCATCGTGAAATCGTTATATAGCGAAGCCGCCGCGCTGCCAAAGCGCGCGGTGCGCCGATAGCTGCGCGGCGACAGCCGGGCGTTGACCAGGAACAGCGGCACGCCGGCACGCCGGGTCACATGCACCAGGTTCGGCCAGACCTCCGTTTCCATGATCAGCCCGGCGTCCGGCCGGAAGTGCGACAGGAAGCGCCGCACCATATAGGGCACGTCATACGGCAGGTAACACTGCTGCACGCGCGGGTTGCTGCCGTAAAGCTGCGCGCCGGTCTGCCGCCCGGTGGGCGTCATGTGCGTGAGCAGCAGCCGGTGTTGCGGATAGGCGGCGAGCAATGCGTCGATCAACGGCTGCGCTGCGCGCGTCTCGCCCACCGACACGGCATGAACCCAGAGCCACGGGCCGTCCGACGGCAGGTCGTCGTAGCGCCCGAGGCGCTCCCCCACGTGATGAAGATAGCCAGGTTCCTTGCGCGACCGCCACGTCAGGCGCAGCAGCGCCAGTGGCAGGATCACCAGCCACAGCAGGGTATAAACAATTCGAAGCATCAGACGGAGACTCCGCGCACGCGCCGCGCGGCGGCATAGACCTCGTCGACGTCGGGCACGATGCCGTCGTCGCCCACATTGGCGATGCGTTCCGACCAGTAGCCCTCGGTCTTCCAGCGCCATGTGGCTGTGTAGATTTCGACGGTCGGCCGACACAACGCTGCAGCGATATGCACAAGACCGGTATCGACACCGATCACCACCTCGGCCCGGTTGATCAGGCCAAAGCCCTGCATCACCGAGAAACGCGGCAGCACCTGCGCGCCGGGCATGCCGGCGGCCAACGCCTCGGCGTCGCGCCTTTCCGACTCGCTGCCCCACGGCAACAGCACGGCAAGCCCTTCGGCATGCAGTTTCTGGCCCAGCGCATGCCAGTTCGCCACCGGCCAGCGCTTCTTCGCGCCCGCTGTCGCATGGAAGCAGACCGCATAGCGCGCCGGCAGGCCGGCCCACAGCGGATCGTCGACATGAAGCGTGCTGGCGGCCGGGCCAAAGAAGCGCGGCGGCTCCGGCGGCGTGGTGCCCGTCAGCGCCGCTCCAAGCAGGCGCGAGCGCCGCACGGAATGGGTCTGCCGGGGCACCTTGACCGGCGCCGTGTAGAACAGCCGCGCCGCCGGCTCGTAGCCCGAGCCCTGCGTGGCATTGCCCAGGCCAATGACCGGGGCGCCTGCAGCGCGCGCAGCCGTGCACGCGACGATGGCCGTCTTGAGCAACCCCTGGGTTTCCAGCACTGCGTCGTAGGCCTGTTCGCGGATGGCCGCGCGCAACGCCCCCACCTCGGCCCAGGTCTCGCCCTGCCAGAAGCGCTTGCGCCAGCGTCGCAACGCAAACGGAATCACGCGGCGCACTTCGGGCAGCAGCTTCACCAGGTCGACATAGCCCTCTTCCACCACCCAGTCGATCTCGGCCTCGGGCCAGCGCGTGCGCAGATCATGCACCAGCGGCATGTTGTGCACGACATCGCCCAGCGACGACACCTTGACGATCAGGATGCGTGGCCGGGCCGGCAACGCAAATGCCCCCACCGCCGCCAATGGCTGCGGTGGGGTCTTGGCCGATGGCTGCACAACCTCAGAACGGGAGCTTTGCATCCGGTTTTTCCGCCAGGATCACGCGCTTGAATTCGGCCTGGATGCGCGCCAGCGCGGCATCGTTGTCGGCCTCGAAGCGCATGACCACCACGGGCGTGGTGTTCGACGGCCGGGCCAGGCCAAAGCCGTCCGGATACTCCACGCGCACGCCATCGATCGTGATCACTTCCTTCGCGCCCTCGAACTTCGCATTGGCGCGGATCTTGTCGAGCAGCGTGAAGGCTTCGCCCTCGGCGCACTTCAATTGCAGTTCCGGCGTGCAGTTCGAGTTCGGCAGCGCGTTCAGCACGGCGCTCGGGTCGGTATGGCGCGACAGGATTTCCAGCAGACGGGCGCCGGTGTACAGGCCATCGTCAAAGCCGTACCAGCGGTCCTTGAAGAACACATGACCGCTCATTTCGCCGGCGATCGGCGCGCCCGTTTCCTTGAGCTTGGCCTTTACCAACGAATGGCCGGTCTTCCACATCAGCGGTTCACCGCCATGCTCGCGAATCCACGGTGCCAGCTTGCCCGTGCATTTCACGTCGTAGATCACCTGCTGGCCCGGATTGCGCGACAGGATTTCCTCGGCAAACAGCATCAGTTGCCGATCCGGGAAGATGACCTGCCCATCCTTGGTGACCACGCCCAGGCGGTCGCCATCGCCATCGAAGGCCAGGCCCAGTTCGCAGTCGGTCTCGCGCAGGCATTTCATCAGGTCCTGCAGGTTTTCAACGTGCGCGGGATCGGGATGATGGTTCGGGAAATGGCCATCGACGTCGCAGAACAGCTCCACGACCTCGCAGCCCAGCCCGCGGAACAGATCGCCGACGAACGCCCCGGCCACGCCGTTGCCCGCATCCAGGGCGATCTTCATCGGACGGGCCAGCTTGACGTCGCCAACGATGCGGTCCAGGTACTGCTGGCGGACATCCACCAGCTTGTAGCTGCCGCCACCCTTGGTGAAGTTGCCCGCATCGATGCGCTGGCGCAGGGCCTGAATCTGGTCGCCATAAATGGCCTTGCCGCCCAGCACCATCTTGAAACCGTTGTAGTCGGGCGGATTGTGACTGCCCGTGACCATGATGCCGGACGTGGCGCGGCGGCCATCCAGCTCGATATTCGTACCGAAATACACCATCGGCGTGGCAACCATGCCGAGATCGATTACATCCAGGCCGGCGGCGCGCAGGCCTTCGACCAGCCCTCCCAGCAGATCCGGGCCTGAAAGACGGCCGTCACGGCCGACCACCACGGCTTTTTCGCCAAGTTCGACGGCGGCCGAGCCAAACGACAGGCCGATATGGCGGGCCACTTCCGGGGTCAGCGACTTGCCGACGATGCCGCGGATGTCATAGGCCTTGAAGATCGAGGGATCAATTTGCATGTGGCTTCCTGGAAACAAGGTTCATCGTGCGATTCCACCCTTGGCGGGACGCCTCGGGAAGGGGCGCGGGCAGGGCGCCAAAAAGCCGTATTGTGCCGGATTGCGCGTGGCGCAGGCGCTATAATCGCCTTCAGCCGCCCCTTCAGGGGAATTTTTCGGCGCTTTTTGACTGCAATCGGTCTGCCCGCGCACGTTCCAGCGGGCATCCGATTCACGAGAAAGGCGGATTGACATGTCAAGCGCCCAGATGGCTCCGCACCGCCGCCGTTGACGAATCCGCCACTACACCTGATGACGCTGTCCAATCCGTTGCCTGATCGTCCGCGCATCGCCTTTCTCATCACCAACTCCGAGACAGGTGGCGCCCAGACGCACGTTGCCGACCTGCTGCGCGCCGTGCGCGGGCAAGCCGATGTCGTGCTTTTGGCGGGGGGCAATGGGCCGCTGTTCGACCAGGCTGCCGAACTGGTTATCCCGACAATCCGGCTGGCGACAATGGACAATGCCCTATCGGCGTTCAAGGCCTTCGCGGCACTGCGCGAACTGATAAGCGCCCTGCGCCAGGCGGCGCCTGATGTCATACACACCCACAGCGCCAAGGCGAGTGCCCTGGGACGTGTCGCCGGACGCCTACTCGGCATACCGGTCGTCTACACTGTGCATGGCTTCGCATTTAAATCGGCCGCACCCTGGAAGCAGCGCACTGTGGCCCGGCTCACCGAATGGCTGCTGGCACCGCTGACGAACCAGTTCATCTGCGTGGCCGATGCCGAGCGCCAACTGGCGCGCAGGCTGCCTATTGCCAGGCATCGCATCCACGTCATTCCGAACGGCATACAGGACGTGCCTGGACGGGCGGAGCCGTCCGCGCCCCTGCGGCGCGTCGTGACGGTCATGCGCCTTGCGGCACCCAAGCGCCCCGACCTGCTGATACGGGCATTCGCCGCGGCGCAACTAGCGGACTGCGAACTGGTCATCGCCGGTGATGGGCCGCAGCGCATGGCCCTGGAGCAACTTGCCAGTCAACTGGCACCGGGGCGCATCCGTTTTGCCGGTAACGTCGGCAATGTGGCTGCAATTTTGGCCAACGCTCAGGCATTCCTGCTGGCATCCGACCACGAGGGGTCTCCGATATCCGTCCTGGAGGCGATGCGCGCAGGGTTACCTGTGGTTGCCAGTGACCTGCCGGGCATCCGGCAACAACTAGACGACGGTCGGTGTGGCGTACTGGTCGACAGCAATTCTATTGAGTCATTTAAAAAGGCGTTACGGAATCTTGGGCACGATGCCGCCGAACGCGCCGCTCTGGGCAAGGCTGCGCGTGCCCGATGGGAAGAACAGTTCGGACTGGACCCCATGGTGCGTGCTACCTGGGCGGTTTATCAGCAGGCATTGCCAGCGATCCGGCAGTTTGCGACGCGGGTATCAGCATCATGAGCTTCATCCATACCGATTCATGGCGGCGCAACGGGCACGGCACGCGGGCTCGCTCTGAGACAATCCGGCGCGCCGGGCGCATGATTACGTGGGCCGTGCTCGGACTCGTACTGTTTGCCGCCAACACGGGGCTGTCCGAGTTGGCGCACCAAGCAGGTTGGGTAACATATGTTTTCCCGCGCACTCTGGCTTGGACAGCCCTGCCCTACCTGACCGCATTCGTCTTGCTGCACCGAGCGCTCCATTTACCGCCAATGGAGGGCGCCAGTATCGTCGGCCTGGCCACGACGCTGCCATTCGCCATGCTGCTGATCGTCTATGCGGGACTTCACGTCGAGTATTCACGCGGTGCGGTGTTGGTCAGCTACATCACGACTCTGGGCTGGATCTGGCTGGGATACCGACACTATGTGCAGAAGTACGTGCCCGTGTTCGGCTACATGGACCCAGAGACGCTGCAGCAATTAAACCGGATTGTTTCGATGCCTGGCTCGGCCCCACCAAGCCAGACGCGCTTCGAGCAGATTCATTCCATCGAAGACGCCATGCATTGCGATGGCATCATGGTGGAGCGAGGACTGACCGCCGACCCCGTACGCACGCGTCTGCTGGCCCAATACCAGACGGGGCATCTGCGTATGTACTCTGTGGAGCGGATCGGCGAAATGCTGACCGGCCGCTTGGGCGTAGACCATATCGACGAGAATTTTCTAGACGGTTATGCCGATCACTTTCTGTATGACTACGTGAAGCGGCTGGTCGACATCGTCGCCGTCATAGCCCTGGCCCCGATTGCCTTGCCGGTCGGCCTCGTTGTGGCAGTGGCCGTCAACATGGAATCCACCGGCGGCGCCCTTTTCCGCCAGGCACGTGTCGGGCTCTTCGGCACGCCATTCACGATGCTCAAATTCCGCAGCATGGGCGTGGATTGCCACGCGCCAGCGCAGTTCGCTGCACGGCAGGACCCTCGCGTTACACGCGTGGGCCGTATCATCCGCAAGTACCGCCTTGACGAAATTCCCCAACTCTGGAATGTGCTCGTGGGTGACATGAGTTTCATTGGACCTCGCCCTGAGCAAGTGCCAATGGTCAATGCCTTCACGGAGTCGATTTCCTACTATCCATACCGCCACCTAGTACGGCCCGGGCTATCGGGCTGGGCACAGGTGCGACAGGGATACGTCGGCTCGCACGAGGAAACCGTCACAAAGCTCAGCTACGATCTCTACTATGTCAAGCATTGCTCGATCACCCTGGATTTGCTGATTGCAGTGAAGACGTTTAGGACGTTGGTAACGGGGTATGGGGCACGGTGATCAGTGCTGAGGCTGAGGCGTCCGCACCAGAGTCTATGCGTATTCTCTTTTTGACCACCGGCCTCAAGCTTGGCGGCGCCGAGCAGCAGATTGCTGCGCTGGCCCGAGCTTTTGTCGATCTCGGGCATCAAGTCGCCATCATCACCCTGACACCAGGATGCGATGTCCGGCTTCCTCCTGACGTAGAAGTCTTCTCCCTGAACATGCGCAAGACTCCCCTGTCTGCGCTTTGCGCGCTATACCGCGCCAGGAAAATCGTCGGCCAATGGCGGCCAGATGTCATCCACGCCCATATGATTCACGGCAATCTTTTTGCCCGCGCATTAGCTCGCACGACATCGGTGCCGCCCGTCATCTGTTCGGCCCACAGCGCCCGCGAAGGCGGGAAGCTGCGTGCCATGGCCTATCGTGTAACGGACCGTTGGTGTGCGCTAACGACACATGTCAGCGCAGCGGGACGAGAAGCCATGATCAATAGTGGCGCGGTCCAGGCAAGCCGAATCATTGTCATGCCAAATGGCATTGATACTTCGCGCTTTGCACTGAAAGCATCGGTGCGGGACTCCGTGCGCAAGGACCTGCTGGTGGACGCCGGCGACATTGTCTTGCTTAGCGTAGGACGCCTCGTCCCGGAGAAGGACCATGCGCTTTTGATTCGTGCCTTCTCCCTCCTTTACACGGAGGAGCCCCGGCTTCGTTTGCGCATTGCCGGCGACGGACCACTGCGCAATCAACTCCAGGATGACATTGCCGCAATGCAACTCTGCGAGGTTGTCCAACTGCTGGGGACCCGGCAAGACATCCCAGACTTGTTGCATGGCGCGGACATCTTTGTCTTGTCGTCGCAGATCGAGGGCATGCCCTTGGTGATTGGCGAGGCCATGGCCACTGGATTGCCAGTTGTCGCTACCGACGCTGCGGGCGTAAGGGAAATCGCTGGCAACCTCGCCACGATCACTCCGGTCGGCGACGCGGCAGCGCTAGCCCAGGCGCTGCGGTCTGCCGTGTCCCGACTGCCCACCACGCCCGATCAATGTGCAAAAAATCGCAAGCGGATTACCAGCCATTTCGATATCCGGGTCATTGCCGATCGGTGGCTCATTCATTACCAACACCTGACGGAAGGCTTTTGATGCGCCGAGTTGTCGCTAGCAATCTTCTCTGGATGCTCGCGGACCGCGGGTTGCAAGTCGGCGTAGGCATTGCGGTAGTCGGCATGCTTGCCCGAGCCCTAGGAACCGAAGGCTTTGGCCATTTCCAGTACGCCCAGTCCCTGGTCTTCATTGCCGCTGCAATTCCCCTTGTCTGCTCCGCGGAGGTGGTAGTCCCTCGGCTTGTGGCATTGCAGACGACCGAGGACAAGCATTCCCTGCTGATGCATGCGTTCGCCATCCGATTTGCAGCAGGAGTATTTGGGTACACTTTGATAGGCGCCTATCTGCTTCTGACCCAACAGCCTGCCGATACATGGATACCTGCCATGATTCTCGGCATGGCCATCATGCTGCGCGAACCGTTTGGCGTCGTCATCGCATGGATGCAATCACGAACGCATAACCGACCGAATGTGATCTTCAACCTTGTGGCTCTGGCCGCTAAGGCGGCGCTGGTCGGCAGCCTCTTCTTCACGGGTGTTCACGCCATTGCTCCCTACGCCAGTGCGTTTGCGCTCGAGGCGGCCATCGCAGCCCTGCTGCTAACTTGGTATTACTTTGCCCGTGCACCGCGTGAGATACCGCCTTACATTCCGACGCTGACACGAGATCTGATCCGAGATGGTACGCTTTTCTGGATCAGCTTCATGGTGATGGTAGCCGCGCGCCGCGCCGACCAGTTGATACTGAAGCCTCTCGTTCACGTAGCGGAGCTGGGCGCCTACTCGGCAACGATGCAGATTCTCGACAACTATACGACCATTGCAGGGATCCTTGCTGCTGGGATTGCACCGCTGTATGTTTATGCACAGACGGACAGATTGATAGCACGCAGAAATATCCTTGTGGTGGCTGGTGCGATGTTGGTTATTGGATTTTGCGGTGCAGCGGTCCTCGCCCTCTCCGCCGACTGGATTGTCAGGCTGCTATATGGTCCGGCGTTCGCTGCCACAGCCGGCCTGCTGCGCTTAGGCGCAGTAGCCTCGTCACTGACATTCGCCGATGCCGGATTGAGCCTGCTGGCAATTTACCTGCGAAAGCCGCGATGGATCGCCTTGAAATGGGCGCTGGTACTGAGCACGACCGTTCTAGTCGACGTTATCGCCATCCCGCGCCTTGGGACAATGGGCGCGGTGCTCGGCTACGCGACCGCGAACGCTGTCGCTGTGGCGTTCGGCGTCACCCTGTGGCTAAAAGTTGGCAAAGCGTCGATGTCTGGCACCGAACAGGGTGCCGCAGCACCATGAGCACCATAGCCTTTCTCACCGGCACACTGAATGCCTTGGCCGGAGCGGAGCGCATGACCACCACGATCGCCAACGCCCTTGCCGCCCGTGGGCACAAGATCTGCATCATCAGCCTCTGGGATACGCGCAGCGTCTTCCCGCTGCATCCGGCAGTGTGCCACGTCGGACTGTTCGACACACGCCCTTCCTTCAAGGCGCAATATCTGGCAACGGTGCGCCGACTGCGCCGCGTGCTGCGGGAACACCGTGTGACGGCTCTCGTCGAGGCCGATACCATGCTGGCATGGTTCACATTGCCTGCTACGCTCGGTTGCCGCATCCGGCGAGTCGGTTGGGAACACTGTCATTTCGACGAGGATCTTGGCCGCAAGGCACGTAGAGTTGCCCGCAGGATGGCCGCGCGCTGGCACAACGCCATCGTGGTGCTCACGGAGTCCGACCGGCAGAGGTGGATCGACGCCACGCATCCGCGCTGCCCGGTACTAGCGCTGCCAAATCCCTTACCGTTTCCGATACCAACGGCACCCGCCCGCAGGCTTGGCAAACAGGTGCTCGCCGTCGGGCGGCTGACTGGTGCCAAAGGCTTCGACACACTGATCCGAGCGTGGGCAGACGTCACACCGTCAGCTCCAGAATGGACCCTCACAATCATCGGCGAAGGCGAGGACCGGTCGCAACTGGAATCTCTACGCGCCGAACTGGACCTTGTCGATTCCGTACAGATGCCGGGAACTCGCAGCGACATCGCCGAGACCTATCGGCAGGCGTCACTGTTCTGCCTGAGTTCCCGATATGAGGGATTCGGTCTCGTACTCATCGAGGCGATGGCTTTCGGGCTGCCAGTCGTTTCGACAAACTGCGAAGCCGGTCCACGTTCACTGCTGAGAGATGGTGAGAATGCGCTCGTCGTTCCCGTTGACACCCCTCGGGCTCTGGCAACCGCGCTGCTTTCAGTCATGCAGGACGAGCGCCGGGCAGCGCAACTGGCTGCGGGTGCCCGGTTGAGCGCACAACGCTTTGAACTGGCACCAATTATTGACAAGTGGGAAGCACTACTGACAGACCATACCGTGACTGGCCGGTAATCAGCGCATCCGCAAGGCGCTGACCTGATAGGTTCCACGCGATGAAATCATGTGACGCGGCTCGGCATTCACGCGCACACCAGTATGGGAGTCCACGATGCAACCATCACCAATATTGATGCGCGGATAGATTGTAGCGCGCGTACCTAGGAAACAGCCCATGCCGATTATCGCGTCGCCGTTAAGGGCGGCATACGGCGACAGCACCGAATAGGCCCCCACACGGGCTCCATGGCCAATGCTGCAGTGCACGTTGGCCACTGAGGCATCGTCCATGACCGCATTGCGATTGACAATCGTATAGGGGCAAATCAGGACCGCCTTCCCGAGCGTCGCCGCTGGCGACACAATGGCCGACGGGTGGACATAAGCGGGCGTGGCTATGTTGTTGGCGTTCAGCTTCTCCAGAACGATCTGCCGCCCCTTCACAGAGCCAATCGCTACAACTACCACTTGGCTAGGCGCCGCACGAAAATCACCAATGGTGCCCAAATGAGGGACATCGATACCATCAGGAACCGTCCCGCCAGGGGTATCGTCGATAAATCCTGCCACGGTCACGCCTCCTCGGAAGGCCTCGTCCTGCAGGTAGTCGAAAAGTTCCAGCCCAAAACCGCCTGCGCCGGCGATTACCACGGAAGATACTGGAGAAGAATGGATCAGAGGCATGAGCGTCTGCTAAATCTGTGACAGATAAGTTGCCGAAGTGCCGTTCAGGCAACCGTAATTTCGCGCATGAATACACGAAGAAGATCAAAGCCATCCCAGACCGGCGCGAAATCCAGCGCATGGCCGAACGGGACGACGCGATCGATCCCCGCCAGCGGATTGGCAGCGATGAAATCGCGCAGCCTCTGTGTCTCGACACCGGCATACGAAAGCGTCTGCACCGTTCGGCTCAGCAAGGGCCGCATGGCATCGAGCGAGTCAAGCGACGATTCGAAGAACAGGCCCGCACCGCAGTGCAGTGTGTGGTGCAACGCGGGGGTGTCGAGCCACACTCGCACGAGGTCGTTGTTTGACGTCGTCGAAATGGCAACGTCCGCTTCGATCGCCAGAGCGTCCTCCGCCACCAGCTTGTTCACATAGTCCGCATCGCCGAATCGTTCCTGACGATCCGCCAGATACCCCTCAAAACGGCCCCAGAAGTCTGTCGAAGCGGCCTTGATCTGCACTGCATCACCGAGCCAGAGAACCAGCCGCGGCGACGAGCATGCCATCTGGTCGAACCAGTAGGCATCGTTGTAGAACGCTTCAATCCAATCAGCTTTTCGGCATTCGGTAGCCTCCGTCCAACTCTCAGCGCCGATCAGCGCAAGCGAATACTTATTGGCGAACGCCACCTCCGTGGCCGTTCCGGGCAACGGAAGCTTGCGAATCTGCTCGACCGTCGCATTGCCGCCCCAGACCACCCGGACATCGCACACCGCCGAGAATCGCGTCGTGGTGCGATCATCAGCCGCATATCGGACCAGCAGCGTGCGGCGAGCAATCTCCTGATGCGCTGGTTCCCTCAACAGTTTTGCAATCGCCCCAACGAGCAGGTCTGCCTGCGGGGAAGGCTTGGAAGAAAGGCGAACGATGTTCCGATTTCCCGTCAGAAGCGACAGAAACCACGAATACACGAAAATGGTGTCGACGTTGGACGGTGCGATGTGCAGTACTGTGCCGCGTGGCACGAGCAGCGCTTCGCCGGCACGACGCTCCATGTCCGCACGCAGACGGGCCAAGTTGGCGCGGCGCATCCAGAATCCCAGCGCCGTCAGCTCCGGGTACGTCCTCGCTTCCGGCATCCGCATCAGCAAGCCCGACAACGCCTCGACAAAATCGAGAGACGCCGGAGCGAACGCGGGCAGCGGGGGAACGTCGGCCAACGCCTCGGGAAGCGGTGCCCCAGGGATCAACGATACGTAATCAGCCATCAGACGGTCACCATTTGCGATTGCGAGTCCGCCGCGTGAGTGTCGCTGCAGCCGCGTAATTCTGCCTTGGCAACACGTCCGTGCACGCGGAACGTACGACCCATGCGTCCACACGGGCAATCGTCAAGCCCAGTCCATTCACCCAGATCTTCCGTCAGCAGGCTATGTCCCGGATAACTCGTAGGAAGCACGGACAACACCTGGATCAGTCCGGTGCGGCCTTGCGGCAGGACTGACCAGTCGCGAGCGTCGCGGATAAGTACGTCAGCAAAAGCTGGGGCATGCAGACGACCATGCTCGCATTCCATGAAGACCGAACCAACCTGCTCGACCATACCGTAGAAATTGTGCACCGCCCGGATGTTAAGCTTGTCCGCCAACGCCGCCTTGAAGGTGTCGTTGTCGACCGCTTCCTCGAGCAGCTTCTTCCATCCGCCACTGTGGATCAGGATGGCATCTTCGAAGCGCGGAGCATCTGGCATGTCCTTCAAGGCCTGATAGAAATACTTCCACACCATGAAGGTAAAACCGAAGATAAAGACGCGCTGTCCGCGATGCCGCTCCAGAAAGGCACGAATGCCATCGATATCGGGCGTCATATCCTCGTCGCGCAATGCGTAGGTATGATCGCGCCCGAAATTCGAGAGTCCGAGAATTCCCGCGCCGCGCGCCGAGAAGGACTGGCGGTTCTTGATCACGCCCGGATGGTCGATGATCAGCATCGGCAACCGCGCCTTGCCCAAAAACTGCTGCAGGATCAGGACCAAGGTCTTGGTCTGCGCCATCGCAGTATCGCGATCCAGAATGATCCGGGACACGCGCTGTGACGTAGTACCCGACGACGTCAGCACCTTGAACACATCGTCTTTCGATACCGACCCGAGCTCATATTCCTTGAACAGCCTGACGGGAATGAACGGAATCTGCTCAAGCGCGAACGACTGCCCGGCCTGATAACCATGTGCCTGCAAAATCCGGCCATATGGCTCACAACGCTCGGCATGCTGCCACGTCAACGCGGTCAGCGACTCGGAAAGGTAGCGGGACTTGTCGCCGTGCGCCATGCCATAGACAGGCCACGCGAAGTAGGGACGTTCGGTTGTCATATCGTCAACTCAACTCAACGTGCTCAGGGACAAAGGGCCTTGAGCAGTTCCGCATACTGGACCTTGCCTGACGTCGACAGCGGGAATCCATCAACGGCATGCACTCGGATAGCCGAGCGATGCAACCGGTACTTTGCGCTAACGTGCGCAACCAGCGCATCTGTGCCATCGTTTTGTCCACGCAGGGCAACGACCAGAAGGTCGTCACGTCCGGTGACGGCAACATCGTAATTCTCTTCCCGCAACTGCGCTTCAACCTCGTCCAAGCCGATGCGGTTGCCGAAAACCTTGATGAAGCGCTTGAGCCGCCCCACCACATAGTAGTAACCATCCTCGTCACGGCGTGCCAGGTCACCAGTCAGGAGTACGCCGCCCTGCTGATCGGCATCGGCCAGATCCTCGGCGCTGGCCGCGTAGCCCATCATGACGTTCGGGCCCGTATAGCGAAGCTCTCCGGTTTCGTTGACGCCGTCCACAATGCGACCGTCTTCCGCGACTAGTTCGAAACTGCCTCCAGGGATGGCAATGCCAATCGAGCCGGCCTTGTCCAGCGTTTGCTGCGGCGGCACATAAGACATCCGGGCCGTCGCCTCCGTCTGTCCGTACATGACGAAGAAACGCTGCCCTCGCGACGCGGCCAGCTCGGCATACCATCGGATCAGCTCGGGAGCCAGCCTGCCACCCGCCTGCGTCATTGTACGCAGTGATGGCAAATCCATGCGCTCGAAGCGCAGCTGCTTGAGCATGGCGTAGATCGTCGGCACGCCCGCGATGCTGGTCGCCTCATGCTCGCGGAAGACATCCCAGAACTTGCGAGCCGTCACCGGTTGACCAGTCAGCACGAGAGTCGCCCCAACGGACAGATGGCTATTTACGACCGAAAGCCCATACGAATAGTGCATAGGCAACGTCGTGACGGGCCGCTCGTATTCGTCGAGCTCAAGGTACTGCGCGATCGATTGCGCGTTAGCCTCAAGGTTCGCCGATGTCAATCTGACCAACTTCGGTGAGCCGGTACTACCCGACGTTGACAGCAGTACCGCAACATCCGGATGCACCGTCGGCGCGACATACCCAAGCGTTTTCCATTCGCCAGCCGCCGTCCGGACGTGGGTAACCGAAAAATGCGAATAGAGACGGTCACGCAGCGTCGCCTCCAGCTGGGCATCGACGAGCAGAACCGGATACCCATTGCGCAATGCGCCCAGATAGGCCGCTACCGAATCGACGCAGTTTTCACATTCCAGCGCAACCAGCGCGCGCGGTGCAAACCCAGCAACAGCAAACACTTCGTCCGCACGAGCAGCCAAGTCCGCGTAGGACAGGCGCTGGCCATCGTCCGCCAGAAGGGCAATCCGATCGCCGAACGACTCCAGACATTTCGCGAACATCAGATCAGCATCCCGCCGTCAACGCCGATGATCTGGCCGGTGACATACGAGGACAGATCGGATGCTAGGAAAAGCGCCACTTTGGCAATCTCCTCAGCCGAACCGACACGCCCCATGCGAATGGACGCCACGCGCTCCGCGAATTTCTCCGGGCCGATCGAGCGTGCCATGTCCGTGTCGATGAACCCCGGCGCAATAGCGTTGACGCGAATATTCTGCGGTGCAAGTTCCTTCGACAGCGACTTGGTAATACCAATGACCGCCGCTTTGCTGCCCGCATAGACTGCTTGGCCGACGTTGCCGTTGGTACCGATGATCGACGCCAGATTGATGATGCTGCCCCCCTTGTTGCGGGCCATCAGCCGGCTTGCGTACTGCGCGCAGTACAGGACGCCGTAGGTGTTGGGCTCAAAGACACGATGAATCTGGGCTTCGGTCACCATGCTGATCAGCGCATCGTCCAGAACACCGGCGTTTGAGACCAGCACATCGAGACGCTTGGCCTGCTTGAACAACGCCTGAAATGCGTCGCGGACGCTATCGGGGCGCGCGACATCAAGTGGCATTACTGTCGACTGAGCGCCGGGGACCGCCTCTGCCAGACGCGCCTGCGCCTCTTCAAGTGCCTCGACTGACCGGCCTGACAGCACCACATGGGCACCCTCCCGAGCGAACAGTTCGGCAGTCGCGAAGCCTATGCCTCGCGCGGCACCGGTTACGAGCGCAATCTTGTCCTTGAGCAGCATGACGTCCTTCAGAAAGTTACGTTGTACTTGGCGAGGATTTCCTTGGCCTTACCAACGGAGCTCATGTCGACGATGTCATCCGTATCCATCATGATCTCAAAAGCGTTTTCGATTTCGGCCACGAGCGCCATATGCGCCACCGAGTCCCACTCGGGAATCGTGTTGTAGGTCAATTCGTCAGTGACTTTGTCCAGACCGATATTGAGCGATTGCGCAAAGACGTTGTGAAGCTTCTCGCTGTTGTTCATGGAGTGAATGCTTGTCTATTGGATAAAGGATATGCGGCAAGCCGCCGGGGACGCCCGAAAGCCGTCCCGTCACATTTGCTTCGGCAAGAAAATGAAATTTTAAACTATTCGTAGATTCTTCAAGTCGGAGATTACCTGCCGCAACACTCGTTACCGTCAGGCATTGACTGGAAGCGGCGGCCGGCCCTTAGGCGCCAGGCTGCGCTCCCTGTTTGCGAGTGAACTTACGCCCCATGCGCAGTAATTTCCAGGCATTTCGCACCATAAGAAAGTGGCTCGCGCTTATCGCGAGGAAGAGCAGGAAGATCCACTGCTCAGGCATGCCGAGGCGCCAAGCAGCGACGCCCACAAGCCCAAAGAGAGCATTGGCAAACCAGATCACGCAAACCACCTGGGTAGGCGATAGCCCAAGGCGTACCAGGACATGGTGCAGGTGGGTGCGGTCCGCCGCCAGCGGGTTGCGGCCCTTGATCATCCGCCGCAGGACCACGGCCATCAGATCGACGAGGATCAGACCCAGCACCCATAGCATGACCACCGGCGGCACGTGCCCGGCGGGATTGTATGGTATCTGGGACAACTCCACGGCGAACCACACCATGACGTAGCCCAGCAACAGACTGCCAGCATCCCCTAGAAACACCCGCCTGGCCCCGCGCAGGGGATGGTTGACGTTAAGGAGCAAGAACCCCACCAATGCGCCACAAAAGATCACCGCAATACGCAAGACCATCATATTGCCGACAATTGCGGCAAGATAGGCCATCCAGGCGAGCACGATAACGCTCAATCCGCCGGCCAACCCGTCGAGACCATCACTCATGTTCAAGGCATTGACCACCGCAAGGGCCGCGAAAATGGTCAGCGGAATGCCCCAGTTGAGCAAATCGATCTCACGACGGCCGAACAGGTCGCCCAGCGAAGACAAGTAGACGTTGCCCCAAGAGGTCATCAGTATTGCCGCGAAAAACTGGAACGCAAGCTTGGTTAGTGGCCTCATGCCGCGCAGATCATCGACAAGCCCGACAATGGCAAGCAGCGTGACACCGGCATAAAGCGCCACGTATCTATCAAATGTCCGCAGATACATCAACGATCCGATCCAGACCGCGACAAGGACAGCAACGCCGCCGATCAGCGGCACGTCGCCCACATGGCGCTTGCGGCCGCCCGGACTGTCAACCAGACCGATTTTTACCGCACAGGGCCTCAGCACCAGCAGCACGACAAGGCAGATCAACCCGCAGGATGCAGGCACCCAGAAGTAGTCAAACATGACAAGATGGTTTACGAGGCTGCCCGACCCGCGCCCGCGCGGCGACGCAGGAAGGCAAAGTAGCTACGTGACAGAAACAGACGCGTCATGCTTTCGACGTGCCAGGCCAGGTATTTCCACTTTCTGCGGCTGTCGCGCTGCGCATCGTGCAACACGCTGACGGAAGTCACCCAGTGCACCGAATAACCTTGCAGGTGCGTGCGCAGACAGATATCGACATCTTCGCAGTACAAATGAAAGCGCTCGTCGAAACCGCCCAACTGCCGAAAGACATCGGCATTAAAAACCATCAGCATGCCGGCGACCCAATCTACCGCTTTCCCCAAACCCTCGGGATTGTAGTCTGCTTGCCGTTGCCGAAGGATGGCACGCCGCGCAAGGCGGCCCAGCGTCGGAACGTGGCGCGCGCTGTCCTCAAGTCCACCAGCGGAATTTCGGACACACGGTGCGGCAATGCCGGCTGCCTTTCTAAGCGCTGACACCAGCGCGCTGAACGGTTCGGCGCCCGCAAGCCGGATATCGGGATTGATGACGCAGTAAAAATCTGACTCGCATCCAGCGAAAGCCGCATTGTGGTTTGCGCCGAAACCCTTAGGTTCAGGGTTAAGGATCAGCGAATCATAGAGTGGCGACGCCATCGGCTGGAATGCGCCCGCCGAGCTCGGCAGATTTTCCGTGACAATGACGCGCAAGGAGAGCTGGCCTCCGATTTCCGCCAGTTCATGCAGCAGTGGCAATACGAGTTCGCCTTGACCGTGACTGATGACGGACACGGCAATTTTCGCGAGCACGTCGGCGGCAGCCGGCTCAAAGCTTTCCGGAACGCCCCGTGAGGCCATGCCCGATTCCCTTCATCATCAAACGCGCCCGTAATCCGCGCGGCGGAACACCAATCACGAAGAACACCAAAAACTGCAACATCCGATACAGGTGTGCACTACGCCAGCCGATCGGCATTGGCACATGGCGGAGCATCGCGATCGTATTCCGGAATATGTAATAGTTGCGTAGTGGAGAATGCACCGGAACTTCACGCATGCGGCCAAACCAGACACGCACCACGTGGTCGCCCAGCGAGTGGTCCAGCAAGGCATCGCAAACACCGAAGATCCGGTATCCCTTATTCAGGGCCCGCAGGCACCATTCCGTGTCAACGTGGTCGATGAAATACGTTTCGTTCATCTCACCAACGTCGCGCAGAACGTCCAAGCGGATCAGCGTGCCCGACGAAATCAGAAAATCCGCCTCCGTCCACTGCTCGCCAGCCGCGCACTCAACGCGACCGACAATGCCATGTCGGATCTTCACAAACTTCGAACGCACGCGAGTGCGCCGATCGATCGTGACGGGACCCACCGCAGCAAGTTTGACACCCTCTTGCCGCAATGCCAAGTCGGCGGCAAGCAGATGCTGGACCATACCTTCGAGCGGCAGACTGTCATGGTCCATCAGCAATCCGTATGGCATGCCAAGGCGATCGAGTTGCTGCAACCCCTTGTTATGCGCGGCGGCAATGCCTAGATTGGCGCGGCAGTCGATCAACGTAACCGGAGCGCCAAAATTCTCTGCGCCCACATCGGGAACGACCTTCGAACCGTTGTCGACCACCACGATATGCGCAACCTGGCGACCCAAAGCACGAAACAGTTCCTTAAGATGCAAAGCATCCGGGTTATAGGTCACCACGACCGCCCCTACGAGGCGATTCGCGACCTGCGCGCTCGCATACTTGGCCGGGAACTGGACGGAAGCGCCTTCCGGCCCGGCCGCCTCGGTGCACGCCGTGGACAAGACTGCCTGCATCATACAAATCGTTTGCGAATCCGCTGCTTCAACTCTCGCAGCAAGTCCTTGCCGGAAATACTCTGCAGTGGGTTACCAGGCCGAAATGCATCGGCTTCACCCATCATTCGATGAAAGGTCCGATCATCGATATCGTAGTCACGCTTGAGCACCGCGCTGTGCGCAGGGCTCGCCAGCAAGTCGAACATCTTTGAGATGCCTACGATCCGGTACATATGGCCAAGCCACTGGTTGAAGCCGAAAAACAGCAGCGTCTTCTCGATATCCGCATGCTCGGCCGACGACGTAGGATCGCAAACTAGACGATCTCCAAAGGCTTCCTTCAGCAAGTCGGCGGACACTCCGTCAAAGAAGTTGCGCGCGATCATGTAGTGCTCGTTCATAATCCGGATCGAATTTGCCGGCGTGTGGCTGCTGGCGTTCTCCCCCGGAAGGATGCGGAAGCGCACCAAGTCCTCATTGGAAATGTGCAACTGCCAGTGGCGAATGAACCTTACCCACATCTCGAAGTCCGGAAGCTGCCGGTATCGGTTGTCATAAGCGCCTACCTGGCTGTACACCTCGCTGCGGATCAGCATCGACGGATGACACAGGCAATTGCCATGATCAAAAAAACGCTTCAGCCATTCGCCTCGCGAGCGATTCTCCTGGTCGAAAATATGGCCAAATTGCATGGTCGACTTCTCGATGGGCGAGCCATCCCTATCGACATAGCGTGCACGGCCGAAGACAGCACCCAGCTCGGGCTGCCGATCGAGCATGCTTACCTGGTACGACAGCTTCGCCGGCACCCATGCGTCGTCCGAATTGATCAACGCAATATACTTGCCGCGGCAACGCGAAATCAGGTCATTGGTCACGACACCGGCGCCGCGGTTCACTTCGTGCACAAACAGCTGCATGCGCGGGTCAGTTATCGTGCGAATGGCATCGGCCGTGCCATCGCTGGAGCCATCGTCGCCAATCAGAAGCTCGAAATCCTCGAAATCCTGTGACAAAACACTTTGAACGGATTCGACCACGAACGGCGCATGGTTATACGCCGGCATGATGACCGAAACAGTAGGCAACTTCATGCGCGCCTTCCAATAAACTTGTACATTACACGCCAGCAAACTGGCGGCACTAGCTGCTTTGCGATTGTCACGAACAGCGGAGGAATGCACTGAACCAGCAACTTCAGCCCAAAGCGCGCTGCGCGCCGGAACTGAAACGCTGGCGCGGGACCCGCCCCTGCGCCAGCCGCGCGCAGGCGCACGGCGAGAGCGTCGAAATCGTCCCTGAAAATGCCATCGGTGATGGCATCGTACTGCGGCAGCACTTCCAGTTGCGAAGTCAGCTTTTGCCGATGGGTCAACAAACTCCAGGTACCCGCGCCGTGTATCCGATAGATGGATAGCGGTGTGTTCAGAAACCCAATCAGCCCAAACCTGCCCATCACGATATTGACCGCCCAGTCGTAGGCCCGCAGATCGAACAAGGCTGGCGGCAGCCGCTTTAGCGCTGCCGTCCGGTACATGCAGGTCGAGAAATTACCGATCAGGTTATCAGCGATCAACTGGCGACTGTCCAGGTACCGAAATCCTTCTTCGCGCTCCACCCTTTCGGTGTACCGCGCCTGCTCTTCCGAATAAACGAAGTAGTTGCAACCACAGACCGAACACTCGCGGTGCGCCTCGAGAAAGGCAAGTTGCTGCGAAAGCTTCTGCGGGCTGCACCAGACGTCGTCGCCCTCGAGCGCTGCCACGTATTCCGATTCCACCGCCACGAACCCGCGCTGGTAATTCCGCGTCACACCCATATTCGGCACTTCAGGCAAGAACCTGAAGCTGACACGCGGATCCTTGCCCACATACTCGGCAATGATTTCTCGCGTGTGGTCCGTAGACGCATCGTCACACACCACGACCTCGAAGGGGAAGTCGATATCCTGCCAAAGCACGCTGTCCAGCGCCTCGCGAATATATCGGGCGTGGTTGTATGTAATCAGCAGAATGCTAAGCTTCAAACCGTGTTCCTTTTGCAGTCGGGATGGGATGCACCGCGCCAACGTTCAATCAATACTTAAGCGAGCGATGAATCAGCCGGCAAATCATGTCGATCTCCTCGAACGACAACGAGTGATATAGCGGCAGGCAAAGCACGCGTGATGCGACGTCATCGCAAATGGGCGTGGGCGTCTTGTCGGTAACGTAATTGAGCGAACCGAGCGACGGGAAGAAATACCGGCGCGGGAACACGTTGTGCAGGTTCAGCGCCTCGATCACTGCCAAGTTCGCCTTCTCGCTTTCGAACACCACCGGATAGTAGGCGTGGTTGTAACTGCAGTTGTCCGGCAACCGCGGCCGTTGCACCGGCAGCGTCTTGAGGTTTGCGTCATAACGCTCGCTCAGTGTCCGGCGCGACTGCAGGATCTCGTCGAGATGGTTCAGGTTGCACAACCCCATTGCCGCGTGGAACTCGGAATTTTTTCCGTTGATTCCGACACCATCGAACGCTGTCGGCGAGACATGGCCGAAATTCCGCATCCGAGCAAGCACCTTCAGGATTTCCGGATGCTGCGTCACCACCGCGCCGCCTTCAATGGTATGAAAGAGCTTGGTCGCATGGAAACTCGTGGTGGCGATATCACCAAAAGCAAACAACGACTTGCCGCGGTAGGTTGTCCCGAATGCGTGCGCGGCATCATAAATCACCTTCAGATTATGACGTTGCGCAATACGCTCGATCTTCTCCACATCGCATGGTGTACCGTACACATGCGTTGCAAGAATCGCGGATGTGTTCTCCGTGATTCGGTCTTCGATACGAGCCGGGTCGATATTGAAAGAATGCGGACAAATATCCGCCATCACAGGGACACAATTTTCCCAGACAATACTGGAAGTGGTAGCCACATAGCTGAACGGCGTGGTAATGATCTCGCCTTTCAGATCCAGTGCCTTGATGGCGATCTGCAGCGCCACCGTGCCGTTTGCGACAAACAGCAGGTGATCCAGACCGAGCCATTCTTTCAGGCGCAGTTCCAGTTCATTGACGAGCGGGCCGTTATTGGTCAGCCACTCGCGCGCCCAGATGTCAGACACGTATTTTTGGTACTCAGCCTGGGGCGGCAGAAACGGTTTCGTGACGTTAATGTTCATCAGTGCAATCCGCCAACATCCTAAAACGGGCCCGGCGCGCAAATAGGCGCGGGCCCAGAAAGTGCGTTACGCGAAAACTTCCGCCGCTTCCAGCAACGGTGCGTTGCGGTCCTTGTCGGCAAGCAGCAGTTTTCCCACATTGGGCCAGTCGATGGCGAGCGTCGGATCATTCCACCGGATGCTCCGCTCGTGCTCTGGATACCAGTAGTCAGTCGTCTTGTACTGAACTTCGGCGGTCGCAGAAACAACCACGAAACCGTGCGCAAATCCTTCGGGAACCCACATCTGCCTCTTGTTTTCGGCCGACAACAGCGCACTGGTCCATTTGCCGAAAGTCGGCGATGAGCGCCGCACATCGACAGCCACATCGAACACTTCACCTTCCGTCACGCGCACAAGCTTGCCCTGCGCTTGGCAAATCTGATAATGCAGGCCTCGCAGCACTCCGCACGAAGAACGCGAATGGTTGTCCTGAACGAATGGACGGTCCACGCCGGTAGCTTCGGCAAACTTGCGCGCGTTGAAGCTTTCGAAGAAAAAGCCGCGGGTGTCGCCGAATACTTTTGGCTCGAGCACCAGCACGCCTTCCAGCGAGGTGCGGATCACATTCAGGCTCATAACGTGACGTCCTCGATGATGCGACGCAGGTAGGCGCCGTAGCCATTCTTGGACAACTGGGCCGCCATTGCCTCGATCTGCTCAACACCGATCCAGTCGTTGCGGTAGGCAATTTCTTCCGGGCAGGCCACCATAAGACCTTGGCGATGCTGTAGCGTGGCAATGAACGTCGCAGCTTCCAGCAGCGAGTCATGCGTACCGGTATCGAGCCACGCATAACCACGCCCCATGATCTCCACGTCGAGCTTGTTAGTCTGTAGATAGTGCTTGTTGACGTCGGTGATTTCCAGTTCCCCGCGAGCGGAGGGCCGGATGGAAGCAGCGACGTCACAGACCGTATTGTCGTAAAAATACAGCCCGGTCACGGCGTAGTTCGAACGCGGCTTCGACGGTTTTTCCTCGATCGACAGCGCGCGGAAATCGCTGTCGAATTCCACAACGCCATAGCGCTCCGGATCATGCACGTGATACGCGAAAACGGTCGCGCCGTCCTGCTTCTCGCATGCACGGGTCAACTGCCCTTGCAGGTCGTGGCCATGAAAGATGTTGTCGCCAAGGATCAGCGCGGACGGATCATTGCCGACGAATTCCTTGCCGATGATGAACGCCTGAGCCAGACCATCCGGCGAAGGCTGCACAGCATAGCTGAGATTCATACCCCACTGGCTGCCGTCGCCAAGCATCTCCTGAAACCGCGGCGTGTCCGACGGCGTGGAAATAATGAGGATGTCCCGGATACCCGCAAGCATCAACGTGCTCAGCGGATAGTAGATCATCGGCTTGTCGTAGACCGGTAGCAGTTGCTTGGAGACCGACCGAGTAATCGGATATAGACGAGTGCCGGAGCCTCCGGCCAGGATAATGCCCTTGCGCATATCAGGCGCCTCTCAGGAATAGATCTGGTCAACCAGGCGATGGACCCCATCGCGCCAGTCTGGGATGGACAGGCCAAACGTGGCTTGCAGCTTGGTCGTGTCCATGCGTGAATTCAAAGGCCGTGCGGCCGGAACCGGATATTCGCTGGCCGGAATCGGCTGCACCTGGGCCGCATTCACCCGCAACGTGGCGCCACGTTGCGCTGCACGCTCCACCAGCGCCTGCGCATACCCATGCCACGACGTTTCGCCACCTGCGCACAGATGGTAGATACCATCGGGCGCGGTAGCCGGCGCGAACCGCGACCATCCACGGGAGATGGCTTGGGCCGTCACGTCGGCAATCAGGGCGGCCGACGTCGGCGCACCAAACTGATCCGCCACCACGCGCAGCGCGTCGCGCTCTGACGCCAGTCGGAGCATCGTTTTGGCGAAGTTGCCGCCGTGCAGGCCGAACACCCAGCTTGTGCGGAAGATCCAGTGCGGACAGCCAGCTTCAGCCACAGCCTGTTCCCCTTGGAGCTTGCTAAGGCCATAAACCGACTGCGGCGCCGTGGCATCATCTTCCACGTACCAGCCCGCCTTGTTTCCATCGAACACATAGTCGGTGGAATAGTGTATGAACCGACTGCCGCAACGAGCGGCGGCCGCTGCAAGATGTGCGGGAGCCTGCGCGTTGATCGCAAAGGCGATCTCCGATTCGGATTCCGCCTTGTCCACTGCGGTATAGGCCGCAGCATTGACGATCAGATGCGGCTGGACCTGATCGACCAGCGCATCGATCGCCGCCTTGTCGCGAAGATCGCAACGGCTTCGATCCGCCAGTTCCAACCGTCCCAGCGGCGCCAGGCTGCGCGCCAACTCAAAACCGACCTGACCGCTGGCGCCAAACAGCAGAATGGTTGGATGATCGGGGAGTTCACGCACTGTAGTGCTCACTTACCCAACTGCGATACTCCCCCGACGTGACATCCGACACCCAACCCTGGTTGGACAGATACCACTGAACGGTCTTGCGCAGCCCCGTCTCGAACGTTTCCGCGGGACGCCAGCCGAGTTCGGACTCCAGCTTGCGGGCATCGATGGCGTAGCGTCGATCATGACCGGGACGATCCTTGACGAACGTAATCAGGTCGCGATAGCTACCCGTGGCAGCAGGCTTCAGTTCGTCGAGCATGTCACAAATGGCATGAACGACTTCGAGATTCGTCTTTTCATTCCAACCGCCCACGTTGTAAGTCTCGCCCAGGCGTCCTTGTTCGAGCACGGTACGGATGGCCGCGCAGTGGTCGCCTACGTACAGCCAGTCGCGAACGTTCTGCCCGTCACCGTAGATCGGCAGCGCCTTGCCCGCCAAGGCATTGGCAATGACCAGCGGAATCAGCTTCTCGGGGAACTGATACGGGCCGTAGTTATTCGAACAGTTCGTCGTGACCACCGGCAACCCATAGGTGTGGTGATACGCGCGCACCAAGTGGTCGGAACCAGCCTTGCTTGCCGAATACGGACTGTTCGGGGCGTAAGGCGTTGTCTCGGAGAATTGCGGGTCAGTCGGCCCGAGGGAACCGAACACCTCGTCAGTCGACACATGCAGAAACCGAAAAGCCTCACGGTCAGCCGCATTCAGGCCAGTCCAGTACTGGCGCGTCGCCTCCAGCAGCGTGAAGGTACCCACCACGTTCGTCTGCACGAAGTCCGCGGGACCGTGGATCGATCGATCGACGTGGCTCTCGGCCGCGAAATGCAGAACCGCACGCGGTCGATGCTCTGCAAACAGTTTGTCGAGCGTTTCACGGTCGTTGATGTCGGTCCGCGAAAAGATGTGTTCCATTTTGTCCGCAACGCTCGCCAGGGTCTTCAAATTACCCGCATAGGTGAGCTTGTCGATGTTGACCACCGAACCATGCCCGCCGGCCAGCCAGTCCAGGACAAAATTGGCGCCAATGAAGCCAGCGCCTCCAGTAACAAAGACCATACTCAACTTCTTCTCCCGAGGGATATCTGACAAGAGGACTCTTAAAAAGAGAATTTAAATTCACTTTTCTTCTTATTTTGTCACCGAACTGTGCCCACGGGGGACACGGATACGCAATTCGACTGCAGATATCGGATGAAGCGGGATTCTATCGCACTGCAGCCGTCGCCTTGCATACATATGACCGGGAATGGAAAAAAATGTAACTGCCCCTTCCCGAGGATTGTCACTTTGGCAAAGTATGCTATGCGCCTTTGCAGTGCACACTGTGTACGCCTGAATCGTGTGTCTTTCGGAATGAACCGGCTCGGGTCTGCTTTCTTTTTCTTACAAGATGATGCTGAATATCCCCTACGCAATCGGTGACCTGCAGGGTTGCGCCTTGTCATTGGATGCATTGCTGGGCTGCCCTGAACTGGCCGACGTGCCACTACGGTTCGTCGGTGATCTGGTCAATCGCGGCCCGGATTCCCTCGGCACGTTGCGACGCATGAGATCGCTAGGCAACCGCGCGAAGTGCGTGCTTGGCAATCACGACATTCATCTGCTGGCCGTTGCGGCAGGAGTGCGCAAGTTGGGGCGACGGGACACCATTCAGGACATTCTCGGTGCCCCGGACCGCGAAGAACTGTTGGACTGGCTACGCCATATCCCTCTCGCAAGGGAGGAAAACGGTTTCCTGTTAGTCCACGCCGGAGTACTCCCCCAATGGAGCGTGGAGCAAACACTGGATCTGGCAAGCGAGGTAGAGAAACTGCTTCGCGGGCCAAATTGGCGCACCCGGATCCGGGATATCTTCGGGAATGAGCCTGTCCGGTGGAAGGATTCACTGAAGGGCGACGACCGGCTGCGGGTCATCGTCAATGCTCTCACACGCCTGCGCTTTTGCACCGAAATGGGCGACATGGAGTTTTCCTTCAGCGGCCCGCCGGCCGACGCGCCCGTCAACTACCTGCCTTGGTTCGATGTCCCCGGCCGACAAGCCACCGACGCCACCGTTGTCTGCGGGCACTGGTCGGCGCTAGGATTGATGCTGCGGCCGGACGTCATTGCCCTCGACACGGGCTGCGTGTGGGCAGGCCAGCTCAGTGCAGTCAGCTTGGATGTGCCCAAAAACCGAAAGCTCGTCCAGGTCAACTGCAAGGAGGAAGGACTCCCTATCGAAGCCAAGGAGTAAGCGTGGACACCGCGCTCGCCTGCCGCTCTGCCCACGCCAGCGCCGCCCGGAAGTCGTTCGGGTCCACCCGGTACGCACGATGGAAGGCGTGCACCGCGTGCTGGCCGGGCGCCACCGGACTTTGTACGAACAGGATCGGGACCCCACCGGCCTCACTGTAGCTGGCATAGCCTCGGTAGTTGAAGCTCGGCTCGTCGTGAATCAGGCCGATGACCGGAGTACCTTCCGGACAGAACAGCGTATTTGACAACGCTGAACTGCATGATCCTACAACCATCGCTGCCGACCGGAAGGTATCGACCTGCTCCGCGAACGACAGATCCTCGGGATAAATCGTCTCGAAACCATGCGCGTTCAGGATGGCGCGAATCTCCGACTCGTTGATCATCTGGCGGCTTGAGAACGCGTGCCGCGAAATGAAGAGCCGGCGCCCGGTACGGGCTGGCATTCCCACGCGCTTCTCCAGCGCGTCGAGCACCATCCGCTTCATGTCGCGCAGTACGTCTCGCGGCCACACTGCGTCGTAGGCGTACACGCCGATCCCGTCCAGCGGAAAATAGGTCGGCACCGGTGCCATTGCAAGGTGCCCGAACCTGACCACCTGGTCGGGTTCCAGTGCAATGATCTCGCGCCTCGATACATTGAGCAGGTCCAAACTTTCCCGGTGCGTCTTCGGCATGCCGGCATCGATCACGATTGGATAGCCGCGCAGCGCGGGAGACGCATCGTAGGCAAGCATACGTGGAAGGTATTCGCAGCCCCAATGACCAAAGTTGCGGCTCTGAACGCCAAACATCATCAGCCCGCGCGGAATTTCGAGCCGCGCTTTTGCCGGCCATTCGGTGAGCGCACGGCCCGCGTGGCGCGCGCGAATCACGGGGAAACCATCGATTCGGTCCCCGAAGATCGCCATTCCGCTGCGCGGATGCGTGGCCTGATCGGACAGCAGAACTCCGCGGTGCAGCACCACGTTGCAACGGCTTGCTGCCGTGCAGTCGTCGAGCACAGCCGCATAGAAAGGCGGCGCGGTCAGCGTGCCCGGTTCAGCCGTCAAAGCCGTTGGCGCCCGCAGGAACCGAGGCTCGATTGGCGCGATGGGCCGTTCGGGCATCAATTCCAGGTATTGACCGAAGCCTTGCGAACAATGTTCGGGGACGGAAGAGAGCGGAAGGTCCTCCACCCGGGTGGTGGCACCGGCCGGCCGGCTGTGAACCAGGTGCAAGGCCAGCTCCCGGTTACCACCCGCAAACATCAGGTTCGCCAGCCGTTCGCGAATCGGCTGCGGATTTTTGAGCCCCCTGGCCAATGCGGCGTGGTAACTCGCTTCGGCAACATCCAGCACGCCGCGCATTTCGGCCCGAAAGCCCTCTCGCGCCAGTGCCGCCGCCACGTTGGCATCGATATCGGCGGCTGGCGTCGCCCCCTGCGACTCCGATTCGGTATAGGCCTCGATGGCTTTGTCTATCGCACCAGCCTGCTGCAAGGTCTGACCTAGCAGCGCCTTGAGCCGCGCCTTAGGCAGTGCGTGCGGCAGGTCTGCCAGCACCTGCAGTGCCTCGGCAGTTTCACCACGCACCAGCTTGCGTTCAATCAAAAGTCGCAGCGCATGGGGATGATCCGGCGATTCTGCCAGAACGTCCATGATGCGCGATTCGATGTCCGAACGCTCTAATGACAGCGGCAACCGGCCTTCATGATCGCCCCAACTTACGAAATGCTCAAACGGGTCCACACCTGCCGCTTCGACATCGGGACTCATCGCCAGATAGTCGGTCTGATCGAACAGCCGCGACGGCGCGTGCCGCTCCGCCGGATCGACGGACAGAAAGTGTTCAAGCCACGTAACGCCAGCCGGCAGTTGATCAATTCCGGTCACCTCCCGATAGTAGCGGGCATCGAACAGCGGATGCGGACTCACTTCGTAATTCCCACCGTGCTCCAGATAGTGTTCCAAAGCGGAGCCGATCTCCCGGCCATAACGAATCCGGTAATAGCGTTCGTCGACAAAGCGCCCCAGCCGATGCGCAATGATCTGCTGCGCGAAACAGTTGCCGGGATCTTCGTCCAGAGCCGCGCGGGCCGCCGCCAGCAACTTGGTCGCCTCCGGGTCGAACCAGCGCCGACCCTCATGCGCCCCACTGTGGACGAAGTGCTCGAGAGGGTTGATGCCCGCTGCGGCGACATCGGGGTTGTGCGCCAGATATTCTTTCGTGCTAAACAACGCCGACGGATCCAGCCCTCGTGCGGCGCCTTCGCAAAGGTAGTGATCCAGCAGCGTCATGCCGTGGGGAATCGTAATACCTTGGAGTTGCGCGGCGTAGTACTCGCTGTTGAACAGCGGCTGAGGATCAAAAGAGGTGCCCCGCCCGTGCTTCGCATAGTGCTGTACGGGCGCCACGCCCCGCAACAGGCGCCCATAGCGTCGCACATAAAAGGCAGCGTCGACGGGCCACACGCCGCAACGCCGCCTGGTAAGGCGCGAGCGCAACCGATCGCGCAGGCGCCGCGCAAGTTGAATAAGTCGCCTGCTCATTGCGGGTTATGCCTGGAACGTTGACCAAGATCCTGAAGCGCGGCGATGCGCGGAAGGATCTGCGCTTCGCGGCTCATCTCTCGCAGGATGACATTCCTGCCGCGCCTCGCCATCGCGCGAAGCGCTTCACGTTCATCTGCGTAATGCAGCAGCCTGCCGGCGATGGCTTCGGCATCGCGATCGATCTGCTCGAAGTCGCTGCCGTTTTCAAAGATCGGCTTGCCTTCCAGGGTGGCGTTCAAACCTTCGAAGTCGGACAGGAACATTGCCGCTCCGCACAGGCTGGCCTCGACGCAGCAGGTCGTGGGAAAGCCATCGAACGAACCCCTGCCATCATTGAGGCGGAAACCAGAGATGTTGGGGGATACGATCACGTCCATCTGCCCGTAGAACACCGGGAAGAAATCGCTCGGCTGGATACCGTGAAACTGGATCCGTGCGCCTGGCTTGAGGGGAATGGTCTCGGCGTCGAAGCCACCCACCACGTGGAAGTAGATATCGTCACGATCGCGGAGATGCTCGGCCAGCGCGACAAACACGTCGTAGCCTTTCTCCACGCCCGTGGCACTGTAGCGCTGGGCCACAAAGCAGACATGCAGGGCTTCGCGGGCGGTGTCGCGCGCTGCCAGCATAGCCTCGGTGCCCGTCAGGTCGAAGCACATCGGTACGACGCCCCCAAAAAGGTGCAATAGCCTATCAGGCTCACAAAACTGGTTGTCCAGAAGGTAGCGGTAAGTAAGGTTTTGAGTGGTAATGATCTTCCCAAGCCGCGAGTTATCGCACAGGCGCCGCAGCTTGTGGTCCGAATTGGCGTCCGCCAGTTCGAAACCACCGCCCGGATACAACGTGAAGGCAAAGGTATCAACACCGGCGTTGGCACGCTCGGAGAAGAACAGGTTCGCATTGTTCAGGAACACGCAGTAGCCAACGGCTGCGGTCACCGGCTGCCCGCGATAGAGTTCGATCCGGCGCGGATCCGTACCGCTCTCCGCAGCAAACTGGCGCGCCATATCGGCAAAAGTTTCGGTCTGGTGCAGATGCTTGATATCCCAGATCGATGACTGGATCCGGCTATCTGGCAGTTCACGCAAGTAAGCCGAAAATTCTCCAAAACGGAAACTCGACAAACGCGACGGAAAGCTGGTGTCGAACAACTGGATGGCCGCATCGGAACCGAGCGCGGGAGCCGCGTTGGCGATACCCAATGCCAGTTCCATCTCAATTGCTCGCACAGCTTCAATGACCGTGGGACGATCATCGTCCCGCGCCACAGCCTCTCTGAAGGCGACGAGCGCTTCATCCAGACGTCCCAGCGCGCGCAACACGAGGCCAAGATTTCCGTTGTCTGAAAATGTATCCGGCGCGGTGTAACGGCTTTGCTCCCAGGCAAGCACGGCCTTGGTCAACTCACCTTTTACCCAGAGCCGCTCGGCAAGGGAATTCAGCATCGGTGGCAAGATGGATCTGGCCAGCGTCGGCGACAGCATGCCGGTGGCACGGCGCGCCGAGGCCAAGTCACCTTTGGCGGCATTGCGTATGGCGTTCAGCGCGAGCGCCACCGGATTGACCCGATCACGGTCCAATACGCGAGAAATTGCCGCGTCCAGCCCGGGATCCGTCACGTCGACAAACTGGCGCCCTTCCTTCCAACCCCAGCGGACAAAATGCTCCAGTGCATTGACGCCTGCGGCCGCCACATCCGGATTCAGTGTCAGATAGACACGCGGATCAAAAATCGGGGAAGGCTGCAAACCTGATCTCTCGCCATGTGCCAGATAATGTTCCAGCAACGTTGGCGCGGCTCCCGCGCCCTGTACGCCCACCTGCGTCAGGTAGAACGCCGAGTCGAACACCGGATTCGGATCGGCGTCGGCTGATGCGCCTACCCGGGCATAGTGTTCAACGGGAGCCAATGAGCCCAGAGCTGCGCCATGACGCTGTCGATAATAATCAGCGTCCACAAGCTCCGCCAGTGCACTTCCGGCACCCGTAGCGGGGTGCCCGGACGAATGCACGCCGCGACGCTCCTTCAGCCAGCGAAAGAAACTGCGCATGGTCTTCCCTGTTGAGTCGTTTGCGCCATCGAGGCTCTGCGGCCCTTGGCGTTAATCCTATGGCTTGATACGGAGGCAGGGCTAACCCTGTGTCTGCTTGTACAGCTCGATGACTTCTTCGGGAGAACCGTCCCCAATGACCTGTCCCTGCTTCAGCAAAATCATCCTGTTGCAGATCGACTGCAACAGGTTCATGTCGTGCGAGACGCAGACCATGATATTGGAACGATCGATAAATTCGGTCAT
Source organism: Cupriavidus sp. D384 (assembly GCF_001652915.1). GTDB lineage: Bacteria > Pseudomonadota > Gammaproteobacteria > Burkholderiales > Burkholderiaceae > Cupriavidus. The sequence continues at coordinate 133,017 of NZ_BBQI01000008.1, forward strand.
GCGCTTCTGCGCACGCTGCACGAACGTGGCATCACCGCCCGCGAATACTTCGTCGAGAATCAGGATCTCGGGGTGCACTGCTGTGGCAATGGCGAACCCTAGCTTCATGTACATCCCGGTCGAATAGTATTTGACGGGCGTGTCGATAAATTCCTCGAGCCCCGTGAAATCGATGATTTCCCGTTCAAGACTTTCAAGTTGCTTCTTGCTGTAACCCAGGATGCCACCGCTGAAATAGATGTTCTCCCGGCCGCTGAATTCGAGGTTGAAACCCGCGCCAATTTCCAGCAGCGGCGCCACCCGCCCATCCACGCTAATGGAACCTTGCTGGGGCGTATAGATCTTGCAGATCGTCTTCAACAGCGTGCTCTTGCCAGCACCGTTGTGTCCGATGATACCGACGCGGTCGCCTCGCTCGATCGTCAGGCTGACATTCTTCAGTGCCCAGAAATCGGTGTGTCCACCGTGACTCTTGCCCCGCAGGAAATTGGTGACATAGTCCTTCAAAGCGGGACTCGTGTCGTGATAAAGACGGAATCGGAGAGACACGTCCGAAACTTCGATTCGAGACATCGCTTATAGCCTAAAGATGAGTTTGTTTTCGTACAGGCGGAAGATTTTTAGGCCAATGACTAGGCTGAAAAACGCCAGCGCTGTCGCGATGCCGATCGCTTGCAGAGAGGGGAATTGAGAGGCATAGATCGGTGCGCGGAACAGTTCGATGTAGTAAAGCATCGGGTTCAGCACGATTACCTTTTGCAGCTTGGGTGAGATGGCATCGATCTGGTACATGATCGGCGTCACGAAAAACCAGGCCTGCAACATCACACCAATCAGGTGCTGCATGTCGCGGAAATAAACGATGATAACCGCCAGCGCAAACGACAGGCCCAACGAAAAGACGTAGAGCAGTGCAAACGCAACTGGCAGGAAAATCAATGCGACACTGATCTTCGCGCCAACGAAAAAGGCGATCACGAACAGGGCACAAAGGCTGAACAGCGAGTCGAGCAGGATACCGGTCGACGTGGCTACCGGGAAAATGACCTTCGGGATATAGATCTTCTTCAGCAGCCCTTCGTTGCCCACGATCGACGCGCCCGCCTGCACCAGCGTGCTCGAAAAGAGCGTCCAGGGAACCGTGCCCGCAAGAAGAAAAATCGCGTAATCGCGCAGGCCGAACCGGAAAATGTGCGAAAACACCAATGCTGTGATGCCCATCATCAGCAATGGGTTCAGCACTGTCCACAAGTAGCCGAAGATTGTGCGCCGATAACGGGTCAGCAGTTGTTGCATCACCAGTTGAGAAACAATCTGGCGATAGTTGTAAATCTCACTAAGAATCATGGTGTAAGTTTCCGCCTCTAACGGCGACTTTTGAATATCAGTGCCCGCAACCGATCATTAGTCATAAAAAGTGATTTTTTCATCTCTTATAGGTGCAGGTTCATAGCCAGCGCCGTACGATACACTGGGCGACGATCTAGGAAAACCCCCGCAAACGTCACTCGTATGTGCAGCCTTTTCCGACTCGACGGTACCTAGTAAGCCCTGCACCGCACTGCGGCATGCCGCGCCCACCACACGTCGATCAACACCTTCCGTGGCTATTTCACCCCCCGCCAGAATCTGAACTGTTATGGGCGGCGATTCCAGAATGTTGCTCATGGAATCCATCAACGTCAGGTCATCGATGTACGCGGTGGCGGTCGTCAGGCTACGGGTGCTGGCGTCCAAATACCGCAGCGCCACAGGCTTTACGGGCGCTTTCGCGGACACTGCGGCCTGCAGCAGATTGGCGTGAAAGGGCAGCACCGTGGTGCCGTCACTTGTAGTGCCTTCGGGAAACACACAGACGATGTCCCCGTGCCCCAGGCATTCCGCGATATGGTGCAGTACGCGGTGCGTATCCCGCTTCTTGCCACGCTCCAGAAAGACAGTCCCCGTTTGCACACACAGCCATCCAATCAAGGGCCAAGCGCGGATTTCCGATTTTGCAACAAATCGAAACGGCCGCCACACATTCAGCACAAAGATGTCGAGCCACGAAATATGGTTTGCGACGACCAAGGCGCCACGTGACGGCAAAGTGTCTCGGGGAATTTCGACGGAGATGCCGCAGAGGGCGAGGAGCATCCGTGACCACCGCTGGATATGGTGGTGTCGCGCCTCGGGCCCCAGCCAAGGAAATACAACGCTGCAAAACAACATCCCGCGCAGCAGATGCAATCCCAGCCGCAGCTTGCGTAACCAGATCATCGTCAAACCCCGGTAGCCTGTCAGGCGATCAGCGAGCCGCCGGTCAGCGCTGCTCGTACACGACCTGGCCGTCGACCAGCGTCATGCGCACGCGCCCTTCCATTTCGTAGCCAAGCCACGGCGAATTCTTGCCCTGGCTCTTCAGTGCCGAACGCTCCACTTTCCACATCTGCTTCGGATCGAACACGCAGATGTCGGCGGCGGTGCCAGTGGTCAGCGACCCGGCATGCAAGCCAATCACGCGAGCCGGATCGCTCGTGATGCGGGCCAGCGCCTTCACCAGCGGCACGTTGTGCTCGGCAGCCCAGCGCAGCGTCAGCGGCAGCAGCAGTTCCAGCCCGGTGGCGCCCGGCGTGGCTTCGGCAAACGGCAGCAGCTTCTCGTCGTCATCCACCGGAGTGTGGTCGGAACACAACGCATCGATCGTGCCATCGGCCAGCGCCGCCACGATGGCATCGCGGTCGCGCCCGCTGCGCAGCGGCGGCGTAAAGCGCATCTGGCTATTGAAGAAGCCTATGTCCATGTCGGTCAGCGACACATGGTGGATGTTCACGTCACAGGTCACCGCCAGCCCTTCCTTGCGAGCCTGGCGCACCAGTTCCAGCCCAGCCGCCGACGACAGGCGGCACAGGTGAACGCGCGCGCCCGTGGCACGCATCAGTTCGAAGATGGTATGCAGACGCACCGTTTCGGCGATCACCGATACGCCCGACAGGCCCAGCCGCGACGCCACCGCACCACTGGCCGCCACGCCGCCGCCCAGGAACGGGTCCTCGGGGCGCAGCCACAGCGTAAAGCCGAATGTCTGCGCGTATTGCATCGCGCGCTGCAGGACCTTGGTGTCCTCGATTGGCATCTCGGCCTGGCTGAAGCCGACGCAGCCGGCTTCGGTCAATTGACCCATTTCGGTCAACGCCTTGCCCTTCAGGCCCACCGTCAGCGCACCCAGCGGATAGACGTGGGTCTGGTTCAGCCGGCGCGCACGGAACTTGAGCATCTCGACCAGGCCCGGTTCATCGAGCACGGGGTCCGTGTCGGGCGGGCAGACCAGGCTGGTCACACCGCCGGCAGTGGCTGCGGCCACTTCGGATTCGAGCGTCGCCTTGTATTCGTAGCCTGGCTCGCGCAGGCGCGCGGACAAGTCCACCAGACCCGGGCACACGATCAGTCCGCGGGCGTCGATGGTCTTGTTGGCGTTGAAATCGGCAGGCGCCTGGCCCACGCCGACGATCTTGCCGGCGGCGATATACAGGTCCTGTTTGGCGTCGACGTTCGCGGCCGGATCGATCAGGCGGCCACCCTGGATTTGAATCTTCATGTCTAGTTCGCTGGCGTCTATTCGGTTTTTGGTTTGCCGCCTTGGGAGGCGCTATCAAAAGGAAGCGAAGCGGTTCTGGCTAGGCGCGCGGCCGCAGACAGTACAAGTGGTACGGCAAGGTCGCGCAACGACGCCAGAATCATTTTGATAGTGACTCTTAGTCGTTATTTCCAGCCACGATGCCCATGACGGCCATTCGTACCGCGATGCCGAAGGTCACCTGGTTCAGGATCACCGACTGCGGGCCATCGGCCACGGCGGAATCGATCTCCACGCCGCGGTTCATCGGGCCCGGGTGCATCACAATGGCATCCGGCTTGGCCAGCGCCATGCGCTCCGGCGTCAGGCCGTAGGCCTTGAAGTATTCCTGCGCCGACGGCAGCAGCGCGCCGCTCATCCGCTCGTTCTGCAGGCGCAGCATGATCACCACGTCCACGCCCTTCAGGCCTTCTTCCATGTTGTGGAAGACGCGCACGCCCATCTGCTCCAAGCCCGACGGCAGCAGCGTGCGCGGGCCGATGGCGCGCACTTCGGGCACGCCCAGCGTGGTCAGCGCGTGGATGTCGGAACGGGCCACGCGCGAGTGCAGGATGTCGCCGACGATGGCTACCGTCAGGTTCGTGAAGTCTTTCTTGAAATGCCGGATCGTGTACATGTCCAGCAGGCCCTGCGTCGGGTGCGCATGGCGGCCGTCGCCGGCGTTGATCACGTGGACGTGCGGCGCCACGTGTTCGGCGATCAGGTACGGCGCGCCCGAACTGGCATGGCGCACCACGAACATGTCGGCCGACATCGCCGACAGGTTGTTGATGGTGTCCAGCAGCGACTCGCCCTTGCTGGTCGACGACGCATTGATATTGAGGTTCAGCACGTCCGCCGACAGACGCTTGGCGGCAATCTCGAACGTGGTGCGTGTCCGCGTGGAGTTCTCGAAGAACAGGTTGAACACGCTCTTGCCGCGCAGCAGCGGCACCTTCTTCACATCGCGGTCGGAATCGGACAGCGAAACGAACTGGCTGGCGGTGTCAAGGATGTGCGTGATCATGTCACGCGACAGCCCCTCGATCGACAACAGGTGCTTGAGCTCGCCGTTCCTGGTGAGCTGCGGGTTGCGGAACATCTTGGTCATGGGCAGGTGGGTCGGGCGCGGGTTCGGTCTGGCGGATTCAGTCTGGGTACGGCTTCGGTGCTTGACGTTCTGACGGCGTCTCGGGTTGACACTCAGGTGCGCGCTTCGGTTGAAAAGGCAAAGCGCGTCGCGGCGCCTTCGCCCTGGCGCGACAGCACCAGCGTCTTGTCCTGGGGCAGCTCGACGGTCGCGGCAGCATAGTCGGCGGCAAACGGCAGTTCGCGGCCGCCGCGGTCAGCCAGCACGGCCAGCGCCACGCGCGCCGGCCGGCCGTAGTCGAACAGTTCGTTCACAGCGGCGCGGATCGTGCGGCCCGTGGCCAGCACATCGTCGATCAGCAGCACGTTGCGATCTTCCACGGAAAACGGCAGCGTGGTGGGCTGGGCCTGGCTGTGCAGGCCCTTCTTGGCGTAGTCGTCGCGATGGAAAGCCACATTGATCACGCCGTGCTCGCCCAGCTTCAGGTCCGCCGCCAGCCGTTCGGCAATCCAGGCACCGCCGGAATGGATGCCAGCCACGGACCAGCGCGCGCGGTCGCCGGATGGCATCAGGGCCTGGGCCTGGTCGCGTAGCGCGTGGTATAGCGCCTCGGCGTCGGGTGTGGAGGTCTGGGTCATAGCGGGATTTCGTCGAAATACTGTTGCAGGATGATCCGTGCGGCCTCGGCATCCAGCGCACCACGTTTGGCCCCGGCCATCGAGGCGGCGCGCGATGAATAGCGCTCGTCCACCCAATCCACGGGCAGGTTGTAGCGTCCGTTCAGCTGGTTACCAAAGCGACGTGCAAGTCGCACCGAAGCCTGTTCCTCGTCGTCGGGGCCGGCATCGGGATTGACCGGCATGCCGACCACGAGCCGCACCGGCGACCATTCCTGAATCAGGGCGCCAACCGCGGCAAAGCGGGCCTCGACCGTCACGTTCGGGAGTATGGTGAGCGCGCTGGCTTGCCGGGTGATGAAATTCCCAAGCGCCACGCCGATTTTTTTCTCGCCATAGTCGAAGGCGAGCACCGTGCCGTCGCGGGGCGTCTCGCGCCCCGCCTGCTCAGGCATGCCCGGCCTCGCCCGACAGCATCGTCACGTCGATGCCAAGCAGGCGCACGGCAGCCGCGAAGCGTTCTTCGGGCGGCACGCTGAAAATGATTTCGGGATCGGCCTGGACGGTCAGCCAGCCGTTGCGGCTCAGTTCGTCCTCCAGCTGCCCGGCACCCCAGCCCGCGTAACCGAGCGTCAGCAGGAACCGGTGCGGGCCGCTGCCGTTGGCCACGGCTTCGAGCACGTCCTTGGAAGTGGTCATTTCCAGCCCGCCGGGCACCGCCAGCGACGACACATAGATGCCAACCGGGTCGTGCAGCACAAAGCCGCGTTCGGTCTGCACCGGGCCGCCAAAATACACCGGCTGGTGGGCAACAGGCTGGATTTCGAGCTTGAGATCGATCTTGTCGAACAGCGTGGCCATGTCGATGTCGATCGGCCGGTTGATCACCAGGCCAAGCGCACCACGCTCGTTATGCTCGCAGAGGTAGACAACGGAACCCGAAAACGTCGGATCGGCCATGCCGGGCATGGCAATCAGGAACTGATTGGTGAGATTGATAGAAGCTTCGGGCGTCGCCATGGCTTGCATTCTACCAAATCGGACCCCGGCTGCTGGGGAAAACTTCTGCCCGCAAGCGCACTTTGCGGCGCCTGCCCGCCGGGGCTCAGTCGCCCGACGACTTCAGCGCCACCATGTCTTCGGGCGTCAGCCAGCGCCATTCGCCCAGCGCCAGCGCCGGGTCCAGCCGCAAGCCGCCGATAGCGCTGCGATGCAGTGCCGTCACATGGTTGCCGGTGGCGGCCACCATGCGCTTGACCTGGTGATACTTGCCCTGCAGCAGCGACAACCGCAGGCTGCGCTCGCCGGTGGCCTCGCAGGCATGCGCGGCAATCGGGGCCGGTTCGTCGTCCAGTTGCACGCCGGCGCCCAAGGCTTCCACCTGTTCCGGCGTCACCGGATCGAACGTCGTCACCTCGTACACCTTGGGAACCTGCTTCTTCGGCGACGTCTGGGCGTGGATGAACTGGCCGTCGTCGGTCAGCAGCAGCAGGCCCGTGGTGTCGTGGTCGAGCCGCCCCACGGCCTGCACCTCGCGCTGGCGCAACGGCACCGGCAGCAGGTTGTAGACACTGGGATGATGGCGCGGCCGCTGCGAGCATTCGTAGCCGGCGGGCTTGTTCAGCATCAGGTAGGCCTTGGTACAGGCCAGCCATTCCTCGCCATCGACGGTCAGGCGCAGACCGTCAACCTCGAAGCGTGCACCCGGGTCTTCGCACAGTTCGCCGTTGACCTCGACCAGCCCGGCCTCCACCAGGTCGCCACAGTAGCGGCGGGTGCCGAAGCCTTGGGATTGCAGGATGCGGTCGAGTGTAATGGCCATGAGTGATCTGAAAACTGCTTGTAAACGGTAGGGAAGTATCTGGACGCTATGTTAGGTTATGGCGATGCCGAGATCACCTTCCCCTGCGCCCGCACCGGGCGAACGTCTGCCTTACCGGATTGACCGGGAATTCACACGCGGCCTGGTCTGGTTCCGGCGCGACTTGCGCATGGACGACCACGCGGCGCTGCATTATGCCCTCAAGCACTGCCGGCAGGTATGGTGCGTGTTCGTGTTCGACCGCGAAATCCTCGATCCGCTGCTCGAGCGCGGGCTCAAGGCCGACCGTCGCATCGAATTCATCCTGAAATCGCTCGATCCGCTGCGGCAGGCGCTGGCCGATGCCGGCGGCGGCCTGATCGTGCTCGACGAGCAGGCGCGCAAGGCAATCCCGCGCCTGGCGGCCGAACTCGACGCCGAGGCAGTGTTCACCAATCACGATTACGAACCGATCGCCAACGACCGCGACGCCACGGTGCGCCAGGCGCTGGCGGCAGATGAGCGTGAACTGTTCACGTTCAAGGACCAGGTAATTTTCGAGGCAAACGAGATCCTGACCGGCCAGGACCACCCTTTCAGCGTGTTCACGCCTTACAAGAATGCGTGGCTGAAGGCAGTGCGACCGTTCGACCTGCGCCCCTACCCGGTCGACAAATACCGGAAGGCGCTGGCCCCGGTGCCCGCCGCACACCGGAAGGCGCTGCCGACGCTGGAATCGCTGGGCTTTGCGCCCAGCAACCTAAAGGAAATTGCCATGCCGACGGGCATGGACGGGGCCGAGGCGCTATTCCACGAGTTCCAGGGCCGCATGGGCGAATACGGACATCGCCGCGACTTCCCGGCGCTGCGCGGCCCCAGCTACCTGTCGGTGCACCTGCGTTTCGGCACGATCTCGATCCGCAAGCTCGCGCGTGCCGCGCACGATGCCGCCCAGCGCAGCGGCACTGGCAGTGCCGGCGCGGTCATCTGGCTATCAGAACTGATCTGGCGGGATTTTTACTTCATGATCCTGCACCACCACCCGCGCCTGGCCGAAGGCAAGTCGTACCACCCGGAATACGACGCGATCCGCTGGGTCGACATCCACACCGGCAACGAATATTTCGACGCCTGGTGCCAGGCCCAAACTGGCTACCCGCTGGTGGACGCCGCCATGCTGCAGATCAAACAGAGCGGGTACATGCACAACCGGCTGCGCATGGTCACGGCCAGCTTTCTGGTCAAGGACCTGGGCGTGGACTGGCGCCGTGGCGAACAATACTTCGCCGACCAGCTCAACGATTTCGAATTCTCGGCGAACAACGGTGGCTGGCAATGGGCAGCCTCAACCGGCTGCGACGCGCAACCCTACTTCCGCATCTTCAATCCGGTCACCCAGTCGGAAAAATTCGATCCACAGGGCCGCTTTATCCGCAAATACCTGCCGGTGCTGGAAAACCTGCCGGACAAGTACATCCATGCACCATGGACGGCGCCCGCCGAGGTGCTGGCGTCGGCGGGAGTAAAGCTGGGAGACAACTATCCGCAGCCGATCGTCCAGCACAAGGTTGCACGGATGGAGGCGCTGGAGAGGTATGGGGCGGTGAAGGGGTCGAAGGCGAAGCCCGAGGGCGACTGAGCGGAAGGCAGGTCCGGCGCGGGTTGACGCGAGAACCGGGCCGGGCATTTGCACCCCGCCGGTCCTCGCCAGTGCTCAAGCCGCCAGCATGGCACTTTCCCGATAGTGCTTCTGGGCATCCTCGGGGCGGTCGGTTTCCTCGAACAGCCGGGCCAGCGCCAGATGCGCGCGTACGCAGATGCGCCGCTGCGCGTCGCGGTCGGCGTAGCGCAGCGCGCGTTCGAAGTTCGACTGCGCCTTGCCCCACAGTTGCTCGCCCAGGCAGAGCACGCCCAGCGTGTAGTACAGGTCGGCATCGTTCGGATGGTCGACCAGCCATTTTTCGGCCTGCTGGATCTGCGGCAGCGCCTTGCCCGGCTCCGCGCAATCGGCGTAGCGCTGCACCAGCCGGCTGTCCCAATTGACCTTGAGGGCTTCCTCGACGATCCGGCGGGCCTCGTTCTGGCGGTTCAGCGCCGAGAAATAGCGTGCGGCCTGCTCGGCGATGCGCACGGCATGCCGCTCGTCGGCCGACAGCGAGCGCCAGAAGTGATAGAGCGATTCCGCGTCATGGCGGCGCTCTTCGAGCATGGCTTCCACGGCCATCTGCTTGAGACGCAGCGCCAGCACCGGGTGCAGCGCATTGCGCTTTTCCAGCGAACGCGCCAGGCGAAGCACCTCGGTCCAGTTCTTCAGATGCTGGTGCGCACGCAGCGCAATCCGCTGCACGTGGATCTGGCGGCCGCCTTTTTCCTGCAGCTGGGCGATGGTTTCCAGCGCCCCCTCTGGGTCGCGGGCATCCACCAGCAGTTCGGCCATCGACACCAGCCGCGCCTGCTCGCGTTCGGGATCGGTGACCTGCGACATCCATGCGTCACGACGTTCCGATTCCTGCATCCGGTGCGCGGCCCGCGCGCCCACCAGCGCGGCGGTCTGCGCCTGCTCCGGCCAGGACTGGGCCTCCTTGGCCGCGCGTTCGGCGCGGGCAAAGCGGCCAGCAAACAGGTTCTCGATCGACTCGCGCAACGCGGCCTGGGCCTTGCTCATGCGGCTGCGCTCGCGGTATGCGGCAGCCCGGCGAGGCATTTCCGACAGATGCCGCATCGTCGTCATGACAGTCCAGACCACGAAGAACACCAGCAGCAGCAGCGCCAGCGTCAGGTTCAGCGACATCTCCACGCGGTACGGCGGATAGAACAGCACCACGTTGCTCTGATTGAACTGCGTGAACAGCGCCAATCCCACCGCGCCGCCAAACAGTACGGCCACCCAGAAAAGCAGTCGCATGCGGCTACTCCTTCTTCAGGGCATGCAGCGCGCCAAGGCTCTCGGCCATGGTCGGCAGCGACACGCTCACCGCGCTGGCCTGCGACTGCTTGAGCAGCGTCAGCACGCCCTGCACGCGGCGCGAGCGGGTATCGAAATAGCGGCCGATCATCGCCTGGGCAGCGGCCAGGTCGTTGCGGAAGACCGGTTCGTTACGCGACAGCAGCGCCAGCCGCGCATTGAGCAGCCGCAGCTTGACGTTCTCGCGCAGGAACCAGCCCTGGTCGCCCGACAACAGCAGCGCATTGGTGTCATCCACCTTGCGCACGCGGATGACCTGGCCCAGTTCGGCCAGTACGTAGTCCCAGGTGCGCGTCAGGACATTGCCCGTGGCAGCCGGCGCCGAAGCACCCCTGGCATCGCCCTTGGCCAGCTTCTCGTTCTCGCCCGGGACGCGGTCGAGCATGCGCTCACCGGACAGCAGCGGCAGCGCATCGATCTGGTTGATCGATTCGTCGAGCTTGATCGCCGCGCCGGTCAGGTCCGTATCGGGCACCGCCTTCATGCGCGCGATGTCGCGGGCAATGGCGCGGCGCAGCTGGTTGTACTGCGGCTTGTCCGCGCGGGCCAGGCGCGCGTCGGCGCTCTGCAGCGCCGACAGCGCCACCTGCACGTTGCCCGTCAGTTGCAGTTGCTGGCCGGCATTGGTCAGCAGTTGCTGGATCTCGGCGATTTCCCAGTCGTCGCGGTTGCGCATCAGGTCCTGGTAGACCTGTTCCAGCGCGGCCTGCTTGTCGCGGGCTTCCACCACCTGGCCGTCAAGTGCGCCGACCTTGGCTTGCAGTTCCTTGACCGTGTCCTGCGCATTCTTCGACAGCACGCGCGTTTCCTGCACCAGCGTGTCATTGCTCTGCTGGCGCCGCGCAAGCTCCTGCGTCAGGTGTTCCACGCGCATCTGCAGCCAGAAGAAGCCGCCGGCGATGGCCAGGACCAGGACGACGGCAACCACCCACCAGGCCACCATGCCGCGGCGGGCGGCGGCGTGTCCGGCGGGCGGATGCGCAGTAAAAGACGTGCCGGCAGCACCGGACGGTGCGGCATGGCTAGACGAGGGGGACGTAGTCTCTGGCGTCACGCGTTCGACCTTCGTTGTCGTGGGTCCTTCGGACCCTGTTGATTCTGAGGCTGCCGGTGCGGGCGCAGGCACCGGCACCGGTTCGACCGGGGCGGGTGCGGGCACCGGCGCCACGGGCTCGGGCGCCGCCGGGCCAGCGTGGGCATTGCCCCATTGCGTACATGCGGCCAGCAAGCCGGCATCGCCGGGCGCGGCGGGCAGCACGTGCGCAAAACCCAGCGACTGGGCCTGCGCTGCAATTCTCGCATGCGGCGCAATGCACTGCATCTGCTTCAGGCGTTCGTGTTCCTGGGGCGACAAGTGCAGGCGCGCCAGGGCATCGAGGTTGCGGACGGCTTCGGAACTGGTCAGCAGCCAGGCGTATGGCGGCGCATCGGGCTTCAGGCTGTCGCGCACGGCCTGCCACTGCATGCCGGTCGGCTCGGGCAGCGTGCGGCTGTAGGCTTCCACGGCGTCCACGGTGGCGCCGGCTTCGCGCAGGCGGTCGCCCAGCCAGTCGCGGCCGCCGTTGCCGCGGATGATCAGTACGCTGCGGCCCGCGAACGCGCCGGGCGTGGTGTCGAGTTCGGTCCAGAGGGCCTCGGAGTCGAAACGCGGGGCGTCAGCAGTGGTATCGGTCTCGCCCTGTGCGCCAGCGGGGGCAATCACGCGATGGGTCGGCGGTGCGACGCCGCGTTCGGCCAGCGCCGCAACGCTCGACGGGCCTACCACGGCCACGGGAACGTCAGGCGGCCATTGCGCCTGGCCGGCGGTGTTCTGCACCTGCGCCAGCGCGTCCAGCGCGAACGACACCGCGTTGGGGCTGACGAACACCACCAGTGCATAGTCGGCCAGGCGGGCCAGCGCCGCGCGCAGCGGCGTATCGTCGGCGGCCGGGCCGATTGCCAGCAGCGGGAAGCCGAGCACATCGAGACCGGCGGCATGCAAGGCCTCGGTCAGTTGCCGGGACTGCCCGGCGGGTCGCGTAACTACGACGGTCGGGCGAGGCATCGGGCGTTCCTCAGGCGGGTCCGGCGGTCGACAGCGCAGCCAGTACGGCGTCGGCGCCCTGGCCCAGCAGGTCACCCGCCACGGCGGCGCCCAGCTGCTCGGCGGCCTGCACCGAATCCACGGGTGCCGTAGCGTGAGCACGCACGTTGCGGGTGCCATCGGGCAGCGCGACAAAGGCGTCGAGTTGCAGCGTGGCGTCATGCCAGCGCGCGTGGGCGGCCAGCGGTACCTGGCACGACCCGCCCAGGCGGCGCGATACGGCACGTTCGGCCGACACGGCCAGCAGCGTCGGCACGTGATTGAGCGGCGCCAGCCATTCGGCCATTTCGGGGCGGTCCGAGCGGATCTCGATACCCAGCGCGCCCTGCCCTGCGGCGGGCAGCGAGCTGTCGGGCCCGATCAGCGCGCGGATGCGGTCACCCAGGCCCAGGCGCTTCAGACCTGCTGCGGCCAGGATGATGGCGCCATATTCGCCGCGGTCGAGCTTGCCCAGACGCGTATCGAGATTGCCGCGCAACGGCTTGATGACCAGATGCGGATAACGGCTGCGCAGCGCAGCCTCGCGGCGCAGGCTCGACGTGCCAACCACGGTGCCTGCCGGCATCTCGTCGAGCGAGGCGAATTGCGAGGAAACCAGCGCGTCGCGCGGGTCTTCGCGTTCCATGACGGCCGTCAGCACAAACCCCTCGGGCAGCTCCATCGGCACATCCTTGAGCGAATGCACGGCCAGGTCGGCACGACCCTCGGCCATGGCCACTTCAAGCTCCTTCACGAACAGGCCCTTGCCGCCTACCTTTGACAGGGTCTTATCGAGAATTTGATCACCCCTTGTCGTCATGCCGAGAATGGACACATCGCATTGGGGATAGTATTGTTGCAATGCAGCACGCACATGTTCAGCCTGCCACATCGCCAGCCGGCTTTCGCGCGAGGCGATGACGAGCTTGTGTGGCATGCTGCGTGACGCTGCAGCGGACGAAGACGACGGTTGGGCGGGTGCTTGCATGCGCGCATGTTAGCACGCACCCCCTCGCAAAACCGCCAGATTGCCAGACCCGAAGTGACTTTCCGGCACGTGATTGATGCCGGTCGAACCTCGCGCCACGTGTATGGGGTTCGATACATATAAGCAACGCAGTGAGACGAGGAGATAAGTCAATGACGCAGCCTGCTGCGCGCCCCAACGGCCGTACCCGATCCACCGGCCGCAAGTCAGTTACGCGAGCCTCAGGCCAGCATGACGTGAATGGCACCACCCCGGGCGCCACCCCCAAGAAATCCCCCACCCGCAATGCCAGGGCATCGGGCAAGCCGACGCTGTCCGTGGTGACGCCCGAGGGCAATACCGTCGCCCCGGCCCGCCGCACCGCCGACAAGGACCTGCCGCTGCGCGAGGACATCCGCTTCCTGGGCCGCCTGCTCGGCGAATGCCTGCGCGAGCAGGAAGGCGATGCCGCCTTCGACCTGGTCGAGACGATCCGCCAGACCGCCGTGCGCTTCCGCCGCGAGAACGACCGTTCCGCCGGCACCGAGCTGGACCGCCTGCTGAAGCGGCTGTCGCGCGACCAGACCAACTCGGTGGTACGCGCCTTCAGCTATTTTTCGCACCTGGCCAATATCGCCGAGGACCAGCACCACAACCGCCGCCGCCGCGTGCATGCGCTGGCCGGATCGCCGCCTCAGCCGGGCAGCCTGGCCCGCGCGCTGCAGGCCATCGACGCCGCCGGCGTCACCGGCAAGCAGGTGCGCGACTTCCTGGATGGCGCGCTGATCATGCCCGTGCTGACCGCGCATCCGACCGAAGTGCAACGCAAGTCGATCCTCGACGCCGAGCGCGAGATCGCCCGCCTGCTGGCCGAGCGCGATCTGCCGATGACGGCACGCGAGCGCGACCACAACACGGCGCAGCTGCGCGCCCGCGTGACCACGCTGTGGCAGACCCGCATGCTGCGCAACACGCGGCTGATGGTGGTGGACGAGATCGAGAACGCCCTCTCCTACTACCGCACCACGTTCCTGCAGGGCATTCCGCGCCTGATGGCGGAGATGGAAGAGGACATCGCCGAAGTCTTCCCGCGCCGCGGCAAGGCCGGCACGGCACCCGCGCCGCTGGCGCCGTTCCTGCAGATGGGCTCGTGGATCGGCGGCGACCGCGACGGCAATCCGAATGTGACGGCCGAAACGCTGGAGCACGCCGCCCAGCAGCAGTCGACGCTGATCATGCTGTGGTATCTGGACGAGGTTCACGCGCTGGGCGCCGAACTGCCGCTGTCGTCGTTGATGGTCGATGCCAGCCCCGAGCTGCTGGCGCTGGCCGAGGCATCGCCCGACCATTCCGAGCACCGCGCCGACGAGCCATACCGCCGTGCGCTGATCGGCATCTACGCCCGCCTGGCCGCCACCACGGAACGCCTGACCGGCCATGTGGCCCAGCGCCATCCGGTGGCCGATGTGGCGCCGTACGACAACGCCGAAGCGTTCGCCGCCGACGTGCAGGTGGTACTCGATTCGCTGCGCTCGCACCACGGCCAGGCGCTGGCTCGTGGCCGCATCGACTCGCTGGCGCGCGCCATCGCCATCTTCGGCTTCCATCTGGCGTCGGTGGACATGCGCCAGGTGTCCGACGTGCACGAAGCCGTGGTGGCCGAGCTGTTCAAGGCCGCCGGCATCGAAGCCAACTACGCGGGGCTGCCCGAAGAGCGCAAGGTGGAACTGCTGCTGGCCGAACTGCGCCAGCCGCGCCTGCTGACGCTGCCGTGGCACGACTATTCCGAGCAGACGCGCAAGGAGCTGGCGATCTTCGCCATGGCGCGCGACCTGCGGGCCCGCTACGGCAACCGCGTGGCCCGCAACTACATCATTTCGCACACCGAGACGCTGTCCGACCTGGTGGAGGTGATGCTGCTGCAGAAGGAAACCGGCATGCTGCGCGGCGCGCTGGGCAGCAAGACCGACCCGGCCCGCATGGAGCTGATGGTCATTCCGCTGTTCGAAACCATCGAGGACTTGCGCAACGCGGCCGGCATCATGCAGTCGCTGCTGGACCTGCCGGGCTTCGATTCGGTGATCAGGCACCATGGCGTCGAGCAGGAAGTGATGCTCGGCTATTCGGATTCGAACAAGGACGGCGGCTTCCTGACGTCGAACTGGGAACTCTACAAGGCCGAACTGGCGCTGGTGAAGCTGTTCGAGGAACGCCGCGTCAAGCTGCGCCTGTTCCACGGCCGCGGGGGCACCGTGGGCCGTGGCGGTGGCCCGACCTACGAGGCGATCCTGTCGCAGCCGCCGGGCACCGTGAACGGCCAGATCCGCCTGACCGAGCAGGGCGAAATCATCAATAGCAAGTTCGCCAATCCGGAAATCGGCCGGCGCAACCTGGAAACGGTGATCGCGGCCACGCTGGAGGCGTCGCTGCTGCCCACGCAGAACGCGCCGGCCGGGCTCGCCACGTTCGAAGCGGTCATGCAGCAGCTGTCCGACCACGCGTTCCGCGCGTACCGGCACCTGGTGTACGAGACCCCGGGCTTCAAGGACTACTTCTTCGCGACCACGCCGATCACCGAGATTGCCGACCTGAACCTGGGTTCGCGGCCGGCCTCGCGCAAGCTGATGGACAAGAAGAGCCGCAAGATCGAGGATCTGCGCGCGATTCCGTGGGGCTTCTCGTGGGGCCAGTGCCGCCTGCTGCTGCCGGGCTGGTACGGCTTTGGCAGCGCGGTCAAGGCCATGCTGGACGCCGCACCCGACGAAAAGTCGCGCAAGGTGGCCGTGGCCACGCTGAAGCGCATGGTCAAGACCTGGCCGTTCTTCCGCACGCTGCTGTCGAACATGGACATGGTGCTTGCCAAGACCGACCTGGCCGTGGCGTCGCGTTACGCGGGGCTGTGCGACGACCCGGCGCTGCGCAAGGCCGTGTTCTCGCGCATCAGCGCCGAGTGGCATCTGACCAGCGACATGCTGTCGCTCATCACGGGCCGCACGGAACGCCTGTCCGATAACCCGCTGCTGGCGCGCTCGATCAAGAACCGCTTTGCCTACCTGGACCCGCTGAACCACCTGCAGGTGGAACTGCTCAAGCGCTACCGCGCCGGCAAGGACGCCGACGACGTTCGCGTGCGACGCGGGATTCACTTGACGATCAACGGCGTGGCGGCCGGGTTGCGTAATAGCGGCTGATTTTTGTTGCGTTTTCGCCGCTTTTCTCCCCTCTCCCGCCCGGCGGGAGAGGGGTCGGGGGAGAGGGTAAAGCGGTTCCGGTTGCCGACTTCGCACGTTGAGCGGCCTG
>NZ_BBQI01000009.1 GCF_001652915.1 Cupriavidus sp. D384
CTGCCCTCTCCCCCAGCCCCTCTCCCGCTTGCGGGAGAGGGGAGCCACCCACCCGCATTTGCCCTGCCCTCTGGCGATATAATCGCCGTTTCCGATTTTCCGCCCTGCCCCTGACATGACCTCCCAACTTGCCAAGAAAGGCGAAGCCTGGTCCGCCCGCTTCTCCGAACCGATGTCCGACCTGGTGAAGCGTTACACCGCGTCGGTCTTCTTCGACAAGCGCCTGGCGCTGTTCGACATCCAGGGCTCGCTGGCGCATGCGGCCATGCTGGCGAAGCAGGGCATCATCGCCGACGCCGACCGCGCCGAGATCGAGCGCGGCATGACGCAGATCCGGGGCGAGATCGAATCCGGCGCGTTCGAGTGGAAGCTTGACCTGGAGGACGTCCACCTCAATATCGAAGCGCGCCTGACCGCGCTGGTCGGCGATGCCGGCAAGCGCCTGCACACGGGCCGCTCGCGTAATGACCAGGTGGCGACCGACATCCGCCTGTGGCTGCGCAGCGAGATCGACAACATCATCGGCCTGCTGGGCGACCTGCGCGGTGCGCTGCTGGACCTGGCCGAAAAGAACGCCGACACCATCCTGCCGGGCTTCACCCACCTGCAGGTTGCCCAGCCGGTCACGTTCGGCCACCACCTGATGGCCTATGTGGAGATGTTCACGCGCGACGCCGAGCGCATGGCCGACTGCCGCCGCCGCGTGAACCGCCTGCCGCTGGGCGCCGCTGCGCTGGCCGGCACCAGCTACCCGATCGACCGCGAATTCGTGGCCCAGCAACTGGGCTTCGACGGCGTGTGCCGCAATTCGCTGGACGCCGTGTCCGACCGCGACTTCGCCATCGAATTCCTGGCCGCCGCTTCGCTGGTGATGACCCATATCTCGCGATTCAGCGAGGAACTGGTGATCTGGATGAGCCCGCGCGTCGGCTTTATCGACATCGCCGACCGCTTCTGCACCGGCAGCTCGATCATGCCGCAGAAGAAGAATCCCGACGTGCCCGAACTGGCGCGTGGCAAGACCGGCCGCGTGTACGGCCACCTGAACGGCCTGCTGGTGCTGATGAAGGGCCAGCCGCTGGCCTACAACAAGGACAACCAGGAAGACAAGGAACCGCTGTTCGACACGGTGGACACCGTGGTGGACACGCTGCGCATCTTCGCCGACATGGTGCCGGGCATCAGCGTCAAGCCCGACAACATGCGCGCCGCCGCGCTGCAGGGCTACGCCACCGCCACCGACCTGGCCGACTACCTGGTCAAGCGTGGCCTGCCGTTCCGCGATGCCCACGAGGCAGTGGCCCACGCCGTGCGCGCCTGCGACGACCGCCGCTGCGACCTGGCCGACCTGACGGTCGAGGAACTGCGCCAGGTGTCCGGCCTGGGCGACAAGGCTTCGCTGATCGGCGATGACGTGCATGCCGTGCTGACGCTGGAAGGCTCGGTCGCATCGCGCAACCATATTGGTGGCACCGCGCCGGACCAGGTCCGCGCCGCCATCGCCGCCGCACGCAAGGCGCTGTGACCGTGTAAGTTTCACGTAAGCCTGCGTCGTAAAAAAGCCGCCGCAGCCTTCGGGCTCCGGCGGCTTTTTCTTTGGTTTTTCGTTTGTTTTCCGGGGCTTGGCGCCGAATTGCCACGTCGGTAGGACAATCCCCTAGCGCTCACATAATTTGTTACAGATACACTAATCGGCGCATAAAACCGGGGGGAGACAACCCATGAATTACTTGCTTGGTCTGTCACGACAGATCGACAGGTTGAATCAGCACACGGGCAGGCTTGCAAACATCATGATCCTGCTGTCGTGTCTGATCAGCGCAGGGAACGCCCTGCTTCGTTACGGCTTCAACCTTAGCGACAACTGGCCGCTGGAACTGCAGTGGTACATGTTTGCGGTTTCCGTGATGTTCGGCGCGTCGTACACGTTCCAGCGCAACGAGCACGTGCGCGTGGACCTGATCTACGGCAACGTGTCCGAGCGCGCGCAGCACTGGATCGACATCTTCGGCATCGTGGTATTCCTGCTGCCGTCGACGATCCTGTTCACGTGGCTGTCGTGGGAATCGCTGTTCCTGCCTTCGTGGCGCATTCTCGAGCAGTCGGGCAACTCGGGCGGCCTGCCCCGTTATCCGATCAAGCTCGTGGTGCCCATCGGCTTTGCCCTGCTCACGCTGCAGGGGATTTCCGAACTGATCAAGCGCTTTGCCGCCCTGAAGGGCCTGGTGCGCATCGAATCAAAATACGAAAGGCCGGTGCAATAATGATTCCATTGGAATATATGCCGCCGCTGATGTTCGGCGGCCTGGTGGTATTCATGCTGATCGGGTTCCCGGTCGCATTCTCGCTCTCGGCGGTGGGCCTGGCCTTCGGCTTCCTGGCCATCGAATGGGGCTACTTCCCGCTGCAGTTCCTGCAGGCCGTGCCCAGCCGGATATTCGGCAGCGTGCTGGCCAACGAACTGCTGCTGGCGATCCCGTTCTTCACGTTCATGGGCGCGATCCTGGAAAAATGCGGGCTCGCGGAGGACATGCTCGACTCGATGGGCCAGCTGTTCGGCCCGGTGCGGGGCGGCCTGGGCTACTCGGTGATCATCGTCGGCTTTATCCTGGGGGCGATCACCGGCACGGTGGCCGCGCAGGTGATCGCCATGGCGATGATCTCGCTGCCCGTGATGATGCGCTACCGCTACAACATGAAGTACGCCACGGGCGTGCTGGCCGCATCGGGCACGATCACGCAGCTGGTGCCGCCGTCGCTGGTGCTGGTGGTACTGGCCGACCAGCTCAAGACGCCGATGGGCAGCGCCGACGTGGGCAGCATGTACCTGGGCGCGTGGGGCCCTTCGGTCGTGCAGATCGCACTGTTCGCGCTCTACACCTTCGTCCTGACCCGCATCAAGCCCGACTGGCTGCCGCCTGTGCCGCCCGAAGCCCGCACGCTGCGCGGCTGGGCGCTGTGGGCCAAGTGCCTGCGCGGCATCATCCCCTGCGCGGTGCTGATCTTCCTGGTGCTGGGCACGATCATGCTGGGCATCGCCACCCCGACCGAATCGGGTGCGATGGGCGCCGTCGGCGCGCTGGTGCTGGCCGTGATCCGCGACAAGGGCTTCAACCGGATCGACCGCAATGTCTACCGTATCGGCATCGGCGCCACGCTGGTGGCGGCGGCCGTCGGCGTGTTCGCGTTCGGTTCGCATGCGTTCCGGATTCCGCTGGCCGTAGCCTACCTGGTGGTGCTCTGGCTGCTGATCCGCGCCGGACAGCTGACCGAACTGCGCCTGCTGATTGTCGAGGCGTACCAGTCCACCGCCCGGATCACGGCGATGGTGGTGTTCATCCTGATCGGTTCCACCTGCTTCTCGGTTGTGTTCCAGGGCGTGGATGGCGGCGCGTGGGTCGAACACCTGTTCACCTCGTTGCCAGGCGGCTGGATCGGCTTCCTGATCGTGGTCAACCTGTTCATCTTCTTCCTGGCTTTCTTCCTGGACTTCTTCGAGATCGCGTTCATCGTGGTGCCGATGCTTGCCCCGGTGGCGGTCAAGGTCCTGGCGCCCGTGGTGGCCGATTCGATGGGCGGCAACCCCGAGGCGGCTGCCACGGCCGCGCTGGTCTGGTTCGGCGTGATGCTGTGCGTGAACATGCAGACGTCGTTCATGCACCCGCCGTTCGGCTTCGCGCTGTTCTACCTGCGCGGCATCGCGCCGAAGGAAGTGAAGAGTTCGGACATCTACTGGGGCGCGCTGCCCTGGGTCGGCCTGCAGCTCATCATGGTGCTGCTGGTGATGTTCTGGCCGGGCATGGTGACCGGGCTGCTCGACAAGGGGTCGCTCAAGCATAGTAATTCCGCCGAAGTCAGCATTCCGCTAGGCGGGGAAGAGAGCAAACCGGGCGGAGGGGCATCGACGCCGGGTACGCTGGAACTGCCGGGCAGCAGCACCGACAGCGAGCCGGCGGCGCCGCAGTTCCAGTTCGAGAAGAGCAAGTAGGAGCAAACCGGCAGACCTTGATGTTCCCCCTGGTGTTGTCCCCTCGCCCGCTTGCGGGAGAGGGGCGGGGGAGAGGGCAAAGCCTCTCCCAACAGACCACGCCCAAACAAAAACCCCCGGCCTCGCGGCACGGGGGTTTTTCATTGAGGAAGCGCGAAACCCTTACTGCTTCACGCAGTCCACGAAGTACGCAGTCTGGCCGTCGATCTCGTCTTCCACCAGGCCGTGGATATCGGTCTCGAAGCCCGGGAACAGCTTGTTGAACTCGCGCGCGAACTTCAGGTACTGCACGATGGTGCGGTTGAAGCGTTCGCCCGGGATCAGCAGCGGAATGCCCGGCGGATACGGCGTCAGCAGGATGGCAGTCACGCGGCCTTCCAGCTCGTCCACGGGCACGCGCTCGATCTCGCGGTGCGCCATCATCGCCCAGGCATCCGACGGCTTCATCGCCGGTTCCATGTCCGACAGGTACATCTCGGTGGTCACGCGGGCCACGTCGTTGGCCTTGTACACGCTGTGGATGGCATCGCACAGGTCGCGCAGGCCCATCCGCTCGTACTGCGGATACTTGCCCACGAACTCGGGCAGCACACGCCACAGCGGCTGGTTCTGGTCGTAGTCGTCCTTGAACTGCTGCAACTCGGTCACCAGCGAGTTCCAGCGGCCCTTGGTAATGCCGATCGTGAACATGATGAAGAACGAGTACAGGCCCGTCTTCTCGATGATGATGCCGTGCTCGGCCAGGTACTTGGTGACGATGGCCGCCGGGATGCCGCGTTCGCTGAACTCGCCGTCCACGTCCAGGCCCGGGGTGATGATCGTGGCCTTGATCGGGTCCAGCAGGTTGAAGCCATCGGCCAGGTCGCCGAAGCCGTGCCAGCGCTCGTTGGCCTGGAGCATCCATTCGTCGCGGTCGGGCACGCCTTCCTCGGCCAGCGTATCCGGGCCCCAGACCTTGAACCACCAGTCGCCATTGTTCACGACGTCGTAGTCGGCCTCGACCTTGCGCACGGCGCGGCGGAAATCCAGCGCCTCGGCAATGCTTTCCTCGACCAGCGCGGTGCCGCCCGGCGCTTCCATCATGGCCGCGGCGACGTCGCACGAGGCAATGATCGAGTACTGCGGGCTCGTCGAGGTATGCATCAGGTAGGCCTCGTTGAA
This sequence comes from Cupriavidus sp. D384, assembly GCF_001652915.1. Taxonomy (GTDB): domain Bacteria; phylum Pseudomonadota; class Gammaproteobacteria; order Burkholderiales; family Burkholderiaceae; genus Cupriavidus. The sequence goes on from NZ_BBQI01000009.1 coordinate 5,150, forward strand.
GCGGTAGCGGTCAAGCTTGCGCGTCTCGGAATCCTGCACCAGGATCTGCGATGCCTGCGACAGGCCGGCCAGCAGCTTGTGCGTGGACTGCGTGGCAAATACCAGCGCGTCCTTGCTGCGCGGACGGTCGCGGCCGATCGCGTGCATGTCGCGATAGAAGTCGTGGAACGCAGCGTGCGGCAGCCAGGCTTCGTCGAAATGCAGCGTGTCGATTTCCGACGTCAGCATTTCCTTGATCTGCTCGGCGTTGTACAGCACGCCGTCGTACGTGCCCTGGGTGATCGTCAGGATGCGCGGCTTCTGGTTCTTGGCCTTGCTGGCGAACGGATGGTTCTCGATCTTCTTGCGGATGGTCTCCGGATCGAACTCGCTCTTCGGAATCGGGCCGATGATGCCGTAGTGGTTGCGCGTCGGCATCAGGAACACCGGGATCGCGCCGGTCATCATGATCGCATGCAGGATCGACTTGTGGCAGTTGCGGTCCACCACCACGATGTCGCCCGGGGCCACGTTGGCGTGCCATACCATCTTGTTCGACGTCGACGTGCCGTTGGTCACGAAGAACATGTGGTCCGAGTTGAAGATGCGCGCGGCATTGCGCTCCGATGCCGCCACCGGGCCGGTGTGGTCCAGCAGCTGGCCCAGCTCTTCCACGGCATTGCAGACATCGGCGCGCAGCATGTTCTCGCCAAAGAACTGGTGGAATACCTGGCCCACCGGGCTCTTCAGGAACGCCACGCCGCCCGAATGGCCCGGGCAGTGCCACGAGTACGAGCTGTCCTGCGCGTAGTCGATCAGCGCCTTGAAAAACGGCGGGGCCAGCGTGTCCAGGTAGACCTTGGCTTCGCGGATGATGTGGCGCGCCACGAATTCGGGGGTGTCCTCGAACATGTGGATGAAGCCGTGCAGCTCGCGCAGGATATCGTTCGGAATGTGACGCGAAGTGCGCGTTTCGCCGTACAGGAAAATCGGCAGGTCCGTATTGCGGCGACGCACCTCGTTCACGAACGCGCGCAGCTTCTCGATGGCGGCGGCTTCGGGCTGGTCGTCGGCGCGCACGAACTCGTCGTCGTCGATCGACACGATGAACGTGGACGCCCGGCTGGCCTGCTGGGCGAACGATGTCAGGTCGCCATAGCTGGTCAGACCCATCACTTCCATGCCCTCGCGCTCGATGGCCTCGGCCAGTGCGCGAATGCCCGAGCCGGAAATGTTCTCGGAACGGAAGTCTTCATCGATGATGATGACGGGGAAGCGGAATTTCATCGGGCAATCCTTGATGAGGGTGCTTGTAAAGACTTGAGCCACATGGCCGGCGGGAGGTTCCCGCAGCGGCGACATGTGGCTCGTTCGTCAGGTCTGGCCCGCGGGCGGTTGTGCCCGGCGGCGCCACCGGCGCGATTCACACGCCGGAATTGTGAGGCAGGAAAATGACAGGCCGTCAGGTCTTCGGCAGCGTGACACCGTGCTGGCCCTGGTACTTGCCGCCGCGGTCCGCATACGAGGTCTCGCAGACCTCGTCCGATTCGAAGAACAGCACCTGCGCGCAGCCCTCGCCGGCGTAGATCTTGGCGGGCAGCGGCGTGGTGTTCGAGAACTCCAGCGTCACATAGCCTTCCCACTCGGGCTCGAACGGCGTCACGTTGACGATGATGCCGCAGCGCGCGTACGTGCTCTTGCCCAGGCAGATGGTCAGCACGCTGCGCGGAATCCGGAAGTACTCCATCGTGCGGGCCAGCGCGAACGAGTTCGGCGGGATGATGCAAACGTCACCCTTGAAGTCCACGAACGACTTCTCGTCGAAGTTCTTTGGATCGACGATCGTGCTGTTGATGTTCGTGAAGATCTTGAATTCGTCGGCGCACCGGATGTCGTAGCCGTAGCTCGACGTGCCATAGGAAACGATCTTGCGCCCGTCCGATTCCCGCACCTGGCCGGGCTCGAACGGTTCGATCATGCCGTGCTGTTCCGCCATGCGGCGGATCCACTTGTCGGATTTGATGCTCATATAGACGTGGCAGGATGGTCGGACGGCTGGCCGGCCATACCCGGCGCCGCTGGAATGGGGCGCATTGTACAACCATTCGCGGCACGCACCCGGCGCAGGCGGTCAAGGCCGGGCGCCCTTCTCCCGCCGGACGGGAAAAGGGCCGCCGGAAGCGGCCGCGCGGCCGGTCAGGTCGCGCGCCACGTACCAGCCAGGTGCCGCCAATCAGGTCGCCGCGATCACGCCGCAAGCGATGCGGCCACCCGAATTGCCCGTGGGCTGTGTGCGATAGTCGTCCGGGTCCTTGTGGACGACCACCGCGCGGCCTACCACGCTGTTCGGGCCTGCTCCCACGGTCACGTCGCTCATCACGAACTGCGCACGCGCGTTGCCGGCGGAGTCGGCCGTCAGGTTGTTCATGTCGCCGGCATGATGGTCAGGCATCGACATCTGGCCATGCGGCTTGGTGCCCGGGTTGAAGTGGCCTCCCGCGCTCATGGCGTCCGGCGCCGAGCAATCTCCCTTTTCGTGGATATGGAAGCCATGCGTGGTGCCTGGCGGCAGGCCCGTCACCGCCACCACCACCATCACGCCGCCGCCCGGCTGCTGCTCGAACGTGACGCGCCCGCCCGTATTGGTGCCGCTCTTGGGCGCCAGCGGGGCGGCGGCCCGGGTGGCACCCGGGGCGGCCATGGCGGCGCTGGCCGTGGGCGCCGCCGAAGGGCTCTTGTCCGTCTGCGCGCATCCGGCTGCCAGCACCGCGGCAGCCCCTACCGTCAATCCGAAAAGTACACGTTTCATGCCGTTCCTCCTCTTCTTGCTTGTATGCGCGATGCCCGCGCGTGAACGTCGACTGCCGTGTGGATTGTAGGACAGGCGCCCGGCACCACAATGTCGGACAGCCTCCCATTTTTGGCTGTCCGGCAGGCGCTCAGGTGTTCTGGACGACGATGCTCGGGAATTTGTTGCTCATGTCGCGCGCCTTGTCGGCAACCTTGATGGCCACCTTGCGCGCCACTTCGCGGTAGATCTCGGCGATCGGGCCATCGGGTTCGGCTACCACGGTAGGACGGCCCGAATCGGCCTGTTCGCGGATCGACAGGTTCAGCGGCAGGCTGCCCAGCACGTCCACGCTGTATTCGCTGCTCATTTTCTGGGCACCGCCGGCGCCGAAGATATGTTCGGTATGGCCGCAGTTCGGGCAGCAGTAGACCGCCATGTTCTCGACGATACCGAGGATCGGGATGCCGACCTTCTCGAACATCTTGAGACCCTTGCGGGCGTCCAGCAGCGCGATGTCCTGGGGCGTGGTCACGATCACGGCACCGGTGACCGGCACCTTTTGCGACAGCGTCAGCTGGATATCGCCGGTGCCCGGCGGCATGTCGACGATCAGGTAGTCCAGGTCGCTCCAGTTGGTCTGGCGCAGCAGCTGCTCCAGCGCGGAGGTCACCATCGGGCCGCGCCAGACCATCGGATTGTCCTGTTCGATCAGGAACCCGATGGAATTGGCCTGCAGGCCGTGGCCCTGCAGCGGCATCATGGTCTGGCCGTCGGTGGATTCGGGGCGGCCGCTGATGCCCAGCATCATCGGCAGGCTCGGGCCATAGATATCGGCATCCAGCATGCCCACGCGCGCGCCCTCGGCGGCCAGGGCCAGGGCCAGGTTCACGGCCGTCGTGGACTTGCCCACGCCGCCCTTGCCCGATGCCACGGCGATCACGTTGCGCACGCCGGGCAGCAGCTTCACGCCGCGCTGCACCGCGTGGGCGACGATCTTCATCGACACCGCCACGCTGACATTGGCCGCGGCATCGAGCTTGCGCACGGCATCGGTCACAAGGTTGCGGATCAGGTCGAACTGGCTCTTGCCCGGATAGCCAAGCTCCACCTCCACGGACACGTTGCTGCCGTCGACCCGCACGTTGCGCGCCGACCGCGTGGAGACAAGGTCCTTGCCCGTGTTGGGATCGATGACCGTACGCAGGACTTCGGTTACCTGTTCAATGGTGAGGCTCAAGACAGACTCCGCTCTTGGAATGAAATAGTGGGGGATGCGAGGCGCGTAATGTAGCAAAAGAACGCCATCCGGCAGGGGCCACGGTAGCAGGTCCGCGCAGACCGTGGCACGCCTTCTGATTTAACCCTTGGTTAAGTGTGGATTTACAGACATTTACATCTCTCACACTCCTGGGCTTGTGCGGCTGGCGCCATCTGCCTATTGTAGTGCGCCGGCCTACCGGCGCTCCGGCCATGTGCGTCAGCGCGTGGAAGACCCTGAGCGTTTTTCATACGCATGTTGAAACTTGTCGCGCCCCGGCCGCCCTCTGGCGGCAGGCGTTACCATGCGACATGGCGTTGGCCAAACATTTACGGGTATCACCAGAAGGAGAAAGCATGAACCTCAAGCTCGTTACCGTCTCGATCGTCGCCGCTGCGGCCCTGGCAGGATGCGCCACCGAACAGCAGACCCATACCGCGGTCGGCACCGGCGTAGGCGCGGCCGTGGGGGCGGGGCTGGGCAACCTGATCGGCGGCAACACCACGGGCACGCTGGTCGGCGCTGCCGTGGGCGGCGCGCTGGGCGGCGCTACCGGCTACAACTGGAATGCCATCCGCGGCAAGCTGAACAAGGACACCGCCGGCACCGGCACGCAGATCACTGAGCAGCCGGACGGCTCGCTGAAGGTCAATATCCCGAGCCAGGTGACGTTCGATACCGACAGCGCCACGATCAAGCCGTCGTTCCGCAACGTGCTGGACCAGGTCTCGCAGACACTGGGCCAGCACCAGGATGTGGCCGCCAACGTCGTGGGCCATACCGACAGCACCGGCAACCCGAGCTACAACATGCAGCTGTCGCAACGCCGCGCCCAGAGCGTGGCCGCCTACCTGGGTGACCACGGCGTGGCGCGCAACCGCCTGACGGCCGAAGGACGGGGCCAGACCCAGCCCGTGGCGGACAACGCCACCGAGGCCGGACGGGCACAAAATCGTCGCGTCGAAATTTTCTTGAAACCAATTTCGGGGTGACCAGTCATAGAGTTCAGGTACCGCTTGCCACCGTTGCTGGCTCGCGATGGGTGGCTGACCTCCCGGGCGGTACCTGATTTCTCCTCCTTTTCCGTTGTGGAAAGCTGCGCCGGTACCTAACCGGCGCTTTTTTTTGCCCGTTTGACTCCCGATGCGGGCATTTGACGTGCCATTTCAGCGAGATTGGGCGCCGATTGTGCCGCGTTCGACGCCAATCCGAGCAATCTGCGCGGGCAGTTGCTAAAATAGCCGGTTCCTTCGTCCGGCAGCCGCCGGGCGCGCACCGACACCCACTGAACGGCTCTTTTCATGACCGCACGCCGCATTCTCGTTACCTCTGCCCTGCCGTACGCCAACGGCCAGATCCATATCGGCCATCTGGTGGAGTACATCCAGACCGACATCTGGGTGCGCTTCCAGCGCATGATGGGCAACGAGGTCTACTACGTCGGCGCCGACGACACCCATGGCACCCCGGTCATGCTGCGTGCGGAAAAGGAAGGCATCACGCCCAAGCAGCTGATCGACCGCGTCTGGACCGAGCACAAGCGCGATTTCGACAGCTTCCTGGTGTCGTTCGACAATTACTACAGCACCGACGCCGAGGAAAACCGCGAACTCTGCGAGAAGATCTACCTGTCGCTGAAGGGCCAGGACCTGATTGCCGAGCGCGATGTCGAGCAGTTCTTCGACCCGGTCAAGAACATGTTCCTGCCGGATCGCTTCATCAAGGGCGAGTGCCCGAAGTGCGGCGCCAAGGACCAGTACGGCGATTCGTGTGAAGTATGCGGCACCACCTACGTGCCGACCGACCTGAAGAACCCGTACTCGGTGGTGTCGGGCGCCACGCCGGTGCGCAAGTCGTCGACGCATTTCTTCTTCAAGCTGTCCGATCCGCGCTGCGAGACGTTCCTGCGCGAATGGGTGGCCGACCTGGCCCAGCCCGAAGCCAGCAACAAGATGCAGGAATGGCTGGGCGCCGAAGGCGAGGCCTCGACGCTGTCCGACTGGGATATCTCGCGCGACGCGCCCTACTTCGGCTTCGAGATCCCGGGCGCGCCGGGCAAGTACTTCTATGTGTGGCTGGACGCCCCGATCGGCTATTACGCCAGCTTCAAGAACCTGGCAGCGAAGCGCGGCATCGACTTCGACGCCTGGGTTGGCCCGCATTCGACCGCCGAGCAGTACCACTTCATCGGCAAGGACATCCTGTACTTCCACACGCTGTTCTGGCCCGCGATGCTCAAGTTCTCGGGCTATCGCACCCCGACCAACGTGTTCGCGCACGGCTTCCTGACCGTGGACGGCGCCAAGATGAGCAAGTCGCGCGGGACGTTCATCACCGCGCAGAGCTACATCGACACCGGGATGAACCCGGAATGGCTGCGTTACTACTTCGCCGCCAAGCTCAACGCGAGCATGGAAGACCTGGACCTGAATCTGGACGACTTTGTCGCCCGCGTGAACAGCGACCTGATCGGCAAGTACGTGAACATTGCCAGCCGCGCTGCCGGCTTCCTGGTCAAGCGCTTCGACGGCAAGGTCAACGAGGCCGCGCTGGCCAACCCGCTGCTGGAGCAGCTGCGCCAGGCCGCGCCGCAGGTGGCCGCCTTCTACGAAGGCCGCGAGTACAGCAAGGCGCTGCGCCTGGTGATGGAGCTGACCGACGCCGTGAACGCGTTCGTCGACACCAACAAGCCGTGGGAACTGGCAAAGGACGAAAGCAAGCGCGATGCCCTGCACGCTGCGTGCTCGGTCTCGCTCGAGGCGTTCCGCCTGCTGACCGTCTACCTGAAGCCCGTGGTGCCGACCATGGCCGCCGGCGTGGAGTCGTTCCTGAACATCGAGCCGCTCGACTGGCGTGGCATCGACAAGCAGCTATCCGCCGACCGTCCGATCCAGGCGTACCAGCACCTGATGACGCGCGTGGACACCAAGCAGATTGACGCACTGCTGGCCGCCAACAAGGAATCGCTGCAGGCTTCGGGCGCCGCTCCCGCCGCCGATGCTGCCTCGTCGGCCTCGATCGAGCCGATCGGCGACACGATCACCATCGACGACTTCGCGAAGATCGACCTCCGCGTGGCCAAGATCGTCGAATGCCAGAAGGTGGAAGGTTCGAACAAGCTGCTGCAGCTGACGCTGGACCTGGGCGAAGGCAAGACGCGCAACGTGTTCTCGGGCATCCAGTCGGCCTACACGCCCGAGCAACTCGTGGGCAAGCTGACCGTGGTGGTCGCCAACCTGGCGCCGCGCAAGATGAAGTTCGGCATGTCCGAAGGCATGGTGCTGGCCGCGTCGGCCGCGGATGAGAAGGCCAATCCGGGCCTGTACATCCTGGAGCCGCACAGCGGCGCCGTACCGGGCATGCGCATTCGCTGATCTGGCGCTCTTCTGCTGTTGTTGCCCCCTCCCCCGCCCTGCGGGAGGGGCGCAAAATCCCTCAATACCTCAGCTGGTCATTCAGCCGCCCTGCCGCTTCGACGGATCGTCGCTGCGTGACGTGGTGGTTACCGTGCCGTCGTTGTTGAAATGCACGTTGAAGAAGGCCCGATCCGTCGGGCTTTCAAACCAGCGGTAGCCCCAGACTTCTTCCTGCTTGAGGCGGAACGCCTCCACCTTGGTCGGCTTGCCCAGCATCCGGCGGATCTGGTCCTTGTTCATGCCGGGTCGTACCTTTGCGAAATTCTCGGCCGTCAGCACCTGCTCGATCGCGCGCACGGTGCCATCGGCGTTGGTCGTCACCATCCAGGTCGTGGCGCCTTCGGGGCCGCGCGGGTATTCCAGGCGGCGGCCGCCGTCCGGTTCTTCCCAGACGATCTCGGGCTTGCCGGCCTGGCGCCGCACATCATCCTCGGTGGATTTGCCGATCTCGATGCCCTTGAACAGCTGGCTGTCGGGCTTGACGCTGTTCCAGGTGTCGGTGGCGACCGATTTCGCCTTCTTCATGGCTTCGTCGACCTTTTGCTGGTCGCATCCGAACAGGGCAAGCAGGCTGGCAATCAGTCCCATGGCGGCAAGGCGTCTGCGAGACGCGTGGTTGAAGGGTGGCATTGCAAGCCTCGCAAGGATTGGCTTCATCGTTTGATGGCTTCGACGGGATCGCCGACGGGTGCGCTGGCGCCTTCCACGGTGGCGTCGGCCGCGGCATTCCTGCGCCGGCCCGAATCGCCGGCAAACAGCGTATCCCAATTGTTGAACCGGCGGTTGAACAGCACCGAAAGGCCGTTGATCGATCCGCCCTTGGCAATCAGCGACCAGCGCCGCGAGAACGCCCAGGTCAGTTTCACCACGTTCGACGCCGACGTCAGGCTTTGCTCGTAGCCGACCGAAATCTGGTCGGACACCGCCTTGCCGATGCTCACCACCTGCTGGTCGTTCAGGCCGGCCGTGCTGGGGCCGATCGAGAATTCGTCGATACCGAAATGCGACACCACGCTCTTGCCGGCCTTGCCACCGATCATGCCCAGCGCCGCGCCACCAATCGCGCCGCCACTAAGCTGGCGCTGCTGGCTGGACCCGGCACTTTCGGCGCCGTAGCCAAACATCAGCCACGACAGCTTGTCCTCGTCCGGCACGTTCGGCTCCGACACCAGCCGCACGCGCGGCAGCCGCACCGTGCCCGTGACTTCCACGCCAGCCTCCACCTCCTGGTTGCGGCGCAGGGCGCGGATAAACATGTTCGGGTTGTCCACCGGGCCGTTGAAGTTGATCGTGCCCCGGTCGATGTCGAGCTTGCGGCCAAAGGCCTCGTAAGTGCCCTCCACCACGCGCACGGTGCCCGTTGCGCGCATCGGCGCCAGCGGTTCGCTCTTGATGCCAAGCTGGCCGGCCAGCAGGATATCGGCGCCAGCCCCGCGGAAGCGGAAGCTGTCGCCCAGGTCGATCGTCACGTCGATCAGCGGGCTGAAACGGCTGGCCGGCTTGGATTCGGGCACCACCGGCGTGGCGGCGGTCTTCAGTTCGCGCTCGTCCTTGCGGCGCACCACCACCACATCGTCGCCCAGCACCGGCGCGCTGGCCTTGGGCAGGTCGAACAGGCCACGATCCACGCGGAACTTGCCACGAATGGCGATCAGCTTGTTCTCGTTGGCGATGCCAGCCTCGCCGGACACGATCAGCGTACGCTCGGGGCTGGCAAACAGCTGCAGCTTGTCCGCGACGATGCGGCCGGTCAGGTTCGGATCGGTCTCGCCCAGCTTCACCGCGCCGGTGGCCGTCAGCGTGCCGTCGCCGCCACGGAACCGCACCTGCTTCAGTTCCACGGTGTTCTGGTCCAGCACCACGTGAACCTCGCCATCGGTCAGCCGGATGCCCAGGTCATAGAGCGTGATGCCGATGCCGCTGCCGTCGATGGCGCCCGTCAGCAGCGGGCTGCCCACCGTGCCGGCCAGCTGCAGGGCCGCCGCCAGCTTGCCTTCGAGCGCGTATTGCGGACCACTGAGCGCCTCCAGCGATTTCAGGCGCGGGATGTCGGCAGTGACCGTGCCGCCGAGCGTCGACCCCGGACCCACGGTCAGCAGGCCCTGTTCGCTGACCAGCCCCGCCGACGCATCGACGGCCACCTTGCCGATCCGTTGCGATGTGGAGCCGCCGCGCAGCGTCACGCGATTGCCGCTGAAGTCCGCCCGCAGCGCGGTCTCGCCCAGGCCCAGCGTGGTCCAGCCCCGTCCCGCATTGACCGACGCATCGCCGCTGCGCCGCCGGATTTCGGCAAACCCGCTGGCGGTCTCGGCAAGGTTCAGGTTCCAGCCGCCATCGAGCACCAGGTCCGAGCGCACCGGCTGCGATTCCCCGGTGAACGTCTCCATCAGCTTGATGATGTTGCCCACTTCCACGCCATTGAAATTGCCCTGCGTGCGGATACGGCCATGATCGAATTCGAAGCCTTCGATGCTCATGGTCGCGCGGTCGAACTGCAGCCGCGTCTGGCCCAGCCGGATATGGCGATCCGCCACCATCAGCTGGGTGGGCGAGACGAGCCTGACGTTGGCCGTGCCCCGCTCGTCAAGCGTGCGGATCGTGCCGGTCCAGCCCTGGTCGCCGCGCCAGGCACCCTGCCCCGACAGCGACAGCTGCAGCGGGCGTTCATGCATCGTGCCGGCAGCCTTGGCGTCGAAGGTGTGGCTGGCCTGCGTGCCGCTCAGGTTGGCATCGAGGGTGCGGATCGTGGCCTGCGGCCCGTGGTAATCGCGCGCAGCCAGTTGCGCCGACAGCGTGCCGTCCAGCCCGCCACGCAGTTCCACATGGCCGTTGGCGCTGGCAACCTTGTGCGGCCCCACAACCAGAGATTGGGCGCTGTAGTCGCCCACCACCTCGGGCTTCTTCAGCGTGCCGGTGACCACGGCATCCAACTTGGCGTGGCCGCCGACGCCGAACTTCAGGCGATCCAGCTGCGGCGCGTCGATGTTGACCTTCAGGCTGTCTCCGCGAGCGCCAAAGCTGCCGTTCAGGTTCACCTGGTTGCCGGCCATCAGCAGTGACGCCTGGCTCGGCAGCAGCCGCTCGCCTTCCAGGCGCACCTTGCCGTTGCCGGTCATCGGCAATCCCGCATATTCGCTCTCGCCCAGCGCGAAATCGAGCGCCACGCGTAGCACTTTCGCCAGCGAGCCCTTGGTCGAGAACTCGGCGTTGATCCGCCCCGGCGCCACCTTGGCCAGCCGCGCCGGGTCGAAGTTGGCCAGCTTGCCCTTGAAGTCGAAGGCTTGCTGGTCCTTCAGCCCGAGCTTGCCGTCCGCGGTCAGCGTGCCGCTGCCCAGGCCCGCGCGCAGCGCTGTCAGCGTGACCGCGTCTTCATCGATCCGGGCGTCGGCGAACAGCTTGATCTCGCCGCCCGCCACGTCCAGCGCCACGCTCTGGCGGCCGGGCTCCAGGCGCAGGATCACCGGGCCGGACAGGTTCGTAGCCACCATGCCCGTATGCAGCGCGGCGGCGTCGAGATGCCGGACATCGAGATCGAACCCGCCACGCCCTTCGCGCAGCGTGCCCTGGCCGACGATCGCGGCCCGGCCCGGCAGGGTAATCCGCACATCGCGCAGCGTCTGCGTCAGTTCGCTCAGTTCGACGCGCGCCTGTACGGCATGCACGGGCAGGCGTTCCTTGTCGATCGGGCCGGGCTCCAGGTTGCGGAGGGTGACTTCGCCCGCCACGGCCAGCGGGTTCTTCGTGGGGGCGGCCGGCGTGGGCACGGGCGCCGACGCCGACGCGGCCGATGCGGCGGCCACTGCGCTGGCGGTCGATTCGCCGGGCTTGGGCTTTGCAACCTCTGGCGGAGGCGGCACCGATTCCACCGGGCGCAGCTCCGCATGGACGGTCAGGTTGGCCTGTGGCGCGGTCGGGCTGAACAGGCGCGGATTGATGCGTTCGCCATCGACAACCAGGTGCGTGAACGGCACCTTGCCGAACGGCGTCACGTCGGCATTGCCGCGCGCCCGGATGCGGTCGCCATTGGCTTCCAGCTCGGCCCGCAGTTCTGCCAGCGATCCGTTGGCGGTGGCGGACACCGCATAGGCCTCTTCCTTCCACCGGCCCTCCAGCAGCGCTTCGGCCGACAACGGGAACGGCGTCTTGCCGCCGATCTGCGCATTGGCCTGCAGCTTGCCGTACGGCGTGACAAGCTTGTCCACGACCACGCGATGGCGCTGGCCGTCGCTGTGCAGCGCGCCCGAGAGGTCCGACAGCACCAGCGGGCTCGACGTGGCCGCCGGCCCCTGCAGCAGCGACAGTTCGCTGACGGTCAGCGTATCCACGTCGACGGCCAGCGGCAGCTCCAGCGACTGCGGCATCTTCGCAGGCTCGGTGCTCGGTGCGGAAGCGGGCAGGCGTGCGTCGATCTTGCCCAGCTTGAGCCATGCCACATGCAGCCGCGCGGGCGACCACGATATTTCCCACTTCGTATCGATCCGGTCGATGGCGACGCGCGTATCGCCGCTGGCGAACACCACATCGTGCAGCCGCAGCCCGCTGGTCACGGTGCCGCCATCGAACTGGCCGGCGAGCATCCCCGCGGACAGCCGCGTGGCGATGTTCCAGAGATGGCGCGTGCCGGTCTCGGTGCGCAGCGCCGTCACGGCGGTGGCGACCAGCGCGATCACCACTACCAGCAGGATGCCCGCCAGCCAGGCCAGCACCTTCCAGATCCGGCGGCGCGGACGGCGGGGCTGGCGGGGCTTGTCGCGATCCTCGCGCGGCACGGGCGGCATGTCCGGCATGCTCATCAGAACGCCACCCCCAGCGAGATATGCGGGCGGAACTGCTTCTGCTGGATGCCGTAGCCGACGTCAAGTTGCACCGGCCCCACCGGGCTGCGCCAGCGCGCGCCCACGCCCACGCCGTGGTAGATCGTGATGCCGTTCAGGTTATTGGTGGCGGTACCCATGTCCCAGAACACCGCCGCGCCCCATTCGGGCTTGAACCAGTACTGGTACTCCAGGCTGCCCGTGCCCAGGTAACGCGCGGGCAGCACGCTCTGGCCGGACGGCGTGCCGATCGACTGGTAGCTGTAGCCACGGATCGAATCGGTACCGCCCGCGCGGAAGCGCAGCGTGGCCGGAATCAGCGACGGATCGTTCGACGTCATGTCGGCGCCCAGCTCCAGCCGCGCCACAAACAGGTCGCGGTTGCCCACCGGCACGTACTGGCGGATCCGGCCGTACACGCGCAGGAACGTGGCGTCGCTGAGCAGGCCCTTGGCCGCCACGCCGATCTGGGTGTTGATCACGTTGCCCCGGCGCGGGAACACGGGGTTGTCCACGTCGCGGCGCGTCCACGCGAAAGCCGGCACCAGCGCCTTCGAATATTGCGACGCCTCGCCGTATGGCGTCAGCACGTCGTAGTAGAAGTCCAGCGACACCGTGGTGTCGTACTTTTCGCGCGAACGCGAGCGCTTCAGGCCCGCGCGCCAGCTCTTCGTGTCGGTGCTCTCGACGTCGATCAGGCGTTCGTAGCTGGTATAGACACTGTTACGGTAGGTGTGCGGATCTGGCGGCATCGCCATTTCCACAAACCCGTACTGGCGCTTCTGTTCGATCCGGGCCTGCGTGTCGAGCACCCAGGCGCGGTTGAACAGGTTGTAGTACGAATAGCGGCCTTCCACCTGCGCGCCGGTATCGGTGGTGAAGCCGACGCCGGAACTGAGCCGGTGCGTGGGATATTCGCGTACCTTCACCTTGACCGGCGCCGTTACGGTCTGCTGCTGCGCCGCGGCCTCGGCCGACGTGGCGGCGGGCGGCTCCTGCAATTCCACCTGCACGTTCGAGAAATACGGCTGGTTCTGGATGGCGCGCTGGAACTCCAGCAGCCGTTCCACGCGGTAGGGCTCGCCCTCGCTCAGCGGATTCACGTTGCGGATGATCTGGGCCGGGTAGCGGCGCGTGCCCTCGATCTCAAGGGGCCCGAGCACATAGGCCGGGCCGCTTTCGTATTTGGCGCGCAGGTCGGCCGCCTGTTCGTCGGGTTCGATGCGCGCCTGCGACGACGCCAGCCGCGCGCCGTAGTAGCTCTTGCTCTGCAGCTGCACCAGCGCGTCTTCCTTGGCCTTGTCCCAGTCGGCCTGCCGGAATGGATTGCCCACGGGCAGGCCCCACTTCTTGCGCATCTGCTCCACCTGCTCGGGCGATTGAGTGGCGGCCGGGCCACTTACATCGACATCCACGCGCCTGATCACGGTGCGGGCGCCAGGGTCCACGCTGATATGGACCACGCGATGGTCGCCTTCGCCTTCCACGGTGGCCTTGGTGACCGGGTCGAACCAGCCTTCAGTGGAAGCGAACTGGCGCACCTGGTCGCCCACGGTCTCCACCATGTACTGGAACTGGTCGTCGGAAATATCGGTGCGCGTGGTGTAGCGCGACAGGTCGAGATGCTCTTCGAGAATGTCCTTGAGCCCCTTGGGCGCGTCGATCTCGACCTTGTACTGGGCCTTGGCGGCATGGGCGGGCAGCCAGGGGGCCACCAGCAGCATCAGGGCGACGGCCAGCGCTGCGGCATGGGGGGCGACGCGGGTGGCTGCCATGCGCGAAAACCGGCGGGCACCGCCGCGGGTGCCTGGCGCCTTGGCTGGGGCGGGCTGTGCGGCCAAGCGGCCCAAAGCAGTCGTCATCCGTCCTTGTGGCTCCCGAATCAAGTCGCTATTTGACCACACCACTGGGGCCGCAAGGCCATCCCGACGCCAAAATTCAGGTTTCCGGCACCCGCGCCGGCAGCGGGGCTTGCCGATACGGTAAAATCTTGCCCCGTCACCCCCAACGCCGCCCAGAGGGCACAGGTTTCATCATGGCCATGTACGAATCGGATATCACCCAGTTCCTGAAGACGCTCAAGCAGGAGCGCCCGTCGCTGGAAGCGGAGCAGCGCGAAGGCCGCGGCCTGCTGTGGGACAAGACCCCGATCGACCTTGAAGAACGCGCCCGTGCCAACGCCTCGCGCGTGGCCCAGAAGCCGTACGTCTACTCGTCCGACAACTGATCGGCCGGCCGTTCCGACGACCATCCCGATGCATCCGAGCGATCCGCTGGACCCCGGCGCGCAGGAAAAACTGACGCTGCCCGTCGAGCTGCCCAGCGTGGCGCAGCCTGTCGGCGCCAGCGCCAATCCGGCCGATATGGTCGACGGGATGGCGTTCGCCCGCCTGTATGGCGAGCCCCTGTTCAAGCTGCCGCAGGACCTGTACATCCCGCCCGATGCGCTGGAAGTCTTCCTGGAGGCCTTCGAAGGCCCGCTTGACCTGCTGCTGTACCTGATCCGCAAGCAGAACTTCAACGTCCTGGACATTCCGATGGCCCAGGTGACGCGTCAGTATCTTTCGTACGTCGACCAGATCCGCCAGACCAACCTGGAACTGGCGGCCGAGTACCTGCTGATGGCGGCGATGCTTATCGAGATCAAGTCGCGCATGTTGCTGCCGGTCAAGAAGGCCGACAGCGACGAAGAGGCCGAGGATCCGCGTGCCGAACTGGTGCGCCGCCTGCTGGAATACGAGCAGATGAAACTGGCCGCCCAGCGCCTGGACACCGTGCCGCAGCTGGGCCGCGACTTCCTGCGTTCGCAGGTCTATATCGAACAGAGCCTGGTGCAGCGTTTTCCCGATGTGGAAACGGTGGACCTGCAGTCCGCCTGGGCCGACGTGCTCAAGCGCGCCAAGCTGAACCAGCACCACAAGATCTCGCGCGAGGAACTGTCCGTGCGCGAGCATATGAGCCAGATCCTGCGCCGCCTGCAGCACGCCCGCTTCATGGAATTCAGCGAGCTGTTCGAGGACGCGATCCGCTCCGGCAAGGGCGTGCCGGTGGTGGTGGTGAACTTCATCGCCATGCTCGAGCTGTCGCGCGAGGCACTGGTCGAGATCACCCAGGCAGAGCCATTCGCACCGATTTATGTGCGATTGGCGTACACGCCGGCCTGATCCTTCCACCCGGCGGAACAATTCCCCGCGGGCGCCGGGCCCGAACCGGCGCAGATGCTCTACAATCCGCCGACAGTCGGCCAAAGCATACCCAGAGAGCCGGCACGCCAGCTGCTACGCAGCGGCACGCTCCAACCACGACGGCACACCACATTCATGAAAGTCATTCCTTCCATCCAGGAGTTGCGGGACCAGTTGCGCGGTCAGAACCGCGTGGCGTTCGTCCCCACCATGGGCAACCTGCATGAAGGCCACCTGTCGCTGATGCGCCTGGCGCGCCAGCATGGCGACCCCGTGGTGGCGTCGATCTTCGTCAACCGCCTGCAGTTCGGCCCGAACGAGGATTTCGACAAGTACCCCCGCACGCTGCAGGATGACGTGGAAAAGCTGCAGAGCGAAGGCGTTTACGTGCTGTTCGCGCCGACCGAGTCGGACATGTACCCGGTGCCGCAGGAATACCGCGTGGAGCCGCCGCACGACCTGGGCGACATCCTCGAAGGCGAGTTCCGCCCGGGCTTCTTCAAGGGCGTGTGCACGGTGGTGATGAAGCTGTTCTGCTGCGTGCAGCCGCGCGTGGCCGTGTTCGGCAAGAAGGACTACCAGCAGCTGATGATCGTACGGCGCATGGCGCAGCAGTTCGCGCTGCCCGTGGACATCATCCCGGCCGAAACCGTGCGGGACGAAGACGGCCTGGCGCTGTCGTCGCGCAACCGTTACCTGGGCGAAGCCGAGCGCAAGGAAGCGCCGGTCCTGTACAAGACGCTGCACGAGGTGCGCGACACCGTGCTGGGCAACGGCAACGTCGATCTGCTGGCCGTGGAGGCCGACGCACTGGGCCGGCTGCAGGCACGCGGGTGGAATCCCGACTATGTGTCGATCCGCAAGCGCAGCAACCTGCAGGCCCCGACGCGCGAGGAATTCGCCGCCGGCGAGCCGCTGGTGGTACTGACTGCGGCCAAGCTCGGCAATACGCGCCTGATCGACAACCTGGAAATCTGAAGATTCTCCGAGTGCTTGCGCCCCTCTCCCACATGCAGTAGAGGGGAGCAAACCCCCGCCTCACATGCCTAAGCCCGCTTCAGCCGGGCTTTTTCCCGCTCCAGATGGCGCTTGTGGCCGCTGCGGCGTTTCCACCAGATCAGCACGCCAGTCACGGCAAATGCCAGCGGCATCAGGCCGAACGCGGTAATGAACGCGCGTCCGTAGGTACCGAACGCCTCGCCCGTATGCAGCGGGAACAGCCACAGGATAAAGGCGTCGCCGGACTGGGCATCGCGCGGATCCCGCGCGCCCAGCGGGCGGCCGGTGTAGGCGTCGAGCCACAGCCGCGTGGCGCCGCTGTCTGCCTGCAGTTCGCCCTCCTGACGCAACCGCACCTCGTAGGCATCGCCCGGCTTGCGCGGCAGGCTGATGCGCGTGACCTGCGCTCCCGGGAACTGCTGCTGCGCGGCCGTCATGGCCTGGGCCGGCGTGATCGCGTGGGCGCCGGCCGGCGGCGTATCGGACTGGTGCTTCACCTGCGGGCTCACGGTCATGACCGTGCTGATGATCGGTGTCACCCATTTCGGCAGGTTCAGATACCAGCCCGAAAACGCGATGGTGGCCAGCACTGGCGCCACAAAGATGCCGCCCGCGCGATGGAAGGTGTAGAAAAAGCGCGACCACGAGCCGCCATGCGTGATCCGCACCGACTGCTTCAGCGCCCGCACCTTCATCTTGGGCCACCACAGCACCACGCCGAGCAGCACCGTGAGGAACAGCACCATCCCGGTCACGCCGATGATGGTCTTGCCCGTGTCGCCGGACAGCAGGTAGCGATGCAGGTGGAATAGCGTCGGCATGATCTGCTGGCGCGACACCCCCGGCACGCCAAACAGGCGCTCGCCCTTCACGGCCAGCGTGATCGGGTCGATCATGACCTGCCGCGAGCGCCCGGGCATCGCCTCCGGCCCCTTGATCGGGTAGTAGGCGATGAACACGTCGTGCTCGTCGATCGGCAGCATCAGCAGGTTGGGCTTGCCGTACTTCGGATCTGCCATCAGCTTGGCCGTGACCGATTCCACGGTAGCCGCGCCCACCGGGATGCGCGTGGCCGACACCCCCTGCAACAAGTCTGGATTGAGCCACTTGTCGATGTCGTCGCGCCACGAGATCAATGTGCCGGTCAGGCTCATCATGATGAACAGCAGGCCGAAAACCAGCCCGATATAAAGGTGCAGCTTGACGAGGACGGTACGCAGACGACCGGAGACCATTGGAGTCTTTTTTATGAAATTGCGGCGCTCGATTCACATTTTGTGTGCCTTTCACGGCCTATCTGTGCGGCAACGCCCAAATGCAAATGCGAAGAATTCGCGATTCTAGCAGCGTGCCGCTAAGATCGTGGACGCGTCATTCCCTTGCGCCCATCCAGTGCCGCCCTGCCCCGCCCATGCCTCTGATTGAACTGGTTCCCGCCACCCCGGCCGACGCCGACCTGCTAGCCGCCATGCATGCCGACAGCTGGCGCGACGCCTATGGTGGCCTGATTCCGGCCGACTATCTGGAAACCTATGCCCCGGCCGAACGGCTGGCCACCTGGCGTGCCCGCATGCTGGAAGGCGCCGAGGCACCGCTGGAAGCCACCATCCTGCGCGTGAACGGGCAGCCGGCTGGCTTCTCGTGCCTGATGCCGTTGGCCGAGCCGGGGTATGGCATCTACCTGGACAATCTCCATGTGATGCAGGCGTTTCATGGACGCGGCTACGGCAAGACGCTGATGGCGCATTGCGCCACGCGTGTCGCCAGCCAGTGGCCCGGTAAGCCGTTGTTTCTTTACGTGCTGGACGGCAACACACAGGCGCGCGAGTTCTACCGGCGCCTGGGCGGCGTGGAATCCGACAGCTTCAACGATCCGTTTCCCGGCACCGACCTCATGGTCGCCATCCGCCGCGTGAGCTGGGACGACGTCGACGCACTGGTCAGCCTGCTGGCGCCGGGTCCGTAGCGGCCACCAGCGGCGCGAACATCGCCCGCAGGTCGAGATGCTCGGCCATGCTGCCGGCCAGCCGGTCGATCGATGCCTCGCGCAGCGCATCCAGATGCACCCCCTCGGCGCGCTCCAGCCCGGCCCAGCGCAGCAGCGCGCCGCAGGCTTCAGGATGGTCGAACAGACCGTGCACATAGGTAGCCAGCACCTGGTTGTCATCTGACACGGCGCCGTCCGGCCTGGGCGCGCGGCCCGCGTCCGCCGAACCTTCCGCCCAATCCAGCCACAGCGCGGGGCGCGCCAGCGCCGGCCCGTGCGTCACGCCCAGATGGATCTCGTACCCCTGGACCACCGCCCCCCCCGCCTCCGCTTCGAGCCTGCCGGACACCCGCCGCAATTGCTTCTCGGGCGCCAGCGTGGTCTCGAAATCGAGCAGGCCCAGCCCATCGCTGGTGCCGGCCGGCCCTTCCCGGCCGTCGGGATCGTGGATGCAACGCCCCAGCATCTGCATGCCGCCGCAGATGCCCATCAGCTTGCCGCCGTAGCGCAGGTGCCGCTGCAGCGCCT
Organism: Cupriavidus sp. D384; assembly: GCF_001652915.1. GTDB lineage: Bacteria > Pseudomonadota > Gammaproteobacteria > Burkholderiales > Burkholderiaceae > Cupriavidus. The sequence goes on from NZ_BBQI01000009.1 coordinate 24,107, forward strand.
GGCGCCAGCCGTTGGCGCGCAGGAAGGCCAGGTCTGCGCGCACGCTCTTGCTGCCGGGCAGGATCACCAGGTCTGCCGGAGGAATCGGCATGCCGGGGCCAATAAACTGCAGGTCGACGTTCGGGTGCGCCCGCAGCGCGTCGAAATCGGTATGGTTTGAAATGCGCGGCAGCACCGGCACGATCACGCGCAGCACATCGCCGTCATGGCTGGCCACCTGCGCGCTGGCGATGGCGTCCTCGGCATCGAGATGCAGCCCGTGCAGGTACGGCAGCACGCCGAACACCGGCTTGCCGGTGCGCGCCACCAGCCAGTCCAGGCCCGGCTGCAGCAGCGCGATATCGCCGCGAAAACGGTTGATGATGAAACCCTTCACGCGCGCACGCTCGGATTCGGACAGGCAGTCGAGCGTGCCCACCAGGTGCGCGAACACGCCGCCGCGATCGATATCGGCCACCAGTACCACCGGGCAGTCCACGCGCTCGGCAAAGCCCATGTTGGCGATATCGCGGTCGCGCAGGTTCACCTCGGCGGGGCTGCCCGCGCCTTCCACCAGCACCACGCCGTACGCCTGTTTCAGACGTTCGTGGCTTTCCAGCACGGCCGCCATCGCCTGCGGCTTGTAGGCGTGATAGGCCCGCGCATCCAGGTCCATGCGCGCCCGGCCATGGATGATGACCTGGGCGCCAATGTCGCTGCTGGGCTTGAGCAGCACCGGATTCATGTCGGTATGGGGCGCCAGGCCTGCCGCCTGGGCCTGCAGCGCCTGGGCGCGCCCGATTTCGCCCCCGTCGACGGTAACCGCACTGTTCAGCGCCATGTTCTGCGGCTTGAACGGGGCCACGGCCACGCCCGCGCGCGCCAGGATGCGGCACAGGCCGGCCACGACGGTACTCTTGCCCGCATCGGACGTGGTGCCCTGGACCATCAGGGTGCCGCGCAGGGCACGTGCCGCAAACGGAAAGGGGTTGGCAGAAGGATCGTTTCGCATCGCGCGATTATGGCAGCAGCGCCGGGGCAACAGCACGCGGCCCGCCGGGCATGGCTCTGCAAGATCCATGCATGCGGCCGGGGGATGCGACGGCTACAATACGCGGGATGAAGACCCACGCCCCGCCTCAGGCGCTCAATCTCTCGGCCACGTCCGAGCCGGCTTCGGCAGGCGCGGCCACGGACGCCGATCCGGCGACCGAAGCCGCCGCGCAACCGCAGGCCGGCACCGCCGCGCCGCGCGAACTGACGCTGGTGCTGGGGGGCGCGCGTTCGGGCAAAAGCCATTTTGCCGAGCAGCTGGCCACCGATCATGCGGCGCTGACGCGTGGCCCGGTCACCTACATTGCCACGGCCCGGCACGATGCCGAACAGGCCGACCAGGAAATGGAAGTCCGCATCGCGCTGCATCGCGCCCGCCGGCCGGGCGACTGGACGCTGGTGGAAGAGCCGGTCCATCTGGCCGATGCGCTCTACGCCCATGCACGCCACGACGGCTGCATCCTGGTGGATTGCATGACGCTGTGGCTCAACAACCTCGTCTTCGGTGAACACCGCGATTATCCGGAACACGGCGTCATCACCCCGCCTCCGGCCTTTACCGAGGAAATCGACGCGCTGATGACGGCGCTGCCAATGCTGCCCGGCCATGTGATCCTGGTGTCGAACGAAATTGGCTTCGGCGTGGTGCCGATGGGCGCCATCACGCGCTTCTACGTCGACGAACTGGGCCGCCTGAACCAGAAGCTGGCCGCCGCCGCGGATCGCGTGCGACTGCTGGTCGCCGGCATCCCGGTATCGATCAAGGACCCCGCTCCGTCCCAGGCACGCGGCAGCCACACACGATGATCATGCTGTCCTGGCCAGCCTGCGTGGCGGCCGCACTTGCCGGCGTGCTGCTGGACCGCTGGCTTGGCGAGCCGCGCCGCTGGCACCCGCTGATCGGGTTTGGCCGCGTCGCGTCGGCCGTCGCCAACCGTCTCAATCGTCCCGAACGCAGTGCCGTGCGCCAGCGCGTGGCCGGCCTGGCCGCGTGGTCGCTGGTGGTGCTCGGCCCTGCCGCGCTGGCCGCCTGGCTGGTGGCACTGGCGGCCGATGTCCATCCGCTGCTGGCCTGGGCGCTGCACGCGGCGGCGCTCTACTTCGCGCTGGGCGCCTGCAGCCTGACGCAACACATCGCACCGATTGCCGATGCGCTATCGCGCAATGACCTGCCCGCCGCGCGCACGCTGACGGCCCGCATCGTGTCGCGCGACACGGCCGACGCCGATGCCGAGGCACTGGCGCGCGCCGCCTGCGAATCGGCGCTGGAAAACGGCAACGATGCCATCTTCGGCGCGCTGTTCTGGTTCCTGGTCGGCGGCGCGCCAGCCGTGATCATGTTCCGGCTGGCAAATACGCTCGATGCCATGTGGGGATACCGCACGCCGCGCTGGGAAATGTTCGGCTGGGCCGCGGCCCGTATCGACGATGTGCTGAACCTGGTGCCGGCGCGGCTGACCGCGCTGTCGTACGCACTGCTGGGCGCTACCGCGCAGGCGATGCGGTGCTGGCGCACGCAGGCTCCAGGCTGGTCGAGCCCGAACGCCGGCCCCGTGATGGCCGCCGGCGCCGGCGCGGTGGGCGTGGCACTGGGCGGCGGCGCGCGCTACCACGGCGAGTGGGAAGAACGCCCGCCGCTGGGCATCGGCGACGCACCACGCGCCGCACACGTCCACGCGTGCCTGCGGCTCGTGCAACGCACGCTGTGGCTGTGGCTCGGCTTGGCGATGCTGAGCGTGCCGCTGCTGTCGATGTGGGTCTCGGGATCGCCCTCGAAATGGGGGGCAGCATGAGCAGCAGCCCGGTGCCGATCCGCCACGGCGGCAACCTGCTGGCGGCCGTGCGCCGCTACGGCCGCGCGGCGGAAGACTGGCTCGACCTGTCCACCGGCATCAATCCGGCGGGCTATCCGGTCCCCGCGCTGCCCGCCGACGCCTGGCAGCGGTTGCCGCAGGACGACGACGGCCTGGCGGAAATTGCCGCGCAGGCCTACGGTGCGCCGCACGCGTTGCCCGTGGCCGGCTCGCAGGCGGCCATCCGCACGCTGCCCACGTTGTTGCGCCCGGGGCGCGTGGGCATTGCCGCGCTGGGCTACAGCGAATATGCGCCCGCCTTCGCGCTGGCCGGGCACACGGTGGTACCGCTCGACGAGCGCGATTTCGCGCGCGACGACTTGCCTGCCGGGCTCGACCATCTGGTCGTCGTCAATCCGAACAATCCGACCGCACGGCTGCTCTCCGCCGGGCAGTTGCTCCGCTGGCATGCAAGACTGACGACGCTGATCGTCGACGAAGCGTTTCTCGACGGCACCACGGCGGCGTCGCTGGCCGCGCACACCGGCTTGCCGGGGCTGGTGGTGTTGCGGTCGATCGGCAAGTTCTACGGGCTGGCGGGCATGCGCTGTGGCTTCGTGCTGGCCGCGCCCGATCTGCTCGATGCACTGTCACACCGGCTTGGACACTGGACGGTCTCCGGGCCCGCCCGGGCCGTGGCGCGGCTGGTGCTGGCCGACACCACCTGGCAGGCAGCCACCCGCACGGCCCTGCATCGGCAGGGGCAACGACTGGCGATACTGCTACGCGACCATGGGCTTGCGCCGGTATCGCAGCCGCTGTTCAGCTGGGTGCCCGAAGTCCATGCCCCCGCGCTGCACGATGCGCTGGCACAGCAAGGCGTCTGGACGCGCCTGTTCGACGCCGCAGGCGGCTGTCCGGCCAGCCTGCGCCTGGGCCTGCCGCCAGACAACGATGCCGCGTGGCAGCGGCTTGATGCGGCATTGACCACCGCACTGGCTGCCGTACCGCATTCCACCCTCTGATGATTCCGATGAAGGCCACCTTCCTGCTCGCCGCGGCGCTGCTCGCCAGCCCCTGTGTCCACGCTGCCGTCACCGTTACCGACGACGCCGGCCAGACCGTCACGCTGGCCCAGCCCGCGCGGCGCATCGTCTCGCTGGCACCGCATGTGACCGAACTGATCTACGCGGCTGGCGGCGGCGATCGCATCGTCGGCACGGTCAGCTACAGCGACTACCCGCCGCAGGCGCGCGACATTCCGCGCGTGGGCGACAACAAGGCCCTGGACCTGGAGCGCATTGCCGCGCTCAAGCCCGACCTGATCGTGGTCTGGCGTCACGGCAACGCGCAGAAACAGACCGACCGCCTGCGCGCGCTGGGCATGCCGCTGTTCTACAGCGAGCCGCGCCGCCTGGAGTCCATCGCGGAAAATCTTGAAAAGCTCGGCACGTTGATGGGCACCGAGGCCGTTGCCACCCGTGCTGCCGCCGACTTCCGCCAGCAGGTGTCGTCGCTGCGCAAGACCTATGCCGATCGCCCGCCCGTGACGGTGTTCTATCAGGTGTGGCAACAGCCGCTGATGACGCTGAACGGCCAGCACCTGGTCAGCGACCTGCTGACAATGTGCGGCGGCCGCAACCTGTTCGCGAAGGAGACCCCGCTGGTGCCCACCGTGTCGGTCGAGGCAGTGGTGGCTGGCAACCCGGAGGTCATGCTGACGGCGGGCATGGGCGCCACGCGCCCTGACAAGCCGCTGGCGGACTTTGCGATGTGGGAAAAGTGGAAGCAGGTCACCGCCGTGGCGCGCAACAACCTGTTCATCATCGACGGCGACCTGGTCAACCGTGCGGGCCCGCGCGTGGTGAACGGCGCGGCGGAAATCTGCAAGGATCTCGATCTCGCGCGGTCGCGGCGGGGGAAGTGATCAGCCTGAGACGGCAGATCACCGGAAGGGAATGGCTGTTCCGCTGGGATGCCTCCCTCTCCCGCTGCGCGGGAGACCGGCTGAGGGAGAGGGCGTGCCGTCGATCAGCCCGTCACGCGATTCCACCACCCCAGCCTGGGCGCGCCATCACCCAGGGTGAACTTGCAGGTGGCGCCGAAGCCGAGCGACCAGTGCAGCGTCTGCGCCAGCGTGATGCCCAGCCAGTGCGCGGCCAGCATGCGCATCGGCCCGGCGTGCGTCACCACCCATAGCCGCGCGCCAGAGCCGGCATCGAGCGCATCGGCCCACTCGGCCACGCGCGCCATGACCTGAGCCGGGGTTTCGCCGCCGTGGGGGCAGGCACCCATCAGGTCGGCCGCCCACAGATCCAGTGCATCGCGCGGAATCTCGGCCCAGGGCTGCCCTTCCCACGTACCAAAATCCATCTCGCGCAGGCGCGGCTCTATATCGGCGGCCGGCAGGTCCGGCATGCAGGCGATCAGTTGCGCGGCGGTGTCGCGGGCGCGCAGCGCGGGGCTGGTCACGATGCGATGCGGCAGTGCCAGGCCGGCAACCACCCGCGCCGGGTCTGGCGTCACCGGCGTCGTCAGCGCCAGGTCGAGGCTGCCATAGCAGATGCCCACCGCCACCTCGGGCCGTGCGTGGCGAATTAGTAGAACTTCCATGCCGCGGCCACCAGGTAGATCGACAGCTCGGCAAGCTGTTGCGCCATGCCCAGGCAATCGCCGGTATAGCCGCCGATGCGCCGCACGAAATAGGCGCCCAGCGCGGCACGCAGCCCGGCCAGCACCAGCACGGTCACGATGGCGAACCACGGCGAGATCCATAGCAGCGGCAGCACGCCGCACGCCAGCGCGAACACCAGGCTGCGGGTCTCCAGCCGCTGCGCCACCGGCTTGGCCTTGCCTTCGTGGCGCACGTAGTCGTGCGTGGCCAGGAACGTGATCGCCATGGCGCGGCTGGCGCCGTGGCCGGCAACCAGCACCGCCAGCAGCATCATGCCGCCGTGGACTTCTCCCACGGACACCAGCAGTTGCCACTTCAGCAGCAGCGCCACCACGATGGCAATGGCACCGAATGCGCCCACGCGGGAATCGTGCATGATCGTCAGCACGTCCTCGGGCCGGTAGCCGCCGCCGAAGGCATCCACGCAATCGGCCAGCCCATCCTCGTGGAACGCACCCGTCAGCAGCAGCGTGGCGGCCATGCCCAGCACGATCGCCACCGACGGCGACCAGAGCTGCCATGCGATGCCCGTCACCAGCGCCCCGGCCACGCCCACCATCAGGCCTACAGCCGGGAAATAGCGCGCCGCAGCGTTCAGGTAGTGCGGCGCAAACCCCACCCAGACCGCCAGCCGCTGGGGCATCGGCACGCGTGTGAAATAGCCTACGGCGGTCAGGAAGTAGCGGAGTTCGTCAGCCATGGCGCTGCGGGGATCTACGCGGAAGCGTTGCTGATGCCGGCGCCGCTGAATGTCGCCATCTCGCGCAGGAACGCGACGGCGGACGCCACCAGCGGCCAGGCCAGTGCGGCACCCGTGCCCTCGCCCAGGCGCAGGTCCAGCGCCAGCAGCGGTTCTGCCTTGAATTCGGCCAGCAGCGCGCGGTGGCCCTGTTCATGCGAGCAATGCGAGAACACGCAGTACTGAAGCACGGCCGGATCGATGCGCGCGGCCACCAGCAGCGCCGCCGAGGCGATAAAGCCATCCACCAGGATCACCATGCGGCTGGCGGCCGCAGCCAGATAGGCGCCTGTCATCGCCGCGATCTCGAAGCCGCCGAACGTGGCGAGCACGTCGAGCGGATCGGTGGCATCCGGATGCCGCGCCAGCGCCTGCGTCAGGACCTCGCGCTTGCGCGCCACGCCAGCGTCGTCCAGCCCCGTGCCGCGTCCCGTGCAGGCTTCCAGCGGCAGGCCGGTCAGGCGGCTCATCACGCACGCCGCCGCCGAGGTATTGGCAATGCCCATCTCGCCAAAGCCGATCACGTTGGTGCCCTGTTGCGCATGGCGCAGCACGCGTGCGATACCGGTGTTGATCGCTGCGCCGGCCTCGGCCGGGGTCATGGCCGGCTGCTCGACGAAATTGCGCGTGCCATTGGCGATACGGCCATTCACCAGCCCCGGCGACGCCGGCAGCGGCGCACGCACGCCCACATCGACCACTTCGAGTGCCATCCCGTGCAGGCGCGTGAACACGTTGATGGCCGCCCCGCCGTTCAGGAAGTTCAGCACCATCTGCGCGGTGACTTCGGCCGGAAAGGCACTGACACCGGCATCGGCCACGCCATGGTCGCCCGCGAACACGATGATGGCGGGCCGGTTCAGCTCGGGCACGGTCTCGCCACGGATCAGCCCGATCTGCAGGGCCAGCGATTCAAGCCGGCCCAGCGACCCGGGCGGCTTGGTCTTGTCGTCGATAGCGGCCTGCAGCGCGCCACGCAGCGATTCATCAAGCGGCGCGATCGGCGGCAGGGTCAGCGCAAAGTCGGAAATATGGGTCATCAATCTTTTACGAATCCTTGGAGAACGCCAGCAAGGCGAATCGGCTTGCCGGTGTCGTCCTACATTTCTACGCCACGTTGCGCCTTGATGCCTTGCTGGAACGCGTGTTTGACCGGCGTCATGTCGGTCACCGTGTCGGCGGCTTCCACCAGCGCAAGCGGCGCGCCACGGCCCGTGATCACCACGTGCTGCATCGCGGGACGCGCCTGCAGATCGGCTATCACGGTCTCGACATCAAGATAGTGCAACTTCAGCGCGATGTTCAGTTCATCGAACAGCACCAGTCCGATGGACGGGTCGCGCAGCATGCCGCGCGCCACCTCCCACGCGGCCTCGGCCTTTGCCACGTCGCGTGCACGGTCCTGGGTTTCCCACGTGTAGCCCTCGCCCATCACGTGGAATTCGCATTGGTCCGGAAAGCGGCGCAGGAACATTTCCTCGCCGCTCGGGATGGCGCCCTTGATGAACTGGACCACGCCCGTGCGCATGCCGTGCCCCATCGCGCGCACCACCATGCCGAAGCCCGAGCTTGACTTGCCCTTGCCGTTGCCGGTGGTGATGACGATCACGCCGCGCTCGGTCTGGGCTGCGGCAATCTTGGCATCGACCACTTCCTTCTTGCGAACCATGCGGTTCTTGTGGCGCTCGTCGCGGCCGTCGTCGTCGGTCGGGCTGGCGTGTCCGGTATCGCTCATGGTGTCTTTCCATCGGGGATCAGCGCGGTGTGCGTGCCGTCGCTGATACTGATAATCGGGGTACGCAGCGCTCGCGAGCACTGCGCGGGGGTCAGGACTTCGGGCGCCGGACCATGCAGCGCGACGCCGTCTTCAGACATCAGCAAGGCATGGGTGGCATGGCGGCGCGCAAGTGTGAGGTCGTGCAGGATCACCACGGCGGCGTGGCGGCCGGCACTGGTCAGGCGGCGCAGCAGGTCGAGCACCAGGATCTGGTGGCGCAGGTCCAGGTGCGAGACCGGTTCGTCCAGCAGCAGCAGCGGCGCCTGCTGCGCCAGCACGGCGGCCAGCGACACCCGCTGGCGCTCGCCGCCGGACAGGGTCAGCACGTCGCGCGCGGCCAGCGTGTCGAGATCGCACTGGGCCATCACATCGCGCACCACACGGTCGTCGTCGCGCTTGCCCCAGCCCCAGCCGCTCATGTGCGGATGGCGGCCGATGCGCACCGCATCCTCCACAGCCATCGAAAACGTGTCGTGCACGGCTTGCGGCAGGTAGGCACGCTGGCGTGCCAGCGTGGCCGGCGCAACCTGCATGGCGGCCATGCCATCGATGTCCACGGCCCCGCCATCGGGTGCGCGCAGGCCGGCCAGCACGCCCATCAGCGTCGACTTGCCCACGCCGTTGGGGCCGACGATGCACCAGAGCTGGCCCGCCTCGATGGACAGCGACAAGCCATCCACCAGCACGCGCCGGCCCGCGCGCAGGCGCACGCCGCGCAGCGACAGGACCGGGCACGGGGCCAGCGGTTCGAACCACGGGCGCGTCGGGCTTGTCTCGCTCATCGCGGCCTCCGCAGCAACAGGTAGAGGAAGGTCGGCACGCCCAGCAGCGCCGTGATGACACCCACCGGCAATTGCGCCGGCGCGATCACGGTGCGGGCGATCAGGTCCGCCGCCATCAGCAGCGTGCCGCCCAGCAGCACCGACGCGGGCAGCAGCTGGCGCTGGTCGTTGCCCCACGCGAGCCGCACCATATGCGGCACCACCAGCCCGACAAAGCCGATGGAACCCGCCGTGGTGATGGCGGCGGCAATGGCAAACGAAGCAATCAGGAAGGTAGCCAGCCGCACGCGACCCACGCGCACGCCCAGCGATTGCGCCACGGTTTCACCGAGCAGCATCACGTTCAGCGCGCGCGCCAGCGGCATCGCCAGCCCCAGCGCCACCATCAGCGTGGCCAGGGCCCAGCCGTAGCTGGCCGTGCCGCTCAGGTCGCCGGTCAGCCAGAACAGCATGCCGCGCAGCCGGGATTCAGGGGCGATGGCGAGGATCAGCGTGATCAGCGCGCCCCAGCCGGCCGCCAGGATCACGCCCGTCAGCAGCAGCCGTGCGCCGGCCTCGTGATGGCCGCCCTGCACTTGCGGATGCAGCAGGTCGCGCCGCGCCAGCGTGGCTACCAGCAACATCGAACAGAGCGCGCCGCCCGCCGCACCGGTCTGCACCACCCACAGCGGCAGCGACAGCAGCATCGCCAGCAGCGCGCCCGTGGACGCCCCGCCGGATACGCCCAGCACATAGGGCTCGGCCAGCGGATTGCGCAGCAGCACCTGCATCAGCGCGCCAGACAGCGCCAGCAGGCCGCCGCAGGCAAACGCGGCCGCCGCGCGCGGCAACCGCAGTTCGCGCACGATGGCGCCGGCCGTGCCGGTATCGGCGCCGGTCAGCGCCTGCCAGACCTGCGCGCCGTCCAGCGCGACGCTGCCGGCGGCCAGCGACAGGGCGAACACCGCCGCCCCGGCCAAGGCCAGGACGGTCCAGACGGTCAGCGCGCGGCGCAGCTCTGTCATGACGTGACGTTACGCCCTACTTCTGACGCCAGCCGAGCGTGATGAACCCGGCGCGGCCCTGCGTGTTGTAGGGCCAGGCGAGCTGGTAGTTCTTGTCGAACAGGTTTTCCACGCGGGCGGCCACGAACCATTGCTTGTCGATGTTGTAGCGGGCATTGAGGTTGACGATACCGTATCCGCCCAGAATGCGCCCGCTGTTGTCCAGCCGTTCCGAAGACAGCAGCCATTCGCCACCAAAGCGCCAGTTGCCGAAGTTGCGGCCCACGTCGAACGACGCATGGCGCCGCGCCCGGCGCAGCAGCTGGGTGTTGCTGCTCTCGTCCACCGGATTCTGGAAGGTCACGGCGGCGCCGAGGTCGGTACCCCAGATGGTGGCGCGCCACGACGCCTCGATACCCTGCACCTTCGCCTTGTTGACATTCTGCGCCAGGAACACGCCGGTGCCCACGGCCGTCGACACGATCAGGTCGTCATAGCGCGTCTCGAACGCAGTCACGCGCAGCAGGCCGGCGCTGGCCGTGTCGACCTGCACGCCCGCCTCGGCGGACTTGGCGCGCTCGGGCTGCAGGTTCGGCTGGCCGAACCCCGGGTAGTACAGTTCGTTGAACGTCGGCGCGCGGAACGCGTTGCTGACGTTGGCAATCAGCTTGACCTGTTCGGTCACGTTGAAGCCATAACCGGCAAAGAAGCTGCCCTGGTTGCCGAAATCGGAATAGTGGTCGTTACGGCCGTTCAGCTGCAGCTGGTTCCGTCCGATACGGCCTTCATAGCCGCCGTAGACCGAGAACACATTGCGCGACGGTGCGTTGTACGAACTCGACGCCAGCGTCTGCTGCAGCCAGTCGGTGCCGAACAGCAGCTTGTGGTCGGGCGTCAGCGCATATTCGTTCTGCCAGTTGAACTGGCGGTTGCGGGTGCTGAACAGGCTGTCGAACAGGCCATTCTTGGTACCTTCGCTGCGGTCCTCGCTCTGCGACAGCTTGAAGTGCGTGGTCCAGGCCGAGGTCACCTTGCCATTGACGAACGCCGACAGCGTGTACAGCTCGCTGTTCATGCGGAAATCGTCGGTCGGCTTGCCACTGGTGCTGTCGTAGGACAGGTCGCTCTTCGAGTAGTACGCCGCGAAGCCGGCATCCCAGTCGGATGTGAACTTGTGACGGATCTGGCCCGACACGCTCTTGTTCTCGTACGGGTTGTCGCCCGGGTTCGGCCCCGTGCCGCGCCGCACGGCCGCGGCGTTGGCGGCGGCCCACTGGTTATAGTTGATCGACGAAAAACCGTCGGTCTTGAAGATCGAGCCGGTCAGGTTGAACGATGTGTCGCCGATCTGGCCGCCGTAGCCCACGGTGCCCTGGCGCGTGTTGTTGCTGCCGTACTCCACCTGCGCATTGGCCGCCGGTGCCTGGCCGGCGCCGTTCTTGGTGAAGATCTGCACCACGCCGCCGATGGCGTCCGACCCGTACAGCGCCGACACGTTGCCGCGCACCACCTCGATATGGTCGATCTGGTCGGGCAGGATGTTCGCAAGCTGCGCTGTACCGCCGCTGACGCCGGCCACGCGCACGCCATCGATCAGGATCAGCACCTGGTTGGAATTGGCGCCACGCATGAACAACGACGTATTGGCGCCCATGCCGCCATTGGCGGCGAATTCGACACCGGCCTGGCCACGCAGCAGCGAGCGCAGGTCGGGCGCCTGCGAGTTGACGATGTCTTCCTGGGTGACCACCGTGGTGTGCGGCAGCGCCTCGGTCACGCTTTGCGCGGTGCGCGAGGCGGTGACCACCACCGGCGCCAGCTGGGCCTGCGGCTGCTCGGCGGGGGCGGCGGGTGCGGTCCCGGCGGACGCCTCCTGGGCGAAGGCCGGAACATGGGATGCGGAAAGTACGGCAACGGCCGCCATGATGGCGGGCACGGACGGGCGAACCGGCGGCTTTGCCGCGACGGTCGACCTGGATAGCGTGGAACGCATGAGCAGGATGGATGAGAACGGCCGGGCCCGTTCCCCCGCGGACCTGATGGCGAATTGGCGTGCCGCATGGGGTGCGGACGCCCGCGTTCTTCAGGCCGGTATCCGGGCTGACGACATCAGGCAGGCCGCCTTCCCGACCGGCTCCCGCAACCTCCGGCGAGTCCGTGTCAGTGGCGCTTGGCCCGCCCTGCGAATGCGCACATGGCGTGTTCGCGGTCGCTTACCGTTGCGGGGGCAGCACAGGTTGGCCCGCTCCGCTCGCGTCCAGCCTGGGCGATCGACATCGTCCCGGGCTGGCGGGCGGTACCCGGCTCCCTGTTTCCCGTTGAACTGCAGCCCCTGCGTGGAGGCCGCGAGCACCTGGAACGTGCGCGAGTGTAGGGAGTTTCAAAGTTGGCGTCAATGCGATGGGTCAAGTTGCCGATATCCGTGTTTGACATGCGAAATCACGCCGTTCGCCGCAGATCGGTGCAACTTCCGTGCGGCACGCAAGTCTCACCGGGCGCGTTGACGGTAGCCCCCGCGCGTGCATCGGCTAGAATCCCGAAACCTGACCCTTACTCCTACCGGACACGACAGGCACTATGCTCAACGAACTCGAACAACTGGCCGCCAAGATCGGGCGCGTGCTGCATCATGCGGACACCCTGGCGGCGGAAAACCAGCGGCTGCGCGCGGAGATCGACCGCCTGCAGGCCGAGGCGAGCACGTTGCGCGCGGACCGCGAAGCCATGGCGGCCGACCGCGAGCTGCTCAATATCAAGATCGAGGAAGCGCAGCTGCGCATCCAGTCCATCCTGGACAAGCTGCCCACGGCCAGCGATGCGCGCCAGCTCGACCTGCTGGGCGACGGCCAGGCCCGCACCGCATCGGAAGGTTCGCAGCAAGCCCCCGGAGAACACGCATGAGCAACAAGCAAGTGGAACTGAACATCGCCGGCCAGCCTTATCGTTTCGCGATCTCGCCGGAGAACGAGGCCGCGCTGCTCGAGGCCGCCGCGCTGGTCGACGACAAGATGAACAAGCTCAAGGGCAGCGTGTCGGCCAAGGGCGTGGAACGCGTGGCCGTGATGGCCGCCATCAGCATTGCGTCGGACCTGCTGGCGATCCGTCGCAAGCAGGAAGAGGACGGCTCGATTCCGGTCGACGCGGTACGCGCGCGCATCCGCGAACTGAACGAGCGCGCCGACGAGGCGCTGCGCCAGTACGCGCACGTGGGCACCCGCTGACCCGCGCGAAAAAACCCTGACGGCAACACTTGAATTGCGCGGCCGCGGCCCAGATATGTCATCCATGTGAAGCCGATGCCGCGCACGGCCGATCGATGTGCATGGATATGCCGGTTGTTGTGGAAAATGTAACGCCTCGACGTATCCGGCTTGGTATCACTGACGTCGCGGTGTATAGTGGAGCCACTGCGCGGCGAGACTGACCGACGCAGTTGGATGGTCGGGTTATCGGGCCTGGCCGCCGTTTCCATCCCATCCTAGTTTGAAACGGCAAACGTCTGACATCCCAAGCGTGTTGCACGCACAGGAACTCAAGTCAGACGTTTGACAGTTTCCCTGCCTGGTTCGTGAGGGTCATAAACTCCTTGAACCGATATGCATTGCATGGTGCGGGATCATGTCGTGTGGGCGAGCGCGTTACCGCATTCATAGTCCTGGCTTCGGTCTGGACTCCCTGAGTGGGCGATGTACCCGAAATACGACTTCCGCAGCCACTCTGAACCTCACTTGGGTTCAGGATGCCGACCCAGCGGCCGAGGCGGGGACCCCCTTCAAGTGGTGAAGAGGCGGTGGTTTCAATGAACCACCGCCTTTTTCATTTCAACTTCTGACCTGTCATCGATCCATGGCCGACGAACGTGCCCGCCAGTACTGGCTGATGAAGTCCGAACCGGACGAAGCCAGCATCGACGATCTGGCCCGTGAAGGTACGCTGCCATGGACCGGCGTGCGCAACTACCAGGCGCGCAACTTCATGCGCGACCAGATGCGCATCGGCGACGGCGTGCTGTTCTATCACTCGTCGTGCCCCGAACCGGGCATTGCCGGCCTTGCCGAGGTCTGCTCGCAGCCCTACCCCGATCCCACGCAGTTCGACCCGAAGAGCGCCTACTACGACAAGGCGTCGAAGCAGGAAACGCCGCGCTGGTCGCTGGTGGATGTGCGCTTCGTCAGCAAGAGCGCCTTGATTCCGCTGCCGACATTGCGCGAGCACGATGCGCTGGCCGACATGGTGGTGCTGCGCAACGGCAACCGCCTGTCGATCACGCCGGTCACGCCGGCCGAATGGCGTTTCATCACCGGCAAGCTGATGAAGTAGCTTCTGCGGCCTCAATGATTGGCCGCACTGCATTTTTTCTTCCGCCTTAACCCCGATCCGGCCATCCATTCGTTAGATCTCCCATGCAGGCCCGCATGGAACGAAATGCGAGGCTTCGCATCTGACAGCCATCACATTGATCGGAGAATAATATGAAGAAATTGCTTGCCGCCTCGCTGCTGGGCACCGTCGCCGCCGTTGCCACGGCCCAGACCGTTGCCGTGCCGCCGCCTTCGGGCGTGCTGTCGCTGTCCGCCGACGCGATGACCGAGGTGCCAACCGATGTGGTCACACTGGTCCTGGCCGCCGAGCAGGAAGGCCCGGAGCCCTCCGCCATTTCGAATGCGCTGTCGTCACGCACCCAGGCGGCGCTGGCGCAGGCCAAGCGTGTGTCGGGCGTGGACGCGCAGTCCGGCGGCTTCACGATTCATCCGAATACCGATCGCAACGGCAAGATCAGCACGTGGCGCGGGCGTTCCGAGATTGTTCTGAAGTCGAAGGACTTTGCCGCCGTGTCGAAGCTGGCTGGCGAACTGGCCAACCAGATGCAGGTGCAGAACATCGGCTTCTCGCTGTCGCGCGAGGCGCGCCGGGCGGCCGAACAGAAGCTGGCCGACCAGGCCGTGGCAGCATTCCGTGACAAGGCACAGGCCACCACGAAGCTGTTTGGCTTCAGCGGCTACACCATCCGCGAAGTGTCGCTCAACGAATCGGGTGGCGTGATGCCGCCGGTCCCGCGCATGTATGCGGCCAAGGCCATGTCGGCTGATTCCGGCGCGCCGATTCCGGTGGAAGGCGGCAAGACCCAGGTGACCGTATCGGTCAACGGGTCGGTGCAGATGGTGAAGTAAGCGCGCTGGCACTACGGCTGCCCGGCAAGGAAACAAGGAAAAAGCCCCGCCCCATGAAATGGGAGCGGGGCTTTTTTCGGGGTGCGTCGGGTTACAGCGTCGCGAACTGCTGGCGCAGCACGTTCTTCTGCACCTTGCCCATCGTGTTGCGTGGCAGTTCGTCCACCACATGCACACGCTTGGGCACCTTGAAGTTGGCGATGCGGCTCTTGAGCGTGCCGATCATGTTGGCTTCGTCGATGTCCGCGCCGGGCTTGCGCACCACCACGGCCACCACGGCTTCGCCAAAATCGGCATGGGGCACGCCGATCACGGCCGATTCCACCACACCGGGCATTTCGTCGATAAAGCTCTCGATTTCCTTCGGGTAGACGTTGTAACCACCCGAGATGATCAGGTCCTTGCTGCGGCCGACGATGGTCAGGTAGTCGTCCGGCACCTTGCGTTCGCCGGCCTGGCTGACGATGGCACCGCCAAAGCGGCCCACATCGCCGGTCTTGAACCAGCCGTCGGCGGTGAATTCCTCGGCGGTCTTTTCCGGCATGCGCCAGTAGCCCTTGAACACGTTGGGGCCCTTGACCTCGACATTGCCGATCACGCCGGGCTGGCAAGCGTTACCCTCGCCGTCCATCACGCGCACCGACACGCCCGGCAGCGGCATACCCACGGTGCCGCCAATGCGGTCACCCAGCGCCGTGTCGTACGGGTTCGAGACCAGCATCACGGTTTCGCTCATGCCGTAGCGTTCCAGGATCGTGTGGCCGGTGCGCTCGCGGAAGGCGTCGAACGTCTCCAGCAGCAGCGGCGCCGATCCCGACACGAACAGGCGCATGTTCTTGCAGAGTTCCTTGTCGAAACGCGACTCCTGCACCATGCGCACGTAGTAGGTCGGCACGCCCATCATCACCGTGCAGCGCGGGATGAATTTCAGGATCTGACCCATGTCCAGCCTGGGCGCCCAGATCATCTTGGCGCCGGCCAGCAACGCACCGTGCGATGCCACGAACAGGCCGTGGACATGGAAGATCGGCAGCATGTGCAGCAGCACGTCGTCGCTGCGCCATCCCCAGTATTCGTTCAGCGTCAGCGCATTCGATGCCAGGTTGCGATGCGTCAGCATCGCGCCCTTGCTGCGGCCGGTGGTGCCCGAGGTGTACAGGATGGCCGCCAGGTCGTCGTCCGCCCGCGGCACGGTCTCGAACGTGTCCGGCTGTGCCGCCGCGCGCTGCAGCAGCGACCCGGTTCGGTTGTCGTCCAGCGTGAATACGTGCGCCGTGTTGTGCGCGAAGGCCACTTTCGACACCCAGCCAAAGTTGCTGCTGCTGCAGACCACCACCGCCGGTTCGGCATTGCCGACGAAATAGTCGATTTCGGCTTCCTGGTACGCGGTGTTCAGCGGCAGGTACACATAGCCCGCGCGCAGCGTGGCCAGGTACAGGAACAGCGCTTCCGGCGACTTTTCCACCTGCACGGCCACGCGCGCGCCGGCCGGCAGCTTCAGCGCGGTCAGCAGGTTGGCAAGCTTGGCCGTGGCGCGGTCCAGGTCGTCCCACGTGTAGTACAGGCCGTCATGCGTTTCGATGCAGCAGGCGCTGCGATCGGCGGGAAAACGGGATTCGAACAGGGCGAACAGATTGGCGTTCATGGTACGGAGCAAAAGGGAATGGCATGCCCGGGGATGGCAGGCGAATGCGCCAGGGCAGCCGGCCATGATAGCTGGCCGGCCGACATATTACTCCCCGGTGAAATCCGGAGGCCGGTGCGCCAGGAAGGCGGCCACGCCTTCGGCATGGTCGCGGCTGGTGGCGTAGGCAAAGTGGGCGTCCAGCTCCGCCGCGGTCAGCGGCGCCGGCACCGGCGACAGGCGGCGGATGGTCGCCTTGTTGATGCGCGCGGCCAGCGGCGCACCCGCGCACAGGCGCTGCACCGTGGCGGACACCTCTTCATCCAGGGCCGCTTCAGGCACCACGCGCGTCAGCAGGCCCTTGGCGGCCGCCTCGGCGGCGTCGAAGACGCGGCCTTCCAGCAGGATTTCCAGCGTCACGGCGCGCCCTGCCAGGGCCAGCAGCCCCTGCAGTTCGCCAGGCGCCATCGGAAACCCCAGCCGGTTGATCGGCACGCCGAAGCGGCTGCCAGCCGCAGCGACGCGCAGGTCACAGTTGCACGCGATTTCCAGCCCGCCGCCCACGCAGACGCCCTCGATGGCCGCCAGCGTCGGCAACGGGCATTCGGCGATGGCCCGCAGCGCGGGCGCGATGATTTCCGTGTGGTAGCGGCGCACCGCGGCTTCGTCGCCGCGCACCACTGGAAATTCGGCGATGTCGGCGCCGGCCGCGAAGTTGCCGTCGGCGCCACGTACCACCACGCAGCGCGGTGGACGGGCAGCCGGATCGGCGGCCGCCACCTCGGCGGCCAGCGCGGCAAACCCCGTGGCCAGCGCCTGCCACATGCCCGCCGAAATGGCGTTGAGCTTGCCCGGGTGCGACAGCGTGACCGTCGCCACCAGGCCTTCGCGTGCGAACGTGACCGTGCCGCCCATCAGTCGATCTTCGCGCCCGAGCGCTGCACCACCTCGGCCCAGCGCTTGATCTCGGCGTGCTGGAACTGCGCGAACTGCTCCTGCGTGAACTGCGGGATCTCAGAGCCGTTCTGCAGCCAGATCGCCTTCATCTCGGGGCTGTTCAGCGCCTTGGTGGTCTCGGCGTAGAGCTTGTCGACGATGTCCTTCGGCGTGCCCTTGGGCGCCCACAGCGCGTACCAGGTCGATACTTCATAGTTCGGAACACCGGCCTCGGCGGCGGTCGGCACGTTCGGGAACGCCGCCGAGCGCGTCTTCGACGCCACGGCCAGGGCCTTGATGCGGCCGGCGCGAATATGTTGCGCCGATGAGCCAAGGCCGTCGAACATCAGGTCGACCTGGCCTGCGATCAGGTCGGACAGCGCCGGGCCGGCGCCCTTGTAGGGCACGTGCGCGATCTCGGTCTGCGTCTGCAGCTTGAACAGTTCCCCGGCCAGGTGATGGGCCGAGCCATTGCCTGCCGACGCATAGTTGAGCTGTCCCGGGTGCGCCTTGGCATAGGCAATCAGGTCCTTCAGCGAATTGGCCTGCACCTTGGACGGATTCACCACGATCACCTGCGGCGGCTGGGCGATCACCGTGATCGGTACGAAGTCCTTCTCGATGTCGTAGTCGAGCTTCCTGTAGAACGACGGGGCAATGGCGTGGTGCGCACCGCCGATGAAGACCGTGTAGCCGTCCGGCGCGGCCTTGGCCGCCAGGCTGGCGCCAACCGTGCCGCCGGCACCGCCGCGGTTGTCGATCACGAACTGCTTGCCCAGCTGCTTCGAAAGCTGCGCGGTCAACGGACGCGCGAACGCGTCGGTGCCACCGCCGGCCGGGAACGGCACGATCACGGTGACGGGCTTGTTCGGCCACGGATCCGCGGCCTGCGCGGCCGGCGCATAAAGGCTCACCCCAGCGCCGGCCACCATGCCGGCGATTGCAAAGACGCGTGCGAACGCGGTCAGTTTGCGCTGACGACTCATGTACTGTCTCCTCTCTCTACTTGCTGCGTGGAAAGTCAATCGAAGTACTGCCTACTGCTAACCCACCCGACAAAAAACCTGCCTGGCGTCCGTGCCCGACCCGAGGGCTACAGCAGCTTGGCCACCGCGCGGCTGACGCGGGGGTTGCCATCGCCAAGGCGAGCCAGATTGTCATCCAGCGCCTCGGGCACGTAAAGATAATTCACCATCACCCCGCACGACTGGGCGCGGCCTTTTCGCGACAGGTCGGCGCCCCAGTTCACGCGCTCGACACATGCCCCGTTACCAAGGTGAAAGCGCGCCACCGGATCGGCCG
The DNA here is from genome assembly GCF_001652915.1 of Cupriavidus sp. D384. Taxonomy (GTDB): domain Bacteria; phylum Pseudomonadota; class Gammaproteobacteria; order Burkholderiales; family Burkholderiaceae; genus Cupriavidus. Next base: position 42,920 of record NZ_BBQI01000009.1, read on the forward strand.
GCACACCCTTGCCGCCTTCGCGCACCAGGTAGTGCGCCACCAGCGCCAGCGCCGTGTCGCGAATCACCGGGTCCTGCGCGTCAGCGGGCAGTGCGCCAAACCATGCGGCGCCGTCGGCCGGCGCGTCGCCATGCCGTTCGCGCCAGCGCGACAGCCGTTTGTCACCCAGGATGCGTGCAACCGACTCGCCATCCTGCTTGCGCAGCCAGTCGGCAAAGCCGGGAATGGGCGACAGCGTGGCGAACTGCTTGAGCTTGGGGAATTCGCGCTGCAGTTCCTCGATCACGCGCTTGAGCAGGAAATTGCCGAAGCTGACACCGCGCAGGCCCGACTGCGTGTTCGAGATCGAATAGAAGATGGCCCATTTCACGCGGCGCAGGTCTTCCAGCGGCGCGGCCTCGTCCAGCAGCGCCTGCACGTTGGCGGCCATCTCGGGCACGAAGGCCACTTCCACGAAGATCAGCGGCTCGCGCGGAATGCGCGGATGGAAGAACGCGTAGCAGCGGCGGTCGGAATCGAGCCGGTTGCGCAGGTCGTTCCACGACGAGATTTCATGAACGGCCTCGTATCGGATCAGCTTTTCAAGCAGCGACGCCGGCGAATCCCAGGTAATCGGTTGCAGTTCGAGCAGGCCCACGTCGAACCAGTTCGAGAACAGCGCCTCGAGGTCTTCGTCCAGCGCGCGCAGGCCGGGAATGCGCTTCTGCCAGCGCAGCATGTCCGAACGCAACTGGATCAGGAAATGCAGGCCGCACGCGCTGTCGCCACGCTTGCCATGATGGGCGGCAAAGCGCTTGAAAAAGCGGATACGCGCGTTGGAGAGCGCCTGCGACAGCCCCGACGCCGCACCGGCGCCGCCTGCCGATCCGCCGCCTGCGGCGCCACCCGGGGCATCGCGCCCGGCCGCCACATCGGCCAGCACACCCAGCATGGCCTGGCGCAGCGACTCGGCCGCCGCCTGGTATTCGTCCTGCCAGGCCAGTGCCGCGGCGTTGGCCGCACCGTCGGTCAGCCGGGCCTCGAAGCACTGGCGCAGCTGCTCGCGCTGGCGCTTGATCGCGCGCGTGGAAAGCGTCTGCTGCGCGGCGTCCGCCGTGGCAGCCTTGGGCGCGTCGTCGCCCTTGCGGTTCCACCATCGGCCAAAGCGCGAAAACAGCGAGTCGCCGGCAGGCTCGCTGGCATCGAGCGGGGCGCTGACTTTCTGTTGGTCTGCGGGATCGAGGGCAGTCATGGTCGTGTCCTGCGAGGTCGGTGGATAAAGGGGTGGCGCGGATCGATCGGGCGTCAGCCTTGTCCGGCCAGACGCAGATGGCCGCCGGCCGGGGCGGTGCCGGGACTGGTGCCCGGATCGGCACCTTCCGCAACTTCGTGCTCGGCCGCATCGAGCATGCGCAATGCGCCGCGCTGGCGCAGCACGTGGGTCTTCATCAAGGCCTCGGCACCCTCGGGGTCATGGGCCTTCAATGCCGAGAACACCGACAGGTGTTCGGCACACGACTCGTGGATGCGCCCGGGCAGCCGCAGGCTCTTGTGGCGCGACAATCGCAGCACCTTGCGCAGGTCGCTGACCACGCCGGAGAGCCACCGGTTGCCTGCCAGCCGCTGGATCGCTTCATGGATCTGGTAGTTGGTCTCGTAGTAGGCGTCGATATCGCCGGCTTGCGCATAACGCGCCAGGTCCGCATGCAGGCCTTCCAGCGCATCGAGGTCGGCCTGCGTGACGTTGTGCGCGGCCTCGTAGGCGCAGCGCCCTTCCAGCAGCGCCATCAGCGGGAAGATGTCGTCCAGGTCCTGCTCGGTCAGCGCGTTGACAAAGCAGCCGCGCCGCGGCTCCAGCCGCACCAGCCCTTCGGCGGCCAGCACCTTCAGCGCCTCGCGCAGCGGCGTGCGTGACGTGCCCAGCGAGGCCGCCAGCGCCACCTCGTCGATCCAGGCACCGGGCGACAGCGTGCGGTCGTCGATCATCGCGCGCAGCCGGTCTGCCACCTCCAAGTACAGCGCCTGCCTGACGATACGCATCGTGCCTCCTGCCTGCCTTGGATATGGGGAAAAAACACCACGGGAACCTGCGTGCCGATGCGGTCTCGCGAGAGGCGCTTAAGCCGCAATAATTCATAATTATGGATTGCGCCGGACGCTGCAAGCGCTTTCGATGCTGCAAGGCAGCAAGCGTGGCGGATCGGAAACTCAGGGAAATCGAGAGGTGCGGCGGGCAATCCTCCTGCCTCCCTGCAGGAAGATTGCCCGCGCATGAAAGAACCGCTGTGGTCTTCTGCTTGGGCGCCGGGCGAGATGTGCCGGACGCTTGCGGGTCAGATTCATTTGCTGGCGCTGGCCCTGCGCCTGCCCCGTTGAAGCACTCGTCGTGGAGTGCGGATTTTCCCGTGCCTTTTCCCGTTCGGCTTTTTAGTCGTTGCCACGGTGCCGACGCATCGTCGTGCGCACCCTCCCCTCTGGCGCCGTGTTGGGCAGTGCGTTTGCCTGCCCTGACCGATCTTGTAACAGGCTTAATAGCGAGGACCGTGCCATCGCACCTAAGTCATTGATTTCATTGACGCGGACGAAACACAACTTGTGACAGTCGCCCGAGCATGTAACAGGATGTTTCTTTGTCGTTACGACCTCAGTTACCCTCCGCGTTGTATCTGACGCGATTCATATGGTCTTTTGTGACCGCAGCGATACGCTGCAGTGCGAAAATGTGTTGCCTGACGCACGAATATCGTGTGCCAACTGGTTGCAAACCTGAAACAAGCGCTGGCCGGGAAAAAAGCGCCCCGTAACAACTGGAGAGGTCGAATAGATGAACTGGGAAGATCAAGCCGGGCTGCCGGACAGCCCCGTCGCACCGGAGCGCGCGGCGAACAGCCATATACCGCGCAACCTGAAGTTCGCATTTACCGGGTCGGGGTCCGAATACTTCCGGATCTGGATCGTCAACACGCTGCTGACCATTGTCACGCTGGGCATCTATTCGGCCTGGGCCAAGGTGCGCACACAGCAGTACTTCTATCGCAGTACGCAGCTCGACGGGGCCACCTTCGACTACCACGGCAACGCAAAAGCGATCCTCAAGGGGCGTGGCATCGTATTCGGCCTGTTCGCGGTGTATCAGCTGGTGCTCGAGCTTTCGCCAGCGCTGGGCGCGGCGCTGGCGCTGGCGCTGGCCGTGGTATTCCCATTGCTGCTGGTGCGGTCGCTGCGCTTCCGGATGGCCAATTCCAGCTACCGTGGCCTGCGCTTCGCATTCACCGGCTCTGACCGGGACGGTTACACGGTCTTCCTGCTGTGGCCGATGCTGGCGGGCCTGACGCTGTGGCTGCTGGGGCCGATGGCCCACCAGCGTCTCAAGCGCTACCAGCACAACAACACGCGCTTTGGCACGGCGCAATTCGCCTTCGATGGCACGGCGGGCGATTTCTACCGCGTCTATCTGGTGACCGCCGGCGTGGTGCTGCTGTTCCTGGTGGCCGGCGGCCTCGCCGGTGGCGCGATGGCAGCGGCGGCTGGCGGCAAGGCAGCGATCGCATTCGTCGTCATCCTGATGGCGCTGGCGATGTACGCGGGCTTCCTGCTGATCGGCCCGTTCTTCCAGGCCAAGCTGCAGAATGCGGTGTGGAACCACACCACGCTGGCGCCGCATCACTTCCGCAGCGAAGTCAAGGCGCGCACGCTGTTCCTGATCTCGGTCACAAACCTGATTCTCACGGCGCTGACGCTGGGGCTGTTCTACCCGTTCGCACGCGTGCGCTCGGTACGCTACCGCGTCGAATCGATGACGATGGTGGCCGTGGGCCAGCTCGACGCCTTCGTGGTTGGCGAAAAGCAGCACGTGGGTGCGCTGGGCGATGCCGCGGCCGACTGGTACGACATCGACATCGCGCTGTAAGCGGAGGAACGGGTCACCATGATTGCCGCGCAATACTTCGATGGCCGCACGTCGCGCGCGCATCCGGTCGTGCTGCATGTCCGGGACGGGCACGCCGTGCTGCAGGATGACGGCGGCGACGAACTGCGCCGCGCGCCGCTGGCGTCGTTGCGCGTTTCCGAGCGCATCCGGCGCGGCCCGCGCCTGGTGACGTTCGACGATGGTGCCTACTGCGAGATCACCGACCACGCCGGCTTTGACGCGATGCTGGCGGCCACCGGCCATCGCGAAGGCTGGGTGTCGCGCGCGCAGAACAGCTGGCGCCTGGTGGGCGCATCGATGCTGGGCCTGGCGCTGTTCGTGGCGGTCTCGTATTTCTACCTGCTGCCGTGGACTGCGGTTCTGGTTGCACGCACGATACCGCCCTCGCTCGAAGCCCAGTTGGGCCGCACCACGCTCGACAGCCTGGACCGCGGCATCGTCAAGCCGAGCACGCTGCCGGCGGCCGAGCAGCAACGCATCCGCGACAATTTCGCGGCGCTGCGCCGTCCGGCCGATCCCGGCCACGACTACCAGATCCTGTTCCGTCACGGTGGCGGCATCGGGGCCAACGCGCTGGCCCTGCCCGGCGGCACCATCGTCGTGACGGACGAACTGGTGAAGCTGCTTGGCACGGGTACGGCCATGATGGGCGTGCTGGCGCACGAGGCCGGCCACGTCACGCAACGCCACGGGCTGCAGCAGGTGTTCCAGGCGTCGGCGGTGGGCGCGTTGACCGCGTACGTGCTGGGCGACGTGTCTTCGCTGCTGGCGACGGTGCCCACGGCGATGCTGGCCATGCGCTACTCGCGCGATCACGAGCGCGAGGCCGATGCGTTTGCCGTGGAGGTATTGCGCGAGAACCGCCTGCCGCCGGCCGCGCTGGCCGACGCACTACAGCTGCTGGAAGACGCCCACGGCGCCCGCCGCAAGGGATCCGGGCGGGCCGACCGGGACGATGAGGAGGATGGATTCTTCTCGACCCACCCGATGACCAGAGAGCGGATCAATGCGATCCGGAACGCGCAGTAATACGCGATTTTCCTGCTCCCCTCGCCCATGAAATGGGAGAGGGTGGTCAGTTCCGATTAACGCGCCGCCCCTGCTGCCGCGCCGTTGGCCTGGCGGCGATACGCCCAGACCACCATCGCCACGCCGATCAGGATCATCGGCAGGCTCAGCCACTGGCCCATCGACAGCCTCAGCGCCAGCAGGCCCAGGAAGCTGTCGGGCTCGCGCGTGAACTCGGCCAGGAAGCGGAACGCGCCATAGCCGATCAGGAACACGCCCGATACCGCGCCCATCGGCCGGGGCTTGCGCGAAAACAGCCACAGGATGATGAACAGCGCCACGCCTTCGCCAGCAAACTGATACAACTGCGACGGATGGCGCGGAATATTGTCGCCGGCCTGCGGGAAGATCATGCCCCACGGCAGGTCGGTCGGTCGGCCCCACAGTTCGCCATTGATGAAGTTGCCGATGCGGCCTGCCGCCAGCCCGCACGGAATCAGCGGCGCGATGAAATCGGTCACTTCCATCCAGTGGCGGCGCCGTACCTTCGCAAAGACCCACATCGCCACCAGAACGCCCAGGAAGCCGCCATGGAAGGCCATGCCGCCTTCCCAGACCTTGAAGATCTCCAGCGGATGCGTCAGGTAGTAGCTTGGCTTGTAGAACAGCACATAGCCGAGCCGGCCGCCCAGGATCACGCCCAGCACGCCATAGAACAGCATGTCGTCAAGGTCGCGCGACACCCAGCCTCGTGCCGCGATATGGGGCTGTTTGATACGCAGCCGGCCGAACCACAGGAACATGATGAAGCCGGCCAGGTACATCAGTCCGTACCAGCGGATGGCCAGCGGTCCCAGGTGGATGGCAACCGGATCGAATTGCGGATGAACGAGCATGTTGAAAGCGGGAGAGTAGCGGTAAATTTTGGGCGCGCGGCGTGCTGCGCGATGGTTCTAGGTATTTATGCCATGGTCATGCGTCAGCCCGATGGCGCCGGCCAGCCCGGTGGCAATGTCGATAAACGACCGCAGCACCGGCGCCACCCCGGCCGCGCCCTCGCGCCAAGCCAGGCCGGTCTCGATCTCGGGCCCGGCATCGAGCAACGTCAGGTAGGACACGCCCGTGCGCCGCAGGTTGCGCAGAGATGCCGGCACCAGCGCCACGCCCATGCCGGCCGACACCAGGCTCACGATCGTCTGCATCTGAATGGCCTCCTGGGCAATCACCGGCGTCAGGCCGTCGCGCGCATAGTAGCCCGTAATGATGTCATAAAACGCTGGCGCACTTCGGCGCGGGAAGATGACCAGCGGCTCGCGCGCGGCATCGCGCAGCGCCACCGCCTGCGGCACCGAGGTACTGCCGGCGGGCCGCCACCCGTCCGGCACGGCCAGTACCAGCGGTTCGCGCACCAGCGGCAGGTACGACAGGCCATGCGGCATCACGGGCAGTTGCGGGCGGATGACCAGCCCCGCATCGATGGTGCCCTCGGCCAGCGCTTCGAGCTGAACGTCGCTGGTGGCTTCGCGCAACTGCAGCTGCACGTCCGGGTGCTGCGCGCGGAAATGCCGCAGCAGGTCGGGCAGGATGCCGTAGTCGGCCGTGCTGACGAAGGCCAGTGCCAGCGATCCCACCTCGCCCCGTGCCAGCCGCTGCGCCAGTCCGGGCAGCGCCCCGGCATCGGCCAGCACGCGCCGCACCTCGGGCAGCCACTGCTGGCCCGCCGGCGTCAGCATCACCGACCGCCGCGTGCGCACGAACAGCTGCACGCCAATCTCTTCTTCCAGCGCCTGGATCTGTTGCGACAGCGGCGGCTGGGTCATGGCCAGGCGCCGGGCCGCCCGCCCGAAATGCAGCTCCTCGGCCACGGTGACGAAGTAACGCAACTGGCGCAGATCCAACGGGTAAGCCCTCCGCAACTGATATGTTTTTCGACCTAATAACGGTCGAATAATATATTTGACACGCTAAAACGCCAAGCGCATGCTTTCCGGCACAACACCACAACACGGCTGGCGCACCAATGGCTCGCGCCTGGGCCGGCTTCCCCCGGAGAGACTTCATGGCTTTCAACAAACGCTCCCAGCACATCACGCAAGGCGTGGCGCGGTCCCCCAACCGCTCGATGTACTACGCGCTCGGCTACAAGAAGGAAGACTTCGACAAGCCAATGGTGGGCATCGCCAATGGACATTCGACGATCACCCCGTGCAACGCCGGCCTGCAGCGCCTGGCCGATGCCGCCGTGGATGCCGTGCGCGCATCCGGCGCCAATCCGCAGATCTTCGGTACCCCGACGATCTCGGACGGCATGTCGATGGGCACCGAAGGCATGAAGTACTCCCTGATCTCGCGCGAAGTGATCGCTGACTGTATCGAGACTGCAGCCCAGGGCCAGTGGATGGATGGCGTGGTGGTCATCGGCGGGTGCGACAAGAACATGCCGGGCGGCATGATCGCGCTGGCACGCACCAACGTGCCGGGCATCTACGTGTATGGCGGCACGATCAAGCCGGGCCACTGGAAAGGCAAGGACCTGACCATCGTGTCGTCGTTCGAGGCCGTGGGCGAGTTCACGGCTGGCCGCATGAGCGAGGAAGACTTCGAAGGGGTGGAAAAGAACGCCTGCCCGAGCACCGGATCGTGCGGGGGCATGTACACGGCCAACACGATGAGCTCTTCGTTCGAGGCGCTGGGCATGTCGCTGCTGTACTCGTCGACCATGGCGAACCCGGACCAGGAAAAGGTCGACAGCGCCGCCGAATCGGCCCGTGTGCTGGTGGAGGCGGTCAAGAAGGACATCAAGCCGCGCGACATCATCACGCGCAAGTCGATCGAGAACGCCGTGACGCTGATCATGGCAACGGGCGGGTCCACCAACGCCGTGCTGCACTACCTGGCCATCGCCCACTCGGCCGAGGTGGAATGGACGATCGACGATTTCGAGCGTATCCGCCGCCGCGTGCCGGTGATTTGCAACCTGAAGCCGTCGGGCGACTACGTGGCGACCGACCTGCACCGCGCCGGCGGCATTCCGCAGGTCATGAAGATCCTGCTGAACGCGGGCCTGCTGCATGGCGACTGCCTGACCATCACCGGCCGCACGCTGGCCGAGGAACTGGAGCACGTGCCCGACCAGCCGCGCGCCGACCAGAACGTGATCATGCCGCTCGACCGCGCACTCTACAAACAGGGGCACCTGGCGATCCTGAAGGGCAACCTGGCAGAGGAAGGCGCGGTAGCCAAGATCACCGGGCTCAAGAACCCGGTCATCACCGGCCCCGCGCGCGTGTTCGAGGACGAGCAGAGCGCGATGGAGGCCATCCTGGGCGACCGTATCAAGGCGGGCGATATCCTCGTGCTGCGCTACCTGGGCCCCAAGGGCGGCCCGGGCATGCCGGAAATGCTGGCGCCCACTTCGGCGATTATCGGCAAGGGCCTGGGTGAATCGGTGGGCTTTATCACCGACGGCCGCTTCTCGGGCGGTACCTGGGGCATGGTGGTGGGTCACGTGGCGCCGGAAGCCTATGTCGGCGGCACCATCGCGCTGGTGCAGGAAGGCGATTCGATCACGATCGACGCCCATCAACTGGTGCTGCAACTGAACGTGCCGGACGACGAACTGGCGAAACGGCGTGCCGCCTGGAAGCAGCCGTCGCCGCGCTATACCCGTGGCGTGCTGGCGAAGTTTTCGAAACTGGCGTCGACGGCCAGCAAGGGCGCCGTGACGGACTGAAGTTGAAGTACCGCTGACCTGATCCCCTCTGCCGCGCGGCGGGAGAGGGGAGAAATCCATCACAGGTTGGCGTCAGACCCCGCCCGGGTCCCTTTCGATCTCTTCCAGCGTGGCGTCGAGCCACTCCACGAGCCGGGCCTCCAGCGCCTGCGTCAGTTCGCTGGCCAGTTGCGCGGTCAGCGGGGCCAGGCGTGACTGCAGCGTGGCCTCGGTATGCGCCTCCACCACCTGCGGCCATTCGGTGCGAAAGCGCATCATCACGCGCGTCAGCAGTTCGGTGCGCACGGCGCGCAAATCATCCTCGCCGGGCAGGAACGCGGCGGCGTCGACGATCGGCGCCTCGGTGTCGGCTGCGGTGCCGGCCACGGCATCGATGTCGCCGACCGCCGTCACGACGCCTGAATCGGGCATGTCGGCGGTATCGATGACCGTGGCGCCATGGCGCGTGGACGGCTGCGGGTGATCCAGCGGCTGGGTTGGCACATCGAATGCCGCGTCTGGCAGTTCGACGATTTCGGTCAGCAACGGCACGCTGTCATTGGGACCCAACCGCGGAATCACCCGCGATGTCGTGCGTTCGCTCATGCCGATTCTCCTTTGGCCTGCCCGATGTCATGGTGCGTGAGCGGATACCCGCGCTCACGATAGAAACGATAGCGCTCGCGGCCCGCGTCGCGGGCGTCGGGGGTGGCGCCCACCACCTCGATCAGCCGCTCGAAGCTGGCGAACTGCGCCGGGGCTTCCGGCGCAAGGTTCACCAGCAACTGGTGGTGCGGCACCGATTCCAGCGTGGCCGCCAGGATGATCGGCGTCACCGCCGCATTGGGGCTGTCCAGCCCGCAATGCGGCAGGAAGTCGAGCGGCGAGAACGACCACAGCCGCGCGTCAAGCTGCGCCAGCTGCTGCGGGGCACCGAACACCACCACCTTCTGCCCTGCCCCATAGGCCTTGCGGACCAGGCGGCAGACGTAGGCCAGCGAATCCGGCACGTTGCTGTGGAAGTCGATGCGCGTCATCCTGTGCTGCCTTCGATTGGCCGGTTACCCGGCACGGTCCATCAGGAACTGCGTCAGCAGCGGCACCGGACGGCCGGTGGCCCCCTTGGCCGCGCCGCTCTTCCAGGCGGTGCCGGCGATGTCCAGGTGGGCCCAGTCGTACTTTTCGGTGTAGCGCGCCAGGAAGCACGCCGCCGTGACGCTGCCCGCCGGACGGCCGCCAATGTTCGCCATGTCGGCGAAATTCGACTTGAGCTGGTCCTGGTAATCGTCGTCCAGCGGCAGGCGCCAGGCGGTGTCCATGGCCTTGCGGCCGGCGTTGAGCAGCTGGTCGGCCAGCATGTCGCTGCGGGCGTACAGGCCGCTGTTCACATGGCCCAGCGCGATGATGCAGGCGCCGGTCAGGGTTGCCACGTCGACCACGGCCGCGGGCTTGAAGCGCTCCACGTAGGTCAGCGCGTCGCACAGGATCAGGCGGCCTTCGGCGTCCGTATTCAGGATCTCGATGGTCTGGCCCGACATGCTGACCACCACGTCGCCCGGCTTGGTGGCGTTGCCGGCGGGCATGTTCTCGCAGGTGGGCACCACGGCGATCACGTTCAGCTTCAGGCCCATCTCGGCCACCGCCTGGATCGTGCCCAGCACCGACGCGGCGCCGCACATGTCGTACTTCATCTCGTCCATGCCCTCGCCCGGCTTCAGCGAGATGCCACCGGTGTCGAACGTGATGCCCTTGCCCACCAGCACGACCGGCGCGGCCTTGGCGCTGGCGCCGTCATAGCGCAGCACGATGAACTGCGGCGGCTCGACGCTGCCCTTGGTCACGGCCAGGAAGGCGCCCATGTTCAGCGCCTCGATCTGCTTGCGGCCCAGGATTTCCACCTTGAGCTTGTGCTTCTTGGCGATGCCGCGCGCGGTATTGGCCAGGTAGGTCGGCGTGCAGATGTTTGACGGCAGGTTGCCCAGGTCGCGCGTCAGTTCCATGCCGTTGGCGATGGCCGAGCCGCGCACCACGGCCTGGGTGGCCGTCTTGGCGTCGGCGGCGTCCACGGCCAGCACGATCTTGCGCAGCGTGGGCTTGTCGGCGGTGCCGGCGCCCTTGGTCGGGCGCTTGAGTTCGGGATGGCGCTCCAGCAGGCGGTAGCCGGCCTCGCGCACGATGCTGATCGTCGTGATCACGGCCCAGGCCACGTCGCGCTGCGACGGCACCTGCTGTGCCAGGCACCAGAGCGCCGATGTGGCGCGCGTGCCGCCCAGCGCACGCATGGCCGTGCGCACGGCCTCGGCAAAGGCCTTGTCGGTAAATTCGACTTCCTTGCCCAGCCCAACCAGCAGCACGCGGGCGGCGCCGATGCCGGCCACTTCGTGCAGCATCAGATGGGTGCCGCGCTTGCCTTCGAAGTCGCCCTGCTTGACCAGGCGCGCCACCAGCCCCTTGGTGGCCACGTCCAGCGCCTTGCCTACTCCGGCAAGATTCTGGCCCTCGAAAAGGCCCACAACCAGGCAGTCGGTCTTGGTGGCCAGGAAACCATTTTGGCCGGCTTTGCTCAGATCCAGGGCTTTTGTGCTAAATTCCATCGCGCTTCCTTCCAGGGGCTCGTCGAAAAGAAAGCCCCCATTATCCGCGATTTTCATCCGCGATCTGCCACCGCCGATCCTGCAAGCTGACAGCCCGCGGTCCTGCCAGTCTCTCGGCCCCCGGCATATCGCCCGTTCCGGCCGGAAGCCGGAAGCGATTGGTGCATGATTTTTCAACAAGCCCTGCGACGCGAACTCGCCTACACCGCCGGTGCGGTGTTCCTGGTGATGCTGACGTTCATGCTGACGTCACTCGTGATCCGCATCCTGGGCATGGCCGCCAACGGCAAGGCCAGCCCCAACGACGTGCTGATGCTGATCGGCCTGGCCACCATTGGCTACCTGTCGATCCTGCTGTCGGCCACGCTGTTCATCTCGACGCTGATCGTCCTGACCCGCTGGTACAAGGACTCCGAGATGGTGGTGTGGTTCTCGGCCGGCATCTCGCTGCGCGACCTGGTCAAGCCGGTGCTGCAGTTCGCCACGCCTTTCTTCATCATGGCGCTGCTGCTGGGCACCTTCGCCTGGCCGTGGGCCAACCAGCAGAGCGCACTGTTCCGCGACCGCTTCCAGCAGCGTGGCGTGCTGTCGATGATCGCCTCCGGGCGCTTCATCGAGCCCGCCAACGGCAATTACGTGCTGTTCATCGAAGGCATCGACGCCGACATGAAGCACGCCCGTAACGTTTTTGTTGCAAATTCCGAGGCCGGCAAGATCGGGGTGGCGCTGTCGCACCAGGGCCAGTTCGAGACCCAGCCCAACGGCGACCGTCTGGTGGTCATGGAGCACGGCCGCCGCTACGCCGGCATCCCGGGCCAGCTTAACTATCGGATCATCGAATTCGATAAATATGCCGTCAAGGTTGACAACAAGCCGCCCGAGACCGAAGCCGACCTGCCCGCCAAGAGCCGCGACACGATCGACCTGCTGCGCAATCCCACCCGGGAAAACCTGGGCGAGCTGCTGTGGCGCGTGTCGCTGCCGATCCTGGCCTTCAATTTCGTGATGATCGCCATCCCGCTGGCGTATGTGAACCCGCGTCTGGGCCGCTATACGCCGCTGGTGTTCGCCGTGCTGATCTACCTGACGTACAGCAACCTGATCAACCTGGCCCAGGCCTGGGTGCGCTCGGGATCGCTGTCGTTCTGGGGAGCGCTGGTGCCGATCCACCTCATCGTGTTCCTGTGCGCGCTGATGATGTTCCGCTACCGCGCGAACCGCAGCCTGGGCGGCTGGCGGGCGGTGTTCGGCCTGCACCGGCTCAGGAAGCCGGCCAAGGGCGCAAATGGCGCAAGCGGCGGGAGCAAGGCATGAGGATCCTGGCCGTCTATGAGCGCTACTTCGCGCGGCTGATCTACGGCGTCTTCGCGTTCATCCTGTTCGCGGTGCTGGCGCTGTTCATCTTCTTCGACATGCTCAGCGAACTGGAGAGCGTGCAGGGCAACTACACATCGCTGGTGGCGTTCGTCCACGTCATGCTGCAGGCGCCCACGCGGGTCTACGAGGTGCTGCCGATTGCCGTGCTGATCAGCGCCATCTACGTGTTCTCGCAGCTGGCAAGCCAGTCCGAGTACACCATCTTCCGGGTGGCCGGCCTGAACACGCGCCAGGCGCTGTTCTCGCTGTTCAAGCTCGCCGTGCCGCTGGCGGTGGTCACCTTCATCTTTGGCGAGTTCATCGGCCCGGCGGCCGAACAGTACGCGCAGAAGATCAAGCTTGAGGCGATTGGCGCCACGGTTTCGTCGGGCTTCCGCTCGGGCGTCTGGGTCAAGGACCGCGACCGTGATGCTACAAGTGGCAATGAGATCACTCGTTTTGTCAACGTCCAGGGCCTGAAGGCGGACCAGTCGATCACCGGCATCACGATCTACGAGTTCGACAAGGACTACCGCCTGCGCGTGATCCGCGTCGCCAAGGAGGGCCGCTACCAGGGCGGGCAGCAATGGCAGCTCAACGATGTCAACGAGACCCGTTTTGCCGAACTGCGCGATCTGCCAGCAAGCCAGCAGCCGGCCCAGGCCGGCCAGCCGGCCGCCCAGCGCGACGCGCTGGCGCCCGACTTCCGCGCCGAGCAGGCCCTGTTCCCGAACATGGTGATGCACTCCGAGCTGACCCCACAGATCCTCTCGGTGCTGCTGGTGACCCCGGAACGGATGTCGACGCTGGACCTGTTCCGCTATATCCGCCATCTGCGCGATAACAAGCAGGACACGCAGCGCTACGAGATCGCGTTCTGGAAGAAGGTGGTCTATCCGCTGACGCTGTTCGTGATGGTGGCGCTGGCCCTGCCGTTTGCCTACCTGCATGCGCGGGCCGGCGCGGTGGGCGTGAAGGTCTTCGGCGGCATCATGCTGGGCCTGTCGTTCCACCTTTCCAACACGCTGTTCTCGCATGTGGGCCTGCTGCATACCTGGCCGCCGATCGTCTCGGCGCTGGTGCCCGGCACGCTCTACCTGACCATTGCGCTGACATCATTGCGCTGGGTGGACCGGCACTGACGATGACCGCGCCCAGGAAAGCCATCGTCCTGTTTGGCCACGGCGCCCGCGACGCCCGCTGGCGCGAGCCGTTCGACCGGTTGCACGCCAGGCTTTCGGCGCTGCTGCCCGGTTGTGCGATCCGGCTGGCCTTTCTGGAATTGATGGCGCCGTCGCTGGCGGAAACCATTGACGAACTGGCCGGCGCTGGCGTCGGCACGATGACCGTGGTGCCGGTCTTCTTTGGCCAGGGCGGCCATCTGCGGCGAGACTTCCCGTTGCTGATCGACGAATGCCGGGCGAAGCATCCCGGCGTGCGGATCGAGGCCGCTACCGCAGTGGGCGAGATCGACAGCGTGCTCGATGCCATTGCGGCCTATTGCGCGCAGGCGGCCTCCTCGGGCCCATCGGCCGGGCCCACCGGCAGCCATTGAAGGACAACCCGAACGAAAAAGGCCAGGAATCGCTTCCTGGCCTTTTTGCTATCTACTGCTACCCCTCACGCCGCCCGCTCGTCCTGCGCGTGCTCTTCGACACGCTCGGTTGCGCGGGTTCCCAACGCCTCGCCAATCATCAGCAGGCTCGGCTGTACCGGATCCATCCAGCGCGCCGCCTCGCCCGCCGCCATCTGGCGCAGCGTGAACTGCCGGCTGCGCTGGTTTGACGTGGTTGCCGCCTCCACCACCCAGGCGGGCGTGGATGCCGGCTTGCCGCGCGCCATCAGCTGCGCGGCAATATTGGCCGCCTGGTCGCGGCCCATGTAATAGACGATGGTGTCGGCCTTGACGTCAGCCTCGACGTCGATCGCATCGGCTGCCTTGGCCTGGGTGGCAAACGCCACGCTGCGCGATACGCCGCGCTTGGTCAGCGGCCGTGCAATGGCGCTGGCCGCCGCCAGGGCGGCGGTAATGCCCGGCACCACTTCATACTCGATGCCAGCCGCCTCCAGCGCCTGCAATTCCTCGTCGGCACGGCCGAACAGCATCGGATCGCCGCCCTTCAGGCGCACCACGCGCTCGTACTTGCTTGCCAGGTCGACGATCTGGCGGTTGATGAACAGTTGCGCGGTCGATCGCTGGCCGCAGCGCTTGCCCACCTCGATCAGCTCGGCCTGCGGACACCAGGCCAGCATCTCGGGCGACACCAGCGCGTCGTGCAGCACGACCTGGGCCTCGCCCAACAGCCGTGCGCCACGCACCGTAATGAGGTCGGCCGCACCGGGGCCTGCACCAATCAGGTACACCTTGCCGGTCGACGTTGCCTTCTGCGCGTTCATCTTTGCCACCGTTATCCGATCTGTCCAGGCTGGACGATATCAGGCATACGCACGGATCATGCCCGCCGCCACCGTATGGTTGGTGGCTTCGTCGATCAGCACGAAGGCGCCCGTGGCGGGGTTGTCGCCATACGTGTCGCAGACGATAGGCTTCTGCAGCGAGAGCTGCACCGAACCGATGTCGTTCAGGTTGATCTCGTGGCGGCCGGTCTCGTGCGACAGCGTATGCACGTCCAGCACGCGATCCACCGTCGACACGCGCGCGAACACGCTGGCGGTGGTGTGCTTGAGCACGTACTTGCGCGACGGGTTCAGCGATTCGTCGTCGAACCAGCACAGGTCGGCCGTCAGCTTCCTGGCCGATGCTGCCGGGGCATCGACGGCCACGAACATGTCGCCGCGCGAAACATCGACGTCTTCGGCCAGGCGCACGGTCACCGTGTCGCCGGCATTGGCCGAATCGGCCGAACCATTGGGCGTCAGCACCTCGGCCACCACGGCTTCGCGGTTGGCCGGCAGCACGCGCAGCTTCTGGCCCACGCGCACGGTACCGGCTTCCACGCGGCCGGCGTAGCCCCGGAAATCATCGGCGGCAGAGCCGTCCTGGCGCACCACCAGCTGCACCGGGAAACGCAGCGCGGCATCGCCCTCGGGGGCCACGTCATCCACCGGCAGGGCTTCCAGCAGCGGCAGCAGCGGCTCGCCCTGGTACCACGGCATGGCGTCGCTGGCGTGTACGATGTTGTCGCCGCGCAGCGCCGACACCGGCACGTACGTCACATCCTTCAGCCCCAGCTGCTCGGCCAGCTCGCCGTAGGCCGTGCGGATTTCATTGAAACGCTGTTCGCTGTATTCGACCAGGTCCATCTTGTTCACGGCCACGATCACGTGCTGCAGTTCCAGCAGCTTCAGGATCGCCGAATGGCGCTTGGTCTGGGCCAGCAGTTCGGCACGGCCATTGGTGACCGTGACGCGCGTGGCGTCCACCAGCACGATGGCCGCGTGGGCGGTCGAGGCGCCCGTAACCATGTTGCGCGTGTACTGCTCGTGGCCCGGCGTGTCGGCGATGATGAACTTGCGGCGCGCCGTGGAGAAATAGCGATACGCCACATCGATCGTGATGCCCTGTTCGCGCTCGGCTTCCAGGCCGTCGGTCAGCAGCGAGAAATCGATTTCCTCGCCGGCAGTGCGCTTGTTCTTGGCGTTGGCCAGCGCGGCCAGCTGGTCGGACAGCACGGCCTTGCTGTCGAACAGCAGGCGGCCGATCAGCGTGCTCTTGCCATCATCGACGGAACCCGCGGTGATGAAACGCAGCAGGCCTTGGTGTTGGGATTGGTGAGACATTGTCGTATTCCTCTGCTGCGTCGGCTTAGAAGTAGCCTTCCTTCTTGCGGCGCTCCATGGAGGCCTCGCTCGTCTGGTCATCCATGCGCGTGGCGCCGCGCTCGGTGATCTCGGTCACCGCGGTCTCGGCGATGATCTCCACCGGCGATGCGGCAACGCTGGCAACCGGGCAGGTGCAGCTGATGTCGCCCACGGTACGGAAGCGCACCGACATCACTTCGCTGACGTCACCGTCCTGCTTCGGCGTGATCGGCGTCACCGGCACCAGCAGCCCGTTCTTGCGCACCACTTCGCGCTGGTGCGCGTAGTAGATCGGCGGCAGCGCCAGGTTTTCGCGGGCGATGTACTGCCACACATCCAGCTCGGTCCAGTTCGAGATCGGGAACACGCGCATCTGTTCGCCCTGCGCCATGCGGGCGTTGTACAGGCTCCACAGTTCCGGGCGCTGGGCCTTCGGGTCCCACTGGCCGAACTCGTCGCGGAACGAGAAGATCCGCTCCTTGGCGCGGGCCTTCTCTTCGTCGCGGCGGGCGCCGCCCATCAGTGCGTCGAACTTGTGCGCCTCGATGGTTTCCAGCAACGTCACGGCCTGTGCGGCGTTGCGCGAGTCGGTTTCCTTGCGCAGGCGCACGGTGCCGCGCTTGATCGAGTCTTCCACATGGCCCACCACCAGGCGCGCGCCCAGTTCGGCCACGCGCTGGTCACGGAACGTGATCACTTCCGGGTAGTTGTGGCCGGTGTCGATATGCACCAGCGGGAACGGCAGCTCCACCTTGCGGTCGCCCAGGCGGAAGGCCTTCAGCGCCAGGTGCAGCATGACGATCGAATCCTTGCCGCCTGAGAACAGCAGCGCCGGGTTGCGGCACTCGGCCACCACCTCGCGGATGATGTAGATCGACTCGGCTTCGAGCCGGTCGAGGTGGTCGTTCTGGACCTGCAGCAGGTGTTCCACGTTGGCGGCCACGCCTGCGTCTGCGATGTCGTTCATGATGCCCATGTCGTTCTGGCCTCTGCTAATTCTGTTCAGTGCTTGATGTTCTGTTCGTGGAGCCCGCACTCTTTCGAATCCCGGCTTTCCCACCACCACCGGCCCGCGCGGACGTCCTCGCCGGCCTTCACCGCCCGTGTACACGGCTCGCAGCCAATGCTGGGGTAGCCCTTGGCGTGCAGCGCGTTGACGGGCACGTTGTGGCGCGTCAGGTAGGCCCACACTTCGGCCTCGGTCCAGTCCGCCAGCGGATTGAACTTGGGAATGCCGCGTGCGTCGTCCATTTCCTCGAACGGCAGCTCGGCGCGCGTCACGGCCTGTTCGCGGCGCTGGCCGGTCATCCAGGCGTCGGCGTGCGACAGCGCGCGGTTCAGCGGTTCCACCTTGCGGATGCCGCAGCAGCTCTTGCGCAGGTCCACGCTGTCGTAGAACGCGTTCAGGCCATGGTTGCGCAGGTAGTTGTCCACCGCTTCCTGGTCGGGCGTGAACTGCTCGACCGAGTAGCCG
This sequence comes from Cupriavidus sp. D384, assembly GCF_001652915.1. GTDB lineage: Bacteria > Pseudomonadota > Gammaproteobacteria > Burkholderiales > Burkholderiaceae > Cupriavidus. The sequence goes on from NZ_BBQI01000009.1 coordinate 60,736, forward strand.
TAGTGGTCCTTCACCTGGTCCAGCACGGCCAGCGTCTCGGCGTGCAGGCGGCCCGTGTTCAGCGTGAACACGCGGATGCCGGCGCGCACCGCTTCGCCGCCGCGCAGGATCGCGTCGGTCAGCACCATGTCTTCGGCAGCCAGGCTCGTGGCAAAGCGCGCGCGGAAGAAGCGTGCGGCGATGCCCGACAGACGCTCGGCCAGCTCGCGCTCCTTGGCTTCGAGCGCCTCGACCGAACCCGTGTACTCGGGCTTCGTCCACAGCGCTGGGGGGCGCAGGGACGAAATCGAACCCGACAGCGAAGCCGATTCATCGACCACGGGGATTTCGGAAATCACGGAGCTCATGCCGCGCCCCGGGCCGTTGCGTCGGTCACGTCGGCGCGTGCACGGCGGAACAGCGGCAGCGGCTCGTCCACCGACGCCTGGTAGGCCACGGTGAACTCGGTAAAGCCCTTGATGGCGTCCTCGATGTTCTTGTCCGCACGCACGGCGAACGTATCGAAGCCGCAGCGCTTCATGAAGTTCAGCTGGTCGCGCAGCACGTCGCCGATGGCGCGCAGCTGGCCGGCCCAGTGGTAGCGGGTGCGCAGCAGGTAGGCCGAGGAGAAGCCGCGGCCATCGCGGAACACCGGGAAATCGACGGCCACGGCCGACACGCGGTCAAACAGCGCCTCGGCATCGCCCGGCTCGTCTTCCGGCGCCAGCCACACGCCGGTGATGGCCTTGTCGCGGCCAGCCAGCAGTGCCTCATGGGCCTTCCACACCGACAGCGGGAACAGCACGGCGTCGGTGCCCTTTGCCACGGCGGCAATGCGGGCTTCGTCCAGCGGCTGTTCCTCGGTCGCGCGCAGCACGGTCCAGTTGTCTTCCACGATGACGGGACGGAATTGGCCTGCGTCGTCGCGTTGCAGTTGAATGATCTTTGCCATGTTCAATGTCTCTCGTTCGTCAGGCTTCGGCGCGCTCTTCACGCTGCTTGTCGGCGTACACGCGCTCCTTGAACGGGGCGATGCCGATACGGGCAAACGTTTCGATGAAGCGCTCGTCGCCGGCACGGTTGGCCACGAACGTGTCGATGATGCGGGTCACCACTTCGGGCATTTCCTCGGCGCTGAACGACGGGCCAATCACCTTGCCAATCGCCGAGTCGTTGCCCTGGGCGCCACCCAGCGTGACCTGGTACCACTCCGAGCCGTCCTTGTCGACGCCGAGCACGCCGATGTTGCCCACATGGTGGTGGCCGCAGGCGTTGATGCAGCCGGAGATGTTCAGCGACACTTCGCCCAGGTCATAGACATAGTCGAGGTCGTCGAAGCGTTCCTGGATTCCCAGCGCAATCGGAATCGACTTGGCATTCGCCAGCGAGCAGAAGTCGCCGCCCGGGCAGGCGATGATGTCGGTCAGCAGGCCGATATTGGCCGTTGCCAGGCCAGCCTTTCTTGCCTCTTCCCACAGCGCGAACAGGTCGTGCTTCTTCACGTCCGGCAGCACCAGGTTCTGCTCGTGCGCCACGCGCAGTTCGCCAAAGCCGTAGCGGTCGGCGAAGTCGGCCACCGCTTCCATCTGCTCGGCCGTGGCGTCACCCGGAGGCGACACGGGGCCCGGCTTGGTCGACAGCGTGACCGATGCGTAGCCCGGCACGCGGTGCGCGCGCACGTTGCGGCTGACCCAGCGTGCGAATGCCTTGTTCTCGAGCAGGTGCTTTTCGAACGATGCGTCGGTGTCGGCCAGCTTTTCGTAGGCCGGCGGCGCGAAGTACTGCGCCACGCGGTCGAACTCGGCCTGCGTCAGCGTGCCGGGACCGTCCTTGCTGAACTTCCACTCTTCTTCCACTTCGGCGGCGAACTTCTCGGCGCCGATGGCCTTCACCAGGATCTTGATGCGGGCCTTGTACTTGTTGTCGCGACGGCCGTAGCGGTTGTACACGCGGATGGCAGACTCCACGTAGGTCAGCATGTGCTGCCACGGCAGGTCTTCCTTGATGATCGTGCCCAGGATCGGCGTACGGCCCAGGCCGCCACCGGCCAGGATGCGCAGGCGCGTCTCGCCCTCTGCGTTCTTGTACGCATAGATGCCGATGTCGTGCATCTGCACCACGGCGCGGTCATCCTTGGTGGCCGAGATCGCGATCTTGAACTTGCGCGGCAGGAACGCGAATTCGGGCTGGAACGTGCTCCACTGGCGCAGCAGTTCGGCCAGCACGCGCGGGTCTACCGACTCGTCCGGCGCCACCCCGGCAAACTGGTCGGTGGTGATGTTGCGCACGCAGTTGCCCGAGGTCTGGATGCCGTGCATCTCGACGCTGGCCAGGTCCGCCAGCACGTCGGGCACGCGCTCCAGGTCCATCCAGTTGTACTGGATGTTCTGGCGCGTGGAGAAATGGCCATAGCCACGGTCGTACTCGCGGGCGATGTGGCCCAGCATGCGCAGCTGCTTCGAGGCCAGCAGGCCGTACGGAATGGCTACGCGCAGCATGTACGCGTGGCGCTGCATGTACAGGCCGTTCTGCAGGCGCAGCGGCAGGAATTCTTCCTCGGTCAGTTCGTCCGACAGGCGGCGGCGCACCTGGTCGCGGAATTGCGCGACACGTTCCTGGACGATGCGCTGGTCGTATTGATCGTACTGATACATGGTGTGGGTCCGTTCAGTATTCGGTGAATGCTTAGGAAACGAGCTTGATGGCGACGAGGGTCAGCGTCGTCGCCAGTGCGGCGCGCACAAGCCGTTCGGGCAGCGCCCGCGACAGTTGCGCACCGAGCCAGATGCCGGGGATCGAGCCCACCAGCAGCGCCAGCAACAAATTCCAGTCGACGGTGCCAAGCCACACGTGGCCCAGCCCGGCCACGGCCGTGAGTGGCACGGCGTAGGCGATATCGGTGCCAGCCACTTCGGCCGGCTTCATATGGGGATACAGCAGCAGGATCAATGTGGCGCCAACGGCACCGGCGCCAATCGACGACACGGTGACCAGCACGCCGATCACGGCGCCGACGATGACCGTTGCCACCACCTGCGCGCGGCCTTCCAGCTGGAAGCGCGGGTTGCGTTCCAGCCACGCCAGCATCTGCTTGCGGAACAGCAGCGACAGCACGGTCAGCAGCACCGACACGCCAATCGTCACGCGAATCGCGTGCAGCCACTGGGCATTGAGTTCGCCGGCGCTCTTGAGCACCAGGATGGCGGCCAGCGCGGCGGGCAGGCTGCCCAGGCACAGGCGGCGCACCACCTGCCACTGCACATGGCCGTGTGCGCGATGGGCGATGGTGCCGAAACCCTTGGTAATGGAAGCGAACGCCAGGTCGGTACCGACCGCCGTGGCCGGCGAAAAGCCGAACAGCAGCGTCAGAAGCGGCGTCATGAGCGAACCCCCGCCTACCCCGGTCAGACCGACCAGGAGACCTACCAGCAGACCGGAAACGGTATAGGCAAGGGACATTGGGGGCTTCTCGACTACGCCTTTTGCTCCGGTGGTGCCGGCACCACCTTTTCAGGCCGGGCGCAGACGCAATTCGGGCAGGCGAACGTTTAACAAAGTTCGAGAATCGTAATAAACTCGCCTCATATCTCAAACTAATAAGAAGTTGTTTGTTTATACGAGCGAAGTTATATGAATCTTCACCAGTTTCGCTTCGTGCGCGAGGCCGTCCGCCAGAATTTCAACCTGACAGAGGCTGCAAAAGCGCTCTATACATCACAACCAGGCGTTTCCAAGGCGATTATCGAGCTGGAGGAAGAACTGGGTGTCGATATCTTCACCCGCCACGGCAAGCGCATCCGGAGCCTCACGGAGCCGGGCCGGCGCATCCTGATGTCGGTGGAAAAGATCCTGCAGGAGGTGGAAAGCCTGAAGCGCGTGGGCAAGGACTACGCCGCGCAGGACCAGGGCAACTTCACCATCGCCACCACGCACACCCAGGCCCGCTATGCGCTGCCGCGGGTGATTGCCGAGTTCACCAAGCGCTACCCGAAGGTGCGGCTGTCGATCCAGCAGGGCACGCCGGCGCAGATCGCCGACATGATCCTGCACGACCAGGCCGATATCGGTATCGCCACTGAAGGCATCTCCAGCGACAAGGCACTGGTGTCGCTGCCGGGTCATCAATGGCAACATATGGTGATTACGCCACCTGATCACCCGTTGCTGGAAAAAAAGCACCTGACGCTGGAGGACCTGGCCGGCTACCCGCTGATCACGTACGACGTGAATTTCGCCGGCCGGCCGAAGATCGACAAGGCGTTCGCGTTGCGTCACCTGGAGGCGGACATCGTGCTCGAAGCCATCGATGCCGACGTGATCAAGACCTACGTGGAGGTCGGCCTGGGTATCGGCATCGTGGCCGGCCTGGCCTTCGACGCCGAGCGCGACCGCAACCTGCGCGGCATCCCTGCCGGCCACCTGTTCGGCACCAATGTGACCCATCTGGCCGTCAAGCAGGGTGCCTATCTGCGCAGCTTCGTCTATACCTTCATCGAACTGTTCTCGCCGACGCTGAATCGCAAGCTCGTCGAGCAAGCGATGTCCGGCGACCACGAGGCTTACGAGCTGTAAAAGACACTGACAGGATGATTCTGGCGTCGTTGCGCGACTTTGCCGTACCACTTGTACTGCCTGCCGTCGCGCGTCCAGCCAGAATCGCCTGGCTTCATATTCCTGGCGCCCTCTCGCGGGGCGCGAGAACCCTACCTATATAAGTAAACGATGGACACCCTGCCCACCATCCACTGGACCGAAGATGGCGCCGAGCGCAGCGCGCCGTGGCGTTCCGAGGCCGGTCTGCCGCCGCCGAAACGCGTGGTGATTGCCGACGACCAGACCCCGGCCGATACGGCCTACCGTCTTGCCAGCGAGGGCACCGCCCTGCTCTGGCGCGGTGATTTCCAGAATGCCCGCCAGCTGCTGCAGGCCATGGCGCGCCGCGTGGACCGCAAACCCCAGCGCAAGGCGCGCAGCGCCACCAAGGCGCGCAGCGCCACCAAGGCGCCGGCCAGCCTGACCGAGTCGTTCCACAAGCACCGGCTGGCGCAGTCGCAACGTGCCCGTACACTGGGCATGCTGCTGCTGCCGTTCGAGGCCGGCCATGTGGTGCCGCTGCGCCGCGCGCCCGACGTGCATGAAGCCTGCGAACAGGTCTATGGCAAGAGCGACGGCCCCTACGTGGCGTCGATGCGGGAACTGCTGGGCCTGATCGGCGCCTACGAGTGGCGCAGGAAGGGTGTCGAGATCCCGGTGCTGGGCGAGCGCATCCATCCGTGGTACGGCGTGTTCTCGCCGGTACGCGGCGAATACATCGAGCTGGTAGCCAGGGAAGCGCTGCCATCCACGGCACTGGCCTTCGACATCGGCGCCGGCACCGGCGTGCTGGCCGCCCTGCTGGCCCAGCGCGGCGTGAAGCGCGTGGTGGGCACCGACCAGGACCCGCGCGCGCTGGGCTGCGCACGCGAGAACATCGACCGGCTTGGCCTGGCAAAGCAGGTCGAGATCATCGCCGCCGACCTGTTCCCCGAAGGCCGCGCCCCACTGGTGGTCTGCAACCCTCCCTGGGTGCCGGCACGGCCAAGCTCGCCGATCGAGCATGCGGTGTTCGACCCCGACAGCCGCATGCTGCGTGGCTTCCTGAACGGCCTGGCCGCGCATCTGGAGCCGGGCGGCCAGGGCTGGCTGATCCTGTCCGACTTTGCCGAACATCTGGGCCTGCGTTCGCGCGACGAACTGCTAGGCTGGATCGATGCGGCGGGGCTCAAGGTTCTGGGCCGCTCCGATATCCGGCCACGGCACCCCAAGGCCACTGACGCCGAGGATCCGCTGTTCGCCGCGCGCAAGGCCGAGGTCACGTCGCTATGGCGACTGGCCGCGAAGTAAGGTCAAGAAGTAAGGTCAAGAAGTAACGTCGGGAAGCAAGGGCGTGAAATAAGGGGCGCGAAGCCGGGCCCCGAACCAAGCGCCAGATCGGCATTTTTTCTTCCACCGCTGTCATGCTGTCATGTTCCGGAGGTTGTCCATGCGCCTGCGTCAGTTGCTGCTGCCTGTGATGTCGATGTGCCTGATCGGTGCCGCGCGCGCCGATATTCGCGTCGGGGTCGACCTGTCGCTGACAGGCTCCGCCGCGGCCATCGGCATTCCGTCGACCAATACCGTGCAGTTGTGGCCGCAGACGCTGGGCGGCCAGCGTGCCCAGTACATCGTGCTGGACGACGGCACCGACCCGGCCGTCGCGGTGCGCAACGTGCGCAAGTTCATCGCCGAAAACAAGGTCGATGTGATCGTCGGCCCGAACATCACGCCGAATGCGATTGCCGCGCTCGATGCGCTCTCCGAGACCGGCACGCCAATGGTGGCGCTGGCCGCGTCCGCCAGCGTCGTCGAACCGCAGGCCGATACGCGCCGCCGCTGGGCCTTCAAGATGCCGCAGAACGACGCGCTGATGGCAACGCTGCTGACCGAATACATGGTCAACCACGGCGTGAAGACCGTTGGCTTTATCGGCTTCAACGACGCCTATGGCGAAAGCTGGTGGCGCGAATTCTCGAAAATGGCCGAAATGCGACACCTGCGGGTGGTGGCGCAGGAGCGCTTCGGCCGCATGGACACTTCGGTCACGGGCCAGGTGCTCAAGCTGATTGCGGCCAACCCCGACGCCATCCTGATCGCTGGCTCGGGCACGCCGGCCGCGCTGCCACAGAAGGCGCTCAACGAGCGTGGCTACAAGGGCAGCATCTATCAGACGCATGGCATCGCCTCGTGGGATTTCCTGCGCATTGGCGGCAAGGACGTGGAAGGGACGCTGTTTCCCACCGGGCCCGTCGTGGTGGCGCGCGAGCTACCCGACAGCCATCCGGCGAAGAAGGTGGCGATCGACTTCGTCAAGCGCTATGAAGCGAAGTACGGCGCCGACACCGTCACGCAATTCGCCGGCGATGCCTGGGGCGCCTGGCTGCTGCTGGACGATGCCAGCCGGCGCGCCCTGAAGACTGGCGCCCAGCCGGGCACCCCGGCGTTCCGCAGCGCACTGCGCGACGCCATCGAATCGACAAGGAACCTGACCGTGCCCAATGGCGTACTGAACCTCAGCGCGCAGGACCACCAGGGTTTTGACCAGCGTGCCCGCGTGATGGGCACCATCCGCAATGGCAAGTTCGCCTATGCAGGCGACAAGTAACAAGGAAGCATTCATGACTACCGTGGCATTTATCGGCCTGGGCGCAATGGGCGCGCCAATGGTCGGTCACCTGATCCGCGCCGGCCACACCGTACGCGCCTTCGTGCGCCGCCCCGAAGCAGCCGACGCCGCGCGCCAGCTTGGCGCCGAGCCGTTCTTCACGCCCGCCGAGGCGGCTCGCGGCGCGGCCGTCGTCTTCACCAACGTGACCTCGTCGGAAGACGTGCGCGACGTGCTACTGGGCCAGCAAGGCGTGATCGAAGGCGCCGCGCCGGGCACCATCTGCGTGGATCACAGCACGATCTCGCCGATCGTCACGCGCGAGATTGCCCAGGCGCTGGCCGCCCGGGGCATCGAGGCGCTCGACTGCCCGGTGTCGGGCGGCACCATCGGCGCACAGGCTGGCACGCTGACAATCATGGTCGGCGGCAAGGCCGAGAATCTGGAGAAAGTGCGACCACTGCTGGAATGCGTGGGCAAGACGATCACCCATATCGGCGACCATGGCGCCGGCCAGGTCGCCAAGCTCTGCAACCAGATTGCCCAGGTGGTCAATATCGAAGGCATTGCCGAGGCGATGCGCTTTGCCGGCGCGCAGGGCGTGGATACCGGCAAGGTCTTCCAGGCGCTGTCCACCGGTTTTGCCGGCAGCCGCATGCTCGACCTGCTGGGCCCGAAGATGGTGTCGCGCGATTTTTCCGCCGGCATCGAATCGCGGCTGCACGCCAAGGACTTTGGCCTGGCCGCCGATATCGCCGGTGAAATCGGCCTGGACCTGCCCGCCATGCGCGCCACGGCCGCCCAGCTGGGCGAACTGATGGATCAGGGCTGGGGCAAGGACGACACGTCGTCGCTGCTGAAGGTGCTGGAACTGAAAAAGCAGTAAGCGCGTGGCGAATGCCGGCTAGACGCCCGCGATCATCCCCAGCAGCGCACGCGACAACGGGCTGTCGTCGCGCATCAAATCGTCCATGGCGTTGAAATGATGGCGGCCCGGCAGCGCGATATCGTCGCGCGCGTTGCCCGGCCACGCCGCGCGGATCAGCGCGTGCTGACGCTGGTACTCGCTGGATTCAAGCTCGCCCACGGCGGTAATCAGCGGCGCGCCGGTGGCCGGCACCATGAAGGCCGGCGACAGGCGCGCCACATCGGTCTCGCTGAGCTGCAGGTCGGTCTGCAGGAATTCGGCGCGACGCAGCGGCTCCAGATCGTAAAGACCGCTGATAGACAGTCCGCCCTTGATCAGGTCTGACGGCAGGTCGTCGGCAAACTGCGGCCACAGCGCGGCCATCAGCATCGTCACCAGGTGGCCGCCCACCGAATGCCCAGCCAGGAACATGCGATTGCGATCGTGACCCAGCCGGTCGGCCTCGCGATACAGCCACGCCACCGACTGCATGACCTGCCACACGATGGTCTCCACGGTCACAGCGGGGCACAGCGCGTAGTTGACCACGGCCACCGACACGCCGCGACGCGTGGGCACGCTGGCCACGAAGCTGTGGTCGCGCTTGTCCAGCGCACGGTAATAGCCGCCGTGCAGGAACACCAGCAACGGTGGCGCATCGTCATCGCGCAGCGCCGCCGGGAAGTAGTCGAGCGTTTCGGTCTCGGCAAGCGGCGAATCCGCATCGCCATAGGCCAGGTTCTCGAAGTACGTCACCATGCCGGCCCGCACCAGTGCCGAATCCGCCGCCCAGCGCGCCATATGAACGGCATTGTCCGGCACATTGGCGCGATTGTTGTAGGCCTGGGCGTAGAAGGCGGGGTCCTGCGAAGGCAGGGCTGCCAGCGACGCAAGGCTGGCGGCAGGCGTGGCATCGAGGGTCGGCTGGGCAGACATGGCTCTCGGCTCCGGTGAGGTCGCGGCGACACGGCATGGGACGGTTGCGCGCTATCCTACCGCAACTGCCAAGGCACCCTCTTTTCAGCGGATTTGCGTATGGTCGTCAAGCGCCGGCTGCGCGCCGGCAAGGCTCCGCAGCTCGGACCACCCGATATTGCCCCCGACGATGGCGCCGATCCGGGGCCGGCCTGCTGCCCGCTGTGCGGACGGCTGCTGCTCGACGACGCCAGCACCGACCTGCACCACCCCGTACCCCGCAGCCAGGGCGGGCGCGCGGTCATCGCCATGCATCGCGTCTGCCATCAGAAGATCCATTCGGTCTTCTCCGAAGCCGAACTGGCAACGATCTATCACGACTGGGACACCCTTCGCGCCCACCCGGCCATGGCCGACTTCATCCGCTGGATCGCCCGCAAACCGCCCGGCTTCTTTGACCGCAGCCGCACCACCAATGCGCGGCGCGGACGCTAGGCGATCGGCGCCCGCCCGGTGGGCCGATCAGGGCGCGCGCTTGTTGTCCATGCAGTGGAATTGCGGCATAATCGGCGGTTCATCAGCGCGCGATGTGCATTTCCGTCCATCGCCAAGCCCATGCCCGGGTGGTGAAACAGGTAGACGCAGGGGACTCAAAATCCCCCGCCGCAAGGCGTGTCGGTTCGAGTCCGACCCCGGGCACCAGATTTTCTTGAGACGCCGATCCGGACGTCTTCCGCAGCAGCTTCCCCGTCTCCAGTACCCCGAGCCTCAGACCCAGGCCCGATACCGTGTCAGCGAGATATCTGCCATTTTCAGCGCCTTCGACAGTTCCCGTGGTGCCAGCAGGGGCGCAGCCTCGTTGAGCCGCCATGCTTCGGTACGGCCGGGGTGGACGGAGACTTCGGTTAGCCCGTTCGGCAGCACTTCGGGCAGCCGTTTCGCCCAGGTGCCGTCGCACTGGTCCACTGCGCAGTAGTAGTCGGTGTACATCATTCCCCAGAACGGGATCATGAAGACGTTGTTCACCATGCGCCGTTTGCCGTTGGGATTCAGGAACATGTTTTGCGGCCGGCGCACCCAGGTCAGGCCGGCACGGCGCATTTCCTGGCGCAGCGAATAAATGACGCTCGGGAATTTGTGCAGATGGCCGTGGCTGTCGACATGCGTCACCTCCACGTGATGATCTCGCAGTTCCTCCAATTGCAGGCGGAACTCGCGGCGGATGTCCGTAGTGGTCAGCATGCCGATCAGGGCCGCGTAGCGCTGGTCCATACTTTCGCGAAAGGCACCGGGCTCGTCGCACAGCGACGTGTCGATTTCCGGCGCCACCGGCCTGAAGCCATCGACGATGTTGAAATGCAGTCCGAACGAAAAGCGCTTGCGGTTCTGCCGGGCAAAGTCGTACGCCTGCGCAGACGCGTCGCAGCCGACCATGATCGTGGCGCTGGTCAGCAGTCCAGCCTCGAAGCAGTCCACTGTCGTATTGAAGGTTTCGCGATCAAGGCCGAAGTCATCGGCATTGATGATCAGGCTGCGCATGTTCCGGTTCTCCAGTCCTCTCCCTTCGTGATTTCACCAGCCACGGCGCGGCCCGCTGCCGCGTCGCCCGTGCGCTGGTCGCCGAAATTCGGAAATGGAGCCTGATGCACAGTGCGCCAAAACATGAATGCCCCTCGTGCCTTGCGGCCGGCCAATTCCCAGTGTCGACAACAATAATGTTCTAGTTTTTTGTTCTATTTTCAGTACATCTGGATTTACCACGGATGTATCTTGCGCCAAGATTAACGCCAGATTATGTGCGGTCCCGCTCGTAGCTGGCCGGCTCCCACCCATCGCGTGTCGCAGCGCATGTTACGAATCGGACACTTGTCCGATATGTCAGAGATGCCCGAACAGCGCAACCGGAACAAACCGACGATTCCGATGGTGCACGCGCTATTGGCGCCACTGACGTTTTCTCAGGTTAGTCACGACCAGCCGTTTGAACCGTTCGCTGGCGACATGGCTATGTGCGGTCGCACACATAACCGCCATCGCAGCCCACCCCGGCGCGCGATTCTCTCCTGGTTTGCCATCGGCATTGCTGCCACCTTACTCCGCCCGCCCTGTCAGACGTACTCTACTGGCGGCCATGCAATCACTTGCTTATGCTTGCTGCCTGCGCCTCCATGACAACGACTGACCATCAGGGAATCGAAAGATGAATCGTTATATTGCTACGGCTGCAGCCATCGGCTGCGCAACACTGCTCGCGGGCTGTGCCGGCGCCGACATGAACAGTCTGAGCCAGGCCGGCGGCAGCCTTTTCAGCGCCGCCACACTCAGCGACGCCAACGTCAAGCAGCTGTCCGACCAGTCCTGTGCCGACATGGACAAGAAGAATACGATAGCCACGGCGGACAGCACCTACGCCAAACGGCTGGTGAACATCATGAATGGCCTGCAGAACACCGGGCTGCCGCTCGATGCCAAGGTCTACATGACCAAGGACGTGAACGCGTGGGCCATGGCCAATGGCTGTGTACGCGTCTACAGCGGCCTGATGGACCTGATGACCGACGACGAAGTGCGCGGCGTGCTAGGCCACGAAATCGGCCACGTGGCGCTGGGACACACCAAGAAGGCCATGCAGGTGGCCTACACCACGGCGGCCGCGCGCGGCGCGCTGGGCTCCACCGGCTACGCCACGCTGACGGCGCTGTCGACATCGCAGATCGGCGAACTTGGCGAAACCTTTATCAACGCGCAATTCTCGCAACGCCAGGAAAGCGAGGCGGACGACTACTCGTTCAACCTGCTGACGAAGAACGGCGCCAACCGGCAGGCGCTGGTCACCGCCTTCCAGAAGCTGGCAAAGCTCGATGGCGGACAGTCGGGCCTGCTCAGCTCGCACCCGGGCTCCGATGCGCGGGCCAGGCATATCCAGGACCGGATCAACAGCGGCAAGTAATTGCCGTCCTCCGGCACGGCGGCACCGTTCCGTGCCGCACGCAGGCTGTTGTCACGCGATCCCCGCCCCTTGCCGCCAGCCACCCACGCGGCAAGGGGCTTCCTCCCCCTTCTTCTCCTCCCCCCTCCTCCCCCAAGACATAGCCGTTTGTTTGATTGCGTTTAATACGCATTCAAAAGCTTTCAGTACGCGCCAACACCGCCCGTGCGGATAATGCCTCACGCCTGCGGACCCTTCCGCATGGCTTGCCATGAGCCATAGGGAGGCTTGCGCAGCGTCATGGAGTCCGTTTCCGCCCTGCTTGCCGGACAACCGGAGATTGCCCTGTTCCTGGCACTGGCCGTGGGCCATGCAGTGGGCGCGATCCGTTTCGGACCTTTCCAGCTTGGCGGTATCTGCGGCACGCTGATCGTCTCGCTGGTCATCGGCCAGAGCGGTGTGCGGCTGGACAATGATGTCAAGAACGTGGCATTCGCCGTGTTCATCTTTGCGCTCGGCTTTACGGGCGGCCCTCAGTTTTTCGCCAATGTGGTGCGCGAATGGCGCATCGGCCTGCTGTCGCTGGTCGAGGTGTTCGTATTGCTGGCCTTGCTGGCAGTTGCGGTGCCCTTGCTGCGGCTGGACCCTGGCACGGCTTCAGGCCTGCTGGCCGGCGCGGCCACCGAATCGGCAGTGATCGGCACAGCGTCCGAGGCCATCGCGCGGCTGGACCTGTCGGCCGATGCCATTCGCGTGCTACAGACCAATATCGTCACGGCCTACAGCGTGACCTACCTGTTCGGCCTGATCGCCATCGTGCTGTTCACCAGCCAGTTGGCGCCATTTCTGCTGCGTCAGAATCTACGTGAATCCGCCACCCAGCTGTGGCAGAAGCTGGGCGGCCAGAACGACATGGCCGACAACCAGATGACGGCGCTGCCGCTGATCGTGGCGCGCGTACTGCGCGTGGACCATATGGCCGGCAAGACCATCCTGGAAGCCGAACACGACGTGGCGCTGGGCGTGACGATCCGGCGCATTCGCCGTGACGGCAATACCTTCCGGCCCGCGCCCGAGGAAGTGCTGCGTGCCGGCGACGTCGTGCTGGCCGTGGGCCGGCGCGACGCGATGGTGCCGTTTGCCGCCGCCGTGGGCCCCGAGATGCCCGAGGAACCCGGCATGGATACCGTGGTGCAGGCGGAGCAGTCGGTGCTGCTGACACGCCGCGAAGTGGTCGGCGTATCGCTGGCGCGGCTGCGCCAGAGCGTGGATGTCGGCATGGGGCGCGGCGTGTATGTGTCGCGCATCACGCGCATGCAGCACGCCGTGCCGATCCTGCCCGAGACCGTACTGGAGCGCGCCGACGTCGTCACGCTGTCCGGCCCCGACCAGGCCCTGCGGCGCGTGGTGCCAGAGCTGGGCTATCCGGTCGTCCCCACGATCCGCACGGACTTCGTCTTCCTCGGCATCGGCGTGCTGCTGGGCATGCTGATCGGCTCGTGGAGCGTCAAGGTGGGCCAGGCCGACCTGACGCTGGGCGTAGGCGGCGGGTGCCTGGTATCGGGCCTGGCGTTCGGCTGGCTGCGCGCACGGCTGCCGGTGATGGGTTCCCTGCCCGCGCCCGCCGCCGAAATCCTCAAGGACTTCGGGCTGGCAACGTTCATCGCCGCCGTGGGCCTCTCGGCCGGCCCCGACGCGCTGCGGCTGATCCAGAAGTTCGGCCTGATCCTGCCTGTGGCGGGCGTACTGATCTCAGTCATCCCGGCCGCCATCTCGCTGTACATCGGCCATCGCTGGCTGAAGCTCGACTTGCCTATCCTGCTGGGCGCGGTGGCCGGCCAGCATTGCAGCACCCCCACGATCATGGCGCTCACCAACGCCGCCGGCAACGGCACGCCCGTTATCGGCTACACGATCACCTACGCCATCTCCAATGTCCTGCTGCCATTGCTCGGCCCGATCGCCGTGGCAATGGCCGGCGCGCTGGCATCTGCGCCGCAGTAGCTGTGCCCCGCATGCCGGGCACCACGAGTGCCTGCGCATGCGCCCCTGTCACCCGTGTCACGCTTTACAGGAGTTCCCTATGGATTGGTTGCATGACATCTTCCAGAAATCGCCCGAGTCAGCGCTGTTCCTGTCGCTGGCGATCGGGTATGCCATCGGCAAGCTCACGCTCGGCAAGTTCCAGCTGGGCGGCGTCGCCGGCTCTCTGCTCGCGGCGGTCATCATCAGCCAGGTGGGTGTGGAGATCGACAACGGCGTGAAGGCCGTGATGTTCGCGGTCTTCATCTACGCGGTGGGCTACGAAAGCGGCCCGCAGTTCTTCAACTCGCTGAACCGCAGTTCGCTGCGCGAGATCGCGATGGCCGTGTTCATGGCCGTGGCCGGGCTGGTGACCGTGGTGGTGCTGGCCAAGATCTTCGACCTCGACAAGGGGATTGCCGCGGGCCTGGCTGCCGGTGGCATGACGCAATCGGCCATCATCGGCACGGCCGGCGACGCCATCACCAAGCTCGGCCTGCCGCCCGACCAGGTGAAGACGCTGCAGGCCAATGTCGCCATCGGCTACGCCGTGACCTACGTGTTCGGATCGCTGGGCGCCATCATCGTCTGCGTGAACATCCTGCCGCGCTTCATGGGAGCAGACCTGAAGTCCGACTCGAAGAAGGTGGAAGCGGCCATGCACGGCGGCCTGCCGCAGTTCGGCCCGGGCCAGGCCGGCGCGCTGCCCCGGCTGGTGGGCCGCCTGTTCCGCGTGACAACTGCCGCGGGCAAGACGGTCAAGGACATCGAGATCGGCGGCGAAGACCTGGTCACCGTGGAGAAGCTCCAGCGCGGCGGCAAGCCGCTCGACGTCACGCAGGACACCGTGCTCGAAACCGGTGACCTGGTGCTGCTGGTGGGCCGGCGCGACGCCATGGTGCCCACCGCGCTGGTGATTGGCGAGGAAGTGGCCGATGCCGATGGCATGGGCATGGTCATGCAGACGCGCCGCGCCGTGTTCACGCGCAAGGGCCTGAACAACAAGCCGCTGGGCGAGATCGTCGCCAATATCAGCCGCGAGATGCGTCACGGCGTGTACCTGGAGCGCATCGAGCGCTACGACCACGCGTTGCCGATCCTGCCCGACCTGAAGCTGCAGCACGGCGACATCATCACGTTCTACGGCACCCCGGCCGACACCAAACGCGCTGCCCAGCGCGCCGGCTATGAACTGGTGCCGAGCGAGAAGACCGACTTCGTCTACTTTGGCGCCGGCGTGCTGGTGGGCCTGCTGATCGGCCTGCTGGTGGTGCGCATCGGTTCGATCCCGCTGACGCTGGGCGCGGGCGGCGGCGCACTGCTGTCGGGCCTGGTGTTCGGCTGGGCGCGGTCCAAGCATCCCATGTATGGCGCGATGCCGACCGCGGCCTGCCAGCTGCTGAAAGACTTCGGCCTGGCGGCGTTCGTGGCGATCGTCGGCATCAACTCGGGGCTGCAGGCCGTCGACACCCTGCGCCATAGCGGCGTGACGATCTTCCTGCTCGGCGCCGTGGTCACGCTGCTGCCGCTGTTCCTGACGATGCTGTTCGGCCGCTACGTGCTCAAGTACGACAACGCCGCGCTGCTGGCCGGCGCGCTGGCCGGCTCGCGCAGTGCCAACCCGGCGTTCGGCGGCATCCTGGACAAGGCCGAAAGCCCCGTGCCGACCGTGCCGTTCGCCATCACCTATGCCCTCGCCAACGTGTTGCTGACACTGCTGGGCCCCCTTGTTGTCGGCTTTGTCTGACGCCCACCCCGATTGATCGCATTCTTCAACGGAGCAACGCCATGAGCAAACCGGATCTGTCCACGCTGTCCAGCCTGTCGCCGTTCGAACTCAAGGACGAACTGATCAAGCTGGCCAGCAGCGACGCCAACCGCCTGATGCTGAACGCCGGCCGCGGCAATCCCAATTTCCTTGCCACCGTGCCGCGCCACGGCTTCTGGCAACTTGGACTTTTTGCGATGCGCGAATCGGAGCGGTCGTTCCAGTACATGCCCGAAGGCGTGGGCGGCTTTCCGCGCCGCGAAGGCATCGAGGAGCGCTTCGACCTGTTTGCGCGCGAGAACCACGACATCCCCGGTGTGAAGTTCCTGGCCGGCGCCGTGTCGTATGTGCGCGACCAGCTGGGCCTGAGCGCCGCCGATTTCCTCTACGAGATGTGCGAAGGCATCCTGGCCTGCAACTACCCGGTGCCGGATCGCATGCTCAAGCTGAGCGAGATCATCGTCGGCCAGTACATCCGCAAGGAGATGATCGGCAAGCACCCGTTTATCGGCGAATTCGACCTGTTCGCTGTGGAGGGCGGCACGGCCGCGATGACGTATCTGTTTAACTCGATGCGCGAGAACCACCTGCTCAAGGCCGGCGACAAGATCGCGCTGGGCATGCCGATCTTCACGCCCTATATCGAGATTCCGGAACTCAACGACTACCAGCTCGTGGAACTGTCGATCGACGCCGATCCGGCGTCGCGCTGGCAGTATTCGAACAAGGAACTCGACAAGCTGCGCGACCCCAGCGTCAAGGCCTTCTTCCTGGTCAACCCAAGCAATCCGCCGTCGGTGCGCATGAGCGACGAAAGCCTGGAATACCTGGCATCGATCATCGAGGAACGGCCCGACCTGATCATCCTGACCGACGACGTGTACGGCACCTTTGCCGACGACTTCGTGTCGCTGTTCGCGCTCTGCCCGCGCAACACGATCCTGGTCTATTCGTTCTCGAAGTACTTCGGCGCCACGGGCTGGCGGCTCGGCGTGATCGCCACGCACCGCGACAATATCTTCGACCAGAAACTGGCGGAATTGCCAGAGGACAAGCGCCAGCAGCTGCACAAGCGCTACAACTCGATCACGACCACGCCGGACACGCTCAAGTTCATCGACCGCATCGTGGCCGACAGCCGCACCGTGGCGCTGAACCATACGGCGGGCCTGTCCACGCCGCAGCAGGTGCAGATGGTGCTGTTCTCGCTGTTCTCGCTCATGGACACGCCCGACGCGTACAAGCAGGCCATGAAGCGGCTGATCCGCAACCGCAAGGCGGCGCTGTTCCGCGAGATCGGCATTGCGCCGGAGGACACCGAAGATCCGAACGTGGTGGACTACTACACGCTGCTCGATATCGAGCAGCTTGGCGGCAAGGCGCTGGGGCCCGAGTTCGTGAAATGGGTGCTGGCATCGACGGAACCCACCGAACTGCTGTTCCGGCTGGCCGAGGAAGCCGGCGTGGTGCTGCTGCCGGGACGTGGCTTCGGCACGCGCCATCCGTCGGGCCGCGTGTCGCTGGCAAACCTCAACGAGTCGGACTACGCAAAGATCGGCAAGTCGATCCGCAAGCTGTTCGAAGACTACGTGGGCCGCTACAACGAGGCCACCGGCAGCAAGGCGGACAAGAACGTGACGAAGAAATAAGGGAATTACTACGAACTACAAGGGGAGCGTCACCGCAGCAAATCGGCCCGTCTGTGGCAAGGTCAGCCACCACGGGCTGTTTTTTTGCGCTTGCACCGGCCTTTCTCCCCTTTTCCCGCATGCGGGAGAGGGGAGAAACCCGCAACACCCGTCCTCAGTGCGCTTCCACGAAGGCCAGCACCGTCTCCAGCATCTTGCGGATGGCCGGTTGCACGTTGGCCGCCTTGGCGGGGTCGTACGCGAACGGATACACCTCTTCCATGTACGACGATTGCGTCAGTTCCAGCTGGATCGCATGCACGCCGTCAGCCGGGTTGCCGTACTGGCGCGTGATATAGCCGCCCTTGAAGCGGCCATTGAGCACGGCCGTATGGTTTGGCACCGCTTCGGCAATTTCGACCACGTCGGCCGCCAGGCCGGTGTCGCAGCTCTTGCCATCGGCCGAGCCCAGGTTGAAGTCGGTCAGCTTGCCTTCGAAGAAGCGCGGCAGCACCGAGCGGATCGAATGCGCATCCCACAGGCCGATCGTGCCGTGCTCGGCGCGCAGCCGCTTCAGTTCTTCCTGCAGCGCGTTGTGGTACGGATGCCAGACCGCGCCACGGCGCAGCGCGATTTCCGCGTCGTCGGGGCCGCTGGCGCCTTCGGCGTACACCGGCGTCTTGTCGAAGGTATCGACCGGGCACAGGCCCGTGGTGTCCTGGCCGGGATACAGGTTGGCGTTGTCGGGCGGACGGTTCAGGTCGATCACGTAGCGCGAGTGCGTGGCCATCAGGATCGACGCGCCCAGTTCGCGGGCAAAGTCGTACAGGCGGTCCATGTGCCAGTCGGTATCGGGCACGGTACGCGCCTCGGGCGTCAGGCGCTCGGCCAGTCCGGCGGGTACGTAGGTGCCGACGTGCGGCATCGACACCAGCAACGGGCGGGTGCCGCGATGCAGCGTGAAAGCGGGAATATCGGTGGTGAAGGAGGAGGACATCGTGTCTCGGGGCTGCTTTGTATGTGGCGGGTTCGGGACCCTTCAGTCGGCCAGCAGGCGGGCGCGCGCCTCGGCGAACAAACGGCCCGCATCCCCTTGTAGCGGATGCGCGCCGTGCTGTACGCGGCACGTGCCGCCCGTGCGGACTTCCGCTAGTGTCTCATGCCCGTGGCTGGCGAACACGTAAGTGGACAGCGCATGGGCGCCGTCGAGCCCGGCCAGCGTCGGATGCTGGCTGTCCAGCACCAGGAAATCGGCACGTTGTCCGGCGGCCAAGCCCGCCACCGGCCGCGCCGCCGCCCGCGCTCCGCCGGCCACGGCTTCGAGCCAGAGCCGGTCGGCCACCTGCGGATGGCTGTCCGACGCCAGCACGTTGCGCCGCTGCAGGCCCAGCCGCTGCCCGTATTCGAACGTGCGCAGTTCCTCTGCCACGCTGACGCTGGCATGGCTGTCCGATCCGATACCCCACCATCCCTGCTGCGCCAGGTAGGGCGCGGCCTCGAACACGCCATCGCCAAGGTTGGCTTCGGTGGTCGGGCAGATACCGGCCACGGCGCCGCTATGGGCCAGCCGCCGCCGTTCGTCCCAGTCCATGTGCGTGGCGTGGACCAGGCACCAGCGTTGGTCCACGGGCGCGTGGTCCAGCAGCCATTCCACCGGCCGCACGCCATTGGTGGCCAGGCAGTCGTCCACTTCCTTCTGCTGTTCGGCGATGTGGATATGCACGGGCGCCGTGGCGTCCATTGCGTGCAGCGCGGTAACGGCCTGCACCAGGCTGCGCGGCGGCACCGCGCGCAGCGAATGGGGCGCCAGGCCCAGCCGCGCGCCATAGGCGGTGCAGTGCGGCGCCAGCTTTTCCAGCAACGCGTGCATGGCATCGGTGTCGTTCAGGAAACGGCGCTGGTCGTGCTGGGCCGGCTTTTCGCCAAACCCGGCCGTCTGGTACAGCACGGGCAGCAGCGTCATGCCGATGCCTGCGGCCTGCGCCGCACGCAGCAGCCGCAGCGACATCTCGGCGCGGTCGGCGTACGGCTTGCCGTCGGGATCGTGATGCACATAGTGGAATTCGCACACGCTGGTGTAGCCGGCGCGCAGCATCTCGATATAAAGCTGCGTGGCGATGGCCTCCAGCGCATCGGGCGACAGCCGCAGCGCGAAGCGATACATCAACGTGCGCCAGCTCCAGAACGAGTCACCGCCGGCCGGGTCGTCGTCGGGCGACACGCTGCGGTATTCGGTCAGTCCGGCAAAGCCGCGCTGGAACGCATGCGAATGGAGGTTGGGCATGCCCGGCAGCACCGGGCCAGCCGCCTGCGGCACCGCAGGCGCTGGCGTGGCGCCGGGCGTGATGGTCGTGAAAGCGCCGTTGGCACCCCATTCCAGCAGCACATCGCGCGCCCAGCCGTCCGGCAGCAGCGCGTGGCGGGCGAACAGTTGGCCGGCGCTCATCGGAACACCTTGCCCTGCCGCACCACACCGGCACACGGATTGCGGCCGAACCAGTAGGCCAGTTCGGCAGGCGACGCCACGCGCCATAGCGCGAAATCGGCGGCGCGGCCCACGGCCAGCCGCCCGTGCCGGTCCGCTGCGCCCAGCGCCCGTGCCGCATGCGTGGTCACGCCGGCCAGCGCTTCGGGCACCGTCATGCGGAACAAGGTACAGGCCATGTTCATCATCAGCAGCAGCGATGTGGTGGGCGACGTGCCCGGGTTGTGATCGGTGGAAATGGCCACCGGTACGCCATGCTGGCGCAGCAGCGCCAGCGGCGGCAGATGGGTATCGCGCAGGAAATAGTAGGCACCGGGCAGCAGCACCGCCACCGTGGCGGCCTGGGCCATCGCCATCACCCCGGCCTCGTCCAGATGTTCGAGATGGTCGGCCGACAGCGCCTTGTGCCGCGCTGCCAGTGCCGCGCCGCCCAGGTTGCTCAGTTGCTCGGCATGCAGCTTGACGGGCAGGCCATGACGCGCGGCGGCTTCGAACACCCGCGCCGTCTGTTCTGGCGAAAATCCGATGCCCTCGCAAAAGGCATCGACGGCATCGACCAGCTTTTCCTCGGCCAGCGCCGGCAGCATCGTGTTGCAGACCAGGTCGATATAGTCGTCGGCGCGGCCTGCATATTCGGGCGGCAGCGCGTGCGCCCCCAGGAACGTGGTATGGACCGTCACGCCATAGGCTTCGCCAAGCTGGCGCGCCACGCGCAGTTGCTTGCGCTCGGCTTCGAGCGACAACCCATAGCCGGACTTGATCTCGATGGTGGTCACGCCCTCGGCCAGCAGCGCCTCCAGGCGCACGGCGGCCTGCGCAAACAGCGTGGCCTCGTCGGCCTCGCGCGTGGCGCGCACGGTCGACACAATGCCGCCACCGGCGCGTGCAATGTCTTCGTAGCTGGCGCCGGCCAGGCGCATCGCGAATTCGTCGGCGCGCTGGCCGCCGTACACCAGGTGCGTATGGCAGTCGACCAGGCCCGGGGTTATCCACGCGCCACCGGCATTGTGCCGATCGAGGTGGCGATAGCTGTCCGGCAGGCCGGCCAGCGCCCCGAGCCAGGCGATCCGCCCGTGTTCGATCACCAGCGCGCCGTCGCGGATGGCCCGGTCGGGGTCCGCATCGGGCAGCAGGTGGCAGTGATGCCAGACGCCATCTGCGGAAGGCGCATCGTGGAAGTTCATCGGTCCTGCTCCCTATGCAGTATCACGCGCAGGCACAGCGCGGAAAGTTCGGTGTGGCTCAGGGTGATGGCTGGCGAACCGGCCGGCATCAGGATGCCCTCGCCCGCCGACAGGTGCTGGCCGTCGCCGCTGTTGGCAGTGTCCCAGTCGCCGCGCAGCGCCAGCACCATCACGGTGGCTTCGGCGGGCACCGCCGTGAACGGCTGCCGCATCAGGCGGACTTCGGCGCGGCAGCGGCCACGGCGCGTCATCACGTTGAAGTCGCGTGTCGGGCCATCGACCAGTGCTGCGTGGATAGCCGTATCGCCAGAAAACGCGAACGGCTCGCCCACGCGCACGAGCTTGTGGCAGAACGAATCGTCATGGGCCTGCAGATGCACGCCCGCGCCGTCGATCAGCACGATCTGGCGATCGATGCCCGGGAAGGCCGAGAACGGCCCGTCCGCCGCGATATCCGCCACGCTGATCCGCCAGTCGAACGTGTCCATGCCGGCGCCCGGCGGCCACGCGGCAATCTCGCGCGTGGTGCCGCCGCCGTTCTTCCACGGCGTGGGGGCGATGGCGTCGAGCGAGAACCGCGTGACGGCCATCAGCGCTTCACCATCGGCAGGTTGAGGCCCTTTTCCTGGGCGCAGTCGATGGCGATGTCGTAGCCGGCATCGGCATGGCGCATCACGCCGGTGGCCGGATCGTTCCAGAGCACGCGTTCGATACGTTTGGCCGCCGCATCGGTGCCGTCGCAGACGATGACCACGCCCGAATGCTGCGAGAAGCCCATGCCCACGCCGCCGCCATGGTGCAGGCTGACCCACGTGGCGCCGCCGGCAGTGTTCAGCAGCGCGTTGAGCAGCGGCCAGTCGGACACCGCATCGGAGCCATCGCGCATCGCCTCGGTTTCACGATTCGGCGATGCCACCGAGCCGCAGTCGAGGTGATCGCGCCCGATCACCACCGGCGCCTTGAGTTCGCCGTTCTTCACCATCTCGTTGAAGGCCAGGCCGGCGCGATGGCGTTCGTCCAGGCCCACCCAGCAGATGCGCGCCGGCAGGCCCTGGAACGCGATGCGGTCGCGCGCCATGTCCAGCCAGCGGTGCAGCGGCTTGTCGTCCGGGAACAGCTCCTTCATCTTGGCATCGGTCTTGTAGATGTCCTCCGGGTCGCCCGACAGCGCCACCCAGCGGAACGGCCCCTTGCCGCGGCAGAACAGCGGGCGGATATAGGCCGGCACAAAGCCCGGGAAATCGAACGCGTTCTTCACGCCTTCCTCGAACGCCACCTGGCGGATGTTGTTGCCGTAGTCCACGGTCGGCACGCCCATCTGCTGGAACGCCAGCATGGCCTGCACATGCTTGACGATCGATTTGCGTGCGGCGGCTTCCACTGCCTTGGGATCGCGCGCGCGCAGGTCTTCCCATTGTTCGACGGTCCAGCCTTCGGGCAGGTAGCCGTTGATGACGTCATGCGCCGAGGTCTGGTCGGTGACGATGTCCGGGCGCATGCCGCCGGCCTGCGCACGGCGTGCCAGTTCGGGCACGATTTCGGCAGCGTTGCCGAGCAGGCCCACCGAGATGGCCTGGCCCTTCTTCGTCGCGTCTTCGATCATCGCCAGTGCTTCGTCCAGCGTGGTGGCTTTCTTGTCCAGGTAGCGCGTGCGGATGCGGAAGTCGATGCGCGATTCCTGGCATTCGATCGCCAGTACGCAGGCGCCCGCCAGCACGCCGGCCAGCGGCTGCGCGCCGCCCATGCCGCCCAGGCCGGCGGTCAGGATCCACTTGCCGGTCAGGTCGCCGTGGTAGTGCTGGTTGCCAGCCTCCACAAACGTTTCGAACGTGCCCTGCACGATGCCCTGCGTGCCGATGTAGATCCACGAACCGGCCGTCATCTGGCCGTACATCATCAGGCCGGCACGGTCGAGTTCGTTGAACTTGTCCCACGTGGCCCAGTGCGGCACCAGGTTGGAGTTGGCGATCAGCACGCGCGGCGCATCGGCATGGGTACGGAACACACCCACGGGCTTGCCCGACTGCACCAGCAGCGATTCGTCCTCGCCCAGGCGGCGCAGGCTGTCGAGGATGGCGTCGAAGCACTCCCAGTTGCGCGCGGCCTTGCCGATGCCGCCGTAGACCACCAGGTCTTGCGGGCGTTCGGCCACATCGGGGTCCAGGTTATTCTGGATCATGCGATAGGCGGCTTCGATCAGCCAGTTCTTGCAATGCAACTGGCTGCCGCGCGGGGCGCGGATCTCGCGCTGGCCGCGCTGGTTGTCGGTGAATTGGTGTTCGTTGGCGTTCATGTCGTGTCTCGCGTCTGTTCAATACTGTTTCGGTCAGGAACCGCTGGCCCTCCCGCCCCGCCCCTGTCCCGCGCAGCGGGTGAGAGGCGGAAACGGAGCGGGAGAGGGCTGGCGCTTCAAACGGCTACGTTCGTCGGCAGAATCTCCCTCACGGCCTCGGGCCACCCGGCACCGGCGTCGCCCTGCACCACCCATTGCTTCATCGCCTCGATATCGGGCGCCAGATAGCGGTCGGCTTCCACAAAGGCCACACGGCTGCGGATGCGGGCCAGTTCCTGTTCCACCAGCGGCGACGACTTCAGCGGGCGGTGGAATTCGATGCCCTGCGCGGCGGCCATGGCCTCGATGCCCACGATCACGGCCGTGTTGGCGGCCATGTCGCCCAGGCGGCGCGCGCCGTAGGTC
The DNA here is from genome assembly GCF_001652915.1 of Cupriavidus sp. D384. Lineage (GTDB taxonomy): Bacteria > Pseudomonadota > Gammaproteobacteria > Burkholderiales > Burkholderiaceae > Cupriavidus. The sequence goes on from NZ_BBQI01000009.1 coordinate 84,431, forward strand.
GCCATCGACACGTGGTCTTCCTGGTTGGCCGACGTGGGCAGGCTGTCCACGCTGGACGGATGCGCCAGCGACTTGTTCTCGGAGGCCAGCGCCGCAGCCGTGACCTGGGCAATCATGAAGCCGGAATTCAGGCCACCGTCGCGCACCAGGAACGGCGGCAGGCCAGACAGGCCGGTATCGAGCAGCAGCGCCAGGCGGCGTTCGGAAATGGCGCCGATCTCGGCGATCGCCAGCGCGATGATGTCGGCGGCAAACGCCACCGGCTCGGCGTGGAAGTTGCCGCCTGACACCACGTCGCCCTGCGCGGAAAACACCAGCGGGTTGTCCGACGCGGCATTGGCCTCGATGCGCAGGATGCGCGCGGCGTGGCCCAGGTTGTCCAGGCACGCGCCCATCACCTGCGGCTGGCAGCGGATCGAATACGGGTCCTGCACACGCCCGCAGGCCTTGTGCGAGTCGACGATCTCGCTGCCGTCGAGCATCGCGCGCACGGCGGCGGCCACGGCGATCTGGCCCGCCTGCCCGCGCGCGTCATGGATGCGGGCATCGAACGGCTTGACCGATCCCTTGATCGCTTCCAGCGACAGCGCGCCGGCCACCAGCCCGGCCGCGAAGGCATCCTCGGCAGCAAACAACCCGGCCAGCGCCAGCGCGGTGGACACCTGCGTGCCGTTCAGCAGCGCCAGCCCTTCCTTTGGTCCCAGCGTGAACGCACCCAGCCCGGCATGGGCCAGGCCCTGCGCAGCGGGCATGCGGCGGCCGTCGATCATCACGTCGCCCACGCCGATCAGCGTGCAGGACATATGGGCCAGCGGCGCCAGGTCGCCCGAGGCGCCCACCGATCCCTTGGCCGGAATGCACGGCGACACGCCGTGGTTCGCCAGTGCCAGCAGCGCTTCGATCAGTTCCGGGCGCACGCCCGAATGGCCGCGCGCCAGGCTGACGGCCTTGATCGCCAGGATCAGCCGCACGGTATCGGCCGGCAGGTCGGCGCCGGTGCCCACGCTGTGCGACAGCACCAGGTTGCGCTGCAGTTCGGCCAGCTTGTCGTGGGGGATACGCGACTGCGCCAGCTTGCCGAAGCCGGTGTTGATGCCATAGACCACGGCGTCGGCGTCGATGATGTCCTGCACCGTGGCCTGCGCGGCGCGCACGCCGGCCCAGGCCGATTCGGCCATCGCCAGGCGCACTTCGCCACGATGGATGCGGCGCAGATCGTCCAGCGACACGTGGCCAGGGTTCAGGGTCAGGAGGGAGCGGGAATCGTTGGTCATCTGCGTACGTCTTTGTTGTATGAGCCTGTCTATACAGGTTAGTCGAAAAATAAACCCGATGACCAGCTTTTGACTGGCCCCGGGCGTCGGGCGACTGCCCTAGCCGAAGGCTGGATTGCCGTCGGCGCGAAACCGGCTGCCCAGCCGATACCGGTTGCCCGGGTGCAGGCAGCGAACAAATGTGACTGGCACGCCATGCGTCCAGGTGCGGCGTGTCAGCAGCAGGCAGGGCTGCGTGGGCGGCATCTCCAGCTGCGCGGCCTGCTCGGCCGTGGCGGCGATGGCATCGACCACATGCTCCACCTGGTCATAGGGCACGTTGCGCAGCAGGTACTCGCCCGGCTGCGTATCGGCAAAATCCTGCGTGATGAAGTCGGGGGCCACCCGCGGGTTCACGTAGCGGTCTTCCAGCTGCACCGGCAAGCCATCTTCGCGATGGATGCAGATCGAGTGGTACACCGATTCGCCGGTGCGCAGTTCCAGCGCGGCGGCTACCTCGATCGACGCCGACACGCGCTCCACCAGGATCACGTCGCAGGCGTAGTCATGGCCGCGCATGCGGATCTCGTCCTGCAGGTTGACCACCGACAGCAGCGTGGACTGCGGTTTGTGTTCGGCCACGAACGTGCCCACACCGGCCACGCGCACCACCCTGCCCTGCTCCGACAGCTCGCGCAATGCCCGGTTGACCGTCATGCGCGACACCGAGAACCGGTTCACCAGTTCCTGCTCGGACGGCACGCGGTCGCCAGGCTGCCACGCGCCGCTCTGGATCTGGCGCGCGATGTATTCCTTGACCTGCTGGTACAGCGCAGCCGGAGCGTTGGACGGGGAAGGTGCCGGATTGGCGGACTGATTCATGGCCTGTTGCGAATTGCCGGATTGCCGGTTCAGTGCTCGGCCGAAGCCATGGCTTCGGCGCGAATCTCCTCGGTGAGCCGTGCCTTGAGCACGGAGAACTCGGGCGATGTCTTGATCGTGTAATGGCGCGGATGGGCAAAGTCCACCGCGATCTCGCTCTTGATCCGACCGGGCCGCGCGGAAAACACCGCCACGCGGTTAGCCATGAAAATGGCCTCGTCGATATCGTGCGTCACGAATAATACCGTCTTGCGGTGCGACTCCCAGATCCCGAGCAGCAGTTCCTGCATCAGCACGCGCGTCTGGTTGTCCAGCGCGCCGAACGGCTCGTCGAGCAGCAGGATCTTCGGGTCGTTAGCCAGCGCGCGCGCAATCGCCGTGCGCTGCTGCATGCCGCCCGACAGCTGCTTCGGATAGTGCTGCTCGAACCCGCGCAGCCCCACGCGGGCGATAAAGAAGTCGCTGCGCTCTTTCTGCTCGGCCGCGCTCATGCCACGCTCGCGCAGGCCGAAACGCACGTTCTGCTCGATCGTCAGCCACGGAAACAGCGTGTACGACTGGAACACCATGCCACGGTCGGCGCCCGGGCCGGCCACCGGCTGGCCGTCCAGCAGCACGCGCCCGCCGCTCGGAGTGTCGAGCCCGGCCACGATGCGCAGCAGCGTGGACTTGCCGCAGCCCGACGGGCCCAGGATCGTCACGAAATCGTTGTCGCGGACATCGAAGTCCACCGGCAGCAGCGCCTGCGTGCTGCCGCCACGCGGATTCTCGAACGTACGGGAAACCTGCTGGATCGACAGCGCGCTCATTTGATCGAACTCCACGGAAACAGGCGCTGGTTCGCCAGCTTGAAGACCAGGTCGGACACCAGCCCGATGCAGCCGATGACGATGATGCCAAAGATGATCTGCCCGGTGTTCAGCAGCGCCTGGCTGTCGGTGATCATGTGGCCGATGCCCGATGACGAGCCGATCAGCTCGGCCACGATCACATATGTCCACGCCCAGCCCAGCACCAGCCGCAGCGTCTCGGCAATCTCCGGCGCTGCGCCCGGAATCAGCACGCGGCGCACAATGCCGCGCGGCGTGGCCCCCAGCGTGTAGGCAGCCTCGACCAGGTCCTTGCGCGCACCGCCCACCGTGACCGCCACCATCAGCACGATCTGGAAGAAGGAGCCGATGAAGATCACCAGCAGCTTCTGCGTCTCGCCGATACCGGCCCACAGGATCAGCAGCGGAATGAACGCCGACGCCGGCAGGTAGCGGCAGAACGACACGAACGGTTCGAAAAACGCCTCGGCCGCCTTGTAGGCACCCATGAAGATGCCAAGCGGCACGGCCAGCACCGCCGCCAGCACGAAGCCGCCCACCACGCGCCAGACCGTCATGCCGATATCGCCGATAAAGCCATACTGCGTGAACAGCAGCCAGCCCTCGTGCGCCATCGTCAGCGGATCGGCCAGGAACGTGCGCGGCACGAAGCCGCCCAGCGTGACCACGGCCCAGACCGCGAAGAACACGCCGAAGAACGACAGGCCCAGCACCCAGCGGACCTGCGACGACACCGGCACCAGCGGCGACAGCCACGGATGGCGTGCGCGCGGCGCGCGGTCCACCGGCTGCGTGGCGATGGGCGCGGGCGGGCGCGCGGAGGCGGAAGCTTGCACGGACGACGACATCACGGACTCCGGCTTACTTGAGGTATCGGGCGTCATAGATCGCCGTCACATCGGGCACCTGGCGGATCACGCCGATGTCCTTGAGCACATCGGCCGCTTCCTTGCTGAAGCTTGCCAGCTCCCCCGAGAAGAATTTCTGGTTGGCCGCCTTGTCCTGCCAGCGCAGGTAGGCCGACGACTTGGCGAACTGCTCGCCGGTCTGCTTGACCGCCGCGCCCATGATCTCGTTGGACTTCTCCGGCTCCTTGCGGATCATCTCCAGCGCCTCGAAGTAGCTGTCGACCAGCGCCTGGGCGGCCTTGGGATTGTCCTTCAGCCATTTGGGCGCGCAACCCAGGGTATCGGTCACCATCGGGTAGTCGAGCGTGGTGGCCAGGATCTTGCCCTTGTCCGGATTGGCGCGCACCGTCGACAGGTACGGCTCGTAAGTCATGGCGCCATCGTTCTGGCCCGCCACGAACGCCTGCGCGGCCGCCTGCGGCGACAGCGTGGTCAGCCTGACGTCCTTGAGCGTCATGCCGTTCTTCTTCAGCATCCAGGCCAGGCCGAAATAAGGCGCGGTGCCCGGGGCGTCCACGCCGATGGTCTTGCCCTTGAGATCGGCAAACGACTTCACGTCGCCGCGCACGGCCAGGCCATCGGCGCCGTACGACTTGTCGAGCTGCACGATCTGGGTGATGGGCACGCCGTTGGCATTCCAGGCCACATGGGTTTCCACGGTGGTCGCAGCGCACTGGATGGCCCCCGAGGCCAGCGCCAGGTGGCGGTCCTTCTGCGGAATCATCTTGATATCCACATCCACGCCATGCTTCTTGAAGATGCCTGCCTTGTCGGCCAGCGTCAGCGGCGCGAAACCGGTCCAGCCGCTCATGCCCAGGGTCACTGGCGTGTTCTCGGCGTGGGCGGGCGCGGCCAGGGCCGCGACGGCAAGGGTGGACGCAACTGCGGCAAAACGGAACGGCAGGGGCAGCTTCATGCTGTCGGCTCCATCAGTCGTGGGGTGAACGCAATCTATCAATGCTGTATATACAAGTCAAACCCGGGGTTTACCTGAGTCGTCCGGCAAGTGCGCCTGGCCGGATCCGAACCATGGCGCGCGATTCCGGTGCATGAGCATGTTGCGACGCACCGAAGACAATCATGGGAATCAGCGGCCGCACCACGCAGGGATCGATCTTGTATAGACAGGCCGGAACGGCGCAATGCCACGCAATCGCCATGCCTGCCGGCATCGGGCCGGCGGCAATGGCTCAGCGGCATTCTTCGATCGAATCTATCGATCGAAGAATGAAGTGACGGTGGGATAACGCAAACGCAGTCGCAGTTCGCGCTTGAGGCGGCGGTTGTCGAGCCGGCGCGACTCGCTCATGAAGCTCAGGAGCGTGGGGTCGATGGTGTCGCGCGCCTGCTGGCGCGTGATGCGCGGCGGGCGTGGCAGGCCCTTGCGGTCTGCCACGAGGTCGAAATAGTCGGCCATGCGCAGTTCGGTGTCGTCGCTGGCATGCACCACCCGCTGCGGCCGGCCACGCCAGAGCGCGGCGATCATGGCGCGCGCCAGGTCGTCGGCGTGGATGTGGCTGGTGTAGACGTCGTCCTGGGGCGCCAGCGCTGGCGTGCCCTTGTGCAGACGCGCCACGGGCAGCCGGTCTTCGGCATAGATGCCGGGGATGCGGACGATGCCCGTGCGCCAGCCGGCGTCGCGGCCAAAGGCGCGCACCGCCGCTTCCGCCGCCACGCGCCGCCTGGCCCGCGCCGTCTGCGGACGCACCGCATGGAATTCCTGCACGCGGGCCCCGCCCCGATCGCCGTAGACCCCCGTGGTGCTGGCGTAGATGAAGGCCCCGGCGGCACGGTGGCGCGAGGACGCCTCAAACGCACGGTGCCAGCCCCGCTCGGGTAGAATGGCGGCCTCGCCGACGCCCGGCCGCAGGGCGCGCGTGCGGCGCCAGCTGGTGCGCCGTAGCGCACCCAGCAACGCCTGCGTGCGTGGATCGCCATCGCCCTGTCCGGGCGGCGGCGCCAGGTCGATGACCCGGTCGGCCAGTCGCGACAGACGTGCCAGCGTGGCCGGCTGGTCAAGATTGGCCACCAGCGGAATCGCGCCGGCTTCGCGCAGTTCCGACTCGCGCGATGGTTGCGACGTCACGGCGAAAACGCGCATGCGCGTGGCAAGCACGCGCAGGATGCGGGTGCCGACATCGCCGCAACCAACGATCAGCAGGCGCGGACGGCCCAGCCGCCGACGCCGAACGCCCCGTGGGGAAGACAACGCCGCTTGCGGCGACAGAATTTGGTTCATAGACCCGATTATGGCTTATCAAGTTACCGTCATGCCGAGTGGCCACAAGTTCGAAGTGGCTGCCGACGAAACCATCCTGGGCGCCGCGCTGCGCCATAGCATCGGCCTGCCGTACGGCTGCAAGAACGGCGCCTGCGGGTCGTGCAAGGGCCGTGTGGTCGAAGGCACGATCAACCAGGGCGACCACGCCGCGTCGGCCCTGACCGCCCAGGAAAAGACCGAGGGCCGCGCGCTGTTCTGCTGCGCCAACGCCACCTCGGACATCACCATCGAATGCCGCGAGGTGCATGGCGCCGGCGACATCCCCATCAAGAAGATCCCGTGCCGCGTCGCCACCATGGAGCGCCTGGCAGATGACGTGATCTCGATCCGGCTGCAACTGCCCGCCACCGAGCGCATGCAGTTCCTGGCCGGCCAGTACGTGGAATTCCTGCTGCGCGACGGCAAGCGCCGCAGCTATTCGATCGCCACGCCGCCGCACGAGGAAGGCCCGATCGAACTGCACATCCGCCATATGCCCGGCGGCGCGTTCACCGACTACGTGTTCGGCGCGAAGGAAGGCATGCCGGCCATGAAGGAACGCGACATCCTGCGCTTCGAGGGCCCGCTGGGCAGCTTCTTCCTGCGCGAGGATTCGGACAAGCCGATCATCCTGCTGGCCTCCGGCACCGGTTTCGCGCCGATCAAGGCCATCGTCGAGCACGCCGCCTACACCGGCATCACGCGCCCGATGACGCTGTACTGGGGCGGCCGCCGACCGGCCGACCTGTACATGCACGCGCTGTGCGAGCAGTGGGCACGCGACCTGCCGAACTTCAAGTACGTGCCCGTGGTGTCCGACGCCCGCGCCGAAGACAACTGGCCGGGCCGCAACGGCTTTGTCCACCAGGCCGTGATGGCCGACCATCCGGACCTGTCGGGCCACGAGGTCTACGCCTGCGGCGCACCGGTCATGGTCAACGCCGCGCGCACCGATTTCTCGGCCCAGTGCCGCCTGCACGAGGACGCGTTCTTCGCCGATTCGTTCACGTCCGAGGCCGATCTGCACGCGGCCGGCGCCGCCTGACCGGCCCCGCTGCCGTTCCGTCGACACAACAATGCCACCCGGGTCTGCCAAATTTCGCTTTGACACCCGGGCGCATGCGTCTTATATTGGCCGCCATGAACACCGCCATGATCCGACGCCGCGCACGTACGTTGCTCCCCTCCGGGGTGCCGCGCGGCTGACCGTAGACAGCGTTTGTTCAGGTCAACAAGCCACGGGCAGCCCCCGTGGCTTTTTGCTTTTCTCCGTCCCTCTTTTCATGCCGATCCCAGGAGTCCGCCATGGCATTTGCTGAGTTTCCCGTCCAATCGCTGATGTACATCACCAACCGCCCCGAACTGGTCTTCACCGAAGGCAAGGGTTCGTGGCTGACGGACCATAACGGCAAGCGCTATCTGGATTTCGTGCAGGGCTGGGCAGTCAACGCGCTGGGCCACTCCAACGAAGGCATGATCCAGGCGCTGGAACAGCAGGCGCGCAAGCTGCTGAACCCGAGCCCGGCCTTCTACAACGAGCCGATGCTGAAGCTCGCGCAGCAACTGACCGACAACAGCTGCTTCGACAAGGTGTTCTTCGCCAACAGCGGCGCCGAAGCCAACGAAGGCGCGATCAAGCTGGCGCGCAAATGGGGCCGCAAGCACAAGAACGGCGCCTTCGAGATCATCACGATGGACCACAGCTTCCATGGCCGCACGCTGGCGACCATGAGCGCATCGGGCAAGGCCGGCTGGGACACCATCTTCGCACCGCAGGTGCCGGGCTTCCCGAAGGCCGACCTGAACGACCTGGCATCGGTGGAAAAGCTGATCACCGACAAGACCGTCGGCATCATGCTGGAACCGGTGCAGGGCGAAGGCGGCGTGATCCCCGCCAGCCGCGAATTCATGCAGGGCCTGCGCGCGCTGGCCGACAAGCACAAGCTGCTGCTGATCGTGGATGAAGTGCAGACCGGCTGCGGCCGCTGCGGCACGCTGTTCGCGTACGAGCTGTCGGGCGTGGAGCCGGACATCATGACGCTGGGCAAGGGCATTGGCGGCGGCGTACCGCTGTCGGCGCTGCTGTGCAAGGCCGACGTGGCGAGCTTCGAGGCCGGCGACCAGGGCGGCACGTATAACGGCAACCCGCTGATGACGGCCGTGGGCAGCTCGGTGATCTCGCAGCTGACCGCCCCGGGCTTCATGGACGACGTGAAGGCCAAGGGCGAATACCTGCGCGAGCAGCTGCTGGCGCTGTCGGCCGAGTTCGGCCTGGGCGGCGAACGCGGCGAAGGCCTGCTGCGCGCGCTGGTACTGGGCAAGGACATTGGCCCGCAGATCGTGGAAGAAGCGCGCGAGATGAACCCGACCGGCCTGCTGCTGAACGCCCCGCGCCCGAACCTGCTGCGTTTCATGCCGGCCCTGAACGTGACGCGCGAGGAAATCGACCAGATGATCGGCATGCTGCGCGAACTGCTGAAGAAGCTGGCCTGAGCCCCGCCGGTGGCCGGGCCACAATGAAAAACGCCTCGCGAACCGCGAGGCGTTTTTTTGTGTACCCGGTGTTTGCTCCCCTCTCCCGCCATGCGGGACAGGAGAGACAAACCGTTGATACCTTACTCCCCCAGATACGCTGCCCGCACCTTCGGGTCGTCCAGCATCTGCCTGGCGTCGCCGCTCATCGTGATGAGGCCCGACTCCATCACGTAGCCGCGGTGGGCCGCCTGCAGCGCCAGGCGCGCGTTCTGCTCCACCAGCAGCACGGTCACGCCCTGCCCCGACACGGTACGCACCACCTCGAAGATCTTCTCGACCATGATCGGCGACAGACCCATCGACGGCTCGTCCAGCAGCAGCAGCTTGGGCTGGCTCATCAGCGCACGCGCCATCGCCAGCATCTGCTGCTCGCCGCCCGACATCGTGCCGGCCAGCTGGTTGGCACGCTCCTTCAGGCGCGGGAACGTTTCGAACATGCGGTCGATGTCGGCCTTGATGCCGGCCTCGTCGTTGCGCGTGTACGCACCCATCTGCAGGTTCTCGGTGATCGTCATGCGCGCGAACACGCCGCGGCCTTCCGGCACCATCGCCAGGCCCTGCTTGAGCAGCTTGTAGCTGGGCACGCCCTTGATGGACTTGCCCATGTACTCGACGTCGCCGCCAGCCCAGCCCTGCAGGCCGGTGATGGCCTTCATGGTCGTGGTCTTGCCGGCGCCGTTGGCACCGATCAGCGTCACGAGTTCGCCGTCCTGGATCTCCAGATCGACACCCTTGACGGCCTGGATGCCGCCATAGGCCACCTTCAGGCCTGCAATCTTCAGAATCGTTTGTGGCATTGCTTCTCTCCCGCCTTAATGCGCCGACGCGCCGAGGTAGGCCTCGATCACGGCAGGATTGTTCTGGACTTCATGCGGCAGGCCCTGTGCGATGACCTTGCCGTAGTCCAGCACGGTCAGGCGGTTGCACAGGCCCATCACCAGTTTCACGTCGTGCTCGATCAGCAGGATGGTCTTGCCATCGTTCTTGATCTTTTCCAGCAGGCCGCGCAGTTCCACCTTCTCGGTGGCGTTCATGCCGGCCGCCGGTTCGTCCAGCGCCAGCAGCTTGGGCTCGGTCGCCAGCGCGCGGGCGATCTCCAGGCGGCGTTGGTGGCCGTACGACAGGTTCTTCGACGTGAAATTGGCGTACTTGCCAATGCCGACGTAGTCCAGCAGGTCGTGCGCCATGTCCTCGATGGCCTCTTCCTCCCGGCGCACCGAAGGCGGGCGGAACACGGCGCCGAACAGGCCGGCCTTGGTCCGCACGTGGCGGCCCACCATCACGTTCTCCAGCGCGGTCATGTCGCCGAACAGGCGAATGTTCTGGAACGTCCGCGCGATGCCGGTCTTGGCCACCTCATGCACGGCGGTCGGCTGGTACGGCTTGCCGCCCAGCACGAATTCGCCCGAATCGGGCGTATACAGGCCCGTGATCACGTTGAAGAACGTGGTCTTGCCGGCACCGTTCGGGCCGATCAGGCCATAGATCTCGCCGGGCTTGATCTGCAGACCCACCTCGGACAGTGCCTGCAGGCCGCCGAAACGCTTGTTGACTCCCTGCACGGACAGGAGGAAATCGGAATTGCTCATGTTGTCCTCCTGTTCAGAAACGACCGACACTGCCGGCGCGACGCGCCACCGGGCGGTCTTCCTTGCGCGGCGATGGCCACAGGCCTGCCGGGCGATACAGCATCACCCCCACCAGGGCCAGGCCGAACAGCAACTGCCGCAGCACTTCGGCATCGACGATGATCTGGCCGAACAGGGCGGTCTGGATCGGCCCGGCCACGGCGCGCAGCAACTCCTGGAAGCCAACCAGCAGGATGCCGCCCAGGATCACGCCCGGGATATGGCCCATGCCGCCCAGCACCACGATGGCCAGCACGTAGATCGATTCCCACAGCGTGAACGATTCCGGCGAGACAAAGCCCTGGAACGCGCCGAACACGGCACCCGAGGCGCCGCCGAACGACGCGCCCATGGCAAAGGCCAGCAGCTTCATGTTGCGGGTGTTGATGCCCATGGCCTTGGCAGCGATCTCGTCTTCACGGATGGCAACCCAGGCACGGCCGATACGCGAGTTCTGCAGGCGCAGGCAGATGAACACGATCACGATCACCAACGCGACCAGCAGGTAGTAGTACATGAACACCGGCGTGAACTTGAACCCGAAGATCTCGTGCGATTTCGAGAAGTCGAAGCCGAAGATATGCACCGGGTCGACCGCGGTGATGCCCTTGGGGCCGTTGGTGATGTTCACCGGACGGTCCAGGTTGTTCATGAAGATCCGGATGATCTCGCCGAAGCCCAGGGTCACGATGGCCAGGTAGTCGCCGCGCAGCTTCAGCGTCGGCGCCCCCAGCAGCACACCGAAGGTGGCCGCGATCAGCACCGCGCATGGCAGCACGAGCCACATCGTCAGATGCAGGCCGTTCGGGAACAGCTGGTGGATCCACTCGAACTGGTTGGCAAGGTGCGGCGAACCGAGCAGTGCCATGCTGTAGGCGCCCACCGCGTAGAACGCGATATAGCCCAGGTCAAGCAGGCCGGCAAAGCCCACCACGATGTTCAGGCCCAGCGCCAGCATGATGTAGAGCAGCGCGAAGTCCAGCACGCGCACCCAGTAGTTGCCGCCGAAGGTCTGGACGAAGAACGGCGCGCACAGCGCCACGACCAGGAAGGCCACCAGGGCCGCCAGGGTCTTGGCCGGGACACGCGACGGTGCCGCCACGGCCGTGGATGGAATCGGAGTATTCATGGATTCTCTCCCCTCAGGCGCGGTCTGCGACACGTTCGCCCATGATGCCGGACGGACGGAACACGAGCACGATGATCAGCACGATGAAGGCAAACACGTCCTGGTAGTTCGAACCGAACACGCCATTGGTGAGGTCGCCGATGTAGCCGGCGCCCAGCGCCTCGATCAGCCCCAGCAGCATGCCACCCACCATGGCACCCGCCAGGTTGCCGATGCCGCCCAGCACGGCGGCGGTGAACGCCTTCAGGCCGGGGATGAAGCCCATGTAGAAGTGGGCGTTGCCGTAGTTGGTGGCCATCATCACGCCAGCCAGCGCCGCCAGCGTGGCGCCGATCATGAACGTGGCCGAAATCACGAAGTTGGGATTCACGCCCATCAGGCCCGCCACCTTCTGGTTCTCGGCGGTGGCGCGCATGGCGCGGCCGAGCTTGGTGCGGTTCACCAGGGCCAGCAGGCCCGCCATGACCATCACGGCCAGGCCGATGATGACCATTTCCTTGCCGGTGATGGTGGCGCCGGTGGAGCCGATGTCGATCGGTTCCGAGGGCAGCAGTTGCGGGAAAGTGAGCGGGTTGCGCGACCAGATCAGCATCCCCATGGTCTGGAGGATGATCGAGACACCGATCGCGGTAATCAGCGGGGCCAGGCGCGGCGCATTGCGCAACGGCCGGTAAGCCACGCGTTCAATCGTATAGGCAAGCACTGCACAGACGGGCATGGCGATCAGCGTGGCGATCACCAGCGTCAGCCATTCGGGCAGGCCGGGGGCAAATTTCTGCAACCCCATGATTGCCGACAAAGCGGTCAGCGCGCCAATCATCAGGACGTCGCCGTGAGCGAAGTTGATGATGCCCAGAATGCCGTAGACCATGGTGTAGCCCAGTGCGATCAGCGCATAGATGCTGCCGAGCACCAGACCGTTCACGATCTGCTGGATAAAGATATCCATGAAAACTCCTGCTTCAGCCCCGCTCCGGCCGGCATGGTGTGGATGCCGCGGATGGGACGGTAATGTTGGATAGGTCGGGTAGGTTGGTAATCAGTTTTGCTGGTGTGCTGCCCGCCCTGTTCCACCCATGGTAAGGATGCTCATAACACGTTGGCGAGACTAAAAAGAACGGCACCGCAATGTACTCACGGTGCCGTTCGTCTGGGACGGTAAGCCCCGGATTACATCTTCACGACGTCGAGGACGGACTTCTTCTTGTCCTTGTACTCATACAGCGTGATGGTGCCTTCCTTCATGTCGCCCTTCTCGTCGAAGGCGATGTTGCCGATCACGCCCTTGTAGTTCGTCTTGGGCATTTCGGCCAGGATGGCAGCCGGTTCGGTCGAGTTGGCGCGCTTCATCGCGTCCACGATCACCATGACGGCGTCATAGGTGAACGGTGCGTAGATCTGCACCGGCGAGTTGAAACGAGCCTGGTAGCGCTTCTCGAAATCGGCGCCGGTTTCCATCTTCGACAGGGCCAGGCCGGCTTCCGAGCAGATGATGTTGCTTACTGCGTCGCCCGCCAGTTCGGCCACCTTGTCGGTACAGACGCCGTCGCCGCCAACGATCTTGGACGTGATGCCCAGTTCCTTGGCCTGCTTGGCGAACGGGCCGCCGGTGGCGTCCATGCCGCCGTACATGATCACGTCAGGCTTCTTGCCCTTGATCTTGGTCAGAATGGCCTTGAAGTCGGTGGCCTTGTCGTTGGTGGCTTCACGTGCCACCACGTTCACGCCTGCCGCCTTGGCGGTCTTCTCGAACTCGTCGGCCAGACCCTTGCCGTAGGCGGTGGCGTCGTCGACGATCGCCACGCTCTTGGCGTGCAGGCTCTTGGCGGCGTAGTTGGCCAGTGCCGGACCCTGCTGGGCATCGGTAGCCACCACACGGTAAGTGGTCTTGAAGCCTTGCTTCGTGTAGTCGGGGTTGGTCGACGACGGCGAGATCTGCGTGATGCCGGCGTCGCTGTAGATCTTCGAGGCCGGGATCGACACACCCGAGTTCAGGTGACCGACCACGGCCACCACGTGTGCGTCCACCAGCTTCTGGGCCACGGCGGTGCCGGTCTTCGGATCGGCGGCGTCATCTTCGCCCACCAGTTCGAGCTTGATCTTCTTGCCGCCGATCTCCAGACCGGTCTTGTTCACTTCCTCGACGGCCAGGCGGGCGCCGTTTTCGTTGTCCTTGCCAAGGTGGGCAATGCCGCCCGTCAGCGGCGCGGCGTGGCCGATCTTGACGACGGTTTCACCACCACCGGCTGCGGCGGGGGCCGCGGCGGCCGCCGGTGCAGATGCTGCCGCATCGGCCGGCTTTTCTTCCTTCTTGCCACATGCAGCGACCAGCGCCACAGCGGCCGCGATCGGCAGAATCTTGGCAAACGTGAATTGCATGAGTGATCTCCTAGGATTCACAAAAACAGGGAAATACTACGCCTCCCGGACGTATTCCCTGGACCGCCTTTGTTTAGTTTCAATTTGAAACGCGCGCATTGTATCCCCTTTCTTTGCGGATGCAATACGCGACGCAACAACCTGAACCATTTACCCGCCATTTGAGCTAGGGAATTTCCCCAATGCACAGATTGGGGCAATCTCCGCCCATTTGGCAGACCCGTCTCCTTCCCTTTCAAGAATCATGCCTGCAGCGCCTGAGGCGCCGCACAGGCCACGAAACAAGCCGTCCCGGCGCCACCTATAATGCCCCGGTATTAATTAGGCATTTCATTCGAATTAACAGCCGCTTGCTCTAATGTGCAGAATGTAGCGCCGCACCATAATAGGGAAAACCCCATTCCCCGGGATTACCCTGATATTGTCTGGGTGTGCGGACAGGTACCACGGGATAATCGCGCCAAATAAGGCTTTGCACGATGAAAGCCGTTTTGCAATGTATTGAAGAAGATACTGACGCGCGCACCAGTGCAGTGCAGCAGGGTGGGCGACCGCGAGGCAGCGCAAGCGGCCGGGCGCCATGTGGAGGAGGTGCCCCAAAAGCAAACGCCGCTGGCGGCAGGCCAGCGGCGTTCGGAAATTCAGGGAGCAGGCAGGGTCGTCAGGACTAGACCGACACGCTCGCCAGGCCGCGCGGCAGCGGGAACGACATGTTCTCTTCCACGCCTTCCAGCGCACGCACGCTCCTGACGCCAAACGTGCGCAGGCGTTCGACGATGGCCTGCGCCAGCGCCTCAGGCGCCGACGCACCGGCGGTCAGGCCGATACGGCGCTTGCCGGCTACCCATTCGGGCTTGAGCTGCTCGGGGTCATCCACCATGTAGGCCGGCACGCCCAGGCGATCCGCCAGTTCGCGCAGGCGGTTCGAGTTCGAGCTGTTCGGGCTGCCCACCACGATCACCACCTCCACCTGGGGCACCATGAACTTCACGGCGTCCTGGCGGTTCTGCGTGGCATAGCAGATGTCCTGCTTCTTGGGCTCGCGGATCTGCGGGAAGCGCGACTTGAGCGCGGACACGATCTCGGCCGTCTCGTCCACCGACAGCGTGGTCTGCGTGACATAGGCCAGTTGCGCCGGATTGCTCACCACCAGGCGGTTGACGTCGTCGACCGACTCCACCAGCAGCATGCCCTGCTCGGACTGACCCATCGTGCCTTCCACCTCGGGGTGACCCTTGTGGCCGATCATGATGATCTCGCAGCCTTCGGCGCGCATCTTGCCCACTTCCACGTGGACCTTGGTCACCAGCGGGCAGGTGGCATCGAACACGGTCAGGCCGCGGCGCGTGGCATCGGCACGCACTTCCTTCGACACGCCGTGCGCGCTGAAGATGACGGTCGAACCGGCTGGCACTTCCTCCAGTTCGTCAATGAAGATCGCGCCCTTCTTGCGCAGGTCGGCCACCACATAGGCGTTGTGCACGATCTCGTGACGCACGTAGATCGGCGCGCCAAACCGCGACAGCGCGCGTTCGACGATTTCGATGGCGCGGTCCACGCCGGCGCAGAAGCCGCGCGGCTGCGCCATCAGGATTTCGGCGTCGGCAGAGGTAGTGAGTTCGGTCATGCTGCGTTCCATCGCCACGGCGGACATCAGAGAATTCCGATCAGCTGGACGTCGAACAAGATCGTCTGTCCGGCCAGCGGGTGGTTGAAATCGAAGAGCGCCGCGGTTGCGCCGTATTCCTTCAGCACGCCGGCGTACTTGCCGCCGCCAGGCGCATTGAATTCGACGAGATCGCCGGGCGTGTATTCCTCTTCGAACGAGCTGTTCTCGCGCAGCGTGGCCAGCGAGACCCACTGCAGCAGTTCAGGGTTGCGCGGTCCGAACGCGTGTTCGGCTTCCAGGCGGTATGTGGTGCGGTCGCCCTCGGGCATGCCCAGCAGGGCCTGCTCCAGCGTGGGGGCGAGCTGACCCTGGCCCAGCAGCAGCGTGGCGGGCTTTTCCTCGAACGTGCTCACCACTTCGGTGCCATTCTCGAGGGCGATACTGTAATGAAGCGTCAGGAAGGAATCGGCCTGGACGGTCTTGCGGGCGGACGCGCCACCAGCGGCGGGCTGCGCCGAAGAAGTTTGCAAAGTCATGGGAGTCAACCGGTCAACAGCCGCCATTGTATGCGACTGGGACATCCGCCGCCGGGTCCGGCCGCGCCCGCGTGTCGGAAATCCACTAAGTCTGCCCGCCATCACCGGACTGGACACGCCGCCCTGCCCCCATTACAGTGTGGCCCGCACCGCGTTTGTGCGCGGTGCATCCAAAGCAGGACCGGTTTCCATACGTCACGCCACGTGACGCAGGCGGCACGGCGCAACAGCCCACTTCCGAATCTGTCGGAAGGCATTGATTCGTCGCCCGATTCCGGTCTATAATGCTCGTTTCGCTGAAGTACCAATCCGCTGCAGTCCGGGCCCGCGCGCCTTTTGTTGATCTGTTGCGAACATTGTCCACGAATAAGATTTAGGAGTGCTTCATGGCACGCGTCTGTCAAGTGACCGGGAAAGCGCCGATGGTCGGCAACAACGTTTCCCACGCAAACAACAAGACCAAGCGCCGTTTTCTGCCCAATCTGCAGAACCGCCGCTTCTTCGTTGAATCGGAAAACCGCTGGGTGAGCCTGCGCGTCTCGAACGCCGGTCTGCGCCTGATCGACAAGAAAGGCATCGACGCCGTGCTCGCAGATCTGCGCGCACGCGGCGAAGTCTAATAAGGAGTAAATCATGGCCAGCAAAGGCGGACGCGACAAGATCAAGCTGGAATCGACCGCGGGTACCGGTCATTTCTACACGACCACCAAGAACAAGCGCACCATGCCGGAAAAGATGGAGATCTCGAAGTTCGATCCCATCGCCCGCAAGCACGTGCCTTACAAGGAAACCAAGATCAAGTAATTGATCCCTGGTCTTCAGCCGAAAGCCCCGCCTCGCGGGGCTTTTTGCTTTGGGGTGCCGCACGCGATTGCCGGCGTTGTGGCGTCAACGGCGCCGCAACCCGCCAACCCTTGTCAGACAAGGGAAAGATGTCAGTTTCGTGGCAAGCCGGTGTAGACTTGCCAGCTTTCCCCCATCACGCTTTCGCCCCAGAAGCGATCCCCCTGCACCATGAACTTCGATGTCGCGATTGTCGGCAGCGGTCTGGCCGGCCTTACCGTCGCGCTGCAGCTGGCCGACACCCACCGGGTTGTCATCCTCAGCAAGCGTGCCATGACAACGGGGGCCAGCGACTGGGCACAGGGCGGCATCGCGGCGGTGCTCGACTCCGGTGACAGCCACGACGAACACACGCAGGACACGCTCGTCGCCGGTGCGGGACTCTGCGACGAGGAAGCAACGCGCTTCATCGTGGAGCACGGACGCGAGGCCATCCAATGGCTGATCGATCGCGGCGTGCCTTTCACGCGCGACGACCAGGCCGAACTGGGCTTCCACCTGACGCGGGAAGGGGGCCATAGCCGCCGCCGGATCATCCACGCAGCCGACGCCACGGGCCACGCCGTGGTGACCACGCTGGCCGAGCAGGCGCGCAAGCATCCGAACATCACCATCCTGGAAGACCAGTTCGCGATCGACCTGATCACGTCGGCCAAGCTGGGACTGCCGGGCAACCGCTGCTACGGCCTCTACGTGCTGGACGTGGCCACCGATGAAGTGCGCACCATCACGGCCACGCACACGGTGCTGGCGGCCGGCGGAGCGGGCAAGGTCTATCTCTATACGACCAATCCCGACACGGCCACCGGCGACGGCATCGCCATGGCCTGGCGCGCGGGCTGCCGCGTGTCGAACATGGAATTCATCCAGTTTCATCCGACCTGCCTGTATCACCCCTACGCCAAGTCGTTCCTGATCTCCGAGGCCGTGCGCGGCGAAGGCGGCTTGCTGAAGCTGCCCGACGGCACCCGCTTCATGCCCGAGCACGACGAGCGCGCCGAATTGGCGCCGCGCGACGTGGTGGCCCGCGCCATCGACTTCGAAATGAAGAAGCGCGGCCTCGACTGCGTCTATCTCGATATCACGCACCAGCCCGAGTCGTTCCTGAAGGAACACTTCCCCACCATCCACGCACGCTGCCTGGAACTGGGCATCGACATTGCGCGCGAGCCGATTCCCGTGGTGCCGGCTGCGCACTACACCTGCGGCGGCGTGGTCACCGACACCGCTGGCCGCACCGATATCGGCAACCTCTATGCGGTAGGGGAAACCGGTTGCACCGGCCTGCATGGCGCCAACCGGCTGGCATCGAATTCGCTGCTCGAATGCATGGTGATCGGCCAGGCCGCCGCCTCGGACATCGCCTCGCAGGGCAAGTCCGGCGCGCCCGATATCCCGCTACCGGCCTGGGACGAAAGCCGGGTCTCGGACGCAGATGAGGAAGTGGTGGTGTCGCACAACTGGGACGAACTGCGCCGCATGATGTGGAACTACGTGGGTATCGTGCGCACCGACAAGCGCCTGGAGCGCGCGCAGCACCGCATCGGCCTGCTGCGCGAGGAGATTGCCGAGTACTACGCGAACTTCCGCGTCACGCGCGACCTGTTGGAACTGCGTAACCTGGTGGAAGTGGCGTCGCTGATCGTGGATGGCGCGTACTCGCGCCACGAGAGCCGCGGGCTGCACTACAGCCGCGACTACCCGGAAACCCTGCCGAAGGCGCTGCCCACGGTGCTGCAGCCCGAGACGGGCCGGGCGGCCCGCCATCGTCAGCACAGGCGCTGACGTCCGGGCCGGGGCTTAGCCGATGATGCGCAGCGAGTAGTCGGTCGCGCGCACATCCTTGGTGAGCGCGCCCACCGAGATGCGGTCGACGCCGGTTTCGGCGAACCTGCGGATCGTCTCGTAGTTCACGCCACCGGAAACCTCCAGCAACGCGCGGTCGTGGTTCAGCGCCACGGCTTCGCGCATCATCTCCAGCGTGAAGTTGTCGATCAGCACCGATTTCGCGCCAGCGGCCAGCGCTTCTTCAAGTTCGGCAATCGACTCCACCTCGATCTGGATCGATGCCTCGGTACGCAGCGCCAGCGCGGCCTCCATCGCCGCCGTGATACTGCCTGCGGCCGCGATGTGGTTTTCCTTGATCAGGATGCCGTCGTACAGCGCCAGTCGCTGGTTCTCGCCACCACCAATCTTCACCGCGTACTTCTGCGCCAGCCGCAGTCCCGGCAACGTCTTGCGCGTATCGAGCACGCGTGCGCGCGTATCGGCGATCAGATCGGCATAGCGACGCGTGGCCGTCGCCACGCCTGACAGCATCTGCAGGAAATTCAGCGACGGACGCTCGGCGGTCAGCAGCGCGCGGGCCGGGCCCGTGATCTCGCACACCACATCGTCGGGCGCCATGCGCGCGCCTTCTTCCTTAAGCCAAGTCACCTGCAGGCGCTCGTCCACGGCCTTCATGCAGGCCTCGAACCACGGGCGCCCGCACAACACGGCCGCTTCGCGCACGATCACGCGCGCATGCACCGGCTTGTCGGCCGGCACCAGCAGGCCGGTCAGGTCGCCAGTGCCCACATCCTCGGCAATGGCGGCCTGCACATTGGCCCGAAGCGCAGACTGGAGCGCCGCACCGTAACTATCGAAGATCGGGTTCACGCTCATGCCGGGCCCACTCCCTGGAACAGCGCCGCCTCTTTGGCGAGATCGGCAGCGGGACGCACATTGGCCTTCTGCTGCGCGGCGAAATCGAGCATGCGGTTGATGCAGGTGACGGCACGCTTGCCGATATCGGCATCGACGTGGATCTCATTGCGACCGGTCTCTAGCACTTCAGCCAGATTGGTCAGCGCATTCATCGCCATCCACGGGCAGTGCGCGCAGCTCTTGCAGGTGGCGCTGTTGCCTGCGGTCGGGGCCTCGATAAACATCTTGCCCGGCGCGGCCATGCGCATCTTGTGCAGGATGCCGTTGTCGGTTGCCACGATGAATTCGTTGGCATCGAGCTGCTGGGCCGCGGCAATCAGCTGGCTCGTGGAGCCCACCACATCGGCCTGCGCCACCACGTTGGCAGGCGACTCCGGATGGACCAGGATCTTGGCCTTCGGGTGTTCGCGGCGCAACAGGTCGAGTTCGACGCCCTTGAACTCGTCATGCACCAGGCACGAGCCCTGCCACAGCAGCATGTCGGCGCCCGTCTGCTGCTGGATGTAGCTGCCCAGGTGCTTGTCGGGTGCCCACAGGATCTTTTCGCCGCGTGCGTGCAGATGCTCGACGATCTTCAGGCCGATGCTCGACGTCACCATCCAGTCGGCACGGGCCTTCACGGCGGCACTGGTGTTGGCGTAGACCACCACGGTGCGATCCGGATGCGCGTCGCAGAAAGCGGCAAATTCGTCGGCCGGGCAGCCCAGATCCAGCGAGCACGTGGCGTCGAGATCCGGCATCAGGATGGTCTTTTCGGGGCTCAGGATCTTGGCCGTCTCGCCCATGAAGCGCACGCCGGCCACGACCAGCGTCTGGGCCTGGTGATGGCGGCCGAAGCGGGCCATCTCCAGGGAATCGGACACGCAGCCGCCGGTTTCCTCGGCCAGGTCCTGCAGGTCGGCGTCTACGTAATAGTGCGCCACGAGCACCGCGTTGCGCTCCTTGAGCAGCTTGCGGATCCGGTCCTTGAGCGCGCTGCGCTCGTCCGGTGTCAGCGCCGGGGGCACCTTGGCCCAGGCGTGGGCCACGCAGCTGCTGCCGGCGGCGTTGTCGGCATCCGCCAGGTTCGGCTTTTCGAACTCGACGGTCTTGATCGATTGTGGGGTCATTTGTGCAGTACTCCTCGGGGCACCCGTCGGCCGCCGCGCTCGAACGCGCGATCTATGCCGCAAACATGGGGGAGTGTAGCCAAAAGAAAAGCCCCGCCTGGGGCGGGGCTTTTAGCCATGACGGGCGCGTCGGCGATTGTATCAGGCGTACCGGCGCAGGCGCAGCGAAAACTCCTGCAGTGCCTGGATGCCGCTGGCTTCGGCGCGATGGCACCATGCCTGCAGCTGGGCCAGCAGTTGCTCGCGCGTCATGTTCGAGCGGCCCCAGATCACGGCCAGCTCGCGACGCATTTCCACGTAGGTGTGCAGCATCTTGTTCTGCTCGGTGATGCTGGCCAGCTGCTGGCGCTGCGGCGCCCCCAGCTTCACTTCCTCGCGGTGGAACCACTTGCGGGCCGGCTTGTAGCTCTTGTACTCGGGCGAGTTGCCTTCCTTGTGCTTGCGCAGCTCGGCCTTGTACGCGCTCTTCAGCGCCTTGGCGTAGCGTGCCATCACGTCGTAGCGGTTGGCGATGATCGCTTCCAGCGTGTTGTGATCCACCGGACGCGCTTCCACCAGTCGAGCCTTGGGCGGGGTCTTCTTGACCTTCGCCAGGCCAACCGACTGCATCGCGCGAATGTACCACCAGCCCACGTCGATCTCGTACCACTTGATCGAGAACTTGGCCGACGTCGGATACGTGTGGTGATTGTTGTGCAGCTCTTCGCCACCGATGATGAAGCCCCACGGCGACACGTTGGTCGATGCGTCCTCGCAATCGTAGTTGCGATAACCCCACCAGTGGCCCAGGCCGTTGATGATGCCGGCAGCGTGGATCGGGATCCACAGCATCTGCACGGCCCACACGCTCATGCCGACCAGGCCGAACAGCGCCAGGTCGATGATCAGCATCAGGCCCACGCCCTGCCAGCCAAAGCGCGAATACACATTGCGCTCGACCCAGTCGTCAGGCGTGCCATGACCGAACTTGGCGATGGTTTCCTTGTTCTTGGCCTCGGCGCGATACAGCTCGGCGCCTTCCAGCAGCACCTTGCGGATGCCGCGGGTCTGCGGGCTGTGCGGATCGTCCTCGGTTTCGCACTTGGCGTGGTGCTTGCGGTGGATGGCGGTCCATTCCTTGGTCACCATGCCCGTGGTCATCCAGAGCCAGAAGCGGAAGAAGTGCTGGGCGACCGGATGCAGGTCGAGCGACCGGTGCGCCATGCAGCGGTGCAGGAAGATGGTGACACCGGCGATCGTGATGTGCGTCACCACGAGCGTGTAGATCACGATTTCCCACCAGGACCAGTTGGCGAGGCCGTTGGCGGCCCAGTCAAGAATTGTGTCGAACAAACTATGTTCTCCGTCGTAAAACGAGTGTTTGCAGCGCGGCACCACCGTGCGGCGCACCTGTCGCGCAGAAAAAAGACTGCAAATTTATCGATTGCGATAGCTTTCTGGCGCGGGCTGAATCCCTGAGGGGAGCCTTGCCGAGGCACGAACCGCTGCAATCTGGCGGTTGTCTGGTGTGGGGCTGCGGGTCGTCCGTATACCCGCGACAACCCGGCATTCTACCGGATCGGCGCGAGAGGGACATCCGCTTTTTCCCCGACTTTGATGCTGCCCGCAGGCAATCGTTCCGCAGGTGATCTGCGGAGAACTCACTCGGCGTTGGCCGCAGTGGCGGGCAAGACACCCGAGGCCGGGTTCAGCACCCGCAGTTCTCGTTGCGGGAACGGTATGGACACCCCATGCTGCTGGAAAGTTCGCCAGATGGCGCGGTTCATCGCGGATTGCACCCCGAGCTTGCCGTTCTGCGGATCGGCGATGTAGACGGCAGCTTCGTACTCGATGCCGCTGTCTGCAAACGCCACAAGGAAGGCGGCCGGGGCCGGCGTTGCCAGCACACGTGGAATATCGCGCACACACTCCTGCAGGAGCGCAATCACCGATTCGGGGTCAGAGTTGTAGTCGGCCTGCACCCGCACAGCCACACGCACGTTGGTGCCCGAAAACGAATGGTTCTGCACCGACTGCGCCACCAGCTGCTCGTTCGGCAGCAGCGTCTCGCCGTCGCCATTGCGCAGCACCGTGTAGCGGGTACGGATCTGCGACACGATGCCGGTGTACTTGTCCACGGTGATCTGGTCGCCGAGCGTGATCGAGCGATCCAGCAGGATGATGAAGCCCGAGATGTAGTTGCTGGCGATCTTCTGCAGCCCCAGGCCCAGACCCACGCCGAGGGCACCGCCAAACACCGACAGCACGGTCAGGTCGATCCCCACCAGCGACAGGCTCACCAGCAGCGACACCAGCAGCAGCAGCGCCTTGGCGATCCGCGTCAGTACCACCTTGAGATTGGCGTCGAGCGTGTGGGCGCGCATCAGGCGGTCTTCGAGCCACGAGCCGAACCACATCGCCACCAGCACGGTCAGCAGGATCCAGACCACGCCCAGCAGCGCATCGGCAATGCTGATCGGGTGCTTGCCGCCTATCGAAAACCGTACGGCCTCCATCCAGTGCACCACATCGGGCAGCAGTCCCACCACGTACAGCGCCATGCCGATCCACACCAGCGTGGTCAGCACCTTTTCCACCAGCACCAGCATGCCGTGGAGCTGGCCATTGGCGGACATTACCCGCCGCAGGATGTAGAACGCGAAATAGAGCGCCGTGATGCCGAACAGCGGCACCAGTGCCAGCCGCAGCACGCTGATCGACGCAAACGGCGCCAGCGCATAGCGGGCCACCAGCACCAGCAGCCATGCGAACAGCGGGAACATGGCGCGTTCGAGGCTGACGGCTGCCAGGCGCAGCGCGAAGCTCGACGTTTCATGCCGGGCTTCGAGCCGCTTGACCACATTGCGCGCCAGCGGCCACGCCACCAGCAGGCAGGCGGCCAGGATGCCGACCTGCCAGAAGAACCCCTGCCCGCCCGCGTCATGGATCAGGTCGTCGAGCATCTTGCCCATGACCGAATGCGAGCGGGTCAGCGCCGCGAGCGTATCGGAATTCATCCTGCTGCCTTCTGCCGGGTTTCGCGCATATCCGGTTTAACGCGTGCGTTCCAGCACGGCCGCGAAAAAGCCGTCGGTCTGGTGGACTTGCGGATAGAGCGCCAACATGCCGCCTTCTGCGGGCAAATCGGGCACCGTGATCTTCTGCTCGGCCAGCACTTCCGCCGCCGGCACCAGCCGGAAGTTTTCGTTCTTGGCCAGGAAATCGCGGACGATCGCTTCGTTTTCGGCTTCCAGCACGCTGCAGGTGGCGTATACGACACGACCGCCGCCCTTTACCAGCTTCGCTGCCGCCTCAAGAATTGCCGATTGCTTGGCGGTCAGTTCCAGCACCGATTCCGGCGTCTGGCGCCACTTGAGATCCGGATTGCGACGCAGGGTGCCCAAACCGCTGCAAGGTGCATCAACCAGCACACGATCAATCTTGCCAGCCAGGCGCTTGACCTTGGCATCGCGTTCCGAGTCGATCAGCACCGGATGGACATTGGACAAACCACTACGGGCCAGACGCGGCTTCAGGTTCGCCAGGCGCTTTTCCGACACATCGAAGGCATAGAGACGGCCCGTCGAACGCATGGCCACGCCCAGCGCCAGCGTCTTGCCGCCCGCGCCCGCGCAGAAGTCGACCACCATTTCGCCGCGCTTCGGCGCCAGCAGATGGCACAGCAGTTGGCTGCCTTCATCCTGCACTTCGACCCCGCCGTTGATAAACAGCGGCAGCTGGTTCAGCGCGGGCTTGCCCTTCAGGCGGATACCGGCCGGTGCCATCGGCGCGGGTTCGGCGGCGATACCGGCGGTCTGCAGTTCGGCCAGGGCCTCTTCACGCGACAACTTGGCGGTGTTCACGCGCAGATCCAGCGGCGCCGGGCGCAGCCAGGCATCGCCCATCGCGGCCGTGAACGCTTCGCCATGACGTGCGACCAGATCGTCGTACAGCCATTCCGGCAGATTGGCGCGCACGCGCGGTGCCAGGCTCGAGCGTTCGATCGTGGTCAGGCGGTCCAGCCACTCGGCTTCGTCGGGATACAGGAACGGCGTCAGCGTATCGCGGCCGAGCGTGGCGGCCAGGCCCAGCAGACCCAGGCGGCGCGTGGCCGAGCCGGTACCGCTCTCGGCAAACTGACCAAATTCGACGCGTCGGCGCAACACTGCGAAAACTGCTTCAGCAATGATTCCGCGGTCACGATGACCAAGTTTGCTATTTTCACGGAAGTAGTGGCTCACCACGGCATCCGCGGGACGCGCGAACAGCAGCACCTTGCCGATCAGACGGTCGATGTGCTGCAGGTGGAACGCCTGCAGCGCGCCGGGCGTGCGCGAGGCTTGATTGGCCTGGCCCTGCGGCTTGCGGATCGGCGACTTGCTCTTGCTGCCGCGCGGGCGTTGGCGGTTGTCGCGGGAGGTCGTGTTTTCTTGTTGGCGACTCATGGCTGTTTTCCTGCCGCTGCGGGCGAGATGGCCATGAACCACTGCGGTTCGGCCGGTTGAACTTGAACTACGCCGTCCTGCACATGCAGGCGGTCTTCGACAAACCAGCGCACGGCGCGTGGATAAATGACATGTTCGCTATCGAGCAAACGATCGGCCAGCGAATCAGGCGTATCGCCAGGCAGAACGTCAAGCGCAGCCTGCACCACAATCGGGCCGTGATCGAGCTCGGGCGTGACGAAATGCACGGTCGCGCCATGCAGCTTGACGCCGGCTTCCAGCGCTTGCCGGTGCGTATGCATGCCCGGAAAGCTGGGCAGCAGCGACGGATGGATATTCAGCATCCGGCCCGCGTAATGCTCGACGAAGTCGTCCGTCAGGATGCGCATGAAACCGGCCAGCACGACCAGGTCGGGCTGGTAAGCGTCGATGGCGTCGCGCATCGCCGCGTCGAAACTGGAACGATCGGGAAACTGCTTGTGGTCCACCGCACCGGTGGCAATACCGTGATCGGCGGCAAACTGCAGGCCCGAGGCATCGGGCCGGTTCGACAGCACTGCGGCCACGCGCGCCGGCCATCGCTCGGCTGCGCAGGCCCGGACAATGGCTTCCATATTGGAGCCGCGCCCGGAAATCAATATGACAATATTTTTCATCGCCGCGATTCTACCAAGCTGTGGTGCAAACGCTGGCAATCCGTGCTCAATAGGTACTTAATTACCGCGAAACGCGCCTCTCACAACGCTTTTGGGGCAGACTGCAAGAAGAAATACCCCAATGCCACCGATTGTGACGCGCACCCCGCTCTGTTAGAGTGGGTCCTACGTCCACGCGCCACTTCCTCGGAAAACGGTGACAACAAGGACGAAACGGGAAATTAGACGGGAATACGCATGTCGAACGCTGCACCGACTTTGTTGGTGGTCGATGATCATCCTATGGCTCTTTCCGGCACCACCGCCTTTCTGGCGGAGGTGATGCCCGACGTTGCTGTCCACGCTGCCGGGAGCGCCAAGGAGGCTCTCCACTCGCTGAACCAGGGACTTCGTCCCGATATCGTGCTGCTCGATATCTGGCTGAATGACGGCACTGGCTTTGATGCCATGCAGGCGTTCAAGACCGTGATTCCGGGCGCGCGCTTCATCTTCATGTCTGCCGAAGCCACGCCCGAGATCGTGGGCCGTGCGCGTGCGTTGTCCGCATGCGGCTTCGTCGGCAAGCATCTCGATGCCAATGCATTCACAGCCGCCGTCCGCAAGGTGCTGGCCGGCGATACGAGCTTTCCGTCGGACGAAGCGCTGTCCGGCCGCTCGCAGTCGTTCGGCCCAGCGCACGGCATCCCGGTCACGCCGGCCGAACTCGGCCTGACGCCGCGTCAGGGCTCGGTGCTGGCCCTGGTGCTGGAAGGCCTGCCGAACAAGGTTATCGCACGCAAGCTGGGCCTGACCGAGAACACGGTCAAGGAACACGTCTCGGCAATCCTGCAGCGCCTGGGCGTGCGCACGCGCATGCAGGTGATGTCGCGCATGGAACGCTTCCGCCTGCGCCAATAAGCTCCCTGCCCCGCCAGTCACAACGAGAAACGCCGCCTCCGCAGTATCGAGGGCGGCGTTTTTGTTTGGACCAAGGCAACGAGCGTCAGCCCGCCTGCAGCCAGCGACGCAGCAGCATGCGCAGATTCGCCGGGTCCACCGGCTTGGGCAGCACGAAATACCCGGCGTCCTCGGCAGCCAGCAGTGCCGCCGATTTCAGGTCACCGGTCAGCAACGCGCTGCGCGCCTGCGGCTGCGTGGTCTGCCAGCGTTCCAGCAGGTCCAGGCCATTCTCGTTCCCCGGCAGGCGCAGGTCGCAGAAGATGATGTCCGGCTTGAGGCCCTTGGCAAACAGCGCATCGGCTTCCTGACCATGCGCGGCACAGGCCACGCGGATACCCCATGCCTCCATCAGCGCAATCCATGCCTTGCGGATCTGGCTGTCGTCGTCCACCACCAGCACCGTGCCGCGCAGACGGTCCTGCCGCGCTTCCTCGGCCTGGGCATTGGCGCGCATGGCGCGCACGTTGTCCACGGTCTCGGCCGGCACCGGCGCCAGCGCGAACCAGAACACCGAGCCCTTGCCCGGCACGGAGCGCACGCCGTACGTGCCGCGCATCAGCCGCACGCATTCCTTGAAGATCGCGAGCCCCAGCCCCAGGCCTTGCGATGGATCGCGCTGGGGGTTGTGCACCTGGTAGTACGGCGAAAAAATCTCGGGCAGGTGCTCGGGCGTAATGCCGGCGCCGGTGTCCCAGACTTCCACGCGCACATGCTTGCGACGCTGGCGCGCGGTGACCAGGATGCCGCCGCGTTTGGTGTAACGCAGCGCGTTCTGCACGAGGTTGAACAGCGCGCGCCGCAGCAGCACCGGCTCGGCCATCGCGTAGAGTTCGTCGGGCACGCGCGGCGTCAGCGTCAGGCCGCTCTCGCGCGCATCGGCGGCGAACTGGCTCATGACGTCGTGGATCAGCGCATGCAGCTCGCAGGGTTCCAGCGTGGGCAGCACCTTGCGCCCTTCAAGCTTGGAGAGGTCCAGCAGCGAACGGAACAGCAGGTCGATGGTCTGCGTGCCGGCGGCCACCTGCTCCACCAGCGGATGCAGCGCGCTGGACTGGTTGCGCGCGCGCAGCGCCTCGACCAGCATCACCAGCGCATGCACGGGCTGGCGCAGGTCGTGGCTGGCGGCGGCCAGGAAGCGGGATTTTTCCTCGCTGGCATGGAGCGCCCGCTCCTTTTCCTCCTGGAACTGCTTGGCCAGGCGCCGGCTTTCCGATTCGAGCTGGATGGCGCGCACCAGCGTGTGCTGCAGGTTCAGTGAATGGCGCGCCAGCATCAGCGCATAGACCACCAGCAGCAGTTGCACATAGCCGCCGTGGGCCGGAAAGGCGATCTCCGCCAGCAGGATATTGGGTACCAGGATTGGCACGCCAGCGAACACAAGGTTCGAGGGGATCGGCGACTGCGACGTGGCGCCGCCCGCCAGCACGCCCAGCGTCAGCAGGTACAACACGCTGGAAAACACCACCGAGCCCGTATACAGATGCAGCAGCGCCGAGCTTCCCCAGGTAAGCCCCGTCAGGAAGGCAATCGCGCGCATGTTGTTCCACCACTTGCGCGTGTGCGCCGAACGGCTCATCTTGCCGCTGTCGCGCTGGTAGCCCAAATAGAACCAGCTGCCGCCGGCCGTCAGCAGCAGCATGATGGCGCACCAGACCAGCAGGGCTGCGTGGCTGGCTTCGTTCCAGAATGCCCATGCGGTCAGGCCCGGCAGGAGCACGGACGAGGCAATCGCGGTGGGGGAGACGCGATGGACCGTAGCCAGCAGCTTGGCCCGCGTCTCGGTATCCAGTTGCGGCCCGGGGGGCGGCAATATCTTGTTAAGCAGCGCGTTCAAGTGTGGCCTGGCATGTAAGGCGACGACATTCCGCTGCGACAGACCCGGGGTGCGGCGACTGTTGCAGGAATCGCGCGGTTCTTGTTCTGAATCGGGCATATCATGCCGCCTTTTGCGGCGCTGCGCCATCGTGGAGTGGCGGATAGGCCCACAAATTCGCCATTTGTGGGCAGCATGCATACAACGGCACAAGGCCGGTGCCGCCAAAACAGGCAATCCGGCGGCACACGGGGCCATTCGCCTTATAATGCTCGCTTTCCCTGAAAAGCTCGTCCGCCGTCCTCGTGAAAGTCTTCCGCGGCCTGCCCAACGCCGAAAGCCGGGCGCCCTGCGCGCTCACCATCGGCAATTTCGACGGTGTGCATCGCGGCCACCAGTCGCTGCTCGCGCGCGCCCGCGCGGCTGCCGACGCACGCGGCCTGCCGCTGTGCGTCATGACGTTCGAGCCGCATCCGCGCGAATTCTTTGCGCCCGAGCACGCCCCCACCCGCATTGCCCTGCTGCGCGACAAGCTCGATGCGTTGCGCCGCAACGGCGTGGACCGCGTGGTGGTGGAACACTTCAACGCCCATTTTGCCGCCCAGTCGCCGCAGCAGTTCGTTGAGAACGTGCTCTGGCATGGCCTGCACGCGCGCTGGGTGCTGGTGGGCGACGATTTCCGCTTTGGCGCCAAGCGCGCCGGCGATTTCGGCTACCTGCAGCAGGCCGGCCGCGAATTTGGCTTCGATGTGGAGCAGATGGGCTCGGTCTCCGAAGGCGGCATCCGCATTTCGAGTTCGGCCGTGCGCCAGGCGCTGGCCGATGGCGACCTGGAACATGCGCGCCGGCTGCTGGGCCACGGCTATGCCATCAGCGGCCACGTCATCCACGGCCGCAAGCTGGGCCGCAACCTGGGCTTCCCGACGCTGAACCTGCGGATCACGCACAAGCGTCCGGCCGTGAACGGCATCTTCGTGGTGCAGGTACACGGCATTGCCGACCACCCGCTGCCGGGCGTGGCGAGCATCGGCGTGCGCCCGACCGTGGAGGACGCCGGCCGCGTACTGCTTGAAGTGCATCTGTTCGACTTCAACGCGAACCTGTACGGCAAGCTGGTGCGCGTGGAATTCATGAAGAAGCTGCGCGACGAAGAGCGCTTTCACACGCTGGAGGCACTGACCGAGGCCATCGCCAAGGATGCCCGCGAAGCGCGTGCGTTCTTCGGCCTGGAGGCAGCCAACCCAGCCGATCCGGCCGATCCCGCCGGCAAGGCCGGCGACCGGCGCGACTTCGCCACCTCCGCCACCGACCGAATTAGCTAGCGGCCGGCAGCGCGCCCCATGCAGGCGCGCCGCCGGGACCCGCCCTGCCTTGCCCCGAAATGACACGCGCGCGGCGGTCATCCACCGGTCCGCGCCCAACGAATTGCCCCGAGAATCAACCATGTCCGACGACAAACGCGCCAAGCCCGAAAAAAGCAAGTATCCGGTCAACCTGCTGGATACCCCGTTCCCGATGCGCGGCGACCTGCCCAAGCGCGAGCCGCTGTGGGTCAAGCAATGGCAGGACAAGCAGCTCTACAAGAAGATCCGCGCCGCGCGCAAGGGTGCGAAGAAGTTCGTGCTGCATGACGGCCCCCCGTACGCCAACGGCGACATCCACATCGGCCATGCGGTGAACAAGGTCCTGAAGGACATGATCATCAAGGCGCGCGGCCTGACCGGCCTGGACGCCGTCTACGTGCCGGGCTGGGACTGCCATGGCATGCCGATCGAGATCCAGATCGAGAAACAGTTCGGCAAGGGACTGCCCGTGCAGGAAGTCCAGGCCAAGGCGCGCGCCTACGCCACCGAGCAGATCGCCCGCCAGAAGAAGGATTTCGAGCGCCTGGGCGTGCTTGGCGACTGGGACAATCCGTACCTGACCATGAACTTCAGCAACGAAGCCGACGAGCTGCGTGCGCTGGGCAAGATCATGGAAAAGGGCTACGTATTCCGCGGCCTGAAGCCGGTGAACTGGTGCTTCGACTGCGGCTCGGCACTGGCCGAAGCGGAAGTCGAATACAAGGACAAGGTCGACCTGTCGATCGACGTGGGCTTCCCGTTTGCGGAGACCGACAAGATCGCCCACGCCTTCCACGTGCCGCTGGCCCAGCTGGAAGGCAAGCCCGGCTGGATCGTGATCTGGACCACCACGCCGTGGACGATCCCGTCCAACCAGGCGCTGAACATGCACCCGGAAGTGGAGTACGCGCTGGTGGACACGCCGCGCGGCTTCCTGATCCTGGCGAAGGACCGCGTCGAGGAACAGCTGAAGACCTACGCGCTGGAAGGCCAGATCGTTGCCACTGCGCGCGGCGATGCACTGACCGAGGTGCGTTTCCACCATCCCCTGGCGAAGATGGACGCCGGCTATGCGCGCACGTCGCCGGTGTACCTGGGCGACTACGTCACCACCGACACCGGTACCGGCATCGTCCACTCGGCGCCGGCCTACGGCGTGGAGGATTTCCAGTCGTGCAAGGCGCACGGCATGCCGGATTCGGAAATCATCAGCCCGGTGATGGGCGATGGCGTCTATGCCAGCACGCTGCCGCTGTTCGGCGGCCTGTCGATCTGGGACGCGAACCCAAAAATCGTCGAAGTACTACGTGAGTCGGGCAACCTGTTCAACTCGCACAAGTACGAGCACAGCTATATGCACTGCTGGCGCCACAAGACGCCGATCATCTACCGCGCCACGTCGCAGTGGTTCGCGGGCATGGACGTCGATCCGGTCGACAACGGCCCGACGCTGCGCGAAACCGCGCTGGCCGGTATCGAGGCGACCGAGTTCTACCCGTCGTGGGGCAAGCAGCGCCTGCACAACATGATCGCCAACCGCCCGGACTGGACGCTGTCGCGCCAGCGCCAATGGGGCGTGCCGATGGCGTTCTTCGTCCACACGGAAACCGGCGCACTGCATCCGCGTACGCCGGAGCTGCTGGAGGAAGTGGCAAAGCGTGTGGAGCAGCAAGGCATCGAGGCCTGGCAGTCGCTTGACCCGAAGGACCTGCTGGGCGACGAAGCCGCGTCCTATGAGAAGAACCGCGACACGCTGGACGTCTGGTTCGATTCCGGCACGACGCACTGGACCGTCATCCGCGGCTCGCATCGCGACGAACTCTACGATCCGTCGGCCGATACCCCCGAGGGGCGCCTGGCCGACCTGTACCTGGAGGGCTCGGACCAGCACCGCGGATGGTTCCATTCGTCGCTGCTGACCGCCTCGATGCTGTACGGCAAGCCGCCCTACAAGGCGCTGCTGACGCACGGCTTCACGGTGGACGGCGAAGGCCGCAAGATGTCGAAGTCGGTGGGCAACACGGTGGCGCCGCAGGACATCTCGAACAAGATGGGCGCGGAAATCATCCGCCTGTGGGTGGCCTCGACCGACTACTCGGGCGAACTGTCGATCTCGGAAGAGATCCTCAAGCGCGTGGTGGAAGGCTACCGCCGCATCCGCAACACGCTGCGCTTCCTGCTGGCCAACCTGACCGACTACGACCACGCGAAGCACGCGCTGCCGGCATCGGAATGGCTGGAAATCGACCGCTACGCCGTGGCGCTGACCGACCGCCTGCAAAAGGAAGTCTTGTCGCACTACCAGGCGTACGAGTTCCACCCGGTGGTTGCCAAGCTGCAGACGTTCTGCTCCGAAGACCTGGGCGGCTTCTACCTCGACGTGCTGAAGGACCGCCTGTACACCACGGCGGCGGACTCGCAGGCACGCCGCGCCGCGCAGAACGCGCTGTATCACATCACCCAGGCCATGCTGCACTGGATGGCACCGTTCCTGTCGTTCACGGCCGAGGAAGCCTGGCAGGTGTTCGCGCACGGCACCGAGCACACCGACACCATCTTCACGAGCACGTACTACGACCTGCCGCCGGTCAACGAAGCCGACGACCTGCTGCAGAAGTGGCACGAAATCCGTGCGGTGCGCGCCGAAGTCACGCGCCAGCTGGAAGCCGTGCGCGTGGAAGGCGATATCGGTTCGTCGCTGCAGGCCGAGGTCACGATCGCGGCGGGCGGCCCGGTGCTGGCCGCGCTGCAGAGCCTGTCCGACGACCTGCGCTTCGTGCTGCTGACGTCGGCGGCCAAGGTCACGCCGGCGCCCGAAGGCGGCGACCTGCTGGTGACGGTCACGCCGTCGCAGCACGCCAAGTGCGAGCGCTGCTGGCATTACCGTGCCGACGTGGGCCACAACCCCGCCCATCCCACCCTTTGCGGCCGCTGCGACAGCAACCTGTTCGGCGCCGGTGAGCACAGGAGCCACGCCTGATGGCATCGTCCTCGACCCGTTCCTCGCGCCCGGCGGCGCGCAGCAAGAGCAAGGCCAGCGCCAACGTCACGCCGTGGCTGTGGATGGCCTTCGCGCTGCTGGTGGTCATGATCGACCAGTTCTTCAAGATCGTGATCTCGCGCTCGTTCCAGTATGCGGAATCGCGCCCGGTCACCAGCTTCTTCAACCTTGTGCTGGTCTACAACAAGGGCGCGGCGTTCAGCTTCCTGGCTGATGCCGGCGGCTGGCAGCGCTGGTTCTTCACGCTGCTGGGCGTGGTGGTGGGCGGCTTCATCATCTGGCTGCTGTATCGCCACACGGGCCAGAAGATGTTCTGCCTGGCCGTGTCGCTGATCCTGGGCGGCGCCGTGGGCAATGTGGTGGACCGCGTAATCCATGGCCATGTGATCGATTTCCTGGACTTCCACTGGCGCAACACCCATTTCCCGGCCTTCAACGTGGCCGACTGCGCGATTACGCTGGGCGCGATCCTGCTCATCGTGGACGAATTGCGACGGGTGCGGCGGCACTGAGGCCGATCCGCGCGATGCGCCGCAAGAATGCCCCTGCCCGCAGGGGCATTTTTTTCGCCCGCATTCGGCCCCGGCACGCCGGGCGCGCCAGCGGTATCATGCGGAACTCAGTTCCTCTCCAAGAGCCTTTCCCATGGATTTGCGCGGCAAGCACATTGTCCTTGGCCTGACCGGCGGCATCGCCTGCTACAAGTCGGCCGAGCTGGTTCGGCTGCTGACCAAGGCCGGTGCCACCGTGCAGGTGGCAATGACCGAGGCGGCAACGCATTTCATCACGCCGGTCACGATGCAGGCGCTGTCCGGGCGCCCGGTGTTCCTGTCGCAATGGGACGCGCGCATCGACAACAACATGGCGCATATCGACCTCTCGCGCGAGGCCGACGCCATCCTGATCGCCCCCGCTTCCACCGATTTCCTTGCCAAGGTTGCCAACGGCCTCTGCGACGACCTGCTGACCACGCTGTGCATCGCGCGCGAGTGTCCGCTGCTGGTGGCACCGGCCATGAACCGCCAGATGTGGGCCGCCGCGCCGACCCAACGCAATGCCGCCCAGCTGCGCGCCGATGGCGTGACGATCCTGGGCCCCGGCACCGGCGACCAGGCCTGCGGCGAAATCGGCGACGGCCGGATGCTGGAGCCCGAGGAGCTTGTGGAAGACCTGATCGCGTTCTTCCAGCCCAAGCCGCTGCAGGGCAAGCGGGTGCTGATTACCGCCGGCCCGACCTTCGAGGCCATCGACCCGGTGCGCGGCATCACCAACCTGTCGTCGGGCAAGATGGGCTTCTCGATCGCCCGTGCGGCGCGCGAAGCCGGCGCCGACGTGCTGCTGGTGGCCGGCCCCACGTCACTGCCCACGCCGCGCGGCGTGACGCGTACCGATATCCGCAGCGCCCAGCAGATGCACGATGCCGTGATGGCGCAGCTGCGCGATGTCGATGTGTTCGTCGCCGTGGCCGCCGTGGCCGACTGGCGCCCGGCCGAGGTGGCCCGGCAGAAGCTGAAAAAGGCCAACGACACCGACACGCCGACGCTGCAGTTCGTGCAGAACCCCGACATCCTGGCCGCCGTGGCGGCGCGTGCCGACGCCCCCTACTGCGTGGGCTTCGCGGCCGAAAGCGAGAACCTGGAGCAGTACGGCGAGCAGAAGCGCCAGCGCAAGGGCGTGCCGCTGCTGGTGGGCAATATCGGCCACCATACCTTCGGTCTCGACGACAACGAGATCGTGCTGTTCGATGCCAACGGCATGACGCGCCTGCCGCGTGCCGACAAGCTGTCGCTGGCGCGCGAGCTGGTGGCCGCCATCGGGCAGCGCCTGCCGCGCAAGTCCGTGTAACACCGCCGCATCCAAGTCATGAGCCCTACCCGTCCTACCCTGCGCCTGTCCGTGCTGGACCAGAGTCCGGTCATCCACGGCCATACGGCCCGCGACGCCCTGGCGGCCACGGTCGATCTGGCCCAGATGGCCGACAGCCTCGGCTTTACCCGCTACTGGTGCGCCGAGCACCACGGCCTGCAAGGCGTGTGCAACCCGGCGCCCGAGGTCATGCTGGCGCGGCTGGGCAGCGTGACCCAGCGCATCCGCCTGGGGTCTGGCGGGGTCATGCTGCCCTACTACAGCCCGTTCAAGGTGGCCGAGCAGTTCCGCATGCTCGAAGCGCTGTTCCCGAACCGGATCGACCTTGGCGTGGGCCGCGCCCCGGGCGGCGACATGCGCACTGCGCAGGCCGTGGCGATGGGCACGTACAACCGGGGCGACCAGTTTCCACAGCAGGTGCAGGACCTGTCGTTCCTGCTGCGTGGCGAGGTGCCGCCCGACCATCTGGCCGAGGGCGTGCTGCTGCAGCCGGCCATCGACACCCAGCCCGAGATCTGGGTGCTGGGTTCCAGTGATTTCGGCGGTGCGCTGGCGGCGCGGCTGGGCCTGCGCTTCGCCTTCGCCCATTTCATCAATGCGCACGGCGGCGACATGGTGGCGCGGCAGTACCGCGAGGATTTCGAGCCCGGCTATGAAGACAGGCCGTACAGCGCCGCGGCGGTGTTCGTGATCTGCGCCGATACCGAGGCCGAGGCATCGGCGCTGGAGCGCGCCGTCGACATCCGCCGGCTGCAGATGGCTTATGGCGTCAACGCACCGATCCCGTCGCTGGCCCAGGCTGCCGATTTCACGCCCACCGAGCGCGACCGCCTGATCATCGAACGCGAGCGGCCCCGCACGATCTGCGGCACGCCCGCGCAGGTGGCCGAGCGCATGCTGGCGCTGAAGGACCGCTTCGCGGCAGATGAACTGGTGGTGCTGAGCGTGACGGCGTCGTACCAGGCGCGCATGCGCACGTACGAACTGCTGGCCGAGGCCTTCGACCTGCAAGGCTGATCCGCGCCGGGGCGCAAGCGCCACGCCCTTTGGCTATGGCGGATCGAAGTGACGGATTGATGCGGGCGGCGCGGTATCATGCCGCCTTTGTCCCATCGTACGAATCCGAATCCATGACCGTAGCCGCGAATCCGACTGTCGAGATCAAGGTGCTCGACGCCCGCCTGAACGACTGGGGCCTGCCCGCCTACCAGAGCGATATGGCCGCCGCCATCGACCTGCACGCCTGCGTGGACGGCCCGGTGACCATCGAGCCCGGCACGCCGGCGCAACTGGTGCCGGCCGGCTTCGCGGTGCATATGGCCAACCCGTTCATGTGCGCGACGATCGTGCCGCGCTCGGGCCTGGGCCACAAGAAGGGCCTCGTGCTGGGCAACTCGATCGGCGTGATCGACGCCGACTACCAGGGCCAGATCATGGTCAGCGTGTGGAACCGCAACGCGCCCGGCACCGAGCCGATCGTGATCCAGCCCGGCGAGCGTATCGCCCAGATGATGTTCGTGCCGGTGCTGCGCCCGGTGTTCACGACGGTGGAAGCGTTTTCAGAGGATTCGGTGCGTGGCGCCGGAGGTTTCGGCTCGACCGGCGTGGCGCACGCGAAGGCGTAACGCCGGAACCGAGGCCGGGTGTCTCCCCTCTCCCATGCAATGGAGGAGGGGAAACCGTATTTTCTCAGCGCTGCTCGAAGATCAGCGCCACGCCGTTGGCCTGCTCGGCCGGGATCAGCGTAATCGACGGCGACAGGTCGGTGGCCTGCACCCCATGGGCCCGCCAGTGCGTACGGGCCTTTTCCAGATCGCTGGTTGCAAGCCGGATCGCCGCGTAGCCCGTCGCCCCGTGCCGCAGCCCCGGCACGTCGGCAGCATCGGCCAGCGCCTGCGGCGCGGTGACAACGAACGATGCCCCGTCGATGTCGAGCATCGCCGTTTCGCCAGTGGCGCGCGCCATCGCCGCGCCCGTCAGCGTGGCATAGGCTTCGGCCGTTGCCGCCACCTGCCCCGCTTCCACCACCAGATACGTCGCCGCAATCGCCGTTGCGCCATTGGCGTGCGTCAGCCATTCCGGCCGCCACAGCAGTTCGGGCGTGCGATGCTCGCAAACGAAGTAGCGGGCGCCCGGCGCGTGATCCAGCGCGGTCACGCGGAACGTGGCCGGGTGCTCGGAGCCGTCGTCAAGGCGCACCGGGCGCGAGAATTCGATGGGGTCCGAGGGCTGGAATCCGGCAGCACGCAGCCGATCGGCCGTGGCAAACGCATCGCGGCTCTTGCACGACATGGCCGCACAGCCGCCACCGCGCTGCTGGGCATCCCAGTAATACTGGCGACTCGGGCTGGGCGCCGTGACGTGCAGCAGCTCCAGGTAGTCGCGCGCCAGCATGATGCAGTGGTTTTGCGATCCCAGCGTGTGATAGCCGCGCGGTGTCAGCGTGAAGCCGAGTGCGCGCCAACGGTCGGCAGCGGCATCCAGGTCCGCACACACGATGACCGCGTGGTCGAACGGTTCGGGCAACGTCTGCATGGGGTCAGTCGAACTGGATGTTGGCCTTGCGGGCCACGGCTTGCCACTTGTCGTGCTCGTGGCGTACCAGGTTGCCCAGGTCGGCCGGCGAACCCACGGCAATCTCGAACCCCTGCGCGGTCAGTGCTTCCACTACCTTGGGCTGCTTGATCGACGCGCCCAACGCATCGTGCAGCCGCATCACGGTGTCCTGTTGCATATGCGCGGGACCGAAAACGCCGATCCACGAATAGGCCTCGAAGCCCTTGTAGCCTTGCTCGGCCACGGTCGGCACCTGGGGCATCTGCTTGATGCGGCTGGTCCCGGTGACGCCAAGCACCTTGATCGTCTTGGCGGCGACGTGAGCCTGCACGGCCGCGTAGCTGCTGAAGAACAGGTCCACCTCGCCCGCCAGCACGGCCTGCACGGCCGGGCCGCCGCCCTTGTAGGGCACGTGCAGGAAATGCACGCCGGCCTCGGTCGCCAGCGCTTCGGCGGCCAGCTGGTTCAGGCTGCCGATGCCCGACGACGCATAGCGCACGCCATTCGGGTTCGACTTCGCCAGCTCGATCAATTCTCGCACGTTCGACGCCGATAGCGCCGGGTTGGCAGCGATAACAAGCGGGAAGCGCACCAGTTGCGTGATCGGCGTGAAGTCCTTGAACGTGTCGTACGGCAGGTTCTTGTACGCAAACGGGTTGATGGCATGCGTGTCGAACGCCATCAGCAGCGTATTGCCGTCCGGCTTGGCGCGAGCCACGGTGCTGCTGGCGATCAGGCCACCGGCGCCGGGCTTGTTGTCCACCACCACGGTCTGCCCCAGGCTCGTCTTCAGTCCCGGCTGCAGTTGCCGGGCCACGATATCCACGCTGCCCCCGGGCGGGAACGGCAGGACCATCGCAATCGGCCGGCTGGTTGCCGACGGCTCGGCAGCATGGGAGACCTGGGCGAGGCCGGCGAGTGACGCCACGGGCATGGCGCTCATCGGCAGGGACTTGAGCAGCAGGCGGCGCAGCCGCATGCGGTCGGGAGAAGACATCAGAGACTCGGGCTGGGCGGCCAGACGGCCGCGGAATCAGGAAAAGGGCGGCATGCCGCCGCCGCGTATTTTGCCCGATGATCGCGCAACTTGCAGGAGTACCCTTCGCTGATCGCCCAGAAATGGAACAATCGCACCCCGATCCGCCATAAATCGGCCAAAAAAATGGCCGGGACGAACCCGGCCATTTCTACGTTGCGGCGTGGCGCGACAGCGGCGCTCAGACTTCCGCGCGCTGCTCGCTTTCCGGCGCCTCGGGCGGCTCCGGATCGGCTTCCGAGAACGTCAGCTTGATCAGATCCTCGTCGTCCAGATCCACGGCCACCTTGCCGCCAGTGACCAGCTTGCCGAACAGCAGTTCGTCTGCCAGCGCCTTGCGGATCATGTCCTGGATCAGGCGCTGCATCGGACGCGCACCCATCAGCGGATCGAAACCCTTCTTCGCCAGGTACTTGCGCAGCTTTTCCGAGAAGCTGGCTTCCACCTTCTTCTCGTGTAGCTGCTCTTCCAGCTGCATCAGGAACTTGTCCACCACGCGCAGGATGATTTCCTCGTCCAGCGCACGGAAGCTGATGGTCGCATCCAGACGGTTGCGGAACTCCGGCGTGAACATGCGCTTGATGTCGGCCATCTCGTCGCCCTGCTCGCGCGCCGTGGTGAAACCGATCGTGGCACGGTTCATCGTCTCGGCCCCCGCATTGGTGGTCATGATGATGATCACGTTGCGGAAGTCGGCGCGACGGCCGTTGTTGTCGGTCAGCGAACCGTGGTCCATCACCTGCAGCAGGATATTGAAGATATCCGGATGTGCCTTCTCGATCTCATCGAGCAGCAGCACGCAATGCGGCTTCTTGGTGACGGCCTCGGTCAGCAGGCCACCCTGGTCAAACCCGACATAGCCCGGCGGCGCGCCAATCAGGCGGCTGACCGCATGGCGCTCCATGTATTCGGACATGTCGAAGCGCAGCAGCTCGATGCCCATGATGAACGCGAGCTGCTTGGCGACTTCGGTCTTGCCCACGCCCGTGGGGCCCGAGAACAGGAACGAGCCGATCGGCTTGTCGGTCTTGCCCAGGCCGGCGCGCGACATCTTGATCGCCGATGCGAGCGCCTCGATGGCCGGGTCCTGGCCGAACACCACCGACTTCAGGTCGCGTTCCAGCGTCTGCAGCTTGCTGCGGTCGTCCTGGTTCACACTCTGCGGCGGGATGCGGGCAATGCGCGACACGATGTCCTCGATCTCGCCCTTGCCAATGGTCTTCTTCTGCTTCGACTTCGGCAGGATGCGCTGGGCAGCACCTGCCTCGTCAATCACATCGATCGCCTTGTCAGGCAGATGACGGTCAGTGATGAAGCGGGCGGACAGTTCGGCGGCGGCGGTCAGTGCCGAGGCCGCGTACTTGACGCCATGGTGCTCCTCGAACCGCGACTTCAGCCCGCGCAGGATCTGCACGGTCTGGTCCACCGACGGCTCGACCACGTCGATCTTCTGGAAACGACGCGACAGGGCCGCATCTTTCTCGAAAATGCCGCGATATTCCGTGAACGTGGTGGCACCCACGCACTTGAGCTGGCCCGACGACAGCGCCGGCTTGAGCAGGTTGCTGGCGTCCAGCGTGCCGCCCGATGCGGCGCCCGCGCCGATCAGCGTGTGGATTTCGTCGATGAACAGGATCGCGTGCGGATTGTCCTTGAGCGACTTCAGCACGCCCTTGAGGCGCTGCTCGAAATCGCCGCGGTACTTCGTGCCGGCCAGCAGCGCGCCCATGTCGAGCGAGTACACGGTAGCCTTTTCCAGGATATCGGGCACTTCGTTCTTGGTGATGCGCCAGGCCAGGCCTTCCGCGATGGCGGTCTTGCCAACGCCAGCCTCGCCCACCAGCAGCGGGTTGTTCTTGCGCCGGCGGCACAGGACCTGCACCACGCGCTCCACCTCGCTGTCGCGGCCGATCAGCGGATCGATCTTGCCGGCCTTGGCGAGCGCGTTCAGGTTCTGGGTGTATTGCTCGAGCGGGCTTTCCTTGCCGTCACCGCCCTCGCCTTCGGGGTTGCCCTCGCCGTGCTTGGCCGGTTCGGCCTGGTCCTTGCGGATGCCGTGGCTGATGAAGTTGACCACGTCCAGGCGCGTCACGCCCTGCTGCTGCAGGTAGTACACCGCGTGGGAATCCTTTTCGCCGAAGATGGCCACCAGCACGTTGGCGCCAGTCACCTCCTTCTTGCCATTCGACGTCGACTGCACGTGCATGATGGCGCGCTGGATCACACGCTGGAAACCCAGCGTGGGCTGCGTGTCCACTTCGTCGGTGCCTGGCACGACGGGCGTGTTGTCTGCGATGAAATTCTTCAGACTGGTGCGCAAGTCCTCGATATTGGCCGCGCACGCGCGCAGCACTTCAGCTGCTGTGGGGTTGTCGAGCAACGCCTGCAACAGGTGCTCCACGGTAATGAACTCGTGGCGCGCCTGGCGAGCCTCGACAAAGGCCATGTGCAGACTTACTTCCAATTCTTGCGCAATCATGCTTCCTCCATCACGCACTGCAGGGGATGGCCCGCCTGCCGCGCATGGGTTGATACAAGCTCGACCTTGGTCGCCGCAATATCCCGCGTGTAGATACCACAAACGCCTTTACCTTCCCGGTGGACGGTGAGCATGATCTGCGTCGCCGTTTCCCGGTCCCTGCTGAAATACTGCTGCAGGATCATCACGACAAACTCCATCGGAGTGTAGTCGTCATTGAGCAGGAGCACCTTGTACATCGCCGGCGGCTTGAGCTGCTGCTCTTTCCGCTCGATGACTGTGCCTGCTTCGCGTTGAGGGGTGTTCGCCAGCCGTGTCGCCATGGCTTTTATTCTAACTCTTACTCACAAGTCTGCAATTTGGGGAACTGGCCCGGTATTCAAGGGCAGCCCTTCGGAAAAAACCTAGCGTGGCCTACCGCACAAAGGGCGCCTCGCGCACGTTCGCGGTGCATGATACGTGCCCGCCGACCCCTGCCGGGGCACCGGGCCGGCCGCCAGGCGGCGTTTACAAAATTCCATGCACCACGGCGACAA
Source organism: Cupriavidus sp. D384 (assembly GCF_001652915.1). Taxonomy (GTDB): domain Bacteria; phylum Pseudomonadota; class Gammaproteobacteria; order Burkholderiales; family Burkholderiaceae; genus Cupriavidus. The sequence continues at coordinate 125,687 of NZ_BBQI01000009.1, forward strand.
AGGTACCATCCCCAGCCGTTTCAATCCCGCCACACCCCACGCCGAGTGGGGAATCTGCCAGCTTGACAGTATGTAGGTTTGACAGAAAAATCGATTGCACATCCGGGCCTGGTCAGCGAGCCAAGCAAAAAGTCCAGATCGGATGTATCCGTGAGCAGGGAGGCCCACGACCGGCGTAGGTCAGCCATTTGCAGTTCGTTTCCGGAGGCGGTTTCGTTTCCGGGCGGACGCGGCGGCTGTCCACGCGAATTTCATTTGCGCGGCGCTTTTCGCAGCCGATCCGTCAGGAGCGGCATGCCTGAGCCCGCCAGGGTGGTTTTCGGCTGGCCATTGGTTTCCCCGCTTGAAATCAGCTTTTTCGTTGGGGGAGTTTATGGCAAGCGGTATCGTCAAATGGTTCAATGACGCCAAGGGTTTCGGTTTTATCAAGCCGGACGATGGCGAGGAAGAACTGTTTGCGCACTTTTCGGCAATCCAGATGGCAGGCTTCAAGACGCTGAAGGAAGGCCAGCGCGTTTCGTTCGAGGTGGTGCAAGGCCCGAAGGGCAAGCAAGCCACGAACATCCAGGACGCCGCCCAGTAAAGTGCGCCGCGGCCGAACGCGCCATACAGAGCCGCGTCGGCCAATGCGGATGTGAAGGGGGCATGCTCCCTTCGGAACGGGATCCTGTGCCACGGCTGGCAATGCCAGCCCGGGGCACGCGCCAAGCGCGTACGCCAAGCATCCGGCAAGACGCCCGGCCCATGTGAACCATGGGCCGGGCGTTTCTGTTTTCAGCGATTGCGTTCTTCGTCTTCCGCCTGCGCATCCCCGGCAATGTCTGCGCCGGACGCTACTCCGACCAGCCTTCGATCCTGAGACCCGACGCGTCCTCGGCCTCTTCCCGGCTGACCTTGCGGACGGACTGGCCGAAGCTCCAGACATGGCCTTCCGGATCGCGCGCCGCATAGACGCGATCGCCATAGAACTGGTCTTCGGGCTCGCGCACGATCTGCGCACCGGCGGCGCGAGCGCGTTCGCAATGCGCGTCGAGCCCTTCGGCCAGTTGCACGTGGACCGCCTGTGTGTTCTTGCCGCCCACCGACGCCGGGCTGGCCGTGTAGTCCGCCCATTCGCTACCCACCATCAGGTAGCTGTCACGAAAGCGCATTTCGGAGTGCGCAAGGTTTCCGTCCTTGTCGGTGATCACCATCACGCGCTGGAATCCAAACGCGCGTTCGAGCCAGTCCAGCGCGGCCTTCGGGTCCTTGTAATAGACCGCCGCGCCCAGGGCGGCTCGCTTGAACGGGTCTTCCATTTCGGGTCTCCGGCATCGGTGTCGTGCTGAAGTTGTAGTCCACATCAAGGAAACTTCCCAGCGGCGCGCCGCTTTCGTAGGAGCGCGATTTCTGCATCGATGGCGGCTTCCTAGACTGGTCCGAGCCATCCCGCGCGTGTTGCGCGTGGCTGCTTTAGACCATCGGAGTTTCGCCAAATGACACACAAGCTACGGGTTGCCGCATTCGCAGGCGCCATCGCCATGGCGTCAGCCAGCGCAACCGGCGCCGAGCCATCGGGCCACGACGCCCATGCCTGGTCCTACGAAGGCACCACGGACCCTTCCCACTGGGGCGAACTGGCCCCCGACTTCTTCCAATGCGGCACGGGCAAGCGACAATCGCCGCTCGATATCGATGGTGCGACACCGGCCCACCTGGCGGCACTGACGTTTCGCTATCGGCCTACGCGGGCGAAGGTCGCCAATACCGGGCATACGATCGAGGTCCGCCCCACCAGCGACGAGACGCTGGTAACGTCGGCCGGCAGCTACCGGCTGGCGCAATTCCACTTTCACACGCCCAGCGAAACGCGCTTTCACGGCAAGGCGTATCCGCTGTCGGCACATTTCGTCCACCAGGACAACCAGGGCCGCGTCGTCGCCGTGGTCGCGGTCATGTTCCGGATGGGCAAACCCAATCCGCAGCTGGCTACGCTGTTCCGTACGCTGCCCAGGCCAGGTGCGCAGCCCGTGCCGATTCCCGGCCGGCTCAACATCGCAGGATTGCTGCCCACATCGCAAAACTACTACACGTTCCCGGGCAGCCTGACCACGCCGCCTTGCACCGAGGACGTCCAGTGGTATGTGATGAAGCAACCGCTGACGGTCTCGCCGCAACAGCTGGCCGCGTTTCGCACCCGCTATCCGATGAACGCGCGGCCGGTCCAGCCGCTGGACGGCCGCGAGGTGCTGTCCGGCGACTGAGGGCCGACCAGCGTACCCAGGCACCAGAGCACCCAACGAAAAACGCCCCGGCCACCTTGCGGTGCCGGGGCGTTTGCCGTCTGGTTTGCCAGACTTACATATTGTCGATCATCACCTGGCCGAAGCCCGAGCAAGAGACCTGCGTGGCGCCTTCCAGCAGGCGCGCGAAGTCGTAAGTGACCTTCTTCGACTGGATCGACTTTTCCATCGAATCGATGATCAGGTCGGCGGCCTCGGTCCAGCCCATGTGTCGCAGCATCATTTCTGCGGACAGGATTTCCGAACCCGGATTCACGTAGTCCTTGCCGGCGTACTTCGGCGCGGTGCCGTGCGTGGCCTCGAACATCGCCACCTCGTCAGACATATTGGCGCCGGGTGCGATGCCGATGCCGCCCACCTGCGCGGCAAGCGCGTCGGAGATGTAGTCGCCGTTCAGGTTCAGCGTGGCAATCACCGAATATTCGGCCGGACGCAGCAGCACCTGCTGCAGGAATGCATCGGCAATGACGTCCTTGATCACGATGTCACGCCCGGTCTTGGGGTTCTTGAACCGGCACCACGGGCCGCCATCGACCAGTTCGGCACCGAACTCTTCCTGTGCCAGCTCGTAACCCCAGTCACGGAATCCACCCTCGGTGAATTTCATGATGTTGCCCTTGTGCACCAGCGTCACCGACGGCTTGTCGTTGTCGATCGCATACTGGATCGCCTTGCGCACCAGCCGCTGCGTGCCCTGTTTCGACACGGGCTTCACCCCAACGGCCGACGTATCCGGAAAACGGATCTTCTTGACGCCCATCTCGTCCTGCAGGAAGGCAATCAGCTTCTTCGCGCCCTCGCTGCCGGCCTCCCATTCGATGCCGGCATAGATGTCTTCCGAGTTCTCACGGAAGATCACCATATTGGTTTTCTCGGGCTCGCGCACCGGCGACGGCACGCCCTTGAAATAGCGCACCGGGCGCAGGCACACGTAGAGATCGAGCTGCTGGCGCAGCGCCACGTTCAGCGACCGGATGCCGCCGCCGACCGGCGTGGTCAGGGGGCCCTTGATCGACACCACATATTCCTTGACCACGTCGAGCGTCTCGTCGGGCAGCCACACATCCGGACCATAAATGCGCGTCGACTTCTCGCCGGCAAAGACCTCCATCCAAGCGATCCTGCGCTGGCCGCCGTAGGCCTTGGCCACGGCCGCGTCCACCACCTTCAGCATCACCGGGGTGATATCGACACCCGTGCCGTCACCTTCGATATACGGAATGATGGGGTTGTCCGGCACGTTCAGCGAAAAATCGGCGTTGACCGTGATCTTCTCGCCTGCCGGCACCTTGATGTGCTGATACATATTCGTCTCCAACTGCGGATGGGGGTGATGACTGGCACCAGGCCGCAGAGCCCAGCGACGCGATTGTGTTGTGCGAGGCATTGTAACGGGCGTTTCGCCGCCGTCACGCGACACCGGCCAATGGCCTCGGGCGCCCGCGCGCGCCGGGCCAAGGATCGCACATCAGTCTTATATAAGACATAAGACTATCCGTATATTATGCATAAAGCCATATCACGCGCCAACCTTTGCGCGCAGGCCGTGGCGGCACTGGTGGATAATGCGCGCCCATGACCTTGATCGCCCTCAACAAGCCCTTCCAGATGATGAGCCAGTTCTCCGCGCATCCGTCGCGGGCGACGCTGGCCGATTGCGTCGACGTGCCCGGCGTCTATCCGGCCGGACGCCTCGATGCCGACAGCGAAGGCCTGCTGCTGCTGACCGATGATGGCGCGCTGCAGACGCGTATCGCCGATCCGAAGCACAAGCTGACCAAGACCTATCTGGCACAGGTGGAAGGCGTACCCGACGACGCCGCGCTGGCCCGCCTGCGCGCGGGCGTGGATCTTGGAGATTTCACGACGCTGCCAGCGGCCGTACGCGTGGTCGACACACCCGGCTGGCTGTGGGACCGCGATCCGCCGATACGCTATCGCGCCGCCATTCCCACCACGTGGGTCGAACTGCAGATTCGCGAAGGCAAGAACCGCCAGGTGCGCAGGATGACGGCCGCTGTTGGCTACCCCACGCTTCGGCTGATCCGCGTCGCCATCGGCAAGCTGTCGCTGCCCGATCTTGGCCTGATTCCGGGGCAATGGTGCAAGACGGATGTCCGCATACTGGCACTTCCAGCCATCGCTTCACATGTCCGAGACGCAATACAAGTGCGCAAGCGTCGGTAAAACGCAGTTACAAATAGTGATAAACATGACGTCAACGGCAGAAGATGGCGTCTCGTTTTTGCGAGTGACACGTCTACGCGCGTCGAACCTTCCAAATACTGGATTCATCTCTGAGGTACTCGCAATGAAAAAACTGATCGCTGCCCTGGTTGTTGGCCTGTTCGCTACCGGCGCTTTCGCCCAGGCTTCGGCTCCCGCTGCTGACGCCGCGCCGGCCGCCAAGGAAGCCGCGAAGCCCGCGAAGTCCACCCACCACAAGCATTCCTCGACCAAGCACCACGCCAAGAAGGCGGAAGCTTCGGCACCGGCTGCCCAGTAAGGCGGCTAGCGCGGGCCCGTGTCCGCGCGTCTGTAGAAAGGCAGGCGCCCATGCGACCTGCCTTTTTTCATGTCCCGCGCAGCGGCACGGCTGGCATGGCTGCGCTATGCTCTCGCCTGCAGCAAGACCTCCAACGACAAGATCCGCCATGCATCCCGTCTTCAAGACCCTGATGGCCGTAGGCGCCGCCGCGCTGACGAGCCTGGCCCAGGCGCAATCCGCGCTGCCCGTCATCCCGCTGACCGCCGGCATGTACGCCATCCAGGCCGAAGTGGCTGCGTCGTCCGAAGCGCGCGAGCGCGGGCTGATGTTCCGCAAGTCGATGCCTGCCAACGCCGGCATGCTGTTCGTGTTCGAGGAAAAGGCCGGGCATTGCTTCTGGATGCGCAACACGGACCTGCCGCTGTCGATCGCCTTCCTGGCCGATGACGGGAGCATCGTGAACATCGAGGACATGAAGCCGCAAACCGAAGACAACCACTGCCCGCGCGCGGCCGTGCGCTATGCGCTGGAGATGAACAAGGGCTGGTTTGCGCAGAAGGGCATCAAGCCCGGCACAAAGATCGGCGGACTGCCGCAGGCGCGGCAGGGGCAATAGCCCCCTGCCCACGCGAAGCGGTGCTGGCTGGACGCGTGGCTGCAAACCGTACAACTGGTACGGCCACGCCGCGCAACGACGCCAGAACCGGTTTGACAGTGTTGCCTAGTCGCGGAAGTTGTTGAAATCCAGGGGCGCATCGCTGACGTCCTTGCGCAGCAGTGCAATCACCGACTGCAGGTCGTCGCGCTTGGTGCCAGACACGCGCACCGCGTCGCCCTGGATGCTGGCCTGCACCTTGATCTTGCTGTCCTTGATCATGCGCACGATCTTCTTGGCCAGGTCGCCTGTCACGCCCTTCTTGATCGTGATGACCTGCTTGACCTTGTCGCCGCTGACCTTTTCCACCTTGCCGTAGTCCAGGAAGCGCACATCCACGTTGCGCTTGGCCATCTTGTTGATCATCACGTCCTTGACCTGATCGAGCTTGAAGTCGTCGTCGGCAAACGCGGTCAGTTCACCTTCCTTCTGCTCGATGCGGGCATCGGACCCCTTGAAGTCGAAGCGCGTGGAGATTTCCTTGTTGGACTGCTCCACAGCGTTCTTCACTTCCACCATATTGGCTTCACACACTACGTCAAACGACGGCATATCGATTCTCCTGGTCTTGCGCGGCTCGCCGTTTGCCCCGGCGACCGGTCCATGCGGTTACGTATAATCTTGGCCTGCCCCGGTCCGGGGTGCTTTCCCCGTCCTTCATGGCAGATTTTTACGAATTTTATCCCCTGCGCGCCCACAATACATTCGGGTTCGATGCGCGCGCGCGTCTTGCTGCGCATATTCGCAGCGAATCGGACCTGGTTTCGGCCCTGTCCGACCCGCGCGCGGCCGGGATGCCGGTGGTGGTGCTCGGAGGTGGCAGCAATGTCGTGCTGACGGGCGATCTTGACGCCTGCGTGCTGCTGATGGAGATCCCGGGCTACGACATCGCCGAAGATGGCGCCGACTGGCTCGTCACGGCCGGCGCCGGTGAAAACTGGCACAACCTGGTGAGCCGCACCGTCGCCGACGGCAGGGCGGGCCTGGAAAACCTGGCCCTGATCCCGGGCACGGCCGGTGCCGCCCCGATCCAGAACATTGGCGCCTATGGCGTGGAACTGCGCGACCGCTTTGCGCGGCTGCGCGCCTACGACCGGCAGGCACGCGAATTCGTCACGCTCGACCTGGACGCCTGCGCGTTCGGCTACCGCGACAGCCTGTTCAAGCGCGAGGGCCGCGACCGCTACATCATCACGGCCGTGACGCTGCGCCTGCCGAAGGACTGGCAGCCGGTGCTGAACTACGGGGAACTGGCGCGCGAACTGCAAGACATTGCATCGCCCAGCGCCGCCCAGGTGCGGGACGCGGTGATCGCCATCCGGTCGCGCAAGCTGCCCGACCCCGCACAGATCGGCAATGCGGGATCGTTCTTCAAGAATCCGGTGGTGGAATCGGTGCAGCGCGATGCGCTGCTGGCAGAGCATCCGGCGCTGGTCAGCTATCCGCAGCCCGACGGCCGCTACAAGCTGGCGGCGGGCTGGCTGATTGACCAGTGCGGCTTCAAGGGCCTGGACGACGGCCCGGTGGGCGTCTATGGCAAGCAGGCACTGGTGCTGGTCCATCACGGCGGCGGCACGGGCGCCGCGCTGTTGAAACTGGCGAACCGCATCGCGGATACGGTCCAGGCACGCTTTGGCGTCAGGATCGAGCCGGAACCAGTGATTCTCTGAGTTCCGGCACGACCGCCCGCATCACTTGAAGTGGCAGACGTAGTCCAGGGTGTCGGTCACTTCGATATCGAAGCTGCTGTTGCCCGGCACGTCGAACTGCTGGCCGGCGCCGTAGGTCTTCCACTCTTCCGAGCCGGCCAGGCGCACGCGGCAGCTGCCCGCGTTGATTTCCATGACTTCCGGGGCGCCGGTGCCGAACGTCAGCGCGGCCGGGAAAATCACACCCAGCGTCTTGCGCGTGCCGTCGGCAAACAGCACGGTGTGGCTCACGCACTTGCCATCGAAATACAGGTTGGCCTTCTTGACGACCGATACATTGTCGAACTGGCTCATCTCAATCTCCTCGGATCTTGCGGTTTCGTAAAGACGTAAATCAGGGACGTAAAAAAGGGAGCCATGGCGGCCCCCTCTTTCCACTTTCCAACTTTTTCTGACTCCCGCGCCGGATCAGTAGCGGCCGCAGAGCAGATATTCCATCAGTGCCTTCTGCACGTGCAGGCGGTTCTCGGCTTCTTCCCAGACCACGCTGCGCGGGCCGTCGATCACGGCGGCTTCCACCTCTTCGCCACGATGCGCCGGCAGGCAGTGCATGAACAGGGCGTCGTCAGCGGCGCGGTCCATCATCGCGGTGGTCACCATCCAGTCCTTGAACGCGCGCTTGCGCGCTTCGTTTTCGGCCTCGAAGCCCATGCTGGTCCAGACATCGGTGGTCACCAGGTGCGCGCCCTGGCAGGCTTCCAGCGGATCTGCGAACACCTTCACGCGCGGCAAGGCCGACGCCGGCACCATGGCCGGATCGAGCTGGTAGCCCGCGGGCGCCGAGAACGTGAACGTGAAGTCGAGCCGCTCGGCCGCCTGGATCCAGGTGTACGCCATGTTGTTGGCGTCGCCAATCCAGGCCACGGTCTTGCCGGCAATGCTGCCGCGCTGCTCGATGTACGTGAAGATATCGGCCAGCACCTGGCAGGGGTGGTATTCGTTGGTCAGGCCATTGATCACCGGCACGCGCGAATGTGCGGCAAAGCGCTCGATGATGTCCTGGCCGTAGGTGCGGATCATGATGATGTCGACCATGCGCGAGATCACCTGCGCGGCATCTTCGATCGGCTCGCCACGGCCCAGCTGCGAATCGCGCGTGTTCAGGAACACCGCATGCCCACCCAGCTGGTGGACACCGGCCTCGAACGACAGGCGCGTACGCGTGGAATTCTTTTCGAAGATCATGGCCAGCGTGCGGTCGTGCAGCGGGTGCCATGTCTCGTAGTTCTTGAACTTCGCCTTCAGGATCCTCGCGCGGTCCAGCAGGTACGCGTACTCGTCGGCACCGAGGTCGCTGAACTGGAGGTAATGCTTGATCGGGGTTGGGCTCATAAAACAAAGAAGGCGGCTCGATTGGGACACGCAGCCCGATTGCGCGGATGGGCAATCTTTCAGGGCCGGAGCGTGTCGCGGAGCCGCCTTTCGCGTCGCTTACGCAATGTAATTGCAAAGATCATAAGGGATTATTCCAGCTTTGGCGAGCCCGGGCCGTTAACCTCCAGAGGCAGCTCTGGCGGCCACTGACAGGTTTCCGACAGGATTCAGCCTTATGCGCAGGTCTTATATAAGATATAATACTCGCTGATTCACGCGGGGCCCGGCATACCCATGCCACCAGCCCGCCGCCGGCATCAAAAGTGCCCCCGCAGACACCGCCGCCCCGCTGGTCACGTCCGGAATTTGCGAACCAATCGCCCACCGGATGCGTCAAACGGTGCGCCCGTTGAAGCGGGTTTACCGTCGAGTCACCAAGCAGATCCCCGCAGTCCCATGACCACCCCCCAAGTCCGCGAATATTTCATCCAAGGCGTTACGAAGGAAGGCAAGACCTTCCGCCCCAGCGACTGGGCCGAGCGGCTGTGCGGCGTGATGGCGCAATTCCGTCCCGAAGGCGATACCGGCGATCCCCGCCTGACCTACTCGCCGTATGTGCGTCCGGTGATCGTGGCCGGCGTCAAGAACGTGGTGGTCGATACCCGCCTGCGCGACATCGAGCCCAAGGCGCTCGACTTCGTCCTGAACTTCGCGCGGGACAACAACCTCCAGGTCGTGGAAGCCTGCTCGGTCGATAACTGACACCGAGGGCAACACCCCAAAATGAAGAACCCGGCCGGCGCCGGGTTTTTTGTTGGCGCGCCGAGGCGCCTGCGACAGAGGGCAAGCCAGTGGCACGCCCGAAAACAAAAAAGCTCGTCCGGAGACGAGCTTTTCTTTTCTGCAGGCCACCGAGGTGGCCCAGGCAGACTTAGGCGGCCATGCCCTTGATGGCGGCCGACAGGCGCGACTTGTGACGTGCGGCCTTGTTCTTGTGCACGATCTTCTTGTCAGCAATGCTGTCGATGATCGTTTGCGACTGCTTGAAAATCTCTGCAGCAGCAGCCTTGTCACCAGCGTCGATGGCCTTGCGGACTGCCTTGACGGCGGTGCGCAGACGCGAGCGCAGGCTGGAATTGTGGGCGTTCGCGGCGACGGCTTGGCGCGCGCGCTTGCGAGCTTGTGCGGAATTTGCCATGTTTCTCTTCCTGAATTCAGAATGCGCGCCCGGGGCGACGCAATAATTTGGGACGCAACAATTAAGTCACATCTTGCGACCCGGGATGTTTCGACAAACGAATCCTGGACGCGACTGTCCTTGCGAATCGGCGATTATACACACATGCCGGCGTCACAGGCAAGGGCGATTCGTATACCCGTGCTGGCGGTCGCCCAACAACGGCCGATCCGTATAATAAGCGCCACATCCGGCGCCGCCTGGCCGCAGACCGTGGCGCCGTGGCAACTTTTGGGGCCAAACGGGCGTCTGAACCGCGTTCCGCCCTGGCTGCGCACCCGCCGGCCGGCCTGAAGCTTTCCCCGAATACCACCTTGAACCTTCTCAAAGCGCTTGCCACCATCAGCGGCCTGACGATGCTTTCGCGCATCACCGGCCTGATGCGCGAAATCCTGATTGCCCGGGCCTTTGGCGCCTCGGACATGACCGACGCCTTCAACGTGGCGTTCCGCATCCCCAACCTGCTGCGCCGCATCTTTGGCGAAGGGGCCTTCTCGCAGGCCTTCGTGCCGATCCTGAACGAATACCACGGCAAGCGCGGCGAAGCGGAGACCCATCTGCTGATCGACGCCGTGGCCACGGTCATGGCCTGGGTGCTGGCCGCCGTCTCGCTGCTGGGCGTGATTGCCGCGCCGATCGTCATGACCGTGGTGGCCACGGGCTTCCGCGGCGATGCCGAGACCTACGACTCGGCGGTGTTCATGACGCGCGTGATGTTTCCGTACATCGGCCTGATCTCGATGGTGGCGCTGGCGTCCGGGGTCCTGAACTCCTGGCGCAACTTCGCGGTGCCGGCGTTCACGCCGGTGCTGCTCAACCTCTGCCTGATCGTGGCCGCGGTCTGGGTGGGGCCGCATATGAAGCAGCCGATCTACGCGCAGGCCTGGGGCGTGCTGATCGGTGGCGTGCTGCAGCTCGCCATCCAGGTGCCCGCCATGCGGCGCCTCGGCGTGCTGCCACGGATCTCGCTGAACCTGCGCGAGGCCTGGGCCAACCCCGGCGTGCGGCGCGTGGTCAAGCAGATGGCGCCGGCACTGCTGGCCGTGTCGGTGGCCCAGATCAGCCTGATCATCAATACCAATATCGCGTCGCGCCTGGGCGCCGGTGCGGTGTCGTACATCACCTATGCAGACCGCCTGATGGAGTTTCCGACGGCACTGCTGGGCGTGGCGCTGGGCACCATCCTGCTGCCGAGCCTGTCGCGCGCCAACGCCGACGGCAACCGCGAGGAATACTCGGGCCTGCTCGACTGGGGCCTGCGGCTGACCTTCCTGCTGGCCCTGCCCTGCGCGGCCGCACTGATGCTGTTCGGTGCGCCGCTCACCTCCGTGCTGTTCAACTATGGCCGCTTCGATGCCCATGCAGTGGAGATGACGCGCCAGGCGCTGGCCACCTATGGCGTGGGCCTGCTGGCACTGATCCTCATCAAGATCCTGACGCCGGGCTTCTATGCACGACAGGACATCCGCACCCCGGTCAAGATCGCAATCCTGGTGCTGGCGATCACGCAGTTGTCGAATTTCGTGTTCGTACCGATGCTGGGGCACGCGGGCCTGCCGCTGTCGATCAGCTTCGGCGCCACCGTCAATGCCCTGCTGCTGTTCTTCGGTTTGCGCCGGCGCGGCTTCTACCACCCGGCACCGGGCTGGGGCATGTTCCTGCTGCGGCTGGCCGCGGCCATGCTGATCCTGTCCGGCATGCTGCTGTGGTTCTCGCGCAATTTCGACTGGGTGGCGATGGGTGCCACGCCGTGGCTGCGCATCGCGCTGATGGCTGCCTGCCTGGTACTTGCGGCGGCGGTCTACTTCGGTACACTGTGGCTCATGGGCCTGCGCTACGCAGCCTTCCGGCGCCGCGCCGGCTAGTCAGGAACACCGCCCCATGACCTCCACGAAAGTCCTGGATTACTTCGCCAGCCTCGTGGCCGACGACGATGCGATCCCGCTGACCGAGACCGCGCTGGCGATCGCCCAGGACGCCTATCCTGACCTTGACCTGCAGGCCGAACTGGCCGCCCTCGATGTGCTGGCAGTGCGCCTGAAGCGGCGGATCGCCGAAGGCACGCCGGCCATCCAGCGCCTGCGCCTGCTGAACCATTTCTTTTACCGCGACCTGGGTTTCGGACCCAACGCCAACGACTACTACGACCCGGACAATTCGTACCTGAACGTGGTGCTCAAGCAGCGTCGTGGCATTCCCATCTCGCTGGCCGTGCTCTACATGGAACTGGGCCAGCAGATCGGGCTGCCGCTGAAGGGCGTGTCGTTTCCCAATCATTTCCTGGTGCGCATGACGATTCCCGCCGGCGAGGTCGTGCTTGACCCGCTGACCGGCGAAACGCTATCGAAGGAACAGTTGCAGGAGATGCTCGACCCGTTCCTGGAGCGCGAAGGCATCACGGGGTCGAATGAAGTGCCGCTGGGGCTCTTCCTGCAGGTCGCCGGCCATCGCGAGATCGTGGCGCGCATACTGCGCAACCTGAAGGCCATCTATCTGCAGGAATCGCGCTGGCAGCGGCTGCTGGCGGTGCAGAACCGTCTGGTGATCCTGCTGCCCGATTCGATCGAGGAAGTCCGCGACCGCGGCCTGGCCTATGCCAACCTGGAGTGCTTCCGGCCGGCGCTGGAAGACCTGGAAGCCTATGTCCAGGCCCGTCCCGACGCCGCCGATACCACGCAGATCCGCGACCGCATGCCGGCCCTGCGCATGATGAGCCGCAGCCTGAACTGACGCCAGGCCGCGGCACCCGGTTGCCCGGACGTACGGCTCAGCGGTCGGCCGGGGCGCGCGTGCGGCCCTTGCCGCGCACCAGCTTCCACAGGCCACCAAGCACCAGCGGCACCACCGCCGCGCCGATACCAGCCAGCACGATCAGGTTCAGGTACTGCTTGATGAACGGCAGGTTGCCGAAGAAGTACCCGGCGAACACCAGGCCGAATACCCAGGTGGCCGCGCCAATCACATTGAACAGCTGGAAGCGTGCAAACGTCATCTGCGACACGCCCGCCACGAACGGCGCGAAGGTGCGCACGATCGGGATAAAGCGCGCCATCACCAGCGTCTTGCCGCCATGGCGTTCATAGAAGTCGTGTGTCTTGCGCAGGGCTTGCTGGTCCAGGAAGCGCCAGTGCTGGTCGAACACCTTGGGGCCGATCCAGCTGCCCACGAAGTAGTTGACCGTGTTGCCCGTGATGGCAGCCACGAACAGCAGGCCCGCCAGCATCCACTCGTTCATGGCGCCGGCCGCGCACATGGCGCCGGCAATGAACAGCAGCGAGTCGCCCGGCAGGAACGGCAGCACCACCAGCCCGGTCTCGGCAAAGACGATGGCAAACAGGATGCCGTAGACCCAGACCCCATAGTCCAGGACGAACTGTCCCAGGAATTTGTCGACATGCAGCACCATGTCGATCAGATGCAATACGGTATCCAAGTTAGCCTCTCTCCAAAGAAGGCCCCCATCATACAAGAGCCATTGCGACAATCCGTCACCTCTTGTCCCGACTTGTGCCGAAAACGTGTCCACGCGCACGTATAATCGCCCGCATGCCTGCCGACGCCGCCCTGCCCGACGCCCAAAACCCCCTTCGCACCACCCAGCCTGGCCGCCCGATCCGTCCGTTGCCTGATCAACTGATCAGCCAGATTGCCGCTGGCGAGGTGGTGGAGCGCCCGGCATCGGTCGTCAAGGAACTGCTCGAAAACGCACTCGATGCGGGCGCCACGCAGCTTGGCATCCGGCTCGAGGAAGGCGGCGTGCGGCGCATTGTCATCACCGACAACGGCTGCGGCATTCCTGCCGACGAACTGCCCGTTGCGCTGATGCGCCATGCCACCAGCAAGATCGCCTCGCTCGACGAACTCGAATCGGTCCTGACCCTCGGCTTCCGGGGCGAGGCCCTGGCGTCGATTGCCTCGGTCTCGCACCTGGTGCTGACCAGCCGCACCGCCACCGCCGCACACGCCACCCAGATCAGCGCCGACAGCGGCCAGTTGCAGCCGGCCTCGGGCGGCGTGGGCACGATGATCGATGTGCAGCACCTGTACTTCAACACGCCAGCACGTAGAAAGTTCCTTAAATCGGAACAAACCGAACTGGGCCACTGCCTGGAAATGATCCGGCGCGCGGCGCTGGCGCGGCCCGACGTCACGATCTCCGTCCACCATAACGGCAAGCCGCTGGAGCATTGGAATGCCGGCGATGTGTCCACGCGCACCGCGCAGGTGCTGGGTGGCGACTTTGCCCGTGCGCGACTGGCGCTGGACGAAGATGCCGACGCGCTGCACCTGTACGGCTTTGCCGGCCTGCCCACGGCCTCGCGCGGACGCCCCGACCAGCAGTATTTCTTCGTCAACGGTCGCTTCGTGCGCGACAAGCTGCTGAACCACGCCGTGCGCAGCGCCTATCAGGACGTGCTGCACGGTGATCGATTCCCGTCGTACGTGCTGTGCCTGGACCTGCCGCCCGAACTGGTCGACGTCAACGTCCACCCGTCGAAGATCGAGGTCCGCTTCCGCGAATCGCGCGCCGTGCACCAGTTCGTCTATCACGCCGTGCAGCGCTGCCTGGCACGCCAGGCCGGCGAACAGGGCGACAGCCTGCATTCCGATACCGACGACGGCGCCGGCTTGATGCCGATGCCAGCCGCGCGCCCGGCCATGCCGGCACCCGGGGTGCCCGGCGCCGCGCCGCAATGGGTCAACTATTCGGCGGGCCGCCAGACCGAGCTGGGTATCGCGCAGCCGCGCCAGGCCTACCTGGGCATGGTGCGCGAAGCCACCTCGCCGGGATCGGCCAATCCCGGGGCGTGGCAGCCTTCGTCGCGCCCGCCCGCCTGGCTGGCCGACGCCCAGGCCGCCCGTGCCGACGAGCCGCCCAGCCTGCTCGACCGCCTGCCGCCGCGCATCTCGGAATTGCCGGGCGCCGATGCCGAAGCGGGCGACGTCGATCATCCGCTCGGCTACGCCATCGCCCAGTTGCACGGCATCTACGTGCTGGCGCAGAACGCCCGTGGCCTGGTGCTGGTGGACATGCACGCGGCCCACGAACGCATCCTCTACGAACAGATCAAGGACGGCCTGGCCGCCCGCCAGCTGGCCGTACAGCCACTGCTGATCCCGGTCACGCTGCCGGCCAGTCCAGTGGAAATCGGCGCAGCCGAGGAGCATCAGGAAACCCTGCAGCTGCTGGGCTTCGACATTGCGCCGGTGTCGCCCACCACGCTGGCCGTGCGCGCGATTCCGGCCCTGCTCAAGCAGGCCGATGCCGAAGCGCTGGCGCGCGACGTGCTGCGCGACCTGCAATCGTACGGTGGCTCGCGTGTGCTGGCCGAACGCCAGAACGAACTGCTCGCCACGCTGGCCTGCCATAGCGCCGTGCGCGCCAACCGCAAGCTGACCGTCGAGGAAATGAACGCGCTGCTGCGCCAGATGGAACAGACCGAGCGCGCCGACCAGTGCAATCACGGCCGTCCCACCTGGGTGCAACTGACCGTGACCGAACTCGACCGCCTGTTCCTGCGCGGCCAGTAAGCGCCTTTTGGCCGTTTGACGATGTCATCGCAGCTTTCCGACTTTCCGCCCATCGTCTGCCTGCTGGGGCCCACCGCGTCCGGCAAGACCGCTGCCGCGCTGGAGCTGGCCGCGCGCAAGCCGGTGGAGATCATCAGCCTCGATTCGGCGCTGGTCTATCGCGGGATGGATATCGGCACTGCCAAGCCCACGCCGGCCGAACTGGCCAGCGTGCCGCACCACCTGATCGATATCATCGATCCGCTCGACAGTTATTCGGCCGCCCAATTCGTGACCGATGCGGAGCGGCTGATCGACGAAATCCGGGCACGCGAACACACGCCGCTGATCGTCGGCGGCACGATGCTCTATTACAAGGCGCTGACGCAGGGCCTGAACGACCTGCCGCAGGCCGATGCCACGGTGCGCGCCGAACTCGATGCGCTGGCCGCCGACCGCGGCTGGCCAGCGCTGCATGCGATGCTGGCCGAGGTGGATCCGGTCACGGCCGCGCGCCTGGCGCCCAACGATGCGCAGCGCATCCAGCGTGCGCTGGAGATTTTCCGATTGAGCGGCCAGCCGATGTCGGCGCTGCTGGCGCGTCAGGCCGATGCGCGGACCTTTACGGGTGCGGCCGATGCGCGCTACCGGGTGATCGCACTGGAGCCGTCGGATCGCGCGGTGCTGCACGCCCGTATCGCCGGCCGCTTCGACGCGATGCTCAACGGCGGGCTGATCGACGAAGTCCAGCGGCTGCGCGCACGCGGCGACCTGCACCTGGGATTGCCGTCGATGCGCTGCGTCGGCTACCGGCAGGTGTGGGAATATCTCGATGGCGACTGCGATGCCGCCACGATGCGCGAGCGCGGCATTGCCGCTACGCGCCAGCTGTGCAAACGCCAGTTGACGTGGCTGCGCAGCACCCCGGAGCGCATCAGCGTCGATGCCCTGGCGTCCGACTACGTGGCGCAGGTGGCCCGGGCCGCGGGCTGGTGATCGCACGCAGAGTGACCGATAATCATCGCTTCCGTTTTTTAAGCGAATTGCGATGACCGCCTTCTCGATCCGCCCCGCCACGCCCGCCGACAGCGCCACGCTGTTCCGCCTGATCTCGGACCTGGCCGAATACGAAAAACTGACGCATCTGGTGGAAGCCACGCCGCAGAAGATTGGCGACGCGCTGTTCGGCGCCAGGCCCCATGCCGAAGCGGTGATCGTGGAGGTTGACCAGGACGGCGCGAGGCAGGCCGTGGGCTTTGCCCTGTTCTTCCACAACTTCTCGACCTTTCTTGCCAAACCCGGGCTGTACCTGGAAGACCTGTTCGTCGAGCCGGCCTGGCGCGGCCATGGGCTGGGCAAGGCCCTGCTCAGGCATCTGGCGGCGCTGGCCGTGGAACGTGGCTGCGGCCGCTTCGAGTGGTCGGTGCTGGACTGGAACCAGCCGTCGATCGATTTCTACCAGGCGATGGGCGCCGACGTGATGCCGGACTGGCGGATCTGCCGCGTGACGGGCGACGCGCTGACCCGGCTTGGCAGCGTCGAATAACGCCGCACGGACGCCACCGCAAAACAAAAAGCCCGATCTCTCGATCGGGCTTTTGCATGCCGGGCAGGACGGGAATCAGACCACCACGGTCTGCGCCTGGCCTTCGGCACGCTCCTGGATCTCACCGATCTGCCACACCGCTTCGCCAGCGGCCTGCAGGTGACGGATGGCGCGTTCGGCGTCTTCCTTTGCCACGATCACGACCATGCCGATGCCGCAGTTGAACACGCGGTGCATTTCGGCGTCGGCCACGTTGCCCTGCGCCTGCAGCCACTGGAACAGCGGCGGCAGCGTCCAGGCATCGCGCTGGATCACGGCGGTCAGGTTGTCGGCCAGCACGCGCGGCACGTTTTCGGTCAGGCCGCCGCCGGTGATGTGGGCCATGCCCTTGACCGGCAGCGTGTCGATCAGCGACAGCAGCGGCTTCACGTAGATGCGCGTCGGCGCCATGATGGCGTCCTGCAGGCGCTGGCCGTGGAAGTCGGCGTTCAGGTCCGGCTTGGCGACTTCGATGATCTTGCGCACCAGCGAGTAGCCGTTCGAATGCGCGCCCGACGAAGCCAGGCCCAGCACCACGTCGCCCGGGCGGATCGTGCTGCCGTCGATAATCTTCTTCTTTTCCACGGCACCGACCGCGAAACCGGCCAGGTCGTATTCGCCGTCCGGGTACATGCTCGGCATTTCGGCGGTTTCGCCGCCGATCAGCGCGCAGCCCGACAGTTCGCAACCATGGGCGATGCCCTGGATCACGGTGGCCGCGGTATCCACGTCCAGCTTGCCGCAGGCGAAGTAGTCCAGGAAGAACAGCGGCTCGGCACCCTGCACCAGGATGTCGTTGACGCTCATGGCAACCAGATCCTGGCCCACGGTGTCGTGGCGATTCAGCTGGAACGCCAGCTTGAGCTTGGTGCCCACGCCGTCGGTGCCGGACACCAGCACCGGCTCCTGGAACTTCTTCGACAGTTCGAACAGGGCGCCGAATCCGCCGATACCGGCCATCACGCCTTCGCGCATGGTGCGCTTGGCAAACGGCTTGATGCGGTCGATCAGGGCGTCGCCGGCATCGATGTCAACACCGGCATCGCGGTAGGAAAGGCCTGCCTGGCCGGCGGTCGGGGATGCGCTCATGAGAACCTGCTTGTCTTGGATGAGGGTGAAGTGTGGAATCCGTCGCTTTTTCGCTGCGTCCCGGGCCGGGGGGCCAATCTGGGGCGGAGCACGGACGCGAGTCCAGTAAAATCGCAATTTTAACGGATACAGGCTCCCGGCGACCAGTGATCGCGGACGAATCCACCTGCCACACTGCCAACCCATGACGCGCCGGCCCCTCCGATGACCGCTCCCCTGCTTTCCCCAGACACCAAGCGCATCCTGCTGTGGATTGTTGTCGCCGCCGCCCTGTTCGCCGTGATTCTGGCCCTGGCGCCCGTTCTGACGCCGTTCCTGGTCGCCTTCATCTTCGCGTATATCCTCAATCCGGGCGTGGACTGGCTGCAACGCCGCCGGGTGCCCCGGTTTATCGGCGTGGCGCTGATGATCGGGCTGCTGGGCGTGGTCCTGTTGCTGCTGGTGCTGCTGCTGATCGCCGTGCTCCAGCGCGAGATCCCGCAATTGCGCGAGCAGGTGCCGATCCTGCTGCAAAAGCTCAACAGCGTGCTGGCGCCCAAGCTGGCCGAACTGGGCGTGCGGGTGCGTTTCGACTTCCCGGGCCTGCGCCGCATGCTGCAGAACCGCTTCGCGGCCAGCCCCGAAGACCTGGTGCAGGTCTTGCTGGATTATGTCCGGGTGTCGGGTTCGGCACTGATCGAGTTCGCCGGCCTGCTGTTCATCGTACCGATCCTGATGTTCTACCTGCTGATGGACTGGCACATGGTCATGCGGCGTATCGAGCGCCTGGTGCCGCGCCGCTGGGTGCCCAAGGTGCATGAACTGTCTGCCGAGACCGACGCGCTGCTGTCGCAATACCTGCGCGGCCAGATCCTGGTCATGGTGATCCTGGCCGCGATCTATTCGATCGGCCTGACCGTGGCCGGCTTCGACGTGGGCATTCCGGTGGGCATCTTCACCGGCCTGGCCGTGTTCATCCCGTATATCGGCTTCGGCATCGGGCTGGCGCTGGCGGTGGTGGCCGCGCTGCTGCAATTCGGCAACTGGTACGGGCTGGGCGCCGTGGCCGTGGTATACGGCATCGGCCAGTTCGTGGAAAGCTTCTACCTGACACCGCGCCTGGTGGGCGAGCGCATCGGCCTGCATCCGCTGGTGGTGATCTTCGCGCTGCTGGCATTCGGGCAGCTGTTCGGCTTCTTTGGCGTGCTGCTGGCCTTGCCAACCTGTGCCGTGCTGCTGGTCGGCGCGCGTCAGCTGCGGCGCGTTTACCTGGCCAGCGACCTCTATCGGCACTAGGCCGGAACTAGGCATACTGCAGGCACGTATCGCGCAAGCAACGGATTCGTCATGTCACCGCGTCATAGTCATAAGCAGCTGTCGCTGGAACTGGGCAGCCCGCCCCCTTCCACGTTCGACAATTTCTTCGTGTCGGCCAATCGCGAGCCGGTGCAGCGCCTGCGCGACCTGCCCGGCCTGGTGGCGCGCGAGCAGGCCAACGACCGCCTGTTCTACCTCTGGGGCGACATGGGATCCGGCCGCACCCACCTGCTGCATGCCGTATGCGACACCGCAATCCATGCCGGCCTGAACTGCCGCTACCTGAGCCCGCACCATGCGCTGGCCGATTTCATGTTCGACCCGGCCTGCCAGATCTATACCGTCGACAATGTCGACCTGCTGGACGAGGCACGCCAGATCGCCGTTTTTTCGCTTTATAACGAGGTGCGCGCCCATGTGCGCTGTGCGCTGGTGGTGGCGGGCGGGCTGGCACCGCGCGCCATGCCGGTGCGTGAGGATTTGCGCACACGGCTGGGCTGGGGGCTGGTCTACCAGCTCCAGCCGCTGTCCGACGAGGACAAGATGGCCGCGCTGGTGCAGGCCGCCAAGGAGCGCGGGCTGCAGTTGTCACCCGAAATCCCGCACTGGCTCGTGACGCGCCACTATCGCGACATGCCCAGCCTGATGGCGCTGCTTGACGCGCTGGACATGTATTCGCTGGAGCGCAAGCGCGCGGTGACGCTGCCGCTGCTGCGCGAAATGTTCGCCGAATTCCGGGAGTAACCACCGGAACCCATCCTTTCTTGGTGGGGCCGGCGACACGCCACCCCACTTCAGCCCGGGCCCGGCCGACCGCCCGGGGCACCTTAATGTAAAATCGCGCCCCATGAATCTGGCACTGTTTGACCTCGACCACACCCTGATCCCGACCGATAGCGACCACGAATGGGGCCGCTTCCTGGTCCGCATGGGCGTCGTCGACGAGGAATCGTATCGTCGCAAGAACGACGAGTTCTACAGCCAATACAAGGCTGGGACGCTCAATATCCAGGAATTCCTGCGCTTTGCGCTGGCCCCGCTGGCGGCCAACCCGCGCGACCGCCTGGATCAATGGCGCGTGCGTTTCATGCACGAGGTCATCGAGCCCGTCATTACGCCGCAGGCAAAGGCCCTGGTGTACAAGCACCTGGAAGCCGGCGACCTGTGCGCGGTGGTCACCGCCACCAACAGCTTTGTCACGGCGCCCATCGCCCAGGCGTTCGGCATCAAGCACCTGATCGCCACCGATCCGGAAACGGTCGACGGCAAGCCCGAGAGCGCCTTCACCGGCGAAGTTTTCGGCGTGCCGAGCTTCCGCGAAGGCAAGATCACCCGCGTGGAAAGCTGGCTCAAGAGCCTGGGCGCCAAGTGGGACGACTTCGGCACCACCACGTTCTATAGCGATTCGGCCAACGACCTGCCGCTGCTCGAAAAGGTCAGCGAGCCGATTGCCGCCAACCCCGACGACCGCCTGCGCAACCACGCCGCGGCAGCTGGCTGGCGCATCATGGACCTGTTCTGACGTGATCAAGAAGCTCATCACCCGGCTGCTAGGCAAACCGGGGCCGAAACAGCGCCGCACCGGCCGCGCCCATACCCCACGCGTGGTTGGCGTGGAAGAACACAAGATCGACCCGGCGCTGATCTCGCGCAACGCGGTCAAGGTCACGTCCACGCTGCAGCAGGCCGGCTACCAGGCCTACATCGTGGGCGGCGCCGTGCGCGACCTGCTGCTTGGCATCAAGCCCAAGGATTTCGACGTGGCCACCAATGCCACGCCGGAACAGGTGCAGGCGCTGTTCCGCCGCTCGCGCATCATTGGCCGCCGCTTCCAGATCGTGCACGTCACGTTCTACGGCGGGCGCGAGCAGGAGATCATCGAGGTCTCGACGTTCCGCGCGCTGGTCGATGCCGTGGCCAGCGAGACGCTGCCCGAAGGCCGCCGCCTGAAGCGCGCCGAGCTTGACAGCAAGACGCACGCGATCGACGCCAGCGGCCGCGTGCTGCGCGACAACGTGTGGGGATCGCAGGCCGAGGACGCGGAACGCCGCGACTTCACCATCAACGCGATGTACTACGATCCGGCCGCGCAAACCGTGCATGACTACCACCACGGCATGGAAGACATCCGCGCCCGCACGCTGCGCATGATCGGCGACCCGGTCACGCGCTACCGCGAGGACCCCGTCCGCATGCTGCGCGTGGTGCGCTTTGCCGCCAAGACCAGCTTCGGCATCGACGAGGAAACGCGCGCGCCGATCGCCGAACTGGCACCGCTGATCCACAACGTGCCCAGCGCGCGCCTGTTCGACGAGATGCTCAAGCTGCTGATGTCGGGCCACGCCTGGGCATCGCTGCAGGAACTGCGCAAGGCCGGCCTGCACAAGGGCCTGCTGCCGCTGCTGGATGTGGCGATCGAACAGCCGATGGGCCAGCGCTTCGTGCAGCTGGCGCTCGACAACACCGACCGGCGCGTTCAGGCCGGCAAGCCGGTATCGCCGGGTTTCCTGTTCGCGTCGCTGCTGTGGCACCACGTGCTGCAACGCTGGACCAAGCTGCGCGAAGAAGGCGAGCACCCGATTGCCGCGCTGAACACGGCCATGGACATGGTCTTGGAAAAGCAGACCGGCCAGCTGGCCATCCAGCGCCGTTTTGTCACCGACATGCGCGATATCTGGGGCATGCAGCCGCGCTTTGAAAAGCGCGTGGGCCGCATGCCGTACCGCCTGCTGGAATCGCCGCGCTTCCGCGCCGGCTACGACTTCCTGCAACTGCGTTGCGAGGCTGGCGAACAGCCGGCCGAGGTGGGCCAGTGGTGGACCGATTTCCAGAACGCCCACCCCGACGAGCGCGAGGCGCTGATCGAATCGGCCCGGCCCGCGCGCGGCAAGTCCGGCAAGGGTGCCCGGGGCGGTTCCGGTGACAGCCACGACGGCGGCCACGACGGCGGCCACGACGGCGGCCAGGACGGCGGCCAGGACGGTGGCGCGGAAGGCGCCGAGGACGGCACCGGCCATGACGGCGACGCGCCGGCGCGCAAACGGCGCCGCCGACGCGGTCCACGGAAATCGGATAAAGTGTCTTCCCGCAGCGAGGCGCAATCGACTGACGGGGCCGATGGAGGTCAGCCCGAGCCGGGACCGCGCCGCGCCCAGCCGGAGGAATAACATGACGCTTGCCTTCATCGGCATCGGCGCCAATCTTGGAGATGCGCGCCAGGCGTTGAAAGACGCCATCGTGTGCCTGGCCCAGCAGGTCGGGATCACGGTTGTTGCGCGGTCGTCGTTCTATCGCACGGCCCCGGTCGACGCCAGCGGCGACGACTACTTCAATGCCGTGATCAAGATCGAGACGACGTTCACGGCGTCGCAACTGCTGCGCATCTGCCACCACATCGAGGACCAGTTCGGCCGCGAGCGGCCGTTCCACAACGCACCCCGCACGCTGGACCTGGACCTGCTGCTGTTCGGCGCCGAGTCGATCAACAGCGAGGCCCTGACCGTGCCGCATCCGCGCATCACGGAACGCGCCTTCGTGCTGGTGCCGCTGCTTGAACTGGATGCCACGCTGGACATCCCCGGCCGCGGCCGCGCGACTGACTTCCTGCCCGGCGTGCAGGCCCAGCGCATCGAGAAGCTTTCCACATGCAAATGCACGCGCCTGCAGGAAGGCAACACCCCCTCCTGAGCGCGCAGCGCAACTGACGCATGCTCGACCATCTGCGACGCATCGTCATCGAAGGCCCGGTTGGATCGGGCAAGTCCGCACTGGCCCAGCGCCTGGCGCAGTACCTGCGGGCCGGCGAACTGCCCGACGGCGCACGCCACAATCCCTTCCTGGAACGTTTCTATCGCGAGCCGCAACGCTACGCGCTGGCGATGCAGCTGGCCTGCCTGAACCAGCGCACCACGCAGTTGCAGCAATGGCAGACGGCGATGCTTGCCGGCCATCGCATGATTACGAATTTTCTCTTTGCGCGTGACCGTCTCTATGCGTCGCTGACGCTGGAGGCCGACGAGCTTGCGCTCTACGACGCGCTGGCGGCACGGCTGCAGGTGCCCGCGCAACGCGCGGACCTCGTCATCATGCTGCAGGCCACGCCGTCGCTGCTGCGCGAACGCATTCTGCGGCGCGGCCTGCCTGGCGAAACCGCCATCGACGAGTCGTACCTGCAACGGCTGCACGATGCCTACGGCGAGCTGTTTCACCGCTACGACGACGCCCCGGTGCTGATCGTCGATACCGCCCACTTCAATCCGGTAGACAACGACAGCGATTTCCGTACACTACTGTCGCGCATCGAGAACATGCGGGGCCGCAAGGCCTTCCTGAATCTCGCTGCCCGCTGATCTGCTCCAAAGCCGCTGCAAAGACGCGCCTAAGGCCCCCGGCAGCACAACACGATAACGACAACGGCCGCCGCCGAAGCTTGTTCGTGCGACACACGGCCGCCACTCCTACGGGCACTGCCATGAGTTACCTCCTCGACCCTTCCCGCAAGACCGTCACCGCCCCCAAACTGCAAGCCATGCGTGACGCCGGCGACAAGATCGCCATGCTGACCGCCTACGATTCCAGCTTCGCCGCACTGCTCGACTACTGCGGCGTCGAGATGATCCTGGTTGGCGATTCGCTGGGCAATGTGATGCAAGGCCAGCAGACCACGCTGCCCGTGACGCTTGAGCATATGGCGTATCACACCGAATGCGTGGCGCGCGGCAACCAGACCGCGCTGCTGGTGACGGACCTGCCGTTCGGCACCTATCCCACGCCCGAGAAAGCCTTCGAAAGCGCCGCCACGCTGATGCGCGCCGGCGCGCAGATGGTGAAGCTCGAAGGCGGCGAGTGGCTGGCCCCCACCGTGAAATTCCTGGTCGAGCGCAGCATCCCGGTGTGCGCCCATATCGGCCTGACCCCGCAGTCGGTGCACGCGTTTGGCGGCTTCAAGGTGCAGGGCAAGACCGAAGCCGGCGCCGCGCAGCTCAAGCGCGAGGCCCAGGCGCTGGAGCAGGCCGGCGCGCAGGTGATCCTGATGGAAGCCGTGCCCGCCAAGCTGGCTGGCGAGGTGACCGCGCTGGTGAAGGTGCCGACGATCGGCATCGGCGCCGGCGTGGACTGCTCGGGCCAGGTGCTGGTGCTGCAGGACATGCTGAACATTTACCCGGGGCGCAAGGCCAAGTTCGTCCGCAACTTCATGGACGGCCAGACCTCGATCGAAGGCGCCGTGCGCGCCTATGTGGCGGCCGTCAAGGACGGCAGCTTCCCGGCGGTGGAACACACGTTCTCGGCTTGATTCGACTCGCTTGCCGGCGTGTTCGACTCCCCTCTCCCGCCTGCGGGAGAGGCGAGAAAACCCTCAACTTTTGATCCGTAGCCGCGCCGGCATCGCTCCCCGCAGCGCATTGGCGATCACGATCGCCTCGGCCCGCAGCACCATCTCGCGCGTCACGGCGGCCTCGGCCACCGGCCCGTCGACCAGCGCATCGCCGTCTTCCAGCACCACCGCACGCATCACGCCGGGCAGGATGTCGGCCGACAGCGGCGGTGTCAGCCATTGCCCGTCGACCCTGACAAACACCGAGCTGCGGCCGCCTTCGAGCAGTTCGTCGCGCGTATTGAAGAACAGGCAATCAAATGCGCCCGCGCGCTCCGCTGCCTGCCAGCCCTGATCGAACGTGCTGCGCGCACTGAGCTTGTGACGGCGCAGCGGATCGGCCACGGGCAATCGCAATTCCGCCAATTCGACATCGGCGGCCGCGGCGGCCAGCGGCACCAGCGCCCCGCTGGCAAACGCCATGGCACCCCGCTTGTCCACGCTCATCCGCAGCCGCCAGTCGCCATCGCCCAGCCGTGCTGCCTCGGCCTGCAATGCCGCGCGTGCCGCAGGCAAGTCGAAAGCGAATCCAAACGTTCTTGAAGATTTGGCGATGCGTGCAAGATGCCGCTCGCGATGCAGCACCACGCCATCGTGCGCATGCATGGTTTCGAACAGCGTGAAGCCCGGATCGTGCGCGGTGAGAAAACGGGCCTTCCAGCCGCACTCGGCAAACTCGTCGTCCGCCACGCTGTCGTGAACGATGCCGCCGCCCACCCCCATCTCGCCGCGCCGCAGTCCGCCCTGGCCGGCGGCAGCAAGTACCAGCGTGCGGATTGCCACGGACATGCCGAAAGCGCCCAGCCTGGCGCCGTCTTGCGGCGCGTCGAGCCAGCCGATCGACCCCGTGTAGAGACCGCGAGGCGACGATTCCAGCTCGGCAATGATCTGCATGGTGCGGCGCTTGGGCGCGCCCGTGATCGACCCACACGGAAACAGCGCCTGCATCAGCGCGCCGAACGACGTGCCGGGCTGCGCCGTGGCGGTGACGGTCGACGTCATCTGCAGCACGCGGCCAAATGGCTCCACGACAAAGCGATTGGGTACCGTCACGCTGCCGGGCACGGCCAGACGACCGAGGTCGTTGCGCAGCAGGTCGACAATCATCACGTTCTCGGCACGATTCTTCGGATCGGCGGCCAGGACCTTTGCGGATCGTGCATCGACTTCGGCATCGCCGGTGCGCGGCGCGGTGCCTTTCATCGGGCGCGCCACCAGATGGCCATCGCCATCGTGCGCCACGAACAGTTCCGGCGACACCGACAGCACCCAGCCGTCGCCAGGCAATCGCGCCAGCGCACCGAACGGCACGGGCTGGGCATCGCGCAGCGCCGCGTAGAAAGCCACCGGATCGCCGAAAGCCTGGAAACGCAGCCGCTGCGTGAAGTTGACCTGGTACGTATCGCCCGCCTCGATGTACGCATGGATACGCGCGATGGCGTCGGTGTACTGCTGGCGTGACAAATTGCCCGCCACGTCGACCACACCGGCCGGGCCAGGCAGGGCCTGGGCATCCACCCACTGCTTCACCTGTCCGGCATCGAGCAGTGTCAGCGCACGAAACCAGAACAGGCGCAACGCGCCATCGTGGAAGGGTAGTGATTCGTCCACCCGGGCGTCCAGATGGACCGGGGTGCCGACCAGGTGGCCGCCGAATTCATACGGCGCGAATAGCGTCACATGCAGGCCGTCGCGCCAGCCTTGCGCCAGCAGCGCGTCGAGCGCGGCGGCATCGGTGCCGGCCGGCACGACGTCTTCGCGCACGAAACCGGTGTACAGGCGCGACGCGGCAACGCCCGGCGCGTGGGCATCGTCGAGCAGGACGAAGGGGTCGGTGGGAGACATCAATCTGGCGAGCGTGGTCAAAAAACGAACCGCTTGCCCTCTCCCCCAGCCCCGCTTCCGCAAGCGGAGAGGGCGGAGACGGCGAGCCGTTCCAGCACCAACGATACATAAAAAAACCGGCCACGTTGCTCACGTAGCCGGTTTCTGTTTCCAGCGGCGCGCAGGCTTAGCTGAAGAAGCTCTTCACCTTGTCCAGCCAGGATTGCTCCTGCGGGCTGTGGCGCGAGCCGCCCTCATGCACCGAGCGGTCGAACTGGCGCAGCAGTTCCTTCTGGGCGTCGGTCAGCTTGACCGGCGTTTCCACGTTCACATGCACGTAGAGGTCGCCAGGATATCCCGAGCGCACGCCCTTGATGCCCTTGCCGCGCAGACGGAACGTCTTGCCGGCCTGCGTGCCTTCGGGCACCGGGAAACTGGCCTTGCCGCCCAGCGTCGGCACTTCGAGTTCGCCGCCCAGCGCCGCCGTGGCGAACGAGATCGGCATCTGGCAGTGCAGGTCGTCGCCGTCACGCTCGAACACCTCGTGCGCCTTGATATGCACTTCGACGTAGAGGTCGCCCGGCGGCCCGCCGTTGATGCCCGGCTCGCCATTGCCCGACGAGCGGATGCGCATGCCTTCGTCGATCCCGGCGGGGATCTTCACTTCAAGCGTCTTCTGCGACTTCAGCTTGCCCTGGCCATGGCACTTGGTGCACGGCTTCGGAATGAACTTGCCGCTGCCGTGGCACTTCGGGCAGGTCTGCTGCATCGTGAAGAAGCCTTGCGACACACGCACCTGGCCCACGCCGTTACAGGTCGGGCAGGTTTCCACCGACGACCCCGGCTCGGCGCCGTTGCCGTGGCAGTGATCGCAATCGTCCCAGTGCGGCACGCGGATCTGCGCCTCGTGGCCGTGCGCGGCCTGCTCCAGCGAAATCTCCATGCTGTAGCGCAGGTCGGCACCCCGGTAGGCCTGCGGGCCGTTGCCGCGCCGGCCGCCACCACCGGCCGCCTGGCCGAAGATGTCACCGAAGATATCGCCGAACGCCTCGGCAAAGCCGCCGCCGCCAAACCCTCCGGCGCCGAAGCCGCCCGCCATGTTCGGGTCCACGCCCGCATGGCCGTACTGGTCGTAGGCAGCCTTCTTCTCGGGGTCGGAAAGCATCTCGTACGCTTCCTTGACCTCCTTGAATTTTTCCTCGGCTTCCTTGTTGTCCGGATTGCGGTCCGGGTGGTACTTCATCGCGAGCTTGCGATAAACCTTCTTGATCTCGTCTTCGGTCGCGTTCTTGCCTACCCCGAGCACTTCGTAGTAGTCACGTTTTGCCATGGTGGCTCAATACCTGATGGGCCCGGCAGGTGACGAAAACACCCGTCGGGCGATAAGCAAAAAAGCCGAGCGCGGTGTCCGACCGTGGTTTGCACCCTGAGTCAGACCACCGTCGCCCGGCGTCGGGAACGGGCGGCGGCGCCGGCATCACCCGCGCCGCCGCCCCCTTCCCGCTTACTTCTTGTCGTTCACTTCCTTGAACTCGGCGTCCACGACGTTATCGTCCTGGGGCTGGGCCTGCTGCTGGCCGGCACCGGCCGCGCCTGCACCCGCCGCACCGGCTTCGCCGGCCTTGGCCTGCATGTCGGCGTACACCTTCTCGCCCAGCTTCTGGCTGGCTTCGGACAGTGCGTTGACCTTGGCGTCGATCTCGGTCTTGTCGCCGCCGCGTGCGGCGTCTTCCAGTTCCTTGATCGCGGCTTCGATCTTTTCCTTCTCGCCGGCCTCGAGCTTGTCGCCATGCTCGGTCAGGGCCTTGCGGGTCGAGTGGATCAGCGCATCGGCCTGGTTGCGGGCATCAGCCAGCTCGCGGGCCTTCTTGTCTTCCTCGGCGTTGGCCTCGGCGTCCTTGACCATGCGCTGGATCTCGTCTTCCGACAGACCCGAGTTCGCCTTGATCGTGATGCGGTTTTCCTTGCCGGTGGCCTTGTCCTTGGCGCCCACGTGCAGAATGCCGTTGGCGTCGATATCGAACGAGACCTCGATCTGGGGCATGCCGCGCGGCGACGGCGGAATGCCTTCCAGGTTGAACTCGCCCAGCAGCTTGTTGCCGCTGGCCATCTCGCGCTCGCCCTGGAACACCTTGATCGTCACGGCCGGCTGGTTGTCGTCAGCGGTCGAGAACACCTGGGCGTGCTTGGTCGGGATGGTCGTGTTCTTCGAGATCATCTTGGTCATCACGCCACCCAGCGTCTCGATGCCCAGCGACAGCGGCGTCACGTCCAGCAGCAGCACGTCGGTACGGTCACCCGACAGCACCGAACCCTGGATGGCGGCACCCACGGCCACGGCTTCGTCCGGGTTCACGTCCTTGCGGGCTTCCTTGCCGAAGAACTCGCGCACCTGTTCCTGCACCTTGGGCATGCGGGTCATGCCGCCCACCAGGATCACGTCGTCGATGTCGCTGACCTTGACGCCGGCGTCCTTGATCGCGGTACGGCACGGTTCGATCGTGCGGGCGATCAGGTCTTCCACCAGCGCTTCGAGCTTGGCGCGCGTGATCTTCAGGTTCAAGTGCTTCGGACCCGAGGCGTCGGCCGTGATGTACGGCAGGTTGATCTCGGTCTGCTGCGAGCTCGACAGCTCGATCTTGGCCTTTTCGGCAGCTTCCTTCAGGCGCTGCAGGGCCAGCACGTCCTTCGACAGGTCGACGCCCTGTTCCTTCTTGAACTCGCCGATGATGTAGTCGATGATGCGCTGGTCGAAGTCTTCGCCGCCCAGGAACGTGTCGCCGTTGGTCGACAGCACTTCGAACTGCTTCTCGCCATCCACATCGGCGATTTCGATGATCGAGATGTCGAACGTGCCGCCACCCAGGTCATATACGGCGATCTTGCGGTCGCCCTTCTCGTTCTTGTCCATGCCGAACGCGAGCGCCGCGGCGGTCGGTTCGTTGATGATGCGCTTGACTTCCAGGCCCGCGATGCGGCCGGCGTCCTTGGTGGCCTGGCGCTGCGAGTCGTTGAAGTAAGCCGGCACCGTGATCACGGCTTCGGTCACGGGCTCGCCCAGGTAGTCCTCGGCGGTCTTCTTCATCTTGCGCAGCACTTCGGCCGACACCTGCGGCGGGGCCAGCTTCTGGTCGCGCACGCCAACCCAGGCGTCGCCGTTGTCGGCCTTGACGATCGAGTACGGCATCAGTCCGATGTCCTTCTGGACTTCCTTCTCCTCGAACTTGCGGCCGATCAGGCGCTTCACGGCATACAGCGTGTTGCGCGGGTTGGTCACGGCCTGGCGCTTGGCCGGCGCGCCGACCAGGATCTCGCCGTCTTCCATGTAGGCGATGATCGACGGCGTGGTGCGCGTGCCTTCCGAGTTTTCGATGACTTTCGGCGTGTTGCCTTCCAGGACCGACACGCAGCTGTTGGTGGTACCCAGGTCGATACCGATGATCTTACCCATAGTGTTCTCTCCTAATGCCCTGTCTCTCAGTCAGGGACTGCAATCTCGACTGAGAGCGAAATGTGGCCGTCCCGGGCCATTTCAAGGGTGTAATCTGCAAATCCGAGTAATTTTCTCGGTTTATCCCGCCGGGTCGCCCGGCAGCCTAAAAGTAATTAATAAATCACAAATCAGGACTTCCGTTCGCGCTGCCACAGCACGTCCGTGCCGCCGCCCACCCGGTTCAGCACGCGGGCCAGCACGAACAGCAGGTCCGAAAGCCGGTTCAGGTACTGGCGCGGCGCCTCGTTGAGCGCTTCTGCGGCGCCCAGTTCCACCAGCGAGCGCTCGGCGCGCCGGCACACGGTGCGGCAGACATGGGCGTGGGCCGCGGTGCGGCTGCCGCCCGGCAGGATGAACTCGGCCAGGCGCGGCAGGCTGGCGTTGTAGTGCGCCAGCCACGTGTCGAGCTGCGCCACCTGGGGCTCCTTGAGCAGCGTGTACCCCGGGATCGACAGCTCGCCGCCCAGGTCGAACAGGTCGTGCTGGATATGGAGCAGCGCATCGCGCACATCGGCCGGCAGGTCCGGCTCGGTCAGCAGCAGACCAATCTGGGAATTCAGCTCGTCGACATCGCCAATCGCGGCGATGCGCAGGCTGTTCTTGCCCACGCGGCTGCCGTCGCCGAGGCCGGTGGTGCCGGCATCGCCGGTGCGCGTGGCAATCTTGGACAGGCGGTTGCCCATGCCGGTCTCCTTGTTTTCTGGGGTTGGTACCTTGAAGTGGCGCAATTATGGCCTGCTTCCGGTCCCGGATGGCCGTTTATCGGCCGGCGGCCCGCCAATGCCCGCCCATCAGGTGGCGCACACGGCGTAGGCGAGTCGTAGAATAGCGGCATTCCACTGCATACAGAGCCATACGGCCCGCCCGGAGACCCGCATGA
Source organism: Cupriavidus sp. D384 (assembly GCF_001652915.1). Taxonomy (GTDB): domain Bacteria; phylum Pseudomonadota; class Gammaproteobacteria; order Burkholderiales; family Burkholderiaceae; genus Cupriavidus. The sequence continues at coordinate 156,424 of NZ_BBQI01000009.1, forward strand.
ACCACCCCACACCTGCCGCCGCCCTGGCGCGCCGTCCGTTCCCGTCTGCGCTGGCCGATGCCCTGACCTCCCGCTTCGGCGACCGGTTTACCACCTCGAACGGCGTGCGCGAGCACCATGGCCGCGATGAATCGCCATTCCCGGCCGCCCTGCCCGATGCCGTGGTCTTTGCCCACAGCACCGAGGAAGTGGCCGAAGTCGCCAAACTGTGCAACGCCCATGGCGTGCCGCTGATTCCCTACGGCGCGGGTTCTTCGCTGGAAGGCCACTTGCTGGCCGTCGCCGGCGGGGTCAGCCTTGACCTGTCGCAAATGAACCGCGTGCTGGCCGTCCACCCCGAGGACCTGACCGTCACCGTTCAGCCCGGCGTCACGCGCAAGCAGCTGAACCAGGAAATCAAGGACACGGGCCTGTTTTTCCCGATCGATCCGGGCGCGGACGCATCGCTGGGCGGCATGTGCGCCACGCGGGCGTCGGGGACCAACGCCGTGCGCTACGGCACCATGCGCGAGAACGTGCTGGCCTTGACCGTGGTCACGGCGGATGGCCGGGTGATCCGCACCGGCACCAATGCGCGCAAGTCGTCGGCCGGCTACGACCTGACCCGCCTGTTCATCGGCAGCGAAGGCACGCTGGGCATCATCACCGAGGTCACGGTGCGCCTGTACCCGCAGCCCGAGGCCATCTCGGCTGCCGTGTGCGCGTTCCCGAGCATGGGTGACGCGGTGCGCGCGACCATCCAGACCATCCAGCTGGGCGTGCCCGTGGCGCGCGTGGAATTTGTCGATGCGCTGGCGATCCGCGCGATCAACCGCCACGACAACCTGACGCTGCCCGAAACCCCGCACCTGTTCTTCGAGTTCCACGGCACCGAGGCCGGCGTGCGCGAGCAGGCCGAAACCGTGCAGGAAATCGTGGCCGAGCACGGCGGCCAGGGCTTCGAATGGGCCACGCGCCCCGAAGACCGCACGCGGCTCTGGAATGCGCGCCACACGGCCTACTTTGCAATGCTGCAGCTGAAGCCCGGCTGCCGCGCGGTGACCACCGACGTCTGCGTGCCGATCTCGCGCCTGGCCGATTGCGTGACCGAGACCGAGCGCGACCTGAACGCGTCGTCGCTGCCCTGCCCGATCGTGGGCCACGTCGGCGACGGCAATTTCCACGTGGCAATCCTGGTCGATACCAGCAAGCCCGAGGAAATGGCCGAGGCCGAGGACATCAACCGCCGGATCGTGGAGCGGGCGCTGTCGATGGGCGGCACCTGCACCGGCGAGCACGGCGTGGGGCTGCACAAGATCGGCTTCCTGGTGCAGGAGCATGGCGAGGATGCGCTGGACCTGATGCGCGCCATCAAGGACGCGCTGGACCCGAACCATATCCTGAACCCGGGCAAGATCTTCAGCGCCACGCGCTGAGCCGGCGGCCATGGCTTCGGTCTTCCAACGCGTTCCGCCGCTGCACCTGCTGATCGCCTTCGAGTCGGCGGCGCGCCTGGGCAGCTTTGCCCGCGCGGCCGAGGAACTCTCGGTCACGCCCAGCGCGGTCTCGCATCGCATCAAGAACCTGGAGGAGCTCTGGGGCGAGGATCTGTTCGTGCGCTCGAACGCCGCGCTGCGGCTCACGGCGGCCGGCACGCGCTACCAGCGCAACGTGCAGGATGCGCTGAAGTCGCTCAACGAACTGGCCCGCCCCGAGTACAACAAGCTGCGCACGCGCCTGCGCGTGGCCATTCCGCCCACCTTCGGCCGCCAGCACCTGGTGCCGCGCCTGCCCGAGTTCAGCGCGCTGTATCCGCATATCGACCTGGAACTGCACCTGGCCGTGCCGTTCCTGGACGTGAAAGCCGAGGACACCGACATCGAGATCCGCTACGGCACGGGCCGTTACCCGGACCTCAGGACCACCAAGCTGCTGGTGGAGCCCGTGTTTCCGGCGTGCGGCCGCGAATACTACGAGCGCGTGAACGGCTTCGCGATCACGAAACCCGAGGACCTGCACAACCTGACGCTGCTGCGCAGTCCGCTGGAGCCGTGGCGCCCGTGGTTCGAGACGGCCGGGCTGGACTGGCCGGAGCCGCAGACCGGCGCCCAGTTCAACGACATCGGCCTGATGCTGGAGGCCATCGCGTCGAACCAGGGCGTGGGCCTGGTGCGCCAGCGCATGGCGCGCCAGTGGCTGGCGGCCGGCCAGATGGTGAAGCTGCTGGACGTGGAATCGATCTCGCCGCACGGCTACTACATCGTCGAGCGCGAGCAGGCGCCGCTGATGCCCGAGGCGCGCTACTTCATCGACTGGCTGCTCGGGCTGGACTGGTAGCGCCTCAGCCACTACGCTGGAAGCGTCCCTGCCCGACGACGGTATGCGCCGGCAGGCCGCCACCGGTGCCCTGCCGGCATGAACCATTTTGATCGGGTCGGCATGCGGAATTCACGTGCCCGGGCACCCGCCTGGCGAGGCGCCTGCGCTATAGTCTGCCGTCCCGGCCGCGTGCCTGCCAAGCAGCGTGCGGCGCCCGGCCCGTCACAGGAGTTGCTGCCATGAACGCCCCGCAAGACGCCCATACCGTGGCGGATGTATCCGCAGAGACCCGCCGCGCCACGCTGCTGGCCCGGCTGGCGGACATCCTGCCCGACGCCGCCGTGCTGTGGCGGGCCGAAGACACCGTCCCCTACGAGTGCGACGGCCTGGCCGCCTATCGGCAGGTGCCCGACGCGGTGGTACTGCCCGACACCGAGGACCAGGTCTGCGCCGTGCTGCGCCTGTGCCATGAGCTGGGCGTGCCCGTGGTGCCGCGCGGATCGGGCACCAGCCTGTCTGGCGGCGCCATGCCGATTGCAGGCGGGCTGGTGCTGTCGCTGGCCAAGTTCAAGCGCATCCTGTCGGTCGATCCGTATTCGCGTACGGCCGTGGTCCAGCCCGGCGTGCGCAACCTTGCCATTTCCGAAGCGGCCGCACCGCACAGTCTCTATTACGCACCCGACCCCTCGTCGCAGATCGCCTGCTCGATCGGCGGCAACGTGGCCGAGAACTCGGGCGGCGTGCATTGCCTGAAGTACGGCCTGACCGTGCACAACGTGCTGCGCGTGCGCGCCGTGACGATGGAGGGCGACGTGGTGGTGTTCGGCTCCGAGGCGCCCGATTCGCCGGGCCTGGACCTGCTGGCGACCATCATCGGCTCCGAAGGCATGCTGGCCGTGGTCACCGAGGTCACCGTCCGGCTGATTCCCAAGCCGCAGCTGGCGCAGGTCATCATGGCCAGCTTCGACGACGTGGAGAAAGGCGGCAATGCCGTGGCCGACGTGATCGCCGCGGGCATCATCCCGGCCGGGCTGGAAATGATGGACCGCCCCGCCACGGCCGCCGTGGAGGAATTCGTCAAGGCCGGCTACGACCTTGATGCGGCCGCCATCCTGCTGTGCGAGTCCGACGGCACGCCCGAGGAAGTGGCCGAGGAAATCGGCCGCATGAGCGACGTGCTGCGCGCATCGGGCGCCACGCGCATCACGGTGTCGCAGAACGAGGCCGAGCGCCTGCGCTTCTGGAGCGGCCGCAAGAACGCCTTCCCGGCAGCCGGCCGCATCTCGCCGGACTATTACTGCATGGACGGCACCATTCCGCGCAAGCACATCGGCACGCTGCTCAAGCGCATCGAACAGATGGAGCAGAAATACGGCTTGCGGTGCATCAACGTCTTCCATGCCGGCGATGGCAACATGCACCCGCTGATCCTGTTCGATGGCGGCGACGTCGATGAATGGCACCGGGCCGAGCTGTTCGGGTCGGACATCCTCGAAACCTGCGTCGAACTGGGCGGCACCGTGACCGGCGAGCACGGCGTGGGCGTCGAAAAGCTCAATTCGATGTGCGTGCAGTTCTCGCGCGAGGAGTGCGAGGCGTTCTTCGGCGTGAAGGCGGCGTTCGATCCGGCGCGGCTGCTCAACCCGGACAAGGCCATCCCAACGCTGGCGCGCTGTGCCGAATACGGCAAGATGCACGTCAAGCGCGGCCTGCTGCCGCATCCCGACATCCCGCGATTCTGATCGACGCGCAGGGCCCGGCGGGGATGGCGGCGCGCCGCTTTTTTGCTCACCCGCTTACCCGTTTCGACAGACATGCCACAACGCCACACCAACGCCATGATCCGCCAGCGCCTGGGCCAGCCCGAATCGGGCTGGCGCCAGCACTGGTACACGATCATCTTCGAAGCCGACACGCGCCCGGGGCGGCTGTTCGACGTCGTGCTGCTGATCGCCATCGTCGCCAGCGTCGCCGTGGTGATGCTGGACAGCGTGCCGTCGGTGCACGCGCGGCTGGGCACGGCATTCACGGTGCTGGAATGGATGTTCACGCTGCTGTTCACGGCCGAGTACATCATGCGGCTGTGCGTGGTGAAGCGGCCGCTGCGCTACGCGCTGAGCTTCTACGGCATCATCGACTTCATCTCGATCATGCCCACCTGGGCGTCGTTCTTCGCGCCCGAACTGGCGTTCCTGATCGATGTACGGCTGCTGCGCCTGCTGCGCGTGTTCCGGATCCTCAAGCTCACCGTGTACTTCGAGGAGGCCGAGATCCTGGCCCGCGCGCTGGCCAACAGCCGGCGCAAGATCTTCGTGTTCCTGGCCACCGTGTTCATCATCACGGTGATCCTGGGCACCGTGATGTACGTGGTGGAAGGCCCCGAGCACGGCTTTACCAGCATCCCGCTCAGCATGTACTGGGCCATCGTCACGCTGACCACCACGGGCTTTGGCGACATGGTGCCGAAAACGCCGATCGGGCAGTTCATCACGTCGCTGACGATCCTGCTGGGCTACGGGATCATCGCCTTCCCGACCGGCATCGTCGGCGCCGAACTGGCCGCCAGCATCATCAAGCGGCCGCTGACCACCCGCTCGTGCGAGCACTGCCTGACCGAAGGGCACGAGCCGTCCGCGAAATACTGCCAGCACTGCGGCAGCGCGCTGCCCGAGTACCGCAGCGAGCCCGGCCTGGAGGGCCGGCTCGAAGGCGCCGTGGAGAACCGGCCGCCGCCAAAGCCGCCACGCAGCTGAGCCGCCCCGGATGCGCCGCCGCCCGACCAACCCCAATAACCATACGTCCTCATGCAAGCCACCCTCGACGCCACACTCGCGACCTTCCGCGACGCGATTCGCCAGGCCGGCGACAGCCGCACCCCGCTGCGGCTGCGCGGCGGCGGCAGCAAGGATTTCTATGGTCAGGCGCTGGTCGGCAACGTGCTCGACACGCGCGCGTATCGCGGCATCGTGGACTACGACCCGGCCGAGCTGGTGATTACCGCACGCTGCGGCACGCCGCTGGCCGAGATCGAGGACGTGCTGGCCGAACACCGCCAGATGCTGGCCTTCGAGGCACCCCACTTCGCCACGCACGGCCAGGCCAGCACCGCCACGCTTGGGGGTGCCTTCGCGGCGGGGCTGTCGGGACCGCGCCGCCAGTCGGTGGGCGCCCTGCGCGATTTCGTGCTTGGCGCGCAACTGATGGACGGCAAGGGCGAGATCCTGAACTTCGGCGGGCAGGTCATGAAGAATGTGGCCGGCTACGATGTGTCGCGCCTGCTGGCCGGCTCGCTGGGCACGCTGGGCCTGGTCACCGAGGTATCGCTGAAGGTGCTGCCGGTGCCGTTCGACGACGCCACGCTGCGCTTTGCACTGTCCCAGGCCGACGCCATCGACCAGCTCAACAAGTGGGGCGGCAAGCCGCTGCCGATCGCGGCTTCGGCCTGGCATGACGGTGTGCTGTGTGTGCGCCTGAGCGGGGCTACGGCCGCCGTTTGCGCGGCGCGCGACAGCCTGGGCGGCGAGGTGGTCGATGCCAGCCACGCCGGGCAGCTGTGGACCGCACTGCGCGAGCAGACCTATCCGTTCTTCACCCCGGCGCGCGACGCCGGCCGCGCGTTGTGGCGCATTGCCGTACCGCCGGTGACCAGGCCGCTGGACCTGCCCGGCGAACAGCTCGTGGAATGGGGCGGCGGCCAGCGCTGGTGGCTGGCGCAGGACGACAGCGCGGCGTCGGCCGACCAGGTCCGCGCCATCGCCCAGGCCGCAGGCGGTCATGCCACGCTGTTCCGCAACGGCGACAAGGCCGTGGGCGTGTTCACGCCGCTCTCGACGCCGCTGGCCGCGATCCACCAGCGGCTGAAGACCAGCTTCGATCCAGCCGGCATCTTCAATCCGCAGCGCATGTACAGCGGGCTCTGAGCCACCGTCCGCACACGGTCCCCAACGATAACGATCCCCACCATGCAAACCACCCTGGCCGAATTCCTGCGCAACACGCCCGAAGGCGAAGAGGCGAAATCGATCGTCGGCAAATGCGTGCACTGCGGCTTCTGTACCGCCACCTGCCCCACCTACCAGCTGCTGGGCGACGAGCTGGATGGCCCGCGCGGCCGCATCTACCTGATGAAGCAGGTGCTGGAAGGCAGCGCGGTGACCGAAAGCACGCGCCTGCACCTGGACCGCTGCCTGACCTGCCGCAACTGTGAATCGACCTGTCCGTCGGGGGTTACGTACGGGCGCCTGGTCGACATCGGCCGGCAGATCGTCGATGACCGGCTGGCCGAACAAGGTGTGCAGCGGCCCGCGAAGCAGCGCATTGCGCGCTGGATGCTGCGCGAGGGCCTGACGCGCCCCGGACTGTTCGGCCCGGCGCTCAAGCTGGGCCAGATCGTGCGGCCGCTGTTGCCGCAGACGCTGCGCAACAAGGTTCCCGCCCATCCGACCCCGCCGGGCACCTGGCCGCGCAATGAACATCCGCGCAAGATGTTGTTGCTCGACGGCTGCGTGCAGCCCGCAATGTCGCCCAACATCAATGCCGCGACGGCACGTGTGTTCGACAAACTTGGTGTGCAACTGGTGTTGGCGCGCGAGGCCGGATGTTGTGGCGCCATCCGCTTCCACACGGGCGACCATGCAGGCGGACTCGACAATATGCGCGCCAATATCGATGCCTGGTGGCCGCATATCCAGGCCGGCGCCGAGGCCATTGTCATGACGGCGTCGGGCTGCGGCGCGATGGTCAAGGATTACGGCCACTTGCTGCGCAACGATCCGAAGTACGCCGAACGCGCCGCACGCGTGTCGGCGCTGACGCGCGACCTGTCGGAGCTGCTGCCCGATTTTGCCGACGACCTGCACCGCCTGGCCGGCGCGGTGCCGCGCGACGGCCGCCGCGTGGCGTGGCATCCGCCCTGCACGCTGCAGCACGGCCAGCAGATCCGCGGCAAGGTGGAAGCCCTGCTGACGCGCCTGGGCGTGGATGTGCGGCTCTGCGCCGACAGCCACCTGTGCTGCGGCTCGGCCGGCACGTACTCGGTGTTGCAGCCGGAACTGTCATACAAGCTCCGCGACGACAAGCTGAACAAACTGCAGGCCACGTCGCCCGATGCCATCGCCACGGCCAATATCGGATGCATCACGCACCTGCAAAGCGGCACCGAGACGCCGGTGATCCACTGGGTGGAACTGGTGGACCGGATGCTGGCACCGACGGTGGCGGTGCAGGCGGCCTAGTGTCGTTTGTCGTGGTCGAGTTGCCTCCCCTGTCCCGCTCGGCGGGAAGGGGTTGGAGCAGAGGGCAAGCGTTTCACCACAAGAAACGCGTTCCTGCCGCAACGGCCCGCCCGCTCTATCGCCCCTGCCCTACAAGTGGGAGAGGGGCGCAAACCCGAGAATCCGGGTACCGCTTGATGCGTCATCTTGCACGCATCTTGTACGGGAGTACCATGTCGGCACATTTGATCCCATTTGGTCTCCCAAGCTGCCCCCATGCTCCAGACGTTTGCCATTCTGCTGGTCTTCCAGACCGTGGGCGAGGTCATCAGCTATGCGCTGCGCCTGCCCGTGCCCGGTCCCGTGATCGGCATGCTGCTGCTGTTCGGCTGGCTGGTATTCGACAACCGGCTGCTGCCCGTGATCCAGGGCGCTGCCAATGACCTGCTCAAGCACCTGTCGCTGCTGTTCGTGCCGGCCGGTGTCGGCATTATGGTGCATGCCAACCGCATCGGCAGCGAATGGATGCCGATCGTCATCGCGCTGGTGATCTCGACCTGGGTGGCCATCGCCGTCACCGCGCTGGTCACGCGCGCGCTGATGCGCAAGCCGCCGGCGGGGCAGCCATCCACCGATGCCGTGGAAGGAGGCGCCCAGCCATGATGTCGCCGCGTCTCAATGAAATCTGGGTGTACCTGGCCGCCAGTCCGCTGATCGGGCTGACCGCCACGCTGATCGCCTATGTGTTCGCCTTCCGCATCTACGAGCGCGCCAGGTTCTCGCCGCTGGCGAATCCGGTGATGATCTCGGTGGCTATCCTGGTCACGGTGCTGACCGTGACCGGCACGCCCTACAAGACCTATTTCGACGGCGCGCAGTTCGTGCACTTCCTGCTGGGCCCGGCCACCGTGGCGCTGGCCGTGCCGCTGTACACCCAGCTGCCGAAGCTGCGCAGCCATGTGCTGCCGCTGCTGGCGGGCCTGCTGGCGGGGTCGGTGGCGGCCGTGGTGTCGGCAGTGGGCATCGCCTACCTGCTCGGCGCATCGCCCGAGGTGGTGCGGTCGCTGGCGCCGAAATCGGTAACGATCCCCATCGCGATGGGCGTGTCGGAGAAAATCGGCGGCCTGCCGTCGCTGACCGCCGTGCTGGTGATGGCAACCGGCATCATCGGCGCGGTCAGCGCCACCGGCCTGCTGAACCTGCTGCGGGTGCGCGACTACACCGTGCGTGGCTTTGCCACCGGCGTGGCCGCCCACGGCATCGGCACCGCCCGCGCATTCCAGGTGAGCCAGGAAGCCGGTGCGTTCTCGGCGCTGGGCATGGGCCTGAACGGCGTGCTGACGGCCATCCTGGTGCCGGTGATGGCCGCCTGGATGCCCCACTGACGCCCCTGACATGCTCCTGACAGCACGCTGTCAGGAGTGCCCGCGCATCATCCGGTCTCCCGACATGACGAAGAGGAGAGCCACCATGGCCAACCCGTCCAATGCCCTGGTCAACTGGCTGGAAATCCCGGTGACCGACATGAAGCGCGCGATGCAGTTCTATGAAACCGTGTTCGAGCATCCGCTGCGTCGCGGCATGGTCGGCGATCTCGACATCGCGGTGTTCACCCATGCCGAATCGGCCGGCGCACTGGTGCGCGGCGAGCAGTACCGGTCCAGCGCGTTCTACGGCCCGGTGCCGTATTTCAACGCACCGCAACTCGACGATGTGCTGGCACGCGTGACCTACGCCGGCGGCCGCACCGTGCGCGGGCCCGTGCAGTTGCCCGACAACATGGGCCGCTTCGCCCATATCACCGACAGCGAAGGCAACCGGATCGGCCTGCACGAGCCGGCCATGGTTGCCGCACCCGCCGCCGTCGCGCACTGACACCGCCATGAGCCGACGCGCCGACCGCCTCTTCCAGATCGTGCAGGTCCTGCGCGGGCGCCGCCTGACCACGGCGGCACTGCTCGCGCAGCGGCTGGGCGTGTCCGAGCGCACGGTCTACCGCGATATCCAGGCGCTGTCGCTGTCAGGCGTGCCCGTGGAGGGCGAAGCCGGCATCGGCTACCGCCTGCGGCCGGACTACGATGTACCGCCGCTGATGTTCACGTCGATGGAAGTCGAGGCCATGGTGGCGGGCCTGCGCCTGCTCAAGGCCTGGGGAGGCGGCGCACTGGCCGCCGCGGCCGAGCCGTCGCTGGAAAAGCTGATGGCCGCCCTGCCGCCGCAGCGGCGCCTGGCCGCGCAGCAGAGCCGCATCTTCGCGCCCGAGTACGCCAACCACCCCGCCGTGCGCGAGGCGTTCGACATCGTCCACACGGCCATCGGCGCGCAGCGGCTGCTGCAGATCGACTACAGCGACGCGCAGCAGCGCGACACGGTGCGCGTGGTGCAACCGCTCGGGCTGTTCTTCTGGGGCAATGTCTGGCTGGTGGCGGCCTGGTGCACGGCGCGCGAGGATTACCGCAGCTTCCGGCTGGACCGCTGCCGCAAGCTGACCATGCTCAACGAGCGTTTCCACGAGACGCCGGAGCGTTCGCTCAATGGCTTCCTGCGCGCGGTTCGCGCCGACTCGCACGGCTGAAAAGGCCGGCGGCTGCGGCCGGCCGTGGCAGATTCAGGCGCCCGGATCGTTCAGCAGCGTCTCGATATCGCCGCGGATTTCGTCAGGCTTGGTGGTCGGTGCGTAGCGCTTGAAGATCGTGCCGTCGCGGCGCAGCAGGAACTTGGTGAAGTTCCACTTGATCGCCTGCGTGCCCAGCAGCCCGGGCTTTTCCGACGTCAGCCACTTGTAGAGCGGGTGCGCGTCGGCGCCATTGACGTCGATCTTGCCGAACATCGGAAAGGTGACGTGGAAACGCGATTCGCAGAACGCCCCGATCTGTTCGGCATCGCCCGGCTCCTGCTTGCCGAACTGGTTGCACGGAAAGCCCAGCACGTCGAAGCCGCGCGTCTGGTACGTGTCCTGCAGCGTCTGCAGGCCCGCGTACTGGGGCGTGAAGCCGCACTCGCTGGCCGTGTTGACGATCAGCAGCACCTTGCCCTGGAAGTCGGCCAGCGGCACTGGCTGGCCCGCCAGCGAACTGGCTTCGAACTGGTAGACGTTGCTCATCGTCGGTCTCCTGATGGGTGATGGGCGCAAGGATACCGCGCCCCGGCCGCCCGCGTCAGATCACATTCAGGTGTTCGGTGCCGGCCCCGAGGTCGGTGTCGCGGTGCCGCGCGCTGTGGAGCTTGATCATCAGGCGCAGGTCGTTCAGCGAGTCGGCGTTCTTGAGCGCATCCTCGTACGCGATCTTCTCGGACTCGTACAGCTCGAACAGCGCCTGGTCGAACGAGATCATGCCCTGTTCGCGCGATTTCTTGATGACTTCCTTCAGCTCGTGGATCTCGCCCTTGAAGATCAGGTCGGCCACCAGCGGCGTGCCGATCATGATTTCCACGGCCGGCACCCGGCCCTTGCGGCCGGCGCGCGGCAACAGGCGCTGCGAGATCATCGCCTTCAGGTTCAGCGACAGGTCGATCAGCAGCTGCTGGCGCTTTTCCTCGGGGAAGAAGTTGACGATCCGGTCGATGGCCTGGTTGGCGTTGTTCGCGTGCAGCGTCGCCAGGCAAAGGTGGCCCGTTTCGGCATACTGCATCGCATATTCCATGGTCTCGCGGTCGCGGATTTCGCCGATCAGGATCACGTCGGGGGCCTGGCGCAGCGTGTTCTTCAGCGCGATGTGCCACGACTCGGTGTCGATGCCCACCTCGCGCTGCGTGACGATGCAGTTCTGGTGCGCGTGCACGTATTCGATCGGGTCCTCGATCGTGATGATGTGGCCGTACGAATGCGCATTGCGGTGGTCCAGCATGGCCGCCAGCGAGGTCGACTTGCCCGAACCCGTGGCGCCGGTCACGATCACCAGCCCGCGCTTGGACATCACGATGTCATGGAGCGACGACGGCAGGTCCAGGTCTTCCACCGACGGGATGCGCGTGTTGATGGTACGCACCACCATGCCGGCGCGGCCTTGCTGGATGAACGCCGACACCCGGAAGCGGCCCGCATTGGGCGCCGTGATGGCGAAGTTGCATTCGCGCGTGTCGTCGAATTCCTTCACCTGGCGTTCGTTCATGATCGAACGCACCAGGCCCAGCGCCTGCGTCGGGTTCAGCGGCTGCTGCGATACGGGCGTGATCTTGCCGTCGACCTTGATGGCCGGCGGGAATTCGGAGGTGATGAAGAGGTCCGAGCCGCGGTTGTTCACCATCAGCTCGAGCAGGTCGTTGATGTACTTCGATGCAGATTCGCGGTCGAGCATGGTCTGTCCTTGTTTGCCGGGAAACCGTTTCAGGGTGAAGCGAAGCGGTTCTGGCCAGGCGGGCGGCCGCTGACAGTACAAAACGTACCGCACGGCCGCCCAACGACGCCAGAATCAGCCTGCGGTTTCCTAGCCCGCGAAGGCGTCGGGATTCTTCGCGATCGCCTTGGCATCGTTGAAGTTGATCATGCCGCGCTTGATCAGGTCGCTCAGGCACTGGTCCAGCGTCTGCATGCCCATGCCGCTGGACGTCTGCATCATCGAGTACATCTGCGCGATCTTGTTCTCGCGGATCAGGTGGCGGATGGCGGGCGTGGCGATCATGATCTCGTGCGCGGCAGTACGGCCGTTGCCGTCGCGTGTCTTGAGCAGCGTCTGCGAGATCACCGCTTCCAGCGATTCGGACAGCATGGTGCGGACCATGTCCTTTTCCTCGGGCGGGAACACGTCCACCACCCGGTCGATGGTCTTGGCGGCCGAGCTCGTGTGCAGCGTGGCAAAGACCAGGTGGCCGGTTTCCGCCGCGGTCAGCGCCAGCCGGATCGTTTCCAGGTCACGCAATTCGCCCACCAGGATCACGTCCGGGTCTTCACGCAGCGCCGAACGCAGCGCGTTGGCAAACGAATGCGTGTGCGGCCCCAGTTCGCGCTGGTTGATCAGGCTTTTCTTGGAGTTATGGACAAATTCGATCGGGTCCTCCACCGTGAGGATGTGGCCCATGTCGTTTTCGTTGCGATGGTCGACCATCGCCGCCAGCGTGGTGGACTTGCCCGAACCGGTCGGCCCCGTCACCAGCACCAGCCCGCGCGGCTTCATGCACAGGTCGGCGAACACCGCCGGCGCGTGCAGGTCGTCGAGCGTCAGCACTTTCGATGGAATGGTACGAAATACGGCGGCCGAACCGCGCTGCGTGGTATAGGCGTTGACCCGGAAACGGGACAGGCCCGAAATCTCGAACGAGAAATCGACCTCCAGCCGTTCTTCATAGGATTTGCGCTGAACGTCGCTCATGATGTCGTACACCATGGCGTGAACGTCCTTGTGCGTCATGGCCGCGACGTTGATGCGGCGCATGTCCCCGTGAATACGCACCATCGGCGGCATATCGGCCGAGAGGTGAAGATCGGAAGCCTTGTTCTTGACCGCGAAGGCCAGAAGCTGTGCGATGTCCATCTATAATGACCCCACCCTAAAGAGGCCCTGGCCGAATATCGATCTGGCGGGCCTTCACAGGTTTATTGTTGTACTTCTAGTTTTACTTCTTGGAATATTTCCGCTGGATTATGTCTGTAATCGCCGCCAACTTGCAAGCCGTGAAAAATGACATCGCGGCGGCCGCACAACAAGCCGGGAGGGCGCCTGCAGATGTCATATTGCTGGCGGTTTCCAAGACGGTTTCGGCGGATCGGGTCCGCGAGGCCTTCGACGCCGGCCAGCGGGCTTTCGGCGAGAACTATGTCCAGGAAGGGGTGGAGAAGATTGCCGCGCTGGACGCCCTGCGCAGCCAGATCCAGTGGCACTTCATCGGCCCCCTGCAAAGCAACAAGACGCGGCCGGTGGCCGAGCAGTTCGACTGGGTCCATGCCGTCGACCGGCTGAAGATCGCCGAGCGGCTGTCCGCCCAGCGTCCGGCCGGCATGCCGCCGCTGCAGGTCTGCATCCAGGTCAATATCAGCGACGAAGACACCAAGAGCGGCGTGGCGCCGGCCGAGGTGCCGGCACTGGCCCAGGCCATCGCGGCACTGCCGAACCTGCAACTGCGCGGCCTGATGGCCATTCCGGCACCGGCGGCCGACCCGGACGCCCAGCGTCAACCGTTTGCCGCCCTTCGTGCGTTGCTTGATCAACTACGGCATTCCGGGCTAAAGGTGGACACGCTCTCGATGGGCATGTCCGCCGACATGGACGCGGCCATTGCCGAGGGCGCCACGCTGGTGCGTATCGGCACCGCGATTTTCGGCGCGCGGAGCTGATGGCTCCCGACAGGGTCCGCGCCGGCCTTTCGCAACCCCCCATGACATGAAAAAAAGCCAGCCGACACGTATCGCGCTGGCAGACCAGGAAACTTGATGCTCGATTCCCTCACCTTCGGCTTCCTCGGCGGCGGCAACATGGCCTCTGCCCTGATCGGCGGCCTGGTGGCCCGTGGCGTGCCGGCCGGCTCGATCCGCGTGGTCGATCCCTCGGAAGATGCCCGCCAGCGCCTGTCGCAGAGCGGCGTAAAGGCCCTGGCCGCGCCCGATGCCGCCTTCGGCGCCAGCAACGTGATCGTGCTGGCCGTCAAACCGCAGCAATTCCGCGATGCCATCGCCCCGCTGGTGCCGCTGCTGACCGACAACCTGATCATCAGCGTCGCGGCCGGCATCCGGCTGCAGGACGTAGCCCGTTGGATGGGCCGCACGCGCCTGGTGCGCGCCATGCCGAACACGCCGGCGCTGGCCGGCATGGGCATGACCGGGCTGGCCGCAGCCCCCGGACTGTCGGGCGCCGACCGCGATATCGCCACGGCCGTGGCCGAAGCCGTCGGCCAGTGCGTCTGGGTGGAGAACGACGACCAGATCGACGCCGTCACCGCGATCTCGGGCAGCGGCCCGGCCTATGTCTTCTATTTTGTCGAGGCCATGGAGCGTGCGGCCGTTGAAATGGGGTTGTCCGCCGAACAGGGCCGGAAACTGGCCGTGGAAACGTTCCGCGGAGCGGCGGCGCTGGCTGCCGAGTCGCCCGAGCCCGTGGCCACGCTGCGCGAGCGCGTCACGTCCAAGGGCGGCACGACCTATGCCGCCGTGACGGCGATGGACGCCAGCGGCATGAAGGACGCCTTCGTCAAGGCCATGCACGCCGCCGCCGCGCGCGGGCGCGAGATGGGCGCGGAGTTCGGCAAGGATTGACGTTGCTGGCGCCCCTTTCCCGCCGTGCGGGAAAGGGGCGCAGGAATCGAGGTTACTTCAGCAGGTAAGCCACGAACGTCCCTGCAAACACACAGGCTCCCAGCCAGTTGTTATGCCGGAACGCGGCAAAGCACTTCATGCGGTCCCGTTCGCGGATCAGCGTGTAGTGGTAGCCGGCCAGCACGGCGGCAGCCACCAGCCCCGCGTAGTAGGCCCAGCCCAGGCCCAGCAGCGCGCCAGCCCAGGCCATCAGGCCCAGGAAGACCGCATAGCAGATCATGATCGCGGCCACGTCAAAGCGCCCGAACGTGATGGCCGACGTCTTCATGCCCAGCAGCAGGTCGTCGTCGCGGTCGACCATCGCATAGGCCGTGTCATACGCCACGGCCCAGAACACGTTGCCCAGCAGCATCAGCCAGGCCACGAACGGCACCTCGCCCTGGATCGCGGCAAACGACATCGGAATGCCAAACCCGAAGGCGATGCCCAGGTACGCCTGCGGAATCGCGAAGAACCGCTTGAAGAACGGATAAGTCCCGGCCAGCACCGCCGCCACCACGGCCAGCCACTTGGTCAGCCCGTTCAGCGGCAGGATCAGCGCGAACGCGATCAGCGCCAGCACGGCGGCCACGGCCAGCGCTTCCCAGCTGGCGATCAGGCCGGCGGTCAGCGGCCGTTCCTTCGTGCGCTTCACGTGCTTGTCGAAATCACGGTCGGCCCAGTCGTTGATGGCGCAGCCCGCCGAACGCATCAGGAAAGTGCCGGCGAAGAAAATCCAGAAAATCTGCCAGGACGGCGGGCCGCCGGCAGCCATCCACATCGCCCACAGCGTGGGCCACAGCAGCAACAGCGTGCCGATCGGCTTGTCGATGCGCACCAGTCGCGCATACAGCGCGAGGCGGCTCGGATGATGGGGGGCGGCGGACGGATGGGACATGGCGGCGGACTTCTGACGATACTTCGGGCAATACAAAGCAAAAACGCGCCCCGGCATGCCGAGGGCGCGTCGTACCGGATCAACCGGTGTGTGGCATGGCCGGAATCAGGCCAGCAGCGAGCGCAGCATCCACGCGGTCTTCTCGTGCGTCTGCATGCGCTGGGTCAGCAGGTCGGCCGACGGCTCGTCACCGGCGGCGTCGATCACGGCGAACAGCGAGCGGGCGGTGCGCACCACGGCTTCCTGGCCTTCCACGAGCTTGCGGATCATCTCGGTGGCCTCGGGCACGCCCTCTTCCTCGGCGATCGACGACAGCTTCGCGTACTCCTTGTAGGTACCGGGTGCCGGGTAGCCCAGCGCGCGAATCCGTTCGGCAATCGCGTCAACCGCCAGCGCCAGTTCGGTGTACTGCGTCTCGAACATGGTATGCAGCGTGTTGAACATCGGGCCCGTCACGTTCCAGTGGAAGTTATGGGTCTTGAGATAGAGGGTGTAGGTGTCAGCCAGCAGCTTGCTCAGGCCTTCCGCGATCTTCTTGCGGTCCTTGTCCGAAATACCGATGTTCACGCTCATCTCATTCTTCTTTGCCATTTTTCTAAGCTCCATTCTGGTCTGGCCACGAGGATCGACCGCCCGCGCTACACGGACGAGCAGCGGCCATTATCGTATCAGGTTCAAGTCACAAGGACGGACAGCCCCTGCGCCGCGTCGAGGAACATGACCATGGCACCCAGCGCCACGACGGCCATGCCGATTTCCTTGCGCACCACCTTGCGGTGCAGCCGTCCGGCATCGCCATCGCGCGCCGCGTCGGCCTTCAATTGCCGGAATTCGCTGACGAAAAAATTCAACATTGCCATGACGATTCTCCACATCCGTTTCGAGGGTCCGGCACATCCGCCTGGTGTGCGCTGCGACCGATGGAAGAAGTCTATTCCCGCGCTATCAATGTGACCATTTGATTATATAAAACTATCGAATAGACGATGGCTATACCGTTGCCGAGCCTGTGGAACGGCGTTGAGGTGTGATTGGAGGCACCCAGCAAAAACGGCAGGGTCTCCCCTGCCGTCCGATGCCATCGTTCAGGCCAGCAAATCAAGCCGGCGAAATCGAGCTGCCGAAATCAGGCCGCCACGGCCTCCTCGGCCTGCGTGCTGCCGAGCTTGCGCACGCCGGGCAGTTCGCACGCCGTCACGGCATTTGCCAGCGCCTCCATGGCGGGCAGGCGCGTAAAGCTCTTGCGCCAGGCCAGCACCACGCGGCGGTCGGGTACGGGCTCGGCAAACGGCACATAGGACAGCATGTCGTTGCGCGGCTTGAGATCGGGTACCGACGTACGCGGCAGCACCGTGATGCCGACGCCGCTGGCCACCATGTGGCGGATGGTTTCGAGCGACGAGCCCTCGAACGTCTTCTGGATGCCGTCAGCCGCCTGCGAGAAGCGCGACAGCTCCGGGCATACGCCCAGCACGTGGTCGCGGAAGCAATGGCCGCTGCCCAGCAGCAGCATGGTCTGCTGCTTCAGTTCGTCCGGGTCCACCTTGGCCTGCTCGGCCAGCTTGTGCCCGCGTGGCACGGCCACCACGAACGGCTCGTCGTAGAGCGGGCGCACCGTCAGGCCCGAATCCGGGAACGGCTCGGCCATGATCGCGCAGTCGATCTCGCCCTGCTTGAGCAGCTCGATCAGCTTGTTCGTGTAGTTTTCCTGCAGCATCAACGGCATCTGCGGCACGGTGTCGATCATCTGCTTGACCAGCGCCGGCAGCAGGTATGGCCCGATCGTGTAGATGACGCCCACGCGCAGCGGCCCGGCCAGTGGATCCTTGCCCTGCTTGG
Organism: Cupriavidus sp. D384; assembly: GCF_001652915.1. Taxonomy (GTDB): domain Bacteria; phylum Pseudomonadota; class Gammaproteobacteria; order Burkholderiales; family Burkholderiaceae; genus Cupriavidus. The sequence continues at coordinate 173,897 of NZ_BBQI01000009.1, forward strand.
CGATCTCACGAATCGCCATGGTCTGTTCCAGCACACGCTGGGCCTGCGCCACAATCTGCTCGCCGATGGCCGTCACCGACACCTCGGACGTGCCGCGCTCGAAAATCTGCACGGTCAGCTCGTCTTCCAGCTTCTTGATGGCAACCGACAGCGTCGGCTGCGAAACGAAGCACGCCTCGGCCGCCCGGCCAAAATGGCGCTCGCGCGCTACGGCGACGATGTACTTGAGTTCGGTGAGCGTCATGATCAATCAAATCCGGTTAGGCGATAGATTTTAGCTTCGATTGCGTCGTCTGTCAGATCGCCGAAGCAATGTCAGTCATGAACCACTTTTTCTGACCCATCAGATGACCCGCCCTGACAGCATCTACGCCTTCAGAAAGTGCTCGCGCCCGCCCAGCCAGCGCATTAAATGTGCCTCAACCGCCTCTGGAAAACGTTCAAGCATCTGTTCGGCCGCTTCCTGGGCATAGTCGACCAGCCAGGCATCGGTCTCCAGGTCGGCAAATCGCAACATGGCTTCGCCCGACTGCCGCGCGCCCAGGAATTCGCCTGGGCCGCGGATCTGCAGGTCGCGCCGGGCGATCTCGAAGCCATCGGTGGTCTCGCGCATCGTTGCCAGGCGTTCACGCGCCGTGGGTGACAGCGGCGCCTGGTACATCAGCAGGCAGACAGATTCCGCGCTGCCGCGCCCCACCCGGCCGCGCAACTGGTGCAACTGCGCCAGGCCGAAGCGCTCGGCATGCTCGATCACCATCAGCGATGCGTTGGGGACATCCACCCCCACTTCGATCACGGTCGTCGCCACCAGCACCTGCAGGCGGTTGGCGCTGAAGTCATCCATCACGGCGGCCTTCTCGGCCGGCGGCAGGCGGCCATGGACCAGCCCGACGCGCAGGTCAGGCAGCGCCGCCACCAGCGTTTCGAAGGTTTCCACGGCGGTCTGCAGCTGCAGCGCCTCGCTTTCCTCGATCAGCGGACAAACCCAGTAGACCTGGCGCCCTTCGGCGGCCGCATGGTGCACGCGCTCGATCACCTCGTCGCGGCGGGCATCGTTGACCAGCCGCGTCACGATCGGCGTGCGGCCCGGCGGCAATTCGTCGATCACCGACACGTCAAGGTCGGCGTAGTACGTCATCGCCAGCGTGCGTGGGATCGGCGTGGCCGACATCATCAACTGGTGCGGCACTTTCTCGTCGACGGGCGCCGGCGCTTCGCCTTCGGCAGCCTTGCCGCGCAGCGCCAGCCGTTGCGCCACGCCAAAGCGGTGCTGCTCGTCGACCACGGCCAGGCCCAGGTTGGCGAACTTCACCCCGTCCTGGATCAGCGCATGCGTGCCGATCACCAGCCGCGCCTCGCCCGATTCGGCCCGCGCCACGGCCTCGCGCTTGGCCTTGGTCTTGAGGCTGCCGGCCAGCCATGCCACGGGCACGCCCAACGGTTCCAGCCACGCCGACAGCTTGCGGTAGTGCTGCTCGGCCAGGATTTCGGTCGGCGCCATCAGCGCCGCCTGGTAGCCGGCATCAATGGCCTGGCAGGCGGCCAGCGCGGCCACGATGGTCTTGCCGCTGCCCACGTCGCCCTGCAGCAGGCGGTGCATCGGGTGCGGCAGCGCCATGTCGGCGGCAATTTCCTCCACCACGCGCTGCTGGGCGCCGGTCAGCCTGAACGGCAGCGCCGCCAGGAAGCGCGTCAGCAGGCCGTCGGCACGGCGCGGCATCGACGGGGCGTTCTTCTCCTTGCGCGCGGCCTGCGAGCGGCGCAGCGAGATCTGCTGCGCCAGCAATTCGTCGAACTTGATGCGAACCCAGGCGGGATGCGAGCGGTCTGCAAGCGCCGCCTCGCTTTCCTGCGGCGGCGGGTTGTGCAGCAGGCGCAGGCAGTCGATCAACGGCGTCAGCTTCAGCGGCGCCAGCGGCCCGCGCAGGATGGCCTGGGGCAAGGTCTCGGGCATCGGCGTGCGCGACATCGCCCCGCCGATGGCCTTGCGCAGATAGGCCTGCGAAATGCCCGCCGTGGCCGGATACACCGGCGTCAGCCGGTCTGGCAGCGGTTCGTCGGGCATGATCGGCCGTACCGTGGGATGGACCATCTCGGCGCCGAAGAAGCCCCCGCGAATCTCGCCGCGCACGCGCAGTCGCACGCCTTCGGCCATCTGCTTGGTCTGGCTGCCGTAGAAATTGATAAAGCGCAGCGTCAGTTCGCCCGTTTCGTCGGCAACCTTCACCACCAGCTGGCGGCGCGGGCGGAACGTCACCTCGTTCGACACCACCTCGCCCTCCACCTGGGCAGCCAGGCCCATGCCCGCACGGCGAATGGCGTCGCGGATCGGCTCGAGCGTGGTTTCGTCCTCGTAGCGCAGCGGCAGGTGCAGCACCAGGTCTACCGGCCGCCGCAGGCCCAGCTTGGCCAGCCGGGCCACGGCCGACGACGGCTTGGCCCTGGCATCGGGCTTGTCGCCGGGCTTGGCGTCCCCCTTGGCGTCCCCCTTGGTGTCGCCGGCGGCCCCGGCCTTTGCCGGGCCGCGTCGCGCCGGCTTGCCAGGGGACGGCGTGGGCGCAGCGGACGAGGTGGACTGGGCGGCCGTCGGGGCAGGATCGTCGAGCGGGTCGGTGGCGGTGCCTGGCATCAGCGCGGGAATATAGGGGTCACAAGCGGGCATCGGGCGAAGCCGGGCGCCCAAGCCTTACAATATCGGATTCGCCGATTGTACCCATGCCGTACCGATGCCTGCGGCGGCACTTCGTTCCGGAGTGCTGCCCCGCCCGCGTATTGCCTGGCGCTTTACCCCCCGAATACCCGCTGAACCGCAATGCTGACCCTGTCCGATTTCGATTTCCCGCTGCCGCCCGAGCTGATCGCGCAGTCCGCCCTGCCCGACCGCACCGCCAGCCGCCTGCTGGTGGTGGAGCGAACAGCCCCGGAAGACACCGCCGAAGCGGTGCGGCTGGTGGACCGCGCGTTCAGCGACATCCTCGAATACCTGAGCCCCGACGACCTGCTGGTCTTCAACGACACGCGCGTGATCAAGGCGCGCTTTTTCGGCCAGAAGCCCAGCGGCGGCCGCATCGAGGTGCTGGTCGAGCGCGTGGTGGACAGCCACACCGTACTGGCCCAGGTGCGCGCGTCGAAGACCCCGGCCGAAGGCAGCCCGCTGCATCTGGCCGATGGCGCCTTCACGGTCACCGTGGGCCCGCGCGTGGACCAGTTCTTCACGCTGCGCTTTCCGGAGCCCGCGCTCGACCTGATCGAACGCTACGGCCGCCTGCCGCTGCCGCCGTATATCACGCACGATCCCGACGCCTATGATGAAACGCGCTATCAGACCGTGTACGCGCGCAATCCGGGCGCCGTGGCCGCACCCACGGCCGGCCTGCATTTCGACGATGCACTGTTCGCGCGGCTCGACGCGGCCGGTATCCGCCGCGCCTTCCTGACGCTGCACGTGGGCGCCGGCACTTTCCAGCCGGTGCGAACCGAAGACCTGTCCGAGCACAAGATGCACTCGGAGTGGTACGCCGTCACCCCGGAACTGGCCGATGCCGTGCGCGACACGCGCGCCCGTGGCGGACGCGTGATCGCGGTGGGCACCACGTCGCTGCGCGCGCTGGAATCGGCCGCGGCCGACGACGGCACGCTGCGCCCCGGCACCGGCGACACCGACATCTTCATCACCCCCGGCTACCGCTTCCGCGCGGTGGACGCGCTGATCACGAACTTCCACCTGCCCAAGTCGACGCTGCTGATGCTGGTGTCCGCGCTGGCCGGCGTGGAGGCCATCCGCGCCGCCTACCGCCATGCCGTGACGCAACGCTACCGCTTCTTCAGCTACGGCGACGCCATGCTGCTGACCCGCCGCGACTGACCCGCGCGACCGACCGATTTCGAGAACCGAACATGCTGAACTTCGAACTGCTGACCACCGATGGCAACGCGCGCCGTGGCCGCGTCACGCTAAACCATGGCGTAGTGGAAACGCCAATTTTCATGCCCGTGGGCACCTACGGGTCGGTCAAGGCGATGTCGCCGCTGGAACTGAACGAGATCGGCGCCCAGATCATCCTGGGCAACACGTTCCACCTGTGGCTGCGCCCGGGCCTGGACGTGGTGGATACCCACGCCGGCCTTCACAAGTTCATTGGCTGGGACAAGCCGATCCTGACCGATTCGGGTGGTTTTCAGGTGTTTTCGCTTGGAGAACTGCGCAAGATCACCGAAGAAGGCGTCACGTTCGCTTCGCCGGTGAATGGCGACAAGCTGTTCCTGTCGCCCGAGATCTCGATGCAGATCCAGCGCACGCTCAATTCGGACATCGTCATGCAGTTCGACGAATGCACGCCCTACGAGATCGACGGCCGCCCGGCCACGCATGACGAAGCGGCCCGCTCGATGCGCATGAGCCTGCGCTGGGCCAAGCGCTCGCGTGACGAATTCGACCGCCTGGCCAACCCGAACGCGCTGTTCGGCATCGTCCAGGGCGGCATGTTCGAAGACCTGCGCGACGAATCGCTGGCCGGCCTGTCCGAACTGGACTTCCACGGCTATGCCATCGGCGGCCTGTCCGTGGGCGAGCCCAAGGAAGACATGATGCGCGTGCTGGAGCACGTGGGCCCGCGCCTGCCGGCCCACAAGCCGCACTACCTGATGGGCGTGGGCACGCCGGAAGACCTGGTGGCCGGCGTGGCGCATGGCGTGGACATGTTCGACTGCGTCATGCCGACGCGCAATGCCCGCAACGGCTGGCTGTTCACCCGGTTTGGCGACGTCAAGATCCGCAATGCGGCACATCGCAACGACCCCCGCCCGCTGGACGAACAGTGCGGCTGCTACACGTGCCGCAACTTCTCGCGCGCCTACCTGCACCACCTGCACCGCGTGGGCGAGATCCTGGGCGCCCGCCTGAACACGATCCACAACCTCTATTACTACCTGGAACTGATGCGCGAAATGCGCACCGCCATCGAGGAACACCGCTTCGAGGCGTTCCGCCGCCAGTTCGCCGAAAACCGCGCGCGCGGCACCAAATAGAGAATGTTCTGAAAACCAGACAGCCAACCGAACTTTTGGCGGCTTGCTGGTCGAATAACTGCCCGCAACGGAAGGCTTCGGGTGTTTTCTGCAACGTACGCAAAGTACTTTGAAAGCACCCCGAACAAACCCGTAATTCGCCCTAGAATGCCAAGGCGGGACAACAACCGGGTGATAGAATGCCCGATTCCCTGATTGACCTTTGTGACGGAGAAGTAACGTGCTGATTTCGAACGCTTTTGCGCAGACCGCCGGTGCCGGCGGCGCGGCCGGTGGCCTGATGAGCTTCCTGCCGATCATCCTGATGTTCGCGGTGCTGTGGTTCATCATGATCCGCCCGCAGATGAAGCGCCAGAAGGAATCGAAGGCCATGCTGGAAGCCCTGGCCAAGAACGACGAAGTCGTGACCGCCGGCGGTATCCTGGGCCGTGTGACCAAGGTCAACGAGAACTATGTGACGCTGGAAGTGGCCGAAGGCACGGAAATCACCGTGCAGAAGAACGCCGTGACCACCGTGCTGCCGAAGGGCTCGCTGAAGTCGCTCTGATCCCGGACGGTCTCTCCAGCCTGATCCCGGCAGGTGTCGTGTGGCGCCAGACGCTCCGCCGACCCTGCCCTGCGCAGCCGCCTGCACCAGCCCCCACGGATCCTTCGGGACTCGTGACCGGGCTGCCGGGCGGCTGTTTGCCAACCGGTCCAGCCGAACCGGCGCGCCTTGTGCGCGACTTGTCGGCATGCCAACTGCAATGACTGGCCAAAGATGAATCGCTATCCGCTTTGGAAATACATCGTGATCCTGATGGCTCTCGCCATCGGCATCACCTACACCCTGCCGAACTTCTTCGGCGAGGCCCCCGCTGTCCAGGTTTCGTCGGCCAAGGCCACGGTCAAGGTCGACCTGTCCATGCAGAAGCATGTGGAGGAAATCCTCGCGCAGAACCAGCTGCAGCCGGACGGCGTCTTTTTTGACGTGGCCGGCCAATCTGGCTCGGTCAAGGCGCGTTTCCGCACCACCGACGAGCAGCTCAAGGCCAAGGACGTGCTGTCCCGGTCGCTTAACCCGGACGCCAACGACCCCACGTACGTGGTGGCGCTGAACCTGCTGTCGGGCTCGCCGCGCTGGCTGACCGCGCTGCACGCGCTGCCGATGTACCTGGGCCTGGACCTGCGCGGCGGCGTGCACTTCCTGCTGCAGGTGGACATGAAGGGCGCCGTCGACAAGAAGCTCGACAGCCTGTCCGGCGACGCGCGCACGCTGCTGCGCGACAAGAACGTGCGCCACGGCGGCATCGAGCGTGAAGGCGACCGCCTGACCGTGCGCTTCAGCAACGCCGACGACGCCAACCGCGCACGCGGCATCCTGGGCGACAACCTGCGCGAACTGGCCTTCTCGATCGACGGCACCAACGTGGTGGGCGTGTTCACCGACGCCGCCCGCAAGGCCGTGCAGGACGCCGCGGTCAAGCAGAACATCACCACGCTGCACAATCGCGTGAACGAACTGGGCGTGGCAGAACCCGTGATCCAGCAGCAAGGCTCCGACCGTATCGTCGTGCAGCTGCCGGGCGTGCAGGACACCGCCAAGGCCAAGGACATCATCGGCCGCACCGCCACGCTGGAAGCGCGCCTGGCCGACCCGGCCGTGCGTAACCCGCGTCCGGGCGACCCCGTGCCGTTTGGCGACGAACTGTTCACCCAGGGCAACGGTGCCCCGGTCATGCTGCGCAAGCAGGTGATCTTCACCGGCGACCGCATCGAAAGCGCGTCGGCCGGTTTCGACCAGAACCAGCGCCCGTCCGTGAACATCAAGCTCGATGCCCAGGGCGGCCGAGTGCTGCGCGACGTGTCGCGCGAGAACATCGGCAAGCCGATGGGCATCGTGCTGTTCGAAAAGGGCAAGGGCGAAGTGCTGACCGTGGCGACGATCCAGTCCGAACTCGGTTCCAGCTTCCAGATCACCGGCTCGTATTCGACCGAAGCCGCCAATGACCTGGCCCTGCTGCTGCGCGCCGGTTCGCTGGCCGCCCCGATGGAAATCATCGAGGAACGCACCATTGGCCCGTCGCTGGGTGCCGACAACATCCAGAAGGGCTTCGACTCGGTGGCCTACGGCTTTGCCGCCATCGCCGCGTTCATGATCCTGTACTACATGCTGTTTGGCGTGTTCTCGGTGGCGGCGCTTGGCATCAACCTGCTGCTGCTGATCGCGGTGCTGTCGATGCTGCAGGCCACGCTGACGCTGCCCGGCATTGCCGCCATCGCGCTGGTGCTCGGCATGGCGATCGACGCAAACGTGCTGATCAACGAGCGGATCCGCGAGGAACTGCGCGCCGGCGCGTCGCCGCAGATGGCAATCGCCGTCGGCTTCGACCGCGCCTGGGCCACCATCCTGGACTCGAACGTGACCACGCTGATCGCCGGCCTGGCGCTGCTGGCATTTGGCTCTGGCCCGGTGCGCGGCTTCGCCGTGGTGCACTGCCTGGGCATTCTGACCTCGATGTTCTCGGCGGTCTTCTTCAACCGCGGCCTGGTCAACCTCTGGTATGGCCGCAAGAAGAAGCTCCAGAGCCTGGCTATCGGCCAGATCTGGAAGCCGGGCACCGACACCCCGGTCGCCAAGTAAGCCAGGACATATCAGGAACACATCATGGAATTTTTCCGCATCAAGCGCGACATTCCGTTCATGAAGCACGCGTTGGTCTTCAACGTGGTGTCCTTCCTGACGTTTGCCGCCGCTGTTTTCTTCCTCTGGCACAAGGGCCTGCACCTGTCGATCGAGTTCACGGGCGGCACGGTGATGGAGGTCAACTACTCGCAGACCGCCGATCTGGAAAAGATCCGCGGCCAGGTCGGCAAGCTTGGCTACACCGACGTGCAGGTGCAGAACTTCGGTACTTCGCGTGACGTGATGATCCGCCTGCCGCTGCAGAAGGGTCCGGACGGCAAGCAGGTGACGTCGGCACAGCAGAGCGAACAGGTGATGGGCGCCCTGACGGCGGCCACGCCTGACGTGAAGCTGCAGCGCGTGGAGTTCGTGGGTCCGCAGGTGGGCAAGGAACTGGCAACCGACGGCCTGCTGGCGCTGCTGTGCGTGGTGGCCGGTATCGTGATCTACCTGTCGTTCCGCTTCGAATGGAAGTTCGCGGTAGCCGGCATCATCGCCAACCTGCACGACGTGGTGATCATCCTGGGCTTCTTCGCGTTCTTCCAGTGGGAATTCTCGCTGTCGGTGCTGGCGGCCATTCTGGCGGTGCTAGGCTACTCGGTGAACGAGTCGGTGGTGATTTTCGACCGGATCCGCGAGGCCTTCCGCAAGTACCGCAAGATGACCACGCACGAGGTGATCGACCACGCGATTACCAGCACGATGTCGCGGACCATCATCACCCACGGCTCGACCGAAATGATGGTGCTGTCGATGTTCTTCTTCGGCGGCCCCACGCTGCACTACTTCGCACTGGCCCTGACCGTGGGTATCCTGTTCGGTATCTATTCGTCGGTGTTCGTGGCCGCGGCGCTGGCCATGTGGCTGGGCGTGAAGCGCGAAGACCTGATCAAGGGCGAGAAGAAAGGCGACGTCACTGATCGCAACGACCCGAACTTCGGGGCGCAGGCTTGATGGCCTGAGCAGGCAGAGACAAAAAAGGCACCTCCGGGTGCCTTTTTCTTTGTCCAGCTCCCTTCCCCCTTAGCAACGGGGAAGCGGCGCAACCCACGCCTAGGCTTCCGTCAGCTGTTCGATCCATACCGCGAGGCGGTCCGAGGCGAACGAATCTGCCCGGGTGCCGGCGCGTGCGGCAATCGCGTCGCCTTCGCGCACCAGTTGCAGCGCGCCACCGGCCTCTTCCAGCCACAGCAGCACGGCCAGCCATCCGGCATGCTCGGCCGATACCACTTCGGCCACGGGGCGGGACACAAATTCGTTCAGCGTGGCGGCCGACGTCCATGTGACAACATCGCCGTCGCGGCGTACCGAGGCGCCCAGCGTTTCGGCCAGCACCGCCGCGGCATCGCCAGCAGACCGGCCAGCGCCGCGCAGCCTGGACAGCGTGGTCGCCACGGCATGGCCGAACGATCCGCTGCGCTGGCTTTCCGCGCCCACCAGGTCGGCGTAGTCCAGGCGTTGCCAGTCGGGCTCGGCGTTCTGCGCCCCGGCCAGATAGGTGCCGGACAGATAGGTTTCCACAGGCTGGAAGCGGCCCGGACCGATCAGACTGGCGCACAGCGCATGGATCATGCCCACGCGCGACGCCACGGTCTGCTTCTGCAGCACCATCAGCTTCTCGCGCACCAGTTGGTCGCGCTCCTTGCGCAGGCCGGACAGTTCCAGCGCCTGCTTCAGTTCCATGCGCAGCGCGGTAATGTCCCACGGCTTCTTGATATAGCGATGGATCTGGCCCTGGTTCACAGCCTCCACGGTCTGGTCCAGCTCGGAATAAGCCGTGGTCAGGATCCGCACGATATGCGGATAGCGCTCGCGCGCGTACCGCAGCAGTTCGTTACCATACTCGCCCGGCATGCGCTGGTCGGACACCAGCACGGCCAAGCTGTCGGCATGAGCGTCCAGCATGGCCTTGCCCTCTTCCACGGACTGGCCGGTCACCACCGGCGCCAGTTGGCCAATGGCCCGCTGGAAATACTTGACCGCAGTCGCTTCGTCGTCGACGAACAGAATCGCCGGGGGTGCCTGCGTGGTATTCAGTTCGCTCATCGATCACTCCTGTGCATACGATTCTTGAAATTGGGGAAATCGAGGGTTACGGTGGTGCCCGCTCCGGATGCCGAGGCAATCCGGATGCCGCCGCCAAACGACTGCATCACGCGATTGCAGAAAATCATGCCCATCCCGCTGCCGCCCGCCGATGCGTGCGTGGTCACGGGGTCCACCAGCAGGCGTCCCATGATCTCGGGCGGGATGCCCGGGCCGTTGTCGGCAATGCGGATCTCGGGACGGTCACCCGCCACCACCACGAAGCGCAGCGACGGGGCGCCAACATCGGCCAACGCGCGCAACGCGTTGCTCATGACCGAAGACAGCACCAGCGCCACGCAGTTGGGCAGCGTGGGCACCGGGAAGTCGCCCTCCAGCTCCACCTGTACCCAGCTACGCTGGTTATCGGCAAATGGATAGGTATCCAGCAGCGATGCCACCAGCGCACCCGCGCTGACTTCCTGCCCAATGCCCGGCTTCGGCGTGGCGCCACCGGCGCTGCTGCGCACCGATTGGAGAAACGACGACAGCACGGCCAGGCAATACTGGGCGTTGTCGTGCATCGCACTGGCCGCCCGGCCAATTTCCTGCTGGCGCTGCTCGCTGTACTCGCCGCCGACCCGCGACCCGATGCCGAGCGCGAAATTGGCGATGGCCGCCAGCGGCGTGTTCAGCTCGTGTGCCAGGAAGGCCAGGGTCTCGTCGATCGCCATCAGCCGCTGCTGGCGCACCGCGCGCTCGCGGAAACGGTCGCCCGCCAGCCGCAGGATCTCGCGCACATCGGCCACGCCAATCGGCTTTTCGAGGATGCGGAACACCTCGCCGGAATTGACGGTTTCCAGCAGCATGTCCTTGTCCGCATAGGCCGTGACCAGGATGCGCACAATCTGTGGATACTCCTGGGCCACCTGGCGCAGCAGATCGCCGCCGTCGCGGCCCGGCATGCGGAAATCGGTTACCAATACCGAAATCCGCGCATGGTGCGCGCGCAGGATGCCCACTGCCTCGTCGGCGCCGTTGGCCGACAGCACTTCGTATTCGCTACCGACCGCTCGCGCGAAATACTTGCAGGCCATCTCCTCGTCATCGACGTAGAGAATGGTGGGGCGCGTCTGCGTGGTATCGGTCATGACAGCATTACTCCGCACGCGGCAGGTCGAAGCTGAAGGCGGCCCAGTGGCCAACTTCGCTTTCGGCAAACAGCACGCCTTCGTGGCGCTCGATCACGGCATAGCTGATCGACAACCCGAGGCCCAGGCCCTGCCCCACCTCGCGTGTGGTGAAAAACGGTTCGAATACGCGCGCCAGATGCTCGGCGGCAATGCCGGGGCCGTTGTCCTTGACCGTCACGTGCAGGCGCTTGTCCTGCCAGCGCACGGTCGTATGGATGGCCGGGTCCTTGGTGCCGGCCTTGCGCATCGCCAGCGCAGCGTTCGAGAACAGGTTGATCAGGACGCCAATGATCGCCGCTTCGTCGCCCATTACAAGCGTATCGTCAGGCATTTCACGCGTCATCTTGACCCCGCGCAGTTCGTGCGCAGTCAGCCGTTGCGACGAATCGAGGGCCTTTTCGAACAGGAATGGCGTGCCTTCCACCTCGGCGCCAGGCTTGCGATAGGCGAAGGTCTTCAGGTCCGACACGATATGCTGGATGCGCTGCATGCCCTGCTTGGCGTCGACCAGGCATTCCTGCAGCATCGGCTCCGACTTGGCTGCCGGCTCTTCCATGGCCACTTCGATAGCCATCAGGCAGAAGTTCACCGGGTTGTTGACCTCGTGCAGCAGGCCGGCGGCCAGCGTACCGATGGCCGCCATCTTTTCCTGCTGCAGCATCTGGCCCTTGATGTCGACCAGCTTGCGGTTGATGACTTCCAGCTCGGTGTTCTTGTCGGCCACCTCGGCCTTCAGCCGGAACAGCATGAAGCGTGCACGTTCATTGAAGAACGTGTACACGCCGCTGGCCGCCGCCGCAAACAGCAGAAATAGCGAATTGACGATAAATGTGCCCATCGGCTCGACACCGCCCGGATGTAGCAGGCATGCGGCCGCGTAGAGCACGTACGACAGGACGCCAAACACCAGGTTTTGCCAGAGCCCGAACGGCAGCGCGATGCCCGATGCGAAGATCGCCAGGTTCAGGCCCACATAGTATGGCGACTCGACGCCTTCGGTGCGCGAGATCATCCAGGCGATCATGATCTGCGGCAGCAGCAGCCAGGTCATGGTCAGCCACGGCGCGAAGCGCCGGCCGGCCTGGCTGTACAACGCCACGATGACACCGGCGATCATCAGCGAGACCACCACGCGCGCAATTGCGAACGGCAGCTGGAAATGCGGATACTGGCCGTAGTCCAGCCCCACGCCCAGCAGTACCAGTGCGATGGCCGTGTAGGCGCCGCCGCGGCTGAACGCCAGGCGAAAATCGGCCAGTTCGGACTGGTATCCGGCGTAAAGTTGATTCGAACTCATGACCTTGGCGGGGGGGGCCGCGTCTTCGGCGTCCGAAACCTCAACGGACAGTGGCTTCGGCGAAGACATTGACGCCGGTTTCATCGACATAGAGTCGGTGGGCATGCGAGTTCTCCGGCAAGAGCGAGGACATCCCGGCCTCGTCGCGATAGATCAGATACCACTCAAGCAGGTGTTCCATCCCGAATTTTTCGGGATTGTCCGAGTGGACGTTGGTAACCAGCAGCTGGCCGTCCGGCTTCGAGCGCGAAGCAAAATACTGGAGCAGGCGCGCGCAGACCTTGTCGGACAGATAGTCGAACAGCCCGGCGCAGTAGACGGCATCGAACTCGCGTACGCTTGGGTCGTCCGCGGTAATGCGGCGCTTGAGCAGGTCGTGCACCGACTGGTGAACCATCTCGACCGACACCTTGTGGCCCGCGCCAGCGGCCGCACGCTCCACCGATGCCCGCGTGTAACCCAGCGTTTCCTCGCTGAAATCGACCAGCTGGAACGACAGCAGTTCGGGGTTCGGATACTCGCGGACAAAGCGCTGGATCTCGAATGCCGGCCCGCAACCCACGTTAAGCACGCGGAACTGCCGCCCTTCGGCCCGGGCCCGTTCGGCCTGGCGGGTCAGGTAATCCACCAGCAGGTCAATCCGGTTGCGGTGCGCCGTAGCCACCGCCGCCTTCAGGAATGCCGTGTTGACGATCTGGAAGTAGGTGGTGGGACCCTGCTGCGGATCGCTCAGGATCTGGTTCACCATCTCGTAGTCGCCCGCGTAGCCGAGCGGCTTCGTAAATGTGCGATACACGAACGGCGCGCGCAGCAGCAACGGGTGCAGCGCAGCCTGGGCATAGGTGCGGTGCACCGGCGCCAGTTCCTGATCCACGCGCTGGGCCTCGTCCTCGAGCCAGTCGAGGTAAGTCTTCACCTTCCCCATCAGCGGGGTGGCCAGTTCGTAGAACACATCCTCGCGCAGGCGCCCTTCCCGCTTGGGCAGAGACTCGGTCAGGTCCACCTGTTCCACCCAGCGTGACACTTCCGACAGATACGCGCGCATCTCGTTGACCACGATCTGGTAGTCGCGGCGGATATTGAAGCGCGTATCCCAGTCCTGCACGAACATCTCGGCTTCGCGTGCGACCGATTTCGGTGCATCGTTCACGTCGGTCAGTTCGCGCCACTCGTCGATCAGCGTCAGCGACACCACAGCCGTCAGGCCGGTGTTCACCAGGCTCATGACCACGGCCTTGCCCAGGTACGCGTTCTTCGCGCCCATGCGCACGCTCAGCTCGCTCAATACTTCGCTGACCTGGACAATCGAGTAGGGATTGTAGATTTCCATCACCAGCGACTTGCGCTGGAGATTGATGATCGTGCCCCGCACCTGCTCGCCCTGCGAGTTGCGGAAGCTAACTACCGGATCGATTTGCGTTTTGGAGTACACGGTATCGCGCCAGGGAAATCCGAGAAACGCTGCGGGACACGGCGCCCGCGGGCGTCGGCCGGGTACAGCTCAATGCAAGGGTCTTGCGGCGAAACAACCAATCAGGGAATGCAGCCAATGCTCATATCGATGCGCGTGACCTGTTGCGGGGACGAGCGCGCCAGCCGGCGGAGACCGGGGCGAACGCCGCCCCTGAGGGTGGGACTGCGGCAAACCATTGTACTGTGGCAATTCTGAACCGTACAACAATCCACTTGCTGAATGAAGGGGGGTATGCAAACCACAAAAAAAATGAGCCAGCAATGCTGCTGGCCCATTTTTCCATTATGTATTGGAGAAATGACAATTTCTCCACTGGCGCAACTTCCGCCAGAAGTGTGTCGTCACGTGATCAGTCGGCCTTGACGGCTTCCACCTGGATCGCCAGGTTCACGTCCTGCTTGAAGCCGTACTTGGCACCGTAGTCGATACCGAAGTCGGCACGGTTGAACTGGGCCACGGCGTCGGCGCCGCAAGCCTCACGCTTGAGCATCGGGTGCTGGATGCACTTGAATTCCTTGATCTCGAGCTTGACCGGCTTCGACACGCCGCGCAGCGTCAGCACGCCGTCCACTTCGGTCGGCACGTCGCCCTTGAACTTCGAGAACTTGCCCTTGTACGTGGCATCCGGGAAAGCCTGCACGTCGAACATTTCCGGGCTCTTGGCGTGCTCGTTCAGCTTGCTGTTGCCGAAGTCGATCGATGCGGCGTCGATCTTGATGTCGACCGTGCCGGCCTTGGCCGCGCGGTCCAGCGTCACAACACCGCTGGACTTGTCGAACTTGCCGCGCCACTTCGACAGGCCGCCCAGGTGGTCGGCTTCGAAGCTCGGGTAGGTATGGGTCGGGTCGATGTTGTACGTCGTGGCGTTGGCCATGGCGGTGCCGGCAGCGAGGGCGGCGGAGGCTGCTGCAACGGCGGCGATCAGGGTGCGGATTTTCATTTTTGAGTTTCCCGTCAAGAAGTTGGAGAGGAAGGTCGATAAAAAACGGCCAAGGAGCTGTGAGCGCGGCAAAGCCTGCCTCAGCCCTTCTTTGCCGGGGTCACGAGGTGGAACTTGATCTGGACTTCATCGGCCACGACGGAAGTGTCCTTCCACTCGCCGTCACCGATGTTGAACGTGGTGCGCTTGATCGGCAGCACGCCATCGAACACCAGGCTGCCGTTTTCCTGCTTGTACGTGGCGGGCACGGTCACATCCACCGTCTTGCCCTTGATGGTCAGCTTGCCGGCCACGTCATACTTGCCGGCGGCGCCGGCCTTGATGCTGGTCGACTGGAACACGGCCTTCGGATACTTGCCGGCGTCGAACCAGTCCTTGCCTTTCACTTCCTTGGTGGTCTCGGCATCGCCGATCTCGAAGGTCGACACGTCGATCTCGACCTTGGCCGACGACGTGGCCAGCTTGGCCGGATCGAAGTCGACGGTGGCGTCGAACTTCCTGAACTTGCCTTCCATCGGCACGCCGATCTGCTTGGCGGTGGCCGTGACCGTGCTCTTTGCGGCATCGATCTGCGCCCATGCCAGATTGGCGGCCAGGCCAGCCGTTGCCAGGGCGGCCGCCACGAAGATCGTGCCGGGACGGGACATGCGTTTCATCTGGAACTCCAGTGGTGACTGGCCATCACGGCCGGTTGGTCAGGCAAAGCGTTCGAAGAACTACGGCAAATCAGCGCAGGAACGGGATCATGCGGGCCAGCGTGCCGTCGCGATCCACCACCTGGTGCTTGATGGCCGCGGCGGCATGCACCACCACGATCGCGGCCATAAGGTAATTCAGCCAGACATGGGCGAACTTCAGGATCGGCTTCAGCGTGTCGCTGGCCTCGATCAGCGACG
This sequence comes from Cupriavidus sp. D384, assembly GCF_001652915.1. Lineage (GTDB taxonomy): Bacteria > Pseudomonadota > Gammaproteobacteria > Burkholderiales > Burkholderiaceae > Cupriavidus. Next base: position 189,415 of record NZ_BBQI01000009.1, read on the forward strand.
GCAGCTTCCACAGGCCCAGGTACACCACCGGCACGCCGGCGGCCGAACTGTAGAGAAAGCCCGTGATCGGCACGATCAGGATCAGCAGGTAGAGCAGATGGTGCGCCGCGGCGGCGGCCCTGGCCTGCCAGGCCGGCGTACCGGGTGCCACGGGCGGGGCAGCGTGGGTGGCGCGCCAGAGCACGCGCAGCACGGCCACCACGAAAATCGTCACGCCCAGCCATTTGTGCCACGAGAACAGCTTGAGCTTGGTCGGTGTCAGCCCGGGAATGCCCGTCATGTACAGGCCCAGCCCGAACGCGGCAAAGATGCCGAAGGCAATCAGCCAGTGCAGGCCGATGGCGGTGGCCGTGTACGTCGCCTGGCCCCCCGGCCCGGATGCTTTGAAACCCATGTCAGTCAATCCCTTCGATCTTTATTACTTATTCTGCTATGTCGGCGCCAAGACAGTCTGTTGCAGTAGCGGTCCGGTCATTCGCTGCCAATTCTCGCATTATTAGGTGACCGGCCCTGCGTTGGAAGCGCCGAACTTCATGAAGTTGTTCAAATCATTTGATGTGTCGAGATGTCGCACCCTGCGCCCGGGAACCGATCGTAACGCCACCGGGAGCCGTGCGGCATTGGCTGCTGGTATCAGCGAGGTAATTTCTTTCGAAACTTGCGCGCCAAACAAAAAGGGCCAACCCCTCGGGGTCAGCCCTTTGCTTCGGCCTTGCGGCGCCGCGGCATATCGCGACGCCCGTGACGGCGATCAGATACGGTTTGCCAGTTCCACGGCCTTGCCGATATAGCTGGCCGGAGTCATTTCCATCAGCAACTGCTTGGCGTCGTCGGGAATCGCCAGGCCCTGCACGAACGTCTGCAGGGCTTCGCGCGAGATGCCCTTGCCGCGCGTCAGTTCCTTCAACTGCTCGTACGGGTTGGGCACGCCAAAGCGACGCATCACGGTCTGCACCGGCTCGGCCAGCACTTCCCAGCAGTTGTCCAGGTCTTCGTTCAGGCGCTCGGGATTGGTTTCCAGCTTGCCCAGGCCGCGCAGGCAGGCCTCGTAGGCCAGCAGGCTGTAGCCAAAGGCCACACCCATGTTGCGCAGCACGGTGGAATCGGTCAGGTCACGCTGCCAGCGCGAAACCGGCAGCTTTTCCGACAGGTGGCGCAGCACGGCGTTGGCCAGGCCCACGTTGCCTTCCGAATTCTCGAAATCGATCGGGTTGACCTTGTGCGGCATCGTCGAAGAGCCAATTTCACCGGCCTTGGTCTTCTGCTTGAAGTAGCCCAGCGCAATATAGCCCCACACGTCGCGGTTCAGGTCCAGCAGGATCGTGTTGGCGCGTGCGATGGCATCGAACAGCTCGGCCATGTAGTCGTGCGGCTCGATCTGGATGGTGTACGGATTGAACGTCAGGCCCAGGCGCTGCTCGATCACCTGCTTCGAGAACGACTCCCAGTCGAACGACGGATAGGCCGACAGGTGCGCGTTGTAGTTGCCAACGGCGCCGTTCATCTTGCCCAGCAGTTCCACACGCTCCACGCGCTCGATGGCACGTGCCAGGCGGGCTGCCACGTTGGCGATTTCCTTGCCCAGCGTGGTCGGGCTGGCCGGCTGGCCGTGCGTACGCGACAGCATCGGCTGCGTGGCGTTCAGCTTCGCCAGTTCCACCAGGCGGGCCAGCACGCGCTTGAGCGCCGGCACGATCACGCCGTCACGGGCGCCCTTGAGCATCATGCCGTGCGACGTGTTGTTGATGTCTTCCGAGGTGCAGGCGAAGTGGATGAACTCGCTGGCGGCTTCCAGCTCGGCGTTGCCCTTGACCTGCTCCTTGAGCCAGTATTCGACGGCCTTCACGTCGTGGTTCGTGACCGCTTCGATTTCCTTGATGCGGGCGGCGTCGGCCTCGGTGAAGTTGTCCACCAGCGACTGCAGCTTCGCTTCCGAAGCGGCCGAGAACTTCGGCACGTCGGGCAGGCCGGCCTGGGCCAGCGCGATCAGCCAGTTGACCTCGACCTTCACGCGGTTGCGCATGAAAGCCGCCTCGGACAGCCATTCGCGCAGTGCATCGGCCTTGGCGGCATAGCGGCCATCGATGGGAGACAGGGCGGAGAGCGGCGAGAGGGAAGACGTGGACATGCTGGCAACCGGGAGAAAAGAGGAATGTGGAGGTTCGAGCGGGGGCGCTGGGAACCACGCGACAAGGCCCTGATGCGGCGAATCCGCCGCATCGCCCTGCCGATGCAAGGGCCGGTTCGGCAGACGGCGCAAGCGCCGCGCCAAACGCGCAACGCGGGATTTTACCATCGCGCCATGGCGCTGTGCGGGTCGCCGTGGGGGCCAGCCATCCAAGCGTGCGCAAGGCCGCATTGATGGCGCATTCCCGACACTCCGCATGTATACTCGCGCTCGCCCATCCATTAGCCTGTTATGAAGTCCATCGGGCACGCCGCGGCGCCTGCCAGCGCACCCCGTGCCACCGAGCGCCGATGCACTTCATAACAAGCTCAAGGGGAGAACATGAAGCTGTATGCGTCCCAGACCAGCCCGTATGCGCGCAAGGTGCGCGTGGTGCTGGCGGAGAAGAAGATCGACTACCAGATGATCGAGGAGAACGTCTGGTCGCCCGACACCATCATTGGTCAGTTCAACCCGCTCGGCAAGGTGCCGTGCCTGATCATGGAAGACGGTGGCGCGATCTTCGATTCACGCGTGATTGCCGAGTACGCGGACACGCTGTCGCCCGTCAGCCGCCTGATTCCGCAGGGCAGCCGCGAGCGCATGGAAGTGCGCTGCTGGGAAGCGCTGGCCGATGGCCTGCTGGACGCCGCCCTGCTGGTTCGCCTGGAAGGCACCCAGCGCCAGCCCGCCGAACGCAGCAAAAGCTGGGTCGCGCGCCAGCGCGGCAAGATCGATGCCGCACTGGCCGCCATGTCGAAGGGCCTGGCCGACAAGCCGTGGTGCACCGGCATCCACTACACCCTGGCCGACGTGTCCGTGGGCTGCGCACTGGCCTACCTGGACTTCCGCTTCCCCGACATCGCCTGGCGTGACCAGTACGCCAACCTGGTGGCGTTCCAGGACAAGATCGAGAAACGCCAGTCGTTCATCGACACAGCGCCGCCGGCGGCGTGACCCTGCGGCAAAAAGTGCCGCATTTCTGACACACATCGTCAGCGCGATACAACGGTAGACGTATTTTTACTGTTCGCCGGAAATCTTCAAGATTTCTATGATTTCCGGCCATCGCGCTCCCCGCTAACGTCCCGCGCTGATCCGGCGCGTGGACGGTCAGTGGACGCAACGTCCACCACCCTTCCGACAAGCACACCCATCTTGCGCCGATCCAACGTCGGAGCGGGATTGTGGGTCATCACAGGGTCACGACAAGACATCTCGATACAGGTCACTCGCGTGCGCGATGGCGGCTGCGCGCACCCGGCGTGCTCACGGCGCTCGCGCCACTGGTCCAACTCATCGCACTCGGCCTGCCGACGGCCCTGCCCGGTCCTGTCCTGGCGCAGCCCGGCCCGCACCCAGCGGCAACATCGCCCGCTACCCCGGAACTGTTGCGCCAGCAGGATCGCGAGCGCGCCCTGCGCGAACGCATGGAGGCGGAGCCCGAAGCCCGGCTGGAGCGACCGGCAGCCACCGCCGCCGAAACGCTGCCCAGCGATGAAACGCCCTCGCCAGTGATCTCGATGGCACAGACCGCGCAGCAGATGTCGCGCGCGGCGAGCCAGACGTCCGATTCCCGCATGAAGGCGCTGGCAGGGGTCACCACCGCACTGGCCGCGACGAACGCCGCCGACGCGATCAAGGCGGATCCCAAGGCCGCGGGCGGCATCGGCGTTTCCGTGTCGCTCGGTACCAGCCAGAACGACAGCCGGACCACGACCCGCAGCGATAAGGCCGCCGGATCGACCATTGCAGCAGGCGGGGACGTACGCATTCGTGCGACCGGAGCGGGAGTCGATTCGACCCTGACGATTCGTGGCAGCGATGTCAGCGCAGGAGGCAATCTCGGCCTGAAAGCCGCCGGCAAGGTGGCGCTGCTCGCGGCGAAGAACACCTCGGACATGGACCGCAAAAGCAGCGGCTCCAGCGCAGGGTTGGGCGTATCGGCGCAGATTGGCGCGAAGGGGCCGGCGCAGGTCGGCGTGACGGTCAGCGCGAGCGGATCACGGGGCAACGGATCCGGACAGGACGTGACATGGCGGAATACCCATGTCAACGCCGGCAAGACGCTGGTGATCGAATCCGGCGGCGACACGACGCTGGCCGGCGCGGTGGTGGGCGAAAACCGCGTCGTGGCCGGCATCGGCGGCAACCTCAATATCGAAAGCCTGCAGGACCTGCACGGCTACCGCAGCAAGGACCGGAGCCTGGGCGGCAGCCTGACATTCGGCGGCGGCGCCGTATCGGGCAGCCTGAATCGGCGGTGACGATCCGGGATGGCGACCAGCAACAGGCCCTGACCGGCCAATCGATCGACGAAGCCCTGGCCAGCTACGGGAGCCAATTGGAATTCTACAGAGAGGAGACCAGCTCCACTTGGATGGTTTGCACAAGAACCATCTCGAAGTCTTCGACAAACGAGGGAACGTGCGCGTTGTATTGAATTTGGACGGAACGGTGAATCGAGAAAAAACTGCTGCAGCGGAAAGGACGCAAACTAAGGAATTAACACCATGATCGACTTGAATGCACTGAGGGATTCGCTGATAGCTTTGGCAGGCGCGCACGGGGTGACGCGCGAGGACATGGCGGACGGGTGGAATGAGGAGGAGGGTACGTCCCAATGGCGCATGAGCTACAAGGCCGATCTGAATCAAGGCCTACGACGAGATATCCAGAAACTCGTGGGATTTTCAGGAGTGTGCGAGATGGCACGGAGGGATAACGATACCTTGGCTATGCGAGCAGCACTAATAGATATGCGTATTTACGCGATGAATGTGGGTTCGGCATTCGATGCACTGGCGGAGGATATCCGAAAAATCTCCAACTTAAAATACGATGAACCGGGCAGTCTGCGATTTCCGGACCCTTACTATTTTCCAGACCAGTATCGCGAGGCATTTCCCGATTTGGACTTGAATACGTAGGCAAGAGCTTCGGCTTTCCAACCTGAATCGAGACACTTTATGGTTAGTGTATTCGAACTTTTTATGAAAAGATTCCCCCAACATACCCTGGCTGGCGATGCTCCGGTGATGCATGCGGCCTCGAATGTCTGGCTGGCGAAACTTCAGAATGGCGAAACAGTAACATTGCGCTCTGTTTCAGGTTCCGCGTCGGTTACCGGGGCTCGCTGGACCATTGATTTGCTCGGCAGTAAGGAGCTTGACCAACTCGCCCAAAAGAAAAAGCAATTTGAATTGAAGTTTAGGTAAAAAGATGATTTCCAAGACACGATACAATTTTATCATTTTCAATTCAACGGGAATGGGACTTGATGCCATTTGGTTTTATATAAGTCAGGATGCACAATCTTACGACGACCGAAAGGCATTGTTTCTTTGGGCGCTCAAAAAAATGCTAGAAGAGAAGAAAATTCTCCTCGCCAAACAAGGACATTTGCTCACATGGAGTATCGAGGAGACATTATCAAACTTCCAAATAGCATTCCCGCAGGACGACGAGAATCTTAATAATGGAGTTTGGTTCTTCACCGACGAATGCCCGGCGGGAATCGGGTGGCGTATGCCCGGTGGATTTATCGATTGGAATTAGCCCATTCGGCCACCAAGAGTCTCGATGAATACTGCAAACTGGGAGCGTGAGTTTGCCGCAAAAAGATGGGCGCCAAGTCGAATCACTTCGGGTGCAAGCTTGCTGGCGAATGGGCCCCAGCCGGCGGGGACATCTGGATGACCTGGCCCTGGACGCGGAGGCCCGCCGTACGCAGCAAGCGGGAATATTTCCACATAACTGAATTTTCGTGCTCCGTACAGGACGGAAGGAAAACGAAAGCAAAAAGTAAGGTACGGCTCATGAAAAAATACGGCGCATTCCGTCACAATCTCCTTCCACGCTCGCCCCTCCGCTTTGACAGGCTCGAGGACATCAACGGAGATCTAATAGTAGAAATTTCGGATGGCGCCGATTATCGACTTTCCATCCGATTTGATGGATATATTTTTTACTCCAAACAAGACGAGGGGGATGCACTTCGCACGCTGGAAGAAATTAACAATTTCAACTTGCTCGGCACACCAGTAATCAGAGCCCAAGACAGCAGTTTACTGAACTGGTTGTCAACCGAAACCTTTGCGATACGGAAAGTTGATGAAATGATCCATTTTATCATCCTGACTGATAACGACGTAATTAACGTACTGTGTTTTGACGAACCGCTCATTACTCGCCACCATTAAGACAACGGAAAATTCCAATAAATTTTCGATTATTTAATGGCGAGCGTTGGATTCCAGAAGTTGAATCACGAAAAAACAGGCTATCCGAGACAACGCATCGATCATTCATATGGTCCCATTCACCGATTGTTAGCGTAATGGCAGCACGACTATCGCCAATCGAGTAAGGCAAGCAATGCAGCTGAGCCGTTCGAACAGCCGCTGGCGGACTTCTTGGACGCGCTTACCGATCGAAGTAAATTCCGAGCCAGAATCATTCATTGACTAATTGCCATGACCGAAGCATACGAGGTCGTACTTGGTGGAGTACCAGAAGTCCACCTGAATGAGATTCTTGAATTATTGTCCTTTCGAACTGCGAGAGTAATTTCTCCCTCTCCTCCCTGCCAATATGCACATGACTTGTTAGCAACTGCCCTCAATGAAATACAGAAAAACGAGGGCAATGATTGCATGTCCATAAACTTGCATTCATTTCATCTAGCGAGACCTTCGCTCATCCCTATGATTCTTCTTCGGATCATAAAATTTGAAAATATCTACGACGTCGAACTATCGTTCGGTGAACCGTCAACTGCCAACGCAAATATGATTATGCGGGACATGTACAAATTCGCGAACGGGCTTAGGAAGAAATTCCATATACATGAGGTTTATGGCGGAATGGAACCAGCAATCGACATGAAAACCAGATTTTTCACGAACAGGGCGACGGGTCCGCTACCATTCGATTAACGAAACGTCGCCTGACTATTGAGATGGCATCAATCGAAGACTCGACGCTTACCGCCGGACCATTAGCGATAGTAGATATCCGACATGCGATTAGGACGGATAATCGGCGGGAAACCGCCCACCAAATCCGTACCAATCGATAATTGCGAGGGCTGCTGGCGTGCCCAAACATCAGAAGGCGGTTGGATAACGTTCAGGCCCGCTGGGCAGGCTAGTAAGGATACATTGCCGACGACCGCTACGGTTGAAATTAACGACCTAAGTATCAACACTTTGAATTCATCGCCGAAAGGCAAGCCAAGTATATTGAAGCTTAAATTTCCACGCTAGGACCGGCTATGAAGATGTCACCAATCGAAGCCTCGACGCTTCAGGATTATCTGTACCTGACAACCTTGGATGCCTATTGTCCAGATGCATTCATTGGAGGGCGGCAGCCAGCCCCGATCAACGCTCACGAAATATGGCAATTCGCAGTGGAAATGATATATCGATGTCTGCGATGCAATTTGTTACATCTTGACGAGAAATGGATTATTTCCCACGACATAGATGGCCATTATGGGTTCGCACGCCACCTAGCAAATCACAACCCATTCGATGCCAAGGACTTTGAAAAATATGGTGCGCTATATTGGATCGAACCTGAATTGACCGCATCAGAAGAGACGAGGGATTTGATAGAAAATTTTCACATCGACTTGTCATCAAACGCCTGCGAACCCCTCATGGAGCGCATCGAAGGTTCATTTGAAAGACACGGGATGAAATTTGGGGAGATATTGATTCCCATCGACATGGAAAAGGGGAAGCGGTAATCGTTCGATGAATCGTCAACTGCCAACGCAAATATTATTATGCAGGACGTGCACAGATTCACGAACGTACTTAGGAAGAAACTTCACATACATGAAGTTTATGGCGGAATGGAACCAGCTATCGATATGAAGACCAGATTTTTCACGGGGGTTTTGCAAGTAGCAACCCTTATGGCTCATCGGAAGCACCTAGTATCAAAGGAAAAAAATAATCATGAACTATCTATTCAATTCCCCAATTTTGCCACCCGGATTTATCCTTCCGAGAGAATATATAGAGCTCGTTACTTTCAATCGGCTTCCAGACTTGCAGCCATGGAGATTCTTAGCGAAGGATGTTCCCGCCTCCCTATCCTATTACGGCAGGATGCTGCAAGGATTTCCGGAACGACCGCTAATCCCATTCGCCATGATCGACGATCAGACTGGCTTCTATAACGATGGGTGGGTGGTGCTGGCGTGTTTTGACGGGACGGACACGTCGGGTGAGCCGTCTGTCTTCGTATACGACTATGCCACGCCAAAGACGCTGCCGTGGGAAAACCTCTCTTATGATAATTTCACTACCTGGATGGAAGCCGCTCAGGTCGAATCGCTCAACTATAAATCCGAACTGTCTTGATCAATAAATCTGGCAGCCACCCAATCCGTCAGCCAGACGTCATTCTCGGCTTGGAAGAACTTAATCCCCTCCAACCTCATCTTGGAAGCCGCGATTTTCAATATCACCGGACTACCATACCGCTTTCCCACGGCGATGGCGGTTTCCCGGTCGGCCGAAAGATGGACGTGATGGCGAGATCCGGGGACCAGGCCATGCTCCATGATGGAAGGCAGGAAACGAGTCGCCGTCCCGTGGTAAAGAAAGTCGGGCGGCTCTTTTTCCGCATGTTTGAGCTGGACGCTGACCGTTGAATGTCCTTGAGGTCGCTAGAGTTCATGGTGCGATATTTGTCGTGGATACCCGGGGCTGAACGAACCAAGCAAGCCTTCTACAACAAAGAAAGTGCCTTGACCCTTTCCCCTACCGAATAATCCCCCCACCCAGACAAACCTCCCCGTCATACAACACGGCGGACTGTCCAGGCGTCACCGCCCACTGCGCTTCGTCGAACGAAAGACGCAGTGCATCGCCTTCCGCCGTCACCACCGTGCAGGGGGCGTCGCTCTGCCGATACCGCGTCTTGGCGGCCATCGTTGCGCCGGCGAGCGGGGGTTCTCCGGCCACCCACGACAGGTCGGCTGCGTCGAGTTCGGGTTTCAGCAGCCACGGGTGGTCGTGGCCTTGCACCACGTACAGCGTGTTCGATGCCATGTCCTTGCGGGCCACGTACCACGCGTCGCCGCTGCCGTCCTTGCTGCCGCCCAGACCGATGCCCTTGCGCTGGCCCAGCGTGTAGAACGCCAGGCCGATGTGTTGGCCGACGACCTTGCCTTCATCTGTCACCATCGGGCCCGGCTTGGTCGGCAGGTAGCGATTGAGGAAGTCCCGGAACGGGCGTTCGCCAATAAAGCAGATGCCGGTGGAGTCCTTCTTCTTCGCGTTCGGCAGGCCGATTTCGGCGGCGATCTCGCGCACGCGGGTCTTCGGAATTTCGCCCAGCGGGAACATCGTGCGCGACAGTTGCGCCTGGTTCAGGCGGTGCAGGAAGTAGCTCTGGTCCTTGGTGTGGTCGAATGCCTTGAGCAATTCGAACTTGCCGTTGGATGCCTGGCGCACGCGCGCATAGTGGCCCGTGGCAATCAGTTCGGCGCCCAGCGACATCGCGTGGTCCAGGAAGGCCTTGAACTTGATTTCGGCGTTGCAGAGCACGTCCGGGTTCGGCGTGCGGCCGGCCGAATATTCGCGCAGGAAATCGGCGAACACGCGGTCCTTGTATTCGGCGGCGAAGTTGACGGCCTCCACGTCCACGCCGATCACGTCGGCCACGGACGCCACGTCGAGCCAGTCCTGGCGCGTGGAGCAATACTCGCTGTCGTCATCGTCTTCCCAGTTCTTCATGAACAGGCCGATGACCTCGTACCCCTGCTGCTTGAGCAGCCATGCCGTGACCGACGAATCCACGCCGCCCGACATGCCCACCACCACTCGCTTGCCGCTCACAGTGCTGCCCCCGATGACTGCCCCGCCGCTGCGGCCACGGCCGCGTCGGTAGCGCTGGCGATGGCGGTGGGATGGGTGTGCAGCAGGTCCAGCGCAAAGCGCTTGCCGGCCAGGTAGTCGTCGACGCAGGCCATTACCAGCGGCGAGCGATGGCGGTCGGCGCAGGCACGCAGTTCCTCGGCTGTCATCCAGACGGTGCGGACGATGCCGGTGTCCAGCTGGCGGCCGGCGTCGAGCGAACCCAGGTCGCCCGTGAACCCGAAGCGGATGTAGGTGGTATCGCCACCGTCGCGCGACGAGCGGCCGCGGCTCATGTAGCAGCCAAGCAGCGCGCGCGGTTCGAACGTGTGGGCGGTTTCTTCGAGCGTTTCGCGGACAACGGCGCGGATCAGGCTCTCGCCAGGCTCCAGGTGGCCCGCGGGCTGGTTCAGGCGCAGGCCATCGGCCGTTTCCTCTTCCACCAGCAGAAAGCGGCCGCCGCGTTCAATGACGGCGGCAACGGTGACGCTGGCAATCCATTCACGTGACATGATGCACATTTTTTAAGCAATCCGGCATTTTACCGGTTGCCGTTGGAACGTGCATTGCGCGCGGAGTTTCAGGCGGCCTCGGCCGTGAGCATCGGGGGCAGCAAGGCGATGGCCGCGTCGATGCGGGCCACAAGTGACTTCGACGCCGGTGTCAGCGGGCGGCGCACTTCTGCCGTGGTCATGCCGGCCAGCGCCAGCGCGGCCTTCACGGGTGCGGGATTGGGCTCGGCGAACATCAGCCCGATCAGCGGCGACAGCTGCCGGAACAGTGCCCGGGCGGCCTCGTCGCGGCCGGTGCGCGCCAGATGCAGCAGCCGCACGAACAGGTCGGGCCGCACGTGTGCCGCAGCCGGCACGATGCCCTGGCCGCCGCGCAGCAGGTGGTCGAGCATCGACGCATCGTCGCCGCAATACACGCCGATCAGGTCCTGCATGGCAAGCGTGCGCATGCCGGCGGAGTCGCATTCCTTGACGGCCACGATCTGCGGATGGGCGGCCAGACGCCACGCCAGTTCCGGGGAAATCGTGCAGCCGGTGCGCCGGGGCACGTTGTAGAGCATCAGCGGCTTGCCGGTCTGGGCCGCCACGCTGCGCATATGCCAGGCGATGCCTTCGTCCGATACGCGCAGGTAATACGGCGGGGGCACCAGGTAGCCGGCCAGTGGCAGGCGGTCGAGCCGGCGCACCTGCTCGCATACGGCGTGGGTAGCCACGCCGCCCACACCTGCCATCACTGGCAGCGTGCCACCGACGGCTTCGAGCACGGCCGCCGTCAGCATGAATCGTTCGGCATCGGTCAGCAGGCCGCCCTCGCCTGTCGTGCCCAGCACGATCAGGCCATCGACGCTGGCTGCGGCGTAGTGCGACGCCAGGCGCTGCGCTGCATCCAGATCCACCTGGTCATTGCGCAACGGCGTGACCATCGGCAGCCAGAGGCCGTCGGCAATCGCGCCGCGCTGCGGGTCAATGCGTGCCATGGTCGTCTCCGAGCACCGTGGCCACGCCGAATTCGGCAGCGGGCAAGGCCGCCATGATGGCGTGCATGGCGGCGTCGCGGTCGCCGCGTTCCACCTCCACGTGCAGCGTGGTCTCGCCGTTGCGATGGTCCACTTCCACCACGTAGATGCGCGCCATGTTGCCAATCGCGCGATGCAGTGTCTGGCGCAGCGCGAATACCTGTGACGACGAGACGGCCAGCCGCAGGCGAATCCATGGATCCTGGGCAATGACACGGCGTCGCGGAACCGATGCAAAGGCCATGGCGAGACTCGATGACTGTCGCATGAAGCGATGATCCGCGCGGGGCGGATCGTCTGTTGAACATGGCTCCATGCTAGGGAGAGCGGCCTCAATTTGATGCAGCGTTTGGCCGGCCCGCCATCAAGAACGCGTAAAGACGCAGGCGCTCCGGCGGGCCTGGGGCGCTCAGAACGTCTTCGTGATCGACGCGAAAGCCGTGGCCTTGCCCAGATAGCGCCCGCGCGTGTTCGTGTAGGCGGCCTTGCTGGCGTTCGTGTCGATATAGGCGACGGCCAGCGCGAAGCCGTTGCCCAGGTCCTTCGTCAGGCCGATCTTCCAGTCGGTGTACGACGCATCGCTGAAATGCTGCACGCCCTGGTAGCCGACATGCGCGTTCAGCGTGAGTCCCCACACGTTCAGCGGCAGGTTGGCCGTCAGGTCGACGTAGTAGCTGTTCTTGCTGTCGGCAAACCCGAACAGGTTGGTCACGGCGTGCGAGTACTTCAGGAAGACCGGCCCCCACCCGATGCCGGCATACAGCTCGGTGGTGTAGGGGCGCGTAGCCGTGTAGCCGCCCGGATAGTAGTACTCGAGCACGCCCAGGTCGTAATTGAATTCCTGGTCGGCCAGCTTGAACGTGTTCTTGAAGCCGCCATAGAAATCCATCTCGACGGGCGCGGACACAGACGCGTCGGCGTCGCCAAGCCAGCTGATACTCGAGTTCCAGTTGCCGACGTAGAAGCCGCTCTCGTGGGCATAGTCGAAGCCGCCCTGGATGGCCGGGCGCCGGTCGGTCTGGCTGATGCCGCGGTAGCGGTAATCGGATACCACGGACACGTTGGCCGTGAATGTATGCGGCGATGCCGGCTGGGCATTGTCGGGGGAAGCCTGTTGCGCGAATGCACTGCAAAACGGGGTGGCAAGCAGGATGGCGGCGGCCAGCGTGGCCGGCGCCGAGGTCATCAGGCGGGTTGCGATCATCGATGAAAAAACGTGGGCGTAGTGGGGAAAACGCCTCGAAAGAGACGTGAACGCCACGATACGCAGCCGCGCATCAAATCGGCATCAAGAATTCAGGTGATGCCGATGTCATTTCATCAATAGCAAATATTCAAGGTAATACGATGTGCATCAAACAAGCCATTTCATGAGCAGAAAAAATGAGTTTCGGTCAAAGCACATATACCCGACCGGTGAGTCACCACCGAACGTAAGTTTCGGGTAAGCTGCGCAAAAATTGACGCATTCTTTTGCAATGCATCAACGGGCGAGGACGTTGGCCCGGCCAGATTACGAACGACGCCAGACAGGAGAAATTGACGATGCATATCGGTATCCCGCTTGAGACGCGGGCAGGTGAGACGCGTGTCGCCGCCACCCCGGAGACCGTCAAGAAGTACATTGCGCAAGGCCATCAGGTGACGGTGCAAGCCGGCGCCGGCGTGCGTGCCAGCATTCCCGATGCCGCATTCGAGGCGGCCGGCGCCCGCGTAGGCTCCGCAGCCGACGCGCTGGGCGCCGAACTCGTGCTCAAGGTGCGTGCACCCGACGATGCCGAGCGCGGGCAGATGAAGCCCGGCTCGGTACTGGTCGGCATGCTCAATCCGTTCGACGTCGAGAACAACGCCCGCATGGCCACCGCGGCCGTCACGGCGTTCGCGCTCGAAGCCGCACCGCGCACCACGCGCGCGCAGAGCATGGACGTACTGTCGTCTCAAGCCAACATTGCCGGCTACAAGGCCGTGCTGGTGGCCGCGCACCACTACCAGCGCTTCATGCCGATGCTGATGACCGCCGCCGGCACCGTCAAGGCCGCCCGTGTGCTGATCCTCGGCGCCGGCGTGGCGGGCCTGCAGGCCATCGCCACCGCCAAGCGCCTGGGCGCCGTGATCGAGGCCTCCGACGTGCGTCCTGCCGTAAAGGAACAGATCGAATCGCTGGGTGCCAAGTTCCTGGACGTGCCGTTCGTGACCGACGAGGAGCGCGAGATCGCGCAGGGCGTGGGCGGCTATGCGCGCCCGATGCCGGCCGACTGGATGCGCCGCCAGGCCGAACTGGTGCACCAGCGCGCCACGCAGGCCGACATCATCATCACCACGGCCCTGATCCCCGGCCGCCGCGCCCCGGTGCTGCTGACCGAGGACACCGTCAAGCAGATGAAGCCCGGTTCGGTGGTGGTCGACCTGGCCGCCGCGCAAGGCGGCAACTGCCCGCTGACCGTGGCCGACGAAGTGGTGGAACGCCACGGCGTGGTCCTGATCGGCCATACCAACCTGGCCAGCATGGTGGCGGCCGACGCGTCCGCGCTCTACGCGCGCAACGTGCTCGACTTCCTGAAGTTGATCGTCGACAAGGACGGCCGCTACACGCTGAACCTGGAAGACGACATCGTTGCCGCCTGCCTGATGTGCAAGGACGGCCAGGTAGTCAGGCAACAGGCCGCCTGACATTCCCGTCTGAAGATGCCGCGGCGCTGAAAAGAGCCCAGCGCCACGGCCCGCCGCGTCCCCGGCAAGTTTGATCCTGCAGTTTCAGCCCGCCTGCGCGGACGCGACGCTCGGCAGTATTCAAAAGCAACGGAGGAGAAGTCGATGGAGATGGTGAACCACACGGTGATCAACCTGATCATCTTCGTGCTGGCAATTTACGTGGGTTACCACGTGGTGTGGACGGTCACGCCCGCGCTGCACACCCCGCTGATGGCCGTGACCAATGCAATCTCGGCCATCATCATCGTCGGTGCCATGCTGGCAGCCGGCCTGACCGAAGGCGGCGTGGGCCGCGTGATGGGCACGCTGGCCGTGGCACTGGCCGCGGTGAACGTGTTCGGTGGCTTCCTGGTGACCCAGCGCATGCTGGAGATGTTCAAGAAGAAGGAACCCCGCGCCAAGGCCGGTGCCGAAGCCGCCAAGGGAGGTGCGTGATGGAAGGCATCAGCATGAACCTTGTGACGCTGCTGTACCTGGTGGCGTCGGTCTGCTTCATCCAGGCCCTGAAGGGGCTGTCGCATCCGGCATCGGCCCGCAAGGGCAATGCGTTCGGCATGATCGGCATGGCGATTGCCGTGGTGACCACGCTGGTGCTGATCGTCAAGCTCAAGAACGAGTTCCTGGCAGTGGGCGCTGCACAATCGTCGGTGGGCACCGGTCTGGCGCTGATCTTCGGCGCGCTGGTGGTGGGCGGCGGTATTGGCGCCTACGTGGCACGCAAGGTCGAGATGACCAAGATGCCCGAGCTGGTGGCCGCAATGCACTCGCTGATCGGTCTCGCTGCGGTGTTCATCGCCGTGGCAGCCGTGGCGGAGCCCGCCGCGTTCGGCATCACGCCGGCCGGCACGCACCTGATTCCGCTGGGCAACCGTATCGAACTGTTCATCGGCTGCTTCGTGGGCGCGATCACGTTCTCGGGCTCGGTCATCGCGTTCGGCAAGCTGTCGGGCCGCTACAAGTTCCGCCTGTTCCAGGGCGCGCCGGTGGTGTTTCCCGGCCAGCACTGGCTGAACCTGCTGCTGGCCATCGCCATGATCGGCTTCGGCGTGATCTTCTTCATGTCGCAGTCGTGGCTGCCGTTCCTGATCATGCTGGCGATCGCCTTCGTGCTGGGCGTACTGATCATCATTCCGATCGGCGGCGCCGACATGCCCGTGGTGGTGTCGATGCTGAACTCGTACTCGGGCTGGGCGGCGGCGGGCATCGGCTTCTCGCTGAACAATCCGATGCTGATCATCGCCGGTTCGCTGGTGGGCTCCTCGGGTGCCATCCTCTCGTACATCATGTGCCGTGCGATGAACCGCTCGTTCTTCAACGTGATCCTGGGCGGCTTCGGTGCCGAGGCATCGTCAGCCGGCCCGGCTGGCGCGCAGGCGCAGCGCAACGTGAAGTCCGGCTCGGCCGACGACGCCGCGTTCGTGATGAGCAACGCCGAAACCGTGATCATCGTGCCGGGCTACGGCCTGGCGGTGGCCCGTGCGCAGCATGCACTTAAAGAATTGACCGAGAAGCTGACCGAGCACGGTGTGACGGTGAAGTACGCCATCCACCCCGTGGCGGGCCGCATGCCGGGCCATATGAACGTGCTGCTGGCCGAAGCCGAGGTGCCGTACGACCAGGTGTTCGAGATGGAGGACATCAACAGCGAATTCGGCCAGGCCGACGTGGTGCTGGTGCTGGGCGCCAACGACGTGGTCAACCCGTCCGCCAAGACGGATCCGAAATCGCCGATCGCCGGCATGCCGATCCTGGAAGCCTACAAGGCCAAGACCATCATCGTGAACAAGCGCTCGATGGCCGCCGGCTACGCGGGCCTGGACAACGAGCTGTTCTACATGGACAAGACCATGATGGTGTTCGGCGACGCCAAGAAGGTGGTGGAGGACATGTTCAAGGCCGTGGAATAAGCTGCCGTTAATGTCAGGTAGTGGCCGTCAGGCCCGCAGTTCTGCCGAGTGAATAAAGCAACGCGCAGACCTGTAATCAATAAAATCGAAGTAGTGCGGCCAGCAACCAACGCTGGCCGTTTCCTTTTGCGTGGTCTGGTTGCGCATGCAGATGCAGGCGCTATACTGGCTTGCCCCGTTCTTTTTCCCCCTTGCGGCCGGCGGCCAGATTTGATCGCACCATGACATTCCCCGCGCACGACCGGAACCTGTCGGTTTTCCATCACCCCGTACTGACGGTACTGGTGGACGATAGCAAGTCGTTTATCGACAGCCTGGCTTTCCAGATGGATGCATCGCGCGCGGTGGTCAGCTTCACCGATCCGCGCGACGCGCTGACATGGATTCGCGAAGCATATGCCACGCGCCATCCTGCATTCCTGCCGGTGCGTGTCACGCACGACGACCTGACCTTCCTGTCCGAGCGCCGCACGGTGCAACTCGATGTCGACCGCATCCATCGGCAGATCCACGACGTGCATCGCTTCCTGCAGCCGGGCGTGGTGGTGGTTGACTACTCCATGCCGCAGATGGACGGGCTCGAATTCTGCCAGGCGCTGGAAGACCTGCCGTGCAAGACCATCCTGCTGACCGGCACGGCCGATGAAAGCATCGCCGTGCAGGGCTTCAACCACGGGCTGATCGACCGCTACGTGAAGAAGCACGATCCGAACATGGTCGCGCGCCTGAACGACGAAATCGATGCGCTGCAGCAGCAGTACTTTGCGTCGATCTCCCGCACGCTGCGCGATCTGCTCACGCGCCATTCTTACTCGTTCCTGTCGGACCCGATCATGGCCGACCGCGTCCGCCAGACGGCCGCGCGCTATGGCTTCATCGAGTACTACCTGTTCCCGAACCCGGTGGGGATGCTGCTGCTGACCGCACAGGGCCATGCCACGCTGATGGTGATCGAAACCCGCGCCGGACTGATGAGCCAGGTGGAATCGGCCGAAGCCTACGAGGCGCCGGCGGCGTTGATCGAGGGGCTGCGCGAGGGCCGTATCGTGCCGTTCTTCTGGCCCGGCAACGGCATGTACACACCGGCCTGCGTGGACTGGGAACAGTATTGCCTGCCCGCAGAGCGCTGCGAGGGCAACGAGGAATACTTCTACGCACTGTTCGACCTGCCGCGCCACATGCTGCAGGAACCGGTGGTCAGCCTGCAGAGTTTCCTGTCGGAATTCTCGCGCAACGGCACGGCGATGACTGGCCGAAACAAGCTCGCATAAGCCTGCACGCGGCTTGCTCCTTTCCGCCACAGCGTGCGGAAAAGGAGAAGCCGCTTCTCCTGCATCAATCCTTCTTCGGGTCTTCCTTCGGGCCGTCCTTCTGCCCTTCCCGATTTCCCCCGCGGACCATGTCGAAGCGGAACAGCCGGCATTCGATATTGCCGTTGTAGAGCGGCGTGCGGCGTGATTCCTTCAGACGCAACCGCTTGGGAATGGTCAGGTCACCGGTGAACACCCAGGCCTGCCATCCCGCGAAATTCTGCTTGAGCGTCGTGGCAAAGGCGCTGGCGAACTGGTTGGCGGCGGCCTCTTCCGCTTCGTCCGGCGGGGCGTCCTGCATGGCATCGCGCCGACTGCCGCGCACCGCGATACGCTCGCCGTACGGCGGATTCATCATCATCAGGCCCGGTTCGGCAAACGGCGGCTGCACGAAGCGGGCATCCACCTGTTTCAGCGCCACATCGTCGGGCAGCCCGGCGCGCCGCCAGTTGGCCTGCGCCATCGACAGCATGTCGGTCGAAATATCGGAACCCGCGATCTGCAGGCCTGCCGTGCGGCTGGCGGCGGATTCGCGCGCGCGTTGCGCATCGGCACGCAATGCCTGCCAAGCCCGGGTGTCCGCGCCCTTCAGCCATTCGAACGCAAACGTGCGGCCCACACCCGGCGCAATACCCAGCGCCACCTGAGCGGCCTCCACCAGGAACGTGCCGCTGCCGCACATCGGATCGAAGAACGGCCGGTTGGTCTGACCGGGCACCCAGCCGGCCAGGCGCAGAATGCCGGCGGCAAGGTTTTCCTTGAGCGGTGCCTCGCCCTTTTCCATGCGCCAGCCGCGCTTGAACAGCGGCTCGCCCGTGGTGTCCAGGTAGAGCGTGCAATCGGTCTCGGTCAGGTGCGCGTAGATGCGGACGTCGGGGCTGACCGTATCGACGCTGGGGCGAGCACCCAGGCGCTCGCGCATGGCATCGCAGACGCCGTCCTTGACACGCAGCGCCGTGAAATTGAGGCTGCGCAGCTGCGACTTGTGGGCGGTGATGTCCACACGCAGCGTCTCGTCGGGCGAGAACCACTGCTCCCAGCGCTGCTGGCGCGTCAGCGAATAGATATCGTCCTCGTGGCGGTAGCCGCGCTGTGCCACGCGCAGCAGCACACGGCTGGCAATCCGCGAATGCAGGTTGACCGCATAGGCCGCGGCCATCTCGCCCGAAAACGTCACGCCGCCCGGCATTTCGCGATGCACCTCGAACGGCGCCGCAGCCACCACGGCCGGGTACTGCGCAATCTCGCGCAGCTCCTCGGCCAGTGCCGGTTCAAGGCCACGCGGGCAAGGAGCAAAGAAGGCTTGGGTCATGGCGAGTCATTCCTGAAAACAAAAACGTCCGCAACGCGGACGGGTAAGGCGTGGATCCGGTTTGCCGATCAGCCTGCCGCCAGGGCGCGGTCGAGGAAGTCGAGCCGGTCCTGGCCCCAGTACGGTTGGCCGTCATGGACGAACCACGGGGCGCCGAACACGTTGGCGGAAATCGCATCCTGCGTGTTCTGCGCATAGGCGGCCTGCACGGCCTGCCCTTCGCTGGCCTTGAGCAGGCTGGTGCCGTCGAGGCCGTTCTCGTCGGCAATCTGCGCCAGCGTGGCCGAATCGGCAATATTGCGCTGCTCGGCCCAGACGGCCCGCGTGATGGCGCCGGTCAGCGCCAGCGCCCGGGCCGTGCCGTGCGCCAGCTGGGCCGCGATGATCAGCTTGGCCGCCGCATCGCCCGACACCGGGAAGTACGTCGGATGCAGGTTCAGGGGGATGCCCAGGAACCGGCTCCAGCGCTCCAGTTCGACCAGCCGGTACGCCTGGCGCTGCGGCGGACGCTGCGCCAGCGGCAAGCCGCCCGACACCGAGAAGACCTTGCCCAGATCGGCCGGCTTCAGCAGCACCTGCGCCTGGTGGCGGTTGGCGATTTCCACAAAGCGGGCATGGCCCAGGTAGACGAACGGCGATTGCGGCGCCAGAAAGTACTCGACCTGCTTGCTCATCACGACCTCATCGAAAACAGTAGGAACCCGACAGCTTAGAACGGCTTTACGACAACCAGAATCACGATCGCCAGCAACACCAGCACCGGCAGCTCGTTGAACCAGCGATAGAACGTGTGCGAGCGGGTATTGGCGCCGCGCTCGAACTTGCGCAGCAGCACGCCGCAGCCGTGGTGGTAGCCGATCAGCACCAGCACCAGCGCCAGCTTGGCATGCATCCAGCCCTGCCCCGTGCCGCGCCCGATGCCGTAGCCGAGGTAAAGCCACAGCCCGAATACCACGGCCGGCACCGCCAGCATGGTCATGAAGCGGAACAGCTTGCGCGCCATCAGCAGCAGGCGGCGCACGCTGGCCGGATCGGTTTCCATCGCCAGGTTGACGAAGATGCGCGGCAGGTAGAACAGTCCCGCGAACCACGAGACGACGAAGAGGATATGGAAGGCCTTGACCCAGAGCATCTGCGTTCCCGTCTTCCCTTATGTACGCACTTCGCCGTGACCGAACACGACATACTTGAGCGACGTCAGCCCTTCCAGCCCCACCGGCCCACGGGCGTGCAGCTTGTCGTTCGAGATGCCGATTTCAGCGCCCAGGCCGTACTCGAAACCATCGGCAAAGCGCGTCGACGCGTTGATCATCACGCTGGCCGAGTCCACCTCGCGGATAAAGCGCATGCCGGTGCTGTAGTTCTCCGTCACGATCGAATCGGTGTGGGCCGAACCGTAGGTGTTGATGTGCGCGATCGCGGCGTCCAGGCCGTCGACGGTCCGGATGGCAAGCACCGGCGCCAGGTATTCCAGGCTCCAGTCTTCCTCGGTGGCGTCCACCAGCCCGCTGAAGCCGGCGGCTTCCAGCGTGGCGCGCGTGTCGGCGCAGACGCGCAGCTCCACGCCCTTTTCCCGGTAGATGCGGCACAGCGGCGGCAGCACGGTGGCGGCAATCTGGCGCGACACCAGCAGCGTTTCCATCGTGTTGCACGGCGCGTAACGCTGCGTCTTGGCGTTGTCGCAGATGCGCACGGCCTTTTCCACATCGGCGTCGTCGTCGATGTAGACGTGGCAGATGCCGTCCAGGTGCTTGATCATCGGCACGCGGCCTTCCTCGATCAGGCGCGCGATCAGGCTCTTGCCGCCGCGCGGCACGATCACGTCGACGTACTCGGTCATCGTGATCAGGCGGCCCACGGCCGCGCGGTCGGTGGTCTCGATGACCTGTACGGCCTCGGCGGGCAGTCCTGCGCCAGCCAGCCCCTCGGCCACCAGCGCGGCCAGTGCGGTGTTCGATTCGATCGCTTCCGAGCCGCCGCGCAGGATCGTGGCGTTGCCCGACTTCAGGCACAGCGCCGCGGCGTCGATGGTCACGTTGGGACGCGATTCGTAGATGATGCCGATCACGCCCAGCGGCACGCGCATCTGTCCCACCTGGATGCCCGTGGGACGGAACTTCATGTTGCTGATCTCGCCAATCGGGTCGGGCAGCGCGGCAATCTGTTCCAGACCGGCAGCCATGGTGTCGATGGCCCTGTCCGACAGCGTCAGGCGGTCGACGAAGGCGGCGTCCTGGCCGTTGGCGCGCGCGCGCTCCACATCGCGGGCGTTGACGGCCTTGAGCTTGCCGGCATCGCGCCGGATGGCCGCGGCAATCGTCAGCAGCGCACGGTTCTTGTCGGCCGTGGAGGCACGCGCCATGGCGCGCGATGCCGCGCGGGCCTGCTGGCCAACGCGGTTCATGTAAGCGTGGAGATCGAACTCGGTCATGATGGTGTCCGGGCCCAGCCCGGTCTACTGTGGGTGCCGCGATGTCGAGTCGCCGGCGCGGCTCGCCGGCAGTATTCTGGTTGGTGCGCTGCCTGGGTCCGGGACGTCAGGCTGGCCGCGCGATCAGCAGCGCCAGCTGCAGCAGGCCGTCCCACGGCTCGGCTGGCAGGCTGCCCGCCGCACCGCCCGCGCCTGGCAGGTCGGCCAGGCCCTTGACCTGGCGGTCCAGCCGCGCGGCCATGGCCAGCGCAGCCTCCAGTTGCGGCATCGACAGCCGTTGCGCAGCCTGTGGCACCAGGCGCTCGCGCGGGCCCCAGACGCGCAGTTCGCGCATCAGAACGCCCGCCGGCTTGCCGGCCGCCAGCCCTTGCCGGACCTTGGATAATACGCGAATTTCCTCGGTCAGCGCCCACAGCACCAGCACCGTGGCCTCGCCCTCGCCACGCAGCCCCTCGAGCATGCGCGTCAGGCGCGGCACATCGCCGCCGAGCATCGCCTCGGACAGCTTGAATACGTCGTAACGGGCCACATTCAGCACCGCATCGTGAACCTGGTCGAACGTCAGTACGCCGGCCGGGTACAGCAGGCCGAGCTTCTGGATTTCCTGGTGCGCGGCAAGCAGGTTGCCCTCCACCTTGTCGGCGATGAACTGCAGCGAGCGCCGGCCAGGCTCGCCCGGTTCCACGCGCTGCTGCTGCAGGGCCAGGCGTTCGCCCACCCAGGCGGGCAGCCGCGTGCGGTCCACGGCATCCACCTTGATCGATACCCCGGCCGATTCCAGCGCCTGGAACCAGGCCGATTTCGACGTGGCGAAGTCGAGCCGCGGCAGCGTGACCAGCATCACGACATCGGGCGACGGCTGGGCCGCCACGGCGCGCAACGCCTCGCCGCCGTCCTTGCCGGGCTTGCCAGACGGCACACGCAGTTCCACGATCTTGCGATCACCGAACAGCGACATCGACTGCTGGGCCTCGGTGACCTGGCCCCACTGGAAACCGCGCTCGGCCACCAGCACCTCGCGCTCGGTGTAGCCCGATTCCCGCGCGGCGCGGCGCAGGCGGTCCACCGCCTCGAGCACCAGCAGGTGCTCGTCGCCATGCACCACGTAGAGCGGCGCCAGGCCCCTGGCCTGTGCCTGCTTCAGGTGTGCATCGAGTCCGTCGAGCTTGAGCTGCATCGTATTGCCCTGTGCCTGCGATCCGGTCTGCGCGAAGCCGCGCTCAGATCGCCTTGACCGACGCCAGGCGGCGCATCAGCTGCTGCACGATGTCCTTCTGCATGTCGCGGTACAGCTGTTGCTCTTCGTAGTCCTTGGCCAGCGTATTGGCTTCGTTGTACGTCAGGTCGCGGGTCAGGACCAGCGTCGACGGAGCGATCAGTTCCTTGCCCGCAGCATCGCGCAGCCGGAAGCTGAAGCGCTGCGTCAGCCGGTATTCGCGCACCACGCCCTGGGCCGTGATCGACAGGATCGACTTGCCGCGCGTATCGGCCAGCACGTCCAGCACCGCGTCCGCTTCCTCGCGCTCCTCCACGACCTTGGTGTCCGAGCCGTTGCGGATATTGCGGCGCAGGTCCGCCCCCATCAGCGTACCGGCCGGAATGCCGATGTAGAGCCGCTTGAACGCGAAATCGGCGTTCCCGCGCATGTGAAAGCCGCAGCCGGCCAGCAAGCCGGCCGCCGCCATTGCAGCACCGATGGCGAGAAATCCGCGGCGTCCCATGTCCGGTCGATCCATTGCTTGTGTCTTCCTGGCTATGTGGCTCAGAGCACCACGTTGACGAGCCGGCCCGGCACCACCACGATCTTCTTGGGCGCGGCGCCATTGGCAAACTTCGCCACGGTTTCGCTGCCGGCGGCCACGGCCTCGATGGCGGCGCGGTCGGCATCGGCCGGCACCGTCAGGCTGCCACGGACCTTGCCGTTGATCTGCAGCACCAGTTCGATCTCCGTGCGGACCAGGGCGCCTTCGTCCACCTGGGGCCAGGCCGCGTCGAGGATGTCGCCGGCTTCGGTCGCGTAACCGAGTTCGGCCCACAGGCCGTGCGCGATATGCGGGACCACCGGATACAGCACCCGCAGCAGGATGCTGAAGCCTTCGCGGCGCGCGGCCGGCGACGCCGCCTTGGCGTCTTCCAGCGCATTCAGCATCTTCATCGTAGCCGACACGACGGTGTTGTACTGGATCCGCTCGTAGTCGTAGTTGGCCTGCTTGAGCACCGTGTACAGGTCGCGGCGCAGATCGGCATCGGCGGCCGTGGGCTGCGTGCCCGCGCCGTCACGAATCGCCTGGGCGTTGGCGTAGCCATAGTTCCACACGCGACGCAGGAAGCGCGACGCGCCCTCCACGCCCGAACCGCTCCACTCGAGCTGCTGCTCGGGCGGGGCGGCGAACATCACGAACAGGCGCGCGGTATCGGCGCCATGCAGGTCGATCAGCGCCTGCGGGTCGATGCCGTTGTTCTTCGACTTCGACATCTTTTCCACGCCGCCGATCACCACGGGCTGGCCGTCGGCCTTCAGCGTGGCGCCCAGCGGACGGCCGCGCTCGTCGGTCTGCACGTCGACCTCGGCCGGGTTGTACCAGGTCTTCTTGCCCGACGCGTCTTCACGGTAGAACGTCTCGTTCAGCACCATGCCCTGCGTGAGCAGGTTCGTGAACGGCTCGTCGAACTTGACCAGGCCCATGTCGCGCATGACCTTGGTCCAGAAACGCGCGTACAACAGGTGCAGGATCGCGTGCTCGATGCCGCCGATGTACTGGTCCATCGGCATCCAGTAGTCATTGCGGCCATCCACCATCGTGCCGGCATCGGGGCACGTATAGCGCATGTAGTACCAGCACGAGTCGATGAACGTGTCCATCGTGTCGGTCTCGCGGCGGGCCGGCTTGCCGCACGACGGGCAGGAGCACTCAAGGAAGCGCGGGTCCTTGTTCAGCGGGTTGCCGGTGCCATCCGGCACCAGGTCTTCCGGCAGCACCACGGGCAGGTCCTTCTCGGGCACCGGCACCACGCCGCAGCTATCGCAATGGATCAGCGGAATCGGCGTGCCCCAGTAGCGCTGGCGAGAGATGCCCCAGTCGCGCAGGCGCCAGGTCACCTTCTTCTCGCCCACGCCCTTGGCGGCCAGATCGGCGGAAATCGCGTCGACGGCAGCCTGATAGCCCATGCCATCGTACTTGCCGCTGTTCACGCAGGTGCCGTGTTCCTTGTCGCCGTACCATTCCTGCCAGGCATCGGTCGAATACGGCTGGCCCTTGACGTCGATGACCTGCCTGATCGGCAGGCTGTACTTCTTCGCAAACGCAAAGTCGCGCTCGTCATGCGACGGCACGCCCATCACGGCACCATCGCCGTAGCTCATCAGCACGTAGTTGCCGACCCACACGTCCACCTGCTCGCCGGTCAGCGGATGCGTGACCTTCAGCCCGGTGGGCATGCCCTTCTTCTCCATGGTCGCCATGTCGGCTTCCATGACCGAACCGTGCTTGCATTCGTCGATGAACGCAGCCAGTTCCGGGTTGTTCGCGGCGGCGTGCGTGGCAAGCGGGTGCTCGGCGGCCACGGCGCAGAACGTGACACCCATGATGGTGTCGGCGCGCGTGGTGAACACGAACAGCTTGCCGTCATTGATCAGCTTGCCGTCGGCACCCTGGATCTGGTGCGGGAAGGCAAAGCGCACGCCCTCGCTGCGGCCGATCCAGTTCTGCTGCATGATCTTGACGCGCTCGGGCCAGCCCAGGCCGTCCAGGTCGCTCAGCAGTTCCTGCGCGTAGTCGGTGATGCGCAGGTAGTACATCGGGATTTCGCGTTTTTCGACCACCGCGCCCGAACGCCAGCCACGGCCATCGATCACCTGCTCGTTTGCCAGCACGGTCTGGTCCACGGGGTCCCAGTTCACGGTGCCGGTCTTGCGGTAGGCGATGCCCTTTTCAAGCATCTTCAGGAACAGCCACTGGTTCCAGCGGTAGTACTCGGGGCTGCAGGTGGCAACCTCGCGCGACCAGTCGATCGCCAGGCCCATCGACTGCATCTGCTTCTTCATGTAAGCGATGTTGTCGTAGGTCCAGGCGGCCGGCGCCACCTTGTTGTTCAGCGCGGCGTTTTCCGCCGGCATGCCAAACGCATCCCAGCCCATCGGCATCAGCACGTTGCGGCCGTTCATGCGCAGGTAGCGCGCCATCACGTCGTTGATGGTGTAGTTGCGCACGTGGCCCATGTGCAGCTTGCCCGACGGATACGGCAGCATCGAGCAGGCGTAGAACTTCTGCTTTTCCTTGCCGTCTGGCCCGACCGCGTGCTCCGATACCTTGTAGGCATCGATCGCTTGCCAGTGCTGCTGGGCGGCTTGTTCAACGGCGGACGGAAGATATTTGTCTTGCATGGTCGGGACGACGGTCAGGGCAACGGTCACGCGCGGCGACTGGCGCGCCGGACGGCCGGGGGGATCGGATAGGCGAAAGAGACGATTATAACCGTGGCCGACCATGATTCCGGCCCGCCACGGTGGCGCCAAAAGGCGCAAACGGCCCGCCAGGGCGAGCCGCGAAAAACTGCGCGTTATTTCAGGCCCAGCACATCCTGCATGTCGAACAGGCCGCTGGGCTTGTCGGCCAGGAAGCGGGCGGCGCGCACCGCCCCATCGGCATACGACTGGCGGCTCGACGACTTGTGGCTGATCTCGATCCGCTCGCCGATGCCGGCGAACAGCACGGTGTGGTCGCCCACGATGTCGCCGCCGCGGATGGTGGCGAAACCGATCGAGTTCGGATCGCGCGGGCCCGTGTGGCCTTCGCGGGCGTACACGGCGCAATCGTCGAGGTTACGGCCAAGGGCACCGGCAATCACTTCACCCATCGTCAGCGCGGTGCCCGACGGGGCATCGACCTTGTGACGATGATGCGCTTCGATCACTTCGATGTCGTAGCCGGTCGAGAGCAGCTTGGCCGCCACTTCGAGCAGCTTGAACGTGGCGTTGACGCCTACGCTGAAGTTCGACGCGAACACCACGCCGATCAACTTGGCCGCATCGGCCAAGGCCTGCTTGCCGGCAGCGTCAAACCCCGTGGTACCAACCACGATCTTCTTGCCAAGGCGCTTTGCCACGTCGAGGTGGGCCAGCGTGCCTTCGGGGCGCGTGAAGTCGATCAGGCAATCGGCGGCGCCAAGCACGGCCTCGATATCGGACGAGATCTTGATGCCCGTCGCACGGCCCAGGAACATGGCGGCATCCTGGCCCAGCGCGGGCGACGATGCATGCTCCAGTGCGCCCGCGAGCGTGACGCCGTCGGTGTCCAGAACGGTTTCGATCAGCATGCGGCCCATGCGGCCGGAGGCACCTGCGATGGCGATTTTCATGGCGTGGCGTTGCGGTGTCGGAAAGACTGGGAAGACTGCAACCCGGCCAGACGGGCCGGGCGCACGAATGCGATTGGCGGCAACCGGCGGGAGCCGGTTCCGGGTCAGCTGGCCGGTTTGTCCGGGGTGGCGCTCGTGGCCGGCGCCTGGACGGCCGGTTCGGAGGCCGGAGGCGTCGATTCAGCCGCCGGTGCCGGCGCCGCCTCGGGTGCCGAGGCGGGAGCGGCGGCAGGTGCGGAAGCGTCCTTCGGCGCGCTGGCGCTGGCCGTCGCCACGCCGATCTTCTGGTTGCGCTGTGCAGCCTTCATGCCGTCAATTTCGGCAATCAGCTCGTATTCCGACGGCAAATCGTCGCCCTGCCACTTCACCAGCTTGTCCTCGTCAAAGAACACCGTGAACTTGCGCGACTGCACCACCGGCGTGCTGCCCCGGCGGAACGAGAAATAGTAATCCCAGCGATTGCCGTGGAACACGTCCTGCAGCAGCGGCGTGCCCAGCAGGAAGCGCACCTGGTCGCGCGTCATGCCTTCGCGCAGTTGCGAAGCCGCCTCGCGGGACACGAAGTTACCCTGAACGATGTTGATGCGATATGGCGTAATGGCCTCTGCCACCTTGCGCGACGTGCTGTCGTAGGCCGAGCAGGCGCCCGCCAGCAGTGCGGCGGCCAGCAGGGAAGACACCAGCGCCGGGCGCATGGCGGACGAACGGAATGAACGCATGTATCTCGCTTCCAGACGGGAATGGTTCTGTGCCGGACCCGACGCTCCGCAAAAAAGACGGGGCGGCCGGCACGGCCAGGCGCATCGCGGGTACGCCACCTTGCGGGTGGCGGCCGGGCGCCATGGCACCGGGGCGACTTTTGTCGCCAAAACCCTTATGATTCAACTATCCAGACATTGTACTCTAGGGAGTCACGCCCATGCCGAGTCCGGCGGACCTCAAAAACATCGGCCTCAAGGCGACCGTCCCCCGCCTGAAGATTCTTGAAATCTTCCAGACCAGCGAGCAGCGCCATCTGAGCGCGGAAGACGTCTACCGGATCCTGCTCAACGAGCACATGGATATCGGTCTCGCCACGGTCTATCGCGTTCTGACCCAGTTCGAACAGGCGGGCCTGCTGTCCCGCAACAACTTCGAATCGGGCAAGGCGATTTTCGAACTCAACGAAGGCAAGCACCACGATCACCTGGTGTGTCTGGACTGCGGTCGCGTCGAGGAATTCTTCGACGGCGATATCGAACAGCGCCAGCAAAGCATTGCGCGCGAGCGCGGCTTTGCCCTGCAGGAACATGCGTTGTCGCTGTATGGCAACTGCACCAAGAACGACTGTCCCCACAGACCCAAACGATAAGCCGCGCGGGGCTGGCATGTACCGGCCCCGACCATGCAGGCAACAAAAAACCGGCGCCCTGGCGCCGGTTTTTTGTTGGGCTCGCCGTTTTGCGAGCCGGTTATTCCTGAGGCAGATTGTCCTGTTCGGTCTCGGTCACCACACGGAGATTGCGGGCGGCGGCCGCCACTTGCGGCAGGCCTACGAATTCTCCGACCACCTGACGAAACAGGTGGCGCGCCCAGACCAGCATCGGATGCGTATTGCGGCTGCGATGCCAGAACATGTTCAGGCCCAGCGTCGTGTTCAGCTCGGCCGGCAGCGGGAACGCCTTGAGACCGTAGGTTTCGCAAGCCATGTCCTTGGTCAGCGCATTGACCGTGAAGATCATGTCCGTCTGCGCGGCCAGTTCGGCCTGGGCGCGCCACGAATGCACCGTCAGCGTGGCATTGCGCTTCAGGCCGCGCTGCTGCAGCGCGTAGTCCAGCGGAATCAGCGCCGGCGCCGGACGGCCCGCGCCGCCCGAATGCGCCATGAAGATGTGGCTGCACTCCAGGTATTGCTCCAGGGTGCAATCGTTCTTGAGCAGCGGATGACTCTTGCGGGCGCAGACCCACAGGTTCAGCGACGTCACCATTTCCTCGACGATTTCCGGGTGGCGCGTCGGGAATGGAGAAAATGCCAGGTCCAGTTCGTTGGCGCGCATGGACGCCACGTCACTTTCCCACGAATGCGATTCCACCAGCCGGATATGCAGGTCCGGCGCGAGTTGCTTGATGCGCAGCACGTAACGGTTGAACACCGTATCGCCCAGTTCGGCCGCAAAGCCGATGCTCAGCGTGCCGGTGGCAACTGCCGGGTCGAAATTGTCCGCATCGCCCTCGTTGATGGACGACCACAGATCGAGCATGTCCCGAATCTTCGGACCCAGCTCCAGCGCACGAGGCGTCGGCGTGAGGCCGTGGGGCACACGGATAAAGAGGGGATCGTCGAAGATTTCGCGCAGGCGGCCCAGCGAATGCGACACGGCGGGCGCCGTCATATGCATCTTCTCCGCCACATAAGTGGCGTTCCGCTTGCTCAGCAGCTCGGTAAAAATCACCAGCAGCTTGGTATCCACGTTCACCATGATCAGGCCCGGTTGTAATGTCTCGCGCTTCGATGGCCCCACCACTTTCACTGGCTGCACATCAGATATCAACAGATTCTTCCGAGTGTAAGAGAAAAAAACGGCAGGGAAAAGCAAATTCAGCATTTCTTGCACTACGCCGATTGGTAATCCGCGGATTTTTGACAACTTCGAGACAGATAATGTCAAAAACCCCGACCCTGACGCGTACGAACCCCGCTATATTCACCTGAAGGGGCCCGATCCTGCCTTGCGCCCACGCACATCATCTCGGAATTTTCGGATTCGCATCATGACCTCCCCTCGTCTCGGCGTTGATCTCGCCAAAGCCTATCGGCTGCTCAATCACGGCCCCACGGTACTGGTCAGCGCAGCCCACGACGGCCAGCGCAATATCATGGCGGCCGCCTGGGCCATGCCGCTCGATTTCGCGCCGCCCAAGGTGGCGGTGGTGCTGGACAAGGCCACCTGGACGCGCCAGCTGCTGGAAGCCAGCGGCGAGTTCGCGTTGCAGGTACCCACGGTCAGCCAGGTCGATATCACCCAGGCACTCGGTTCCAGCTCCGGCCTGACGATGCTCGAACAGCAAGGCATCGACAAGTTTGCCGCCTACGGACTGCAGACCTTTGCCGGCAGCCTGGTCGGCGCGCCGTTGCTGGAAGGCTGCGCCGCCTGGCTCGAATGCCGGCTGCTGCCCGAGCCCGCCATCCAGGCCGGCTACGACCTGTTCCTGGGCGAAGTGGTTGCGGCCCATGCCGACAGCCGCGTGTTCAGCGAAGGCCGCTGGCACTTTACCGGCCATGACAGCCTTCGCACCATCCACCATGTGGCGGGCGGACATTTTCTGGTGGATGGCGATGCCGTCGATGCGAAACCGCTGACGCCCTGAACCCGGCACCGGCCAGAAATAAAAAACGCGCCCGAAGGCGCGTTTTTCATGAGGCGATTGCCAATTACTTGGCAACGACACGTGCCATTTCCAGGCACTTGTTCGAATAACCCCATTCGTTGTCGTACCAGCTCACGACCTTGATGAACGTGCCGTCCAGCGCGATACCGGCTTCGGCGTCGAAAATCGAGGTGCGGGCATCGCCGCGGAAGTCCGTGGCAACAACCTTGTCTTCGGTGTAGCCCAGCACGCCCTTCAGCGCGCCCTGGCTCTGGGCCTTCATCTCGGCGCAGATTTCCTCGTACTTTGCCGGGTTTTCCAGTTCGACGGTCAGGTCGACCACCGAAACGTCCGACGTCGGCACGCGGAACGACATACCCGTCAGCTTCTTGTTCAGCTGCGGAATCACCACGCCCACGGCCTTGGCGGCGCCGGTCGACGACGGGATGATGTTTTCCAGGATGCCGCGGCCACCGCGCCAGTCCTTGTTCGACGGGCCGTCAACGGTCTTCTGCGTGGCCGTGGCGGCGTGCACGGTCGTCATCAGGCCGCGCTTGATGCCCCACTTGTCGTTCAGCACCTTGGCCACCGGGGCCAGGCAGTTCGTGGTGCAGCTGGCGTTCGAGATG
The DNA here is from genome assembly GCF_001652915.1 of Cupriavidus sp. D384. Taxonomy (GTDB): domain Bacteria; phylum Pseudomonadota; class Gammaproteobacteria; order Burkholderiales; family Burkholderiaceae; genus Cupriavidus. Next base: position 219,994 of record NZ_BBQI01000009.1, read on the forward strand.
ATCGCTTCGCCCTTGTACGACTCGTGGTTCACGCCGTACACGAACATCGGGGTGTCGTCCTTCGACGGGGCCGACATGATCACCTTCTTGGCGCCGGCGTCGATGTGCTTCTGCGCGCCTTCCTTGGTCAGGAAGATGCCGGTCGATTCGATGACCACGTCCGCACCGACTTCGCCCCACTTCAGTTCCGACGGATCCTTCACGGCGGTCAGGCGGATCTTCTTGCCGTTCACGACCAGCGTGTTGCCTTCCACCGACACTTCGCCGTCGAAGCGGCCATGGACCGAGTCGTACTTCAGCATGTAGGCCAGGTAGTCCGGCTCCAGCAGGTCGTTGATGGCAACGACTTCAATGTCCTTGAAGTTCGCGGCGGCGGCGCGGAACACCATGCGTCCGATACGGCCAAAGCCGTTGATGCCGATCTTGATGGTCATGTCTATCTCCTAGAGTGCAATCGATAAAGCCGGTGGCCGGCGCCGGTCGCCGGCGCATCGCACCGGCTGACCGCGCGGGCGGAAATTACTGGGCGAGCGTGGCGCGAACCGTGTCCGCCACGTTGTCTACCGTGAAGCCGAAGTGCTTGAACAGCACGCCGGCCGGGGCCGATTCACCGAACGTGTCGATGCCGACAACCGCCTGGACCTGGTACTTCCACCAGAAATCGGTCACGCCGGCTTCCACGGCGATACGCGGCACGCCTGCCGGCAGCACGCTGGCCTTGTAGGCGGCGTCCTGCTTGTCGAACACCGTCGTGGCCGGCACCGATACCACGCGCACATGCACGCCTTCGGCGGCCAGCGCATCGGCGGCGCCCACGGCCAGGCCCACTTCCGAGCCCGTCGCCAGGATCACGGCGTCCGGACGCTTGGTGCGCGGGTTCTTCGCATCGCGCAGCACGTAGCCGCCGCGGGCGATGTTGGCACGCGTAACGTCGTCACGCTTCTGGAACGGCAGGTTCTGGCGGCTGAAGATCAGGCAGCTCGGGCCGTCCGTGCGGCGGATCGACTCTGCCCAGGCCACGGCCGTTTCGGTCGTGTCGGCGGTACGCCATACGTCCATGTTCGGAATCAGGCGCAGGCTGGCCACGTGCTCGATCGACTGGTGCGTCGGGCCGTCTTCGCCCAGGCCAATCGAATCGTGCGTGAACACAAACAGCGTGCGGATCTTCATCAGCGCGGCCATGCGCAGCGCATTGCGGCTGTAGTCCGAGAACGTCAGGAACGTGGCGCCGTAGGGCACGTAGCCGCCATGCAGCGTGATGCCGTTCATGATGGCGCTCATGCCGAACTCGCGCACACCGTAGTTGATGTGGTTGCCCCAGGCATCGAAGCGCACGGCCTTGGTGCCCGACCAGTTGGTCAGGTTCGAGCCGGTCAGGTCGGCCGAGCCGCCCAGGAACTCCGGCAGCACGGGCGCGAAGGCCTCGATGGTGTTCTGGCTGGCCTTGCGCGTGGCGATGGTCTCGGCCTTTTCCTCGCACTTGGCGATAAAGGCATCGACGGCGGCATCGAACGAACCGGGCAGCTCGCCGCGCATGCGGCGCTTGTATTCACCGGCTTCGTACGGGTGCACTTCGGTGTAGGCGTCGAACAGCGCGTCCCAGGCCTTTTCCAGCGCGCCGCCGGTGGCCTTGGCGTTCCAGGCCGTGTAGACGTCTTCCGGCAGCTCGAACGGGGCGTGGGCCCAGCCCAGCGCCTCGCGCGTGGCCAGCACTTCGGCACCGCCCAGCGGGGCGCCGTGCACGTCATGGCCGCCTTCCTTGTTCGGGGCGCCCTTGCCGATGATCGTGCGGCAGCAGATCAGCGTCGGCTTGTCGCTGGCCTTGGCCTGGGCGATGGCATTGTCCACCGCCACCACATCGTGGCCGTCCACGCCGCGGATCACGTTCCAGCCGTACGCTTCGAAGCGCTTCGGCGTGTCGTCGGCAAACCAGTGCACCACGTCGCCGTCGATCGAGATGCCGTTGTCATCCCACAGTGCGATCAGCTTGTTCAGCTTCAGCGTGCCGGCCAGCGAGCAGGCCTCGTGGCTGATACCTTCCATCAGGCAGCCGTCGCCCATGAACACGTAGGTGTGATGGTTGACGATGTCGAAGCCCGGGCGGTTGAATTCCTCGGCCAGCAGGCGCTCGGCCAGTGCCATGCCCACCGCGTTGGTGATGCCCTGGCCCAGCGGGCCGGTGGTCGTTTCCACGCCCGGGGTGATGCCGTATTCCGGGTGGCCGGCGGTCTTACTGTGCAGCTGGCGGAAATTGCGCAGCTCTTCCACCGGCAAGTCGTAGCCGGTCAGATGCAGCAAGGCATAAATCAGCATCGATCCGTGGCCGTTGGACAGCACGAAGCGGTCGCGGTCGGCCCAGTGCGGATTGACCGGGTTATGCTTCAGGTGCCGCCCCCACAACGCCACGGCGATGTCCGCCATACCCATCGGCGCGCCGGGGTGACCGGAGTTGGCCTGCTGGACGGCATCCATGGCAAGCACGCGGATGGCATCGGCCATCAGCTTGACGGGTTGATTGGCAAAAGGACTGGTGGCGGGATGGACGAGGGCAGACATGCGAGAACCTGACGGCGGGAAAACCGCAATTTTAGCAGAAGCAGGCGGCATTTCCGGGCGCGCAGACGCGGCTCGAAGGGGGTCTCAGACCTGGACCGAATGGCTGGTGCCCGGCGCGGGCACCACGCTGGGCGACATTGCCGTACTGGCGGCGGCGCGCACCCCGCACCAGCAGGTGGAAATTGGCGAGAACGCGCGCTTTGGCCGCATCTTCCGACTGGATGGCCGCGTGATGAGCACCGAAGCCGACGCCTTCATCCAGCACGAACTGATGACCGTGCCGATGGCCGTAGTGCACGGTTCGCCACGTAGCGCACTGGTGGTGGGCGGCGGAGACGGTGGGTCGGCCTTCGAACTGCTGCGAATTCCCACCATGCGGGAAGTGGTGGTGGCCGAACTCGATGCCGAAGTGGTGCGCCTGGCGCGCGAATGGCTGCCCGGCATTCACCGGGGCGCCCTCGACGAACCGGGCGATCCGCGGCTGCATCTAGCGATTGGCGACGGGCTGGGCCTGATGGAAGCGTTTGCGCGCGCCGGGCGGCAGTTCGACCTGATCGTCTACGACCTGACCGAAGCCGACGACGGCAGCCCCGCCGCGGCCCTCTTCTCGCCGCACGGCCTGCAGACGGCGCGGCGCTGCCTGACTGCCGGCGGCGCGATGTCGCTGCATCTGGGCCCGCCCTGGCACCGGCCGGAGGCGGCGCGGCTGCTGCTGTCGCGCCTGCGCCAGGTGTTCAGCAACGTGGCGCCGCTTGCCACCTTCGTGCCGGCGTACGGTGCGTTGTGGGGGATCGCGCTTGCCAGCGATGCGCTGGACATTGCCGCCCATCCGCCGGAGCGCATTGCGGCGCGGCTGCAGCAGTGGAAACTCGATGGCGCGCTGCGGTCGTACCACGCCGGGCTGCACCCGGCGCTGTTCAATCATCCGCGCCATTTGCAGGCGATCTTCGACAGCGCAGGCCGTCCCGCGTAACATGCACAAACGCCCCGCCGCTGCCGTGCGCGCGGGGCCTTCGTGCCATCCGGGAGACCCTCATGTCCAGACCGCCCAACACGCCCTGGCTGACGCCCTATCTCACGGTCGCCAGCGGACGCGCCGCCCTTGATTTCTACCAACGGGCATTCGGCTTCGATGCCGGGCATGTCGTCGATGAGAACGGCGTGCCCACGCACGCCGAAATGCACTACCAGGGCCAGATCGTCATCATGTTCGCGCCCGAGGGCGCATGGGGCAGCACGGCCCGCACGCCGCGCTCGATGGGCGTGGAGGCACCGCAGACGTTCTACCTGTATTGCGAGGATGTCGACGCCATGTACGCGCGGGCCACCGGCGCCGGTGCCACCAGCATCACGCCGCCCGCCGACCAGTTCTGGGGCGACAGATACTGCATGGTCGAAGATCCCGATGGATACCGATGGGGCTTTGCCACGCCGCTGGCCAAGGCTCCGGACGCCAAACCCACCCCCTGATGCCACCCAGATTCTTTGTCGATGCGGCGCTGGCCGCCGATGCCGTACTTGATTTGCCCGAAGCCGTGGTCCGCCATGTGCAGGTGCTGCGCCTGGCCCCCGGCGACGCCATCACGCTGTTCAACGGCCAGGGCGGCAGCCATTCCGCCACGCTCGGCGAGATCGGCAAGCGTCACGCCACGGCGCAGATCGGCGCTCACGAGGCCGCCGAAGCCGAAACCCCGTTCGCGATCACGCTGGTGCAAGGCCTGGCCGGCGGCGACAAGATGGACTGGCTGATCGAAAAGGCCGTGGAACTTGGCGTGGCCGCCATCCAGCCGCTGCAGGCCAGCCGCTCGGTGGTGCGCCTGTCGGGCGACCGGGCGCTCAAGCGGCAGGCGCACTGGCAGGCGCTGGTGCAGGCTGCGTGCGAGCAATGTGGCCGTAATCGCTTGCCGGCGCTGGCGCCGGTCGCTACTTTTGAAGCGTGGCTGGCGGCGGCGCCGGCCACGGGTGCCCGGCTGCTGCTGTCGCCACGCGCCACGGGATCGTTGCCGGATCTGGCCAACGCCCACCGCGACGCCTGGCGCGCCGAAGGCGTGACACTGCTGATCGGCCCCGAGGGGGGACTTTCCCCTGACGAGGAAGACGCCGCGCGGCGGGCCGGTTTTATCGGCGTGTCACTGGGACCGCGCATCCTGCGCACGGAAACGGCCGGGCTGGCTTGCCTGGCAACGCTGAACGCCATCCTTGGCGGATTTTGAGATAAGGAGTCTGAGATGGGACTACTCGATAGCGTACTCGGTGGCGTGCTCGGCCAGCTTGGCGGCCAGCAGCATGAAGGCCAGTCCGGCGGCATCAATCCGAAGCTGATGATGGCCCTGGGCCTGCTGGCAATGCTGGCGATGCGGCACAAGAGCCAGGGCGCCGACGGCAGCGTGGCGCCGGCCGACGCCGGTGACAGCCCGCTGGGCGGACTGGGCGGGCTTGGTGGCCTGGGCGGGGTGCTCGGCGGCATGCTGGGCGGCGGCAGTGCACCGGCACCGGGCGGGCTCGATCTCGGTTCGCTGCTGGGCGGCCTGCTCGGCGGACAAGGCGAAGCCGGCGCATCGGCCCAGGCCATGGGCGCGGCCTCGGGCGGCATTGGCGCGCTGCGCGATATCCTGGCCCAGGCCGGTCTGGGCCAGCAGGTCGACTCCTGGATCGGCACCGGCACCAACCAGGCTGTCAGCGCCAACGACCTGTCGGCCGCGCTGGGCAACACCGGCGCGCTGCAGTCGCTGGCCGAAACCACCGGAATGTCGTCGGACGATGTGGCGGCCAGCCTCAGCGAAGGCCTGCCGGAACTGATCGACCGGCTGACGCCGAACGGCCAGGTACCGCCCGCAGCCTGACACCCCCCTACGTACGGCCGACCAGGCCACAAACAAAAAGCCCGCTGACACCAGCGGGCTTTTTTAGTCGGATAGTCCGTTCGAGACGATCAGGCGAACGAGTAGAACACCCGGAACTGCACCTTGCGCTCGCTCCAGAACTCGGCGGCGTCGCGGAACACGTCCAGCAGCACCTCGCGTGCTTCCTTGTCGAACTTCTGCGCAATCGGCAAGCCTTCGAGCACGATCACGAAACCGGGCTGCGGCCCCGACTTGTGGATCATGTCGGTCAGGCAGTCGGACAAGGCATCGAAATTCTTGCCGAAATGCTTCGGGAACGTGAATTCGGTGGCGATGCGTTCCAGGATCTCGGCCTTGCTGGCGCAGTCGGCACAGTTTGCGTACAGGAAATGCTGATTCAGCGCGGCGGCTGCCTGGGCCAGCTCGGGCACGCGGAATGCGCGGATCGACTGGACGATGTTAGGGCGCACCGTCTTGAACAGATTCATGGCTCCCTCGTTGGTGCCGTCGTCAGCCCATGTAGCCATGACAGGGGCACAGGTGGGCGGAAGTCGGGGCGTCAGATCCTGGCGCGGCATCATCAGCACATTGTCATAAAGGTTCTGGGCCTGATGGTGAGCCCTTTGCCAGCCATCTCCGGCGCCGCGCTCCTCGCGGGCGGCAAGGGCGTCGCCCAATCCGAAAATGTCAGTCATCATTTGGTTATCCGTTTGAAACTGTTGTAGTGGTCTTCCGTGTAATAGCAGTCGTTGGCGGCGCGTTGATCACCACCGCAAACTATCCGCCTGGCTCCCCGATTCCGGCTTTTGCTGTTCTTGACGGTGTATTCGCGGTAATACCCACGAGGCTGCTGCGGCAGGATGCGTTCGTAGTTGCCGAACCGCGAACCATCCTTGTCATACGGGAACGGGCCGCCTGCCTGTATCAGATCCATCGTTTGCCGCGCATCGTTGGGCAACTGCTGTGCCTGGATGGTTCCCACCCCGGACACGTCGGGCGACTGCCTTGCCATCGCGCCTTGCGGCGACAGGGCCAGCGCCATCGACAGCGCCGCGCCGGCCAACACGTGGCCCAGGCTTCGCGCCAGGCTCAGGGACTGCCAATGTGACTGCCGCTGCGACTGGCTTTGTGAAATCCGGGAACCCACGATAGTGAATGAATCGTTGGCGAAAGTTGATGGCGGGTCATTCCGGCATCGCTTCAGTCTCTTTATGGACTCCCAGCGGCTGCCGGCACGCCCAGGCGAGCGTCCGCATTCAAAGCCGTAAGGTTACGCGCAAGTCCATCATTAATCAATCCCCGCACCCCGGCGCCCCGAATTTCCTCAATTGTTTCAACATGTTATTGATATGTGTGCGCATACTAACCGTGCAGACGGCGATCTGACACGGGCATGAAAAAAGCCGGGCGAACCCGGCTCTTGCACCACTTGGCTCCGGCGGCCGCAAATGGCCGCCGGTAAAACGGCCGATCAGGCCTTGGCGGCGGCGTCCACCACCACCAGCGCCGTCATGTTGACGATACGGCGCACCGTTGCCGACGGCGTCAGGATGTGGACCGGCGCCTTCACGCCCAGCAGGATCGGGCCGATGGCAACGTTGTTGCCGGCTGCCACCTTGAGCAGGTTGTACGAAATGTTGGCCGCGTCGATGTTCGGGCAGACCAGCAGGTTGGCTTCGCCCTTGAGCGAGCCATCCGGCACCAGCGAATCGCGGAGCTTTTCGTCCAGCGCGCTGTCGCCGTGCATTTCGCCGTCCACTTCCAGGTCGGGCGCGCGCTCGCGCAGGATGGCCAGCGTGTCGCGCATCTTGCGGGCCGACGGGGCTTCCGACGTACCGAAGTTCGAATGCGACAGCAGGCCAACCTTCGGCTCGATGCCAAAGCGCTTCAGCTCCTCGGCGGCCATCAGCGTGATCTCGGCCAGCTCGGCGGCGGTCGGATCGATGTTGACGTGCGTGTCCACCAGGAAGATCTGGCGGCCCGGCAGCACCAGGCCATTCATCGCGGCGTAGACGCAGTTGGTACCGCCCAGCACCTGGTCGATGTAGCGCAGATGGGCCGCGGTGGTGCTGACCGTACCGCAGATCATGCCGTCGGCCTCGCCCTTCTTGAGCAGCATCGCGCCGATCAGCGTGGTGCGGCGGCGCATTTCCAGCTTGGCGTACTGCTGCGTGATGCCTTCGCGGGCCATCATGCGGTAGTAGGCGTCCGAGTAATCGCGGAAGCGGTCGTCGTGCTCGGGGTTGACCACGGTGAAGTCGACGCCCATGCGCAGGCGCAGGCCGAAGCGTTCGATGCGGTGCGCCAGCACGGCCGGACGGCCGATCAGGATCGGGTTCGCCAGCTTTTCGTCGACGATCACCTGCACGGCACGCAGCACGCGCTCTTCTTCGCCCTCGGCAAAGACGATGCGCTTCTTTTCCATCTCCACCTTGCGCGCGGCCGCATAGATCGGCTTCATCAGCGTGCCCGAGTGGTAGACGAACTGCTGCAGCTGCAGGCGGTAGGCGTCCATGTCCTCGATCGGACGCGCGGCCACGCCCGACTTGGCGGCGGCTTCGGCCACGGCCGGTGCGATCTTGACGATCAGGCGCGGGTCGAACGGCTTCGGGATCAGGTATTCGGGGCCGAACGACAGGTCCTGGATACCGTAGGCCGAGGCCACGATATCGCTCTGTTCCTGGCGCGCCAGCTCCGCCACGGCATTGGCGGCGGCGATCTCCATTTCACGCGTGATCGTGGTGGCGCCGCAATCGAGCGCGCCACGGAAGATGAACGGGAAGCAGAGAACGTTGTTGACCTGGTTCGGGTAGTCGGTACGGCCCGTGGCGATGATGGCGTCCGGACGCACTTCCTTGGCCAGTTCCGGCATGATTTCCGGATTCGGGTTGGCCAGCGCCAGCACCAGCGGGCTCTCGGCCATCTTCTGCACCATCTCGGGCTTCAGCACGCCGGCGGCGGACAGGCCCAGGAAGATGTCGGCGCCATCGATGACTTCGGCCAGCTTGCGCTTGTCGGTCTTCTGCTGGAAGCGCGCCTTTTCCGGGTCCATCAGTTCGGTGCGGCCTTCATAGACCACGCCAGCCAGGTCGGTCACCCAGATGTTCTCGATGGGCAGGCCCATGTCGACGAGCAGGTCCAGGCAGGCCAGCGCGGCCGCGCCAGCGCCCGAGGCCACCAGCTTGACCTTGGAGATGTCCTTGCCCACGACCTTCAGGCCGTTGATGACTGCCGCGCCCACCACGATGGCGGTGCCGTGCTGGTCATCGTGGAAGACGGGAATCTTCATCCGTTCGCGCAGCTTGCGCTCCACGTAGAAGCATTCCGGCGCCTTGATGTCTTCGAGGTTGATACCACCGAACGTCGGCTCCAGCGACGCGATGATGTCCACCAGCTTTTCGGGGTCCTTTTCGTCGATCTCGATGTCAAAGACGTCGATGCCGGCGAACTTCTTGAACAGGCCGCCCTTGCCTTCCATCACCGGCTTCGACGCCGCGGCGCCGATGTCGCCCAGGCCCAGCACGGCGGTACCGTTGGTGATCACGGCCACCAGGTTGCCACGCGCGGTATAGCGGAACGAATTGGCCGGGTCGGCCACGATTTCCTCGCAAGCGGCGGCCACGCCCGGCGAATAGGCCAGGGCCAGGTCGCGCTGGTTCGACAGCGGCTTGGTCGGGGTGACGGAAATCTTTCCGGGGGTCGGAAACTCGTGGTATTCGAGTGCGGCCTTGCGCAGCGCCTCACGCTGCTGCTGTTTCAGATCGTCTTGGGACGGGGACTGCTGAGGGCTTGTCATCTGCGCATCTTCCGATCGGTGGAGCCGCACTGAATAACGCTGGGAGATCACGGGCCGGCTCCACGAACCCGTTGTCTCCGCTTGTACGCGCTTTTGATTTGCACGCTAAAGGATGGCGCATTTTATATTGTGAAAAACTATTTCACAATGGGCGTTTTGCGCGGGGCACCTTTGCGTTTCGGTACAATATGCCGCATGCCGATGGGCTTGACCAGCCGGTATGCTCCCACCTCATGCCAGATCCCACCCCCGCTTCCCTGTCCGAATTCGATTTGATTCGCCGGTTCTTCACGCGTCCCGTCCAAAAGGCCGCGCTGGGAGTGGGCGATGACTGCGCGCTGATCGATGCCCGGCCGGGCCACCAGCTCGCCATCAGCACCGACATGCTGGTCAGCGGCCGCCATTTCTTCCCTGACGTGCCGCCTCGCGCACTTGGACACAAGGCGCTGGCCGTGAACCTGTCGGACCTGGCCGCCATGGGTGCCGAGCCGCGCGCGTTCACATTGGCGCTGGCGTTGCCGGAAGCGGATCCGGCCTGGCTCGAAGCATTTGCCGGCGGCATGCTGGCACTGGCCGACGACCACGGCTGCGAGCTGATCGGCGGCGATACCACCAAGGGGCCGCTGACGCTGTCGATCACGGTATTTGGTGATGTGCCGCCGCGCCAGGCGCTGCGCCGCGACGCCGCGCGCCCTGGCGACGACATCTGGATTTCCGGCACGCTCGGCGATGCACGCCTTGCGCTGGGCGACTGCCGCGGCGAATGGCTGCTGCCAGAGCCTGATTTCACGGTGATCCGCCCACGCATGGACACGCCCGCCCCGCGCGTGGCGCTGGGCATGACGCTGCGTGGTGTGGCCCATGCTGCACTTGATATTTCCGATGGCCTGATCGGGGACCTGGGTCATATCCTGGCGCGCTCGTCGGTGGGCGCGATCGTGGATGTCGACGCGCTGCCCCGATCCGAGATTCTTGGCGCTCAGCCGTTGCCATTGCAGCGCGAATGCGTGCTGGCCGGCGGCGACGACTACGAACTGTGCTTCACCGCCCCGATGGGCAACCGCGAGGCCATCGCCGCCATTGGCCGGCAACTCGGCCTGCCGCTGACCCGTGCCGGTTCGATCACATCGGAGCCCGGCCTGCGCCTCGTCGACGCCAATGGCGACCCGTTCACGTTCACTGGCACGTCGTTCGATCATTTCAGCGCCCCCTGACACATCGCGTGCAAGCCGTGTCATGATTCCAGCCATGCGTGCAACAGGGAGAGTTGCAAGCTTGCGCGCCATATATCACTAGAAAGTCGAGCCAGGTTCTTGATGTCCGCTTACCCCCCCGGGGCCGCGCCGCGCGACCCCGCCAATCCTGCCGAGCCCGTCACGCTGGAAGCCGGCCAGACCGCCAGGGTCATGCGCCCGACCGCCCGCTTCATGCTCGGCCATCCTGCCCGCCTGATCGCGCTGGGCTTTGGCTCCGGCCTGTCGCCGGTGAGCCCGGGCACGGTCGGCACGCTGTATGGCTGGCTGTCGTATGTCGTGATCTCGATGTGGATCGAGCCGAATACGTGGCTGTGGATCATCGCCGGCGGGTTCCTGGTCGGCATCTGGGCCTGCCTGCGCACCGCGCGGGACATGGGCGTGTACGACCACGGCAGCATGGTCTGGGACGAGATCGTCGCCTTCTGGCTGGTGCTGGTGTTTGTCATGCCCACCGGCTTCTGGGGCCAGTTCGCCGCTTTCCTGTGGTTCCGCTTCTTCGATATCGTCAAGCCGGCGCCGATCCGCTACTACGACCGCACGCTCAAGGGGCCCGGCTTCACGGGGGCGTTCGGCGTGATGTTCGACGATATCTTCGCGGCGTTCTATACGCTGCTGGTCTTTGCCCTGTGGCGCTCGTTCTGAGCGCCCATCCCTTTCGTCATCACATCACCAGGATCCCGGGGAACCGTCGCCATGTCCGTCAGCCGCCTGCTTGACCAGCTCGCCATCCAGGCCGGAGTCACCCTCGCGGAACGTTCGCTCATGCTGGCTACCGCCGAGTCCTGCACGGGCGGGCTGGTGGCGGCGGCCATCACCGATGTCTCGGGGTCGTCGGGCTGGTTCGAGCGCGGCTTCGTGACCTATTCGAACGAAGCCAAGACCACCATGATCGGCGTGCCCGCCAAGCTGATTCGCGACCATGGCGCGGTCAGCGAGGAAGTGGCCCATGCCATGGCCGAGGGCGCGCTGCTGAACAGCCGCGCGCAGGTCTCGCTGTCGATTACCGGCGTGGCCGGGCCAAACGGGGGCTCGCCCGAAAAGCCGGTGGGCATGGTGTGCTTCGGCTGGAGCAACCGCATCACCACCCGCACCGAAACCCAGCGCTTCAAGGGCGACCGCGCCCAGATCCGCCGCCAGGCGGCCGAGCACGCGATGCGCGGGCTGATCGAGATGATCCGGAACGAGGAATAAAGGCAGTACCGCCGGAATACCCGCGGCGTTTCTCCCCTCACCCGGCCGGGCAAGGGAACGGGCGTCAGCGATCAGCCGTGGCGGTAACGGTTGATCGTCTCGCGCGTCTGCAGCGCCACGTTGCGGGCTGCGGCGGCAAAATCCTTGTCACGGCTGGCGTACAGGATCGCGCGCGAGGAATTGATCATCATGCCGGTGCCGTCGGCCGTCCGGCCAGCCTTGACGGTGGCCTCGATGTCGCCGCCCTGGGCGCCAATGCCCGGGATCAGCAGCGGCATGTCGCCCACGATCTGGCGCACCTTGGCGATTTCGTTCGGGAACGTCGCGCCCACCACCAGGCCCATCTGGCCATTGGTATTCCAGCGCTCGCGCGCGGCCTCGGCCACCACCTGGTACAGCGGCTTGCCGTCGACCTGCAGGAACTGCACGTCCGACCCGCCGGGATTCGACGTACGGCACAGCACGATCACACCCTTGCCCGGATGCGCCAGGTACGGCGACATCGAATCGAAACCCATGTACGGGCTGACGGTCACCGCGTCGGCCTTGTAGCGCTCGAAGGCCTCGATTGCGTAGTGCTCGGCCGTCGAGCCGATATCGCCGCGCTTGGCGTCGAGGATCACCGGAATCCCGGGATGGGCGTCGTGGATGTACTCGATCAGCTGCTCGAGCTGGTCCTCGGCACGCTGCGAGTGGAAATAGGCAATCTGCGGCTTGAAGGCACAGACCAAATCGGCCGTGGCATCGACGATTTCCCGGCAGAACGAAAAGATTGCGCCGCCAGTGCCGGTCATCGACAGCGGCAGCTTGGCCGGGTCCGGATCGAGCCCGACGCACAGCAGGGAATCGTTTCGCTGCCAGGCATTGGACAGCAGCTCGGTAAAGGTCATGGGATGCTCGGTGTTCGGGTGAAGCCGGCGGCCCGGCTGTGTTCGACAGTCTTCACAGCATAACGCGGGTAGGCACCGGCCGGTTGGCGCGGCGGGGCGAACGAGGCATTCCGCGGCGCGCCGTATGGCGTGGGCGGCATTCTACCTGCTGGCGTGCTATTGTCTGGAGCTTCCGCTTAAAAGAAGCGACCCCGTCACATCCAGGTCGCCATATCACCAGAGCCATGCATCTCGACCGCCGCGGTCTCATCCTGCTCGTCATCCTGACCATCGCCTGGGGCCTGAACTGGCCGATCATGAAAGTCGGCGTCGCGCACTTCCCGGCCATGGGATTCCGGCTGCTTTGCATGGCCGGCGGCCTGGTGGCGCTGGGCCTTGCCCTGAAGCTGCGCGGCGATTCGCTGCACGTGCCGCGCCAGGCCTGGGCAACGGTGGTCAAGCTGGCCATCCCGAACATGGTGATCTGGCATTTGTTCGCAATCTGCGCGGTCAAGCTGCTGTCGTCGGGCCGGGCCGCCATCCTGGGCTACACCATGCCGATCTGGGCCGTGGTATGGGGGCTGCTGATCTTCCGCGAGCGGATCGCGCTGTCGGCGTGGATCGGCATTGCCTGCGCGCTGACCGGCACCGTGCTGCTGCTGTCGGGCGAGATCGCCGCGCTGACCGGCAGCCCGGCCGGCACCTTGCTGATGCTGGTGGCGGCCGCCGGCTGGGGCTTCGGCACCCAGTTGATGAAGCGCACGCAGATCGATGTGCCGATCGGCGCGCTGACCTTCTGGATGCTGGCCGTCACGCTACCGTTCCTGGCCGTCGGCTCGCTGCTGTTCGAGACCGGCTGGCGCATGCCCACCGGCATCGAATGGGCCGCCATCGCCTACAACGCCGTGGTGGTCTTCGCGTACTGCCACCTGGTCTGGTTCGCGCTGGCGCGCAGCCTGCCGCCCGTGGTATCGAGCCTGTCGATCATGTTCATTCCGGTGGTGGGCGTGTTCTCGGGCATGTGGCTGCTGGGCGAGACGCCCCACTGGCAGGACTACGCGGCCATCGTGCTGATGTTCGCGGCGCTGTCGTCCGTGATGCTGGCCCCGCTGCTGCGGCGGCGCCTGTGAGCAACACCGGCGCAGAGATTTCGCTTAACAAGCCCCCCCGCGTTGGATTACACTCGCGGCCATCAGAATCCCGGAGAACCTACGTGGGCAGTAGCATCGGGTGTTCGGGTTGTAGCGGCCAGGCCGCGTCATCGCCGGATGCCATGTCACTGCGGGCTGCGTAACGCCGATCCGCGCAGGGCTTTTTGCCCCGCTCGTCGCCGTACTTGCCCGCAGACACCTGCGGGTGAGTGTGTCTTTCCGTTCCTCCTGCGGCCGCCTACAGGCTGCCGCGCGCTGCGGATCTTCCCTCCCCCCGGCTTGCCAGCCAGATACAGGCAACAGGCAAACGTCATCGCCTTGCAACGGACCCGGCATCCGCCGTCCGCACGCAGCGCGATCACGCTTGCCGGCCGCCCCATGGTCGCTTTGCTGGCGATGCCTTGCCTGCGCCTGTTTCCGGACATCGCGCAATCAGTAACAAGGAATCCAAGGGATGATCAATCTGTTCGTCCTGCAGAAAGGTCGGCTCGCCCAGGAGCAGGTCGACGAGCGCAATGAGCTGCTGCAGCACAAGCCCATCTGGATCGACGTGGTCAGCCCCGACGACGAGGAATTGGCATGGATCAAGGAAGCCTACGGCGTAGTCCTGCCGGAACTCGAAGACCTCGGTGACCTAGAGGCATCGGCGCGCTATTTCGAGGGCGAGGACGAGAATATCCATATCCGTACGGACTTCCTGCTGGCGGAAGACGAGGCCTCGCGCAACGTGCGCGTGGCGTTCGTGCTTACGCGCGACGTCCTGTTCTCGATCCACGACGAAGACCTGCCCGTGTTCCGCCTGGTGCGGCTGCGCGCCCGGATGCGACCCGGTTCGGTGCGCAACGCCAAGGACGTGCTGATGGATCTCTACGCGACCGACGCCGAGTATTCGGCCGATTCGATCGAGGAGATCTACGAGCGGCTGGAAGAAGCCAGCCGCCGCGTGCTGGCCGAGAACGTGACCGATGCCGCCGCGGCTGACGTGCTCGAGACCATCGCGCGCGAGGAAGACTTGAACGGCCGCATCCGCCGCAACGTCATGGATACGCGCCGCGCGGTGTCGTTCCTGATGCGCAGCCAGCTGCTGTCTGCCGAACAGCAGGACGAGGCGCGCCAGATCCTGCGCGACATCGATTCGATCGAGAACCACACCGCGTTCCTGTTCGACAAGATCAACTTCCTGATGGATGCCACGGTCGGTTTCATCAACATCAACCAGAACAAGATCATCAAGCTGTTCTCGGTGGTGTCGGTGGCACTGATGCCGCCCACGCTGATTGCCAGCATCTACGGCATGAACTTCAAGCTCATGCCGGAGCTGGACTGGGCCATCGGCTACCCGTGGGCCATCGCGCTGATGGCCGTGTCGGCGGCAATTCCACTGGTGTATTTCAAGCGCAAGGGCTGGCTCAGCTGAGCGGGCGCCTGCCCCCCGTCCCGCAACGCGGGACCGGGGTTGGGGGCGCGGGCAGGGCCGTTCTGCCTGCCGGCCTCTCCCCCGCGCCGCTAATCCGGCAGCGTGGCCGCGCCCATGCGCCGGGCGATGATCGATGCCTTGACGCGGAAGTTCACGCGCACGTTGGCGCAGTATTCCTTCTTGTCGAAGCACTTCGGCGCAGGCAGCGCCGCCGCCAGCCGCGCGGCCTGGCCCACGGTCAGCTTCGACGCCGAGGTGTGGAAGTAGTGCTGCGCGGCGGCCTCGATGCCGAACACGCCCTCGCCCCATTCCACCGAATTCAGGTAGATCTCGAAGATCCGCTGCTTGTCGAGCCAGAATTCGAGCATCCACGTGATCGCCAGCTCCTGGCCCTTGCGAACGTAGTATTGCTCCGAAGACAGGAACAGGTTCTTGGCAAGCTGCTGGGTAATCGTAGATCCGCCACGTTCGATATGGCCGCGCTTCTTGTTGCGCTCCCACGCGTCCAGCATCGCGTCGAGTTCGTAGCCGGGATGGTTGACGAAGTCGGCATCCTCGCTGGCAATCACCGCGCGCTTGATGTTGCGCGACATCTGGTCATAGCCCACCCACTTGTGGTCGATCGAGCAGCTCCAGAAATTGAAGCCGCACAGGCGCCAGCGTTCGGCGCGCATGAACGACGTGGATGACGGATTCAGATACTGCCAGGCGGCAATCTGCAGGAAGAAGTACAGCTGCAGGGCCAGCACGCCGATGATCAGGCACTCGCCCAGATAGCCGACCCAGCGCAGCGGACTGGCCGCGCCGGATACCCTGGCCGGTGCGCGCGCGGCGCCGCTTCGCTGGCGTGCCAAGTACGGCTCCGCGCGGGGATCAGCGGGCGGCTTCGGCCTGCAGCGCGGCGCGCAGCTCGGCCAGGACCGGGGCGGTGCTCGGACGCACGCCGCGCCAGTTGTAGAACGCCTCGGCGGCCTGCTCCACCAGCATGCCCAGCCCGTCGGACGTGCGGGCGCCGCACTTGGCCGCGTAGGCCAGGAACACCGTCGGCCTGGCGCCGTACATCATGTCGTAGGCCAGCACGCCCTCGCCCAGCAGGTAGTCGGGCACCGGCGGCAGTTCGCCTTGCAGGCTGCTGGCCGATGCGTTGATGACCACGTCGCAGCCCTCGTCCTCGGACAGTGCGTTCAACGCGTCCAGACCGCCCGCCCACAGTTCCACGCCGTACTGGTCGGCCGCTTCCACGAACTGCTCGACCATGTCGCTGGCCTTCTGCGCCGTGCGGTTGGCAACCACGATCCGCGCCGGGCGGCATTCGATCAGCGGCAGCAGCGCACCCATGGCCGCGCCACCGGCGCCCAGCACCAGGATGCGCTTGTCTTCCAGCAGCACGTCGAGGTTGTCCTGGATATCGCGCACCAGGCCGACGCCGTCGGTATTGTCGCCATGGATCAGCCCGTCCTCGATCCACATCGTGTTGACCGCGCCGGCGGCTTCCGCACGCGGCGTCAGGCGATCCGCCAGGTCATAGGCTTCGAGCTTGAACGGCGTGGTGACGTTGAAACCATGGCCGCCGTCGGCCAGGAACTTGCGCACGGTGTCGGCAAACGCGTCGAGCGGCGCCTCCAGGCGGTCGTATTCGACGGCCTCGCCGGTCTGGCGCGAGAACGCGGCATGAATGGCCGGCGAGCGGCTGTGCGATACGGGGTTGCCAACCACGACATAGCGGTCGGCGGATTGCTGTTCTGCGGTCATCAGCGTCCTTGCAGCCGGACGTCGAGCCCGCTGCGCGTGAACTTGAAAGTGGAAATGACTTCGAGGATGTCCTGCTTCGCCTGCATCTCCGGCGTGAAGGCGCCGAACGGTGCGGCAGCGCGGACGATCGCCACGGCCTGGCGGTCGAGCGCGGGATCCCCCGAGCTCTTTGCCACGTCGATGGACTCGATGTTGTAGCCGTCGCGGTTGTAGCCCAGCTTGCCCTGGCGGTTCACGTTGATCACCAGGATCAGCTGGCCGTAGAGTGGCTTGCCGCTCTTCTGCGGGAAATCGCTCGTGCCGCGCGCCTCGATCTTGCGGCGCAGGCGGTCGTAATACTGCGCGTAATCCACGCTCTGTGCACTGGTGGCCGTCAGCTGCATGCGCTTGGGCCGCTTGGCGTAGTGCTCCAGGTTGCGGCCGATCTCGGCTTCGAGCTTGGCCATCTCGTCGGTGGAGGTGCGCTCGTCCTGCCCGCGCGTCGGGGTGTCGGCGCGCTGCTCGCCCGGCTTCATGGGCTGGCTGCGTACCGATGGCGCGGCCTCGCGGGCCTGCGTCATCAGGCGGCGCTGCTCTTCCTCCAGCTCCTGCAGCCGGCGCTGCGTCAGCTTGACGAGGTCGCCCTCCTTCGATTCGGTCTGCGCCGGCAGCGGCGTGGTGGCGCGCTGGGCATCGTGGTCGCCGCCGCCATCGAGGTTGGCCTGCGCCAGCACGGTCGGGTTGCGCGGTTTCTCGGCGGATTTCGAGTTCACCAGCACCACGTCGAGCTGCGGATCGGAACGCTTGATCTCGAACACCTCCGGCGCGGCAATCCGCACCATCAGCAGCACCGCATGGATGGCCACGGACACGGCAAGCGCCTTGACCAGCGTGCTGCTGGATTGCCACCAGTCGCGCGGATGCATGTGGCGGGGAGCTGGGAGAACGGCGTTCACGATGGGTCAGGAACCTGGACGGTCGTTATGGGGGGCTCGCTCGAACACCGGCCACCCCACGGCAGAGGGGGGCCGGAACCGACTTCGATTGTACGGGAGCCGCCCCGTTTACCGAAGGACTCAGGCGGGGGGGTTGGCGCCGGTGTCGCGTGGCGCCGACGCATCGTCGCCATCCAGGCCCGCCTCCGCGCTGGCGCCACCCTCGACTGCGGCTTCCGAGGCATCTTCGGCAGCCGCATCGGCTGCGGCTTCGGCGGAAACCTCGGCCAGTTCCTGACCTTCCTCCTGGCCTTCCTGCTGGTCGTCGTCGCTGTCGCCCTCGAGCTCTTCCTCGGGTACCTCGCCCTCGCCGGCGAAGACTTCCAGCACACGGCACGACACTTCGAGCGAAATCTCGTCGGTCGACGCAATTTCCAGCAGCACCTGGGTACCGCGGTTGGCCTGCGCCAGCTCCGGCACGCGCGTTACCAGCGGAATCTCGGTGAAGCGCACCGCGCCGTCCTTCAGCACGGTAGCCATCAGCTTGTCGCGGTTCTCCTGGGCCAGCCAGCGCAGGCACCAGTAGCGTTCCATGGTCGACTGGTGGTCGGCATAGGCGGCATAGGTGCCTTCGAAATCGGCCACGGCCGCCAGCAGGTCGGCGTCCTTGGGCTTGAACGGCGCCACCAGCTTCGCCGTGACGCCATGCTGGGCCACCGCCAGGATCTGCCACTGGTTGACCAGATCGACATAGCGCCGCAGCGGCGACGTGCTCCATGCGTACTGCGCCACGCCCAGGCCTTCGTGAGGCGCCGGGTAGGTCTGCATGCGCGTACGGTGCATGCCCCAGGCCTTCTGCGTGCGATAGATGCCCGGCACGCCGTGGTCGGCCAGCAGCTTGCCCCACGTGCTGTTCGCCAGGATCATCAGCTCGGCCACGATCTTGTCCAGCGGCGATCCGCGGCGGCGCTGCTCGATGCGCACGCGCTCGCCGCCACCCGCCACGGGGTCGATATAGAAGTTGAAGTCCGCGCGATTGTGCGTTTCCGGGCGCAGGCCGCTTGCCAGTCGCGCTTTCTGGCGCTCGTCATGCAGGTGGTTGGCCAGGCGGAACAGCTCGGTCAGCGCCTCGCGGAACGGGTAGTCGCCCGTGCCGGCGGCCAGCGCCTGCTCGGTCACCACGTCCTCAAGCAGGTTGTGACGCAGGTTGGCAGCGATCGGCACCAGCTCGGCGCGCGTTTCGCTGCCAACGATGGTCACGCCGTCGGGGCCGTCCATGTCCACCGTCACATAGAGCGACAGGGCCGGGCAGGTGCGTCCTTCCTGCAGCGTGTATTTGTCCACCACGCTGTCGGGCAGCATGGTGATCTTGTCGCCCGGGAAATACACGGTCGACAGGCGATGGCGCCCGATGGCGTCGAGCGGCTCGCCGCGCCGGATACCGAGCCCCGGGGCGGCAATATGGATACCCACCCGCAGCTTGCCGTCGGGGGTGTGCGTCACCGACAGCGCATCGTCGATTTCCGTGGTGGTGACATCGTC
Source organism: Cupriavidus sp. D384 (assembly GCF_001652915.1). GTDB lineage: Bacteria > Pseudomonadota > Gammaproteobacteria > Burkholderiales > Burkholderiaceae > Cupriavidus. The sequence continues at coordinate 239,281 of NZ_BBQI01000009.1, forward strand.
GATCGAGAATGCCTGGACGTCGGCCACGGGCAGGTCGCCGGCGGGCTGGGGCACGTCCACGTCGGGGAAGCCCGTGCCCTTCGGGAAGCATTCGGCCAGGAACTTGGCCTCGTGCAGCGCGCGCGGGCTTTCCACGCCGCCCACCGCCACCATCAGCCGCATCGGCGTCATGCCCAGCGCGGTGCAGGCGGCATCCATGGCCTTGTATTCGAGGCTGTTCTTGTCCGGCTTGAACAGAAGCTGCAGCACCTTGCCGCGGAACGCGTCGGGCAGCTTGCGCGCCTTGAGCTGTTCCTCGTATTCGGCCTGCACCAGCATTTGCTGCTTCTTGCGCTCCACCGCGGCCAGCGCGGCCTTGAGCTGGTCTTCCGGGGCGCGCATGTAGCGGCCGCGGCCCTTGCGGCGGAAATAGACGGGATTGCCATGCAGCGCCATGGCAAGCGCGGCCTGCTGCACGGCGCCGGCATCGGCACCGTAGTATTCGGCGGCCAGCTCGCCGAAGCCGAATTCCTCGGCCGGCGCGCATTCCCAGAGGAAGTCGAGATCGATCTCGGCGGTCAGTTCGCCGGTTTGCCGCACCATTTCGATTGCCGAAGGCTGGGCAAACTGCAGCAGCACGTCCTTGGCCTTGACCTTGGTGCGCTTGCCCGCAGGCAACTCTACCTGGTAGGCCTCGCCCTGTTGGGCAAGTACGGTGCCGGCGCGAATCTCGCCGCCTTCTTCGAACAGCAACTGCATGGATCGGTACTTTCAGAAGTGCCGGGACAGGCTGGCGTGGAGTGCGCTACCGTGCGCAAAACGCCACCTGTCCAGGCGGATATACGACCCGGGATGATACCGCACCGCGCCTTGCGGCAACGGCGGCACTCCCGGGCCAGAAAAGGCCAGCCGGGCCGGGCGGGTCAGAGCGACATGCCGCCGCTGGCCTCGATCGTCGTGCCGTTCACATAGCTGGCGTCGTCGCTGGCAAGGAATGCGTAGATGGCGGCAATCTCGGACGGCTCGGCCAGGCGGCGCATCCAGCAATGTTCCTTCATGCCGTCCAGCACCTTTTCCGGCACGCTCTGCAGGATCTCGGTGTTCACAAAGCCCGGGCAGACCGCGTTCACGCGCACGCCCTTGGGGCCCAGTTCGCGGGCCCAGGTCTTGGTGAAGCCGATCACCCCGAACTTGCTCGCCGCGTAGTTGGTCTGGCCGAAGTTGCCATACAGGCCAACCACGCTCGACGCGTTCAGGATCACGCCCTTGCCCTGCTCCGTCATGACGGCGGCCACGGCCTGGGCGCAGTGGAACACGCCCTTGAGATTGACGTCGATCACGGCGTCGAACTGGGCTTCGGTCATCTTCGCCAGCCGCGCGTCCTTGGTGATGCCGGCGTTGTTGACCAGGATGTCGATGCGGCCATGGCGCGCCAGCGTGGCGGCGACCACGCCATCCACTTCGTCGCGGCTGGTCACGTCAACCTTGTGCGCGTCGATGCTGGCGCCGGTGGCGGCCAGGCGTTCGGCGGCCTCGCGCACACGTGTTTCATTCACATCGCAAAGCACAAGCTTCGCGCCCTCGGCAGCAAAACGCTCCGCCGTGGCAAACCCGATACCGGCGGCTGCACCGGTGATGATGGCGACCCGTCCTTCCAATTTCATGATGCTTGTCTCTCTTCCTTGCTGTGTGTGTCGATACGGCGGGGCAGTCTGGTGCCGCCCGCGCCAATGTTGGCAGGCGCGGCCCGTGCCAGCAGGTCTGGCAGAAAGACCTCTGTCACGAGCATGGCGCCGCCGCCGCGCCGGAATACCGAACGCCGCGCAGGCAGCATCGGCACCGACGCAAACGCCGGCAACACCCGCTGCAGCGCCTGGCGCAGCGGGTGGTTGATGGAAAGTCGCGCGAACTGGAACGGATCGCGCCGCACACGCGGGTCCACGAACAGCGCACCGCCCAGCGGACGGTTGCCCAGCCCGCGCAGGAAGGGCCAGTCTCGCCTCGCCCGCCAAGGATCGACGATGGTATGGGCGAACACCGCGGGCACATCGTCGCAGATCAGCAGCACTTCACGTGTAATGGCCGGTACCGGGCGGATCAGGCCCAGCGCCTGCCATTCGTCGGCAAACGGCAGTTGCGGCGCCTGCGCCAGACGTTGCACGCAAAAGCGTGACGATGCCGACATCAACCGCGCCGTCAGCGAGCCCTCGCCGGTAATCCAGCGGCGCTGGTTCAGCGGAATGGCCGCGTCATGCGGCAGATGGGCGTGCCAGGCGGCGCGCAGGCCCTGGAGGCCGCTCGCGGCCGTCATACCTGGAGTTTTCCGACCGGTACATAGCCGCAGAAGGACAGTACATCGTCGACGTAGTCCTCGAATTCGCTGATGCCGTGGTCGCTGCCTTCGATGATGCGGATATTGGCGCCCGGGCAGGCATCTACCATCTCGCGATAGTCGAGCACCTCGTCGCCAGTGGCGGCCAGCAGGTAATAGCGTTCGGGCCGCGTGATGGCGTCCACGCGCAGCGCCAGCAGTTCCTGAAGGTGTTCGGGGCGGACCACGACCGAGCCGCCCCCGTGGTACAGCGGCTGCTCGCCCAGGTATTTCTCCAGGTCGGTCCACGGATGGATGGCCGGATTGAGCAGCACGGCGCGGCAGCCGTGCTTTTCGGCCAGCCAGCGCGCGTAGAAGCCGCCCAGCGACGACCCGACAATGGCGATATCGGTCTCGCCACCGGCGCGGGCGCCGCGGATGGCAGCCTCGGCCTGGGCAATCGCCTCGGACGGCGACACGTTGAGCATCGGGCAGGCGAAATACTTCTCCAGCCCCCACGCGCGCATCCGGTCCTGCACCAGCCGCGACTTCATAGACTGCGGCGAGGAGCGAAAACCGTGCAGGTACAGCAGCATGTGATGTCCTACCGTTGTCAGGCGCGCGCCTTGATGGCGTCGAGCAGCTTCTGGTGGACGCCACCGAAGCCGCCGTTGCTCATCACCAGTACCTGGTCGCCGGGCTGCGCGGCGGCGGTGACCGCAGCCACCAGCTCGCCCAGGTCCTGGAAGGCGGCGGCCTTGTCGCCCATCGGCGCCAGTGCGTCACCCAGGTTCCAGCCCAGCGCATCCTTGCCGGACGGCGCGCCATAGCCGAACACCAGGTCGGCGGCTTCGAGGCTGGCCGGCAGCTGGGCGGCCATCACGCCGAGCTTCATCGTGTTGGAACGCGGTTCCAGTACGGCCAGAATGCGGGCGTTGCCCACGCGGCGGCGCAGGCCGTCGAGCGTGGTCTGGATGGCGGTGGGATGATGCGCGAAATCGTCATAGACCGTAATGCCGTCAGCCACGCCACGCACTTCCATGCGGCGCTTGACGTTGGCAAAGCGGCCCAGCGACTCGATGGCCTGGGCCGGCGGCACGCCCACGTGGCGCGCGGCGGCAATCGCGGCAATCGCGTTCATGCGGTTGTGCGTGCCCTGCAGGTCCCAGACCACGGTGCCCTGCAGTTCCTCGCGGAAGTACACGTCGAAGGCGTCCTTGCCAGCCGGCGCGGCCGTGCGAGCATCGCCCTCGCGCCAGTCGCCCATGCCGAACTGCTCCACCTCGCTCCAGCAGCCGCGCTCCAGCACGCGGGCCAGCGCCGGCTCGTTGCCGTTCACGACCAGACGGCCCTGCCCCGGCACCGTACGCACCAGATGGTGGAATTGGGTCTCGATCGCCGCAAGATCGGGGAAGATGTCGGCGTGATCGTATTCCAGGTTGTTCAGGATGGCCGTGCGCGGGCGGTAGTGGACAAACTTGCTGCGCTTGTCGAAGAAAGCGGTGTCGTACTCGTCGGCCTCGATCACGAAGAAGTCGGATTCGGTCAGCCGGGCCGAGATGCCGAAGTTCTGCGGCACGCCGCCCACCAGGAAGCCCGGGTTGTAGCCTGCGTCCTCGAGCAGCCAGGACAGCATCGACGTGGTGGTGGTCTTGCCATGCGTGCCAGCCACGGCCAGCGTCCACTTGCCGTTCAGCACGTGTTCGCCCAGCCATTGCGGGCCCGACACGTACGGCAGGTTGCGGTCGAGGATGGCTTCCATAAGCGGGTTGCCGCGCGACACCACGTTGCCGATCACGTACAGGTCGGGATTCAGCGACAGCTGCTCCGGATCGAACCCCTCGATCAGTTCGATGCCCTGGGCTTCGAGCTGGGTGCTCATGGGCGGGTAGACATTGGCGTCGCAGCCGGTCACGCGGTGACCCGCCTGTCGCGCCAGGACCGCAAGGCCGCCCATGAACGTACCGCAGATGCCAAGGATATGAATATGCATGGGAGCTTCGGGAATGCGTGGGGCCGCGGCGGCCGGGCCGCGCGGCACTGGAAAGAAGGCTCTGATTGTACCTGCATGCGCGGGGTTCCCCGGGCTGCGCCACCGTGCCACAGACTTCGTCGAACGGCCATGCGGGTATCATCGACACCATGTCCAGACGTACCCCCTCCGACCCCGCCCGCCTGCGCGAGGAAATCGCCCAGGCCGCTGCGCGCATGATCGCCGAAGATGGCGCCGATTACGCCACCGCCAAGCGCAAGGCCGCGCGCCAGCTGCTTGGCGACACCCGCGTGGCCGGCGAATGGCTACCCGACAACGACATGATCGAGGAAGAGGTGCGCGCCTATCAGGCCCTGTTCCACAGCGAGGAGCAGCCGCGCATCCTGGCCCTGCTGCGCCAGCTGGCACTGTTTGCCATGGAAGACCTGGCCCCGTTCCGTCCGTACCTGGTGGGCGCCGTGCTCAACGGCACGGCCACCGAGCATTCCGACGTCTATATACAGTGCTTCTGCGACAGCCCCAAGGACGTGGCGCTGCACCTGCTCAACGCCGGCGTGGATTTCGAGACCAGCGAGAGCCGGCATTTTGCCGGTCGGGCCGACGTGGAGACGCTGAGTTTCCTGTGGCGCGGCCAGTGGCCGGCCCTGCGCGAGGCGCGCCAGCTGGCCGGCGAGATCCGCGCCACGCTGGGTGCGCCGGTCGGCATCCATATCGCGCTGTATGATGCCAACGATGAACGCGGCGCGGCGCGGGCCGATGCCAGCGGCCGCGTGACCCGGGCCGACGCCAACGCCGTGCGCAACTTGGCCGGCGGGACCACCGGCGGCCAGTGATTCCCGGACAGGCCCATCGCCCCCTATCTATATAGAACTGTCATCAACGCCACCCGAACATGACTGCATCGACACCCGGCTCCACACCCGCTCCCCGCTCATCGCTTGTTATCTGGATCGTCGTAGCCATCGTGGCGGCGGCCGCCGGGGTGCTGGTGGCAAATTTTGCGCTGGCGCCCAAACAGGCGTCCGACCAGGCCGTTGAATCGCTGTTTCAGGCAAAAATGCCCGATCCGTCAGGCACCGAGCTGGATCTGTCGAAGTTTCGTGGCAAGACACTGGTGGTCAACTTCTGGGCCCCCTGGTGTGGTCCCTGCGTGGAAGAGATGCCCGAACTGACCGCCCTGCATGGCGAATACGCCCAGCGCAATGTCGAATTCATCGGCATCGGCATCGATTCGGCCAGCAACATCCAGGAATTTCTCAAGAAAGTACCGGTCAAGTACCCCCTTGCCGTGGCGGGCTTTACCGGCACCGAACTGGCAAAGAGCTTCGGCAATGCGCAGGGCGGCCTGCCCTATACGGTCATCATCACGCCCGAGGGCGGTGTGAAGTACCGCAAGATGGGCCGCGTCCACGCCGACGAACTGCGCAAGGAATTGCCGGGCGCCTGATAGCCCGGCACCGACGGGTTAGCCAAATAGCGGGAATTTGAGCCGATCTCCGGCCAAAACCCGCCCAACCCACCGCCAACGTGCGGGCAAACCCCCATCCACACCGGTTTTGGGGCTAAAAGGGCGCTTTCCGGGTCGGAAATGTCTTAAGGGCGACATCCAGCCTTGTATCCCGAGCTAGACAAATCCCTCTAAGCTACGGTAATCTCCGCGCAATTTCGTTGAACTGGTCGAGCCGCCGTGTCTTCTACCCCTACCGTCAGCCGCTCCGCCCGCTACCGCAAAGTGCTGGTTCTGCATGGTCCGAACCTGAATTTGCTGGGCACGCGCGAGCCGCAGACTTACGGACATACCACGCTGGCCGACATCAACGACGCGCTGGCAAAACGCGCGGCGTCCGCAGGTATCGGGCTGGACACGTTCCAGTCCAACCATGAGGGCGCCCTGGTGGACCGCGTTCATGCTGCGCGCGGCGAAGGGGTAGATCTCGTCATCATCAATCCCGCGGCCTTCACGCATACCAGCGTGGCGCTGCGCGATGCGCTGGCCGGCGTGGCAATCCCCTTTGTCGAGGTACATCTGTCCAACGTGCATCGCCGGGAGCCGTTCCGCCATCACTCGTATTTTTCCGATCAGGCGATCGGGGTGATCTGCGGCCTGGGCTGGCAGGGATACCTGCTGGCGCTGGAATACGCGCTGGCGCAGGAACAGGACAGCTGACGCCCGCACCGCATCTGCAAGAGCGAGACAACCGCGGCCTGACGCGCTTGCGTGACAGGCCAAATCAACAATGACTGACCGCCGCCGTCCCCTTCCCTGACATGAAGGTGACCGGACAACCCGATTCTGGAGGATAAGAAGATGGACCTGCGCAAGCTGAAGACGCTGATCGACCTGGTGGCCGAATCCGGCATTTCGGAGCTCGAAGTGACCGAGGGCGACGGCAAGGTTCGCATCGTCAAGCAACCGCCGCAGGTGCTGGCGCCGGTTGCCATGCCCCAGCTTCAGGCCCTGCCGCCCGCCGCTGCTCCCATGGCCGGCGCTGCCGCCCCGGCCGCCGCCGCCGAAGCCGCCCCGCAACTGCCGGCCGGCCACGTGGTGACGTCGCCGATGGTCGGCACGTTCTACCGCGCGCCGTCGCCGGGCGCCGCGCCGTTCGTGAACGTGGGCGATACCGTCAAGGAAGGCCAGACCGTCTGCATCATCGAAGCCATGAAGCTGCTCAACGAAATCGAGTGCGACAAGGCTGGCGTGATCAAGGAAATCCTCGTCGAAAACGGCCAGGCTGTGGAATACGGCCAGCCGCTGTTCGTGATCGGCTAAGCCGTCAGCCGGCTGGCGCGGCAGGCGGGCCCCCGGGGGCTCCTGCCGCATGCGTTGGCCCGGTACGCCATCCAGGCGTGCGCGGGCCCGCCCCTGTTCTCGCAGAGAGAGACCATGTTTGAAAAAATTCTGATCGCGAACCGCGGCGAAATCGCCCTTCGCATCCAGCGCGCCTGCCGCGAGCTGGGCATCAAGACCGTGGTGGTGTACTCGGAAGCCGACAAGGAAGCCAAGTACGTCAAGCTGGCCGACGAAGCCGTCTGTATCGGCCCGGCCCCGTCGCCGCTGTCCTACCTGAACATGCCGGCCATCATTTCGGCCGCCGAAGTCACCGACGCCCAGGCGATCCACCCGGGCTACGGCTTCCTGTCGGAAAACGCCGACTTTGCCGAGCGCGTGGAGAAATCCGGCTTCGTGTTCATCGGCCCGACGTCCGACAGCATCCGCCTGATGGGCGACAAGGTGTCGGCCAAGCAGGCCATGATCAAGTCCGGCGTGCCGTGCGTGCCGGGTTCGGAAGGCGCCCTGCCCGACGATCCCAAGGAAATCCTGGCAACCGCGCGCCGCGTGGGCTACCCGGTGATCATCAAGGCTGCCGGTGGTGGGGGTGGCCGCGGCATGCGCGTGGTGCATACCGAGGCTGCGCTGATCAACGCCGTCAACATGACGCGCGAGGAAGCCGGCCGGGCCTTCGGCAACCCCGAGGTCTACATGGAGAAGTTCCTCGAGAACCCGCGCCATGTGGAAATCCAGATCCTGGCCGACCAGCACAAGCAGGCCATCTGGCTGGGCGAGCGCGACTGCTCGATGCAGCGCCGCCACCAGAAGGTGATCGAGGAAGCGCCGGCACCGCACATTCCGCGCCGCCTGATCGAGCGCATCGGCGACCGCTGCGCCGATGCCTGCAAGAAGATCGGCTACCGTGGCGCCGGCACGTTCGAATTCCTGTACGAGAACAACGAGTTCTACTTCATCGAGATGAACACGCGCGTGCAGGTCGAGCACCCGGTCACCGAGATGATCACGGGCATCGACATCGTGCAGGAACAGATCCGCATCGCCTACGGCGAGAAGCTGCGCTTCCGCCAGAAGGACGTGGAACTGCGCGGTCACGCGATCGAATGCCGGATCAACGCCGAGGATCCGTTCAAGTTCACGCCGTCGCCGGGCCGCATCACCGCCTGGCACATGCCCGGCGGCCCCGGTGTCCGTGTGGACTCGCACGCGTATGATGGCTACTTCGTGCCGCCCAACTACGACTCCATGATCGGCAAGATCATCACGTACGGCGCCACGCGTGACCAGGCCATCGCCCGCATGCGCATCGCGCTGTCGGAGATGGTGGTGGACGGCATCCTGACCAACGTGCCGCTGCACCGCGAACTGATGCTCGACGCCAACTTCGTGGAAGGCGGCACCAGCATCCATTATCTTGAACACCGCCTGGCCCAGAAGGCCAACGCCCAGGGCGAGAAGCCCTGAAGCGGGGGCCAGACCGGCCCGGCTTGCAGTCTTAAAGGAAATCCGTGGCATTCCAGGAATGTGTGATCGAAATTGCGCAGGATCAGGCTGAAGCCTGGTCCGATGCATTGTTCGACCTCGGCGCGCTGTCGGTATCGGTGGAAGACGCCGACGCCGATACGCCCGACGAGCAACCGCTCTTTGGAGAGCCCGGACTGGAGCCGACGCGGCTGGCATGGAACCGCTCGCGCGTGGTGGCGCTCTTCGACGAAGAGACCGACCCCGCGCTGGTGGTGACCGCTGCCGCGAACGCGCTCGATGTCGACCCCGTGCCGGCGTTCACGCTGCGTGCGGTGGAAGACCAGGACTGGGTACGCCTGACCCAGTCGCAATTCGAACCGATCCGCGTGGGCGAAAAGATCTGGGTCGTGCCGTCGTGGCACGAGGCGCCGGAGCCCGACGCGGTCATCCTGGAACTCGATCCGGGCCTGGCCTTTGGCACGGGCAGCCATCCGACCACGCGCCTGTGCATGCAATGGCTGGAGCAGCACGTGCAGGCCGGCGAGACGGTGCTCGACTACGGTTGCGGTTCGGGCATTCTGGCCATCGTGGCCAGGAAGCTCGGCGCGGGCGAGACGATCGGCATCGACATCGACCCGAACGCAGTCGAGGCATCGCGCTACAACGCCGAACGCAACCACGTGGAAGCCAGCTTCGCGCTGCCGGAATCGGTATCCGAAGCCACCTACGACCTGGTGGTAGCCAACATTCTTTCGAATCCGCTCAAGCTGATGGCCGCGATGCTGTCGGCGCGCGTGCGTCCGGGCGGCCGGCTGGTGCTGTCCGGCGTGCTGGAACGGCAGGCCGATGAAGTGGCCGCCGCCTACGCGCCGTGGCTCGCCATGTCGGTCTGGCGCAGCGAGGAAGGCTGGGTCTGCCTGCACGGCACGCGCCCGTTGACTGCCAACCGTTCCTGATTCGTCATCATGGCCGCCGCCAAGCTCGTCACGCGCTGCCCGGCCTGCCGCACCGCGTTCCGGCTCGTTGCGGATCAGTTGCGGCTGCGCCAGGGCCTGGTTCGCTGCGGACAATGCGACACCGTCTTCGATGCGCGTGAACACCTGATCGAGGTGCCCGCCCCCGCTGCGGCTTCGGCCAAGGCATCCACAGCGGCTACGCCGACAGCACCGACAGCACCTGCCGTGACGATGGCCGCCGCGCTGGCCCATGCCGAGCGGACGCAGGCAACGGCCCGCGCGCGCGAAGACGACGCTCCGTTCCAACCGGGCTTTGATCCGGGCTACGAAGTCCCCGCGCTTGATTCGCCGACGACGATGATGTCGGAGCCGTCACCCGATGAAGAGGCTGGCGCGAATCCCGATGCGGCGGAAGCGGTTGCCGATGCCGGCGCCGCCAGCCCTGAAATCTCGCCCGAAATCTCGCCCGAAGTCGAATCGGAACCCGAATCGGAACCGGCAGTCGGGCATGCCGTCGCGCCGGAAACCGCCGATGCTGCGGCCGTCGAGACAGAAGCGCCGCAAGCCGACGTGGAACCGGTGTCCGAAACATCCACACCCGCATCAGCCGATACAGCGCCGGAAGCGGAAACCCCACTGACCGAACCGCCGCTGCCATGGCCGACGCTCGATCACTCGGCCTTCGACGACGAGCCGGTGCTGGCGCCGCAGTCGCCAGCGCCAGACGCATCGCACGCATCCCAGGCATCGCACTCCTCGCTGGACCCGGCCGCGGCATTCGCGCCGAAGAACCCGTCCGGCATGCCGCCCTACGGCGCGTACAGCGCCAGGGCCAGTTGGCCGCCGCTGCGCCCCGCCGACGCACCATCGACCCGGCCCATGGCCGAAGCCGGTGCCGCAACGCCCGACGCAACTGCGTCCGCAGATGCGAAAGCGTCGCCCGATACCGTGTCGGATGGCGCGCGCGCGAAAGAAACGACTGATTCGACTGATTCAACTGATAGCACTGACACATCGGAAGCATCCGATGTGTCCCATGTGCCTGCCGACACATCGCCCGACACGTCCGCCGATGCCTTGCCGGCGCCCGAGCCGTTTCCGCAGGCCGACCCGGTGCCCAGCGCCAGCGGTTTCCTGCGTGCCGAAGATCCAGCCGACCCCGAGGCCGAAGCCTGGGCGGCGCAGGCCAAGGACGTCATCGAACACGACCTTGGCGTCACGTTGCGCGATGGCACGCCCGACGCCGTGGCACGCGAGACCACCACGCGCCACTGGCTGAACCAGGGCTCGCCTGCCACGGCGGCCGGCACGGCAGCCAGCGGGCCGGTCTTCGCGCCCGACTTCCTGCGCCATACGCGCGATCGCGACCAGGCGCGCGCGCCCAGCGCAAAGGTGTCGATGCCGGGCAGCCGGCGCACCTGGATGCGCGCGGCAGCCGCCGTGCTTGGCCTCGGCATCCTGGTGCAGGGCATTTATCTGGCCCGCAGCCAGATTGCCGGCAGCATGCCGGTGCTGCGTCCGGTACTTGAGGCAGCCTGCGCACCGTTCGGCTGCGATGTGCCGCCGTGGCGCGATCTTGACGCCCTACGCATCGACAGCTCGCAACTGCAGAAGCAGGACGAGGCCAGCGACGTCTACCTGCTGGCGGTGACGCTGCGCAACCAGGGCCGCGCCACCACGGCGCTGCCGGCGATCGAGCTTGTCATGACCGATCTGCAGGACCAGTTGCTGCTGCGCCGCGTGCTGCTGCCAGCCGAATACCTGGAGCCCGTCCAGCGCGGCTTTGCCGCCACGGGCCTGCGCGCGGGCAGCGAACTGCCGGTTCGGGTACGATTCCGAACGCAGCAGGCGGCTGCCAATTACCGCGTGCTGATCTTCTACCCCTGAATTCCAACGCCCCCCTCGCCACGCCGGCCGGCAATGTACCGGGCCGGCGGGCTGTACTTTTCTGACAGGAGCAACCATGAGCAATGTGACCCTTGGCGGCAACGCCATCGAAGTTGGCGGCAAGTTTCCCCATGCTGGCGACAAGGCCCCGGCCTTCTCGCTGGTCGGCAAGGACCTGAAGGACGTGACGCTGGCTGACTTCGCAGGCAAGCGCAAGGTGCTGAACATCGTTCCGAGCCTGGACACGCCCGTCTGCCAGGCATCGGCCCGCAAGTTCAACGAGGCCGCCAGCAGCCTGGCAAACACCGTGGTGCTGACCATCTCGGCCGACCTGCCGTTCGCCATGGGCCGCTTCTGCACGGCCGAAGGCCTGGCCAACGTGGTGACGCTGTCGACGATGCGCGGCGCCGACTTCAAGAACGCCTACGGCGTGGACATCAAGAGCGGCCCGCTGGCCGGCGTTTGCGCGCGTGCCGTGGTGGTCGTCGACGAGAACGACGCCGTCACGTACAGCGAACTGGTGCCTGAAATCAAGCAGGAGCCAAACTACGACGCTGCTCTGGCTGCACTGAAATAATCTGTGCGGTAGAACACAGTTGCACAAGCACTTCCGCCCGTCATGCACGGGCGGAATTATTTAACGTATCTGTTGCGGCCCGTCGCCGGGCCATTTGGAGAAGAGATGTCCAGCCTGATCTGCGGTTCCGTCGCCTACGACACCATCATGACGTTCGACGGCCGGTTCCGTGAACACATTCTTCCGGACCAGATCCACATGCTGAACGTTTCGTTCCTGGTTCCCGGCATGCGGCGCGAGTTCGGCGGTTGCGCCGGCAACATCGCATATACGCTGAAGATGCTCGGCGGCGATCCGTTCGTGATGGCCACCGTGGGCCAGGACGCTGGCCCGTACCTGCAGTACCTGCGCGATCTGGGCATTGCCACCGACCACATCCGCACGCTGCCCGACACGTTCACGGCGCAGGCAATGATCACCACCGACCTGGACAACAACCAGATCACCGCATTCCACCCGGGCGCCATGGGCCAGTCGCAGATCAACAGCGTGCAGGACGCGCTTGGTGCCGGCAAGCGCCCGGCACTGGGCATCGTGGCGCCGGACAGCCGCGAAGGCATGCTGCACCATGCACAGCAGTTCGCCGAGGCGGGCATTCCGTTCATCTTCGATCTGGGCCAGGCCATGCCGCTGTTCAACGGCGAGGACCTGCGGGCGTTCATTGAACTCGCCAGTTACGTGACGGTCAATGACTACGAAGCACAGGTCATGCTGTCGCGCACCGCCTGGACCAGCGCGGAAGTGGCCGCCAAGGTTCGCGCGTTCATCGTGACGCACGGCGAACGTGGCGCCAGCGTCTTTGCCGATGGCCAGCAGTACGCCATCCCGGCCGTGCAGGCCGAGCGCGTGGTGGACCCCACCGGCTGTGGCGACGCCTTCCGTGGCGGCCTCCTTTACGGCATCGAGCAGGGCATGGACTGGGAAACCACCGGCCGCCTCGCATCGCTGATGGGTGCGCTCAAGATTGCCCAGCAGGGCCCCCAGAATCACTGGATTTCGCGTGAGGAAATCGGCAGCCGCTTTGCGGCGGCGTTCGGTTACCAATACGCCTAAGATGAAACGGTGAACCGCGCACACCGGACGACGATGAAGGGCGCGGCATTCAGACGGGAGTTGCGATGAATCAGATCCTTCGAATCGGCGGTTTCGTGGTGCTGGCCACCGCGGCCCTGGTCAGCGGCTGTGCCAACTACTCCAATTCCGGCAGCGTCTATTCACCGGGCCAGGCGCAGCGCGAGCAGACGGTGCGCTATGGCGTGGTCCAGGGTGTGCGCGAAGTCATGATTCAGGGCGGCTCCACGGGTGCCGGCACGCTGGCCGGCGGCGCCATCGGCGGTGTCGCGGCGGGCAGCACCATCGGCAGCGGCGGAGGTTCGGTGGCAGCGGGCCTGCTGGGCGCCGTGCTTGGGGGCATTGCCGGCAGCGCGGCGGAGAACCGCATCACGCAGCGCCGCGGCCTGGAGATCACGGTGCAGCTCGAAGACGGCGACATGCGCGCCATCACGCAGGAAGCCGACGAGGTGTTCCGTCCCGGCGACCGCGTGCGCCTGCTGTCTTCCGGTGGCGTGACACGCGTCTCGCACTGAAAACATTACACGCCTGTCAGAAAGAAACGCCGCGTGCCCTTGGGCCGCGGCGTTTTTCATTTGGCGTGGCTCAAGGGCCAATAAAAAACCCGCCGGGCACGGATGCCATCGGCGGGTTGGCAAGACTCGCTGTCTTGCGGACCGGATACGGCGTATCCGGTCAGTGTGGCACGCCATGCGTGCCCAGGCGCTTCCCGGTAGTGATCGCTCGCACGAAGGCGAGGCAATTACGGACGGTTGCCCGTCGGGAACGGCCAGGCCGCTGCCGGGTTCAGCGCGGTCTTGGCGGGTGCAGCAGCAGCCGGTGCAACGGCAGGAGCAGCGGCAGGCTTGGCAGCCTTCTTGCCAGCCGGCTTCTTGGCGGCAGCCTTCTTCGCAGCAGGCTTGGCAGCAGCCTTCTTCGCAGCAGGCTTGGCGGCGGCCTTCTTGGCAGCAGGCTTGGCAGCGGCCTTCTTGGCAGCAGGCTTGGCGGCAGCCTTCTTCGCAGCCGGCTTCTTGGCAGCAGCCTTCTTGGCCGGTGCGGCCTTCTTGGCAGCAACCTTCTTCACTGCGGCCTTCTTGGCCGGTGCTGCCTTCTTGGCGGCGACCTTCTTGGTTGCAACCTTCTTGGCGGCAACCTTCTTCACTGCAGCCTTCTTGGCCGGTGCTGCCTTCTTGGCGGCGACCTTCTTGGTTGCGACCTTCTTGGCGGCAACCTTCTTCACTGCGGCCTTCTTGGCAGCCGGAGCAGCCTTCTTGGCAGCAACCTTCTTCGTCGCAACCTTCTTCACAGCAGCCTTCTTGGCAGCCGGAGCAGCCTTCTTGGCGGCGACCTTCTTCACAGCGGCCTTCTTGGCGGCCGGCTTGGCAGCCTTCTTGGCGGCCGGCTTTTTCTTTGCAGCAGTTGCCATGGATAACTCCTTCACTAGCGTGAAATATCGAATGACCTAAATGGACGACCCGACCGATCCGAGGCGCATGGATACATGCCCCAATCGAGCGAGCGATTCATCGGCGCACGACAGCTTGAACCGCACGCTAATGAATTCGGTAGCAGGGATACCGCCGCGACCCGTGTCGCGCAGCGCGGTGTCTTCACGGCAGCGCGAAATCCGCGCGCTGGCTGCAAAGCCAGCGTACAGGCGGATTTCCGGGGCATGCCGTGCCCTGGAATATTCGATTGGCCCGCGCCGCCCATCGTGACGGCGCGCTGCCTGAATAGAGGAGATATCGGTCAGCAAGCCTGCAGCACGGGCTTGGCCTCGCGCACTGCAGACATCAATTCCACGGGGGTAGCTTGCCCATCCCGTCACTGGGCTACAGGAGACTGCACGCGTTGTAAGAAGCCTGATCGGCCCGGTCTGCGTCAAAGTTCTGGTGCTCCTCGGCTACCCGCATTCACTGCGACGAAGCATCGCGTCATCGTTGCTTCTTGCTTGCCTTCTTGCAACGCTCGCTTCGTCAAACACATCGATGCAATGAAGTGAGACTCTTGTCAAGGCGAATCATAATTCGTTTGTTCGATGATGTTAAGAAAAAAGTGCAAAAAAACTTGCGCGCAAGAACGAATCGATCTAATTCACGCGAGCACTGCGATCACGACACCATCGATACGCTCTCTCATCATGACGCGCGCACACCAAACGAAGTTCCGTCACGCGTGTGTTTCGATGGTCGGAGACCACCTCGCGACGGCGCTGTGCAACGCGTGCCAGCACCCTGCGTGCGCGTCCTCCAACGGCATGCTTGCCGTGCCCGTCCACGACGTCATCGCACCGCTTCGCATTGCCTGACACTGACTGGAAACCCGCATGAATAGTGGCTTTCCGACGCACACGCACGCACACGAAGACGCATCCGACAGCCGCATCGCGCAGCGTAAGCACGGACGTCGGCGATCACACTTCGGTGCGATTGCTCGACGCACGCGGCCACTGCGACAGACTGATCGCGCGACGATCGCGTCAACGCTTCGGCCGGTCTCGCGTGCGTCGATCCGACAGTTGCGCGAGCACGACGAAAGAGTGATGCGCCTACGCAACGGTTTCTCTGTTCGACGTGCATCGACACCTGCGTTTTGATGTCAGTCGCACGATCGATGATGTGTCGGCGCACGTACGAACCGGTGGTCGCGACACCGCGCTCGTCCAACATCGCGTCGTGTC
Source organism: Cupriavidus sp. D384 (assembly GCF_001652915.1). GTDB lineage: Bacteria > Pseudomonadota > Gammaproteobacteria > Burkholderiales > Burkholderiaceae > Cupriavidus. The sequence goes on from NZ_BBQI01000009.1 coordinate 254,966, forward strand.
GCTGGTCGAACGATCGCCGCGCGGCACCACCACCGCGATGCTCGTCGCGCCAGCCGTCGATCCAACCTGGCATCGTCCTCCCATCGGCCATCGCATCGCGCGACGGATCGGTCGGCAGATCGATCATCGGCGTCTGGCGCGCCTCGCTCGTCGCAGCCAATCCGCTGCCAGGTCAACGATTGCCGGGCACGAACATTGGGGCGCTGTGCCACACGCGTATGCGGGTTCCTACCGATGCCGTCGCCACGGCTTCGCCGCAACGCCACCGGAGTCGGTGACGTGCCGGTGTGGCGCGGTTGCGCCATCGCACACGCCGCTAGAGGAATGTCTCGGGTACGCTTCCCGCGCGGTGCTTGTTGCAGGACAAAATCCAGGCCAGCCGCCGCCCGGCGGGCGATTGCAGGTGGTGGTGCGGTACGCTCTGGTGCGTACGCAAACGGATGCGGGAGATTGCAGCGAACGACGGGCGCCAGTAGATTGGCGTCGCGCGATGCCGATGCCGGCCAGCAGGAACGCGGTTCATTGCGAACCGCTGCAATCCTCCTGGCCCGGTGCCGACATCCTGCACGTCGTGTATGACTTGCGTGTCAGACCTGCAGGCTGGCTGCATGCAACCTTGCCGACCGGAAAAAAAACCGCGCCGCGATCTGGTGAATCCGCCATCGCGACATTGAACTGGAGATCTTCATGCGCATGACCGACCCCCGCGCCCTGCTTCGCCACACCGCCCGTGCCGCCGCGTTCGCCGCCGCACTCACCGCCAGCACCTTCGCGATGGCACAAGCCACGCCGGCAGGCACATGGAACACGATCGATGACACCACCGGCAAGCCGCGCGGCGTGATCGAGATTGCCGAGAAGGACGGCGTGTACAGCGGCAAGCTCGTGAAGAGCCTGGTGCCGACCGAAGGCCCGCCCAAGGTCTGCGACAAATGTACCGACGCGCGCAAGGACCAGCCCATCATCGGCATGACCCTGCTCACCGGCCTGCGCAAGACCGGCGACAACGAATGGACCGGCGGCGAGATCCTGGACCCCGAAACCGGCAAGCTCTACAAGTGCAAGATGTCGATGGCCGACGACGGCAAGAAGCTCAATGTGCGCGGCTTCATCGGCATCAGCCTGATCGGCCGGACACAGACCTGGGTGCGCCAGCAGTGACGTTCTGATGCCACCAGGGGCGGCCTCTCTCCCGCACATGGGAGAGAGGCCCCGCAGGCCAGGCAAGAAAGGCAGCAAGAAAGACGCCACCCGCCCATTCAGCAAACTGACAGCTTCCTTCGGTAAGATCGATCCTCCGATCCTCTTTACAACAACTACCGGAGACGAAACATGCATTTCTTCCCTCGCGCCCGTACGCTGGCGCTGGCACTCGCCGCCACCTCGCTGATCGCCACCACGGCACACGCTGCCGATGCGTGGCCCAACCACGTCATCAAGTTCGTCGTGCCGTTCACGGCCGGTGGCGCCAACGACCTCGTGGCACGTGCCGGTGCCGAGGCCGTCAGCAAGCGGATTGGCCAGCCCGTGGTGATCGAGAACCGTCCGGGTGCGGGCGGCATCGTAGGCGCCGACTACGTGGCCAAGAGCAAGCCCGATGGCTACACGTTCCTGGTGGGTGCCGTGGGCACGGTCACCAACAGCCTGATCCGCACGAAGATGCCCTACCAGCCCGACGACCTGGTGCCCGTGGGCCTGATCGCCGTCAGCCCGTCGGTGATCGTGGCATCGCCGTCGCTGCCGGTGAACAACGTGAAGGAACTGGTCGAGTATTCGAAGAAACAGGGTGGCGTACCGTTTGCCACCGCCGGCAGCGGCAGCACGCCGCATTTCGTCGAAGAAATGCTTAAGGAAAAAGGCGCGCAGCTGACCGTGGTGCCGTACAAGAGCGGATCGGAGAGCATCACCGCCGTGATCGGCAACCAGGTGGCCGCCACGTCCGAAGCATCGATCGTGGTACTGCCGCAGATCAAGGCCGGCAAGCTCAAGGCGCTGGGCGCGACGTGGGACAAGCATATGCCCGCGGCACCGAACATCCCCACCACGGCCGAGCAGGGCCTGCCTGAAGTGCGCATCGGCCATTGGGCCGGCATCTTCGCGCCGAAGGGCACCGACCCCGCGATCATCAAGAAGCTCAACGCCGAGCTGACGGCCGGCATGCAGAACCCCGAGATTCGCGAACGCCTGATCCAGAACGGTATCGAGCCGGCCGGTGGTTCGGTGGAGAGCTTCGTGGCCTTCATCAAGTCGGAACGCGAACGTCTTGGCCGTATCGCCAAGAACGCCAACATGACGGCCGATTAATCGGCCGGGGCCAGCCGCGCGGGTGGCCCGGGCTTCAGGTCCGGCCCACGGCTCCGCCAGCGCACCGTCCAAAACTTTTTTGGATGAGATCACCCGCCCGGATGGTCAAATGTCTGCAAACGGCCCGCGACATGCGGGCCGTTTGCATGATGTCCAAATCTTGTCAGATCTGACATATCGCGCGCGCAATGTGCGCGTTACTGCCCCACAAGAGATAGTGCCTCGCATCCGATGTTTGAACTTGCAGACATCTGAGCGGGCGGCAGCGTGTCTGTGAGCGCGGCGCAACGTGCTTGCAGCGCGGTTGCAACGAGAATGGTTCCTATTTATATTCCCGATCGCCCGAACATTCAGCCCCGGTGGTGAAGCCGGTAAAGGGCCCGGCAGTACGGGGCGCACTGGAACTGACAATGCTCCGTCGCACCCCTGTGGCCGCCGCGCTGGTGGCCCTCTTTGCCTCACCCGCAGCCTTCGCGCAGCAGGCCGTCCAGCCCGCCGCACAGGCGCCCGCAGCACCCTCCGCAGCCCCTGCCCCCTCGACCGCCACATCGACGCCGCAGAAGGGCGAATCGGTGCCCCAGACGCTGCGCGAGGTGACTGTCCAGGGATCCTCCGCCCGCGACGACTTCAACCCCACGGGCAGCCAGTTGTCGAAGCTGCCGGCTGACCTGCGCGACGTGCCGCAATCGGTGACGATCGTGAACCGCGCGCTGATGGAATCGCAGGGGGCAAGCTCGCTGGCCGATGCGCTGCGCAACGTGCCCGGCATCACCATCGGCGGCGCCGAAGGCGGCCAGATCGGCAACAACATCAACCTGAACGGCTTCTCGGCGCGCACCGACATCTACCTGGACGGCTTCCGCGACCGCGGCCAGTACTACCGCGACACCTTCGCGCTGGACCAGGTGGAAGTGCTGATGGGTCCGTCGTCGATGCTGTTCGGGCGCGGCTCCACGGGCGGCGTGATCAACCAGGTCACCAAGAAGCCGAAGCTGCAGGCCGCCACCGAGGTCACCGGATCGGTCACGACCAACGGCCTGGTGCGCGCCACGGCGGATGTGAACACGCCCACCGGCGACACCTCGGCGTTCCGCATCTCGGCCATGGCCCAGGACGGCAAGCCGAGCACGCGCGACGAGATGACCGTGCAGGATTTCGGCATCGCGCCGTCGTGGCGTTTTGGCATCGGTACCTCGACGGAGATCACCCTTTCGGCGTTGCTCCAGCACAACGAGGACATGCCCGACTACGGCCTGCCCGCCATCAACGGCCATCCGGTCAATGTCGACCGCAATACGTACTACGGTTTCAACAACGACCGCACGCGCCAGAACATCGTGTCGCTCAATGGCGCCATCGACCACAAGTTCTCGCCCAACCTGCGCCTGCGCAACGTCACGGCGTTCAACTATGTGGAAACCGATGCGCGCGAGACCGCGCCGAACGCCGTGGGATCGATCAACGCAGCCGGCGCATTTACCGCGCTGACCACCACCAACCTGCCGCTGTCGCAGCTGTACGTGCGCCAGCAGAGCCATGACCGCAACATCCGCGACTACTCGATCTTCAACCAGACCGAGCTGACCGCGAAGTTCGATACGGGCCCGGTCAAGCACACGCTGCTGACCGGCCTGGAGTTCGGCCACGACGGCTACAACAACCAGAACTACTACCGCAACGGCAGCTGCGGCAGCACGGCGCTGAACCCGGCCACGGGCACGTCCGGCTTCGTGGCCTGCACGCCGGTCATCGACCCGCCGTACCGCGACTCGCCGGGCAACGTGGCCTCCAGCACCGGCAACCTGCAGGGCGGCTCGGCCAACACCGTGGCGGTCTACGCGAACGATTCGATCGAGTTCTCGAAGCAATGGAAGGCGGTGGCCGGCCTGCGCTACGACAAGTACATCGCCAGCATCAGCAACTCGATCAATTCCGGCAACACGGCCGGCAGCACGGTGCTGCCCAACGCCAGCCAGGACGTCCACTTCACCAGTGTGCGGCTGGGCGGCATCTGGCAGCCGACCGAGGCACAGTCGTACTACATTTCCTACGGCACCTCGTTCAACCCGTCGCTGGAACAGCTGGTGGGCACGGTGGGCCAGCAATCGCTGGACCCCGAGAAGAACAAGGCCTACGAGGCTGGCGGCAAGTGGGACCTGATGAGCGGCAACCTGTCGGTGACGTCGGCCATCTTCCGCATCACCAAGGACAACGCGCGCAGCCAGATCGACGCCACCACGTACGCGCTGACCGGCAAGATCCAGGTGGATGGCTTCCGTGCCGGCGTGACCGGCCGCATCACGCCGAAGTGGCAGGTGTTCGCGGGCTATACCTACCTGGACGCCGAGATCAAGAGCGGCATCGCGGCCGGCACCCAGGGCATGGTGCCGACCAACACGCCCAAGCACACCGCCACGGCCTGGACCAGCTATTCCATCCTGCCAAGCTGGGAAGTGGGCGGCGGCGCGTTCTACATGTCACAGCGCTATGCCAACAATACCAATACAGTGCAGGTTGGCGGCTTTGTGCGCTGGGACGGCATGATTGCCTATCACCAGCCCAAGTACGACGTGCGCCTGAATCTGTTCAACATCTTCGACAAGAAGTATTACGATGCGCTGATCCAGTCGGACGGCGGCCGGTCGGTGCCGGGCACGGGCCGTACCGCGATGCTGTCGTTCACCTATCGCATGTAAGCGCCGCCGGAGCCGCACGCCGCGCCTGGCTACCCTGCCACGGCCGGCCCCGGCGGCTTCAACCGGATTCCTCAGATGCTGGTTCGTATTCCGAAAGTTCTCAACGTCGAGCAGGTGGCCGTGGTGCTGGCCCAGCTGGAGCATGCCGGCGATGCATGGGTGGATGGCCGCGTGTCGGCCGGCTATTCCGGCGCGGCGGTCAAGTTCAACCAGCAGATCGACGAAAGATCCGAGGTGGCCACGCAGTGCCAGCACCTGATCCTGTCCGCGCTGGAACGCCATCCCCTATTTATTAGTGCGGTGCTGCCGAACATCGTCTATCCGCCGATGTTCAACCGGTACAGCGAGGGCATGACGTTCGGCGCCCATGTGGACGGCGGCGTGCGCATCCATCCGCACACTGGGCGCAAGCTGCGCACCGATGTGTCCGCCACGCTGTTCCTGTCGGACCCCGCCAGCTACGACGGCGGCGAATTGCAGGTGGAAGACACCTACGGCGTGCATGCGGTCAAGCTGGCCGCTGGCGATATGGTGATCTACCCCGCCACGAGCCTGCACCAGGTGACGCCGATCACGCGCGGCACGCGGGTAGCCAGCTTCTTCTGGATCCAGAGCCTGATCCGCGACGACGGCCAGCGCACGCTGCTGTTCGACATGGACAACGCCATCCAGACCCTCAACCAGACCAATGCCGACGAGCGCGCGCGCCGCAGCCTGGTCGGCTGCTATCACAACCTGCTGCGGCAGTGGAGCGAGACCTGAGCACACCGCCCAGGCCCGTCATATTGACGTAGCCGTTCAGCCAAATTGCTCTGCCAGCGCCTGCCGTGCCTGGCCGATGAATGCGCTCTCGCCCCGGCGCGCCCCTAATAGATAGAACTCCGCCGCCGGCAGTGCCGGCAGCTTCCAGCCGGCCACGCCCGCGGCATCCAGCGGTGTCACGCCGGGCCCGATGGCCGAAGCGTTCAGGCACGACACGCCGAGCCCGGCGGCCAGCGCCAGATGCAGGCCCGCCACGCCCGAGGCCGAGTGCGCGATCTCGAATTCGCGTCGGCGCCGCATCAGCAACTGCACGACGAACTGGTGCATCGAGCAGGTATCGGGCAACAGCACGAGCGGCAGCGTGGCCTGTGGGATTTCGGAGATTTCCGGCGCGGCGACCCAGGCCAGCGCCTCGCGCCGCAGCACCGTGCCGCCACGCGCACCGCCGGCGGTCTTCTCCGCGCCGCGCGCGCCAATCAACCGCATGCTCAGGCCGATATCGAACGCATCCATCTCGGCCGCCGCCTCGATGGCGGCACTCTTCATGACCGTGACGTGCAGCTTCAGGTAGGGATAGCGGTCGCGCAGCCGCCGCAGCATGCCGGCGATCTCGCCGGGGCGGAAATAGTCGGTCACCGCCAGCCGCAACTCGCCATCGAGCGTCTGACCACGCAGTTTCGCCAGCGCCTGCTCGTTCAGCGACAGGATCCGCCGGGCATAGTCCAGCAGCCGCGCACCCGCCGGCGTCACGGCCGCGCCTTTCTTGCCGCGTGTCAGCAACGGCACGCCGGCACGCTCCTCCAGCTTGCGCAACTGCTCGCTGACCGACGATTGCGACAGGAACAGCCGGGGCGCTGCGGCCGACAGGCTGCCGCTTTCGGCCACGGCAACAAAGGTCCGGAGCTGGTCCGTTTCGAATCCACGCATGATTTAAAGTTTCGGCTATTCCGATAGATGACATCGTATATTCCCGCTTTTCCGATTTCAAGGCAGCACCTACGATGACATCACCGCAGCACGCAAACACCCAGATACACACGCGCGCCGCAACGTGAATCCCAACCCGAAAGGAGCCTGTCATGCCCCACGTTTCCCTGCAGATTTCCGGCCATCCCGATACCGAACTGACGCGCCGCGCCGTGGCCGTGGTGGGTGAACTGACCCAGCGCGTGCTGGGCAAGGAAGCCCCCGTGATTGCCACCACCGTGACGTTCATTCCGCGCGAGCAGTGGTTTATCGGCGGCAAGCCGCTATCCGAATACGACACTGGGCGCAACGCCTTCCAGCTCGACATCAGCGTGACCGACGAGACCAACACCAAGGCCGAGAAGGCCGAGTACCTGCGCCAGTCGTACGCGGCGCTGTCGGAACTGATCGGCGACGTCAACCCGGTGTCGTATATCCATGTGATCGACGCGCGCGCGGCCGCCTACGGCTATGGCGGCAAGACGCAGGAGTTCCGGCACCAGCACCGCTGATCCCCCGGGCGCGCCCGCGCGGCGGCGATTGCTGCAGCCAGGTAAAAAGTGCCGTGCGGGCGGCGTGCTTGTGCCGCGTGGCGATGTTCACTAGTGTGGAGGGCAAGTTTCCCGATACCGGAGGCATCGCATGAAGCAAGTCACGCTGCCCGGCGGCGAGCGCGTTCCCGCGCTGGGCCTGGGCACCTGGAATATCGGCGACCACCGCGCCACGCGCGCCGAGGAAATCGCCACGCTGCAGATGGGCCTGGACATGGGGCTGCGGCTGGTGGACACCGCCGAGATGTATGGCGAAGGGCTGTCGGAATCGCTGATCGGCGAGGCGCTGGCCGGGCGCCGCGACGACGCGTTCCTGGTCAGCAAGGTCTATCCGCACAACGCCAGCCGCAAGGGCGCAGTGGCCGCGTGCGAGCGCAGCCTGCGCCGGCTGGGCACCGACCATCTGGACCTGTACCTGCTGCACTGGCGCGGGGACGTGCCGTTCGAGGACACCATCGAGGCGTTCCAGGCGCTGCAGGCCGCCGGCAAGATCCGCCATTTCGGCGTCAGCAACCTGGACCTGTCCGATATGGAGGAATTCTGGGACACCCCCGGCGGCGACGCCGTGGCGGTGAACCAGCTGCTCTACAACCTGACCCGGCGCGGCATCGAGTTCGACCTGCTGCCATGGTTGCGCGAGCGCAACGTGCCGGTCATGGCCTACTCGCCCATCGAGCAGGCCCGGCTGCTACGCAACGCCGGCCTGAAGCGCTTTGCCGAGCAGCATGGCATGACCCCGGCGCAAGCCGCGCTGGCCTGGCTGCTGGCATCGGACGACATCATTGCAATTCCGAAGACCGGCCACCGCGACCGGCTGCGCGACAACATTGGCGCGCTGGACATCACGCTGACGCCGGAACAGCTGGCCGAACTGGACAAGCTGTTTCCGCCGCCGCGTCACGCGCAGCCGCTGGCAATGCTGTAGATCGTGCAAACGTTGAATCCTTGAAACGCAGGGCGCGTCTCAAGGAGAGATGACGGGAAAGATGCCGCCGGCTCAGCGCTGGCCGGCCTTGTAGCGCTCCACTTCGACGTAGCGCGTCAGGTACGTGCGGGCCTTTTCACGCGTATCGGTGGTCACGCGCTCGGCGGCCTGGCGGGCGCTGGTCTGGCCGTGGGCGCTGCTCATCTGCGCCGACAGGTACGACTGGAAGGCATCGTGCATGACCTTGAGCTGGCCCTTGCACGCATCGATCGCCCCGGCCGCCACATCCTTCGACGTGCCCTTGCCCTTGGCGCCGTCATTGGCGCGGTCCTGCACGCAATCCATATATTTGGCGCGCTCGGCCTGCCAGCCGGAATTCATCTGCGCGGTTGCCTGTTGGGCCTCGGGCGTCTCTACCGCGGGCTGGGAAGCACATGCGGCCAGCAGCAACGCGGCCAGGGGCGTGGCGAGCGCGCCGGCACGCACCCAGGCACGGGGGCGTTGCACTGCAGCACGCGAAATCGACGATTGGGAATTGGCTTGGCGGGGGGACTTCGGGAAGGACATGAGTTTGAACGCGGTTGGCCTATGCATGCTCGACAGACCGGTATGTTAACGGCCCGGTTCCGGAACAAGTTCCCCGGATTTGCAAGAAAGTATGACGAGGTCATGTCAGAGTCCCCTACCCTCCTTGTCAGACAAAATCGCATTTGCGGATGTGCCTTGCGCGCCTATGCTTTAGAGGCGGTTGCAACACATGAACCCTCCTGGAGGAAATAATGAAACGTCGAACCTTCCTGTCCGCCGGCAGCGCTGGGCTTGTCGGCCTCACCGGTCTTTCCGTGGGCGCCCTGTCGCTTACAGGATGTAGCTTCACCGGCCCCAAAGACTCGGGCGACGCGGCGTCCAAACGGCGCGAAATCGACACGGGCGCCACTGACACGCTGAACCGCCTCTATTCCACCGCCAACGGCGCGCGGGACTTGGGCGCCAAGGCCAAGGGCATCCTGATCTTCCCGAAACTGCTGTCCGCGGGCTTTATCGTGGGTGGCGAGTACGGCGACGGCGTGCTGCGTGCAGGCGGCGCGGATCGCGGCTACTACCGGGCCATTTCGGGATCGGTCGGCTGGCAGATCGGCGCACAGTCCAAGGCCTTCATCCTGATGTTCATGACGCAGGATGCCTACGACAAGTTCGTGCGCAGCAGCGGCTGGCAGGTTGGCGCCGACGCCACCGTGGCACTGGCCACGATTGGCGCGAACGGCCAGATCGACACCAATACGGCCCAGCAGCCCATCATCGGCTTTGCCATGACCAACGCTGGCCTGATGGCCGGCCTGAGCCTGGAAGGCACGAAGATCTCGAAGCTGAATATCTGACAGACGGGCCTGGCGCCAGCCGTGCGCCAACCGGCGGCCTATCACAAGGCGCCCATGTTGCGGAACGCTTTCATTCCGTAACATGGGCGCCGTTTTTCTTGCTTTCACCCCCGCCCCCAACCGTTAGAATTCGTCCCTTGCCAATTTTCAACCCGTACGCGAGGCCGAATTCTCATGTGGTTCAAGAATCTCCAGATTCATCGTTTCTCCGCCCCGTGGACGCTGAGTGCCGAAGATGTGGAGGCCTGCCTGGCCAAACACGCGTTCTATCCCGGCACCAGCCTTGAAATGCAGACCCAGGGCTGGGCGTCGCCGCGCGACAACGACCAGCTCGTGCATTGCGTCAACAAGCAGATGCTGCTGGTGCTGCGCACCGAAAAGAAGCTGCTTCCCGCCACCGTGGTCAATCAGGTGACCAAGGCGCGTGCCGCCGAGATCGAAGAGCAGCAGGGCTTCAAGCCGGGCCGCAAGCAGCTGAAGGAACTGAAGGAACAGGTCACCGAGGAACTGTTGCCGCGCGCCTTCGCCATCCGCCGCGACACGCGCGTGTGGATCGACCCGGTCAACGGCTGGCTGGCGATCGACGCGGCCGGCACGGCCAAGGCCGATGAAGTGCGCGGCATGCTGTTCAAGGCCATCGATCCGCTGCCCGTGGTGGGCCTGCAGGTCAACCTCTCGCCCGTCGCGGCCATGACCGAGTGGCTCGCCACCGACACCGCGCCGGCCGGCTTCACGGTCGACCAGGAGATCGAACTGCAATCGAGCAGCGAGACCAAGGCAACCGTGCGCTATGTGCGCCATCCGCTGGACCCCGAGGACCTGCGTCGCCATATCGAAGCGGGCAAGCGCTGCACGCGCCTGGCCATGACCTGGAACGACCGCGTGTCGTTCGTGCTGACCGATGCGCTGGCGGTCAAGCGCGTCAATCCGCTCGACGTGATCAAGGAACAGGCCGACGCCACGCTTCACGACGAGAACGAGCGCTTTGACGCCGATTTCGCGCTGATGGCCGGCGAACTCGCAGGCATGCTGGCCGACCTGACCGATGCGCTCGGCGGCGAGCGCAAGGCCGAAGGCGCCGCCCAGGCCGATCAGCGCAAGGCAGCCTGATCGCACCTGTGCGCATCCCCTGAGCCACCGCCCGGCCCCCCGCCTGGCCGGCGGCCCGCTCAGTCGAGCGTCAGCACCACACACAATCCGGGCTCGCCCGCGCGCCGCCAGGCTACCGCCACGTCGCGCATCGGCACCTGCTCGGGCGCGTCGATCGACAGGTAGTCGGCGTGCATGCAGCCCAGCACATCCTCCACCAGGAACCGCAGGTCTTCCGCCGGCGGATGATTGGCGGGGCCGCATCCCATCAGCACCGCACGCGAGTCACGCAGCGCCGCAGGCGCCAGCATCACGCTGCCCGCCCGCCTGTCGGCGACCGACACCACCCGCGTGCCATGGTCGGCCGGCAGGGCCGGCTCTCCACCGGCCTGGACCAGCGCGGACAGCAGCAGCTCCAGCGTCTCGCCCCAGACAAAATCGAGAACCACGTCGATGCCATCGGCGGCATGGGTGGCAAACGCATGCTGCAGCAGGCTGGGCGCCTGGCCCAGGTCGATCTGCGCGTCGGCTTCGGTCATCGCCGGCAGATCGATCCGATGCGCCGCCACGATAATGCGCCCGGCGCCCTGCAGCCGCGCCGATTGCACCGCGAGCCTGCCGGCCAGCCCCGACGCCCCCAGGATCAGCACCGTCTCGCCGGGGGCCAGGTCCGCGCGCGCCCCCAGGGGCAGCCAGGCCGCCAGCGCCGGCCCCACCAGCGCGGCAGCGGCGGCGGAATCCACCGCGTGGGGCACCGGCACCACCCATTCGGCCGGCACGTACTCGGCCATCGCACCGAACGGGCTGCGGCCGGCGCGGAAATACACGCGCCGCCCATCGGCCAGGTAGCCAACGCCATCGCGCCCGCAGACATAGGGCAGTTCCAGCGGCATGCAGGCATGGTGCCCGCGCGCGATAGCCAGGTCCGCCGGCCGGATCACCGCCGCGCACACGCGCACCAGGATTTCCCCGGCACGCAGGTCCGGATCGTGGAATTGGGTAAAGCGCGGGACATCGCCCAACTGCTGCACTACAACGGCTTGCATCGTGTCGTTCTCCTTGGTTGAGATCCGCGAACGATCGTATGCGGCCATTTGCCGGGCGTCTTTGAGCCAATTCTGAAAGCGAAGCACGCGTAGAATCTGGTCAAAAGCGCAACAAGACGCCACGGACAAAGACGTCACAGCCTTTCCAACCCGTTGAGGAGATCCCCCTTGAAGTCGTTGCGCCCCCTCGCCATCCCGGCATTCGCCCCCCGTGCGCTGGCCGCCCTGCTGCTGGCCGCCGCCAGCACCGCCCACGCCGCATGGCCGGATCGCCCCATCAAGCTCATCGTGCCGTTCCCGCCCGGGCAGGCCACCGACATCTTTGCCCGCGCCCTGGCCGAGAAGCTCGGCAAGCAGCTGGGCCAGTCGGTGATCGTGGAAAACCGCGCCGGTGCCGGCGGCAATATCGGCATGGAAGTGGCCGCCAAGGCCCCGGCCGATGGCTACACGATCGTGATGGCGGGCAGCGCCATGGCGATCAACCAGACGCTGTACAAGAAGCTCAACTACGACCCGCGCCAGGACTTTGCGCCGGTGTCGGGCGTGTTCTCGGTGCCGCTGGTGTTCCTTGCCACGCCGCAATCGGGCTTCACGTCGCTGCGCGACCTGATCGCCAAGGCCAAGGCCGCGCCAGGCAAGTACAGCTACGCCAGCGCGGGCATCGGGGGCACCCAGCACCTGTCCGCCGAGATGCTCAAGGCGCAGACCGGCACCTTTATCGTCCATATCCCGTACAAGGGCAGCGGCCCGGCGCAGGCCGACTTCCTGGGCAACCAGATTCCGCTGATGGTGGACTCGGTCACGGCCGCCATGCCGCTGATCCAGACCAACAAGGCCCTGCCGCTGGCCGTGACCACGGCCAGGCGCGTGCCGCAGCTGCCATCGGTGCCCACCGTGCGCGAACAGGGCGTGCCGGGCTTCGAGGCGCTTGGCTGGGCCGTGATGATGGCTCCGGCCGCCACCCCGCCGGCCATCGTCGCCCAGCTCAATACCGAGACGGTGAAGGCGCTGCAATCGCCCGAACTGCACAAGTTCATCACCGACCGCGGCTCGGAGCCGATGCCGATGACGCCGGCCGAGACCGGCAAGTTCGTCGACAGCGAAATCCGGAAGTGGTCGGCCGTGGTGAAGCGGTCGGGCGCGACGGCCGATTGAGCCGATGGAAACCGGGGGCTTGCCCGGTTTCCGCCAAGCCATACCCCGCCCCCAAAGAAAAACGGCCACCGGGTTCTCACCCGATGGCCGCTCCTCACCCGTCCTGGCTGCGTGGACTGTTCAATGCATGTAGTTACCGCCGTGCAGCCGACCCTTCAATCGATGGTGCTTGGTACGTAGTACCAATCAGTCCCACGACAGCGCGCCGCCGGTCTGGTACTCGATCACACGCGTTTCGAAGAAGTTGCGTTCCTTCTTCAGGTCGATCATCTCGCTCATCCACGGGAACGGGTTTTCCTCGTTCGGGAACAGCTGCTCCAGGCCAATCTGCTGGCAGCGGCGGTTGCAGATGTAGCGCAGGTAGCCCTTGAACATCGGCGCGTTCAGGCCCAGCACGCCGCGCGGCATGGTGTCCTCGGCGTAGCGGTATTCCAGGTCCACGGCCTTCTTGAACAGCTCGGTGATCTCGGCCTTGAACTCGGGCGTCCACAGGTGCGGGTTCTCGAGCTTGATCTGGTTGATCAGGTCGATGCCGAAGTTGCAGTGCAGCGATTCGTCGCGCAGGATGTACTGGTACTGCTCGGCGGCACCGGTCATCTTGTTCTGGCGGCCCATCGCCAGGATCTGCGTGAAGCCCACGTAGAAGAACAGGCCTTCCATGATGCAGGCGAAGACGATCAGGCTCTTCAGCAGCTTCTGGTCGTTCTCGGGCGTGCCGGTCTTGAACGACGGATCGGTCAGGGTGTCGATGAACGGGATCAGGAACTCGTCCTTGTCGCGGATCGACTGCACTTCATGGTACGCGTTGAAGATCTCGGCCTCGTTCAGGCCCAGCGATTCCACGATGTACTGGTACGCGTGCGTGTGGATGGCCTCCTCGAAGGCCTGGCGCAGCAGGTACTGGCGGCATTCCGGCGCCGTGATCTGGCGGTAGGTGCCCAGCACGATGTTGTTGGCGGCCAGCGAGTCGGCCGTCACGAAGAAGCCCAGGTTGCGCTTGATGATGCGGCGCTCGTCCTCGGTCAGACCGTTCGGGTCCTTCCACAGGGCGATGTCGCGCGACATGTTGATTTCCTGCGGCATCCAGTGGTTGGCGCAGCCGGCCAGGTACTTTTCCCACGCCCACTTGTACTTGAACGGCACCAGCTGGTTCACGTCGGTGGCACCGTTGATCACGCGCTTGTCGGCGGCGTTCACGCGGCGCGTGCTCTGGGCGGCGGCGGCGTTCGGGTTGTTGCCGAGGATGCCCGACGGCGCCGTGGCGGCCGGCGGCAGTACGCCTTGCTGGTCGACCGTGGCGGACGGCACGGCGGGTTGCAGGGCAGGCTGCGGGGCAGCTTGCGGCGTGGCTTGAACGTCGTCGTCCCAGCTCAGCATGTTGTGTTCTCCGAAAATTCGATTAGGGGCGGCTTGGCGGCTGCGCGTCGGCATCCGATACGCTCGCCCTCTCCCCCGGCCCCTCTCCCGCACGGCGGGAAAGGGGAGCAGCCCGAGGGTGACTCAATGTCTTACTGGCAGGCTTCGCACTCTTCGAAGCCGGGGTCGCCCGGACGCATCGTGCAGACCGCGCCTTCGGCTTCCGGCATGGCCGGGGCCGAGGCGGCAGCCGCGTCGATGCCCGACTGGCCGTCGGCACCCGACGACACCGCGTTCAGCGAACCGCGCGTCACGGTGGACTTCTCCACGTGCGTGGCAGCGATCGTGCGCAGGTAGTACGTGGTCTTCAGGCCACGCAGCCAGGCCAGCTTGTACGTGTCGTCCAGCTTCTTGCCCGATGCGCCGGCCATGTAGATGTTCAGCGACTGGGCCTGGTCGATCCACTTCTGGCGGCGGCTTGCGGCTTCCACCAGCCAGGTCGGCTCCACTTCGAAGGCCGTGGCGTAGACGTCGCGCAGTTCTTGCGGAATGCGGTCGATGCGGGCCAGCGAACCGTCGAAGTACTTCAGGTCGGCAACCATCACTTCGTCCCACAGGCCGCGGTCCTTCAGGTCGCGCACCAGGTAGTCGTTCACCACCGTGAATTCACCCGACAGGTTCGACTTCACGTACAGGTTCTGGAACGTCGGCTCGATGCAGGCAGACACGCCGATGATGTTCGAAATGGTCGCGGTCGGGGCGATCGCGATGCAGTTCGAGTTGCGCATGCCGTGCTGCTTGATGCGGGCGCGCAGGCTGTCCCAGTCCATCGTCGACGACAGGTCCACGTCCAGGTAGCCGCCGCGCTCGTCGGCCAGCAGCTTCAGCGAGTCCTGCGGCAGGATGCCACGGTCCCACAGCGAACCCTGGTAGGTGCTGTAGCGGCCGCGCTCTTCGGCCAGTTCGGTCGACGCGTGGTAAGCGTAGTAGCAGACCGCTTCCATCGACGTGTCGGCAAACTTCACGGCGGCGTCGCTGGCGTACGGCGTGCGCAGCACGTGCAGGCAGTCCTGGAAGCCCATGATGCCCATGCCCACCGGACGGTGGCGCAGGTTCGAATTGCGCGCCTTCTCCACCGCGTAGTAGTTGATGTCGATCACGTTGTCGAGCATGCGCATCGCGGTGCGGATCGTCTTCTGCAGCTTGGTGTGGTCCAGCACGTACGTGCCGTCGGCCTGCTGCTTCAGGTGGGCCACCAGGTTCACCGAACCCAGGTTGCACACGGCGATTTCGCTCTCGTTCGTGTTCAGCGTGATTTCCGTGCACAGGTTCGAGCTATGCACCACGCCCACGTGCTGCTGCGGGCTGCGGATGTTGCACGGGTCCTTGAACGTGATCCACGGGTGGCCGGTCTCGAACAGCATGCCCAGCATCTTGCGCCACAGCTGCATGGCCGGCACTTTCTTGAACAGCTTCAGTTCGCCGTTGGCAGCCTTGGCTTCATAGCCCAGGTAGGCCTGCTCGAATGCCTTGCCGACCTTGTCGTGCAGGTCCGGGCAGGTGGCCGGCGAGAACAGCGTCCATTCGCCGTTTTCCATCACGCGCTTCATGAACAGGTCCGGAATCCAGTTGGCCGTGTTCATGTCGTGCGTGCGGCGGCGGTCGTCGCCGGTGTTCTTGCGCAGCTCCAGGAATTCCTCGATGTCCAGGTGCCACGTTTCCAGGTACGCGCAGACCGCGCCCTTGCGCTTGCCGCCCTGGTTCACGGCCACGGCCGTGTCGTTGACCACCTTCAGGAACGGCACCACGCCCTGCGACTTGCCGTTGGTGCCCTTGATGTGCGAGCCCAGTGCGCGCACGTTGGTCCAGTCGTTGCCCAGGCCGCCGGCAAACTTCGACAGCAGCGCGTTTTCCTTCAGGGCTTCGTAGATGCCTTCCAGGTCGTCCGAGACCGTGGTCAGGTAGCACGACGACAGCTGCGAGCGGCGCGTGCCCGAGTTGAACAGCGTCGGCGTGGACGACATGAAGTCGAACGACGACAGCAGCTGGTAGAACTCGATGGCGCGGGCTTCGCGGTCCTTTTCCTCCAGCGCCAGGCCCATCGCCACGCGCATGAAGAAGGCCTGCGGCATTTCGATGCGCACTTCGTCAACGTGCAGGAAGTAGCGGTCGTACAGCGTCTGCAGGCCCAGGTAGTTGAACTGGAAGTCGCGCGAGGCATCCAGCGCGGCGCCCAGGCGGGTCAGGTCGTACGTGGCCAGCTTTTCGTCCAGCAGCTCGGCTTCGATGCCGCGGGCGATGAACTTCGGGAAGTACTCGGCGTACTTCGTCGACATTTCAGTCTGGGTCACTTCGGCGCCCAGGATTTCCTTGCGGATCGTGTGCAGCAGGATACGGGCGGTCACCTGGCTGTAGGCCGGGTCCTTCTCGATCAGCGTACGCGCGGCCAGGATGGCCGAGTCGTAGACCTGCGTCATCGGCACGCCGTCGTACAGGTTCTTGAGCGTTTCCTTCAGGATCGGCTCGGCGCTGACAGCATTGCCAAGGCCGCTGCAGGCGTTGTCGATCAGCGCGTGCAGCGCCACCAGGTCCAGCGGACGGGTGGCGCCATTGTCGGTCACGTTGAACGACGCGCCGGCTTCCTGCACGCGGGCCACGGCCTGCGCGTTGGCCTGGGCACGCTCCTGCGTGCGCTTTTCGCGGTACAGCACGTAGGCACGGGCCACCTCATGCTCGCCCGAGCGCATCAGCGCCAGTTCCACGTGATCCTGCACGTCTTCGATATGGAAGGTGCCGCCGTTCGGGCGGCTGCGCACCAGCGCGCGCACCACGGACTGCGTCAGTTGCTCCACCAGCTCGCGCACGCGGGCCGATGCCGCACCCTGGCCACCGTTGACGGCCAGGAAGGCCTTGGTCACGGCCACGGCAATCTTGTTCGGTTCGAACGCCACCACCGAGCCGTTGCGGCGGATCAGCTTGTAGTCCTGGTACGAAACGCCTGCGGCGGCAGGGCTCTGCTGCGAGCTACCGGCTGCTGCGCCACCAATGCCAGTTGCGCCAGTCACGCCGGTGGTTTGTTGTTCGTTTTGGGCCGTTTGCATGAGGTAACTCCGGTATTAACCCTGAAATGAATATTGCTGTTCTTGTACTGAGACGACAAAGTCCCTAGCAAAATGCGCTGTACTAGTCACTTGATTCAGGCCATGCCAGATGCGAACCAAACTGCTCGTGCGAACACTTTGCTAGGGACTTTCGGTGCTGCGCCGGCCCCGCTAACCCATCTGCAGTAGATGCCGCATGCTGCCGCGACGTTTTCTGCACTTCCGGGCCGGACCCCCGGCGGCACCACTAGATGTTGTGGTGCCGTTCAAAACTGGGCCTAAGTATAGTGAAAAGAGACAGCAAGACCAGTCTTGACAAGCGCGGCGCGGGGTCTGGGCGGGCCGGTGCGGCGGCGCCACATTCCCGCAAAGCGCGCTGCCTCAAGGCTTCGCGGCGTCACGTTCGGTGGCGCACAAAATTTCGAAAATTTTTTAATGGGAATGGATCACCGATAGGTGACCCAGGATGGGGCGCGCCTGCGACCGCCGGGGCGCGATTGTAGCCGCCATTGCGCCGAAATGAAGCGGCGTTCACGTAACTGCACAGGTATTTTTCAGTGCGATGACAACCTGCGGGACGCGGGGTTTTGTTGGCGCCACATTCACCGTTTTGATGCCACCGCGCGTTTTGCGGCGTTTGTGCAACACAGTGATTATCCCTACACAGATTGGGTCATCCGTGCCGATACGGCAGCAGTTCCGCAGGCAGGTCCGCCTGCGCCGCGAACCGGTGCCAGTCGAAATGCGGGCCCGGATCGGTCTTGCGTCCGGGCGCGATATCGCTGTGCCCGGCAATGCCCTGGATCGGGTAGGCGGCGCGCAGCGCGGTCACCAGCGCGGCGGCGGTGTCGTACTGGGCCAGCGTGAACGGCTGGTCGTCGGCGCCCTCGATTTCGATGCCGATCGAGAAGTCGTTGCAGCGCTGGCGTCCGCAGAACGCAGACTGCCCCGCATGCCACGCGCGCTGCGTGCAGGCCACGAACTGCACCAGTTCGCCGTCGCGGGCGATCAGGAAGTGGGCCGACACGCGCACATCGCGGATGGTCTCGAAGAACGGATGGCGCGACGCATCGAGCCGGTTCTGGAAGAACGCCTCGATGTCGCCGGTGCCGAACTGACCGGGCGGCAGGCTGATGTTGTGGATGACCAGCACGTCGAGCGGCGCGCCATCGGGCCTTGCATCGAAATTCGGCGACGGCACGCGCCGGGCGGCGGGCACCCAGCCGTCTGCGTCAGGCATGAAGTCGTGGGCGCCGGTAGCGTCACGCATCGCCGCGTCCCTCGCCCTCGGCCACCGATTCGCCATCGTCGGCGGCATCGCGGCCGTCCCGGCCATCGCGTTCGTCGCGAATACCCAGTTGCTGGATGCGGTACCGAAGCTGACGGAAGTTCAGGCCCAGCAGCGGCGCGGCCGCCGTGCGGTTGAAGCCGGTCTGGCGCAGCGCGCGCAGGATCAGCTCGCGCTCCACCGCTTCCAGCCGTGCGGGCAGGTCGATCGGGAAATCGAGGTCGGCCAGCGCCGCACCCAGCGGGTCGGTCGCCACGCTGTCGCCGCCCTGCCCGGCCTCGCCGTCATCCGAGCCCGGTTCGGGCGCCAGTTCCGGGAATACGCCACCCGGCGCCGCAGCGCCGGTGGCCGGCCATGTCGTCGGGCTGCCCCAGGCGTGATAGCCGGCCGGTGCGGCCACGGGCGCGCCAGCCGGCATGGGGGACATGCCGGTCTGCAACAGGCTTGCGCGCTCCATGCCGGCGTCGAGCGGCCCAAGGTCGGCCACGGCGATTTCGTCGGTCTCCGCAAACGCGTAGGCGCGCTCCAGCAGGTTTTCCAGTTCCCGCACGTTGCCCGGGAACGGGTACGCCGTCAGCCGTTCCAGCGCGGCACGCGACAGCCGCTTGGGATGCGCGTCGCCATAGCGGGTAGCCAGGTGTTCCAGGATCGCGTGCGCCAGCACGGGCACGTCCTCGCCGCGCTCGCGCAGCGTGGGCATGCGCAGTTCCAGCACGTTGAGCCGGTAATACAGATCCTGCCGGAACAGTCCGGCCGCCACCATTGCCGCCAGGTCCTTGTGGCTGGCGCACATCACGCGCACGTCGACGCTGTCTTCCCTGCTGGCGCCGATCTTGCGCACGCGGCGTTCCTGCAGCGCGCGCAGCAACTTGACCTGCATGGCCAGCGGCAGGTCCGCCACTTCGTCCAGCATCAGCGTGCCGCCGTGGGCGGCCTGGAAGAACCCGCCGCGCTCGGCGTCGGCGCCGGTGAAGGCGCCCTTCACATGGCCGAAGAATTCCGACTCCATCAGCGTTTCCGGAATCGCGCCGCAGTTCACGGCCACGAACGGATGCGCCGACCGGGCGCTGATGGCGTGGATGGCCCGTGCGGCGCGTTCCTTGCCGCTGCCTGACTCCCCGCTGATCACCACCGGCGCCATGCTGCGCGCCAGCCGTGACAACGAGCGCCGCACCTCGTTGACGGCCGCCGACACGCCTGGCAGCAATTGCGCCGCGCGGTCGGCCAGTTCGGGCGACTCGGCCGGGCTGCCGCCATCGGCCGGCGCGCGCTGCTGGCGGCCCAGCGCGTTCAGGATCAGCGTGCGCAGCTGTTCCAGCGAGACCGGCTTGGCGATGTAGTCGAACGCGCCGGCCTTCAGCGCATCCACGGCGTTATCGGCGCTGCCGTAGGCCGTGATCACCGCCACCGGTGTCCGCTCGGGCGACGCCGACAACTGGCGCACGATCTCGATGCCCAACCCGTCGCCCAGGCGCATGTCGGTCAGCACCAGGCTGTAGCGGCGCTCGGCCAGGCGCAGGCGCGCCTCGGCCAGCGAACCGGCCATCACCACGTCATGGCCCATGCGGCGCAGCGAAATGTCCAGCAGCTCGCGCAGGTCGGCCTCGTCGTCGATGACAAGGATCGGAGCGGGGGCGGGCGGTCTGGGTGGCATGACGATGGAATGTCCGGTTGTTGTTTTTGCGATGCGAACTAGCCGGCGATGGCCGCGTCGACCACGTCGGGGGTCTCGATGCGCATCGTCAGCACGAATGCCTTGGCCGGCAGTGTATCGCGAGCCCCACCG
This sequence comes from Cupriavidus sp. D384, assembly GCF_001652915.1. GTDB lineage: Bacteria > Pseudomonadota > Gammaproteobacteria > Burkholderiales > Burkholderiaceae > Cupriavidus. The sequence goes on from NZ_BBQI01000009.1 coordinate 275,370, forward strand.
CCCAGCATCCCGGTGCGGTCCAGCAACGCATCGAGCACGATGGCGCCATAGCGCACCTGGGCGTCGTTCGCGCCGCACAGCTCGCGCGCCATGAACAGGCCCAGCCCGGTGCCCTGCGGATTGCTGGTGAAAAACGGCTCGAACAGGCTGCGCTGCTGCTCGCGCGTGACTTCCGCCCCATCGTTCCAGACGATCAGTTCGGCGTGGTGCTGGTCCAGCGCGTGGGCCAGCAGGCGGATCGATCCCGGCAGCCGGCTGCAGTAGCGCCAGGCGTTGTCCAGCAGGTTGCCCAGCACCTGCTGCAGCTGGGACGCATCGAAGATGACCGGCCCCTGCAGGTCCACGACCACGCGCACCGCATTGGGATTGACCTCGGCGCGGGCACCGGCGCGCGAGCGCATCTCCAGGCGCCAGCGGTCCACGATCTCGGGCAGCGCCTGGCCGAGATCCACCGCGCTATGGCCCGCCTTGGGGCGGCGCGACAGCTGCAGCACGTCGGACACCACCTGGTCCAGCCGGCGCACGTTGTCGCTGATGATGCGCAGCAGCCGGGCATCGATCGACGAGCCCTCGCCGCCGCCAGAATCGGCCAGCAGTTCGTTGGCCTGGCTGATGGCAGCCAGCGGATTGCGGATCTGGTGCGCCACGCTGGCCACCAGCCGGCCCATCGCCGCCAGCTTTTCCTGCTGCACCTGTTCGGCGATCCGTTCCCAGCTTTCGATATGCACCAGCACCGTGTCGCGCATTTCGCTGCGCAGCAGGGTTTCGTCCTCGGGGCTCCAGGCCATGGCCTCGTTCTGGGCAATCGCCAGGCGCAGCCGCGCGGCGCCTTCGGCGGACATGTCATGCAGGCCCATGGTATCGCCGCCCAGCGACGACACGCCGTTCAGGGTGGCCCGCAACCCCGCCAGGCCAGGCAGCACGAAGCGCAGGCGCAGGCGGGTGTGCAGCATCGGCGCGCGGCTGGCCGACGGGCGCGACGGCAACGGCAGCAATTGCAGGATGCGCGGCACATCGTCCTTGCGCTGGATCCAGTCGCGCAACATCTCCATCAGCGGTTGCAGGCGCGGAATCCGCCGCAGGTCGAACAGCACGTTCTCGCGCTCGCCGGCCCGCACCTGCCCCTGCCTGACCCGCTCGTGCGGCTGCACGCCCAGCAGCACGAATGCCGCCGGGTTGGCGGCCACCACGGCACCGTGGGCCCGCACCAGCATCACGCCGTCCTGCATGTCGTTGACCATCAGCCGGTTCACCAGCTGCTGCATGCGCAGTTCCTGCTCGCGTGCCAGCGCCAGCTGCTCCTGCGCGATCTGGCGGTTTGCCAGCATATACATCAGCAGCGCGGCAATCATGAACACCAGGCCAAACAGGCCGGAGCCCAGCAGGTTGGCATCGGCCTGGCGCACCAGCAGGGTCTGGACGAACGGATTTGCCATGACCAGCATGGCCGACACCGCGGCGGTCAGCAGCGCGAACATCAGGCTGGTGAGCGCGCCGGCCTCCAGCGCGGGCAGCAGGAAGATCATCGCCAGACCTTCGCCGTGATTGCCGCTGCGGCCCAGCACCACATAGATGGCGGCCAGCAGCGCCAGGTCCACGATGACCTGCACCCGCACGCGCACATGGAAATGGCGCCGCCAGAGCGTGCCCAGCAGCGTCGCCAGCGCGATGCACAGATACGGCACCACCACCGGGATGGCGGCGGCCGTGCGCGCGGTGGCCGCCAGGTCGGTCACGGTCACGCCGGCAGCGGCGCGCTCCAGCGGCAGCCAGGCATAGCCCAGCAGCAGCACGGCCACGGCCGCGCGGGTCCAGCAGAAATAGCGCAGCAGGCGCCAGTGGAAGTCGGGCGGTTCGGGCTGGCGCCAGAGATCGACCAGCGTATGCCAGCCGCTCAGCCGGGACCAGACCGACGCCCGGCGCATCATGCCCCGCCCTCGCCGGCCGAATCCGGAAGGTGGCTGCGGCGGCAGTAGTGCTGCCCCTGCCACGCAATGGCGTCGGTGCGCGGCAGGTGTACGCCGCAATGGGCGCACTGCACCATCGGCTGGCTGGCGTCCGGACTGGCCGGTTCGCGGCCGCCGGCGGCATTGCGCCGCGCCGGCCCGGAATCCTGGCGCGCACTGGCGCGCTGGCGCAGCCACCAGAGAACGCCCAGCACGACGGCCAGCAAAATGAAGATTCTTGCCATGGATCGGAAATACAGGAACGGGTTGGCCTGGGGAAGGGACGATGGAGAAGGGGCGACGGACCCCGGTCAGGTGATCCGGTGCAGCACCACCTCGATCACGAAGCGGCTGCCCACATAGGCCAGCAACAGGATGCCGAACGATGCAATGACCCAGCGCAATGCCGTGCGGCCGCGCCAGCCGCGGAAATGCCGGCCGATCAGGATACCCCCGAACATCAGCCAGGAAATGATCGCGAAAACGGTCTTGTGATCCACCCGGAACGCCCGGGCGAACAGCTGCTCGGAGAACAGGAAGCCCGACGCGATGGTCAGCGTCAGCAGCACGAAGCCGGCAGCGATCAGGCGAAACAGCAGTTTTTCGAGCGTCAGCAGCGGCGGCAGCAGGTCGAGCCAGCGGCCCAGCCACTGCCCGGACGCGGGCTCGCCCGCCGCGGGTCGGGTAAAACCGTGCAGCCGGCGCTCGGCCAGCAGCATCAGGAAAGCATGGAAGGCGGCCAGCGTGAACAGCCCGTAGGCCACGTTGGCAATCACGAAATGCAGCTTGAACAGCGGCCGCGCCGCGTAGCCCAGGATCTGCGCCCCCGGAAACGCCAGCGGCATCAGGCTTGCCAGCATCGCCACCGGAAACACGATCAGCCCCAGTCCGGCCAGCGAAAAGAAGAAGCTCTCTATCCAGTAGATGCCCACCCCCAGCCAGAGCATGGCCGACAGCGCGAAGGCAAACCCGAACATCATGTGGTCTGCCGGGAAAATGGTCTCGTGCAGCAGTACGCCGTGGCTGACCAGTGCGGCCATGACCAGCCCATGCCACCAGGCAGGCTGGCCGTCGGTGCGCCCGCCGTTGGGCGTGGGCGATGGCATCAGCACGGCCGTCGCGCCGGCTCCGGGACGCCCGGATGGCCCGACCGTGGCCCCGCCGGCTGCCGCCAGTTGCGGGTTGCGCGTCGCCCAGCCGTGAAAGGCCAGGCCGCAGTAGAGAATTGCCGTCAAGGCATACAGTACAATGGCCATTTGCGCAGTTTACCTTAGTGCCATCACGGGTGGTTCTGGCGATGGGATTCCCGCCACACCGCCCCTGCCCGAGCCGGCTGCGCCCCGCATTCAAGCCGATTTCCTCCCCTTTTCTGCCATGCTGGATAACCTCACACAACGCCTGGCGCGGGTCGTCAAGACCATGCGCGGCGAGGCCCGACTGACCGAGGCCAACACTGCCGAGATGCTGCGCGAAGTGCGCCTTGCCATGCTCGAAGCCGACGTGGCGCTGCCGGTCGTGCGTGACTTCATCTCCCGCGTCAAGGAAAAGGCGCTTGGCGAGGATGTGGTCACGAGCCTGACCCCGGGCCAGGCCCTGGTGGGCGTGGTGCAGCGCGAGCTGACCGCAATCATCGGCGGCGACGACGCCATTGCCGACCCGAAGATTACCGAGCTGAACCTGAACGTCCAGCCGCCGGCCGTGATCCTGATGGCCGGCCTGCAGGGTGCGGGCAAGACCACTACGTCCGGCAAGCTGGCCAAGTGGCTCAAGGAAAACAAGAAGAAGAAGGTGCTGACGGTGTCGTGCGACGTGTACCGTCCCGCCGCTATCGCCCAGCTCAAGACCGTGTCCGAACAGGTGGGCGCGGACTTCTTCCCGTCGCAGCCCGACCAGAAGCCGGTGGACATTGCCCGCGCGGCGCTGGACTGGGCCCGCAAGCACTACCACGACGTGCTGATCGTCGATACGGCCGGCCGCCTTGGTATCGACGAGGCGATGATGCAGGAAATCGCCGCGCTGCACGCCGAACTGAAGCCCGCCGAAACCCTGTTCGTGGTCGATGCCATGCTGGGCCAGGACGCCGTGAACACGGCCAAGGCGTTCAACGATGCCCTGCCGCTGACCGGCGTGGTGCTGACCAAGCTGGACGGCGACGCCCGGGGCGGTGCCGCGTTGTCCGTACGTCACATCACCGGCCGGCCGATCAAGTTCGTCGGCGTGGCCGAAAAGCTCGACGGCCTGGAACCCTTCTATCCGGATCGCATGGCCCAGCGCATTCTGGGCATGGGCGACATCCTCGCGCTGGTGGAAGAAGCCCAGCGCGGCGTGGACATGGAAGCGGCCGAGAAGCTGGCCAAGAAGATCAAGAAGACCGGCGGTTTCGACCTTGAGGACTTCAAGGCGCAGATCGGCCAGATGAAGAAGATGGGCGGCCTGGGCAGCCTGGTCGACAAGCTGCCGGCCCAGTTCGCGCAGCAGGCGCAGGGCGCCAACATGGACCAGGCCGAAAAGCAGGTGCGCCGCATGGAGGGCATCATCAACAGCATGACGGCCGCCGAACGTGCCAAGCCCGAACTGATCAAGGCCAGCCGCAAGCGCCGCATCGCCGCGGGCGCCGGCGTGCCGGTGCAGGAAGTGAACCGCCTGCTGAACCAGTTCGACCAGATGCAGGGCATGATGAAGAAGCTCAAGGGCGGCGGCATGATGAAGATGATGCGCCAGATGGGTGCCATGAAGGGCGGCATGAAGGGCCTCTTCAACCGCTGACCCGCTCCCGACACTGATTCCCGCAAAAGACAAGTAACAGGACACCGATCATGATGACCGTCGAACAGGCCCGCGAACTCTGGGCCAGCTCCGAGGAAATCGTCAGCGCCGAAGAGGTGCAGCAATCGCTGGACCGCATGGCCAGCGAGATTACCGACAAGATGGGCAACGACTTCCCGCTGGTGCTGTCCGTGATGGGCGGCGCCGTGGTGTTCACGGGCATGTTGCTGCCCAAGCTGCAGTTTCCGCTGGAATTCGACTACATCCACCTTTCGCGCTACAACAACAAGACGGTGGGTGGCGAGATGCAATGGCGCGTGGCGCCTCGCGAATCGGTCAAGGACCGTGTGGTGCTGGTGCTTGACGACATCCTCGACGAAGGCGAGACCATGGCGGCCATCCGCCAGCGCATCATGGACATGGGCGCCAGGGAATTCCACGCCGCCGTGCTGTGCGAAAAGACGCTGACCAAGCTCAAGCCGATGCACCCCGACTTCTGCGGCTTCAAGGTGCCCGACCGCTACGTCTTTGGCTGCGGCATGGACGTCAAGGGCTACTGGCGCAACCTCGGCGCCATCCGCGCCCTGGTCTGAACGATACCGGGGCCATTGAAGCCCCGTCTGCCCGCGCTGCGCTCAGTGCGGGTGGGCGCCCAGGATAGGCCAGAGCGATGCCAGCAGCAGCAACGCCATCGTCACATTGAACACGCGCAGCACGCGCGGATTCGCCAGCCAGCGGCGCAACGCCGCGCCAAACACCGCCCACGTGGTGATGCTTGGCAGGTTCACCACCCCGCACAGCACCGCCATCAGGGCCGCATTGGTCCACAGGTTGGGATGCAGCACATAGGCGCTGCACGCGCCAACCGCCATCACCCACGCCTTGGGATTCACCCACTGGAACGCCGCCGCGCGCAGGAAAGTCATGGGCCGCGCCACCTCGCGGTCCTGCAGCCCGCCGGCCGTGGCCAGCTTCCACGCCAGCCAGACCAGATAGGCCGTGGCCGCCACGCGCAGCACGCTCCACGTCCACGGAATCGCCGTGAACACCGAGCCCAGGCCCAACCCCACGATGACCATCATCACCACCATGCCGATGCAGATGCCGAGCAGATGCGGCACGGTACGGCGCAGGCCGAAGTTGACGCCCGAAGCCAGCAGCATCGTGTTGTTCGGGCCGGGAGTGATCGACGAGACCAGCACGAAGGCGCTATAGGCCATCAACGCGCCCGTACTGGCGGCAAGTTCGAGGGGAAGGGTCAGAGCCATGACGGCGCTCCTGAAAATCGAAACAGGCGCTCAGTCTAGGGACACTGCTCAGTACAGTACCGATACAGTTGAGGCGAAATGTGCCGGTACGGCATCGGTCGCGCAGCCACGCTAGCGGCCAGCGGCATGGATGGCGACCGCGACGGCCATTCCCCACAGCACCACGCCGGTAGCCCGTTCGACGGTACGTACCGAGCGCACAAAACGCCCCATCACGACCGGATGCCGCACGGCGGCCGCCACGGCGATATCCCACAGCAGCACCGCTGCGAACATCCACACCCCATAGGCGGCCTGCGTGGTCAGCGACGTGGACCGCCCCGCCAGCACGGCAAACAGGCTGGCGTAGAACAGCCCGTTCTTGGGATTGAGGACAGCCGACAAAAAGCCCGAGCCAACCTGCGCCAGATACGCGGGGCCGGGCATGGCGCCGGATGTCCGTGGTGCATCGGCAATATCCGCGGGCGCGGCGGGCAGCCGCACGGCGCCACGCGCACGCAGGAATTTCCACCCCATCCACATCAGGTAGGCGCAGCCGGCCCATTGCAGCGCGCCGAACAGGCCGTGCATGCCGGCCGTGGCAGCCAGTCCCGCAAGCGCCAGCGCAATATAGACGCCGTTGCCCAGCGCGATGCCCAGGCATACGCCGATGGCGCTGCGCACGCCGTCGACCATCGACGCCCTGACCACCAGGAAAAAGTCCGGCCCCGGACTCAGCAACGCCAGCCCATGCGCGCCGGCCACCATCGCAAACTGCTGCCACGACGCCTGATCGAATCCCATCCCAGCCTCCCTGCCTTTGAACACGTGTCGAGGCGGGCAGTCTGGCGGCACCGGCGCGGCAAGGATTGAAGAAAATTGCGCGGGGCGCGCGGTGGTCCCGAAGGCTGAAGCCTGGAGGCCCCGGAGTCCAGCTAGCCCAGCCGCTGATACGCGCGCGGGGTCAGCGCCACGCGCTGGCGGAATGCGCGATGAAAGTGGCTCTGGTCGGCAAACCCGAGCTGCTGGGCTACATCGGCCGGGGCATGGCCACGGCGCAGCAGCCGGCGCGCATGCTGGATGCGGATATCGATCTGGAACGCATGCGGCGTCATGCCAATCCGCGCCCGGAAATGGCGGATCAACTGATAGCGGCTCATCCCCGCCACCTCGGCCAGCTGGGCCAGCGGCAGTGCGTCGCCATGGCGGTCGTGCAGCAGCGCGGTCACGCGATCGAGCGGGCCGTCCGCAGGCAACCGATCTGCCGGCATGCCCTGCCCGCGCCCATTCGGCCCATCCTTCGCCAGCCAGGCCTGCATGTCGCCCACGAATGCCACCAGCGCCGCCTCCTTTTCCACCACCTCGGCATCGGAAAACAGCATCGCGTTCAGCGCGCAGACCAGCGCGTACGGCGCAGCATCATCGGTGACGTGGACCCGCCGCACGCGGGCCCGGCCCGCCTCGTCCAGCACCGCATCGGCCCATGCCGCGTCGATATGGATCATCTGGTAGCTCCAGCGCCCGTCGGGCACCGGGTTGCAGGCATGCACGCAGCCGGCGGGCACCCACACCACTGCGCCCGGCGCCAGCCGGGTATCGCGCCGGACGTTGCGCTGGTCATGGCCGAAGACACTGGCGCCGCCGTCGACGGCGCCGACCGACAGCGTGGGATGCGTATGCGGAAGGTAGGCGGCCTGGCTATCGCAGGCGCGCCGGCTTTCGACCACGGGCAGCGCCGGGTCGAACCAGAAGCGGCTCAGCCCCGGCTGCGATACGGATGCTCGCGCAGCCATTTGGTGGCAATCCACTTCTCTCCGGACGCCACGGGCAGTCCGGCATGCAGCGTGCGGTCGTCGAGCGTGCCGTCGGGCTGCTTGTAGCGGAAGAACACCGCATTGCCCTTGACCGGCGCCACCTCCAGACCAACCCGCGGGAACGCCGTGGCGCCCCCGGCCGGCGGACTGTTCAGGTAGATCACCAGCGTAGCCACGCGCTGGCCGCCCACGCGCAGCTGGCGCGCTTCGCCGGGGCGTTGCGGATTGAAGAAATCGAAATGCGGCTGGTACTCGCCGCCGGGCTTGTAGTTAAGGATCTGCAGGCCCTCGCCATGCTCGACCGGCAAGCCTGTGATGGCGGCGATACGGGCCTCGATCTGCTGGATCAGCGCATGCTCGCCAACCTGGAACATCGCGCCCATGCTGGTGCGGGCGTCGATCAGGTTTTCATCGCCGGTGTCCGGATTCACCACGGGCGAGCGCTGCAGGCGGTCGCGCGCCAGCGAGATCAGCGCGTCGCACTCGGTGCCATCCAGCAGATTCTGCAGCAGCAGGATGCGCGGCGCCTCCAGCGCGAACAGGATCGGCATCTCGCGCCCTTCGTGGCGGAACGCGTTGCTGCCGGCGGCCGGTGTGGACGCTGCAGCCGCCACAGCCCCGGCAGCCGGAACTGCCGACGCCGCAGGCTGGCCCGCCCGCCGGGTCACTACCGGCGCGGGTGCCGGCGCCTGCCTGGGCGGCGGGCGGTGGCCCAGCGCGGCATTGACGGTATCGCGGGCGAACGTGGCGTCGTAGCCCGACCGCAACATCGACAGCACCAGCGATTCGGCATCGAAGCCCTGCTCGATATGGCGCTTCAGCCATAGTTCGAGTTCGGGGGACGTGGCGCGATACCCTGCGCGGGACTCACGTGTCATGACGGATTCGCCAGCCGCTGCGGCGAGAACGGGTTACGCGCAGGCGATTCGGGCGGCAGCGTGCGGCGTGCCGGCGCCGTGGCCGCGGGCGCCGCGCCGTCGGGGTCGCCGGCGATCGTGACCGTGGCCTCGGAATACTGCCAGCGCTTCCAGGCGCCCAGCACCGCATTGGGATATTCGGGGCGGCCACGGCTGCCGTTGTAACGGCCCAGCGCCAAGAACAGGTCGCCGTTCTCGCGATCCAGATAGTGGCGCAGGATCGTGCAGCCGTAGCGCAGGTTGCTTTGCAGGTGGAACAGCTTGCGCGTGTCACCGTCACCGATAGAGCGTACCCAGAACGGCATCACCTGCATCAGCCCGCGAGCATCGGCCGAACTGATGGCGTACTTGCGGAATCCGCTTTCCACCTGCACCAGGCCCAGCACCAGCGACGGCTCCAGTCCGGCCCGCTTGGCTTCGTAATAAACCGTTTCGATCAGTTCGACGCGCGTCTGCGGATCGGGCATCCGCGATTCCAGCCGCCGCGACATCTCACCCAGCCATTTCAGGTAGCCAAGCTTCTCGCCGCCGGACGCAAACGTCGGACGCACCGGCCGGTTATCGGCAATCGCCGCAGCCAGCGCGCCCCGCACGGAATCGGCCAGCGCCTCTTCCTTCTGCGCGCCGGCGCAGGCTGCCGTGGACAACACGGCACAAAACACGCCGCCAGCCAGGGCGGCAGCCCAGCGGCGGGACATCGGCAGGCCAGCGGCGCGCATGACGCTTCGACCGTCGCTTAGCTGGACAGCAGGTTGCGCACGTGCGCCACCACGTCGGCCACGGCCACCGGGGTGGCCTGCGCATCGCGGCGGCCCTGGTATTCGACCTTGCCTTCCTTGAGGCCACGGTCGCCCACCACCACGCGGTGCGGCACGCCAATCAGCTCCCAGTCGGCAAACATCACGCCCGGGCGCTCGCCGCGGTCGTCCAGGATCACGTCCACGCCGGCTGCCAGCAGTTCGGCATGGATGCGGTCTGCCTCGGCCTTCACCGCTTCGTTGCGGTCATAGCCCACCGGGCACACCACCACCGCGAACGGGGCGATGGAAGCCGGCCAGATGATGCCGCGCTCGTCGTAGTTCTGTTCGATGGCCGCGCCCAGGATACGAGTGACGCCAATGCCATAGCAGCCCATCTGCATCGGCTGGTTCTTGCCCGTTTCGTCCAGGAACACCGCATTCATCGACTCCGAATAGCGGGTGCCCAGCATGAAGACGTGACCCACCTCGATGCCGCGGCAGATTTCCAGCGTGCCCTTGCCGTCCGGCGAGGCATCGCCCGCCACCACGTTGCGCAGGTCCGCCACGGCCGGCTCGGGCAGGTCGCGGCCCCAGTTCACGCCGGTGTAGTGGTAATCACGCTCGTTGGCGCCGCAGCAGAAATCGCTCATGTTGGCCACGGTGCGGTCTGCCACCACCTTGACCGGCTTCTTCGTGCCGATCGGGCCCAGGTAGCCCGGAGGCGAGCCAAAGGCGTCGACGATCTCGGTCTCGGTGGCGAATCGGAATTCGGCCAGGCCCGGCACCTTCGATGCCTTGACCTCGTTCAGTTCGTGGTCGCCACGGATCAGCAGCAGCCAGATCTGCGCGCCGGCATCGCCATCGGTGGCCAGCACGATCGACTTGACCGTGCGGTCCAGCGGCATGCCCAGGAATTCGGCCACGTGCTCGCACTTGGCCTTGCCCGGCGTCGACGTCCTGGCCAGGTCCTCGGCCGGCGCGGCGCGCTGGGCCGTCAGCGGCAGCGCCTCGGCGGCTTCCATGTTGGCCGCGTACTCCGACGTGGGGCAGTAGACGATGGCGTCTTCGCCGGTGTCGGCAATCACATGGAATTCGTGCGAGCCCGAGCCGCCGATGGCGCCGTTATCGGCCGCCACCGCGCGGAATTCCAGGCCGAAACGCGTGAAAATGCGCTGGTAGGCGTCGTACATGCTCTTGTACGAGACCTTCAGGCCCTCGACGTCACGGTCGAACGAATAGGCGTCCTTCATCGTGAATTCGCGGCCGCGCATGATGCCGAAGCGGGGACGGCGCTCGTCGCGGAACTTGGTCTGGATCTGGTAGAAGTTCACCGGCAGCTGCTTGTAGCTGCGGATTTCGCCCCGGGCGATGTCGGTGACCACCTCTTCCGAGGTCGGCTGCAGCGCGAAATCGCGCTCGTGGCGGTCTTTCAGGCGCAGCAGCTCGGGGCCCATCTTGTCCCAGCGGCCGGTTTCCTGCCACAGCTCGGCCGGCTGGACCACCGGCATCAGCAGTTCCACGGCGCCGGCGCGGTTCATTTCCTCGCGAACGATGTTCTCCACCTTGCGGATCACGCGCAGGCCCACCGGCATGTAGCTGTAGATGCCGGCGCCCAGCTTCTTGATCATGCCGGCCCGCATCATCAGTTTGTGCGACACGATTTCCGCGTCTGCGGGGGCTTCCTTGAGGGTGGAAATGAAGAAATGCGAGGCTTTCATCCGTTGGATTCTCGTAAGGCTGGTCGTGGCGGGCCGGATCGGCCGCGCCGCCGGACGGCAGCAAAGGACTTTCGGTTCACGGGGGGACGCGCCTGAAACTGCCCATCTGGTCGGGAAAACCAGCATTCCCGGGGTCGGGCCGATGCGCGCGCATCCCTTATAATCGACGTAATTCTAAAGGATTCGAGGTGCAGTCATGCTCGATCGTGAAGGCTTTCGCCCGAACGTCGGCATCATCCTCATCAACGCACGTAACGAGGTTTTCTGGGGCAAGCGAATCGGCGAACACTCCTGGCAGTTTCCGCAAGGTGGCATCAAGTACGGCGAGACGCCGGAACAGGCCATGTTCCGCGAGCTGCAAGAAGAAGTCGGGCTGCTTCCGGAGCACGTCAGGATCGTCGGTCGCACGCGCGACTGGCTGCGTTATGAGGTGCCGGACAAGTTCATTCGCCGCGAGATCCGCGGCCACTACAAGGGCCAGAAGCAGATCTGGTTTCTGCTGCGCATGGTGTGTCGCGATTGCGACATCCACCTGCGCGCGAGTGACCATCCGGAATTCGATGCCTGGCGCTGGAGCGACTACTGGGTGCCGCTGGACGCCGTGATCGAATTCAAGCGCGACGTCTACCAGCTGGCGCTGACCGAACTGTCGCGGTTCCTGAACCGTGGCCGCGTGCCGCTGAGCCCTTACGGGCATCACCATATGGGGCACGGCCGGCATGGCGAAGGCGCGCGTCCGCACCGGCAGCCGGAAGCCGCGCCAGTGGCGTTGCAGGCAGCCACGGCCGACAGCGACCACGCCACCGGTGACACGGCGACCCTGGATGCGGCGGCCATCGTGCCCGAGACCACTCTTTCGCCGGACCAGCCGGCGACCAACAAACGGAGTCATGGATGACTAGTTTCAGCGGCCGGGGCCTTCGCTCCGGCCTGTTGCTGGCGGCAGCCTGCCTGGCGCTTGCCGGCTGCAAGACCACTGGCAAGGGTATGCCCGAGGAAGAACAGAAGGCGTCCGACAGCGGCTTCATCAATCCCTTCGAGGACCGGCCGTTCAAGGAAGTGCAGGCGGCGCTGCCGGCGCTGCCCCAGGACGCGGACCTGATCCCGTTCTCGGTCAACGATTCGTCCGACTTCCGGTTCATGGTCGATCCGAAGTCGATTTCGGTCGGCCCCGACCGCGTGGTGCGCTACACGGTGGTCATCACCAGTGCCGGCGGCGGCCGCAACGTCAGCTACGAAGGCATGCGCTGCGACGCGTTCGAGCGCCGCATCTACGCCACGCTGCCCAAGGGCGCCACGGAATGGGTGCCGAACCTGGGCGAGGACCGTGACCTGTGGATCCGCATGCAGACCCGCGCCCGCAACGCCTACGCGGCCACGCTGGCAACGGACTACTTCTGCGAGGGCCGCACGGTGGCCGGCAAGCCGGAACAGATGATCCGCGACCTGAAGGCCTACGCGCCCAGCCGCTGACCAGCCCTCCGGGCAAAAAAAAGGCGAGTACCCAATGGGACTCGCCTTTTTTCATGGGCGCCGGGCCGTTGTCAGACCAGCACGAGGTTGTCGCGATGAATCAGCTCGGGCTCGTTCAGATGGCCCAGCACCGTCTCGATTTCGGAAGACGGCTTGCGCGCGATCAGCCGGGCCTCGGCGCTCGAATAGTTGGTGATGCCACGCGCCACTTCGCGGCCGGTATCGTCGACGCAGGCCACCACTTCGCCACGCGCAAACTCGCCCTGCACTTCCGTCACGCCGATGGGCAGTAGCGACTTGCCGCCGGCCGTCAGCTTTTCGACGGCGCCGGCATCGATCACCACGCGGCCGCGCAGCTGCAGGTGATCGGCCATCCATTGCTTGCGTGCGGTCAGCCGGCCCGTGGGCGCCAGCAGCTGCGTGCCGATGGCCTCGCCAGCCGCCAGGCGGCCCAGCACATCCTGCTCGCGGCCCGATGCAATCGTCGTATGGGCGCCGGATTTGGCGGCACGCTTGGCCGCCAGGATCTTGGTCAGCATGCCGCCGCGCCCGATGGACGTGCCCGCGCCGCCCGCCATGGCTTCCAGCTCCGGCGTGCCGGCCAGCGCCTCGTCGACGAATTCGGCATTCGGGTCCTTGCGCGGATCGGCCGTGTACAGGCCACGCTGGTCGGTCAGGATCACCAGCGCATCGCCTTCGATCAGGTTCGTGACCAGCGCACCGAGCGTGTCGTTGTCGCCGAACTTGATTTCATCGGTGACCACGGTGTCGTTCTCGTTGATGATCGGCACCACGCCCAGGCTCAGCAGCGTAAGCAGCGTGGAGCGCGCATTGAGATAGCGCTCGCGGTCGGCCAGGTCGGCGTGGGTCAGCAGCACCTGCGCCGTGCGGATGCCATAACGACCGAACTGACTTTCGTAGACCTGTGCCAGGCCCATCTGGCCCACGGCGGCGGCCGCCTGCAGTTCGTGGATTTCTTTCGGCCGGCGCGACCAGCCCAGGCGCTGCATGCCTTCGGCGATTGCGCCCGAACTGACCAGCACCACTTCCTTGCCGGTACCGCGCAGCTTGGCGATCTGGGCCGCCCAGCGCGCAATGGCGTCGTGGTCCAGCCCCTTGCCGTCGTTGGTGACCAGGCTCGAACCCACTTTGACGACAATACGTTTTGCCTGGGCGATGACCGATTGCATGACGGGTTTCCTGTCTCCGAGCCGTGGTTATTGTGTTGGGGTGTGACAGCTTACGCCTGCTCGTCGCCCCGGTCGACGTTGTGCAGCCGGTCATCCAGGCGGATGTCGGGCTCTGCCAGCGCCGCGGCCTCTTCAGCCTTGAGCGCAGCCAGGTGGTCCTTGATCGCGTAGACCAGCTCGCGGCAGCCCTCGCCGGTCAGCGCCGAGATATGGAACACCGGGCCCTTCCACTTGTAGCGCTTGATGAAATCCTTCACCCGCGTGGCGCGCTCGTCGTCGGGCACCACGTCGAGCTTGTTCAGCACCAGCCAGCGCGGCTTTTCGTACAGGGTCTCGTCGTACTTCTTCAGTTCGTTGACGATGGCCTTGGCCTCGGCAACGGGGTCGACGTTCTCGTCGAACGGTGCGATATCGACGATATGCAGCAGCAGGCCGGTTCGCTGCAGGTGGCGCAGGAACTGGTGGCCCAGGCCGGCACCTTCGGCGGCACCTTCGATCAGGCCGGGAATGTCCGCCACCACGAACGACTGCTCATGGTCCACGCGGACCACGCCCAGGTTCGGATGCAGCGTGGTGAACGGGTAGTCCGCCACCTTCGGGCGGGCGTTCGACACATGCGAGATGAACGTGGACTTGCCCGCGTTGGGCATGCCCAGCAGGCCAACGTCGGCCAGCACCTTCAGTTCGAGCTTGAGCATGCGGCGCTCGCCCGGCTTGCCGTCGACCTGCTGGCGCGGCGCGCGGTTGGTACTCGACTTGAAGTGCAGGTTGCCCCAGCCGCCCATGCCGCCTTCGGCCAGGCAGACGCGCTGGCCGTGCTCGGTCAGGTCGGCGATGACCTCGCCGGTATCCATGTCGGTGATCAGCGTTCCCACCGGCATGCGCAGCGTGACGTCTTCGCCGGCGGCGCCATAGCAGTCGGAGCCACGGCCGTTCTCGCCATTGCGGGCGACGTGCTTCTTGGCGTAGCGGAAGTCGATCAGCGTATTGATATTGCGGTCGGCCTGCGCGAACACGCTGCCGCCACGGCCGCCGTCACCGCCATCGGGGCCACCGAAGGGCACAAATTTCTCGCGCCGGAACGAAGCGCTTCCGTTGCCGCCATTGCCGGCGATCGCTTCGATACGGGCTTCGTCAATGAACTTCATGTTGGTCTTCCGATGAGGATCTGGCTGCGCCCGCGAAACGCCAGGGAAACGAAGCGAAGCGGTTCTGGCCAGGGCGCGTGGCCGCAGATAATACAAATGTTACGGCAAGGCCGCGCAACGACGCCAGAAGCGTTTTGCCGGCGAGCCGAAAATAAAAAAAGCCCCGCATGTGCTGCGGGGCCTTTCGTGCTGCAAAGGCTGTTATCAGGCCGCCGGAACGACGCTGACTTGCTGCTTCTTGGCAGCGCCCTTGACGGCGAACTGCACGTGGCCGTCCACCAGCGCGAACAGGGTGTGGTCCTTGCCAACACCCACGTTGTCGCCAGCGTGCACGCGCGTGCCGCGTTGACGAACGATGATGCCGCCGGCGTTGATGGCCTGGCCACCGTACACCTTCACGCCCAGACGCTTCGATTCCGAATCACGTCCGTTCCGCGTAGAGCCGCCGCCTTTTTTCTGTGCCATGTCTTAACTCCTGTTGACCTTATGCGATGAAACCTGTGTCCGAGCCGGGGCTCAGGCAACGATGGCTTCGATGCGCAGTTCGGTGTAATTCTGACGATGGCCCTGACGCTTCTGGTAGTGCTTGCGACGGCGCATCTTGAAGATCTTCACCTTGTCGTGACGACCTTGGGCGATAACGGTAGCCTTGACGGAAGCCCCGCTCACCAGCGGCGTACCAAACTTGATTTGGTCGCCGGCGCCCACTGCGAGCACCTGGTCCAGCGTGATTTCTGCGCCAATGTCAGCCGGTATCTGTTCTACTTTAAGTTTTTCGCCAGCAGCAACCTTGTATTGCTTGCCGCCGGTTTTTACGACCGCGTACATTGTCGAACCTCTCGATGTTGATTGAAACGATGAATGCTGCTCCGGGAGACCCGGAGCCGGCGCCGTTTCGTGCGCCGCAGACGGTGCGCGCATGAAGCGCGACCGAAGGAACCGCAAATTATAATCCGGTTTACGGAAAAGCGCAAAGAAAACAAGAAGATAGCCCGCCGGGCTGCCTGCTGGGGCGGGCAGCGCACTTCCCGCTTGCGTGCGGGATCAGGTCAGGTCGGCCAGCAGGAACCCGGCCAGGGCAGCGAACGCCACCCACCAGGCTGTGCGGCGGACATGCCGTCGGGATGCATGGGGCTTGTCCATGACGGCATTATAGATGCGCGCGTGCCCCGGCCGACGCCCGCACGGCGGCACGTCTGACATTCCCTTCCATCGCACTCCAACGACGGCCATAGTCACACCTGCATCGCATATAATCCACCGGTTTTGCGAAACGGTGATCTCATCTTGTCCCAGTCTTCCGCCACTGCCTTGCTTGCCCCGGTCGCTGCCGACATGCGCGCCGTTGACGCCGTCATCCGCCGTCGCCTGTCGTCCGAAGTCCCGCTGGTCGAGCAGATTGGCGAATACATCATCAGCGCGGGCGGCAAGCGCCTGCGCCCGGTCATCCTGCTGCTGTCGGCACGCGCGTTCGGCTACGAGGGCCACCGCCATCACGAACTGGCCGCCGTGGTGGAGTTCATCCACACGGCCACGCTGCTGCACGACGACGTGGTGGACGAATCCGAGCTGCGGCGCGGCCGCCAGACGGCCAACGCCGTGTTCGGCAACGCCGCCAGCGTGCTGGTGGGCGATTTCCTCTATTCGCGCGCCTTCCAGATGATGGTGGACGCCGGCAGCATGCGCATCATGGAGATTCTCTCCAACGCCACCAACGTGATTGCCGAGGGCGAGGTGCTGCAGCTGCTGAACATGCACGACCCCGACGTCACGGTAGAGCGTTATCTGCAGGTGATCCGGTACAAGACGGCCAAGCTGTTCGAGGCCTCGGCGCAACTGGGCGCCGTGCTGGCCGGCGCCGACGCCGCCATGGAGGAAGCCGCCGCCGAGTATGGCCGACGCATCGGCACGGCGTTCCAGCTGATCGACGACATGCTCGACTACACGGCCAGCGCCGAGCAGATGGGCAAGAACGCCGGCGACGACCTGCGTGAAGGCAAGCCCACGCTGCCGCTGCTGCACCTGCTGGAGCATGGCACGGCCGAACAGCGGGAACTGGCGCGCGACGCCATCGTGCAAGGCGGCACCGAACACTTCGACGCCGTCTTCTCGGCCATCCACGCCAGCGGGGCGCTGGAGGTAACGTTTGCGGCCGCCCGCCACGAGGCCGAAGCCGCCGAGCAGGCCGCCATGCAATTCCCGGATTCGCCGCTCAAGAACACGCTGATCGAACTGTGCGCATTCTCGCTGCAGCGACAGAGCTGACGGCGGCCAGCACTTTTTCTTGAGATGGTGCTTGCCAACCTCAGGAAACGCCGCTAGAATTTTGTTCTTTGCTGCTGACGACGCAATGTCAGCCGGCAACAGAAATCGGGGTGTAGCTTAGCCTGGTAGAGCGCTACGTTCGGGACGTAGAGGCCGGAGGTTCGAATCCTCTCACCCCGACCAGATTTCGATGTACGGCACCGCCGCACATCACAGGTATCAGCAGGAAGCCGCACAGCGATGTGCGGCTTTTTTGTTTTTGTCCTCCGCCTTTCCCCTCGCCCCGCCCGGCCGAACCACCTCCGTTTCCGTCCCCCGCGCAAGTAGGGTTGCAGCCGTGTCGCGCAAACGCCAACGCGCACGCGAGCCAGCTTTACAAAAAGTGACCCCGGCGGCAAACTGCCCCGATCCTGGGACCCGCGCCCTGTGCCGTCCCGCCGCTGTCAACCGCGCCGCCCGCCGTTTTCCGACCAGCCTTCGGCAGCCTGCGCACCTTGCATCGTATTTCGCCATGACACTAGGTCTTGCGCTTGCCCAGAGCCGGCGGATCGCACCGGCGCTGCTCGCCCAGCTCGAGCAATCGGCACGGGAAAAGAAAATGCAGCTGATCGACGAGATCATTGGCAGCGGCACGATGTCCGCCCACGACGTGGCGATCTTTGCCGCCGACAAATACCAGCTGCCGCTGCTCGACCTGTCGCAATACAACCTCGGCCGCGTGCCGCCGGCGCTGGCCGGCAACCGCGAATTCCACGCCCACCGGCTGCTGCCGCTGGGCCGGCGCGAGAACCGGCTGATCGTGGCGATGTCCGACCCGGCCAACCAGGCCGGCGTCGAGGCCATCCGGCAGAAGATGAACCTGCCGGTGGAAACGGTCGTAGTCGAGCACGACAAGCTCATGAAGCATGTGCGGGCCGCCAGCGAGGCGCTTGGCACGCTCAAGAACATCTCGCCGGTCACGCCGACCGCGCAGAAGATGATCGAATACGACCCGTCGGCCGCGGCCGCCGCGCGCAAGGGCCCGGGCAACGAGATCGACGACGCCCCGGTGGTGCGCTTCCTGCAGAAGCTGCTGAACGAAGCCTTCAATCGCGGCGCGTCCGACTTGCATTTCGAGCCGTTCGAGTTCTTCTACCGCATCCGGTTCCGCGTGGACGGCGTGCTGCAGGAAGTTGCCCGCCCGCCGCTGGACATCCGCGACAAGATCGCCACCCGTATCAAGGTGCTGTCGCGGCTGGACATCTCGGAAAAGCGCGTGCCGCAGGACGGCCGGATGAAGCTGCTGATCTCCGTGCCCAAGGACAAGGACAGCAAGGAGAGCATCGAGAAGGCGATCGACTTCCGCGTATCGACCCTGCCGACGCTGTTCGGCGAGAAGATCGTGATGCGGATTCTGGATTCGTCCACCGACAAGCTCGATATCGACCAGCTTGGCTACGAGCCCCAGCAGAAGGCACTGCTGCTCGAGGTCATCAAGCGCCCGTACGGGATGGTGCTGGTCACCGGCCCCACCGGCAGCGGCAAGACCGTGTCGCTCTACACGTTCCTGAACATGCTGAACCAGGGCGACATCAATATCTCCACGGCCGAGGACCCTGCGGAAATCCAGCTGCCGGGCATCAACCAGGTGAACGTCAACGACAAGGCGGGCCTGACCTTCGCGGCCGCGCTGAAGTCGTTCCTGCGGCAGGATCCGGACATCATCATGGTCGGCGAAATCCGCGACCTGGAAACCGCCGACATTTCGATCAAGGCCGCCCAGACGGGCCACCTGGTGCTGTCCACGCTGCACACCAATGATGCACCGACCACGCTGACCCGCCTGATGAACATGGGCGTGGCGCCATTCAACATTGCGTCGTCGGTGCTGATGATCACCGCGCAGCGCCTGGCCCGCCGGCTCTGCACGTGCAAGCGCGCCAGCGAACTGGCGCCGCAGGTGCTGCTGGATGCCGGCTTTACGGAAGCCGATGTCGATGGCAGCTGGAAGCCCTACCACCCCGTAGGCTGCGAGCGCTGTAACGGCAGCGGCTACAAGGGGCGTTGCGGTATCTACCAGGTCATGCCCATCTCGGAAGCCATGCAGCAGATCATCCTGTCGCATGGCACAGCCCTGCAGATCGCCGAACAGGCCCGTAAAGAGGGCGTGCTATCGTTGCGCGAAGCCGGCCTGCAGAAGGTAAAACAGGGGGTCACGTCGCTGGAAGAAGTGCTGGCGACCACGAACTCCTAGCAACGGATCAAGGCGGTACTGACCAGGCGCGCGGCCGGGACAGTGCAAGGCATGAAGCCGGCCGCGCAAACGGGCATCCGCATCGGGTTGTGGGTGCTCAAAAACAATAGCAATAGCATTATTTCGGGGGTCAAATCATGGCGACGCGCGCACCAGCGGCGGGCGCCCGGACGGCAGCGCCGTCACGGGCCAGGACAGGGCGGAAGGCGCCCACGCAATACATCTTCGAGTGGGAGGCCAAGGACCGCAAGGGCAAGGCCTTCAAGGGCGAGCAGCGGGCCGAGAGCCAGGCGGAGGTGACCTCCACCCTGCGCAAGCAGGGCCTGACCGTCGTCAAGATGAAGAAGCGCAAGGCGGCGCGCGGCAAGAAGATTACCGAGAAGGACATCGCGTACTTCACCCGCCAGCTGTCGACCATGCTGAAGGCCGGTATTCCGCTGCTGCAATCGATCGACATCATTGCGCGCGGCCACTCCAACCCGAACTTCACCCAGCTGCTGAACGACATCCGCTTCGACATCGAGGCCGGTAGCAGCATGGCGCAGGCCTTCCGACGCCATCCGAAGTACTTTGACGCGTTGTACTGCAACCTGATCGATGCCGGTGAACAGGGCGGTATTCTCGATGCACTGCTCGAGCGCCTGTCGCTGTACATGGAAAAGAGCATCGCGCTGAAGAGCCAGATCAAGTCGGCAATGATCTATCCGATCGCCGTGCTGACCGTGGCCTTTGCCGTGACCGTGGTGCTGATGCTGTTCGTGATCCCGGCCTTCAAGGGCGTGTTCTCGAGCTTTGGCGCGGCGCTGCCTGCCCCGACGCAGGTGGTGATCGGCATGTCCGATTTCTTTGTCGCGTACTGGTACCTGATCGTCGGCGCGCCGGTCTTCTCGATCATCTTTTACTTCCGGGCCCGCAAGAAGTCAGAAAAAGTCCAGCGCTGGCACGACAAGATGCTGCTGAAGATGCCCATCTTCGGCAGCCTGTTCCGCAAGGCCGTGGTCGCTCGCTGGACCCGCACGCTGGCCACGATGTTCGCGGCCGGCACGCCGCTGGTGGAGTCGATGGAGTCGGTTGGCGGCGCGGCCGGCAACTGGCTGTACTACGATGCCACGCGTGAAATCGAGCAGGCCGTGCGCATCGGTACCAGCCTGACCAACGCCATGCAGGCCACGCACCTGTTCGACAACATGGTGCTGCAGATGACGCAGATCGGCGAGGAATCGGGTGCGCTGGACAACATGCTGCTGAAGGTGGCGGAATTCTACGAGCGTGAGGTGGACGACGCCGTGGCCGCCATTTCCAGCCTGATCGAGCCGCTGATCATCGTGATCCTGGGCGTGCTGATCGGTGGCATGGTGGTCGCCATGTACCTGCCGATCTTCAAGCTTGGCCAGGTGGTCTAACAACAGGTATTTCGCATGCATGCAGTTTTTGGACCGGCCGGCGCCGCCACGCTCGATTCGCTGGCGGCGCTGCCGGCGCCTTTCCTGATCGTCGCGGCCGGCCTGCTGGGTCTGCTCGTAGGCAGTTTCCTCAATGTCGTGATCCATCGCCTGCCGAAGATGATGGATTACGAAGAGGCCAACTACATCGCCGAACTCCGCGACGAGCCGCTGCCGCATCCCGGGCGCTACAACCTCATGGTGCCGCGCTCGGCCTGCCCGCACTGCGGGCACCAGATCGCAGCCTGGGAGAACGTCCCGGTCGTCAGTTACCTGTTCCTGCGCGGCAGGTGTTCGTCGTGCAAGGCGCCCATCAGCGTCCGGTACCCGCTGGTGGAGGCCGTAAGCGGGGCCCTGACCGCGCTGGCGATGTGGCATTTTGGCCCGACCGTACAGGCCCTGGCGGCCATCGTCATGATCTGGGCCCTGGTGGCGCTGTTCCTGATCGACGCCGATACCCAGCTGCTGCCTGACCAGATCACGCTGCCGCTGCTGTGGCTGGGCCTGCTGCTGAACCTGCAGGGCTGGTTTGCGCCGCTGGCCGACGCCGTGATCGGTGCCGCCGCTGGCTACATGGTGCTGTGG
Organism: Cupriavidus sp. D384; assembly: GCF_001652915.1. Lineage (GTDB taxonomy): Bacteria > Pseudomonadota > Gammaproteobacteria > Burkholderiales > Burkholderiaceae > Cupriavidus. The sequence goes on from NZ_BBQI01000009.1 coordinate 296,854, forward strand.
ACCGTCAACCTGGTGTTCACGCTGGTGCGCGGACAGGCCGGCATGGGCCATGGCGACTTCAAGCTCATGGGCGCGCTGGGCGCCTGGTTTGGCTGGCAGGCGCTGCCGGCGCTGATTCTGATGTCGTCGATCGTTGGCGCCGTCATTGGCGGCCTGATGCTGGTGGTCCAGCGCAAGGGCCGCGAGACGCCGTTCCCGTACGGCCCGTACATTGCCGGGGCCGGGCTGATCGTGCTGTTCCTGGGCCCGGACGTGCTGCCGCTGGGCCTGATCGCGGGCCACTAGGATCGCCAGACCGCCGGCTTCGCAATCAGGGCAGTCAAAACTGGTATCGTTGGGGCACCATTCGCCTATGACTCCCCTGCCTGCCCCCATGCTGGAAATCGGCCTTACTGGCGGTATCGGCTCCGGCAAGACCCGCGTCGCGGACATGTTTGCCGGGCGCGGTGCCGCGTTGATCGATACCGACCTGCTCGCCCACGAGATCACCGCGCCCGGTGGCGCGGCCATCGCACCGCTGGTGGAAGCCTTCGGCCCGCGCTGCCTGCGATCCGATGGCGCGATGGACCGCGACGCGATGCGCGCGCTGGTGTTCTCCGACCCTTCCGCCAAAGCCCGGCTCGAAGGCATCACCCACCCCCTGATCCGCGAGCTGACCGAAGCGCGCGCCGCCGCCGTCCGGTCTGCGGGCCAGCATCCCTATCTGATCTACGTGGTGCCGCTGCTCGTGGAATCGGGCACGTGGCGCGCGCGCGTGGGGCGCGTTCTGGTGGTCGACTGCCAGGAAGAAACGCAGGTGGCGCGGGTCATGGGCCGGAACGGGTTCACGCGTGACCAGGTGCTGGCCATCATGCAAAGGCAGGCCACCCGGGCGGCACGCCTGGCCGTGGCCGATGACGTGATCGATAACGATGGCCCGCCCGAAGCACTCGCGCCGCAGGTGGCGCGTCTCGATGCGCTGTATCGCCGCCTGTCGGCGAGTCCGGCCGGCGCATGAGACGACCCAAGGATCACCCGGTTGGGTATATCGCGGCGCCGGCGCTGTCCGGTCTGGGCAGTCCGGGGAACTTTCGATTTGTCCTTGGGCTCCGACTCGCATAGAATGCGCTGAAACATGCCGGGGAAAAAGCACCGAGTGACGGCTCCCGGCCTCTGCCCCACGACTGGGCCACCAGCGTGCGCAGAGAAACCGGCGGCATGACCGCCGGGCGCCCTCGCCTACGAACCGCCATTCGGCGCGCAGCACGGATAACGACTTGATCCTGTACGAATATCCTTTCAACGAACGCATCAGGACGCTCCTGCGCCTGGAAGACCTGTTCGATCGGCTGGATTATTTCCTCGGGCAGGAACATCCGCTGCAGCACCACGTTGCCATCACCACGATCTTCGAGATCATCGACGTGGCCGGCCGTGCCGACCTCAAGACCGACCTGATCAAGGAACTGGAGCGCCAGCGCCAGGCCCTGGCGCCGTTGCGTGCCAATCCGCATATCGACCAGGATGCGCTGGTGGCCGTCGTCACCGAAGTCGAACAGGGCATTGCCGCGCTGAGCCAGACCGTTGGCAAGGCCGGTCAGTTGCTGACCGACAACGAGTGGCTCACCAGCATCCGCAGCCGCGCCATCATTCCGGGCGGCACCTGCGAGTTCGACCTGCCGGCGTACTACGCCTGGCAACACCATCCCGCCGAAGACCGCCGTGCCGATATCCTCAAGTGGGCCCGGCCGCTGACCTCGCTGCGCATGGGTGCGACCATCGTGCTGCGCCTGCTGCGCGAGTCGGGCCAGAGCGGCAAGGTCATCGCCACGGGCGGCAGCTATCAGCAGATGCTGTCTGGCCGCAGCTACCAGCTGATGCAGGTGTACCTGGACGAATCGCTGCTGGCCTTCATTCCCGAGATGAGCGCCAACAAGTACATGCTCTGGGTGCGCTTTACCCAGCAGGACGGCGACATGCGGCCGCGCTCGGTCGACGCGGACATCCCCTTCCTGCTCAAACTCTGTAACTTCTGAAGTCCGCGATGCCAGCCGTCGTCAAGTGTCCCACCTGCGGCAAGGATGTTGCCTGGGTGCCGGAAAACAAGTTCCGCCCGTTCTGCTCCGATCGCTGCAAGCAGATCGACCTGGGCGCCTGGGCATCCGAGAAATACGTCATCGGCGGCAAGCCGGATGAAACGCCATCGCCAGACCTGCCGGCGGACGAGGAAGACTGAAGACTCGCCGCCTGGCTTGGCCGGGCCTGTTTACCTGCATTCAGCTGGCGCTGGATTCCTGCGCCAGCCAGTCGACAACCGGGATTGTCGCCGGTAGCAACGGCCCGACGTCCACGGGCACTGCCTGCCAGGAAAACGCCTGGCCTTCCCTGCCGACCGGCTCGCCGCGCCAATCGGTGATCTTGCAGAAATACAGCCGCACATAGGCGTGCGGGTAATCATGTTCAAGCGTGTGCCAGCGTTCGCTGCGCAGGATGTCGAGCCCCAGTTCCTCGTGGAGTTCGCGCGCCAGCGCGTCCTCGACGGATTCGCCCGGTTCCAGCTTGCCGCCCGGGAATTCCCAGTAGCCTTCGTACGGCTTGCCCGCCGGGCGCTGTGCCAGCAGGAAGCGGCCATCGGGCTGGACCATGACGCCCACGGCCACCTCGGTGACCTTGCGCGTCTGCCCGTCGGCCGTCGTCACGGTTTCCATCTGCGCCGTCATCGCCCGTTATTCCTTGTCAGCCACAAACGGCTTGCCATGCTTGCCGCCCCAGTCGCGCGCAAATTGCCAGGCCACCCGGCCTGAACGCGAGCCGCGCTCCAGCGCCCAGACCAGCGCGTCGCCGCGCGCCGCCTCGATATCGGCCGGCGTGCAGCCGAAGTGCGACAGCCAGTGTCCGACGATCGCCAGGTATTCGTCCTGCTTCGGCGGATAGAACGACAGCCACAGGCCGAAGCGCTCGGACAGCGAAATCTTCTCTTCCACCACCTCGCCCGGATGGATCTCGCCATCTGACGTGTGCTGGTAGGTCTCGTTGTCCTTCATGTACTCGGGCAGCAGATGGCGCCGGTTCGACGTGGCATAGATCAGCACGTTGTCCGATTGCGCGGCCACCGAGCCGTCGAGCGCCGATTTCAGCGACTTGTAGCCCGACTCGCCATCCTCGAACGACAGGTCGTCGCAGAAGATCACAAAACGCTCCGGGCGCGAAGCCAGCTTCTCGACGATATCGCCCAGGTCGCCCAGGTCGTCCTTGTCCACTTCCACCAGGCGCAGCCCGTCCTGCACGAATTCGTTCAGGATGGCCTTGATCAGCGACGACTTGCCCGTGCCGCGTGCGCCGGTCAGCAGCACGTTGTTGGCCGGCAGGCCTTTGACGAACTGGCGCGAATTGGCCACGATCGCGTCTTTCTGGCGATCGATGTTCTTCAGGTCGGTCAGGTGAATCGGCGGCAGCTGGCGGATCGCCTGCAGATAGCCGATGTTGCCAAACAGACTCTGCCGCTTGCGCCAGCGGAATGCCACCGCCTCCTTCCAGTCCGCTGCGGTCAGTTCGGGCGGCAGCCATTGTTCAAGGCGGGCAAGGAAGTTGTCGAGGCGGGCAGCAAGGTCGGACATGGGGCGCTTCTTCTCAGACGAAAGGCGGGATACGAAAGACGACAGGCGAAAACTTGAAAGTTTTACGACTTACGAACGGTAATCGGCGTTGATCGACACGTAGTCGTGCGACAGGTCGCAGGTCCATACCGTGGCCTCGGCATTGCCGCGGCCCAGCGCGATACGCACCGTGATCTCGGCCTGCTTCATCACGCGCTGGCCGTCTTCCTCGCGATATTCGGGGTTGCGGCCACCGTCGCGTGCCACCCAGACGTCGTCCAGCCACAGGTTGACGCGGTCCACATCGAGGTCGTTGACGCCGGCGTAGCCGACGGCAGCCAGGATACGGCCCAGGTTGGGGTCCGACGCATAGAACGCGGTCTTGACCAGCGGCGAATGGGCCACGGCATAGGCAATCTGGCGGCATTCCGCCACATCCTTGCCGCCTTCCACGCGGATCGTCATCAGCTTGGTGGCGCCTTCGCCATCGCGCACGATCATCTGGGCCAGCTCCTGGGCCAGCGACGTCACGGCGTCGCGCAGCGCTTCGAAGGCCGCGCCTTCGGCGCTGGTCACGCTGGCGCCGGACTTGCCCGAGGCGATCAGCACGAACGAGTCATTGGTCGACGTATCGCCATCGATCGTGATGCTGTTGAACGAATGGTCGGCCGCGTGCGACACCAGCTTCTGCAGCACAGGCTGCGCCACGGCAGCGTCCATGGCGATAAAGCCAAGCATCGTCGCCATGTTCGGGCGGATCATGCCGGCGCCCTTGCTGATACCCGACAGGGTCACGGTCTTGCCGTCAATCTGCACCGTGCGCGATGCGGCCTTCGGCTGCGTGTCGGTGGTCATGATCGATTCGGCAGCCGCCAGCCAGTTGTCGGCACGCGCATTGGTGATGGCCGCGGGCAGCGCCGCGGTCAGGCGATCCACCGGCAATTGCTCCAGGATCACGCCGGTCGAGAACGGCAGCACCTGGTTGGCGGCGATGCCGAGTTGCTTCGCCAGTGCGTCGCACGTGGCACGAGCCGCAGCCAGGCCCGGCTCGCCGGTGCCGGCATTGGCATTGCCCGTATTGACCACCAGCGCGCGAATGCCCGCGCCGGCAGCCAGGTGCTCACGGCAAACCTGCACCGGCGCAGCGCAGAAGCGGTTCTGCGTGAAGACACCCGCCACCGTGCTGCCTTCGGCAACCTTCACCACCAGCACGTCCTTGCGATTGGCCTTGCGGATGCCGCCCTCGGCCCAGCCGAGTTCGACGCCAGCAACGGATTTCAGGTTTTCTGCCTGCGGCAGGGGCAAGTTCACGGGCATGTTCGTTTCCTTTGCTGCAAATTGTGTGATGCACCTGATGAACATGCCCGCTTGAGCGGCAGGCTCAAGCGGGCATGTCCAGGGATTCGGTCGGTGCCGCGCCGCGTCGGCGCGTCACCGGCAGTGACGGGCTGGCTTCAGCTCAGCTTGCCGTGGCACTGTTTGAACTTCTTGCCCGATCCGCACGGGCATGGGTCGTTGCGGCCAACCTTGGGCATGCCGGCCAGCGCCACATCGCTACCCGCCATCGCGGCCATCGCGGCTGCGGCGGTGCTGCTGCGGTGCGAAACCTCTTCCACCGGCTCGCCACCCTCGGCGAATTCATCGTGCTTGTACTGCACGTTGGCCAGGTGCGACAGGCCTTCCTCGATTTCCTCGGACGCCTGCTCCAGTTGCTCCGGCGACTGGATCTGCACGTTGAACACCACGCGCGTGACTTCGTTCTTGATGACGTCCAGCAGGCGGGCGAACAGTTCGAACGACTCGCGCTTGTATTCCTGCTTCGGATCCTTCTGGGCGTAGCCGCGCAGGTGGATGCCCTGGCGCAGGTGGTCCAGCGCGGCCAGGTGCTCGCGCCAGTGCGTGTCGATGCTCTGCAGCATGACCGAGCGCTCGAAGCCGGCAAACGAATCGCGGCCGACCTGCGCCACCTTGGCGTCGTAGGTCTCGCGCGCCGTCTTCAGGATCAGGTTCAGCAGCTCCTCGTCCTCGATGCTCTGTGCGCCCTCGATGGTCTTCGCCAGCGGCACGTCCAGGCTCCAGTCGTCGCGCAGACGCTGCTCCAGCCCGGCGATGTCCCACTGCTCTTCCATGCTCTCGGCCGGCACGTAATCGCGGAACATCTCGACGATCACGCTTTCACGCAGGTTCGCGACCATGTCGCCGACGTCCTTGGCTTCCAGCACGTCGTTGCGGAGCTTGTAGATTTCCTTGCGCTGGTCGTTGGCAACGTCGTCGTACTGCAGCAGCTGCTTGCGGATGTCGAAGTTGCGGCCTTCCACCTTGCGCTGCGCCGATTCGATCGAGCGCGTGACAATGCCGGCCTCGATCGGCTCGCCCTCGGGCATCTTCAGGCGTTCCATGATCGCGCGCACGCGGTCGCCGGCGAAGATGCGCAGCAGCTGGTCGTCCAGCGACAGGTAGAAGCGCGACGAGCCCGGGTCGCCCTGGCGGCCGGCACGGCCACGCAGCTGGTTGTCGATCCGGCGCGACTCATGGCGCTCGGTGCCCACGATATGCAGGCCGCCCGATGTCTTGACCTGTTCATGCAGCGACTGCCATTCGCCCTTGAGCTGCTCGATCTTCGCGGCCTTCTCGGCGTCCGACAGGTTCGGATCTGCCTCGATGAAGCCCGACTGCTTCTCGACGTTGCCGCCCAGCACGATGTCGGTACCGCGACCGGCCATGTTGGTGGCGATCGTGATCATCTTCGGACGGCCCGCCTGCGCCACGATCTCGGCTTCACGCTCGTGCTGCTTCGCGTTCAGCACCTGGTGCGGCAGCTTTTCCTTGTTCAGCAGGTCCGACAGGTACTCGGACGTCTCGATCGACGTCGTGCCCACCAGCACCGGCTGGCCACGCTCGTAGCAATCGCGGATATCGCGCACCACGGCGTCGTAGCGTTCCTTCGACGTCTTGTAGATCTGGTCCTGCAGGTCCTTGCGCTGTGCCTGGCGGTTGGTCGGGATCACCACCACTTCCAGGCCATAGATTTCCTGGAATTCGTACGCTTCCGTATCGGCCGTACCGGTCATGCCGGCCAGCTTTTCGTACATGCGGAAGTAGTTCTGGAACGTGATCGTCGCCAGCGTCTGGTTTTCCTGCTGGATCGTCACGCCTTCCTTGGCTTCCACGGCCTGGTGCAGGCCGTCGGACCAGCGGCGCCCCGTCATCAGGCGGCCCGTGAATTCGTCAACGATCACCACTTCGTCGTTCTGCACCACATAGTGCTGGTCCCGATGGAACAGGCTTTGTGCACGCAGGGCGGCGTACAGATGGTGCATCAGCGTGATGTTCTGCGGCGCGTAGAGCGATTCGCCCTCGCCGATCAGCCCTTGCGCGGCAAGGATCTGCTCGGCCTTCTCGTGGCCGGCCTCGGTCAGGTAGACCTGATGGCCCTTCTCGTCCACGTAGTAGTCGCCCGGCTTCTCGACGCCCGTGCCGTCGGCCTTTTCCTCGCCGATCTGGCGCTCGAGCAGCTTCGGAATGCCGTTCATGCGCTGGTACAGGTCGGTCTGGTTCTCGGCCTGGCCCGAGATGATCAGGGGCGTACGCGCCTCGTCGATCAGGATCGAGTCCACTTCGTCGACGATCGCGTAGTGCAGCGGGCGCTGCACGCGCTGCGACGGGTCGTAGACCATGTTGTCGCGCAGGTAGTCGAAGCCGAACTCGTTGTTCGTGCCGTACGTGATGTCGGCGTTGTAGGCCACCTGCTTCTGGTCATGCGGCATCTGCGACAGGTTCACACCCACCGACAGGCCCAGGAAGTTGTACAGGCGCCCCATCCACTCGGCGTCGCGCTGGGCCAGGTAGTCGTTCACCGTCACCACGTGCACGCCCTTGCCGGTCAGCGCATTCAGGTACACGGCCAGCGTGGCGGTCAGCGTCTTGCCTTCGCCGGTACGCATTTCGGCGATCTTGTTGTCGTTCAGCACCATGCCGCCAACCATCTGGACGTCGAAGTGGCGCATCTTCATCACGCGCTTGCTGGCTTCGCGGCACACGGCAAACGCTTCGGGCAGCAGGGATTCGAGCGATTCGCCGCCGGCATGGCGCTGGCGGAACGTCTCCGTCATGCCACGCAGTTCGTCGTCCGAAAGCACCTCGAACTTCGGCTCGAGCGCGTTGATCTGCGCAACCGTGCGGCGATATTGTTTGATCAGCCGCTCATTGCGGCTGCCGAAGACTTTCTTGAGAAGGCCCGTGATCATCGAGTGCTTTCACCTGCGCGGCAGACCGGTACGAGACCCGCCAAACCCGCGCGAGGAATGGGTAGATTGGCGCAAAACGCCGAGTTTATCATGTGCCGATGTCCTGACCGGACCTGTCGCCAGCACGGATTCTGTACAGGTACAACAGCCCGGCCCCCTTGACTGGCGGCCTGTGCAGCAGGTTGGGACAGGCGCGCCGGCTTCAATGTTCCGGCCTCGTGGCCCCACGGCGATCCGTGACCATCAGCGGATGGCCGTCCGGTCGGTCGGCACCGGGGCTGCAGCCAGGGGCGCCTGGGCCGGTGCGGGCGCCGCGGCGGTCAGGAAACCGCCCGGATTGCGGGGCACGCCGTTCACGTGAACCTCGAAATGCAGGTGCGCACCGGTAGACCGGCCCGTGCTGCCCACCCGTGCAATCAGCTGGCCCGGCCGGACCAGGTCACCTGCCTTTACCAGCACTTTCGATGCATGGGCATAGCGGGTCTTGAGGCCGTTGCCATGGTCGATATCGATCATGTTGCCGTACTCGTGGTGCCATTCCGACGCCACCACGACCCCGCCGGCGGCAGCCACGATCGGCGTGCCGGCGAGCGCGACGAAGTCCACCCCATCGTGCTGCGACCGGCGGCCGGTAAAGGGATCGATGCGCGTGCCGAAGCCCGATCCATCGTAGCCAGACGCTACCGGCAGCACGCTGGGCTGACGGCGCTCGCGCATCTGGCGGTCCATCAGTGCGGTTTCGATCACGTCGAAATAGTCGGCGCGATGGTCGGCCTGCCGGCCCAGCCGCGCCAGTTCGTCGCGCAGTTCGGGCATCGTGAGGTCGCTGGACAGGGCCGGGCTGGCCGGGCCGCCGCGTGCCGGGCGATGGCGGAAATCGAAATCCCGGGGGGAGATGCCGGCCAGGCCGGACACGCGCTCGCCGAGCGCATCGAGGCGCACCATCTGGGCCTGTAGTTCACCCAGGCGGGCGGCCATCACGGCCAGGTTCTCGCGCAGGAAGGCGTTGTCGCGCGCGTGGCGGGTGACTTCCGGCGCCGATGCGTTACGGGCCAGCAGCCAGGTCAGCCCCGAAGAAGCCGCCGCCACCAGTGCGCACAGCACCAGGCCTGAGAGCACGACGCGCGCCCGCGTCAATTGAAAGCGAAACACCCGCGGCTCGCGCGGATGCAGCACGATGATTTGCATGACCGTTCCCCAATTCCCTAAGGACGGCGCCAGAAGGCACCGGCGCGCATGCAGGCATCGCATCCCGGCTCTCGGACGGGCAAGGATTGCGCGCTAGAATGCGCGCATGCGCTTGTTCACCCACCACGCTCTCCAGACCCCGAACGCCAAGCCTCTCAACGATTGGCTGGCGAAGTCCGGGCCGGTTTCCGCGCTGATGCAGACCGCGCGGCAACTGGCGTCACTGGAAGCGGAAGTCTTCGCGTTGCTGCCTCCCGCCCTGCGCAGCGGCATTGCGGTGGGCGGCATCAAGACCGACAACCGGGGCCCGCAGGCAGAGCAGACGCTGCTGTTGCTGGCCGCCCATGGAGCGGCCGCCGCGCGGGTCAGGCAAGTGGTGCCCACATTGCTTTCCCGGCTGCAACAACGAGGCTCGCAGGTTACTTCAATCCGTGTGCGGGTACAACCCGAGGTGGGCCGCGGCGACTGGGACACCGGTCCGGCCGAGCGCAAGCCGCGCACGCAGAACCTGTCGCAGGCCGGGCTGCAGAGCATGGACGCGCTGGCGCACGACCTCGAGGATTCACCGCTGAAGGATGCCGTCCAGGCATTGCTGGCGCGTCATCGCTGAAGCCGCGAAATTCCTGAAGCGTTTCATTTTTCCGCTTCACGAGAATCCACGCTATTTGCGTCGATGGCGCAAATACGGCGGACATCGCAGATCCTGATATTTCCCCGCATTTTTAAAATGCCGGTCCTGCCGTGCACGTCATGTTTGCCGCGGGCAAAAGCATGACGTCGAGCAATTTGACAAATCCTTCCGGCCCATAGAATGGCCTCGGGCGTACATCACGACCCTTTGCATCGTTCAAAGGAGAAGCACCATGTACCAGAGCATTCTGAAAGCCATTGCCGAAAGCGAGGACAAGTTCATCCGCATTCGACGACAGATCCACCAGCATCCGGAAATCGGTTTCGAGGAAACCCGGACCAGTGATCTCGTAGGAGAAATGCTGGAAGGCTGGGGCTACGAAGTGCATCGCGGTTTAGCTAAAACCGGGGTGGTCGGCACACTGAAGGTCGGCACCGGCAGCAAGCGCCTGGGCATCCGCGCCGACATGGACGCATTGCCCATGACCGAAAACAGTCAAAAGGAATGGAGCAGCACCGTCCCCGGCAAATTCCACGGCTGCGGCCATGACGGACATACTGCCATCCTGTTATGCGCCGCGGAGTATCTGGCAAAAACCCGGAATTTCGACGGTACGCTGCATCTGGTTTTCCAGCCCGCAGAAGAATTGCTCTACGGCGGAAAAGTCATGGTGCATGACGGATTGTTCGAGCAGTTTCCCTGCGATGCCATTTTCGCGATGCATAACATGCCGGGATTCAAGGAGTGCGAGTTCTATTTCAGGAAAGGCGCATTCATGGCGTCGTCCGATACGCTCCATATCGAAATCACCGGCGTCGGCGGCCATGGCGCGATTCCCGAGAAAACCATCGATGCCACGCTGGTTGCCTGCCATGTCGGCACGGCGCTGCAGAGCATTGTCTCGCGCAATGTCTCGCCGTTTGAAGCGGCTGTGATCACCATCGGCAGCATCCAGTCCGGGGAGGCGCCAAACATTATCAACAGCAAGGCGCTTATGAAACTGAGCGTTCGCTCGTTGAATCCCACCGTCCGCACATTGCTGCTCAAGCGGATTGGCGAATTGGCCCAGATGCAGGCCCAGAGTTTTGGCGCCACCGCCGAAGTCATGCATGTGAACGGGAGCCCGGTGCTGGTCAATGACGACCAGGCCACCGAGTTCGCCGCCGAGGTGGCGCGCGATGTGTTCGGCATGGACAAGGTACATACCGATGCGCCTCAACTGCCCGGCAGCGAGGACTTCGCCTTCATGCTGGAGGCCAACCCGAACGGCAGCTACATGCTGATCGGCAGCGGCGACGACCCGGGCTATTGCATGGTGCATCACCCGGGTTACGACTTCAACGACAAATGCCTGGTGCCTGCCGCCGCATACTGGTGCGCCATGACCGAGCGCTTTCTCAAATAACCCGGGCCAAGCCCGGATTCAGAGGCGCTTCCGATGAAAACACAGGACCTGGCGCTGGTGGCGCTGCTCTGCCTGATGCTTCTGCCGTTTGCCGTTTTCCCCGAATGGCTCGCTGCCTACAAGACGTTCAATGGGCAGCACGGCATGGTGATGGCGTTTATCAAGTTTGGCATCCTGGCGACGCTGGGCGAAGTCATCGGGCAGCGCATTCGCACCGGCCGTTATCTGGAAAAGGGATTCGGCATGGTGCCGAGAATGGTGGTCTGGGGAATTCTCGGCCTCTTTATCAGCATGGCTTTCAAGGTCTTTGCCGTCGGATCCCCCTATTTTGCGGAATACCTGGGCATCGATGGCATCGTCGCGGCCATGGCAGGCGGGTTCACGATGCTGAAGCTGGCGGGCGCACTGATTATCAGCACCCTGATGAACCTGACGTTCTCGCCAGTGATGATGACCGCCCACAAGATCACTGACATGCATATCGCCCGATATCAGGGATCCTTGCGGGCATTGTGCCGGCCGATCGCCGTCGTGGAACACCTGAAGGCACTCGACTGGCAGACGCAATGGGGCTTTGTATTCAAGAAGACCATTCCCTTGTTCTGGATACCCGCCCATGGGCTGACCTTCCTGCTGCCGCCCGATTCCCAGATCCTGTTTGCGGCGGTGCTTGGTGTCGCACTGGGGATCGTGCTGGCCGTTGCGGGACCCAAACCGGCGAAGCCCCTGCCTGCCTGACTCCGGCCCAACAAAAAGCCCCCGCTCTTTCGAACGGGGGCTTTTTGCGTGCTGTCAGATCCGTCTGTCGACGCTCAGGCGAAGGCTGGCTGGACTTGCGGCAGGAAGGCCGTCGGCGCTTCCTCGACCTTGTCGAAGGTCACGATCTCGTAGGCTTCCTGGTCGGCCAGCAGTGCGCGCAGCAGCTGGTTGTTCAGGCCATGACCCGACTTGTGGGCAATGTACGCGCCGATCAGCGGATGGCCCACCACATACAGGTCGCCGATGGCATCGAGGATCTTGTGGCGAACGAACTCGTCGCCGTAGCGCAGTTCCTCGTTGTTCAGCATGCGGTGCTCGTCGAGCACGATCGCGTTATCCAGGCTGCCGCCACGGGCCAGGCCCATCTCGCGCAGCGCTTCCACCTCGTGGGCAAAGCCAAAGGTGCGGGCTCGCGCGATTTCGCGGACATAGCTCGTATCGGCAAAGTCGATCGAGAACGTCTGGCCGGTCTTGTCGACGGCCGGATGGCGGAAGTCGATCGTGAACGCGAGCTTGAAACCGAAGAACGGCTCCAGGCGCGCCAGCTTGTCGCCCTCGCGCACTTCCACGGCCTTCTTGACGCGGATGAAACGCTTGGCCGCCGGCTGTTCCTCGATGCCTGCCGACTGCAGCAGGAACACAAACGAAGCCGCGCTGCCATCCATGATCGGGATTTCCTCGGCGTCGACGTCGACGTAGAGGTTGTCGATGCCCAGGCCGGCGCAAGCCGACATCAGGTGCTCGACGGTCGAAACGCGGGCGCCGTCCTTCTGCAGGACCGACGCCAGTCGGGTATCGCCAATGGCGCTGGCGGCCACGGGAATTTCCACCGCTTCCGGCAGATCGACGCGCGTAAAGACGATGCCGGTATCGGCGGGGGCCGGCCTCAGCGACAGCGTCACCTTGCGACCCGAGTGCAAACCGATGCCGACCGTCTTCACCACGGATTTGATAGTGCGCTGTTTGAGCATGACGGCCTCAACTATTATTAAAAGCTATTGGGCGTAATTTCCAATAACGCGATACTACCATTTCTGGATGTATTGCGCTGCACCACTTTGTGTCCGGGTGTTATGCATTGTTAATGAGACGCCCAATACATCACTTTCATTGACACGCTTCGTGTCAGGCGCGCAACGCTTCCAGAATGGCTTCGGCGCTGCTGACCTTGAATTCGCCGGGTTCCTCGACGGCCAGGTGGGTGACCACGCCGTCGTCGATAACCATGGCATAGCGCTTGGCGCGCACGCCCAGGCCGCGCTGGCTCAGGTCCTGGTCCAGGCCCAGCGCCTTGGCCCACTGCCCAGCGCCGTCGGCCATCATGCGGACCTTGCCGTCGGTCTTCTGCTCACGGCCCCAGGCGCCCATCACGAAGGCGTCGTTGACCGAATGGCACCACACTTCGTCCACGCCGGCCGCACGCAGCTGGTCGTTGGCCTTGACGAAGCCCGGCACATGCTTGGCCGAGCAGGTAGGCGTGAACGCGCCGGGCAGGCCGAACACCACGATCTTCTTGCCCTTGACGAGATCGGCCACCGGGAAGGCATTGGGGCCGAGCGCGCAGCCGCCGGTCTCGGTTTCAAAGAATTCGTACAACGTGGCGTCGGGGACGCGCTGGCCAACGGCGATCATTTTGAACAGTCCTCTAGCGTGTCTGCTGTGGATCGAAAACCTGCCTGCATCATAGGGGCGGATGCCGCCGCCACCAAGCGGCGCGGCATGCGGGTGCAGCAGGAAATACCTGGGATTCAAAACGCCGCGCGGCGCGTTGGGTAAACGCGCCGCGCGGACGGAGACATCCCGCCGCCGGGGGCGGGAAACCAGTCCGGGGAGGCGGCCGATGGCCTGCCTGCCCGGCAACGGGATGCGACGGACAACATGCGGCGTGGCGCGGCGCAGCCGCACGCGCTGACGGGTTGCGTCAGTCCAGGCAAACGCCGGGCGGATAGGGAGCGCCCAGGCGATGCGTGACGGACCTCTGGCAGCCTGTCAGGCGCGCGGCGGTTGCCGCTGCCCTGCCGGTTCCCAACTTAGTCCGCCTGCTTGCGCAGGAAGGCCGGGATGTCGTACGTATCCACACCCTTTTCTTGCAGCGCCGCCACGTGGGCCGATGCCGACTCACGCGAGCTGCGCCACACCGCCGGGGTATCCAGGTTGCTGTAGTCCGGCGATGCATGGGCCGGCGCAGCCGTCAGGCCCGCCATCATCTGCACCGGGATGTTGTCCGTGCCGGTCTTCAGCAGCGTCATCGGCTGCTGCTTCTTGGCCGAACGGCCCAGGCCCGTCGCCACCACGGTCACGCGCAGGGCATCGCTCATCGAGTCGTCGTACACCGTACCGAAGATCACGGTCGCATCTTCCGCGGCGTAGCTGCGGATCGTGTTCATGACTTCCTTGGTTTCCGACAGCTTCAGCGAACGGCTGGCCGTGATGTTGACCAGCACGCCACGCGCGCCGGACAGGTCCACGCCTTCCAGCAGCGGGCTGGCAACAGCCTGCTCGGCGGCCAGGCGGGCGCGATCCACGCCGGACACGGTTGCCGTGCCCATCATGGCCTTGCCCTGCTCGCCCATCACCGTCTTCACGTCTTCGAAGTCGACGTTCACCAGACCATCGACATTGATGATTTCGGCGATACCGGCCACGGCGTTGTGCAGCACGTCATCGGCGCACTGGAAGCACTTGTCCATCTCGGCGTCGTCGCCCATCACCTCGAACAGCTTCTCGTTGAGGACAACGATCAGCGAGTCCACCGACGATTCCAGCTCGCCCGAGCCATGTTCGGCCACCTTGGCGCGACGTGCGCCTTCGAAGTCGAACGGCTTGCTGACCACGCCCACGGTCAGGATGCCCATTTCCTTGGCCACCTGCGCCACGATCGGCGCGGCACCGGTACCGGTACCGCCGCCCATGCCGGCAGTGATGAAGACCATGTGGGCGCCACGCAGCGAGTCGGCGATCTGCTCGCGCGCCTGCTCGGCACAGTTACGGCCCACTTCAGGCTTGGCGCCAGCGCCCAGCCCGGAATTGCCAAGCTGCAGCACGCGCGAAGCGGTCGAACGCTTCAACGCCTGGGCATCGGTGTTCATGCAGATGAATTCCACGCCCTGCACGCCACGGCTGATCATGTGCTGCACGGCATTGCCGCCCGCGCCGCCCACGCCCACCACCTTGATGATGGTGCCGTCCTGAATCTCCGTTTCGATCATGTCAAAGTCCATCACTGCCTCCGAGAAAAATCAGTCCCCAAACGCTGCGGCCTCCCCGCCGCAACCCTTGGTTCCTGAACAAGAAACCATCAAAGAACTACTAGCCAATAAACCAACAAAAACTGCTTGACCTGCTCAACGTGTCACGATCCGTTCGGCTGACTGCAACAAGATCGTCACACTTAAAAAAGTCCTGACACGCTTGCGGCTCAGAAGTTGCCAACAAACCATTCCTTCATGCGCGTCCACACCTGTTTCACCTGGCCGCTCTGCACGGCCACCTTGCGGCCACGCATGCGCTGCACGCAACCTTCCTGCAGCAGACCCATAACGGTCGAATAGCGCGGACTCTTCACCACCTCGTGCAGGTTGCCGCGGTATTCGGGCACGCCCACGCGCACCGGCTTCAGGAAAATGTCCTCGCCCAGCTCGACCATGCCCGGCATCATCGCCGTGCCGCCGGTGATCACCACCCCCGACGACAGCAGTTCCTCATAGCCGGATTCGCGCACCACCTGGTGCACCAGCGAATAGAGTTCCTCGATCCGCGGCTCGATCACGGCGGCCAGCGCCTGGCGGCTCAGCGTGCGCGTGCCGCGATCGCCCACGCCGGGCACCTCGATCATGTCTTCGGGGTCGGCAATCGCCTGCTTGGCAATGCCGTACTGCATCTTGATGTCCTCGGCATCGGGCGTCGGCGTGCGCAGCGCCATGGCGATGTCGTTGGTGATCTGGTCGCCAGCGATGGGGATCACGGCCGTATGGCGGATCGCGCCTTCGCTGAAGATGGCGATATCGGTGGTGCCGCCGCCGATATCCACCAGCACCACGCCGAGTTCCTTTTCGTCTTCGGTCAGCACCGCCAGGCTCGACGCCAGCGGCTGCAGGATCAGGTCATGCACTTCCAGGCCACAGCGGCGCACGCACTTGACGATGTTCTGCGCCGCGCTGACCGCGCCCGTGACGATATGCACCTTCACTTCCAGGCGGATGCCGCTCATGCCGATGGGCTCGCGCACGTCTTCCTGGCCGTCGATGATGAATTCCTGCGTCAGGATATGCAGGATCTGCTGGTCGGTCGGGATGTTCACCGCCTTGGCGGTCTCGATCACGCGGGCCACGTCCGTCTGCGTGACCTCCTTGTCCTTGATTG
This sequence comes from Cupriavidus sp. D384, assembly GCF_001652915.1. Lineage (GTDB taxonomy): Bacteria > Pseudomonadota > Gammaproteobacteria > Burkholderiales > Burkholderiaceae > Cupriavidus. The sequence goes on from NZ_BBQI01000009.1 coordinate 313,021, forward strand.
CCACCATGCCGCTGGAGTTGAAGCTGCGGATATGGCTGCCGGCAATGCCCGTGAACACCTCCGCAATCTTGCAATCGGCCATCAGCTCGGCCTCTTCCAGCGCCCGCTGGATCGACTGCACGGTGGCCTCGATGTTGACCACGACCCCCTTCTTCAAACCCTTGGACTCTGACTGGCCCATCCCGATGACCTCATAGCTGCCGTCGGGGCGCAGTTCCGCCACCACGGCCGCCACCTTCGAGGTGCCGATGTCGAGACCGACCAGAAGGTCCTTGTATTCCTTGCTCATCGAGTTTTCTCCGCGTTCTTACTCTTGAGTCGCGTCGGATTGTTGTTGGTGTTACCGGCCGAAGCCGCCTGGGAACCTGCCGCACCCGCTGCCGCCTTGGCCGCTGCCTTGGCCGCGGCCTGCGCCTGCGCATCGGTCAGGAAGCGCACGCTGGCTGTGCGGATGGCAAAACCGTTGGGATAGCGCAGGTCGGCGTACTCGATCTGCTTGCCCCACTGCTGGGTCAACTGCGGCCACGACGCCACGAAGCGCTTGACCCGCGCTTCCATCGAGGCGCGATCCTCGTCGTTCTGCTCGCGCCCGAACTCGATCACCAGGCCGTTGGACAACTTCGCCCGCCAGGCATAGCGGCCGGACAGGGCCACCGCCAGCGGTTCTACCTTGAGCGGCTTGAACCACTCGCGCATGGTCTCCAGTTTCTCGACCACGTCTTCCTCGCTGTCCGGCGGGCCGTCCAGCGCCAGCAGCTGCGCGTCTTCCTCGGCTTCGGCCGTGTTGGCCACGAAGACCTCGCCGTAGGTATTGATCAGCCGGCCGCTGTCCGATCCGCCCCACGTGCCCAGCGCCTCGTGCTCTTCCACCTGAACCGCCAGCCCGTTCGGCCATTCGCGGCGCACGCTGGCATGGCGCACCCAGGGCACGGACTCGAATGCCTGGCGCGCGGCGTTCAGGTCCAGCGTGAAGAAGTTGCCCGACAGCTTGTTCAGCGCGTTGGCCCGTACGCTCGGCGCGTTCACGTGGCGCAGCTGGCTGCCGTCCAGCGACGTCAGTTCCACGTGGGTGATGGCGAACACGGGCCGTTGCGCCAGCCACAGCAGGCCGGCGCCAAGCGCCATGAGCGCCACCAGCGCATAGAGCGCTGAGGCGATCAGGTTGAGCAGGCGCGCGTTGTGCCACATGGTCGTTTGGTCGGGCAGTCAGCCGGTTGGTGTTGCGGTTATTCGGGTTTCCAGTGCTCGTTCGGATGCAGGTCCAGCGTGGCGGCGGCCAGCACCTGCATCACGAAATCCTCGTAGCTGATGCCAGCCGCCCGCGCCGCCATCGGCACGAGCGAATGGCCGGTCATGCCGGGCGACGTGTTCATTTCGAGCAGGTGCGGGCGGCCGTCGCGGGTCAGCATCACGTCGGCGCGGGCCCAGCCACGGCAACCCAGCACGCGAAACGCTTCGACGGCCAAAGCCCGTACTTCGTTCTCCAGCGCTTCCGGCAAAGTTGACGGGCACAGGTATTGGGTAACGTCAGTAAAGTACTTATTTTGATAGTCGTAGTTCGACTCGGGCGCGACAATCTTGATAACAGGCAGCGCTTCGGCCGTTGCGCCCTCTCCCACCACAGGGCAGGTCAGCTCGTCGCCATCGATGAAAGTCTCGGCGATAACGTCCGCATCGAGCCCCGCCGCCTTCTCGAACGCCTCGCGCATCTGGCCGGCTTCGGTGACCTTGGTCAGGCCGATCGACGACCCTTCGCGCGCCGGCTTGACGATCAGCGGCAGGCCCAGATCCCGCACCACGGCGTCGAAATCGGTATTGGCGTACAACATCGCAAAGCGCGGGGTGGCCAGGCCGTGCGTCATCCACAGGCGCTTGGTGGCCTGCTTGTCCATGGCCAGCGCCGACGCCAGCACGCCGCTGCCCGTGTAAGGCACGCCCAGCTGCTCCAGCAGGCCCTGCATCGTGCCGTCCTCGCCGTAACGGCCGTGCAGCGCGATAAAGACGCGGTCGAACCCGGCGGCTGCCAGCTCGGCCACGGACTGCAGGGCAGGATCGAAGGCATGGGCGTCCACGCCGCGCGACTTCAGTGCCGCCAGCACGCCGTTGCCGGACATCAGCGAGATCTCGCGCTCGGCCGAACGGCCGCCCAGCAGCACGCCAACCTTGCCCAGCGACTTCGGATCGATATTGGGATGGGCCACGAAGCTCATTGCTGACCTCCCGCCTGGTGCGACACCAGCTGTCCCGGTACGCCACCGATCGTGCCGGCACCCATGGTTACGACCACATCGCCAGGTCGCACTGCATCCAGGATCGACTGGGGCATGTCTTCGATCTGTTCCACAAAAACGGGTTCCACCTTGTTGGCAACCCGCAGCGCGCGGGTCAGTGCACGGCCGTCGGCGGCCACGATGGGCGCCTCGCCGGCGGCATACACCTCGGCCAGCAGCAGCGCATCAACGGTGCCAAGCACCTTCACGAAATCCTCGAAGCAGTCGCGCGTCCGCGTGAACCGGTGCGGCTGGAAGGCCAGCACCAGCCTGCGATCCGGGAACGCGCCGCGTGCGGCGGCCAGCGTGGCGGCCATTTCCACCGGGTGGTGACCATAGTCGTCCACCAGCGTGAACGTGCCGGCGCCGTCGGGCGTGGCAACCTCGCCGTAGCGCTGGAAGCGGCGGCCCACCCCGTGGAATTCGCGCAGCGCCTTGACGATGGCGGCGTCCGGCACCTCCAGTTCGGTGGCGATGGCGATGGCGGCCAGCGCGTTCTGCACGTTGTGCAGGCCGGGCAGGTTCAGCACCACGTCCAGCGGCGGTTCGGCGTGGCCATTGAGCTGGCGCAGCACCGTGAAATGCATCTGGCCGTCCACCGCGCGGGCGTTGATGGCGCGGATCTGGGCGTCCTCGGCAAAGCCGTAGCGCACCACGGGCTTGGATACGAACGGCATGATCTCGCGCACGTTCGGGTCATCCACGCACAGCACGGCAATGCCGTAGAACGGCAGGCGCTGGGTAAATTCCACAAACGCCTGCTTCAGACGGGCAAAGTCGTGCCCGTACGTGTCCATGTGGTCGGCGTCGATATTGGTGATGACTTCCATCACCGGGAACAGGTTCAGGAACGATGCGTCCGACTCGTCGGCCTCGGCCACGATGAAGTCACCGGTGCCCAGGCGCGCGTTGGCGCCGGCCGAATTCAGGCGGCCGCCGATCACGAAGGTCGGATCGAGCCCGCCCTCGGCCAGCACCGACGCCACCAGGCTGGTGGTGGTGGTCTTGCCGTGCGTCCCGGCAATGGCGACGCCCTGCTTCAGGCGCATCAGTTCGGCCAGCATCACGGCGCGCGGCACCACGGGAATGCGCTTGGCGCGGGCGGCCAGCACTTCGGGGTTGTCGTTGGTCACGGCCGTCGACACGACCACGGCATTGGCGCCTTCCACGTTGGCGGCATCATGGCCGTGGCACACGCGCGCGCCGAGCGAGGCCAGGCGCCGCGTGGCAGCGTTGCTGCCCATGTCGGAGCCCGAGACCTTGTAGCCCAGGTTCAGCAGGACCTCCGCGATGCCGCTCATGCCGGCCCCGCCGATTCCTACGAAGTGGATGTTCTTGACGATATGCTTCATTGCTTCCGTTTCATTTTTCGCCTGCCATCTGACGGCAGATCTCGGCGACTCGCCGGGTTGCCTCAGGCTTGGCCAGGCTGCGCGCAGCGCGCGCCATGTCCTTCAACTGGCCGCGGTCCAGCCCGGCGATCGTTTGTGCCAGGCCCTCCGCGGTCAATGCGTTCTGTTGCACCAGCAACGCCGCGCCCTGCTTCGACAGGAACCTGGCGTTGGTGGTCTGGTGGTCGTCCACCGCGTGCGGGAACGGCACGAACAGCGCGGCCACGCCGGCGGCCGCCACTTCCGAGACCGTCATCGCGCCAGCGCGGCAGATGACCAGGTCGGCGTCGGCATAGGCCGCCGCCATGTCGTCGATAAATGGCACGGTCTCGCCCGCCACGCCCGCCGCCACGTAGTTCGCGCGCAGCTGGTCGATCTGTTTGGCCCCGGCCTGGTGCCTCACCGTCGGCCGGGTGGCCTCTGGCAGCAAGGCCAGCGCCTTCGGCACGACGTCGTTCAGCGCCGCCGCGCCCAGGCTGCCGCCCACCACCAGGATGCGCAGCGGGCCGGTGCGATGGTCGTAGCGCGACTCCGGTTCCGGGATCGCCGCCAGTTCCGCGCGCACCGGGTTGCCGGTCCATTCGCTGTCCGGCAACGCGTCCGGGAACGCGCACAGCACGCGATCCGCCACCTTGGCCAGCACCTTGTTCGCCAGTCCGGCGATGGAGTTCTGCTCGTGCAGCACCAGCGGCCGACCCAGCAGCGACGCCATCATCCCGGCCGGGAACGTGATGTAGCCGCCCATGCCCAGCACCACGTCGGGCTTCACGCGGCGCAGCGCGCCGATGCTTTGCCAGAACGCGCGCAGCAGGTTCAGCGGCAGCAGCAGCTTGGTCAGCAGCCCCTTGCCGCGCAGCCCGCCAAACTGGATGTACTCCATCGGGATGTCGTGCCGGGGCACCAGCGTGGCTTCCATGCCCGAGCGATTGCCCAGCCAGACCACACGCCAGCCCTCGTCGCGCAAGGCGCGCGCGACCGCCAGCCCCGGGAACACGTGGCCCCCGGTGCCGCCAGCCATGACGAGAAGGGTGCGGTCGGTCATGCGATACCCCTGGCGATGCGATACGCGGTCATACCTTTCCTCCGCGCATCAGAACGCGATTCTCATAATCAATCCGCAGGACAATCGCCAGCGCCACGCAGTTCATCAAGATGCCCGAACCGCCGTAGCTCACCAGCGGCAGCGTCAGCCCCTTGGTGGGCAGCAGGCCCAGGTTCACACCCATGTTGATGAAGGTCTGCCAGCCGACCCAGACGCCGATGCCCTTCGCCACCAGCCCGGCAAACGTGCGGTCGAGCTGCAGCGCCGTGCGGCCAATGTTGAAGCACCGGCGCACCAGCCAGTAGAACAGCACGATCATCACCAGCACGCCGATAAAGCCGAATTCCTCGCCGATCACCGCCAGGATGAAGTCGGTATGCGCTTCGGGCAGGTAGTGCAGCTTCTCGATGCTGCCGCCCAGCCCCACGCCGGTCCATTCGCCACGGCCAAAGGCGATCAGCGAGTGCGTGAGCTGATACGCCTTGCCCAGCGCGTTGCTCTCCTCCCACGGGTTCAGGTAGGCAAAGATCCGCTCGCGCCGCCACGGCGATGCCGTGATCAGCAGCGCGAACGCACCAACGGCCACGCCCACCAGCCCGGCAAACAGCTTGCCGTTGATGCCGCCCAGGAACAGGATGCCCATGGCGACGGCCGCGATCACCAGGAACGCGCCCATGTCGGGCTCCAGCAGCAGCAGCATGCCCACCACCACCACGGCCACGCCCATCGGCAGGAAGCCCTTGCTGACCGTCTGCATCCATTCCTGCTTGCGCACCGTGTAGTTGGCCGCGTACAGCACCACGGCCAGCTTCATCAGTTCCGACGGCTGGAAGTTCATGACGCCCAGTGGAATCCAGCGCCGCGCACCGTTCACGCCCTTGCCCACAAACGGCACCAGCACCAGCACCAGCAGCACCAGCGCGATGATGAACAGCTTGGGCGCGTACTTGTCCCACACCTTGACCGGCACCTGGAACGCCGCCAGCCCCACCGACAGGCCGATGAACAGCGCGAACGCATGGCGCACCAGGAAATGCACCTCGCGGTAGTTGGCGTAGCGCGGTGAGTCGGGCAGCGCGATCGATGCCGAATAGACCATCACCAGGCCGAACGTCAGCAGCACGATAGCCACCCAGAGCAGGGGCTGGTCGTACTCCATCATGCGCGAACGGGTCGGCTTGACGCCCGACACCGCGTCACGCAGGCCACCCCAGGCACTGCCGATGGTGGCGCCAATGAATCCGCTGCGCTTGACCTGCGAGTCGCTCATGGCATGATCCCCCGGGACAGGGCCAGTTCTTCCACCGCGCCGCGGAACACCTGCGCGCGATGCACGTAATTGCGGAACATGTCGAGGCTGGCACAGGCTGGCGACAGCAATACGACATCGCCCGACTCGGCCAGCCCCGCCGATTTCTCGACGGCCTCTTCCAGCGAGGCGGCGTCAACGATCTGCGTACCTGTGGCAGCCAGCGCGTCGCGGATGGCGCCGGCGTCCTTGCCGATCAGCACCACGGCGCGTGCATATTGCGTCACCGGCGCGGCCAGGGGCGAGAAGTCCTGGCCCTTGCCTTCGCCACCGGCGATCAGCACCACGCGCTTGTCCAGCCCGTTCAGCGCGGCCACGGTGGCGCCCACATTGGTGCCCTTGCTGTCGTCGAAGTACTCGACCTCATCAATGGTGGCAACCCACTCCACGCGGTGCGGCTCGCCGCGATACTCGCGCAGGCCATGCAGCAGTGCGTTCAGCGGCAGGTCGATGGCGCGGCACAGCGCCAGCGCCGCCATGGCGTTGGTGGCGTTGTGCAGGCCGCGGATATGCAGGGCGTCGGCCGGCATCAGGCGCTTGTGGCGCACCGGCACGGCTTCCTCGGCCACCCCGTCCTTCTTGCGGCGGCGCGGCTTTTGCTCCGCATCGGCTTCCTGATCGGGCTCGGCCACGATCAGCCACGGCATGCCGCCGTCGCGCAGCACACCGTAGCTGCCCGCGGTTTCCGGCAGGTCGGTGCCGAAGGTCACCGGCTTGGCACCCGGGCGGGCCATGTCCAGCGTCAGCTTGTCCTGGCGGTTCAGCACCTGCACGCAGCCCTTGCCGGCCGGGCCGAAGATGCGGGCCTTGGCGGCGGCGTAGGCTTCCATGCTGCCGTGCCAGTCCAGGTGGTCCTGCGTGACATTGAGTACCGTCGCCGCGTGCGGCGCCAGCGAGAACGTGTATTCCAGCTGGAAGCTCGACAGCTCCAGCACCCAGACATCGGGCAGCGTGGCGCTGGCGATGCAGGCCGACAGCTTGTCCAGCGCCGACGGGCTGATGTTGCCGGCCACACCCACCGTCTTGCCCGCGCGTTCGATCAGGCGGCCGGTCAGTGCCGTGGTCGTGGTCTTGCCGTTGGTGCCGGTGATGGCCAGCACGCGCGGCGCATAGTCCGACGTGGCTTCCAGGTAACCCAGCGCCTGGGCGAACAGCTCGATCTCGCCCCAGACCGGGATGCCGCGCGCCTGGGCGGCATCGAGCAGCGCCTTCGTTCCGGCTTCCAGCGGTGACAGGCCCGGGCTGATCGCCACCAGGCCGATATCGTCGAGCAGGCTTTCGGCGAACGGGCCGCCCACGAACTGCGCCGCGGTCAGCTCGGCCTGCAGGAAGGCAAGGTTGGCGGGTGCCTCGCGTGTGTCGGCCACGCGCACGCGGCAGCCGTTCAGGCCGCACCAGCGTGACATGGCCAGCCCCGATTCACCGAGGCCAAGTACCAGCACATGAGGTTTCTGCAACACGCCGAACACTTCGATTTCCTGTCTTTATATAGAGAGCTTCAGTTTTTCGGGGACGTCTCAGCGCAGCTTCAGCGTCGACAGACCGATCAGCACCAGCAGCATCGTGATGATCCAGAACCGCACGGTGACCTGCGTCTCTTTCCAGCCACTCAGTTCGAAGTGGTGGTGCAGCGGCGCCATGCGGAACAGGCGCCGGCCTTCGCCATAGCGCTTCTTGGTGAACTTGAACCACGTGACCTGCAGCATCACCGACAGCGTTTCCACCACGAAGATGCCGCCCATCACGAACAGCACGATTTCCTGGCGCACGATCACGGCGATGGTGCCCAGCGCGCCGCCCAGAGCCAGCGCGCCGACATCGCCCATGAACACGCGCGCCGGGTGCGCGTTGAACCAGAGGAAGGCCAGGCCCGCACCGGCCATCGCCGAGCAGAAGATCAGCAGTTCGCCGGCCCCCGGGATATGCGGGAACAGCAGGTACTTGCTGTAGACCGCGTTGCCCATCACATAGGCGAACACGCCCAGGCCGCCGCCCACCAGCACCACGGGCATGATCACCAGGCCGTCCAGGCCATCGGTCAGGTTCACCGCATTGCTGGAGCCCACGATCACCAGGTACGTCAGCACGATGAAGCCGGTGACGCCCAGCGGGTAGCTGATTTCCTTGAAGAACGGGACGATCAGGTTGGTCTTGTACGGCACGTCGGCGAACATGCCGCCTTCGATCCAGCTCAGGAACAGGCTCCAGACCCGCACGTTGCTGGCCTCGGTCACCGAGAACGCCAGATACACGGCGGCTACCAGGCCGATCAGCGTCTGCCAGAAGAATTTCTCGCGGCTCGACATGCCGCGCGGGTCGCGATACACCACCTTGCGGTAGTCGTCGACCCAGCCCACCGCGCCGTAGCCCAGCGTAACCAGCAGCACCACCCAGATAAAGCGGTTGCCCCAGTCGCACCACAGCAGCGTCGACACGCAGATCGAGATCAGCACCAGCACGCCGCCCATGGTGGGCGTGCCGGATTTCACCAGGTGCGTCTGCGGGCCGATGGTACGCACGGCCTGGCCGATCTTCAGTTCGGTCAGGCGACGGATGACCCACGGCCCGAAACCGAGGCCGATCACCAGCGCGGTGAGGTTGGCCATCACCGCGCGGAAGGTCAGGTAGTTAACGACCCGCAGGAAGCTGTAATCGTTTTGCAGCCACTGGGCCAGTGCCAATAACATCGTCTTTCTTTCTTAGTGAGCGGAAGGTGATGCGACAAGCGCATCGACCATCCGTTCCATGCGCATGAAGCGCGATCCCTTCACGAGCACGGCGGCTGCACCAGCCACCACGCCCTCCCTGTCTTCCTTCAGTGCCTGCACCAGGTCTTCCGCACCGGCAAAATGGCGCGCGCCCGGGCCGTATGCCTGCACGGCATGCGGGGCCAGCTCGCCCAGCGTCCACATCGTCTCGATGCCGCGCTCACGTGCGTAGGCGCCGATCTCGGTGTGGAACGCCGGACCCTGGTCGCCCACTTCGCCCATGTCGCCCAGCACCAGCAAGCGCGGGGCCGCAAACCCGGCCAGCACGTCGATGGCGGCGCGCATGGAATCGGGATTCGCGTTGTACGTATCGTCGATGACCACCGTGCCGGCCGGCGTGTGCTTGACCTGCAGGCGGCCCTTCACGGCCGAGAAGCCCGCGATGCCGCGCTGGATCGCGTCCACCGCCACGCCGGCCGCCAGCGCGCATGCCGTTGCCGCCAGCGCGTTGCGCACGTTGTGCGCGCCCAGCAGCTGCAGCCGCAGGTCGAAGGTCTGTCCTGGCGCCGTCACGTGCAGCACCTGCACGCCGTCTTCGAGCGTCACCGTCGCGCGCACATCGGCCGATGCATCGGTGCCGAACGCCAGCACGCGGCGCTTGCCAGCAGCCTGGCGCCAGTTCGCGGCATGTTCGCCGCCGCTTTCGGCATCCACCGGGAACACGGCCACGCCATCGGCCGGCAGCGCGGCGATGGCGCTGGCGTGCTCGTGCGCCACCGCTTCCACGCTGACCATGAACTCCTGGTGCTCGCGCTGGGCGTTGGTGATCACGGCCACGGTCGGCTGGGCGATGCCGGCCAGGTAGACCGTCTCGCCCGGGTGGTTCATGCCCAGTTCCAGCACCGCCAGCTTGTGGTGCGCGCGCAGGCGCAGCACCGTCAGCGGCAGGCCGATATCGTTGTTCAGGTTGCCGCCCGTCGCCAGCCGGTCGTCCTCGCCCACGGCCGCGACAAAGATTGCCGCAATCATTTCCTTGACCGTGGTCTTGCCGTTGCTGCCGGTCACGGCCACCGTCGGCGGCGTGAACTGGCGGCGCCAGCCGGCACCGAGTTCGCCCAGGCCGATGCGCGTGTCCGGCACGATCAGCGCCGGCACGTCGAGGTCGATCTCGCGGCTCACCAGCACGGCGGCGGCGCCGCGCGCCACCACATCGGGCAGGAAGTCATGGGCGTCGAAGCGGTCGCCCTTGAGCGCCACGAACAGATCGCCCGGCTGTACGGTACGGCTGTCGGTATGCACGCGCGCAAACGTGCGCGTGGCATCGCCGGAAATACGTGCGCCGGCCATCCAGCCGGCGGCTTGCTGCAAATTCGTCATCTGGTGTCCGTTCATGCCGACACCCCCCGCGTGCCCAGGGTCAGGCGTACATGTTCGCGGTCCGAGAACGGCCGCTTGCGGCCCTGGATCTCCTGCGTGGCTTCATGACCCTTGCCGGCCACGAGCACCACGTCGGCCGGGGCGGCGTGCTTGATTGCGTAAAGAATGGCCGCGGCGCGGTCTTCGATCAGCCGCACGCGGCTGCGGTCCTGCATGCCGTCGGCGATCTGCTCGAGGATGTCGAGCGGATCTTCGCTGCGCGGGTTGTCGCTGGTCAGCACCACATCGTCGGCCAGGCGCTCGGCCACGCCGCCCATCAGCGGGCGCTTGGTGGCGTCGCGGTCGCCGCCGCAGCCGAACACGCACCAGAGCCGGCCCTGGCGGGCATCGGCCACCGGGCGCAGCGCGGTCAGCGTCTGCACCAGCGCGTCGGGTGTGTGGGCGTAGTCGACCACGGCCAGCGGCGCGTCGTGGCCGCCGAACAGTTCCACGCGGCCATCGACCGGCGTCAGGCTGCGTAGTGCGGCAATGGCGGCATCCCAGGCCACGCCCTGCGCCAGTGCGGCGCCCAGCACGGCCAGCAGGTTGCTGACGTTGAAGGCGCCGATCATCGGCGTGGTCACATCGGCACTGCCGAAGCTGCCATCGACATGGAACGCCGTGCCCGAGGCCGTGGCCCGCACATCGGTCGCGCGCAGCCACTGGCCGCGTGCCGCCGTGGCGCCGGCCTTGCCATCGATGCCATATTCGATCACCTGTGGCGCGCTGACGGCGGCAGCATTGCCCGCCAGCAGGCGGCCGCCCATGGCGTCGTCGCGGTTGATCACTGCGGTGCGCAGGCCGTCCCATTGGAACAGCATGGCCTTGGCCGCCTCGTACTCGGCCATCGTGCCGTGGTAGTCGAGGTGGTCCTGCGTCAGGTTGGTCAGCACCGCCACGCCAAACCCGGTGCCGGCCACGCGGCCCTGCTCCAGGCCGTGCGACGACACTTCCATGGCGATGGCGCGCGCACCGGCATCGCTCAGCTCCGCCAGGCTGGCCTGGAGCTGCACGGCGTCGGGCGTGGTGAAACCGGTGATCCGGAGTGCATCGGGGAAGCCCGTGCCCAGCGTGCCGATCGTCGCGCACGGGGTACCGGCCGCCTGCAGCAGGCGCGCCAGCCACTGCGCGCACGATGTCTTGCCGTTGGTGCCGGTAATGCCGGTCACCGCCAGGTTGCGCGCGCCGATGCCATACCAGCCGGCCGCGATCGGGCCGGCCAGCCAGTGCAGTTGCGACATGGGCAGGTGCGGGACGGTGTCGCCGTGCGGCCAGTCGAAGCCATCGGCCTCGTAGATCACGGCCGACGCACCGGCGGCGATGGCCTTGTCGATATGCGGACGGCCATCGGTCGCCAGGCGCTCGTTGCCCAGCACATAGGCAAAGAACACATCGCCCGGCTGCAGGCGGCGGGTGTCGCCGGTCAGCCTTGCACCGGCTGGCGCGTGCGAATGCAGCCAGGCCAGCGCGTTGCTGGCCTGAGTGGACACCTCGATCGGGAGCAGCGGCTTGGCCGTCATGGCGTGGCGCTCCAGGGTGGTTCGCTTTCCTGGACCTTGTCGGTGACCATCAGCTGCCGGATCGGCGAATCGGGCTGCACATTCAGCGAGCGCAGCGCGCCGCCGGTGATTGCCGAGAAGACCGGGCCCGCCACGGCACCGCCGTAGTGGCTGCCGGCGGTCGGTTCGTCGACGCTGACCGCCACGATCACGCGCGGGTTGGACATCGGCGCCAGGCCGATGAACGACGCGCGGTACTTGCTGCGGTCATAGCCGCGGCCCACGTGCTTGTACGCGGTACCGGTCTTGCCGCCCACGCGATAGCCCATCACCTGGGCTTCCGGCGCGGTACCGCCCGGGGCGGTCACGGTTTCCAGCATGCCCCGCACTTCACGCGCGATCTGCGGCGTCAGGATGCGTTCGCCGGTCACGGGGCCATTGGTCTTGAACATCGACACCGGGATCAGCTCGCCGTCGTGAGCAAAGATCGTATAGGCATGCGCCACCTGGAACAGCGACACCGACAGGCCGTAGCCGTAGGACATGGTGGCCTGCTCGATCGGGCGCCAGCTCTTCCACGGCCGCACGCGGCCGGCCACCGCGCCCGGGAAGCCGAGCTTCGGCGCCTGGCCCAGGCCGACGCTGGTGAACATGTCCCACATCTCCTGCGGCTTCATCATCATCGCGATCTTGGTCGTGCCGATGTTGCTCGACTTCTGGATCACGCCGCCCACCGTGAGCGTGCCGTAGTTGTGGGTATCGGAGATCGTGGCGCCTTCGAAATTGAACTTGCCGGTCGTGACCACCGTCGTGGCCGGCGTCACGCGGCCCAGCTGCAGCGCCAGGCCGATGGTGATCGGCTTCATCATCGAGCCCGGCTCGAAGGTGTCGGTCAGCACGCGGTTACGCAGCTGCTCGCCCGACAGGCGGCTGCGGTCGTTGGGGTTGTACGTGGGCCAGTTGGCCAGCGCCAGCACCTCGCCGGTCTGGGCGTCGAGCACCACGGCGCTGGCGGCCTTGGCCTTGTTGCGCTCCACCACCGCCTTCACCTCGTTGTAGGCCAGGTACTGGATCTTGGCGTCGATCGACAGCTGCATGTCCTGGCCGTCGCGCGGCGTCTTCAGGATGCCGACATCCTCCACCACGCGGCCCAGGCGGTCCTTGATCACCTGGCGTGCGCCGGGGCTGCCGGCCAGCACGCCTTCGCGGGCCAGTTCCACGCCTTCCTGGCCCTTGTCCTCGACGTTGGTGAAGCCGACGATGTGCGCCATCGCCTCGCCTTCCGGGTAGAAGCGCTTGTACTCGCGGGTCTGGTGCACGCCTTCGATCTTCAGCGCGGCGATCTTGTCGGCGGCATCGGGCAGCACCTGGCGCTTCAGGTAGACAAAGCTCTTGTCTTCGTTGAATTTGGCGCGCAGGTCCTTCTCGGACATGTCCAGCAGCTTGGCCAGCTGGCGCATGCGCTGCGGATCGAGATCGGGCACGTCCTCGGGCACCGCCCAGATCGCCTTGACCGGCAGGCTGGTGGCCAGCACCAGGCCATTCCGGTCCAGGATCTTGCCGCGCGTGGCGGGCAGCTCCAGCGTACGCTGGAAGCGCTTCTTGCCCTCCATCTCGTAGAACTGGTTGCCCGGGCCCTGGATCCACATCGCGCGCGCGGCCAGCGCCAGGAACGCGGCGAACATCAGGAACACCACGAACTTCGAGCGCCACATCGGCAGGCGCAAGCCCAGCACCGGGCTGGCCGAGAACTGTCCGGTGCGCGGACGCGCGGCTTCGCCACGCGACTTGTTGCCGGCGCGGGCGCGGTTCAGGCTCGGGCGGGCCAGGCTCATTTGGCGGCTCCCCCAGCGGGTTGCTGGGCGTCGGGCGGGGTATCAGGCAGCACCACGCCCTGCAGGTATTGGGTACGTCCGGCCATGGCCGGCGCCATCTTGAGCTGCGCACGCGCCGAATCGGCAATGCGTGCGCTCTTGCTGAGCGAACTCTGCTGGTACTGCAGGCGCGACCAGTCGATGTCGAGCTGCTTTTCCTCTGACTGTGCGCGCTCCAGCGCCACAAACAGCGTGCGGGCCTGATGCTGCGCGCTCACGAGCGACAGCGCGCACAGCATCAGCGCGGCCAGCAGGAAGAAGGTCAGACGGTTCATGCCGACTGGCCTCCGAGTTTCTCCGCCACGCGCATCACGGCCGAGCGAGCCCGCGGGTTATCGGACACTTCCTGGGCGCCGGGCTTGAAGCGGCCCAGCAGCTTCATCGTCGGCTGCGGCAGGTCGGCCGCACGCAGCGGTGCACGGCGCAGCGCCGGGTCGGCATCGCGATCCGGATGGGCGTGCGCCTGCATGAACCGCTTGACGATGCGGTCCTCGAGCGAGTGAAAGCTGATCACCACGAGGCGGCCTCCGACCTGCAGCAGCTCGTACGCCGCCTTCAGGCCTCTTTCGAGGTCCGCAAGCTCTTGATTGACGTGAATCCGTAGAGCTTGAAAGGTGCGGGTCGCAGGGTCCTGACCCTTCTCACGTGTCTTGACGGTTTTCGCCACGAGCGCGGCAAGCTCTGAAGTAGTGGCGACTGGTCCGCCATCGCCGGGTTCGCTCCGGCGAGCAACAATCGCCTTTGCAATCTGTACAGCAAACCGTTCTTCCCCATAGTCTCGTATCACCCTGGCAATGTCCTGCTCGTCCGCCTGTGCAAGCCACTCGGCGGCAGTGACGCCGCGCGTGGTGTCCATGCGCATGTCCAGCGGGCCCTCGAAACGAAAGGAAAATCCCCTCGCCGCCTCGTCGATCTGGGGCGAGCTGATGCCCAGGTCGAGCAGCACGCCAGCCACGGGCGGGCGGCCGGCCAGCCGTTCGCCCATCTCCGCAAAGCTCGCATGCTCAATGGAGAAGCGGGCATCCTTGATGGTGCCCGCTTCTGCGATTGCTGCCGGATCCTTGTCGAACGCGACCAGGCTGCCGGCCGGCCCCAGCCGCGCCAGCACGGCACGGCTGTGACCGCCTCTTCCGAAGGTGCCGTCCACGTAGGCGCCGTCGGGCCGCCAGACGAGCGCGTCGACGGCCTCGTCCAGCAACACGGTGCGATGGCGCAGGGCGGTGGTCCCCGGCGTTTCGGTAGGGGTCATGACCTCTTCAGAAAGAGAAATTCTTCAATGCGTCCGGCATGCCTTGCGCCATCGCCGCCTGTTCCTTGGCGGCATACGTTGCGGCATCCCAGACTTCGAAATGGCTGCCCATGCCGAGCAGCATCACTTCCTTGTCGAGCATGGCTGCACTGCGCAGTTCCGGTGCAATCAGCACACGGCCCGCGCCGTCCATATCCACGTCGGCGGCGTTACCGAGAAAGATCCGCTTCCACCAGTGGGCATCCATTGGCAGCGCCGCGATGCGGCCGCGGAAAATCTCCCATTCGGGTCTTGGAAAGAGCAACAGGCAGCCATCCGGGTGCTTGGTCAGCGTTACCCGGCCCTCGGCCTGCGTTTGCAGCGCTTCGCGGTGCCTGGCCGGAATGGACATCCGGCCCTTGGCATCGAGCGATAGTGCCGATGCTCCCTGAAACAAGCTCTTTCCCCCGGTAACCGCCGGCTTTTTCAGCCATTGGCAGGTCGATTCGTCCTTGTCCGCAACCGTCCGGTCAGATGCGAATCATCGCAGAGACAGGGCGGTATTTCACACAAAAATACACTTCCTCACACTATTTCCCACTTTAGAGGAAGCATTTTGGCGGGTCAAGGCTCGTCATGGGGCAAAAAACAGGGTTTTTTTAATCAGAACAAAGACTTAGCGCGTCAACTTCACGCACCGCAACAGTGAATCCTTAATGAAATGAAGCACTTGGGGAAGAAAGCAGAGAAACCACCTGAGAACTATCTGAGGGAGGACTGCCGATGGCGGGAATCGCATTCAGTTCCACGCCGTCGGGAAGGATACAACGTTTTGCCGCCAGCCCCGCCCAAACAAGGGCTGGCGGCAGTTTTCCACAGCTGTGAGAGGCAGCGATCAACCGTTGTCCGAAAATGAAAATGGCAACGATGCGTGCACGCCCGTCGCCATTTGCAATGCGCCCTCGTCGCCGGCGCCAGATCGTCTGGCGCTAGATACGATAGGCAGTGGTGGTCATGATCTTCGAAGCGGCGCGCATCAGTGCGCGCACCGGGCCGGGCAGCGGCACGCCGCCGGCATCGCGCGCGGCATCGCCGTGGCGGATCTCGTCGTCGCGCATCTGTTCAAGGATGGCGCGCGAGCGGCCATCGGCGGGCGGCAGGCGGTCCAGGTGCCCGGTCAGGTGATGCTCGACCTGGCGTTCGGTCTCGGCCACGAAGCCCAGGCTGATACGGTCGCCTGCCCGGCCGGCCACCACGCCAATGGCAAAGGCGCCGGCGTACCAGAGCGGGTTGAGCAGGCTCGGCCGCGAGCCCAGTTCGCGCAGGCGCTCGGCGCACCAGGCCAGGTGGTCTTCCTCTTCGCGGGCCGCGGCATCCATCTGCGCGCGCACCGGCGCGCTGCGCGCCGTCAGCTTCTGCGCCTGGTACAGGGCCTGCGCGCAGACCTCGCCCACATGGTTGATGCGCATGAGTCCGGCCACGTGGCGGCGTTCCTCTGCGCTCATCTGCTCCGTATCGGGCGTCAGCCGGTCAGCGGGATTGTCGCGGCCCGCGCGGGTCGCGCCGGCAATCGCGCGCAGCGCGACATCGAATTCTTGGATCAACGTATCCATAGGTGTCAATGGAAGGTCTGCGGGCGCCATACGCGCGTGCCCCACTGACAAGTAGAGCATTACCTCGATGGCGCACCGGGATTTCCCGCATTGTACCCGTGCGATTTTGTGCAGGTTTGCGCATTCACCTGCAATGAAGCGATTTCGCTAAGCCCGGGTCCCCAATAACCCTGAGTTGTGAAAACCAGACAAGACGTTTACCACAGGGTCAAAAAAATAGTGACTTTGCTAGAGTGGTCGGCAGCTTCCAAGGAAGTCAAGCACGGAAGGATGAAGAGGGCTGACAGGAGGTCCTTCCGCATAGCTTCAACTAATAATTCTTAAGTGGAGATCACCCAGCATGAAAAAATCGCTACTCGCGCTTGCCGCGATGAGCGCTTTTGCCACGGCTGCAAATGCGCAAACCAGCGTGACCCTGTACGGCGTCGTCGACCTGCCAATCGAATATAACAACAACCTGGCACCCGGCTTCAACACCAATCCCGCAACGTGGGGCCCGAATGGCCGTCCGCCCTCGCTGCCCGGCGGCGGCAGCCGTGTGGGCCTGCAGACCGGTGGCGGCCTGTCCGGCTCGCGCTGGGGTCTGCGCGGCACTGAAGACCTGGGCGGCGGCCTGAAGGCACTGTTCGTACTGGAAAGCGGCTTCGGCCTCGACAACGGCGCATCGCAGCAAGGCGGTCGCCTGTTCGGTCGTCAGGCGTTCCTGGGGCTGCAGAGCGACAGCTACGGCCGTCTGACCATGGGCCGTCAGTACACGACCATGTTCGACATGTTCGCGAACTTCTCGCCGACCGGCTACGCAACGATCTACGAACCGGTGGTGGCCCAGCTGGGCACCAACTTCCGTTCGGACAACACCGTCAAGTACACGGCCGTGTTCGGCCCGGTAACCGCCGAGGCGCACTGGAGCTTCGGCACGGGCGTGGCCGCGATCGGTCCGGTGCCGCTGGCTGCCTCGGGCGCTGGCGAATCGCCGGGCAACTTCAACAACAATGCGGGCGGTGGTGCCGGCGTGCTGTACATGAGCGGCCCGCTGGGCCTGACGCTGGCGTACGACGAATGGCGCCCGACGATCACGATCGGCCAGCCTGGCCGTTCGCGCAAGGTGGGTGCCGCCGGTAGCTACACGGTCGGCCCTGCCAAGCTGATGGCCGGCTACCGCTACGGTCGCACGACCGACAACACCGGCGCCGAGCTGCTGCGCGACAACTACTACTGGTTCGGCGTGAACTACCAGGTGACCGCGCCGCTGGGCCTGACGCTGGCGTACTTCTACGACGACGTGAAGACGATGCGCGCGTCGTCGGCCTTCCTGGCCGACAACCCCAAGAACCCGTGGCAGATCAGCTTCGTGGCCGACTACAACTTCTCGAAGCGCACCGACGTCTACCTGACGGCCGGCTACGTGAAGAATTCGGGCCTGAACTTCGATACCTCGGCAGTGAGCTTTGCCAACGGCTACCCGCTGGAACAAGGCAAGACCAGCCAGGTTGGCGTGGCAGTGGGTATCCGCCACAAGTTCTGATCGAAGCTTCACGCAGTTCGACATTGTTCCTTTTCTTCAAGGCGCCTCCGGGCGCCTTTTTTCATGGCCCGCCGCGAATGTCTCAACGGGTTTCACCTCATCCGCGAAGTGGCGCGCGCCCGACTAGAATGGCCTGCAGACCGGAACACCCGGCCGCCTTACCTGGAGACATTGCCATGCATCAACCTCGCCGGCGCACCCTCGCCCTGCTCCTGTCGGTTGCCCTGGGCCCGCTGGCCGCCGCCACGGCCACGGCCAACGATGCCTATCCGGCCCGCCCGATCCGGCTGGTCGTGCCCTTCCCGGCCGGTGGCACCACCGACATCATGGCGCGGGCGGTATCGGCCGAACTGTCGAAGCTGCCGGGCTGGAACGTGGTGGTCGACAACAAACCCGGCGCGGGCGGCAACATCGGCTCGGACATCGTGGCGAAGTCGGCCCCCGATGGCTATACGCTGCTGATGGGCACGGTTGGCACGCACGGCATCAACCAGTCGCTCTACGGCAAGCTGCCATTCGACCCGATCAAGGACTTCGCGCCGATCACACTGGTGGCAGCGGTGCCCAATGTGCTGGTGGTCAATCCCGCCTTCGCGCAGCAGAACAAGATCAATAGCGTCAACGACCTGATTGCCTATGCGCGCGCCAATCCGGGCAAGCTCAACATGGCATCGAGCGGCAATGGCACGTCGATCCACCTGGCCGGCGAACTGTTCAAGACGCAGACCAAGACCTTCATGGTCCACTTCCCGTACCGCGGCAGCGGCCCTGCCCTGACCGACCTGTCCGGCGGCACGATGCAGGTGATGTTCGACAACCTGCCCTCGTCGATGCAGCTGATCAAGGCGGGCAAGCTCAAGGCGCTGGCCGTGACCAGTGCCAAGCCATCGCCGGCCCTGCCCGGCGTGCCCACTGTGGCACAGGCGGCCAACCTGCCCAACTTCGAGGCCAGCTCGTGGTTTGGCCTGCTGGCGCCGGCCGGCACGCCGCCGGAGATCATCCATCGCATCCAGCAGGAAGTGGCGAAGAGCCTGAACACGCCGGCCGTCCGCGAACGGCTGATGGCACAGGGCGCCGACCCGGTGGGCAACACGCCCGAGCAGTTCGCCGCGCTGATCCGGTCGGAGACCGTCAAATGGGCCAAGGTCGTCAAGGATTCGGGCGCCAAGGTCGACTGACCGGCACCGCCGTCCGCAATTACGGGCAATAGGGAGATCGCCGGGCAGCGCATATACTTGAGGCATCAAATGTTCGAGCTGCCCCGATCCCGATGCCCATTCCTTCCGCCGCCAGCAGCGCCGCCGATGACACCCCGGTTGACCTGGAAACCAGTGCCGGCGAATCGGACCACGAGGCGCTGCGGCTCTGGCTGCGCCTGCTGACCTGCACGACGCTGATCGAGGGCGATATCCGCTCGCGCCTGCGCCAGGACTTTGCGGTGACGCTGCCCCGCTTCGACCTGATGTCGCAGCTGGACCGCCACCCGGAAGGGCTCAAGATGGGTGAACTGTCGCGCCGCATGATGGTGACCGGCGGCAATGTCACGGGCATCACCGACCAACTGCAGGAGGAAGGCCTGGTCACGCGCGAGGCACTGCCCACGGACCGCCGGGCCTATCTGATCCGCCTGACGCCAGCGGGGCGCGAGGCGTTCTCGCACATGGCGCGCGCGCACGAGATGTGGGTGGAACAAATGTTTTCCGGACTTGCCGAAACCGATCGGCGCGCCCTCTTCCGACTACTGGGCCGCCTCAAGTCCAGCCTGACGACCACGCCATGACCCGTATCGCAATTCCCGCAATCCGTTGGGTGCCCGCACTGTGCGCGGCCGCGCTGGCTACGCTTGGCGCGGGATGCAGCAGCACACCGGCCGGCCCGCAGATCACGCCGGTCAACGCCACGATCAAGCTCGGCCATGTGACCGAGAAAACCTTCCTGTCACGCGTGGATGTGCCGCAAGGCAGCAGCTACGGCGGCTACGGGATGGGAGTGGGCGGCGTGGCCGCTGGCGGTGGGGGTGGTGGTGGCGGTGTCGGCGTGGGGTTCTCGATAGACCTGTCGCGGCTGCTCAATCCGCCGCCTCCGCCCGTGCAGATGGACCTGTATCAGTACAAGGTCCGGACCACCGATGGCACGGTGGCCCAGGTGAACGGCCCGGCCGCGCCGGGGCTGGAACCCGGCACATGCGTGCGGCTGATCTATCCCGATGGATCGACCCAGCCGCAGATGGCGCCGTCGAACGAGTGCTGACGACGGGCGCCCGGCCCTGAGCGCTCAGGCAGCCTTGCGGCTGTCGCGCAGCTCGCGCCGCAGGATCTTGCCGACGTTGGTCTTCGGCAGCTCGGTGCGGAATTCGACGTACTTCGGGCGCTTGTAGCCGGTCAGGCGGTCCTTGCAGAACGCGATCACGTCGGCTTCCGAGAGGGCCGGATCCTTCTTGACCACGAACAGCTTCACCACCTCGCCCGAATGCTGGTCGGGCACGCCAACCGCCGCCACTTCGAGCACGCCCGGGCATTCGGCGACCACGCCTTCCACCTCGTTCGGATACACGTTGAAGCCCGACACCAGGATCATGTCCTTCTTGCGGTCGACGATCTTCGTGTAGCCACGCTCGTCCATCACGCCGATGTCGCCGGTCTTGAAGAAGCCGTCCGGGGTCATGACCTTGGCGGTCTCGTCCGGGCGGTTCCAGTAGCCGGCCATCACCTGCGGGCCGCGCAGGCAGATCTCGCCCGGCTGGCCCAGCGGCAGTTCATTGCCGTCGTCGTCGCGGATCGACACTTCGGTGGAAGGCAGCGGCAGCCCGATGGTGCCCGAGAACGCGTCGGAATCGGTCGGGTTGCAGGTGGCCGACGGCGAGGTTTCCGACAGACCGTAGCCCTCGATGATCGGGCAGCCCGTCTTGGCGAGCCAGTTCTTCGCCACGGCTTCCTGCACGGCCATGCCGCCGCCATTGGCGACGCGCAGGCCCGAGCAGTCGACCTTGCCGAAATCCGGATGATTCAGCAGCGCGTTGTAAAGCGTGTTCACGGCCGGGAACATGTGGAACTTGTACTTCTGCAGTTCCTTGATAAAGCCCGGGATATCGCGCGGATTCGGAATCAGGATGCTCAGGCCGCCGCTGCGCATGCCCAGCAGGCAGCAGACCGTCAGCGCGAAGATGTGGTACAGCGGCAGCGCGGTGATCGTCACCACCTGGTCGATATGGGCGCCCTTGGCAAGCGCCGGCTGCATCCAGGCCTCGGACTGCAGCACGTTCGCCACGATATTCCGGTGCAGCAGCGTGGCACCCTTCGACACCCCCGTGGTACCGCCCGTGTACTGCAGGAACGCGATGTCATCCGGGCCCGTGCTCACGGGCTTCAGTTCCATCCTGCGCCCTTCGGCCAGCACGTCGTTGAAGCGCACGCAGTTGGGCAGTTCCCAGGCCGGCACCATCTTCTTGACGTTGCGCACCACGAAATTGACGATGCTGCCCTTCAGGCCGCCCAGCATGTCGCCCATGCTGGCTACCACCACGTGCTTGACCGGCGTGGCCGGCAGTACGGCCTGCAGCGTGGCCGCGAAGTTCTCAAGGATGACGATGGCTTCGGCGCCGCTGTCCTTGAGCTGGTGCTCCAGCTCGCGCGGCGTGTACAGCGGATTCACGTTGACTACCACGTAGCCGGCGCGCAGCACGGCGGCCAGCACCACCGGGTACTGCAGCACGTTCGGCATCATGATGGCCACGCGTGCGCCGGGGCGCAGGCCGCGCGACTGCAGCCAGGCCGCGAACTGGCGCGACAGCTGGTCCAGTTCGCCATAGGTGATGGCGCGGTCCATGCAGATGAACGCGCGACGGTCGGCGTAGGTACGGAACGAATGCTCGAGCAACTGGGCCAGCGAACGGAACTGGCTGGCGTCGATCTCTGCCGGTACGCCTGCCGGATAGTTTTTCAGCCACAGCTTTTCCATACCGTCTCCTGAATTTCTGAATGGTCGTTCGATTTTTTGGGAATGCTAAACGCGTGTCCCATGTGAAGACAACCCGTTAGACGAAGTCCTCCACGAATTGGACCGTCGAAATCGTGAATTATGCGCCACCCCTTGGGGGATCGAGGGAATACCCTGATGAAACTGGCGGAGAAAACCGCAAGCCCTGCCGCCGATCAAGCCGGCGGCAGCACCAGCTTCATCATGTTCTGCGCCAGCTCGTGGGCCAGCGCCTCCGGGTCCATGCGCCCCGGCTCATGCCATGTGTACATGAAGCCGATGACGCCGCCCATGGAATGGGCCGTCACGCGTGCATCGCCAAACGCGAACACGCCCGCGGCGCGCCCTTCCTCCAGCAGCACGTACAGGTCACGGTAGAACTCGCGGGCCATGCTGTTGAGCCACTCCACCGTATCGTCTTTCAGGTACTGGTTGTCGCGGAAGCTCAACGCCGCCGCCACATGGCACCTGACGCAGCGGCGCGCCATTTCCAGCAGGCAGGCGTGCAGGCGCTCGCGCACCGGCAGCGCCGGGTTGGCCGTTTCCCGAATCACCGGCAGGCAGGTCTGCGCCGATTCGCGGCACAGGATGTCGAAGATCTCGTACTTGTCGGCGAAGTAATAGTAGACCGCCGGCTTGGTCACGCCCAGCGCCCGGCACAGGTCGTTCATCGTCATGCCCGGATAGCCTTTCGTGTAGAAAAGCTGCGCGGCAGTATCCAGGATCTGGCGGCGGCGCATTTCCTGGCGTTCGGCCACGTGCGAGCGCGCGGGACCGTCGTCGCTCAGCGTGGCGGCGGCGGTTGCGCGCGGCAGATTGCCGGTTTTCTTGGGGGCATGAGACATGGCCGCCATTTTCGCATGCGGGGCGCGTGCCACCATCGGGAAACTCCCGCGTCAGGGTTTTGGCGTATCGGCCACGGCGCCGGTGTTGCCACGCGCGGTCAGTGGCGTGACTTCGGTGGCCGGCGGCGCCAGCTTGCGCAGCACTGCGTCGCGCTCGGCCGGCGGCAGGTCGCCGATCTTGCGCGCGGCGGCGTAGAAGCGCTCCCAGTCGCCGCCGCACTGCCCCAGCAGCGCGGTAAAGGCCGGCACCCATTGCTGGTACGTGGCCACGGCGGCCAGGTGGGCATTGGTCAACGGCTGGTCGAACCAGCGGTCGTAGCCGGTATAGCCGGCCCATTCGACCTTCAGCGCCGCGTACTCCTGTCGCAGTTCGCCGAAAATGCGCGCCTTGCCCTGGCGCTTGGCTTCGTCGTCGAGCGGCGACTTGTACAGCGCCACGAGCTTGTCGCGGGTGCTGAGCAGCATCGCGCGGAACTGGCGCCGCCGGCCGTCATAGATCTTGTAGCTGGCGCGCGCGTCGGCCGATCCTTCCTGCGCCAGCCAGTGCTCCACGCCGGCCACTTCCACGGCCGTGGCAAACGACTCGTTGAAGGCGGTGTCGTTGCGCACGTACACCACCTGGTGTGCCAGCTCGTGGAAGATCAGCCGGGCCAGTTCGCCCTCGGGCTGGTAGACAAAGGTATTGAGTAGCGGATCGTCGAAATAGCCGAGCGTCGAATAGGCCGGGATGCCTGCCACGTAGGCTTCAAACCCGTCGCGACGCAATCCCTGGGCATAGTGATCGGCATCGTTCTCGCTGTAGTAGCCCCGGTACGTAATGCAGCCAACGATCGGGAAGCACCACTTGCGCAAGTCCAGCGACAGTTCGGGCGTGGCGAACACGCTCCACACCACATAGGGCCGGTGCAAATTGGCGTAACGGCGATAGCTGCCGTTGTCGGGGAGTTTCAGTTCGCGCGATGCGTAATCGCGGATGCGGCGCGCCAGTTCCAGCCGCTGCGCCAGCTTCTGGTCATTGGCACCGTTGGCAGTGGCGATGGCATCGTCCAGCGACTGCGCCGATGCCATCACGCCCAGGTGGCCGCCGATCGACTGATAGTAATAGCCGACCGTGTCGCAGCCGGCCGCCAGCACCGCCAGGGCGAGCATCGCGAGGATGCCCGCCAGACGCCGGCGGGCCGGCCACCGGTTCATGATGCCAGGGCCTCGGCCCGCACCGCCTCCACTTCCACGAGGCAGTCATAGAAGACCGGCGCGCGGCCCAGGTCGGTCAGCTGCTGGCTGGTCAGTTCGTTGGCGTTCTTGCCATCCGGGGCGAGCTTCTTCCACCAGATCGACAGGCCAACCACCAGGCCCTGCTTGGCGCGATCGGTCACGCGGGCGCGCGCCTGCATGCTGCCACGGTCGTTGTAGGCACGGACCAGGTCGCCATGGGCGATGTTGCGCGCGGCAGCGTCCACCGGATGGATATCCAGGTGCGGCTCGCCTTCGGTGTTGCGCAGGCTGTCTACGTTGACGAACGAGCTGTTCAGGAAATTCCGGGCCGGGGGCGAGATCATGGCAAGCGGATACCGTGCCGCCAGTTCCGGCGCCGACGACGGGGTCTCGTAAGGCGCCACATAGGCTGGCAGCGGATCGAGCCCGTCGCGCGCCATGGCTTCCGAATAGAACTCGCATTTTCCCGAGGGCGTCGGGAAGCCACCGTTGGCGAACGGCGCGGCATCGATATTGAGCCGCTGCCAGCCGCGCGCCTTCAGCGTGTCCCAGCTGATGCCCTCGGCCCGCTTGTCGTCGCGCAGGATGGCCTGGCTGGCGATTTCCTCGTCGGTATCGGCAAAGCACGGCTCGGCAAACCCCATGCGCGCGGCCAGCCGGCGGAAGATCTCGGTGTTCGGCAATGCCTGGCCCAGCGGCGCCACGGCCTGGTTGTTGGCCATGAAATAGACGTGGCCGTAGGTCTTGTGCACGTCCACGTGTTCGAGCTGCGTGGTGGCTGGCAGCACGATATCGGCATAGTCAGCCGTATCGGTGCGGAAGTGCTCCAGCACCACTGTGAACAGGTCTTCGCGCGCAAAGCCCTGCGCCACCCTGGCCGATTCGGGTGCCACGGCCACCGGGTTGCTGTTGTAGACCACCACGGCCTCGATCTTCGGGCCGTTGCCGCGCGTGCCGTCGTCCAGCAGCGCATCGCCGATCGTGCTCATGTTCACGGTGCGCGGCAGGCTGGGCCAGCCGGGCAGCAGGTCCGGGCGCTGCAGCGAAGCCGTATCGACCGGGAAAAATCCCGACGTGGACAGCTGCAGGCCGCCCGCCGGCTGGCGCCAGGCGCCGACCAGCGACGGCAGGCACGCCACGGCGCGCACGGCCTGGCCGCCGCCGCGCACGCGCTGCACGCCATAGTTCAGGCGGATCGCCACGGGCTGGCGTTCCTTGACCGCCAGCTGGCCATACAGGCCGGCCAGCCACTCGATGTCTTCCACCGGCACGCCGCAGACCTCGGCCGCGCGGGCCGGCGGATAGTCCATCGCGCGCTCGCGCAGCGCGTCGAAACCGACCGTGTGCTGCGCGATGTAGTCGTGATCCAGCAGGTTGTCGCGGATCAGGATGTGGATCATCGCCAGCGCCAGCGCGCCGTCGGTGCCCGGCATCGGCGCGATATGGCGATGGCACTTCTCGGCTGTCAGCGAGCGGTACGGATCGATCGCCACCAGCGTGGCGCCGCGGCGCTTGGCTTCCTGCGCGCGGGTCCAGAAATGCAGGTTCGACGCAATCGGGTTGCCGCCCCAGATGATCACCAGCCTGGCATCGACCACGTGCTCCATGTCCATGCCGACGCTGGCGCCATAGGTGTACCGCAGCGCCGTGGCGCCGGCACTGGCACAGATCGTGCGATCCAGCAGCGACGCACCGAGCTTGTGGAAGAACCGCGCGGCCATGCTTTCGCCCTGCACCAGGCCCATCGTGCCGGCGTAGCTGTACGGCACGATCGCCTCGGGGTTGCGCGCGGCGATGGTGCCAAGCCGCGTGGCGATCTCGTCGAGCGCGGCTTCCCACGAGATGGGCTCGAACTTGCCCTCGCCCTTCTTGCCGACGCGGCGCAGCGGCGTCAGCAGGCGGTCGGCGTGGTAGGTGCGTTCGGTGTAGCGCGACACCTTGGTGCAGAGCACGCCGCCGGTGGTGGGATGTTCCGGATCGCCGGCCACCTTGACGGCACGGCCGTCCTCGACGGTGACGAGCAGCGCACAGGTATCGGGACAATCATGGGGACAGGCGGCGCGGACGATGCGGGTGGCCATGGTGGGCTTCGGCAGGCAGATACGACGGATGGGGCGCCCGGTACGGCGCATTGGGCGGGCCGACGGCGTGGCGTTTGTCAACGGCGTGACTGTGGCGCAGTGGCGTCGGCCAAACATTGCTGACCGGGAGAAATTGTTTGGCTCCGATTGTATTCGATTATGATGTGCCGGCGCAGTCCGGCCAAGGCCGTGGACTGTCCGGCCCCGCTGGGCCGGGAGCCGTACCGGCACAAGATCCGGACGGCATCCGCGGGGTCCGAAAGCAGCAAGGAAGCAACGAAGAACGTTTTACGGATTTTTGACGGGGATTCACATGGGTTTCACTTCTGGGGTCAAGCGCCGGCAGCTGGTCGGCCTGATGATGGCGGCCGCGCTCGCGGCCAGCGGCGTACCAGGCGCCGCGTTTGCCGCCAATACCACGCCTGCCGAGACCGGCGTAACCGCCGATACGATCCTGCTGGGACAATCGGCCGCGCTGACCGGTCCCACGGCCGTGCTGGGCAAGCAGATGAATGCCGGCGCGCGGCTCTACTTCGACTACATCAACAGCCATGGCGGCGTGTTCGGCCGCAAGATCGAACTCAAGGCGCTGGACGATGCGTACGAGCCCGACGAGGCCGTCAAGAACACGAAGAAGCTGATCGAGGAAGACCGCGTCTTTGCGCTGTTTGGCTATGTGGGCACGCCCACCAGCCAGGCCGCGCTGCCGCTGGTCGCCCAGGCACGCATTCCGTTCTTCGCCCCGTTCAGCGGCGCGCAGACGCTGCGCGACCCATCCAACCGCTACGTTTTCCACGTGCGCGCGGGCTACGAGGAAGAGACCGCCGCCATCGTGCGCCAGATCCGCACCACGGGCCTGAAGCGCGTTGCCGTGGTCTACAACGACGACGGCTACGGCAAGGCCGGCCTGGCCGGCATCGAGCACGCCATCAAGGCCCTGCCTGCCGACAGTGGCGTGAAGCTGGTGGCGCAGTCCACCGTGGTCCGCAACACCGTGGAAATCGGCGATGCGATGCAGGAAGCCATGAAGGCCAAGCCCGATGCCGTGGTGCTGATCAGCGCCTACCGCACGGCGGGTGCCTTCGTGAAGGAAGCCCTGCGCCGCAGCTACAGCGGGCAGTTCTATAACGTGTCGTTCGTGGGCACGCAGGCGCTGGCGAAGGAAGTGGGCCCGCAGGGCAGCGGCGTGATCATCTCGCAGGTGATGCCGCATCCGGGCAACGCCACGCTGCCGGTGGTGCGCGAATACCTTCGCCTGCTGCAGGCCGCCGGCAAGCAGAACGATTTCGACTACGCCAGCATCGAGGGCTTCATCGCCGCCAAGGCATTCGTGGAAGGCCTGCGCCGCGCCGGCAAGGACCTGACCCGCGAGCGCTTCGTGATGGCGCTGGAAAGCATGCGCAACGTGGACCTGGGCGGCTTTATCGTCCAGTTCGGTCCGGACAGCCACGTGGGATCGAAGTTCGTCGAAATGACGATCATCAACTCGCGAGGCGTGGTCATTCGCTGACGGGAAGGACGCCGCCGGGAATCCCCTGCGAGCCCTGCGCTCACAGGGGAGCAGCTACCGGGTAACGCTATTTGCCAGGCCGGACGGAAATCGCCGTGGCCTCCGTATAGACGGCCTCGACCCGGTCGCCCTTCTTTATCTTCGCGAGCCGTTCCGGGTCTTCGACCATCAGGTCTACCGTGTGTCCCTTGGGGCCCTTCACAGTCACGGTCCTGGCATCGGCATTCACCGCGACAACGTCTGCCGTGACGGTGACTTCCCGGCCCATCGTCCCACCGGGCTTCGCGCCAGGCACGGAGCGGTCGGAGATCACGCGCTCATGCCGGGATAGCGGCCCGCTGCCCTTCTTGAGGCTGAGCGTCAGGGCTTCCTTGTACTCCACCGTGACCACGTCGCCGAGATGGATCTGGTCGAAGTTCCTGGCCTCCTCGCCGACCACCACGTCCATTTGCTTGCCCTTGTCCGTTTTCAGCGTGACGGTTCGCGTCACCGGGACAATCTTGACGACCTTGGCCGTTGTCGTCGCGGTCCCTGTGGCCGTCATGTTCTCGGGCCCTCGGGTCACATCCACCTTGGTTTCAGGCTGCGCCCGCGCAGCGCCGGCTACCGCCATCATCACGGCCAGGCCCAACAGCGTCTTCCTATTCATGACGTTCTCCTTCTTGTTACCAGGGACGGACAGGGCAGCACACTGACTGAATTGCCCGCTCACGGCCACGCGGGGCTAGCGGACTTTCAGATCATGCCGCAATCCACATTAGTGTTCGCCCAAAGCAATTGCAAACCCGACGTGGACCAGATCGGCCGGGCTGGCACAGGTAACAGGAAGTCATGGGGAGTGGAGAAAACGCGGCCCGCCTCTTCACGCCATGTCATTCAGGTGACACGCCGACCACCTAAGCGGCGCAATCTCCTTCAGCACCGGCTGTTCCTCCTTGCAGCGCGGCATCGCATGCGGGCAGCGCGGATGGAAATGGCAGCCCAGAGGCGGATTGAGCGGCGACGGGATTTCGCCCCGGATCGCCACATAGGTCTTCTTGCCAACCTCCAGCTTCGGCGCCTCGGCCAGCAGCGCCTGGGTGTAGGGATGGTTGGGCGACGCGAACACTTCCTCGGTGGGTGCCGACTCCACCACGCGCCCCAGGTACATGATCACCACGCGGTCGCTGATGTGCTTGACCACCCCCAGGTCGTGGCTGATGAACAGGTAGGTCAGGTTCAGTTCTTCGCGCAGGCGCATGAACAGGTTCAGCACCTGGGCCTGGATCGACACGTCGAGCGCGGCCACCGATTCATCGCACACCAGGAATTCCGGCTTCACGGCCAGGGCCCGGGCAATGCCAATGCGCGCACGCTGTCCGCCCGAGAACTGGTGCGGAAAGCGCCGCAGCACCGTGGGGTCCATCCCCACGCGCACGAGCATGTCTTCCACATAGGCCTTCTGCGCGCCCTTCTCGACCATGCCGTGCACGACGGGCGCCTCGCCGACGATATCGAGCACCCGCAGGCGCGGGTTCAGCGACGCGTAGGGGTCCTGGAAAATCATCTGGATCGCCAGCTGCTTCTCGCGCCGCTTGTCGGGCGGCAGGCGGTCCAGATCGGTGCCGCGCCAGAGCCGCTCGCCCTCGGTCAGTGAATGCAGCCCCACGGCCATGCGGCCGAGCGTGGACTTGCCGCAGCCCGACTCGCCAACCAGCCCCACCACCTCGCCGGTGCGGATCGCCAGGTCTACCTTGTCGACGGCATGCACCACTTCCATCTTCTGCTTCGCGCCGAACACATTGGCGATCTTCGCCGCCACATCGAGCGACTTGACGAAGCGCTTGGACACCCCGCGCAACTCCAGCAACGGCGCGGGTGGCGTGGTGGCATCGGGCGGCGCGTCCACGGCGGTGGCCTTCGGCGTATCGATCACGGGCGTACTCATGCGGCCTCCTGCTGGGCATGCACCGGGTGGAAGCAGCGCAACTGCCGGCCGTCTGGCGAAATAGCCAGTGGCGGGTCGTTCTTGCACACGTCGGTGGCGTACGGGCAGCGATTGCGGAACGAGCAGCCGCCGGGCAGGTTCAGCAGCGACGGCGTCATGCCCGGAATCTGCCGCAGCGGCGCACCGCGCGGATTGCGCGACGGCGCCGAGCCGATCAGCCCGTGCGTGTACGGATGGTGCGGACGCTCCAGCACCTGGCGCACATCGCCCGATTCGACGATCTTGCCCGCGTACATCACGCAGACCTTGTCGGCCAGGCCGGCCACCACGGACAGGTCGTGGGTAATCCAGATCAGCGCCGTGCCCGATTCGCGGCACAGCGTCTGCATTTCATAGAGGATCTGGC
The DNA here is from genome assembly GCF_001652915.1 of Cupriavidus sp. D384. Classification (GTDB taxonomy): domain Bacteria; phylum Pseudomonadota; class Gammaproteobacteria; order Burkholderiales; family Burkholderiaceae; genus Cupriavidus. The sequence continues at coordinate 342,855 of NZ_BBQI01000009.1, forward strand.
CCTGGATGGTCACGTCGAGCGCCGTGGTTGGCTCGTCGGCGATGATCAGGTCGGGCTTGTTCAGCAGCGCGATGGCGATGGCTACGCGCTGGCGCATGCCGCCCGAGAACTGGTGCGGATAGGCCTGCAGGCGCTCGTCCGGCGACGGAATGCCCACCCGCGCCAGCGCGTTGCGGGCGCGCTCGCGGGCGGCAGCCTTGCTGACGTCGTCGTGCGCGCGCACGGCCTCGATCATCTGCGTGTCGATGCGCAGGACCGGGTTCAGCGTCATCATCGGGTCCTGGAAGATCATGGCGATGCGATTGCCGCGCACGTCGCGCTGTTGCGCCGGTGTCAGGGCGCGCAGGTCGCGCGTCACGCCGTCGCGGCTGGTCAGGGCGATGCGGCCATCCACCACCCTGCCGGGCGGATCGATCAATCCCATGATCGAATAGCCGGTCATCGACTTGCCCGAGCCTGATTCACCGACCAGGCCCATGATTTCCCCACGGCCCACCGAGAAAGACACGTCGTCGACGGCCTTTGCCACGCCGGCGCGCGTGAAGAACTGCGTTTTTAGATTTTCTACGACCAGGGTTGGCTGGGTCATATCGGCTCTCCTGGTGTCTTACTGCGTCTGCAGGCGCGGGTTCAGCACATCGCGCAACTGGTCGGCCACCAGGTTCATCGCCACGATGGTGACGACCAGCGCGATACCCGGGAAGAAGCTGATCCAGTACTTGCCGGACAACATGTACTGCTGGCCGTTGGCGATGAGCATGCCCAGCGACGGCTCCGTGACCGGCACGCCCAGCCCCAGGAACGACAGCGTGGCTTCCAGCGTGATGGCCGACGCCACCTGCAGCGCGGCAATCACGATCAGCGGCGGCAGGCAGTTGGGCAGCAGGTGCCGGAACATGATGCGCTGAGGGGGCAGCCCCAGGCAGGTGGCGGCCTCGATATATTCCTTGCGCCGTTCCACCAGCGCCGCGCTGCGCGTGGTGCGCGCATAGTAGGCCCACTGCACCGCCACCAACGCGATCACGATATTGCCGATGCCGGGTCGTAAGAACGCCAGAAGAATCAGCGCCAGCAGGATCGGCGGGAACGACAGCTGCAGGTCGGCCACCCGCATGATGAACGCCTCGGTACGCCCGCCGACAAAGCCGGCCAGCAGCCCCAGGGTGGCGCCCAGCAGCAGGGCAATCACGGTGCTGACCACGCCCACGCCCACGCTGATGCGCAGGCCGTACATCACGGCCGACAGCATGTCGCGGCCCTGCTCGTCGGAGCCCAGCAGGAACGTCATGCCGCTGCCGGCCTGCTCGCCCGGCGCCAGGCGCGCATCGAGCACGTCCAGCGTAGCCAGGTCATAGGGATTCTGCGGTGCCAGCAGCGGGGCGAAGATCGCGATCAGGATGATCAGCAGCAGCGTCACCAGGCCCACCACCGCGAGCTTGCTTTCGAAGAACTGCCGCGCGAAGCGGCGCCACGGGGTCTGGTCCTTGGCGGCCGGCTTCGGCTGGGCCGGGGCTTGCTGGGGGACGGTCGATGTGCTCATGGCTCAGCCCTTGTTGTCGGCAATGCGCACGCGCGGATCGAGCATGCTGTAGACGATGTCCACCATCAGGTTGATCAGGATAAACAGCGTCACGATCACCATCAGGTAGGCCACGATCACCGGGCGGTCAAGCAACTGGATCGAATCGATAATCAGCTTGCCCATGCCGGGCCACGCGAAGATCGATTCGGTCACGATCGCGAACGCGATGATCGAGCCGAACTGCAGGGCGATCACGGTGACGATCGGGATCAGAATATTCTTAAGAACGTGGACCCCGACGATACGGGTATTGGACAACCCCTTGGCGCGGGCGAACTTCACGTAGTCCTGCAGCATTGCCTCCTGGGTGCCGGCGCGCGTGAGCCGGATCACCATGGCGATATTCAGCAGCGACAGCGTCACGGCGGGCAGGATCAGGTGGCGGATACCGTCAACGGTCAGGAAGCTCAGCGGCACGCCCAGCACGCTGACGGTCTCGCCGCGGCCATTCGACGGCAGCCAGCCCAGCTGCACGGCAAACACCATGATCAGCATCAGCCCCACCCAGAACGTGGGCAGCGAGAAGCCCAGGATCGAGACGGTCATGATGGTCTTGCCCGCCACGCCGTTCGGCCGCAACCCCGCCCACAGGCCTAGCGGAATGCCCAGCACGATAGCCAGCAGGATGGCGCACACCGCCAGTTCCAGCGTGGCCGGCATGCGTTCGAAGATCAGCTTGAGCGCAGGCGTGCCATGCGCGAACGACATACCCAGATTTCCGTGCAGCGCGTTCTGCAGGAAGATCCAGTACTGTTCCCAAAGTGGCTTGTCGAGGCCGAGCGCGGCTATGGTGCGTTTGATGTCTTCCTGGTCGGCCTGCGGGCTGATCAGGATGTCGATCGGATTGCCGATCGCAAAAACGCCAAGAAACACGAGCAACGACATGACCAGCAGCACAACCACGCTCTGCATCAGTCGCCGGATGATGAAGACCAGCATTTTCCAGACGCCTATCCTTTCGCCGGCGCGCGGTGGCGCACTGCCGGCGGGTTCGCGGCCCACGGAGGACATCGTGGGAACATCGCCCCGGCATCTCGTGGATAACCGGGGCCGCGATCATACCGGAGCCGCCAGCCATTGGCGGCCCCGCCCTGCCGGCTGGCTTACTGGGCAGGCTTGAACAGGTGCGCGTAGGTGCGTTCGTCGGTACGCGGCACGTACGTGATGCCCTTCTGCGTGGCCCACGTGGTCACCTGATGGTGAACCGGGATGATGCCGCCGTCCAGCACCACGATGGCCGTGGCTTCCTGCAGCAGCTTGGACCGCTCGTTGTCATCCACGGTAGCCAGGGCCTTTTCCAGCACCGCATCCATCTTCGGATTGCAGTACTCGCCCCAGTTGGTCGTGCCGAAGCCCTTCTTCGAGTCTTCGCACGCCACCAGCGCACGCAGCGGCGAGCTGACCTCGCCGGTCTGGGCGCCCCAGCCCACCAGGCCGAACGACCACTCATGCTTGATCGCCTTCGACGAGTACGTGGCCATCGGCATGCCTTCCACCTTGGTGTTGATGCCGATGCGGGTCAGGTTTTGCGCGATGGTCTGCGCAATCTTCTCGTCGTTGACGTAGCGGTTGTTCGGCGTATGCAGCGTCAGCCCGAAACCGTTCGGATAGCCGGCCTCGGCCAGCATCTTCCTGGCCGCCTCCGGATCGTACTTGAGCGTCTTGAGCGCCGGGTTGTAGCCGAACAGCGTGGGCGGCACCAGGTTGTTGGTCGGCTCGGACAGGCCTTCCATCAGGCGGTCCTTGATGCCCTGCCGGTTGATGGCCGTGCTGATGGCAATGCGCACGCGCGCATCCTTCAGCGGGTTCTTGTCCATCGGCTGGCCGTCCTTGGTCGTCACGAACGGCGACTTGTCGCGCTTGACGTCGAAGTACAGGTAGATCACACGGTGCGAGATCTTCGAGAAGACCGACAGCTTGGGATCGTTACGTACCTTCGGCAGGTCGGGCGTGGGCACGTTCTCGATGGCCTGCACGTCGCCGGACAGCAGCGCGGCCAGGCGCGTGGCGGGGTTCGGGATGAAGCGCAGCGTCACCTTGTCCCAGGCCGGCTTGGCGCCCCAGTAGTCGGGGTTCTTCACCAGTTCCACCCGGTCGTCGCGCGCATAGCTGACGAACTTGAACGGCCCGGTGCCAACCATGCCCTTGCCCTGTGCAAAGTCGTCGGAAGACAGGCCCTGCGTGGCCTTCTTCTGGACCATGAACACCGACGTCAGGTCATTGAGCATCAACGGGTACGGCTGGTTCGTGGTCAGCTGGATCGTGTACTTGTCGATGATCTTCTTGTTGATGATCGCCTTGGTGTACACATCGAACTTGCCCGGGCTGTTGACGATGGTGGCCGGCCGGTCCAGCGACCACGCGATGTCGTCGGTGGTCAGTTCGGTGCCGTCATGCCACTTCACGCCCTTGCGGATCTTGAATTCCCATGTGAGGTTGTTGACCAGCTTCCACGACTCGGCCAGGCCCGGCACCACCTTGCTGTCGGGGTCGAGCTTGATCAGCGTCTCGAACACGTGTTCGGACACATTGATGTTCGAGAACAGGTTGTAGAAATGCGGATCCATTGAGGTCGGCGGCGAACTCATGGCGATCTTGAGATCGACCGCCTGGGCCTGACCGGCCAGGCCGAAACCGAGGGCGCCGGTCAGCAGTACGGCACCGACCGCCTTGCCGACAGCCTTCTTGACGTGACGAAGGGACATCGCACGATTCTCCCAGTGGGAAGTCTTGAAATGACGATAAGGATCGGTCGCGCTCGTCGTCAGATGTCCCGGCAGGAGCGCCGCATTTTGGTGCGGCGTTCTGCTGGGCAACGTGGCGCGCGACCGGCCGGGCACTTCAAGCATGAACTGTTCCAGCAGTACAAGGCGTCCGCCATGCGGGGAAACCCACCCGCCCGTGGGGCATCGGCGATGCTGCGCTGCGCCACTGCCGGCCTGCCGATGGCTGTCCGGCGGCGCCCTTGTCCCGGCAAATGTATGCCCGCTCCGGCGCCATGCACCGGACATGCGAACGGCGTCCCGGCAGGCGCCTGGAACGCCTTGTTTTGGCGCTTCTACGATAGGCGTCGTATGATCGGGGGTATCCAATTGCCCCATTTGCCCGGACCGGCATCATGAAGCTCATCCCCGAAATCCTGCAGGCGCAAGCCGAAATCCGCACCATTCGACGTGACATCCACGCGCATCCCGAACTCTGCTTCGAGGAACAGCGCACCGCCGATGTGGTGGCCAAGAACCTGGAATCCTGGGGCATCGAGGTCCATCGCGGCCTGGGCACCACCGGCCTGGTCGGCATCATCCGCAATGGCAAAAGCGCCAAAACTATCGGCCTGCGTGCCGACATGGACGCGCTGCCGCTGCAGGAAGCAAACACCTTCGGTCATCGTTCGCAGCACGAGGGCAAGATGCATGCGTGCGGCCACGACGGTCATACGGCGATGCTGCTTGGTGCGGCGCGCTACCTGGCCGAGCACCGCAATTTCGACGGCACCGTTCACCTGATCTTCCAGCCGGCCGAAGAAGGCGGCGGCGGCGCCCGCGAGATGATCAAGGACGGCCTGTTCGACCGTTTTCCGTGCGATGCCGTATTTGGCATGCACAACTGGCCGGGCATGCCGGTCGGGTCATTCGGCACCACGGCCGGCCCGCTGATGGCGTCGAGCAACGAATTCAAGATCACCGTGCGCGGCAAGGGCGCGCATGCGGCCATGCCGCACAACGGCTGCGACCCGGTCTTCACGGGCGCCCAGATCGTGTCGGCGCTGCAGGGCATCATCACGCGCAACAAGCGGCCGATCGACACCGCCGTGATCTCGGTCACGCAGTTCCACGGGGGCGACGCCACCAACATCGTGCCCAATGAAGTTTGGCTGGGCGGCACGGTGCGCACGTTCACCGTGGAGGTGCTGGACCTGATCGAGCGGCGCATGGAAGAGGTGTCGCGGGCCGTGGCCCAGGCGTTCGATTGCACGATCGATTTCGAATTCCGCCGCAACTACCCGCCCACCATCAACAGCGCGGCGGAGGCCGAGTTCGCGGTGGGTATCGCCAGCGAGCTGGTGGGCGCCGACAACGTCGATGGCAACGTGGAACCGACCATGGGCGCCGAGGACTTCTCGTTCATGCTGCAGGAAAAGCCGGGCTGCTACCTGTTCATCGGCAACGGCGAAGGTTCGCATCGCGAAGCCGGCCACGGCATGGGCCCGTGCATGCTGCACAACCCCAGCTACGATTTCAACGACGAACTGCTGCCGGTGGGCTCCACGTTCTTCGTCAAGCTGGTGGAGAAATGGCTGGCGCCGGCCTGAGCCGGCACGGACTGACGCTCCAGGCGACGCACGATGCCCCATACGCTGCTGGATGACACCACGGCGGCGCGATTTGCCCAGGTGGCGCTCGACAACATCGTGCGTCCGTACCCGTACAAGGTGGACCACCTGATGGTGGACGCCAACGACCTGGCCGCGCCCGCCGTCAAGCACCCGGTCTTCTACGGCAGCTACGACTGGCATTCGTCGGTGCACATGCACTGGCTGCTGGTGCGGCTGCTGGGCTTGCGCCCGAATCTGGCGGATGCCGCCCGCATCCGCGAGACACTCGACGCCCAGTTTCGCCCGGAGTCCTTTGCCACGGAACTGGCGTATTTCGGGCGGCCCGGGTCCCGGACCTTCGAGCGGCCATACGGCTGGGCGTGGGTGCTACGGCTGCAGGCCGAACTGGGCGCGCTGGGGCTCAAGGACCCGCAGGCTGCCAGATGGGCCGCCGCCTGTGCGCCGCTGGCCAACCATCTGGCACAACGTCTGATGGACTACATCGACGTCGCCGATTTCCCGGTTCGCACCGGCACCCATTTCAACAGCGCGTTTGCGCTGGTCATGGCGCTGTTCTACGCCAGGCAGGACCAGCACCCCGCCCTGCGCAAGTCGATTGTGCGCCGGGCCCATCGCTGGTTCGCGCACGACCTGCGCTACCCGGCCCGTTACGAGCCGGGCGGCGACGAATTCCTGTCAGGCGGCCTGATGGAAGCCGTGCTGATGCAACAGGTAATGGACGACTGTGGCTTTGCCGAATGGTGGGAATTGTTCTCGCCAGGACAGGCCGAGCTTGGCACCTGGCTGACGCCGGTGGCCGTCGCGGATCGGACAGATCCGAAGATGTCCCATCTGGATGGGCTGAACCTGTCGCGCGCCTGGTGCTGGCGACTGCTGGGACCGGCCTTGCCATCCCCATTGCAGCCGCTTGCCGTGCGGGCATGGTCCGACCACCTGGAGGTGTCGCTGCCGCAGGCGGTGGAGGGCCACTACGTGGCCACACACTGGCTCGCCACCTTTGCGCTGCTGGCGCTGGAAGACCTGAGCGTCGGCTGACGCCTCGCAGGTGTGGACCTGGAGGCGGGGCGAACTTAGTCCAGCGCGATATCGCCGTACCAGGCTTCGGCGCGGCTCTTGGTGTTATCGGTATCGGTCATCAGGCCAACCGCCAGGATCTTCCCCGGATCAGTGCCGAACGCCTTGCGATAGTCGGCACGCAGATCGCGCTCGTGGCATCGCCATTCGTTGGTATGGCGCGTGCCCGAATCCACGATGATCATGCGAACGCGGTCAGTGTGAGGATTGTTCAGTACGCTGCCTACCGGGCGCTTGCCGCCCCAGATGTACATCAGCGTGGCGTACGGCATTTCCCGACCTGTGGTGATGCGCGCCATTTCGTACATCAGCTGGTCTTTCAGCGACAACGTGTTGCGATCGCCGTCGAACGCCACGAAAATCCGCAGCGGGGCATCCTCCCGATGGCCCACCGCGTTATCCGCGACACGAATCACATCGCGCGTCCTCCACATCCACCGCAGCGTCCCGGGATCGCGCTGCGTCAGCGGGACATACAGGCCAGAAGCAGAACCATCCGCCTCGGCATGCAGCACCGTGCGCTGGTCGACTTCGGTCAGCGAATATCGTGTGGGCGTCTTGTTGCGATTGACCTTCCAGGGTTGCCAGCCGGTCGGGACCGTACTGGGAGCGGAAGATGCGGAGAACAGCGGCAAGTCTGCCAGCAACGGCAACGACGCAGCATCGGCTTCCGCCTCGCCGTCGCCACCGGACTCTGCTTCGGCGGCATTCGCCGCGCGATTGGCGAGCTCCAGCTGATCGACTGGCAGGCTCCGAACAGCAGCCTTCAGCAGGCCTTTTTCCGCGAACATCGCGCAATTTCCGTCTGAAACGGCTGCCAACTTTGATGGATCGGTCGGTGCGACCGTTGAAGATGCACATCCGGCGAGCACGAACGCGCTCACCACACAAGCCAGTGCTGGCCGAAACTTCATGGCCACGATAACCCCCTGGACCCTGATACCTGATACTTACCCGTTCGTCGAAATCCCAACATCCTGGCTATTCGGTGCCGAGGATGGGTATTGCTGACTGCTTCGTGCTGAATTTTTCAGCGCTTGGGGCAGACCATATCAGATGCACGGAGTACCCGGAATGCTCGGGTACCCTGAATACAACAGCCAACATGACGGGCTGTGCTTTTCGAACTTGTTCTATGGACAGGGCGCGCGCAGCCCGGCCTTTGCACCGGGGCAGGAAGGGAGATGGAACGGAAACGGCGACGGCCTTTTCGCCATCCCAGCGCGCGATCGCATTTCATGCGCGCCAAAGCAAAACCCCCAAGCTTTTGGGCTTGGGGGTTCTGGGTATAAGAGCCT
>NZ_BBQI01000010.1 GCF_001652915.1 Cupriavidus sp. D384
TTTCGTCAACAGTTTTTGCAGAACTTTTTTCTGCCGGTCAGCGCTGCAAACCCTCGCAACCCCAACCCCCTGCCAACCCCGCAACCCTTGTCGCTGCTGCGTTTGCAGCGCGCTTCGTGTTGCGAGGGGGCGAATATTAGATGGCTTTCGACGGGTGCGCAAGCCCTTTGTCACAAAACCGTTAAATAAGCAGAAAAGATTCGATTAAGGCACTCCGTGCGCAGGCATCGGCGCGCGTGTATAGAATCAGGACTCCCCCGGGCCATAAGGCCTTCCCTTTGACAGGAACCCAGGAACACTAGCGATGACAATCCAAGCCAAATGGCTGGCCGACTCCGGCTCAAGCGTCTGCGAACTCGGCAACGGCACGGCGCAATGGCAGGCTGACCTCGATGCGCCGATGGGCAACCCGTCGATTCCAAACCCGCACGACCTGCTGGACTCCGCCCTGGCTGCCTGTACGACGCTGACGCTTCAGATCTACGCGAAGCGCAAGGGTTACGACCTTCAGGAGATCCAGGTCAGCGTGGCGCACGAAGAGACGCCGGGATCCTACAAACTGATCCGCCATATCGAATTGCGTGGCGACCTGACACCTGACGTACGCGAGGATCTGCTGCGCGTGGCCAACAAGTGCCCGGTTCACAAGTCACTCAGCGCCCAGATCACCATCGACACCACGCTGGCCGCCTGATCTGCTCCCCCTGAAAGGTTGACGACACAAATGATAATGGTTATCATTTGTGCTCTCGGGTTTTGACACGACCTGAGTCAGCAAATGGGTTACCGGACACGTTCGTGTCCGGCCTTTTTTTCTCCCGCCTCAATCCGTTCCCCCCGATTCGACACGCCGCTATCGGCGGCCCGTCATCGTCTTGCCCCGCAGCGCGCGCAACGTTGCCCTGCGGCGCAAGGCAACACCGTTTCCAATTCGCATCCCGCAAACGTGGGGGCATGTTTTCAAACTTTGTTCGATGGCCCACGAAGCCAGCGTTGCAATGAGACGCAATGCGCACTTATGCACTTTGTGGGCGATTCATAGGGGCTTAACATGAACCCAAAAAAGAACATCGGTTGCTCAAGTCAGGGAAGCATCGGGAGCGGGGACATCTTGGCGAATTACCTAGAAGAGTATTGCGCGCGCATCCGCCGTGGCGGCGTTCGCGGGATCGCAGAAAAGCCAGTCGTTGTGGATCAGGACGGAACCTATGTCATGAAGTACGTTCCGTTCGAGCATCGAAACGAGAATGCCAGGCTGGTGCTGGTCAGTACCACGCCAGGGCATGCCCACGTGCAGTTGGCCGCTACGGTGACCGACGAACTGCTGCGTGCGCATACGCCCGGGCGCGTGATCCAGCGCGAGCACAAACGGCGGGTAGAGTTGGGCGGACGCATGGTGCGCCCCAACCTGATCAGAATGCTCGATCACTTCCGGATACCGGAATTGATCGGGCAGCCGCACGCCGCTGCGCTCTGGAACGATGGATTCGAGGCGATCCAGCCACTTGCCTTGTTGCCGCATGCCACCACGCGGCGCGGTCTGGTCTTCGACGGCACGCTCGATGACCTGTTCGATGCCCCCATGCTGCGCATGGTGTTCGACAACCTGTTCCTGGGCGCCCTGCGGCAATACCGGCCCGATGCGGTGTACGTCGCGCTGGGCCGCACGGCCTGGGCTGCGTTGCAGCACGCGGCCCGCCAGGGGATGCTCAAGCACGACCAGTTGCTCGGCATGATGCCGGTGCCGGCACGCGCCGGCAGCATGGTGCGCTACTTCCTGCGCGAAATCAGCGAGCACGACCTCTCGCCCAACGATCCGGTGCGGCATCGCATTGACTGGCTCGATGCCGCGCACGCCGAGGTGGAAGCCGGTGTCCGCCGTCTGCGCGCCTCTGCCGCCCCGGCCAGCCAGCCCGCCCAGCTGATCGCGTAGAACCCTCCGATTTGTGCCGCATGCCCCACCTCGGTGGGGATCAGCATACCTGCGAAGTGTCGATATCCCTTCTTGAGGAATCTGACCTCCTCGCATTCCCGATTTGCGACCCCCCGTAAAACACGGCGGGTCGCTATTTTTTTGGCCGGGACAACGCCTTGCTGCCCGACGCTGCCTGACTCGGCGCAGACTTTCCGCAACTTTCAGACGGGTTGCGGAAATTTCCCACAGCAATTGCGGAAGCGTCGCATTTTCGGCAGCCGGGGCGCTCCTTATACTGACTTGCCATGTGAAACAGCAGGCCCACCGCCATCGGCCATGCGAGCAAGGCATGACAACCATTCTGATCGTCGACGATCACCCGGCGCTGCGACTCGCCCTTCGGGCCCAGGTGTCGCAACTACCAGGCATCCGCCACATATGGGAAGCCGACAACGGCCAGAGCGCCGTCGATATCGTCAGGCAGTTCAGGACCGACCTGGTGATCCTGGATCTGGATATTCCGCGCATGAGCGGCCTGGACGCCGTGCCACGCATGCGCGCCGCGCATCGGGGCGTGCGCGTGCTGGTATTGACTGCCCAGGATGCCGTGCCGTTTGCGGCCCGCGCCATGCAGGCCGGCGCGCAAGGCTTTGTCAGCAAGACACAGGATCTGGAGGCCATCGTGCGGTGCGTGCAGACAGTGCTGGGCGGATTTACGGTGTTCCCTTCGTGTACACCCCGCGACATGCCGCGCGACTTGCCTCGCCACGGACAGTCGCCCACTGACACCGAGGGCCTGGGCAGGCTTACCGACAAGGAGATGGAAATTCTCCGCATGCTGACGCGCGGCATGACCAACAAGGCCATCGGGAAAGCCCTGTTCATCAGCAACAAGACCGTAAGCAGCTACAAGACACGCATCATGAACAAACTCGGCGCCGAATCGCTGGTCGATCTGGTCGACTTCGCGCGCCGATGCCGGCTGGTGCCATGACCCCTGGCGGTGCCTGGATCCATCTTGTCGCCGACGAACGCCATGCCATCGGGATCGCGGTGCGGGGTGCCGCGTGCCACGACGCCACCGTACAGGCCATGCTGGTGGCCCGCCTGCTGGACGGGAATGCCGAAGACCTGAACGCCTTGCGCAAGGCCGTCGCCCTGCGCGACTGGCCCGCCGTGCAACGAAGCCTGCACCGCATCAAGGGCAGCGCGGCGCTGGCGCGCTGCAACACGCTGGTGGCCGCCGGCAAGTCGCTGGAATCCGCGGCGGGCCAGGGCAATGCCGCGGTGATCAACACACTGTTGCCGCGCTACACCGCTATCCTGAAGGAATTCAATGACACACTACTGGCACTGCGCCCGGGCCGCTGCCAGCATGCTGGCGAGCACGATTCGGACGCATCAACTTCAACGAATTTGAAGTAAGCGAGCGCTTCGGCCGCGTGCAAGCGGCGCGGCGCGCTGGCACACTGTAGACCGGCCCGGCGGTGCCCCCTTGCTTCAACGCCGCCGGCAATGACCAAATGCGGGAGACATGTCGTGGGTGATCTGCAGGCCTTGCTCGATGGCCATGGATTGAGTCTGGTATTCCTGAATGTGCTGGCCGAACAGGCAGGTCTGCCGGTGCCGGCCTATCCGATGCTGTTCGTGGCCGGGGCGTTGTCGATGCAGGAAACCGGCCCGTCGATCGGGGCTGTGCTGTTCGCGGTGATCGCCGCCTGCCTGATCGCCGATACCGCCTGGTACTTCGCCGGCAAGCGGCTGGGCCAGCCGATGCTGCGCACGATCTGCCGGGTTTCGCTGTCGCCCGATACCTGCATCCGACAGACCCAGTCGCTGTACCTGCGCGTGGGCCCGCGCTCGCTGGTATTTGCCAAGCTGCTGCCTGGCGCGGGTGCGCTGTCCACCGCCATGGCGGGCATGACGGCCACTCCCTTCCTGACCTTCCTGTTCTACGACGCGCTCGGCGCGCTGGTGTGGGCCGGCGGCGCGCTGCTGGCCGGCGTGGTCTTCAGCGACTTCGTCGACACGATCCTGGCGGCGTTCAGCGCCTACGGCCACATCGCGGTCATGGTGGCGCTGGGCGGATTCGCACTGTTCGTCGTCTGGCGGTTCTGGCAGCGCTGGCGCCTGCTGCGCCGCACGGGACGCATTCCGCGCATGACCGTGATGGAAATGGAACAGCGCCGTGGCGTGACCGAGCGTCCCATGGTGGTGGTCGATGTCCGGGCGCACGGCGCGGCGCCGATCGAGCGCATTCCGGGCGCCCTGGTCATGGAGATGCATGCCCCGTTCAGCGCACTGGCCGACCACGACAAGGGCACCGATATCGTCGTCTACTGTGCCTGCCCCCATGAAATGTCGGCCGCCGTGCTCGCCGAGCGGCTGCGCTCGGCCGGATACCCGAACACCTGGGCCCTGGCTGGCGGCTTTGACGAATGGAAGCGTCTGCAAGGCGCGCTGAATCCGCACGCAACCACAGCCGCCGACGCCCCGACGCAGGCTGCCGCGCACTAGGCGCGGCGTCCGCCACCCGGCTACCGCCGCCGCAGCTTTCCGTTTTACCGCTGGCGTCCAGTTTCTATACTGGCCCCAGACGGTCTGTGCGCGAAAGGGGCGGGCATGCCGGACGTTGACAAAGGCTGGGCCGAGGGCGGCTGGGACGATGAAGCCGCGCGCGTGGCGTATCGTCGTCGCGCGCTGAACCTGCCCGAATCGCAAACCGCTCGCACTCGCGTGGCCCTGGCCCTGTCCGGCGGCGGCTTGCGTGGCGCCGCCTTTGGCCTGGGCGTCATGCAGGCGCTGGCCGACGCCCCCTGCCCCGCAGCGGACTCCGTCACCGAACCCGGCACGCCACCCGCATCGCCAGCCAGCCAATCGCTGCTGGCGCGTGTCGACTATCTGTCCACGGTGGGCGCGGGCAGCTACATTGGCGCGTTCTTTACCAGCCTGTTCGTACCGGGCCGGCTGGAGCCCGGAAGCAGCCCTCGTGAAGCGGCCGAATCGGCCTATCGCACCTTGCAGGACAGCTCGCCCACCCCGTCGGGGCGCAGGGCCACGGCGTGGCTGCGCATGTGCGTGCGCACGCCACATTCGACGAACGCCGCCGAGGGGCTGCTGGCCGCCGCCGTCGTGATACGCAACTGGCTGGCGATGCAATGCATCCTCGGCAGCATGCTGCTGGCGATACTGGCCGTGCTGGCGCTGGGTCTGCATCTGATCATCGGCGCCTGGCCCGGCGTGGGTCGCGACGAGATGGCGCTGCTGTACGCCGCCCGGCGTGCCTTCAACGACAGCCTGCCCGCGATCTGGTGGAGCGAATACCTGTGGCTGCCGATCGTGTCGGCGCTGCTGCTGGCCGTGCCTCCTGCCATGGCCTGCTGGATTGTGTATCCGCGTCCGGACGATGCCCGGCAGCCAGTCCGTGTCCTGGCTCGCGCCGTCCTGCTGACCGGCATCGCCGTGGCCCTGGTGCTGCTGGAAACCTTCAAGACCGCCATCCTGATTTGGCTGGCCGCAGCCACCTGCCTGGTCATACTGCTGCCCGCGCCGCGCACCGTGACCATGTACCGAGCGCGCGCCACGCGCACGTTGCGCGGCGCGGCCACGCTCACCGTCGCGCTGGCGGCGCTGGGCGTGGCCGACACCATCGCCCGCAGCTGGTATCTGTATGGATCGATGGCGGCCCAGCCGTGGAGCGTGGCCGGGCCGGCCCTGGCGGCGGCCGCGCTTGCCTGGTTCGTCCATCACGGGGCCAGCCGACGCGACACCGTCCCGCCTGCCGCCCCCGCCACCGTGACGGGGCCGGCAAGGCGGCAGTTTCCCGCTCCGTCCCTTGCATCGTTGCTGACAGGCGCCGCCGCGGCCACGCTGGCGCTTCTGCTCGTCGCGCTGTGGTCGTGGATTGTGCTGTGGGTGCGCTGGGATGGTGGCGAACCGGTCGACTGGCTGGTCTTCGGCAAGGCATGGACCACGCCGTCACTGATTGCGCTGGTGCTTGCCGCGCTCGCCGTCGCCATTGCCGTGGGGCGCGCCTCCGGTCTGCTGAACCTGTCGACCCTGCAGCCATTCCACGCCGCTCGGGTCTCGCGCGCTTACCTGGGCGCATCGAATGGACGACACCTTGCTGCCATCGATCCTGCGGATTGGACCGCGCTGGCGTCCGATGACGCACTGTCGCTCGACGCCTACTACGATCCACGCGCAGTAGCCCCGCTACATCTGATCAACGTGACGCTGAACGAGACGATCGGCCCTGCCGGGCAACGGATGGCGCGCGGCCACCGGGGCAAGCCGTTTTGCGTCCGGCCCGGCGCCGTCCGGACGCCGGCGCACGCCGGTGCGCCCGTGCCAGTCGACCACCATGTGCGGTTCATGGTGGATGGCAAGCCCTGCCACGCGGCGCCGCAGCCGCCGGACGGCATGGCAGGCAAGACGAGGCTGCACACCATCGGCGACTGGATCGCCATCTCCGGCGGGGCGGCGCCCATCGGACCCGGCAATGCCACCACGCCTGGCGCCTCGCTGCGGGTGGGACTAGCCAATCTGCGGCCTGGCATCTGGTGGAAGGGACGCATGGCGGCCAATGCCGCCAGCGATCCGCCCCATCCCGGCTGGTTCGGCAAACTCTTCCGCACGCAATACCAGCTGCTCTGCGAGTTGACTGCGCGCTTCCACGGCATGCGGGGCGACTGGCAGTACCTGTCGGACGGTGGTCACTTCGACAACACGGCCGTCTACGAACTGCTGCGCCCCGAACGGCTGGTCGGCCTGATCCTGCTATGCGATGGCGGCGGCGATCTGGGCTACCGCTTTGCCGATCTCGCCAACCTCATCAGGCGCGCACGCGAGGATCTTGGGCTGGAGATCGAGGTCGACCACGCTGCCGCACGCGACCCCGTGCTGGGCCGTGTCTTTGGCACGCCAGACGACTTTGCCGACAACGCCACCGGCAATACCGCTGCTGCCCAGAAGTTTGCAGTGCTGCTGAACGTCCATGCAGCGGCATCCTCCGGCTCGGCCACGCGCGTGCCCCTGGCCCGCATCATCGTCATCAAGCCACGCCTGACCGCGTACGCGCCCGACGCCGTGCGCCAGTATGGCGAGCGGCATCCGGCGTTTGCGCAGGCAGACACCACCGAGGCGTTTTTCGGGGAAGCGAGATGGGAAGCCTGTCGTGCGCTGGGGCAGTCACTGGGCCACCGCATCGCCACGGGGCAGGTCGGCGCGCGGCTGTTCGCCCGGGCACAATGAGGCCCCACGGCCAGCATGGCCTCTTGCGCGGCGCCAGCACGATCGTTCAGGTGTGACTACCATAGCCCGTCCCTGAATGAACTGACGTGCGGCATGCGCCGCGCGTGGCAAGCCATGATCCCCTATTCCCTGCTCGATCTTTCGCCAATCGCGGAAGGCAGCACCGCAGCCCAGGCCATGCACAACACGCTGGACCTGGCCCAGCATGCGGAACGCCTGGGCTTCCGCCGCTTCTGGCTCGCGGAGCACCACAACATGCCCGGTATCGCCAGCGCGGCCACGGCCGTACTGATCGGCTACGTGGCGCAAGGTACTTCCACCATTCGCGTCGGCTCGGGCGGCATCATGCTGCCGAACCATTCGCCGCTGGTGGTTGCCGAGCAGTTCGGCACGCTGGCGTCGCTCTATCCGGGCCGCATCGATCTGGGCCTGGGCCGCGCGCCGGGGTCGGACCAGGCCACGGCACGTGCGCTGCGCCGCCATCTCGATCACGACACCGCCGACAGCTTTCCGCAGGATGTGGAGGAACTGCAGGCGTACTTCGAAGACGTGCGCCCGGGCCAGCGCGTGCGCGCCGTGCCGGGCGCCGGCCTGAAGGTGCCGCTGTGGCTGCTGGGCTCCAGCCTGTTCAGCGCCCAGCTGTCTGCCGCGATGGGCTTGCCCTTCGCCTTCGCATCGCATTTCGCCCCGGGCTTCATGCGCCAGGCCGTCGACCTGTACCGCCGCACGTTCCGGCCGTCCGAACAACTCGACCGGCCGCATGTGATGCTGGGGCTGAACGTGTTCGCCGCCGACACCGGCGACGAGGCGCACCGCCTGTTCAGTTCGCTCCAGCAGCAGTTCCTGTCGCTGGTGCGCGGCACGCCCGGCCAGCTCAAGCCGCCCGTGGACGACATCAACCGCCTGTGGGACGCCAGCGAAGCCGACCACATCCGCCGCTCGCTGGCCTGCTCCGTGGTGGGCGATCCGGCGGCAGTGCGCGAAGGCATCCAGCGTTTTGTCGACGACCTGCGCCCCGACGAACTGATGCTGACCGGCCAGATCTACGACCACCAGGCGCGGCTGCATTCGTTCAGGATCGCGGCGGATGCGATGCAGTCGGTGCAGAGGACGGCGGTGATCTGAGCCCGGCGCGCCGGCAACGGTTCGCCCAAGCAAAAACCGCGGCCGAAGCCGCGGTTTTTTGTTGTCCGGATGACGGCGTCTGCCGCGCGTGTTCAGACCCGTGCCAGGCGGAACGTGGACACCGCGCGCATCATCGAGTCGGCTTGCTCCGCCAGCGACTGCGCGGCGGCGGCGGCTTCTTCCACCAGGGCGGCGTTCTGCTGCGTCACGGAGTCCATCTGTGTCACGGCCTGGCCCACCTGTTCGATGCCGGTGCTCTGTTCGGCCGACGCGGCGCTGATTTCGCCCATGATGTCGGTCACCCGGCGGACGGCGCTGACCACTTCGTGCATGGTCTCGCCGGCCTTGGTCACCAGCGTCGAGCCATTGTCCACCTGCGCCACCGAGTTGTCGATCAGCGTCTTGATTTCCTTGGCCGCGTTGGCGCTGCGTTGCGCCAGGCTGCGCACCTCGCCCGCCACCACGGCGAAGCCACGGCCCTGTTCGCCGGCACGCGCCGCTTCCACTGCGGCATTCAACGCCAGGATGTTGGTCTGGAAGGCAATGCCCTCGATCACGCCGATGATGTCGACGATCTGGCGCGATGCCTGGTTGATCTCGCCCATCGTGGCAACCACCTCGCTGACCACCTCGCCACCACGGTTGGCAATCTCCGACGCATTGACCGCCAGCGCGCTGGCCTGGCGGGCGTTGTCGGCGTTCTGGCGCACGATGCCGGTCAGTTCTTCCATGCTCGACGCGGTCTGCTCCAGGGCCGAAGCCTGTTCCTCGGTGCGTTGCGACAGGTCGTGGTTGCCTGCCGAGATCTGGTTGGTCGCCGTGGCGATCGAACCGGCGGCGCCGCGGATATCGCCCAGCGTGGTCGACAGGCGCTGTTGCATCTGCTGCATCGCGGCCAGCACACTGTGGTGGTCGTCGGCGCGCACCTGCACCGGCACGGTCAGGTCGCCACCGGCAATGCGCGCCACGGCCTCCACGGCGTAGGCCGGTTCACCGCCCAGGCTGCGCTTGACGGTACGCATGATCATGCCCATCACCGCGGCGATCAGCGCGCCAATCAGCAGCGTGCTCAGGAACGCGTTGATCAGGTTGGCGCGGAAGGCGTCCTCGATGTCGATCAGGAACACGCCGGTACAGACGAACCAGTCCCAGTCGGCCACGTGGCGGCCGTAGGTCAGCTTGCGCTGCGGATTCTCGGTGCCGGGCAGGCGGCCGCGATAGGTGGAAAAGCCGGCGTCCTCGCCGGTGGTGCGGCGCGCGCCCTCGATGATGGCGCGGTACACGAACACACCGTCCGGGTCCTTGAATTCGCCAACCAAATTGCCTTCGGTCTGCGGCAGGCCCGGGTTCAGGATCACCTGCGGCCTGGAGTCGACAATGAACAGGTAGCCGTTCTGGCCGAAGCGCATGGCGCGCAGGGCGTCCTTGGCGGCTTTCTGGGCGTCTTCCTTCGACATCGTGCCCTTGGCGGCGCGATCGGCATACAGCTTGACGATGCCTTCGCCAGTGGCCACCAGCGACTGCAGGCCGTCGCGGCGCTCGGCCATCATCACGGACTTGGTGTGGAACGCGTTCCAGGCGCCGAGCGCGAGCAGCAGCACCCACATGACGGCGAGTGCCGCCCAGAGTTTGGCATTGAGGGTAAGTCGGTTCATGATGCGACAGGCTGAGGTGTATGGGAGAACTTCGCGGGACCCTTCTCGGGAGGTCTTCGTTTGCCTCAGAGATAACGGCATTTGCGGCGCGGCTTTTTAGCACCAGACTGGCGCATGCCGTAAGCTGCACGTGAACCCCGCAATCAGACCTTGCCAGGCCAACCTTTCGAGCCGCCATGACCTTGATGCACGCCACGACGTTTTCGTTTGTCGATCCGGATCCCGCCGAAACCGATCCGCTGCAGGGCGAACTGGCGCTGCTGGACCACGCCGCCCGCTCGGGGCCGGTGGCGCAGTTGTGGGAAGCCCCGCTGTCGCTGGTGATACCGCGCAGCTACCTGCGCCAGCCCGGCATCGACGCCGCCCGCGCGGACTTTGCCGCCCAGGGGTGTCCGGTCTGGCTGCGCATGTCGGGCGGCGGCCTGGTGCCACAGGGGCCGGGCATCCTCAATGTCAGCCTGGCCTATGCCGTGCCCAAGGGCGCCGCCACGTGGATGGAGCCGGTGTACCTGCACCTGTGCGAGGTAATCGCCGCGGGCCTGCGTCAGGTTGGCGTGGAAACGCACTGGCAGGCGGTGGAGGGATCCTTCTGCGACGGGCGGTACAACCTGGCATGGGGTCCTGGCGACCGGGCACGCAAGATTGCCGGTACCGCGCAGTACTGGCGGCGGGCGCCGGCCGATGTGCAGACGCCCGACGGGCAGCGCCACCTGGTGCTGGCGCACGCCATCCTGCTCGTGGATGCCGATCCGGAAGAGATCAACGCGCGCGCGAATGCGTTCGAAGCGGCGATCGGCAGCGGGCGGCATTATGACCCGGCAAAGGTGGTCAGTGTCAGCGAAGCCGCCGGGCTGGACGACGCCAGCGGGCTCACCGCACGCGTGGCGTCGGCAATACAGGCGGCCATTGCGGCCACCACGCCGCCCGGTAACTAGGGCGCCGGTGCTACTTGCCCGGCTGGAAGCCGATGTCCCCGTACCAGGCCCGCGCCGTGGTGCCGGTGTTGTCGGTATCGGTCAGGATGCCGTAGCCGGTGAGCTTGCCGGGCGCCTCGTGGAACACCTTCTGAAAATCGCTGACCACGTTGCGGCGCAGGCTCTGCCATTTGCCGGGCTCGCCGCCCACCACGATCATCTGCACGCGGCTGGTATGCGGATTGGCGATGATGGTGCCCACCGGCGCGCTATTGGTCCAGATATACATCAGCGTGGCATAGGGCAGCTTCTCGCCTGTCGCGCTGGCGGCCAGCGCCTCGGCGCGGTCGCCGACCGACAGGTTGCTGCTGCGGCCGTCGAAGGAGAACACCAGGCGGGCCGGCGCATCCTCCTTGGCGCCCACGCTGTTGTCGGCCCCCGGAATGGGCGCCGCCACCTTCCAGCGCCATTCCACCACCGGCGTCCGCGACAGATCGACATCGCCTTCATGCACCAGGCCCGACGCGGCGCCATCGGCATCGGCCTGCAGCACCGTGGTACCGTTCGAGGCCACCAGCGTATAACGGGTGAGCTTCTTGCCGGACACCACGGGGCGGTTTTGCCAGCCGTCGGGCAGCGGGCCGCCGGGCTTGCCGGCCGAGAACGACACGCCGGGCCCGTCCGCCATGGCCGGCACGGCGGCGCAGCACAGCAGGACGGACAACAGGACAGCAATGGGGGGGCGCACCATGGGGACTGCCTTCGTATTCAGGGTGAAAGGGGCTCGCGGAAGCTTCGCGAATTCCCAACCATTCTAGGTAGCGGGCCGGGAGCGTGCCGTGAGCCGGCGGCTGATTGCGCGATCGGATGGGCGCTGACACATCCCGGCGACGGGAAACCAAAGGGAAATGCGGGAATGGGACTGCTGATTGAAGCCATCGGCTGGCTGTTCATGGAACTGATCTTCTACGGCGTGTTCTATGCCATCGGCTGGGTCGTGCTGATGACCGTGACCTTCGGACGCTATCCGGGCAGCTGGCGTGGACCCGACAGCTATCACGATGCCGAGTGGACGGCCTTTGCTGGATTTATCGCCACGGTCATCGTCGTGGTCATTGTTGTGAAATCGCTTTGAAGATCACTTTTACCTTGCGCCCTCCTGCCCTGTCCATGTTCCACCCCCTCGTCGCAGCAGCCATGGCGGCCGCCGCGCTGGCCCTGTCGGGCTGCGCGCTGGGACCGGTGACCCCGCTACCACCCGACACCGCCGCCGGCCTGGCGCCGGTGCGCTTCCTGCTGACGTTCGACGATGGTCCGGACACCGGCCCCTACGGCGGCACGCCGCTGATCCTGGGCCAGCTGGCCGACAACCCGGTGACGCCGGGCGTCACGGCAATCTTCTTTGTCCAGACCGAGCATCCGCGTCGCGGCGGCGGGCCCGAGGGCCGCGCACAGATGCACGAAACCTGTGCGCAGGGCCAGTTGATGGCCGTCCACAGCGGCATGGCCGGCGGCCACATTCCCCATACGAAGCTGGCACCCGATGTCCTGGCGGCGTCGCTGCGACGCGGCCAGGCCGACATCGCGGCCCAGTGCGGCCAGGCACTTGCCGTGGTGCGGCCGCCCGACTGGGCGTACAGCGCCGGCACACAGGCCGTGTACGCCCAGGCGGGGCTGGGCATGCTGATGGCCGACGCCAATGCGCGCGACGGCAAGATCTATGGCTGGACCATCAGCCTGCGCCGACGCCCGCACATGCGCCACGAACTGGAGCACGTCGGACAGGCGATGGCAGCCCACCGGTTGCCGGCCGTGGACGGCGTGACGCCGGTGATCGTGGCGTTCCACGATCCCAACGGCTTCACGGCATCGCACATGACGGAATATCTGCGCATCCTGGTGGAGACCGCCCGCGACAACGGCTTGCCACTGGCCGACCCCCCGTTCTATACCGATACACAGGCAGCCGCGCGCGCGGCACTGGCACGCGCGGCCGCAGGCGTCTACGCACGCGAAAGCTGGCCCTGATTTCCCGCTATGCCTTATGCGGCATGGGGAAATACGCGCGTGTCGCGGAAGTGCTACGCTTATCGGCCCGTGGTGCCCATACCAGGAGAAACACCGTGCCCCGCAAGACCCCCATCGAACGCTACCGCAACATTGGCATCAGCGCCCACATCGACGCCGGCAAGACGACGACGACGGAGCGCATCCTCTTCTACACCGGCGTGAATCACAAGCTGGGCGAGGTACATGACGGCGCGGCCACCATGGACTGGATGGAGCAGGAGCAGGAGCGCGGCATCACCATCACGTCGGCCGCCACCACGGCGTTCTGGAAGGGGATGGCGGGCAATTATCCCGAGCATCGCATCAATATCATCGACACGCCGGGCCACGTCGACTTCACGATCGAGGTGGAACGCTCGATGCGCGTGCTCGACGGCGCCTGCATGGTCTACGACGCCGTCGGCGGCGTGCAGCCGCAGTCGGAAACCGTCTGGCGCCAGGCCAACAAGTACAACGTGCCGCGCATCGCGTTCGTCAACAAGATGGACCGTGTGGGCGCCGACTTCCTGCGCGTGCGCGAACAGATCCTGAGCCGTCTCAAGGGCAATCCCGTGCCGATCCAGATTCCGATCGGCGCCGAGGACAACTTCCGCGGCGTGGTCGACCTGGTCAAGATGCAGGCCATCGTCTGGGACGATGCCAGCCAGGGCGTGCGCTTTGAATACACCGACATTCCGGCCGACCTGAGGGACATGGCCCAGGAATGGCACGACAAGATGATCGAGGCCGCCGCCGAGGCCAGCGAGGAACTGCTGGAGAAATATCTGAGTGGCGAGGCGCTGAGCGAGGACGAGATCAAGGCCGCGCTGCGCAAGCGCACCGTGGCCGGCGAGATCCAGCCCATGCTGTGCGGCAGCGCGTTCAAGAACAAGGGCGTACAGGCCATGCTCGACGCCGTGATCGACTACCTGCCGTCGCCGGTGGACGTGCCCGCCATCCTGGGCCACACCGAGGACGACAAGGAGGCGGAACGCCATCCGAGCGACGACGAACCGTTCTCCGCGCTGGCGTTCAAGATCATGACCGACCCGTTTGTCGGCCAGCTGATCTTCTTCCGCGTGTATTCGGGCGTGGTCAATTCGGGCGACACGGTCTACAACCCGGTGAAGGGCAAGCGCGAACGCCTGGGCCGCATCCTGCAGATGCACGCCAACGTCCGCAACGAGATCAAGGAAGTGCGTGCCGGCGATATCGCCGCGGCCGTGGGCCTGAAGGAAGCCACCACGGGCGATACGCTGTGCGACCCCGACAAGGTCATCATCCTGGAGAGGATGTCGTTCCCCGAGCCCGTGATCTCGCAGGCCGTGGAGCCCAAGACCAAGGCCGACCAGGAAAAGATGGGCATCGCGCTGAACCGTCTGGCGCAGGAAGATCCGTCGTTCCGGGTGGCTACCGACGAGGAATCGGGCCAGACCATCATCTCGGGCATGGGCGAGCTGCACCTGGAGATCCTGGTGGACCGCATGAAGCGCGAGTTCGGCGTGGAGGCCTCGGTCGGCAAGCCGCAGGTGGCCTACCGCGAGACGATCAAGAGCGCGGCCAAGGATGTGGAAGGCAAGTTCGTCAAGCAGTCTGGCGGGCGCGGCCAGTACGGCCACGTGGTGCTGAACGTGGAGCCGCTGGCGCAGGGCGGCGGCTACGAGTTCGTTGATGCGATCAAGGGCGGCGTGGTGCCGCGCGAGTTCATCCCTGCGGTGGACAAGGGCATCCGCGAAACGCTGGAGACCGGCGTGCTGGCCGGCTACCCGGTGGTGGACGTCAAGGCGACGCTGGTGTTCGGTTCGTACCACGACGTGGACTCGAACGAAAACGCGTTCCGCATGGCCGGTTCGATGGCCTTCAAGGAAGGCATGCGCCGCGCCAAGCCGGTGCTGCTGGAGCCGATGATGGCCGTCGAGGTGGAGACGCCCGAGGAATTTACCGGTAACGTGATGGGCGACCTGTCGTCACGGCGCGGCATCGTGCATGGCATGGAGGACATCGCGGGCGGCGGCGGCAAGATCGTGCGTGCCGAGGTGCCGCTGGCGACGATGTTCGGCTATTCCACGTCGTTGCGTTCGCTGACGCAAGGCCGTGCCACGTTCACGATGGAATTCAAGCACTATGCCGAAGCACCGGCCAATGTGGCCGAGGCCGTGATCAGTTCACGCAAGACCTGAGCTGCCCCGGGCCTCGGGGCCTGACGGCAGCGCGGCGCGCCGGCCCGCTGGCGCGCCGCCGATGTACCCCGGTTCGTCACATGACGGTGGCACGATGGTCCACCGGTCCCTCTTCGCAACGGAAGGAGCGCATCATGATGGCTTTTCTCGGTACGGTATTCGTTGGCCTGATCGTCGGACTGATTGCACGGGCCATCAAGCCCGGCGACGACAAGATGGGCTGGATCATGACCATCGTCCTCGGCGTGCTGGGTGCGCTGCTGGCCGGCTATGTGGGACGTGCGATGGGTTTCTACCGCGCAGGCGAACCGATAGGCTGGATTGCCTCGATCATCGGCGCGATCGTTCTGCTATTTATTTACGACGCGGTCCGCCGCAAGCATTAGGCTCGACTGTGCCCGGTCATCGGCTGGCGGCGCCACGAGCGCCGTCGATGGCTGGATGGTCATCGTGCTCGTGTCCTGGCAGCGCAGCAGCGTGGCATCGCTGCCCGGCGCGGCCATGGCCGTGATCTGCGGGGCCAGCGCCCGCAACACCCGCACCGCCAGCGCGCTGGTGAACGAGTAACGCGCTGCGTACGGCTCGCGCACGTGCAGCGTGACCGTACCGAAATAGCGGTTGCCCACCAGGAAGACGAACGTCGCCGAGCGGTTCACCGTGCGCGACGAGATCACGCGTCCACCCGGCCCGTAAGTCTGGAAGACCTGCTCGCCCGTGCCGGTCTTGCCGGCAATCTGCAGCGGCGCCCCCTGCGGCTGGCCCTTGCGGTTCAGCGGCACGAATGCGCCGTTGATCGACTTGGCCGTACCCCGCTCCACCACATCCAGCATCGACTGCCGCACCAGCACGGCGATTTCAGGCGCGATCAGCGGCTTGCCGGGGCTGGGCTGCAGGCTGTACGTCGTGGCATACGGCGTGGCCGATGCGAACGCAAACATGCGTACCGTGGACGGCTGTGCATCCACGCCATTGTTCAGGATGATGCCGGCCAGCTCCGCGAGTGCCGATGGCCGGTCGCCCGACGCACCGATCGAGGTGGCGTACGACGGCGTCAGCGAATCGAACGGATACCCCAGCCGCTGCCAGCGCCTGGCAATCTTCTCGAAGGCCTCGCGTTCCAGCAGCGTGCGGATGCGGCCATCCTGACCCAGCTTGCTGCGCGTCTTGAACAGCCACACATACACGGCCTGGCGTTCGGACGCGCTCTGCTGCAGCACATCCTTCAGCGGGGCGTCGGGATGGGTGCCCAGGTATTCCACCATCCAGAGCTCAAGCGGATGGATCCGTGACAGATAGCCACGGTCGTTGAGGTTGAACTTGTCGTGGCCGTACTTGGCGTAGAGCTTCTGCAGGTCATCGTCATCGAACTTCTGCTTGGGCATCCACTGCCGCAGCGTGCGGGCGAAGGTCTCGTAGTCGGTATTGGGGCGCGCGCTCAGCAACGCCACCGACAGCCGCACCGCGCCCAGATGCGGCGTGGGCTGCTTTACGCGGCCAAGCAGCACCTGCAGCCGCTCGTCGTTGGTCTTGCCACGATAGCGCTGCCAGAAATTCACCATGAAGGCGCTGCCTTCCTCGTCGGCGAAACGCTCCAGGTACGGGCGGCGGCCCGGGTCGTTACGATCCTCGATCAGCGAGCTGGCCTCGGGATGCGCCAGGAAGACCTCGTAGCGCACGATATCGCGCATCATGCGGATGAACACGAGATTGACCGAATGCTGGAACGCGACGCGCACGGTCATCTGCCGCTCGCCTTCCCACTTCTCGAAATTCGTGAAGCTTTGCATGCCGCCGCCGGTGTAGAACGCTTCGCCGGGATTGCCCGAGTACTTGCGCTCCATCGCGGCGTCCAGCATGGCGGCCCGTTCGCGATCCGCCGGCTTGGCCTTGATCAGGTAGTCGACGGCCCAGCGCGTCAGCGTGTCCTGGCGCGGCACCTGCACCGCCTTCAACTCGGCCACGCTCATGTCCGCATAGCGGTCGTGCAGCTCGTTGATGATTTCCAGATACGTCACCAGCGTACGCAGCTTGGCGGTGGAACCCAGGTTCAGCCGCGCACCGGCATTGATATCGAACGGCTGGTCGACATTATCGGTCTGCACCCGCACGACGGCTGCGTTGCCGACGCGCTCGAACAGCGTGAAGCTGGCCACGAGCCGCGACGGGTCGTCGCGCTCCTGAAGCAGGTTCTTGCCATACAGCCCCATTTCGTGGGCGCCGTCCTTGGTGCCCACGCGCAGCAGGGTTTCGGTGACCTTGCGCTGGGCCTCGCGGTTGATGGTGCTGTCGACGGTCAGGTCGAGCCGGTCGAGGTCGTAGCGGCTGTCCACATGCAGCATGTGCTGCACATCGTTGCGCACCTGGTTGATGGCCTTGCGCGTGACCCAGGGGTCGGGCACGGGCCGCTGCGGCGGCGCCGACTTGTCCAGCGATTGCGCCAGCGCTGCGTCGCGCAGTTCCGGCGTGATGGCGTTGGCCGATGCCAGCAGGCGCAGGTAGCTGCCCGTCAGCGCGTCCAGGTTGGTATCGTCCCGCCGCAGGTGGTAGGACGGGCGCCGCTGCGAAATGATCAGCGACAGCACCCGCTTGTACACCTGCGCCGCGCGTGGCGACGGATTGCGCGCGTCCATCTCGCGCAGCAACTGGTTGGCTTCGGCGAAGTCCTCGCCATACCAGACGTACAGCGCATCGCCCACGCCCTCGATTTCGCCATGGCCCGAACGCGCCGACAGCGGCACCGTGTTGACGTAGTCAACCACGATATTCTCGCGCGCCCGCTGCGTGTCCGGCCCGTCGTGGTAAGCGCGCAGTGAAGCGGAGGTCATCTGGCGCAGCTTGTCAGCAATCGACTGCGTCTTGCCTTCGGGCGAATGCCGGTATTTCTCGATCTGCGTGGCCAGCGTGCTGCCGCCGGGCTGGCGGTGGCCGCGATCCACCAGGCGGATACCCTGGTCCATCACCGCACGCGAAAACCGACGCCAGTCCAGCGCCGGATTCATCATCGGGTATTCGGGATTGAGCAGGTTCTGGTTCTCGACGAACAACAGCGACGTGACCAGCACCTTCGGAATCGAATCGAAATTCTCGTATTGCCGCTGCGGATAGCGGTCATACGACATCGTCAGCGCGTTGCAGTCGCGAATCAGCAACCCGGCCTGGGTCTTTTCCCGGTATGGCGGAAAAATGCCCTGGTCCATCAGACGGACCATGTCATATGACATACGCGATTGCGATGTCGTGACATAGCCCTCTCGAAGTAGTCGTTCGCCGAATTCGCCCAGGCGCTCGTAGCCAAGGCGCAGATCGTAGGGACCGGAGTGCGGATAGCGGATGCTGTCGCTGGGGCCGGGCAGAATTTCGTAGGTCAATGACTTGCCCAGCCGACTCATGTAGCGAGCCTGCCATTGAGAAGTCTGAGCCTCGTTGGTGACGAGGCTCACGACAATGTACGCGCCGCCGCATACGGCGACTGCCATCCCTGCAAGGATCCAGCCACGACGTGACACGTTTCGCATCCGGTTGCGCCGGGCCCACCGTTTCGGCAGGCGTCGCCGGCTCAAAGCCTGCGCCACATGGCCTTCATCTGAAGGCCACCGCGTGTATTTATATTACGCGTATCGGCTGCGGAATGTGCGACGGAAGTTCGCGCCCGCACGTATTCAAACGCATGGGCGTGCGTGCCGCGCAACAGGCAGCTTGGGCATCACACCCGTATGCATTTCAGGGTGGCGATGCCGGCTGCCTTTGTCGTTTTTACGCGAAGGGGGCTTCGCTCAGGCCGCGGTGACGGGGCGTCCGCCGAACGGATAGTTCGGATCGTTGTAGCCATGGGTGGACGCATGGCCGCGCGGCACGAGGTCGTCGATCATCGACTCTTCCTGCGCCGAGATGGCCGCACCCACTGCACCAAAATAGTCCTCGAACTGTGCCAGCGTGCGCGGGCCGGCGATGACCGAGCTGATGATCGGATTCGCCAGCACCCAGGCAGTGGCAAACTGGCCCGGGGTCAGGCCACGGCCTTCGGCATGCGCCTTCAGCGTCTGCGCGATGACCAGCGACTCTTCGCGGAATTCGGTTTCCATCATGCGGCGGTCGGCGCGGCCGGCGCGCGAGTCAGCCTGCGGCGCCTGGCCCGGCAGGTACTTGCCGGTCAGCACGCCCCGCGCGATCGGGCTGTAGGGCACCACGCCCAGGCCGAAATGCTGGCATGCCGGCAGGATTTCCACCTCGGGCATGCGGTTGAGCAGGTTGTAGTACGGCTGGCATGCCACCGGACGCGGCACGCCCAGCTTGTCGCACAGCGCTGCAATCTCGGCGATACGCCATCCGCGAAAGTTCGACACGGCCCAGTAGCGGATCTTGCCGGCGCGGATCAGGTCGCCCATCACGCGTACCGGCTCTTCCAGGTTCGCGCCGGCGAAGTCGCGATGCAGGTAGAGGATGTCGATAAAGTCGGTGTCCAGGCGGCGCAGGCTTTCTTCCACCTCGCGGACGATCCAGGTGCGCGAGTAATTCTGCTGGTTCGGGCCGCTGCCCATCGGGTTGCCAAGCTTGGTTGCCAGCACCCAGTCATGGCGCTGCGACTGCAGCAGGCGGCCCACCATCGATTCGGATGCGCCCTTGGTGTACACGTCGGCCGTGTCGATGAAGTTGACGCCATGCGCACGGGCGCTGGCGACGATGCGTCCCGC
Organism: Cupriavidus sp. D384; assembly: GCF_001652915.1. Lineage (GTDB taxonomy): Bacteria > Pseudomonadota > Gammaproteobacteria > Burkholderiales > Burkholderiaceae > Cupriavidus. The sequence continues at coordinate 19,783 of NZ_BBQI01000010.1, forward strand.
TTCGGCCTCATCGGTCTGGTCGCCGAACATCATCGTGCCAAGGCACAGGGTGGAGACGTTCAGGTTGCTGGCGCCCAGGCGGCGGTATTGCATGGTGAAATCTGGCATGACGAGGTTCCCCGATTAGCGAAGCCGAAGCAGAAAAGGCAAGCGGCCCTGATGACCATCAGGGCCGGCATCGCGCATTGTGCCGTGTTGCGGCGTGGCTTGCAGCGCCTCTCTCGCTTGTCTGCTATGTATCAGCCGGGGCAAAGCCGGGCAGCGCCGGCAGGCGGTCGGCCAGGAACGCCAGCAGTGCGCGCGTGCGGGCCGGCTGGTAGCGACGCGACGGGTAGACCAGGAACGCCTCCTGCGGCGGCCCGTGCCAGCCCGGCAGCACAGGCACCAGATCGCCACGGTCGAGCAGGTCCTGCACCAGCCAGGCCGGTGTCAAACCCAGCCCCGCACCGGCCAGGAAGCTTTCGCGCATTGCCAGCGAGTTGTTGACGCGATACCGGCACGGCGCGTCGACGCTGGCGCTACGGCCGCGTGCGTCGGTCAGCACGATCTCGTCGCCAGCCGCCAGCCACGTGAAGCGCAGCAACTGGTGGTGGGCCAGGTCGGCCGGCTGCCGCACCGGTGGATGACCGGCGAGATAGCCGGGTGCCGCCACCAGCATGCGTGGCGAAACGGCGAGGCGCCGCGCCACCACATTCGGCGGCAGCGACGCGCCGAGGCGCAGCGCCACGTCGACGCCGGCTTCCACCAGATCGACAAAGCGGTCATCGAAACGCAGGTCGACATCGATATCGGGAAAGGCCTGCAGAAATTCCAGCATCAGCGCGTTGAGCCGCAGCACGCCCAGGCTGACCGGCGCACTGACGATGACCCGGCCGGATGGATGATCCGCCAGACCGCGCGCCTCGCCCACGGCTTCGCCGTAGGCATCGATCACGGCCAGCGCGTGGGCGTAGAAACGGCGGCCGGCTTCGGTGGGCGTCAGCCGCGTGGTCGTGCGCTCCATCAGGCGGGCACCGAGTTCAGTTTCCAGTGCGGCCACGGTCTTGCTGACAGTGGGCTGCGACGTGCCGAGTTCACGCGCCACCGCCGAGAGGCTGCCCAGTTCCATCGCCCGTACGAACACGCGCATTGCCTTGAGGGTATCCATGGTCACTCATTCGAAAACGGCATAAGCGATATGCCATTCTGCCAGCTACCCGCGCATTTCGGAATGAACGACATTGAGGCCATCATCATTTCAGGAGTTACCGATGTTCCCGATGTCATGGATGCGCACACTCGCGCTGTCCGGCAGCCTGCTTTCCGGCGCGGGACTGGCCGGGCCGGCCACCAGCCCGGCCACCCACGCCGCCACCAACGCCACCGACGCCACCTTCTGGACCACAACCTGGACTGCCAGCCAGCAACCGGTCTGGGCCTCCGGCGCCCTGCCGCTGCCCACCGGATTGCCCGATGTCATCAGCGACGCCACGGTGTTGCAGCGCGTGCGCATCAGCGTGGGCGGCCGGCGCGTTCGGCTGGTGCTGTCAAACCACTATGGCAAGCAGGCCATCCAAATTGGCGCAGCCGGCATCCGCGGCCTGGCGGGCCGTACCGGTCGCCCTGTCACGTTTGCGGGTCATGCGGCGGTGACCGTGGCCGCCGGCGCCACGGTGACGAGCGATCCGGTGGACCTCGACACGCCGGCGCTGGATACACTGGCCGTCAGTCTCTATTTGCCCCGCCCCACGATGCTGACGTCGTTCCACTGGGATGGCCGGCAGACGGCGTATATCGCGCCGGGGGACCAGGTCGATCACGTCGATCGGCTCGCCCTGGCCGACCAGGAAAGCCACCCGCCGTTGCAACGGGCCCGGACGTTCCAGGCCCGCGTCCTGCTGTCGGCCATCGACGTCGAGACGCCCGCGCCCTGTCCCACCGTCGTAGCCATCGGGGATTCGATCACCGAAGGCAATGGCGCGACACCCGATGCCGACCGCCGATGGCCCGATCAACTGGCGAACCGGCTAGCTCGCCAACATATCGCCGTACTCAATGCCGGCATTTCGGGCGGCCAGCTGCTGCGCGATGGCATGGGCGAATCGGGCCTTGCCCGCTTTGGACATGACGTTCTTGCCGTGCCGCAGGTGCGCAGCGTGGTACTGGCCCTGGGCATCAACGATATCGGCTGGCCGGGATCGACATTTGCACCCGGCCGCGAACTGCCAACCGTGGACGAACTGGCACACGGCTACCGGAAACTGGTCGCGCAGGCTCACGCACGCGGCGTGCGCGTCATCGGCGCCACCATCACGCCGTTCGCGGGTGCGCTCGGCGGCAGCCCGATCCATGGCTATGCGTCGCCAGAGAAAGAGGCGCTGCGGCAACGCATGAATCACTGGATCCGAACCAGCGGCGCGTTCGATGCGGTGGCCGATTTCGACGCCGCCGTACGCGACCCGGCCCACCCCGACCGCCTGCTGCCGGCATTCGACAGCGGCGACCATCTGCACCCCGGCGACCAGGGCTACGCCTCCATGGCGGCAGCCATCGACGCCGCACAGTTGTTCTGAGCCATAAAAAAACCGGCACGATCGCTCGTGCCGGTTTCTTGTTTCAGCGTGCCCTGCAGGCGGCTGCGAATGCTCAGTCTTCGAGCTTGGGCAGCGCGGCGCTGGTCTGCGACGACAGCAGGCCGGTCTTGGCATACGTCTGCAGCTTCTCGCGCGTGTCGACGATGTCGAGCGTACGCATCGTCAGCTGACCGATACGGTCCAGCGGCGTGAACATCGACTCGCCCTTTTCCATCGTCAGGCGCTCGGGCTTGTACGTCAGGTTCGGCGAGGTGGTGTTCAGGATCGAATAGTCGTTGCCACGACGCAGTTCGATGGTCACTTCGCCGGTGATGGCGCCCGCCACCCAGCGCTGGGCGGTTTCGCGCAGCATGATGGCCTGCGGGTCGAACCAGCGGCCCTGGTACAGCAGGCGGCCCAGGCGGCGGCCGTTGTCGCGGTATTGCTCGATGGTGTCTTCGTTGTGGATGCCGGTGATCAGGCGCTCGTAGGCGATGAACAGCAGCGCCAGGCCCGGGGCCTCGTAGATGCCGCGGCTCTTGGCCTCGATGATGCGGTTCTCGATCTGGTCGCTCATGCCCAGGCCATGACGGCCACCAATGACATTGGCTTCCATGAACAGGTCCACGGCGTTGGCGAACGTCTTGCCGTTCAGCGCCACCGGCTGGCCTTCCTCGAAGCGCACGGTCACTTCCTCGCGCTTCACTTCGACTTCATCGCGCCAGAACTGCACGCCCATGATCGGCTGGACGATGCGGATGCCCGAGTCCAGGTGCTCGAGGTCCTTGGCCTCGTGCGTGGCGCCGAGCATGTTCGAATCGGTCGAGTAGGCCTTTTCGGCCGACATCTTGTAGGCATGGCCGTGCTGGCGCATGAACTCCGACATTTCGGCACGACCGCCCAGTTCGTCGATGAACTGCTGGTCCAGCCACGGCTTGTAGATCTGCAGACCCGGGTTGGTCAGCAGGCCGTAGCGGTAGAAGCGCTCGATGTCGTTGCCCTTGAACGTGCTGCCGTCGCCCCAGATGTTGACGCCGTCTTCCTTCATCGCGGCCACCAGCATCGTGCCGGTCACGGCACGGCCAATCGGCGTGGTGTTGAAGTACGTCACGCCGGCGGTGGAGATATGGAATGCACCGCATTGCAGCGCGGCGATGCCTTCGGCCACCAGCTGGGCGCGGCAGTCCACCAGGCGGGCGGCTTCGGCGCCATAGGCCATGGCACGGCGCGGGATGTCGTCGTAGTCCGGCTCGTCCGGCTGGCCCAGGTTGGCGGTGTAGGCGTAGGGAATGGCGCCCTTCTGACGCATCCAGAGGAGCGCGGCGCTGGTGTCCAGGCCGCCCGAGAATGCGATACCGACGCGCTGGCCGGAAGGAATGTGCTGCAGGATGGTAGTCATCGCCAGAAAACCAGGTGAATTTGTCGGCTCTTGGGGCGCCCCCGCACGATCAGACCGCGCGGCGAGCCGGTCCGGCGCCCGAAACTCGTAACCGTGAATTGTGACATGGCACGGCGTCAGCGCCAAACGCGGGGCCGCCGAAAATAAATGTGGACATCGTACAGACCGTCGACTAGTCTATTGTGGACGGCGTACACAAACGCCGCTTCCGCACAACGCCCGGGGCTGCCGGGCCCAACCGAGCAGGAGATGTCGATGTCTTCGAAAGTCCAGTCGTACCTGTTTTTCGATGGTCGCGCAGAGGAAGCGGCCGAGTTCTACAAGACCGCCGTCGGCGCCAAGGTGGAAGGGTTGATGCGTTTCAAGGATGCCCCGCCCGATGCAGGCCCCGGCTGCGGGCCAGCCCCCGGCAGCGGCGACAAGGTCATGCACATGGCCCTGCAGATTGGCGATACCACGATCATGGGGTCTGACGGCGAGAACAAGGGCCAGGCCGAATTCAAGGGTTTTGCGCTGTCGATCACGGTGGCGAGCGCGGCTGAAGTCGACAAGACCCTCGGCGCGCTGTCGCAGGGCGGCCATGTGGTAATGCCGGCCGCGCCCACGTTCTTCAGCGAACGCTTCGGCATGGTGGCCGACAAGTTCGGCATCACCTGGATGGTGCTGGTGGCGCCCAAGGAATAACGGCGTCGCGCAGCGGATCCATCCGCCTCCGGCTGGGCACGGCGTAGCATCCCCTACAATGCCGCACCCAACCGGAGAATCGCTGATGGAATCCCGCCTGACCGATCTCGAAATCAAGGTCGCCTTCCAGGAGGACCTGATCGAGACGCTCAACCTGACCGTTGCCCGCCAGCAGCAACAGCTTGACCTTCTACAGGCCCAGTTCCGCGCGCTCTACCAACAGGTGCGCGCTGCTGCACCCACAGGCGCCGAAGGTAATCCGCAGCACGAGATCCCGCCGCATTACTGAACCGCACGGCGGGCCGATGCGGTGCGGAACACACATATCGGAACGATCACCTGGATGGCCGGGTCACAATGGCTATCCACCGACAGATCCCCGCGACCGTCCCGACACATGCCCCTGACCGTCCAGTCCCGCCAATCCCGGCGCCGCCTTTCCCGATGGCTACCGGCTCTCGCCATCGCCGCCCTTGGCACGGCACACGCCGGCTACAACGTCTGGACCGGCGAGTACACGTTTACCAAGGCCGAACTGCAAAGTGCCGTGGACAAGAAGTTTCCGACCACGCTGCGTTATGGCGAACTGGTCAGCGTGCAGTTGTCCAATCCGCGGCTGGTGCTCGACGAGGCCACCAACCGCGTGACCACGCAGATGGACGCCGCCATGTCCAACACGATCCTGCCGGCGCCGCCGGTCAACGGCACGATGTCGCTCAACAGCGGCGTGAAGTACGACCCCGCGCGCCGCGCCGTGCTGCTGGACAATCCCACCGTCCAGGACGTGCAGGTACAGGGCATGAGCCAGTACAGGCAACAGCTCAACGCCATCGGCGCCGTGGTGGCCGAACAGCTGCTCAAGGACTATCCGCTCTATACGTTCAAGCCCGAGGAACTGCGCTTCAACGGCAAGGACGTGCAGCCGGGCGCCATCACCGTGACGCCCGGCGGCATCAGCGTGAAGGTGGACCTGCGCTAACCCGCACTAGCGCGCGGGCCGGAACACCAGCGCCAGGCCAACCGGTATCGCCACCATGCCAACCAGCGCCAGCGGCGCCGGACGGTTGCCGAGGAACAGGTAATCCAGCAGCACGGTGGCCGGCGGCACCAGATAGAACAGGCTGGTGACGTTGACCAGGTTGCCGCGCTGGATCAGCCGGTAGAACAGCAGCGTTGCCGCCACCGAGATCACGATCCCCATCCAGAGCAGCGGCACGAAAAAGCCTGCCACCGGTTCGAAGCGGAACGGCTGGAACGGCAGGCAGGCCAGGCACATCAGCAGCGCCACCGTGTATTGCAGCGGCAGCACCTCCATCGGCGCCTGCTTCACGCCCTTCTGCCAGACAGCCCCGGTGGTCATGCACGCCAGCGCGCCCAGCGCGCAAACCCAGCCGCCCGCCGACAGCCGCGCCGCCAGCAGGCTGTCGGCCACGATGGTGGCCAGCCCGCCCAGCGCCAGCGCCAGTCCGGCCATCCGCACCAGCGAGACGCGCCGCTCAGACCAAAGCAGCGTCAGGATCGGCTGCACGCCAAGGACCGTCGCCAGCACGCCCGGCGTCATGCCGTGATCGAGCGCCAGCAGGTAGCAGATCGAGTAGCCGCCGATCATCAGCGCGCCCGCCAGGGCCACGCGGCCGCGCGTACCGGCGGCTGGCAGCAGGCGGCGGCGCAGCAGCCCGATCGACGCCAGCACGCCGAGCGCGATGACAAAGCGCAATGTCAGGAAGGCAAAAGGCGAGGCATGCGCCAGGCCCCAGCGGCTGAAGATGGCGCCGCCGCTCCACAGCAGCACGAACAACGGGGTGGCACCATGTGCGGCCAGCAGGCGCGCACGCGTTTGCGTGGCAGCACCTGCCGCCACGGCATTTTTCTGGAAAGTCATTGATTGGTCCTGTCGAAACCACGCAGGCCCCGGCGCGTGCTGACGCGGCAAGCGTCAGCACGTCATCCATCAGGAAAGCCGGGGACAAAAAGCGGCGGAAATCAGCCGCGTGGGGGCGCCGTCGGAGGCGCCATGGGCGGCGCGAACGGGGGAGGCGCGACAGGACCGGCACCGAGCAGACCGCGCTCGCGTGCTGGCAGGCCGCACGGTTCGGCGGCAACGGCAGCAACAGCAAGGGTGGCAATGGCTCGGGGCGTCATGGTGTGATCGGTAGAGCGGGGGGCCCGCAAGGCAAGCGCAACACGCGCGGGCAACGGACAAATCCTAGCCGTGCCGGCCAGCGGGGTCAACCGGCATCGAGCCCGAGCGACGCCGCCAGCGCTGCCAGGGTCGGCCCGATCGGGGCGGAAATCTTGCAGGTCAGCAGCGGATCGGCACGCGTGGTGCCCAGGTTCAGTGCCGCAACCGGCAGGCCACGCTCGGCGGCCCACAGGCAGAAGCGGTAGCCCGAGAACACGGTCAGGGACGAACCGATCACCAGCATGCCATCGGCCGCATCGAGCGCAAGGCGGCCCGCGTCCACGCGGTCACGCGGCACCGATTCGCCAAAGAACACCACATCGGGCTTGAGCACGCCGCCGCAACGCTCGCAGTCGGGCACGGCAAAGTTGTCGAACAGCGGCGACTCCAGGTGCGCATCGCCATCGGCCGCCGGCAGCGCCGAGACATCGCGGAAGTCTGGATTGTGCAGCCAGAGCCAGCGCTGGATATAGGTGCGCGGATACTGCGTGGCGCACGACAGGCACACCACCTGCCCGATGCTGCCGTGCAGTTCGATCACATCGCGGCTGCCGGCGCGCTGGTGCAGGCCATCCACGTTCTGGGTCACCAGGCCCGTGACGCGCCCGGCGTCGCCGAGCCGCGCCACCACGCGGTGACTGATGTTCGGCTGCGCGGCGTCCGCCACGGGCCAGCCCACCATGCTGCGCGCCCAGTAGCGCTGGCGCGCCGGATGCCCGCTCAGGAATGCCGTGATCGTCATCGGCGCGGAACGCTGCCAGCGCCCCTGTTGGTCCCGATAGCCGGGAATGCCGGAATCGGTGCTGATACCGGCGCCGGTCAGCACGAACAGCCGCGAATGACGTTCGACATAGTCGAGCAGCACCGCGCCGGGGCTGTCCAGATCTTCGGGGCCGTCGCGGTCCGCGGCGTGGCTCACGGATCCACCTTGACGCGCCCGACCTGGCGCGCTTCCCAGGCCTTCAGCTCCTGGCGGTAGCGGTCCATCTCGTCGTTGTAGAAGTCGAACACGCACGGGTCGCAGCCGCTCTGGCAGCACTCGTTGTCGCCGGGGCGCTCGGGCGGCTGCGGCTTGGGATCATCGGGCGGCGGGAAGGACTCGGCGGCGGACACGGCTGGGCAGTGGAAGACCAAAACCGCGCCAGTATATGACGCCTGCCCGATCAGGGTCTTTGGTCCAATGCATGCCAAGGCAATCCCTGATATGCAGGAAACCGGGGCGATATTGAATTGTTTCGACAAAGCTGTGCCGGGCTGGACGCTGCTGATAGTGTTGTGGCGCCGAACCGGTACACGGCGGACTGCCTATTGCCATGGTCACTGCCACGCGCGTCACTTCCGCATTGCATCGGTCCGCCGCAGGCCTGGCGGCAATGCTGGCCTGCGCCGCCGCCATCGCGGCCGAAGCGGGCCGCCAGGTATTGCCGCCGCCCAATCCTGCCCCTACCGCCCCGCCGGTACTTGCACCCGCCACGCCCGGCAAGCCCATTGCCACCCCGGCCCTGCCGCCACATCCGGACGGCCGCCCGCGCATCTGCCTGGTGCTTTCGGGGGGCGGTGCGCGCGGCGCGGCGCATATCGGCGTACTGAAGGTGCTGGAATCGCTACGCGTGCCGGTGGACTGCATCGCCGGCACCAGCATGGGATCGCTGGTCGGCGGCGCGTACGCCACGGGCATGAGCACGGCCGATATGGAAAAGCTGGTTGGCGGCCTGTCGACCGACGCGCTGTTCAAGGAACGGCCACCGCGCCAGGACCTGGCCATCCGCCGCAAGATCGAGGATCACACCAACCTGGTGACGCCCGAGATCGGGGTGCGGTCAGACGGGCTGCTGCTGCCGAAGGGCGCGGTGTCGGGCGTGCAGCTTGAAACCGTGCTGCGCCAGCTGGCGAATGCGCCCGGCTATCGCGATTTCGATTCGCTGCCGATTCCCTACCGCGCCGTGGCCACCGACCTGGTGGCCGGTACGCCCGTGGTCTTCAGCGAGGGCGAACTCGCCAATGTCATGCGGGCCAGCATGTCGGTGCCCGGCGCGGTGGCGCCCACCGAGTACGAAGGCAAGCTGCTGGTCGACGGCGGGCTGACCGACAACCTGCCCGTGGATGTGGCGCGGGCCATGGGCGCCGACATCATCATTGCCGTGAACCTGGGCACGCCGCTGATGAAGCGCGAGGAATTGACCTCTCTGATCGGCGTGACCGGGCAAATGCTCAATATCCTGACCGAACAGAACGTGCGCACGTCGCTGGCGTCGCTGAAGCCGACCGACATCCTGATCGAACCCGCCCTGGGCGATTTCTCGGCCGGCGACTTCAACCACCTGCCCAAGACCATCCCGATTGGCGAAGCCGCCGCGCAGCGCGTTGCCGACCGGCTGTCCGCGCTGTCGCTGCCGGAAGATCAGTACGCCACCCTGCGCGTCGCGCAGCGGGCACTGCCGCCGCCCGACCTGCGGCCGGTCGACGAAATCCGCTTCGCGCCGCTGGAGCGTGTCAACCCGGCCTTTGCGTCCGCCACGATGGAAACGCGCCCCGGCGAGCCAATTTCGCAGGCCACGCTGGACCGCGACATGCGGCGCCTGTTCGGCACGGGCGATTTCGAGCACGTGAACTACCGTTTCCTGGAAGAGCCGGGCAAGCGGGTGCTGAACGTGGAGGCCATCGAAAAGAGCTACGGGCCCGACTACCTGCGCTTCGGGCTGGGCCTGAATTCGGACTTCCGTGGCAATGCCTACTTCAACCTGCTCGCCAGCTACCGCCGCACCTGGCTGAATTCGCTGGGCGCGGAATGGCGCAACGACGTGCAGGTGGGCCAGACGTCGAGCCTGGTCAGCGAGTTCTACCAGCCGCTCGATACGCGCCAGCAGTTCTTCGTGGCGCCGCGCATCGAGCTTGAGCGCCGGCCCGTGAACGTCTACAGCGGCGACAGCAAGGTGGCCGAATATGACCTGCGCCGCACCGATATCGCGTTCGACGTGGGCAGCCAGTTCACCAAGTATGGCGAGGCGCGGGTTGGCGTGCTGATCGGGCACCAGAACGTATCGCTGTCCACCGGCCCCGAATCGCTTGCGCCAACCTCCGGCGGCGACGTGCAGCGGCGGGCCATCACCGGCCGGCTGCTGTTCGACCAGCTCGACAGCATCAACTTCCCGCGATTTGGCTATGGCGGATCGGTCAACGTGTTCTCGTCGCAGGCCGGCATGGGGGCGACCGATACCTATACGAAGGGCGAACTGACGGCGACGGGCGCGTATTCATTCGGCAACAGCACGGTGAACCTGGGCATCCGCGCCGGCAGCAACATCGGCGGACCAGGGCTGCCCCGCTACGACCTGTTCCAGTGGGGCGGATTCCTGCAGCAGTCCGGCTACAGCACCGGGCAACTGATCGGCGGCAATATCCAGTTTGCCCGGCTGGTCTACTACAACAAGCTCGTCAAGCAGACGCTGCTGGAAGGGGTTTACGCGGGGGCATCGCTGGAAGCCGGCCGGGTAGGCGCGCCGCTGGTGGCGGGCAGCCCCACCGGGTTGCTGAAGTCGGGATCGCTGTTCCTGGGCGTCGACAGCCCGATCGGGCCGCTGTACGTGGCCTACGGCCGGGCATCCGGCGGACACTATGCCTTCTACCTGTTCCTGGGCAAACCTTAGGCGCGGGTGCCACAAAGTGCGGCACACCGAACCCCCTCGTTAGTTGTATGTAATGTCTCTGTGCGGCTCTCTATACTCGACGATGTCGGTTGGACCCCCGTCCTCCTGACACCCCCTTCCCCGGTCGCCGCCCCAATCGGCGACATTTTTTTGTCCGGAATTCGGCAATCTACGTGCCGGAGCGTTAAGATGCGCGATTATCGAACAGCGCATCGCCCCCTGCCATGGACGCCCCCAATCCCATCCACCTCAAGCCAGCCCAGGCCGACACTGTCCGCGCCGCCCATCCGCCGGCCGACATTCTCAAGAGCTTTGCCGGGGATCCGAACTTCATGCTGTCGCTGGCGCGCGGCCTGACCGTGCTGGAGGCGTTCTCGGAGCGCAAGCGGCCGCTCACTATCTCGCAGGTGGCCCAACGCACGCAGTTGTCGCGCGCATCGGTGCGGCGCTGCCTCTATACGCTGGAGCAGCTCGGTTACGTAAGCCAGCAGGACGGGCACTTTGCCCTGCGGCCGCGCGTGCTGCATCTGGGGCATGCCTATTTCTCGTCGACGTCGCTGGTGTCATCGGCGCAGCCCATCCTCGACACGCTGAGCGCGCGGGTTCACGAGACGTCGGCGCTGGCCATCCTCGATGGCATCGACATCCTGTACCTGGTGCGTTCCGAGGTGCATCGCGTGCTGACCCACGCGCTGGGCATGGGCAGCCGGTTGCCGGCGTATTGCACATCCACGGGCCGGCTGCTGCTGGCCCACCAGCCGGACGCCGTGCTCGAAGCGTTCTTCGAACATGCCGAACTGCGCCCGCGCACGCTGCTGACCAAGGTCTCGCGTCCGGAGCTGGAAACGGCGTTCCAGCGCGCACGCGAACTGGACTATGTGCTGATCGACGAGGAACTGGAGCCGGGCCTGCGGGCGATTGCCGTGCCGGTGCGCGCCCAGACGGGCATGGTGGTGGCGGCCATCAGCGTGAGCGTGAAGGCCAACAAGGTATCGGAATCCGAAATGATCGCGCGGCTGCTCGGCCCCATGCGCGAGGCGGCAGCCGCGATCGGCAAGCTGGTGGGAAGCTGACCCTGTTGAGGTCCGAACCGGGGCTCAGCCCCGGTGCGCCAGTTCCAGCTGGAACACCAGGCGCTGCAGGAAGTTTTCCATGCGTCCATCCGGATTCAGGAACGCGCAGCCGTAGTGGTGGACGGTGTTGTCGTCAAACCCCACCAGCCAGTGGCCCACCACCTGCATGTCCAGCTCAAGCCGGCCCAGCTCGGCAAAATCGAGGCGGCACTTCTTGATGACCGTGCCCACCGGCAGCAGGTCGGCGCCCACCTGGCGCGAGCGCAGGCCCACGCCGGACAGCGAAAGGTCGGCGATATCGAGCTGCAGCGTGGACTTGTCGACCGAATCCGGCAGCACGATCTCGCAGCGATAACCCTTGGTCAGCAGCGTACGGGCGCGGAAGTGGCGGCGGCGCTGGAAGTGGTAGAGCTTTTCGGGGAAGTCGGCGATAAAGGCCGGGCCGCCTTCGAAACGCGTGGCACCGGGCGTGCCCACCACGAAGTTCACCGGCACCCCGCGCAGCAGGCCCGAAAAGGCGTTCATCTCCGAGCCCATCAACGCCTGGCGCTCGGCATCGGCACGGCACCAGTCGAAAATAAATGTCTTGTTGGCCGGGTCGACGTGCAGGATCGACGTCACGATTTCCGAGCCATTGCGCGAGCGCACGTTCAGCAGGCACTTCTGCCAGGCCATGTCGCGCAGCACCGTACCGATCTGCGAACTGTGCGTCAGCCGGTAGCGTTCATCCGACTGCGCAGAGTCCCGCTCGTCGGACTCGCCCTCGAACTGGGACAAGGATTGGCCTTCCTGCGGCCCGCGGGGATCTTGAAGACTCATGGAATACGCTACTTCTAATAGTGGTTGCGCCGCGGGTCGCCGGGGCGGGCGGGCAATGGATCTGTCAGCGCGCGGCGCGCCAGCCGCCGCATGGTAAGCGCGCCACCTTAGCGACGCAAGCATATGCCTTGGCCTTCGGCAAAATACGACGTAACTTTAGAAACCGACTTCGGTGGGGTAGCTTCCGCTGCGCTTTCCGCATCGATCCGTTACCCCATGGACGTGTCCGCCGAACCAGGTGCCGGACCAGGGGCCGGCCGCCCCAGTTCAGCGCGCAACCACTGCAATAGCGCCTCGCGGCGCGGATCCCTGGCAAACGGCACTGGCGATATCAGGTGATACGCCGAGCCATCGGGCACAAACCCGCATGGTGCGGTCAGCCGGCCATCGGCCAGTTCGTCGGCAGCCATCCATTCCGATGCGACGGCCCAGCCCAGGCCGGCGGCCGCGGCCTGCAGACTCAGATAGAAGTGTTCGTACCAGGCGTCGCGCTGTCCGGCCAGGCCACCTTTGGCGCCGTCCGGGCTGCCGGGCTGCGCCGCCCCGGCGCTGCGGGCCCAGCGCTGCCAGGCATCGGGGCGCGTGCGGGTATGCAGCCGCACGGCATCGGCCAGCGCGACCGATGCCTGGTCGGGCCGACAGACCGGCCCCACGCGCTCGGGCGCCAGTTCGCTGGTATGCCAGCGCGGGTCGAACGCGAAATCGTTGCGCCGCAACGCAACGTCGATGCCCTGGGCGGCAAAGTCCACCGGCCCCCCGGCCGCCATCAGATGCAGCGGGATGTCCGGATGGACGGCCGAAAACCGGCTGAGCCGTGGAATCAGCCAGCGCATGGCAATGGTGGGTTCGCACGACAGCACCAGCGCCGCATTCGCGGCCGGCGCGCGGATCCGCTCGGCGGCCGCCGCCAGCAGATCCATCGATTGGGTGGCCGCCGCGTGCAGCGTCTGCCCGGCTTCGGTCAGAAATACGGCCCGGTTGCGCCGCTCGAACAGCGGCACGCCCAGCGCGTCTTCCAGTTGCCGGATCTGGCGGCTGATCGCGCCATGCGTCAGGTGAAGTTCGGCGGCCGCGCGGGCGAAATTCTGGTGCCGCGCCGCGGCCTCGAAAAAGCGGATCCAGCCCAGCCAGTGCATCGAAGCCATGCGATCAGTCAGTTTTACTCACGGAATTGCGCCAGTATAAATCGCTTTCCGTACCCATTTCTGCGAGACAGAATGGCGCCTGCCAGGTCTCTGCCGCCGCCACCTTCCACAACGAAAACTGACCAGAAATGACCCCGCTTGCCGAACTTGCCGCCGTTGCCACGATCACCATCCTTGCCGTTATCAGCCCGGGGCCCGATTTCGCCATGGTCACCCGCAACAGCTACCTGTTCGGGCGGCGCACCGGGCTGCTGTGCGCGCTGGGCATCGCCATGGGCGTGCAGGTGCATGTGGCCTATACGATGTTCGGGGTGTCGCTGCTGATTGCCCATGCCCATGGGGTGCTGTCGATCATCAAGCTGCTGGGTGCGGGTTATCTGGTGTGGATCGGCATCCAGACCCTGCGCAACCGCAAGGCCTTGGCCGTCGACACCACGGCCGCAGCGGCCATTTCCGGCGCGGCGGCCTGCCGCATGGGCTTTCTGACCAACGCGCTGAACCCGAAGACCACACTGTTCGTGGTCAGCACCTACACGCAGGTGGTCAGCCCCCATACGCCGCTGGCGGCGCAGTTCGGCTACGGGTTGTTCATGTCGCTGGCGCACCTGGTGTGGTTCGGCATCGTCGCGTGGTGCTTTGGCTCGCCGGCATTGCGCGCGGCCATGCTGCGGCGCCAGCGGCTGCTGGACCGGGTTATCGGCACCACGCTGTGCGGGCTTGGCGTGGCGCTCGGTGTCAGCAACCTGGGGTAGCTGGCCGATAGGTGTCGCGCACCACGTGCCGCGCGCCTTGCTTGCTCAGAAAACTCTCGTAGAGCAGGAACCGGTCGACGCTCCATGGCGGCGGTGCCAGGTTGTGGAACGCACCAAGCCAGTCGCGCAGCAGCGGCTCGGGTGCGCCCGGACGGCTGCGTGCGAGGGTCAGGTGCGGCCGGAAGCGGCGGGGGTCGGGCGCGACGCCCTGGGTGTCGAGCACCGCGGTCACGGAATCGAACAAATCCTGCAAGGGCGCCGATTCGGCCAGCCCGGCCCACAGGATCGAACCCTGCCGGCCCCGAAAGCGGCCCACCCCGCTAACGTGGAGTTGCATGGGTTTGACGTCCACGGCATGCAGCGCCTGTGCGATCTCTGCCGTGGCCGCCGCATCGCAATCGCCCAGGAAACGCAGCGTCAGGTGCAGCTGCGCGGCTGGCGTGGGCCGGATATCACGATGAGCAGGCAGGGTTTGCAGCAGCCTGTCCGCCAGCGTGGCCGGCGTGTCGATCGCGATAAATAGCCGCGGCACCGTTCAATACAGCGCCAACGCGGCCTGGCCCGCCTGCGCGCGGCCCGGCCCACCTGCGCCGCCGGGCTGCAGCACGCCCTCCAGGCCCAGCAGCGCACGCTTGCGATCGACCCCACCCGCATAGCCGGTCAGCGCCCCCGAGGCGCCCAGGACGCGATGGCATGGCACGATGACCGACAGCGGATTGCGCCCCACGGCCCCGCCCACCGCGCGCGAATGGCTCGGCGGCAGGCCCAGGCCAGCGCCCAATTGTCCGTACGTCGACGTTTCGCCAAATTCGATGTCGCACAGGGCCTGCCAGATCCGTTGCTGGAAGGCGCTGCCGGCAAACCGGATCGGCACCGTGAACGTATGCAGCCGGCCGTCGAAATAGGCGTCGAGTTCGTCCGCCGCCTGCGCCAGCACGCGCGCATCGGCGTCGGACGCCGGCCCCGTGGCACTTGCCTGGCTGGGGTAGTACTTCTGTCCCGCGAAGAACACGCCCGTCAGCAGGCCGTCTTGCGCGCGCAGCAGGATGTTGCCCAGCGGGCTGTCGATGATCTGATAGCTGTTCATGCTGCTTCTTCCTCGCTGTCCTTGATGTTGCTGTTCCGGATGTCATTGCCGCCGACGCCGCCAGCCGGCGCCTGCGCACCATCCTTGATTTCCTCGTAGCGATGCCACAGATGGATCGCCGCATAGGCCCGCCAAGGTGCCCATTGCGCGGTCTTTGCCTGCATCGCCCGCACGGTGCTGACGTCCAGCACCTTGCGCAGTGCGTAGTCGGTGCCGGGGAAGGCATCGGGCCAGCCCAGCGCGCGCATGGCTACGTATTGCGCCGTCCAGTCACCGATGCCTTCGATCGCGCAAAGCCGCGCGACGGTGTCGTCCGGCGCCGCATGCGGATCGAGCCGGATCTCGCCGGCTGCCACCTGCCGTGCCAGCGCCCTGATCGCACGGATCTTCGGCACCGATACCCCGGCCGCCTGGTAATCGGCATCGGGCAGCGCGGCCAGCGCCTGCGCGGTGGGGAAGGCATGGGTCAGCGGCGCCGCCGGATCGGGGCCGCCCGGATGCGCCAGGCCCGCCAGCGCTTGCGCTGGCAACGGTTCGCCAGCGATGCGTACCAGCCGCGCCAGAATGCGGCGCGCCTGCACCACCGAAATCACCTGTCCGACGATGGCCCGCACTGCAATCTCCAGCCCGTCGAACGTGCCCGGCAGGCGCATGCCCGGCGTGCCCGCCGCCAGTTCGCCCAGGTGGGCGTCCACGATATCGGGCCGGCAACCCAGGTCGCACAGGCGGCGCACCTTGCCCAGCGCCTGCGGAATCACGTGCGCCAGCGAGCCGGACAACGTGACCCGCACCACCGTGCGCTTTGGCACGTGTTCCAGCCGCACCCAGCCGAGGTGCCGGTGGCCGCCCGCCTCGATGGCGATGGTGCGCGTGTAGACCTCGCCGTGACACTGGTCGATGCCGTCGACGGCCCGCACTGCCAGGAAGCCCAGCCATTCGGCCCAGGCCAGCGGCGGACGATAGCCGAGCTCGAAAACCAGGCGATCGGCCATGCCGTCGGCAGCCCGCTTGCGCATCGCCAGTGGCGTCAGGCCATAGCGCTCCTTGAGCACGTCGTTGAAGCGGCGCACGCTGCCAAACCCGGCCGCCAGCGCCACTTCGGTCACGGGCAGCGCGGTATCGGTCAGCAGGCGCTTGGCCAGCAGCAGCTTCTGCGTCTGCGCATATTCATGCACCGACACGCCAAACTCGGCATCGAACAACCGGCGCAGGTGACGCTCGGTCACGCCGATCCGCGCGGCCAGCTGTGCCACGCCGGCGCCCGTCATGAAACCTTCGTCGATCAGTGTGGCAGCGGCCTGCGCCAGCCGCCCGGAGATGTCGGCCAGGCCATGGCCCGGGGCCAGTTCCGGACGGCAGCGGAGGCACGGCCGGAAGCCATGCTTTTCCGCTGCCGCGGCGGATTCGTAGAACGTGCAGTTTTCGCGCTTCGGCGTGCGCACCGCGCAGATCGGCCGGCAGTACACGCCCGTTGACGACACGCCTACGAAGAAGCGTCCGTCGAAGCGGCGGTCGTGTGACGCAACGGCCTTGTAGCAGGTGTCGGGATCGAGTTCCATGGCCTGCATCCTACGCCAGGGCGGCGCGCCGGATGCGCTGGAATCGGACATTCTCCTGAAACCGTTCCGGAGGAATGGCGACGTCACTTTGCGCCCGATTCTGAAAGTGCGGTCGACCGCGTTGCACGGCACGCCGCTAAGGCTAGAATCTGCTCACCTGCGGCGTTGCGCGCCGCTTCTGGAGTTTGCATGAATCGTCGTCCCGTTGCCGGCATGACCCGCATGGCCGCCATTGCCGTGACCCTCGTATGCGGCCTGAGCATCCCCGCCGCCCACGCGGCGCGCACCGGGCCGCTGGCGGCACCGCCGCCTGCCGCGCCAGTGGCACGCGCCACGCCCGTCACCACAGTGGAAGGCATCACCGAATACCGGCTGCCCAACGGACTGCGCGTCCTGCTGGCGCCCGACGACGCGCAACCCACCACCACGGTCAACATGACCTACCTGGTGGGCAGCCGCCACGAGAACTACGGCGAAACGGGCATGGCGCACCTGCTTGAACACCTGCTGTTCAAGGGCACGCCGTCGCTGCCGGGCAAGACCATTCCCACCGAGTTTGCGCGGCGCGGCATGCAGTACAACGGCACCACGAACCAGGACCGTACCAATTTCTTCGAGACCTTCGCGGCCAGCGAGGACAACCTCGACTGGGCATTGCGCATGGAGGCCGACCGCATGGTCAACAGCTTCGTCGCGCGCAAGGACCTGGACAGCGAAATGACCGTGGTGCGCAACGAAATGGAGATTGGCGAGAACAATCCCATGCGCATGCTGCAGCAGCAGATGTACGCGGCGGCCTACCGCTGGCACAACTACAGCAAGGCCGTGATCGGCGCGCGCAGCGACGTGGAACGCGTGGGCATCGACAACCTGCAGGCGTTCTATCGCCGTTACTACCAGCCCGACAATGCGGTGCTGGTGGTCACCGGGCAGTTCGACCCCGCACGCACGCTGGCCCGGATCGAACAGGCCTTCGGACCGATTCCGCGTCCGGCGCGCGTACTGCCGACCGAATACACGGTCGAGCCCGCCCAGGAAGGCGCGCGCGAACTGACGCTGGTGCGGCCTGGCGACAGCAGCATCGTGTCCGCGATGTATCACGTGGCGCCCGGCGCCCACCCCGACATCACCGCGCTGGACATGCTGGCGGTCATCCTGGCGGACACGCCGGGCGGCCGGCTGGAGCGCAGCCTCGTGGACACCCGCAAGGCGGCATGGCAGGGGTCGCTCTTCACGTCGATGAAGGATCCGGGGGTGATCCAGTTCGCGGCGGGCACCAGCAAGGATCGTCCGATCGAACCGGTGCGCGATGCGCTGATCGCCACCGTGGAGGGTGTCGCGACGCATCCGGTGACCGACGAGGAAATCGAGCGCGCCCGTGTACGGCTGCGCAACGCCTATGAGAAAACGCTGAACGATCCGGCCGCCTACGGCGTCGCGCTGTCGGGGGCGATTGCCAAGGGCGACTGGCGTCTGTTCTTCATCAACCGCGACCGCGTGGAGACCACGACCCGGGCCGACGTGCAACGGGTGGCGGAAAACTACTTCCGCCCGGCCAATCGCACGGTGGGCGAGTTCGTGCCGGGCGACAAGCCGCAGCTGGCGGCCATCCCGGCCGCGCCCGACCTGGCCGCGCTGACGCAGCATTACACAGGCAAGCCGGCCGCGCAGGCGGTGGCCGCCTTCGATCCAGGCCCAGCCAATATCGATGCGCATACGGTGCGCCAGACGCTGCCCAATGGCATGCAGCTGGCATTGCTGTCCAAGCCCACGCGCGGTGGCGCCGTCAACGGCACGCTGATCCTGCGCATCGGCAACCTCCAGGCGCTGCAGGGCAAGAATTCGGTCGGATCGCTGACCGGTGCGATGCTAGACCGCGGCGCTGGGGCCTTCACGCGGCAACAGATCGCCGACCGCTTCGAGGCCCTGAAGGCCAACGTATCGATCTCCGGCAGCGACGAACGCGTGACCGTCCGCTTCGACACGCGGCGCGAGTACCTGCCCGACGTGCTGGCCTTGCTGCGCACCGTGCTGCGCATGCCGACCTTCCCGGGCAACGAACTGGAGACGTTGCGGGCCAGCAGCATTGCCGGCATCGAGAGCCAGCGCAAGCAGCCCAACGCGCTGGCGCCGAATGCCCTGGGCCGCCACGGCAATCCGTACGCGCCCGGCGACCCGCGCTACACGCCAACGTTCGACGAAAGCGTGGCGCAGTTGCGTACCGTTTCGGTGGCCGACCTGCGGGACTTCCACGCGCGCTTTTACGGCGCGGAGCATGCACAGCTGGCGATTGTTGGCGATTTCGATGCCAACGACGCCGTCCGGCAAGCCGGGTTCCTGTTTGGCGACTGGCGCGCCGAGGTGCCGTTCGAGCGGGTGGACCGGCCTTTCGTGGCAATTCCGGCTACCGATTTCACGCTCGACACACCGGGCAAGGCCAATGCGGTCTACGTGGCCGCGCAGCCCGTGGACCTGGTCAGCGACTCGCCCGACTACCCGCTGATGCTGATCGCGAGCCGCGTGTTCGGCGGTACCGGCATGCGCAGCCGGCTGGCAGACCGCCTGCGCCAGGTGGACGGCATCAGTTATGGGGTGTCCAGCTCGCTGACAATCGGCGCGCTTGATCGCGCGGGACGGTTCGGGCTCTGGGCCGCCTATGCTCCACAGAACCTGCCGCGCCTGCGCAAGGCCGTCGACGAAGAGATGGCACGCTTTGTCCGCGATGGCATCACGGCCAGCGAACTGTCGGAAGCGGCCAGCGGCCTTCTGCAGCAAGGCATGGTCAGCCGCACGCGCGATGGGGCGCTGGCTGGCGCGCTGGCCAACCAGGCGTACCTGGGCCGGACCATGGCCCACACGGCGGCCATCGAGGAAGGCATCCGCACGGCCACGCCGGCAGCCGTCAATGCCGCGATCCGGCGCTATCTGGGCCCGGCCATGCTGACGCAGGCATTCGCTGGCGATTTCGGCGCGGGCAATGGGGTGCCGGCGGCGGTTCCTGCCGAAGCCGGAACACCTGCGGCCGCCGCACCGCCCGACGCCAGCAAGCCTTGAGCCGTCCGGGGACGCGACCCCACGCGGCCCTTGAGACAACCGCCCGATCACTGTATATTTATACAGTCCTTTTTGTGACTTGAGGTATGGATGTCAATTGTGCGAGCTGGCAGCAAGGCGGAAGCGCTCAGGCTTCTGGCCTCGGAGCAGGCGCTTGGGCTTGAGCTGGACTATGAGACCGGATGGCAGGATGCCATCGAGCTCGGCCGGCTGGGCGAGAAGCGCGGCATCAAGGTGCAATATCGCGGACAGGAAAGTATCGCCGTCCGCTCACGTGAAGCCCTGCTTGAAGGGCTGAGCAGGCCCAAGACCACGTTCCGGCAGCGCAACCTGTACTGCCAGTTCGACCTGGGCCTGCTGGCCGATCGGGATTTGCTGGACCTTGAAGCCAAGGCATCGCGCCTTGGCGACTACATCCTGGCGGGCCATCTGCTGCGAGAAGTCGACACGATCTGGGCCTGAGCCCCGATCATCGGCGCGGCGTCAACGCGTCGCGCGGCTTACTGCCAGACGCGCGTGGCGCCGGCCCAGCGCGCGGCCGCCGACACGTGCATCAGCGCGCAGTCGGCCTCGGTGGCGGGCAGGGTGGGCTCGGCAGCGGTTGTCACGTTGGAACACAACACCGCCGTGACCAGCGTCTTGATATGGCCGCGCCCGGTATCGGCAAGCTCGGCCAGGCGATCGTATCCGTCGAGCACGATCAGGCTGTCGCCGGCACGCGAATCAAGATCCAGCGAGTAGAGATGGTCGCATTCGCAGCGCATGGTGCCGCCCGCCACCGCCACGACAATGGCGCTGGGCAGCGCCAGTCCGCAATCGCGCACGGCGTGGCGCAGGCGGTCGAGGTGTGCCTGGGCACGATAGTCGCGTGCCGAATGCGTCGGCTCGGGGCCGTTCGACAGTGCCATCAACGTGTCGGCCGACACCACCAGCGTGTAGGCCTGCAGCGTGGTGCGATACGTCGCCACCACGGCGCGCAGGCGATGCACTGCGCCGTGGTTGTCTGCAGCGGCCATCCCCTGTGGGGCCGCAACCTGGATCTTGCTCATCCTGTCTCCTATCCCCTTGGGTCAGTCCGCTGCGTTCAGCCGGATCAGTCGCGCAGCAGCTGCTTGGCGATGATCAGTTGCTGGATCTGCGTGGTGCCTTCGTACAGGCGCAGCAGGCGCACATCGCGGTAGAACCGCTCGGCCTTGTATTCGGCGATGTAGCCGGCGCCGCCGTGGATCTGCACGGCGCGATCGGCCACGCGGCCCACCATTTCGGTACAGAACATCTTGGTGCAGGACGCCAGCATGCTCACCTCGGGGTCGCTCTGGCCGGCCGGCTTGGCGTCGTAGCGCTGCGCGCAGTCGCGCACCATCGACAGGCCGGCGTACAGTTCGGCCTGGCTGTCGGCCAGCATGGCCTGGATCAGCTGGAAGTCGCCAATCGGCTTGCCGAACTGCTTGCGCTCCTTCGCATAGGCCACGGCATCGGTAATCAGGCGATGTGCCATGCCGCAAGCCAGCGCGGAGATATGCAGGCGGCCACGATCCAGCACCTTCATGGCCGTCTTGAAGCCCACGCCCGGCACGCCACCGATGATGTTCGCGGCCGGCACGCGCACGTTTTCGAGCACCACGTCGCACGTCTTGGTGCCGCGCTGGCCCATCTTCTTGTCGGGCTTGCCCAGCGAGATGCCCGGGGTGTCGGCCGGTACGATGAACGACGAAATGCCCGAGGCACCGGGGCCGCCCGTGCGGGCCATCAGCGTGAAGGCGCCGGCGCGCGGGGCGTTGGTGATGAACCGCTTGGTGCCGTTGATGACGTAGTGGTCGCCATCCAGCTCGGCACGCGTCTGCAGCGATGCGGCGTCCGAACCGGCGTTCGGTTCGGTCAGCGCGAAGGAGATGACCAGTTCGCCGCTGGCGATCTTGGGCAGGTAGGTCTGCTTCTGCTCTTCCGTGCCATCCATCAGGATGCCCTGCGAGCCAATGCCCACGTTGGTGCCGAAGACCGAGCGGAACGCGAAGGCCGTGTGGCCGAGGTCATAGACCACATCGCATTCCTGCGACATCGACAGGCCGATGCCACCGTAGTTTTCCGGGATGGAGATGCCGAACAGGCCCATCTCCTTCATGTCGGCCACGATGTCGGCCGGCACGTCATCGATTTCCTCGAGAGTATCTTCGGCCGGCTTCAGGCGCTCATCGATGAAACGCTGCACGGACGCGCGCAGCAGGGAAAAGGATTCGGCGTCGAGGGCCATGACAGTCTCCGGGTGAGTCGGTACAACAACAATGGCCGCCAATGGTACGCCGACCATCGATTTTGACAATCCACGCCAACTTGGACAGAACCGTCAAGATAATTTGACAATAGCCAGAAAGGCTCTATTGGTCACATTTCTTGCGGGCCAGCGACTCACGCGTATAGCCATGACTCACCCTTAGCTGGTGTTCGATCTCGTCGGCCTGGTCCAGGCAGGCGAACACCAGGTCGTCCCGAAATTTCTGCGTGACACCGCGCAGGCGCGGGGCTTCATAGGAAATCTGCCGCGCGCGGCAGCGCAGGAACAGCAGCGTTTCCTCGGAGGCCGTCCGCAGCTGCGCCTTGTTGATGCGCTGGCACTGCACGAGGTTGGGATCGCCCTCGGCCAGCACGGCCACGGCGGGGAGCCACAGCAACGGGGCCAGCAGGAATGGCAGGAAGCGCAGATTGGACATTGACAAGGGAGTTGAAAGGCACGGCGTTCAGAATCGAACTGCATGATTGCGCAGCCGTGCGGCCCACGCAAGCCGGTGCTGTGACCGATGTCATGGGTCAGGATTTTCGTGCCGCCACGGTGCGTTTTGTAAAAACTCTATTCAGCCCGTCGGACAATGCGGCGCAAAACCCCTGCTGGCAAGGCATTTGCAATACGCAGGCGGCACAATGAAAGCCGCCCCCCTTGGGTGGCCGGCCGTTCCGCGCTACGCTGGGCGGGCACACGGGCCCGACTTGCGACGCCCCAGGCCGGCATGGCGGTTTTGCCGATTCACGTCGCACCTCGCTCTCCTCGTCCGTACCCAGCGGCTCCCCCGCCGCCAAGCCAAGAACAGAAGGTCCTATGACAGACATCGCCTCCTCCGCCGTCAACGGCACGGCACCGTCCCCCGAAGAAACCAGAAAGCGCGTCTTTGCCATCGTGGCCGCGTCGTCGGGCAACCTCGTGGAATGGTTCGACTTCTATATCTACGCATTCAGCGCGATCTATTTCGCGCCGGCCTTCTTCCCGAAGGGCGACCCTACGGCACAGCTGCTGAACACCGCCGGCGTGTTTGCGGCGGGCTTCCTGATGCGGCCGATCGGCGGCTGGCTGTTTGGCCGCATCGCCGACCGCAACGGCCGCAAGAACTCGCTGCTGATCTCGGTGGTCATGATGTGCTTCGGCTCGCTGCTGATTGCCTGCCTGCCCACCTACGCGTCCATCGGCAACTGGGCGCCAGCGCTGCTGCTGGTGGCGCGGCTGCTGCAGGGCCTGTCGGTCGGCGGCGAATACGGCACCACCGCCACCTACATGAGCGAAGTGGCGCTCAAGGGCAGGCGCGGGTTCTTCTCGTCGTTCCAGTACGTGACCCTGATCGGCGGCCAGTTGCTGGCGGTGCTGGTCATCGTGCTTCTGGAACAGTTGCTGACCGAAGCCGAACTGAAATCCTACGGCTGGCGCATTCCGTTCGTGGTGGGCGCCGTCACGGCCGTCGTGGCGTTGTTGCTGCGCCGCACGCTGCATGAGACCACCACCGCGCAGCAGCGCAACAGCAAGGAAGCGGGCACCGTGAGCGAGATCTTCCGCCATCACAAGGCCGCGTTCTTCACCGTGCTCGGCTATACGGCCGGCGGGTCGCTGATCTTCTACACGTTCACCACGTACATGCAGAAGTTCCTGGTCAACACGGCCCACCTGCCGATCAAGACCACCAGCTACGTGATGACGGTCTGCCTGTTCCTCTACATGTGCATGCAGCCGTTCTTCGGCGCGCTGTCCGACCGCATCGGCCGCCGCCACAACATGATGCTGTTTGGCGCGCTGGGCACCATCGCCACGGTGCCGATCCTGACCGCGCTGAAGACGGTTTCCAGCCCGGAACTGGCCGGCCTGCTGATCTGCGTGGCGCTGGCCATCGTCAGCTTCTATACGTCGATCAGCGGCATCGTGAAGGCCGAGATGTTCCCGCCCGAAGTGCGCGCGCTGGGCGTGGGCCTGGCCTACGCCATCGCCAATGCGCTGTTCGGCGGCACGGCCGAATACGTGGCACTGGGCCTGAAGTCGGTGGGCCACGAGACGGCGTTCTACTGGTATGTCACCGTCATGATGGCCATCGCCTTCCTGGTCAGCCTGCGGCTGCCGCGCCAGGCGAAGTACCTGCATCACGAGCACTGAGACACCCGCCGAGACGCGCACGCCTGGCGTCATGGCAAACTGAGGGGCCTTCGGGCCCCTTTTTCATTTCCGCGCCAGCTTCGTCATGGACCTCAACGCCCTGCGCCTGTTCGTCGATATCGTCGACGCCGGCAACCTCAGCGCCGCCGCGCGCAAGCTCAAGATGACGCGCGCCAATGTCAGCTACCACCTCAAGGCGCTGGAAGAAGAACTGGGCGTGCAGTTGCTGCGCCGGACCACGCGCCACGTGGAACCCACGCCGGTGGGCGCTGGCCTCTACGAGCACGGCAGGAACATCCTGGGCGAAGTGGCGGCCGCCAATGCGCTGATCAGCAGCATGGGCAAGAGCCTGCAGGGCCATGTGCGGCTGTCGGTACCTACCGGCCTGGGGCACGCCATGCTGTCGCCGCTGCTGGTGCAGTTCAAGCAGCGCTATCCAGACATCACGCTCGACGTGGTGTTCGACAACCGCATCCACAACCTGGTCTCCGAAGATGTCGAGGTGGCGCTGCGCATCATCTCGACGCCGCCCGATTCGGTCGTGGCGACCGAGATCGGCGCGGTCGACTGGATTGTCTGCGGCGCACCGGCCTATCTGGCCGGCAGGCCGAAGCCGGCGGTGCTGGCCGACCTTGGCGCCCATGCCATCGTTTGCGCATCGCCAATCGGCCAGAAACTCAAGGCCTCGGGTATCCGCCACGCCACCGGCGAGCGCGAACAGGTGGTGCTGGCGCCCACGCTGAGTTCCGAAAACTTCGCGTTCCTGAAGGATGCGGTGGTCAGCGGCCTGGGCATCGGCATCTTTCCGCTCTATGCGGTGGGCAAGGATCTGGAAGACGGCACGTTGGTGCCGCTGCTGCCCGACTACCGCATCAGCGTGTTCGGCAGCAAGCTCTACATGCTGACGATGCCCAATCGCTACCAGACCATGGCTACGCGCTACCTGCTGACGTTCCTGAAGACCGAGCTGCAGGCAATCTGGCCTCGCATGCGCGGCGACAGTGCCTATAGTGAGAACACTCAGGACTAAACCACGCCCAAGCGCGCGGGAAGGAAGACGATCATGGCAATGGCAGGCACCCTGGCTGGCCGGCTCAGCCGCATGAACAGCCGGTTCGACATTATTCGTCACCCCTACAGTCTCAGCAGCATGGCCACGGCGCACGCGGCACATGTACCGGGGCATCGGCTCGCCAAGACGTTGCTGCTCGAGGATGAAGGCGGCTACGTGGCCGCCGTGATCCCGTCGAACCACCATCTGCAGCTGTCGACGCTCTGCGACATGACGGGCCGCAAGCTGGTACTGGCGCACGAGGACGAGATCCGCGAAGTCTTCAAGGATTGCGATCTCGGCGCCATCCCGCCGTGCGCGATGTCGTACGGCATGCAGACCTACGTCGACGAAAGCCTGTTCGAGGAACCCGAAGTCTGGTTCGAGGCGGGCGACCACCTGGAACTGGTCCACATGGACCGCGACCAGTTCATGATGCTGATGGAAGACGCGCAGCGCGGCAAGTTCTCGCGCGTGATGATGTCGTAGCCTTCTCCTGGCGTTTCACGCCCCTGGCAGCGTCGCCGCACTGGCGACGCTGTCGTCTTTCAGGTCCACGCCGGATCGCCCCAGCGCCACCGCGCCCCTTAGCAAGAACGCCAATCTGTCAGCCGCCTGCGAATAGGGCAGCCCTTCCGGCCGCACGTTCGAAATACAGTTCCGCTGCGCGTCGGTACGCCCCACACGCGGATCGTAGGTCAGGTAGATCCCGAGGCTGTCGGGCGAACTGAGCCCCGGCCGCTCGCCGATCAGCATCACCACCTGGCGCGCCTGCAGCCGTTCGCCGATCTCGTCGCCCAGCGCCACGCGCGCCTGGCGGGCCACCACCACCGGGCCGATGCGCCATGGCGGCAGCCGCGCCAGCACGGCCTGCAGCAGCGGCAGCGCGTGGCGTTGCGCGGCCAGCGCGGACAGGCCATCGGCAATCACAAAGACCACATCGTATGGCTGGGGATCGGGGGCCAGCGCTGCGCGGCTGTCGTCGTCCAGCCGGCGGCCCAGGTCGGGGCGGCGCAGGTATTCCTGGCGGTCGTGCGCGGCACTGTGGGCATGCACCACGTCCAGCCCGGCGGCCTGCAGCGCGGCGCCGATGGCCTGGGCGTCCAGTGGCAGGTGTACCGCATCGCGCGCCTGCGCATGGGCCAGCCCGAATGCCAGCACCGTGTCCGTGGTCTGGGCGTGACCTGTGCGGCCGATCGCCACGCGGGCACGCGTGAACTGGCGCAGCCGGCGCCAGGGATCTGCGGACTGCCCGGGGGGCTCCGGAGGCTTGGTGGGTGCGGGGCGGTTCGGCATCGGCATCTCCTGGATCGGGGTCAGAGCGATTCGGCCATCGTCAGCAACGGCTGCCGCGCGGAGGGCGCCAACAGCCGGCCGGCGCTGTCCAGCATGCCCATGCGCTGCAGCCAGGCCTCGAACTCGGGAGCGGGCCGCAGGCCCAGCACCTCGCGCAGGTACAGCGCATCGTGGAACGACGTGCTCTGGTAGTTCAGCATGATGTCGTCGGCGCCGGGCACGCCCATGATGAAGTTGATGCCGGCCACGCCAAACAGCGTCAGCAGCGTGTCCATGTCGTCCTGGTCGGCTTCGGCGTGGTTCGTGTAGCAGACGTCGCAGCCCATCGGCACGCCCAGCAGCTTGCCGCAGAAATGATCTTCCAGGCCGGCCCGGATGATCTGCTTGCCATCGTAGAGGTACTCGGGGCCGATAAAGCCCACCACCGTGTTGACCAGCAACGGCTCGAAGCACCGTGCCACGGCATAGGCGCGGGCCTCCATGGTCTGCTGGTCCACGCCATGGTGGGCGTTGGCCGACAGCGCGCTGCCCTGGCCGGTCTCGAAGTACATGACATTGTTGCCCACCGTGCCGCGCGCCAGCGACAACGCCGCCTGCCGCGCCTCGTCGAGCAGCGCCAGCGAGACGCCGAACGCCGCGTTGGCGGCCTGGCTGCCGGCCACGGACTGGAACACCAGGTCGACCGGCGCGCCCTGCTCCATGGCGCGCAGCGTATTCGTGACATGAGTCAGCACGCACGATTGGGTGGGCACGTCGTAGCGGGCCCGGATGTCGTCGATCAGCTTCAGCAGCGTGACGATGGCGCCAAGGTTGTCGCTGGCCGGATTGACGCCAATCGTGGCGTCGCCGCAACCATAAAGCAGCCCGTCGACGATGGACGCCGCAATGCCGCGCGGGTCGTCGGTCGGATGATTGGGCTGCAGCCGCACGGCCAGCCGGCCGGGCAGCCCGATGGTGCCGCGAAAACGGGTCACCACCCGGCACTTGCGCGCCACGGCCACCAGGTCCTGGTTGCGCATCAGCTTGCTGACGGCGGCCGCCATTTCCGGGGTGATGCCGGGCGCCACCCGGGCCAGCGCGGCGGCATCGGTCTCGTGGCGCAGCAGCCAGTTGCGGAAATCGCCCACGGTCAGGCTGGCGATTTCCGCAAAAGCCGCCGCATCGTGGCTGTCGACGATCAGCCGCGTGACCTCGTCGTCCTCGTAGGGCACCAGCGCTTCGGTCAAGCAGCGGGCCAGCGGCATGTCGGCCAGGGCCATGCGGGCCGCCATGCGCGCTTCCTCGCTGTCGGCGGCAATGCCGGCAAGCGCGTCGCCCGAGCGCGCCGGACTGGCGCGGGCCAGCAGCGTGCGCAGGTCGGCAAACACGTGCCGGCGGACGCCGACGGTATGGGTAAAGGCCATGGCAGGCGGTCTCCTGGCGCGGCTGCGCCGTCTTCTGCTCCCAAATATAGGCCACCGCGGGGACGCAAGTTCCGCGCCCGGCGGGGCAAGATCGCTTGTCTGCTCAAGCTGTCTTGCCATTGTTACGCGCCACGTCGACAATCCGCCTACTCATTCCAATTCAATCGTCCTCAGCCGTAACATGCCGCAGCTGGAAAACCCGGAAGACCGCGCCGACAACGGCGCCATGAACGACGCCCCGCCCTCATCGTCCCGCCCCACGTCATCCGGCTGCGCGCGCCTGTCGCCCGGCAACTGGTTCAGCGTCACGGCGGTGTCATATGCACTCACCGCCGGGGCGCTGCTGCTGGTCATGCATGCCAACCTGGTGGCGGCGCTGCTGGCCGGGCTGCTGCTGTATTCGCTGGTCGACGTGCTGGCGCCCCGCCTGACCCATTCCCGGCGCGACGCGTTGGCCGTGGCGATCCTGTCCGCCATCATCCTGCTGGCCCTGACCGGCGGCATCTGGGCGCTGGTGCATTTCCTCAATGTGGATAGCGCCACCCTCGACCGCCTGCTCGACCACGCCTCCGACATCATCGACCAGTCCCGCGCCCAGCTGCCGTCCTGGCTAAGCGACTATCTGCCAAGCGGTACCGAAGAACTGGTTACCACGCTGCTTGCGGCCATGAAGGAACACGCCCAGATGGCGCAACGGCTGGGCACCGACATCCTGCGCACCCTGCTGCATATCGTGCTGGGACTGATCATCGGCGCCATGGTGGCGCTGTACCGCGCCATTTCGCGGCCCAACCGCCGGCCCCTGGCCAACGCGCTGGTCAACCGCGCCCGTACGCTGCAGCAGTCGTTCGCGCAGTTCATCTTCGCCCAGATCCAGATCTCGTCGATCAACACGATCCTGACGTCGATCTACCTGCTGGTGGCGCTGCCACTGTTCGGCCAGCACCTGCCGCTGTCCAAGACGCTGGTCGCCATCACCTTTATCGCCGGGCTGCTGCCGGTGCTGGGCAACCTGATCTCGAACACGGCCATCGTGATCGCTTCGCTGTCGGTGTCGCTGCCGATTGCCATCGTGTCGCTGTTCTTTCTCGTGGTGATCCACAAGCTCGAATACTTCCTGAATGCGCGCATCATCGGCGCGCGTATACAGGCCGCCGCGTGGGAGCTGCTGACGGTGATGCTGGTGATGGAAACGCTGTACGGCATCCCCGGCGTGATTGCCGGGCCGATCTTCTACGCCTACGTCAAGCGCGAGCTGACCACCTCCGAGCTGGTGTAGCCCGCCGCGCCAAGTCACTGATTCCATTGGGAACGGGTACGCAGCAACTGGTACGACCAATTACGGGCCAGTTGCTGCCGGTGCGGTACGCGGCCTCTTCCCCGGCGGCGCCGTTCAGGCGCTTTCGCCTTCCACCTTGCTGCGCACGAAGTCGATATGGGTCTGCATGGCCGTGCGCGCTTCTTCGGGCCGGCGTGCCAGGATGGCCTCGCACAGCGTGCGGTGCTGGCGCAGCAGCAGGTCCGACGATTCGTCGTCCGCCTCGCGCAGGCCGGTACCGTTGATCGTGATGTGTTCGCGCAACATGCCGATCACGCTCGTATGCAGGTGCAGGAACATGGTGTTGTGCGACGCCTGCGCAATCGCGTCGTGCAGCTTCGCGTCGGCATCGGCCTCGGCGGCCTTGTCATCGGTCTCGCGCGAACGCTCCAGCGTCTTCAGCAGGGTACGTATACGTTTCAGGTCGGCGGCATCGGCACGCAGCGCAGCAAAATAGGCGGTGGCGCCCTCCAGCACGCGGCGGAACTCCAGGATGTCGTCGCGCAGCGCGGGGTGGTCGGCCACCAGCTGGCCCCACGGCGACGCAATGCCTGTGCGTAGCTGATCGGTGACGTATACGCCGGCCCCGCGCCGGCTCTGCAGCAGCCCACGGGCCGCCAGCCGCTGGATCGCCTCGCGGATCGTGTTGCGCGCCACGGCGTACTGCTCGGCCAGCACGCGTTCGGCCGGCAACCGGGTGCCGACGGGCCATGTGCCGTCCAGCAGCGCGGTCTCCATCCTGCGCATGATGTCTTCCACGCGGTTGCGTGCGCTGCCCCCCATCGATCCCTTTCCAGTCCCCTGTCATCGGCCCCGCGCGCCTGATTGGTCCAACCAATTTGTACTCCGGCGCGGGAGCGGGAATTATGCGCCCAAAAATGCCGCGACGCGTGTCACCCGCAGCGGCGCCATACCGGAGGCAGACAATGCAATCCAGGCAATACCCCACGACCCTCCCGCAACAGGTCTACCTGTTCGGCACCTGTCTCGTCGACCTGTTCGTCCCGCAAGCCGGCCTCGACGCCGTGCGCCTGCTGGAGCGCGAAGGCCTGACCGTCCACTTTCCACGCGGCCAGAGCTGCTGCGGGCAGCCCGCCTACAGCAGCGGCAACCCCGAGCAGGCCCGCAAGGTGGCCCGCGCCCAGCTGGAACTGTTCCGCGAGCCCTGGCCGATCATCGTGCCGTCGGGCTCGTGCGGCGGCATGATGCGCCACCACTGGCCCGCGCTGTTCGCCGACGACCCGGAGGCTGGGAAGCTGGCCAGCGACATCGCCGGCCGCGTCTACGAGCTGGCCGAATTCCTGCTCAATGTGCTGCATGTGCGCTTTGACGACATGCCAGCCGGCGACCACGAACGCGTGGTGCTGCACACCTCGTGCGCCGCTCGCCGGGAAATGGGGACGCGAGCCCATGGCGTGGCGCTGGTCGATGCGCTGCCGGGCGTGACCCGCGTGGAGCATGTGCGGGAATCGGAGTGTTGCGGCTTTGGCGGCACGTTCTCGCTCAAGCATGCCGATATCTCGGGCGCCATGGTGCGCGACAAGGTGGCCTCCGCATGTGCCACCGGCTGCGACCGGCTGGTGTCCGCCGACTGCGGCTGCCTGCTCAATATCGGCCACGCCGCCGCCCATGCGGGCGCGCCGCTGCCGGTGGAGCACCTGGCATCGTTCCTCTGGCGCCGTACCGGGGGTGCCGCATGACCGCCATGACCGCCCGCGAGCGCATGCTGGGCCGTCTGCGCGCCGCCGTTCCCACCTCCGGATCGACCCTTGCCGCGGACACCGCCGCCGTGGATCGCCGCATCGACGAACATTTCGACACCCGGCGCGGCGAGCGCCCGGCGGTGGCAGCCATGGTCGCGTCGATGCAGGCCGCGCTGAGCGCGTCGCATGCCGAGGTGGTCTGCACCGGCACCGCAGCCTGGCCCGCCTGGGTCGCCACACGGCTGGCCGCCGAAGGCGTGCGCCGGCTGCTGCTGGACACCGCCCGCCCCGAAGGCGCCGCGCTGGCGCAGGCCCTGCCGGCGGGCATCGCCACCCAGGATTTCGACCGCCCGATCGAGGCGTGGAAGGCCGAGCTGTTCGATACCGTCGATGCGGGCTTCACGGTGGCCCGATCCGGCCTGGCCGCCACCGGCACGCTGGTGCTCGCGCCCGATGCCGGGTCGCCGCGCACGATGTCGCTGGTGCCGCCGATCCATATCGCGCTGGTGTACGCCTCGACGCTGCATCCCGACCTGCACAGCGCCGTGCGCGCCGAACGCTGGACCGATGGCATGCCCACCAACCTGGTGATGGTGTCTGGCCCGTCCAAGACCTCGGACATCCAGCAGACACTGGCCTACGGCGCGCATGGTCCGCGCCAGCTGTGGGTCGTCATCGTCAACGACCATGCGGGAGGCGCCGCGCAATGAGCCAGCAGACCCTTCACTTCGTCCCCACCGCCGACTTCCGCGCCCGGGCGCGCGAGGCGCTTGACGATCCCAAGCTGCGCCAGAGCTTTCGCGGCGCGATGGATTTCCTGCAGCAAAAGCGCGCCGTGCAGTTTCCCGACGGCGACGAGCTGGAACACCTGCGGGATCTGGGCGAAGCGGTGCGCCAGCACGCGCTGGCCAATCTGCCCGACCTGCTCACGCAGCTCGAAGCCAACCTCACGCAGGCCGGGGTGCAGGTCCATTGGGCCGAGACGGCCGAAGAGGCCAACGCGATCATCCATCGCATCGCCCAGACCCATGCCGCAAAACGCGTGATCAAGGGCAAGTCGATGGCCAGCGAGGAAATGGAGCTGAACCATTACCTGGCGGAGCGCGGCATCGATTGCATCGAATCGGACATGGGCGAGTACATCGTGCAGATGGCCGGCGAAAAGCCGTCGCACATCGTGATGCCGGCGATCCACAAGACCAAGGCCGACATCGCCACGCTGTTCGAGCAGAACATCCCCGACACGCCCTACACCGAAGATGTCGACGCACTGATCCAGACTGGCCGGCGCGCGCTGCGCCAGGCGTTCGTGGAAGCCGATATCGGCCTGTCGGGCGTCAACTTCGCGGCCGCCGATACCGGCACGCTGTGGCTGGTCGAGAACGAGGGCAACGGGCGGCTTTCCACAACCGTGCCCAACGTGCACGTGGCCGTCATGGGCATGGAAAAGGTGGTGGCAAGCCTGGCGCATATCGTGCCGCTGTCGAGCCTGCTGACGCGCTCGGCCACGGGCCAGCCCATCACCACCTACTTCAACCTGATCTCGGGCCCGCGCCAGCCCGGCCAGCAGGACGGCCCGCGCGAAGTGCACCTGGTGCTGCTCGACAACGGCCGCAGCCAGGCCTATGCCGACGCCCAATTGCGCGCAACGCTGCAATGCATCCGCTGCGGCGCCTGCATGAACCACTGCCCGGTGTACACGCGTATCGGCGGCCACGCGTATGGCACGACCTATCCGGGCCCCATCGGCAAGATCATCTCGCCCCACCTGCTCGGCCTCGATGCCACGGCCGACCTGGCTACCGCATCGAGCCTGTGCGGCGCCTGCGGCGAGGTGTGCCCGGTGCGCATTCCGATTCCGCAGTTGCTGGTGCGCCTGCGTACCGAGGCCAACCGCGATCCCGGCGAGGCCGTGCCGCATCCGCTGAAGGGCCAGGGCGCGAAGTACAGCAAGCGCGAACACCTGGTGTGGCGCTTCTGGAGCGGTGCGTTCGCGCATCCGGCCGCCTATCGCGTGTTCCGCTGGGCCGCCACGCGGCTGCGCGCCTTCACGCCGGCTTCGCAGATGGGCTGGACCCGGCATCGCCAGCCACTGACGCCCGCGCCCAAAAGCCTGTCGGACCTGCTGGCCGAGCGAAACCAGCCCGGGTAGCCACGCCGGCCCCTGCGCCGCTGCTCACAAGAATTCAAGAATCCAAACACCACCGAGGAGACATTCCATGCAACCCTGGACCCAGCTATACACGCCGCTGGGCAGCCTCTGGCTGTCCGCGCTCGCAGCGGCGGTACCCATTTTGTTCTTCTTCGTCGCGCTGGCCGTGCTGCGCATGAAGGGCCATGTGGCGGCCGCCGTCACCCTGGCGCTGGCGCTGGCCGTGGCGATCTTCGCCTATGGCATGCCCGCGCAGCAGGCGTTCGCCGCCGCCGGCTTCGGCTTTGCCTACGGGCTCTGGCCGATTGCCTGGATCATCGTCACGGCGGTGTTCCTGTACAAGATCGTCGTGAAAACGGGCCAGTTCGACGTGATTCGCGCATCGGTGCTGTCGATCACCGACGACCAGCGCCTGCAGATGCTGCTGATCGGCTTTGCGTTCGGCGCGTTCCTGGAAGGCGCAGCCGGATTCGGCGCGCCGGTGGCGATTACCGCCGCGCTGCTGGTGGGCCTGGGCTTCAATCCGCTGTACGCGGCCGGGTTGTGCCTGATCGCCAACACGGCGCCGGTGGCCTTTGGTGCGATGGGTATTCCGATCATCGTGGCCGGTCAGGTCACGGGCATCGACCCGATGCACATCGGCGCAATGGCCGGACGCCAGCTGCCGCTGCTGTCGCTGGCCGTGCCGTTCTGGCTGGTGTTCATGATGGACGGCTGGAAGGGCGTGCGCGAGACATGGCCCGCCGCGTTTGTGGTGGGCAGCAGCTTCGCGGTGACGCAGTACTTCACGTCGAACCATATCGGGCCCGAGCTGCCGGACATCACGTCGGCACTGGTCAGCCTGATCGCGCTGGCGTCGTTCCTGCGCGTGTGGCAGCCGCGCTCGGCATCGCAGGCGGCGGGTGGTTCGGTATCGGGCGGCGCGATAACCATGGCCGGCTTTGGCGGCGGCATGGGCGCGCCTTCGCGCCGCAAGGCATCGCCGTACACGTTTGGGCAGACCGTGCGCGCCTGGGCGCCGTTCGGCATCCTGACGGCCATTGTCACGGTGTGGAGCCTGCCGTCGTTCAAGGCGCTGTTTGCCGCCAACGGGGCGCTGGCCGGCTCGGTGCTCAAGTTCAAGGTGCCGATGCTGGACCAGCTCGTCATCAAGGCCGCACCGATCGTGGCGTCGCCCAAGCCCTATGAAGCGGTGCTGAAGCTCGACCTGCTGTCGGCCGTGGGCACGGCGATCCTGCTGACGGCGATCATCTCGGTGGTGCTGCTGCGCATGAAGCCACGCGACGCCATCACGACCTTCGTCGAGACGATGCTGGAACTGCGCCGACCGGTGCTGTCGATCGGCCTGGTGCTGGCTTTCGCGTTCGTGGCGAACTACTCGGGCATGTCGTCCACGCTGGCGCTGCTGCTGGCCGGTACCGGCGCCGCGTTCCCGTTCTTCTCGCCGCTGCTGGGCTGGCTGGGCGTGTTCCTGACCGGTTCGGATACGTCGTCGAACGCACTGTTCTGCTCGCTGCAGCACACCACGGCACACCAGATCGGCGTGTCGGACACGCTGCTGGTGGCCGCCAACACCACGGGCGGCGTGACGGGCAAGATGATCTCGCCGCAGTCGATTGCCGTGGCCTGCGCGGCCACGGGCCTGGTGGGCAAGGAATCGGAGCTGTTCCGCTTCACGGTCAAGCACAGCCTGCTGTTCGCGTTCATCGTGGGCGTGATCACGATGGTGCAGGCGTACTGGCTGACGGGGATGATTCCGGGCTGATGCAGTGCCTTCGGTGCGCTCCCCTCTCCGGCCGTGCGGGAGAGGGGCACGCATAACCGCGGTTGGCCTTGCTTCAATCGTTCGCCGCGTCCCTCGGCAGGAACGCATTGCCCTCCGTCAGCGGCGCATACCGGTAGGTCGCCGGCGTGCGGCTCAGCTTGACCGGGGCGCCCAGGCCCTTGTAGCCACCGGGCATCTCCACCACCATCTCGCGGTGCGCGGTATGCGGATGCGTCAGCGCGTCGGGCACCGACAGCACGGGCGCGCACGGCACGCCGGCCGCTGACAGTTCGTCGGCCAGCGCCTTGCCGTCCCACGCCGCCAGCCTTGATTCCAGCGTGCCTTTCAGCTGCGCCCGGTTGACCGAGCGCGCGCCAGCCGTGGCAAAGCGCTCGTCGTCGGCCAGTTCGGCCACGCCGATGTGCTCGCAGAAGATGCGGAACTGCCGGTCGTTGCCCACCGCCAGGAAGATCGGGTCGGTGGCCGTGGCCACCGTGTCGTACGGATAGATGTTCGGGTGCGCGTTGCCGGTGCGGCCCGGCGTCTTGCCGCTCATGAACCAGTTGGCCGCGTGCGGATGCAGCAGCGACAGGCCCGAGTCATACAGCGCCGCCTCGACAAACTGCCCACGCCCGCTGCGCTCGCGCTCCTGCAGCGCCAGCAGCACGCCCAGCGCGGCGTTCAGACCCGTCACCATGTCCACCACCGGCAAACCCACGCGCAGCGGGTCGCGGTCAGGTTCGCCGTTGATGCTCATGATGCCGGCCATCGCCTGGATGGCGGCGTCATAGCCGGGCAGGCCGCCCAGCGGGCCGTCGGCGCCGAAGCCCGACACGCGGCAATGCACCAGCCGCGGAAAGCGCTGCGACAGCGCGTCGTAGCCCAGGCCCCATTTCTCCATGGTGCCGGTCTTGAAGTTCTCCACCAGCACGTCGGCGTCGGCCAGCAGGGCCAGCAGCACCGCGCGGTCGGCGTCGGCGGTCAGGTCCAGCTTCATCACGCGCTTGTTGCGGTTCAGGCCGAAGTAGTACGACGCCACGCCGTCACGGAACGGCGGGCCCCAGGTGCGCGTGTCGTCGCCCTGCGGCGGTTCGATCTTGAGCACGTCGGCCCCGTGGTCGCCCAGGATCTGCCCGCAGAACGGGCCGCCCAGGATGCGTGACAAATCCACTACGCGGATGCCGGCCAGCGCGCCGCTCTTGCCGGTTTGGGATGGCGTCATGTCTCTTCCTTGTGATGCTGCTTGTCGTTATGTCAGTCCAGCTGTGCGCCGGATTTCTGCACGACGGCACGCCACTTGCCGACCTCGGCCTTCACGAAATTGCCCAGCTGTTCCGGCGACGTGGACGGCGCCAGTTCCAGCCCCTGCGCCAGCAGCGTCTTGCGGACTTCGGGCTGCTGCAGCGCGTCGGCGAACGCATGGTTCAGCTTGCCGATGACGGCGGGCGGCGTTCCCGCCGGTGCCACCACGCCAAAGAATACCGAAACATCGAACCCGGCAACACCCTGCTCGGCCACGGTGGGCACATCGGGCAGCGCCTGCGAGCGGCCCTTGGTGGTCACGCCCAGTGCGCGCACCTTGCCACTCTTGATGAATGGCAGCGCGGTCAGCACGTCGGTAAAGGTCATGCTGACCTGGCCGCCCAGCAGGTCGTTCAGCGCCGGGCCGGTACCCTTGTAGGGCACGTGCTGGAAGTCGGTGCCGGCCAGGTTGTTGAACAGCACCCCGGCCAGGTGCGACGATGCGCCATTGCCCGACGACGCGTAGCTGAGCTTGCCCGGATGCGCCTTGCCATAGGCGATCAGCTCCTGCACGTTCTTTGCGGGCACGGCCGGATTCACCACCAGCACATTGGGCAACTGGCCGATCTGGATCACCGGCGCAAAGCTCTTGACCGGGTCGTAGTTGATCTTGCGATACAGGCTCACGTTGATCGCCAGCGGCGCCGACGTGCCGAACATCAGCGTGTAGCCATCGGGCTCGGCCCGCGCCACCACCTCGGCCCCAATATTGCCGCCCGCGCCGGCGCGGTTTTCCACCACCACGGGCTGGCCCAGGCTGTTCTTGAGCGCGGCGGCCAGCGTGCGGGCCATGGCATCGGTGGGGCCGCCCGGCGGGTAGGTCACCACCAGCATGATCGGCTTGCTCGGGAAATCCTTCTGCGCGAAGGCGGGAGTGGCCGTTGCAAACAGCGTGCAGGCGGCCATCGAGGCAAAGGCGGCCAGGGCCGCGCGGCGGTGCCATTGGGGCATGATGCGTTGTCTCCGGTGAAGCTTTTTTATATGGGGCGCGCGATTCGGGTGAGGGGGCGCGCGCCCGTTCGGAACCGCGCGAGGCGGATCTTCAGAACACGTTGACCTGGTCGACCGGCCCCGCGGCGCGCACCACGCCATCGGCGGGCGGTGCCACGGTATCGGCCAGCCAGTCGGGCTCGGCGCCGCCGCCCAGCGGGTCTTGCGGCAGCACGCGATGCGCGAGCACCATCTGCGCCAGGCGCATGCGGCGCACCGAGCCGATCCGGCCCGCTTCCCAGGCCATGGCGACGGCACTGGTCACGTGGTACAGCGCCGAAGCGGCCTGGCGGGCCAGCACGTCGCCATCGGCACCGGCGTCGGCCGCGCGCGCGGCCAGTGCGGCGGCATTGGCGATGGCCGAGGCAAAGACTTCGCGCGCCTGCGCCTGCATCGGCGTGTCCTGCAGCAGTTGGGCCAGATGCGCCCGCAGCACCGGCAGCGAGCCTTCGCGGCGAATCGCGCGCAGGACGTCGAGCGCGACGATATTGCTGGTGCCTTCCCAGATCGATCCCAGATGGGCGTCGCGCACCAGGCGCGGATCGCTCCATTCCTCGATATAGCCGCAGCCGCCGCGAATCTCCATCGCATCGCCGGTCACCTTGCGGGCGTCGCGGCAGGCGCGGAACTTGATCAGCGGCGTCAGGATGCGCATCAGCGGATAGGCGTCGGCCTCGCCCGCATCGGCGCGGCGCAGCGCTTCGGCGGTCTGGAACACCATCGTGCGGGCCTGCTCGGTAGGCAGCGTCAGCTTCAGCAGCTGGCGGCGCATCAGCGGCATGTCGGCCAGCCGCTTGCCGAAAGCCCGGCGCTCGCGGGCGATGAACTGGCCCTCGGTCAGCGCGCGGCGCATCAGGCCGGCGGCCCGCACGCCGTTGGACAGCCGCGAGTTGTTGATCATGTCGGCCATCTGCACGAAGCCACGGCCCAGTTCGCCCACCAGATGCGCATGCGCGCCCTCCAGGCGGATTTCGCCGCTGGCCATCGAGCGCGTGCCCAGCTTGTCCTTGAGACGGATGATCCGGTAGTGGTTGGCGCTGCCATCGGCCAGCGTGCGCGGCAGCAGGAACAGCGATACGCCCTTGATGCCCTCGACGGCCGTGCCATCGGCCTCTTCCACGCGGGCCAGCACCATGGCCAGCGCGGCGTCGGGATTGGAGCAGAACCACTTGTCGCCCACCAGCCGCCAGCCGCCTTCGGCGCTGTCGTCTCGAATCGCCCGCGTGGCCGTGGCGGCCACGTCCGAGCCGGCACCCTGTTCGGTCATGAACATCGCGCCCTGGTACAGGTCGTCGAACACCTGCGTGGTCAGGTTGGGCAGGAAGCGCTCGACCAGCGCCGGGTCGCCGAACTTGCGCAGCGTACGCGTCAGCGAATCGGTCATCGACAGCGGGCAGCACAGGCCGAATTCCGCCTGCACGAACAGATAGGTCAGCGCGTACTTGGCCGCTGGCGGCATCGGCTTGTCCCAGCCCAACACCCCGCCGCGATGCGACGCCGCGGCGAGGCCGAATTCCGAAAACGCCACGCGCTCCAGTTCCACATAGGCCGGATGCTTGTGGATACGCTGGTCGTCCAGCCCGGTGCGCGTCCGGTGCGACAGCGTCGGCGGCTCGTGGTCGGCCACATTCGCCAGTTCGTCCAGCACGCCGCCCGCCAGCGCGCCCATGCGCTCCAGGTGCGGCAGCAGATGGTTGAACAGGTCGGCAGGCAGGTACAGCGGCAGCAGCGCGCGCAGGTCGGGGTCCGCCGCGAACAGGCTCGAACCGTGGCGGTCGGGTACCGGATGGACGTCTGGCTGGGCGTGGATATGTGGCGCGGGCTGCGATGCGGCGGGCCGGGTGGCGCTGGTCGGCATGCGGTGTCTCCGTTGGCTCCCTGCCCTGCAGAACGGGGCGGGATGGTTTGGGATTCATTATTTGATCGCCAACGATTCGCGTCCAATTCTAAAATTGGCTTGATCAATACAAAATTTGTATCGCCATGGAATTCCGTCACCTCCGTTACTTCCTTGTGCTGGCCGAGGAACTGCACTTCGGCCGTGCCGCCCGGCGCCTGTCGATCTCCCAGCCGCCGCTGTCGCTCAACATCCAGCAGCTCGAAGCCTCGGTGGGCGCCCGCCTGTTCGAGCGCGACAGCCGCGGCGTGCGCCTGACCGCCGCCGGCCGTGCATTCCAGGAATCGGCCATTGCCCTGCTGGCGCAGGCCGAATCGGCGCGGCTGCTGGCGCGCGAGATCGAGGCCGGCGCCGTGGGCCGCCTGCGCGTGGGCTTTGTCGGGTCGATGCTGTATCGCGGCCTGCCGCAGCGCCTGCAGGAGTTCCAGGGACGATATCCGGGCATCCATGTGGCGCTGACCGAACTCAATTCGCAGGAACAGATCGACGCGCTGCTGCATGGCGAACTGGATGCCGGCTTTGTCCACACCAGCCGCGTGCCCGATGAACTGGCGGCCACGCTGGCCCATTCCGAACCGTTCGTTTGCTGCATGCCGGCCGACCATCCGCTGACCGCCAGCGATACCGTGGCCCTGGCCGATCTGCGCGGCGAGCCATTTGTGCTGTTTTCGCGCAAGGCGTCGCCCGACTACTACAGCCGCATCTTCGACATGTGTGCCGCACAGGGCTTCTATCCGCGCATCCGGCACGAGGTGCGCCACTGGTTGTCGGTGGTATCGCTGGTCTCGCAGGGCATGGGCGTGGCCGTGGTGCCTGCCGCCATGGCGCGCTCCGGCATGGCGGGTGCGGCATTCCGGCCACTGGCCGATGCCACGGTGCCGTCGGAGGTGTATTGCGTGTGGAAGCAGGCACCCGACCACCCGGCACGCGACCATTTCGTCGCCACGGTCAGGACAGCGGCAGCGCAGGCCGGCATCTAACGCCGGGCATGGCGGCAGCGCCAAAAAGAAAAAGCCACCGGCCCAGGGGGCCAGTGGCTCTGAAGTACGCGTGGAACGGGGTGTTCAGCGTGCGTGCAGCTTATGCCCCCGGGGCACGCCGTACCAATACCGCAAACGTGTTATTCGGAGCCGCAAGGCGGTCAGTCCGCCCCACAATCCTGCGATTCGTGCCCAGGCGGGGGTAATCCCCTAGGGTCAGACGCCGCCACGGCACACCTTGCGGTACGCAAGGTCGCGGCACCTCACGGCGCGGTTCAGGTATCGCCCGGCGCAACGGCCCGCTGCACGGGCAGCGCAGCCGGATTGTCGGTGGGACTGACCACGGCATACAGATAGCGGCCGTTGCGCCAGTACTGCGCCATCAGGTTGCCCTCGGTGCGCGACCCATTGCGCAGGCGCAGATCGCCCTGCGGCCGCACGTAATAAACAATCGCCTGCATCTGCGGGTTCTGGTACAGGATCATCGCGGCCGGGCCTTGCTCGGTGGACATCAGCCGGCCGCCCACGGGACGGAATCCGTAGGCCGAGAAATCGGGCAACGGCGCGGGCTGCACAAAATGGCGATTCAGCCATGCCTGCAGCTCGCGTGCATCGGTGGCCTTCGCATCGATCTTCACGTCGACCATCTGCGGCGTGGCGCTGACGGCGAACAGCCGATAGGCCGACATCGCATCGGCCATCGGCGGATAGCTCTGGCGCAACGCGATTTCGCGCGACTGCCAGCCGCCCATGCCGCCCACGGCCAAAGCCACGACCAGCGAGGCGGCGATGGCCGCGCGGTGCCGCATGCGGTCGCGCAAGCCGCGGCGGATGCGGAACGGGTCAAGCCGGGCCGGCGTGTCGGCCGGCGGCGGTTCCATGCTGGCGCGCAGGCGCTGCATGTCCTGCCGGATCTGCTCCACCTCGCGCGCCAGCTCCGGATGGCTGGCGATCAATGCGTCGATCTGCAGGCGCCGCGTTTCGTCCAGTTCGCCATCGACATAGGCGTGCAGTTCCGGTTCGGTAGGCATCAGCGTATTCATTTGAGCACCTGCAGGGGAGGATGGACGACCTTGCCGTCGGTGAGTTCGCGCAGTGCCTTGCGCGCCCGGGAGATGCGCGACATCACGGTGCCGATCGGCACGTCGAGCGCATCGGCAGCCTCCTGGTAGCTGAGCCCTTCCACGGTCACCAGCATCAGCAGCGCGCGCTGTTCGGCCGACAACCGGTTGAAGCCGTCCAGCGCCGAGCGGGCCAGCACAACGTCTTCGGTGGAGGGGGCGCTGTCCTCGTCACTGCCGGCCCCGAACAGCGTCAGCAGGCCCACATACCGTTTGGCACGGCGCTGGCCGTCGATGAACTGCCGGTACAGGATCGAGAACAGCCAGGCACGCAGGTCGCTGCCTTCCTGCCGCGTCACACGGCGCGACAGCGCGCGTTCCAGGCACGCCTGAACCAGGTCGTCCGCACCGGCCTCGTTCCGCGTCAGCGACACCGCAAAGCGGCGCAGCCTTGGAATCACTTCGCGCAGCGCATCGTCTGAGAAATCGTTGTCCATCGGTCCAGGGGCGGCAAGGGCGGGAATGTCATTACACGGTAAACGTCTGGCAGCAAGAGTTATTCCGCCCACATTACAAACAGCTAACAACGGTGTGGCTTCAGCGCGCAAATGGCGCGAATGCTATACAATCGAGAACGATTTCTATTTACGTACCCCGACAGGATTTTTCTGTCGCGCGGCGGCGATCCCGCCCCTGGACTGGAAGCATATGCGGTTGTCTGAACTGCCCCGGCGCACGGTCGCCATCGTGAAATCGGTGGACGATGCCACCCCTAACGACCCCGTCGCCCGACGCCTGCGCGATCTCGGCTTCGTGCCCGGCGAATCCGTGCAGATCGTCACCTTCGGCCCGTTTGGCAAGGATCCTCTGGTTGCCCAGGTGGGCTACACGCGCTTTGCGCTGCGCCGCTCGGAGGCCGGACGCATTGCCGTGGAAGTGGCCACCGCCACCGTGTCGAGCATCGCGCCGGCAGGCCAGGCTGGCACCGCCGACACCGCCGATGCTTCCGGTTCCGACGCCCAGCGCATTGCCTGAGGGCCTGCCCGCCTTCGCCTGACCCTATTCCATCATGTCAGTTGCCCAGAATGCCTCCGCCTTGCGCATCGCGCTGGTCGGCAACCCCAATTGCGGCAAGACCGCACTGTTCAACCGCCTGACCGGCAGCCGCCAGAAGGTAGCCAACTACGCCGGCGTGACCGTCGAGCGCAAGGAAGGCCAGTTTGTCTCGCCGGCCGGCCGCACCGTGCGCATCCTCGACCTGCCCGGCGCATACAGCCTGCATTCGGCCAGCCTGGACGAAGCCATCACGCGCGAGGTCTGCATGGGCCAGCGC
Organism: Cupriavidus sp. D384; assembly: GCF_001652915.1. Classification (GTDB taxonomy): domain Bacteria; phylum Pseudomonadota; class Gammaproteobacteria; order Burkholderiales; family Burkholderiaceae; genus Cupriavidus. The sequence goes on from NZ_BBQI01000010.1 coordinate 62,392, forward strand.
CCCGGCGAGGCCCGCCCCGACCTGCTGGTGTCGGTGGTCGATGCCACCAACCTGCGCCTGCACCTGCGCTTCGTGCTGGAACTGCGCCGCCTGGGCCTGCCCATGGTGGTGGTGCTCAACATGAGCGATGCGGCGGCCCGCCGCGGCATCGTGATCGATCGCGACGCGCTGTCGCAGGCGCTGGGTGTGCCCGTGGTGCAGACCGTGGCCGTCAAGCGCGACGGCGCCGCCGCGCTGGTCAAGCTGTTCGACGAGACGCTGCCGCCCGCGCCCCCGGCACAGCCGCTGGACAGCGTGTCCGAGCTGGACACCCACGCCGAGGTCAAGCGCCTGCTGGACGCCGCCGTGACGATGCCCACGCGCACCGCGCGCTTCGACGACGCCGTGGACCGCGTGGTGCTGCACCCGGTGTTTGGCCTGGTGATCCTGGCCGTGCTGCTGTTCTTCATGTTCCAGGCCGTGTTCTCGTGGGCCGAGCCGATGATGGACGGCATCGAGGCTGGCGTGCATTTCTTCGGCGAGTGGGTCGGCGGCATGATGCCCGACGGCATGCTGAAGAGCCTGCTGGTGGATGGCCTGATCGCCGGCCTGGGCAGCGTGATCGTCTTCCTGCCGCAGATCCTGATCCTGTTCCTGTTCATCCTCACGCTAGAGGAATCGGGCTATCTGCCACGCGCCGCGTTCCTGCTTGACCGGCTGATGATGAGTGCGGGCCTGTCGGGCCGGTCGTTCATCCCGCTGCTGTCGAGCTTTGCCTGCGCGATCCCCGGCATCATGGCCACCCGCACGATCCAGGACCCGCGTGACCGGCTGACCACCATCCTGGTGGCGCCGCTGATGACCTGCTCGGCGCGCCTGCCCGTGTATGCGCTGCTGATCGGCGCGTTCATTCCGGAACGTACCGTGGCCGGCCTGTTCAACCTGCAGGGCCTGGTGCTGTTCGTGCTGTACGTGGCCGGCATCGTCAGCGCGCTGCTGGTGGCCTATGTGCTGAAGTGGTTCCGCCGCGACCGCACCGACCATCCGCTGCTCATGGAGCTGCCGTCGTACCGCGTGCCCAATCCGCGCGATATCGGCATCGGCCTGTGGGAGCGTGCACGTATCTTCCTGGCGCGCGTGGGCAAGGTGATCCTGACGCTGACCGTGCTGCTGTGGTTCCTGGCAACGTTCCCGTCGCCACCAGAAGGCGCCACCATGCCGCCGATCGACTACAGCTTCGCGGGCATGATCGGCCGCGCGCTGGAGCATGTGTTTGCCCCGATCGGCTTCAACTGGCAGATCTGCATCGCGCTGGTGCCGGGCCTGGCCGCGCGTGAAGTGGCGGTGGGTGCGCTGGCGACCGTGTACGCGCTGTCGGGCAGCGACGATGCCGTAGCGGTGCAGCTGGCCCCGATGATCGCGGCGCAATGGTCGCTGGCTACGGCGCTGTCGCTGCTGGCCTGGTACGTCTTCGCGCCACAGTGCATTTCCACGCTGGCGGTGATCCGCCGCGAGACCAACTCCTGGAAGGTCATGGCCGCCTCGGCCGCCTACCTGGCGGGGCTGGCCTATCTCGCGTCGTTCATCACGTACCGCGTGGCGCTGGCGCTCACCTGATATCGAGGAAACTGGCTGCCTGCCAGCCAGTCAAACGGCCATGACGCTCTATCACGCCTTCGAAACCCTGATCGTCCCGCTGATCGTGCTGGGCTGCGCCATCCACGTGGCGGGCCGCTACATGCCACGCACCCGCGAGCGGGTGAAGGCGCGCCTGGCAGCCATGCTGGGCGGCACGGCGGCCAATGGCTGGCGCGGATGGCTGGCGCGGCGCCTGGCCCCGAGCCAGGCTGCAGGGTGCGCCAGCGGCTGCGACACGAACAGCGGCTGCGGCACATGCGACTCGAATACGTCAGGGTCGGGCGACACCGGCAACACCGGGTCCGGCGGCAGCAACGAGCAGATCATCCGCTTCGTGCGCAAATCCTGAACACGGCATCGGCCCCAGGAGGGTTGGGGTGGAAATGGCAACGGCGATCCCTTGGGGTCGCCGTTTTGCTTTCCGGAGCCCGATTCGACAGCACGCAGAAACGGGTACGCTTTGCCGCTGACCCTGCCGGTTTGCGGAGAGGGTCTGGAGGTTCCAATCCCGCCAATCCTTGTTGAGACGCCTGCCCTCTCCGCCACCCTCTCCCATGATGGGAGAGGGGTGCGCATAACCAAGCGTCGTGGAACGCTACGCAGAAACGGGTACGCTTATCCAACGAAAAAGCCCGCCGGACCCATCCGGCGGGCTCTTCCAGCCTGCGCGAACCTACTGTGCGATGCCCGGAATCGTCAGCGACACCGGCATGGCCTCGGGCCCGGCGGTACAGGACACGATCACCGTGAACGGTCCCGACCCGGTGGATACCACCTGCGCCAGATTGGCTCCGAACGGAATGATCGAGACCGGACCGCTGCCCACCTGCCAGTTCCACGTGTTATTGCAGCCCATGATGCCTTCGTCGACGCCACGATGCAGCAGGTGCGCGGACACCGGTGCCCCGCCACCCGGCACGATGAACGGGTCCGGGCCGCTGTAGATCAGGCCCCACGTCGGCTGCTCGGTCACCAGCAGCTGGGCGCGCGGCTTGGCGGTCAGCGTCAGGCTGCCGGCCATCTCGTCGAGCACGCTTTGCAGCGGTGCAATGCCGGTTGGGCGGCTGGTGCTGACCGTGGTCACGTGCGTGGCCGAGTTCGGCAGCACCGCCAGCGATGGCGAAGTGGTCATGTACGTCCACAGCCCCGTGAAGTCGGCCGTCGCGTCGGTCTCGTCATTGCGCAGCACGCGCGAGTCATAGGTCTGCGGATAGCCGTTCAGCACGTTCAGCGCGTTGATCTGCTGGCCGAATTGCGACAGCACCAGGCGATAGGTCGACACGCTGCTCTTGAACACCGACACCAGGAACGCGCCGGTCAGGGTATTGCCGTCGGGCGCGGTGACCTGCACGGTGACCACCGACTGTGCGGCCGTGTCGCTGGCGTTCACGCCGCGCAGCGTGCCCACGTTGCTGGCGGCTGTCACCTGAACCGCCGACGTGCTGCTGCGCCAGGCCCAGCCTGTGGCAGCCGCGGAGCGGTTGGCGCCATCGCTGTCGATCAGCGATGCCGTCACCGGCAACACCTGGCCGTCGGTCATCGACAGCACCGGGTATGGCAGCGCCAGGCTGTAGGTACGCACGCCCGGTGCCACCACGGTGATCGTCGCGGCCACCTGCGGCAGCGCGGGAGTGGTGCCGTTGGCGCCGGTAACCGTTGCCAGCACGTTCACGGCCGTCGTGCCCACGCCCACGCCGGTCACCACGGCGCTGCCAGGGATGGTGCCGTTGGCCACAGCCGCCATGGAGCCGTTGTTGCTGGTCCAGACGAAGGTCGTGGTGCCCGTGACATCGTTGCCGAGATCGTCGACGACCGACGCCGTCAGCGAGATCGTGCTGCCCACGCCCACCTGGCCCGACGTGCGGTTCATCACCAGCGTGTACGACTTGGCAACCGCCGTGGTGCCGCCACCAGCGCTGCCGCCGGCATCGCCACCGGCCCCGGCCGGTGCAGTCGTGCCGGCGCCCGAACTGCCGCCTCCGCCGCCGCACGCTGCCATCAGCATGGCCGTCGCCATGCACACGATCCACCCCGTCCACGCACGTGTACGCATGATTGCCCCCTTTGTCGTTATCAATCCCGTTCCTGCTGCTGTCAGCCTAGGCGGGATGTGGATGGCGATGTACTGGCCAGAGGACTGAGCGCTTTCCCACATATCGGGTGGAACTCATCCGTTCGGGGTAAGGCTCCGACGTGCGGAATCCCACGTTCGCGGCCGAATCGGACTGGTCAGACGAAATACCGGCGGTTGACGCTGCAGCGCCTTTTGCACTACGCTCTGTGTGTTCGACCCCGCCAGATGGCGGAGCGATATCCTTCTCGCACGATGCCAGCCAACTCCCTCGACCTCCGCCACGCCGCAGATGCCTCGCGCATCGGTGCCGCCGTGCGCGCGCGCGTTGAGGGTTCGCTGGTCGCCCTGACCTCGTGCCGCGCCCTGCTGGGCGCTTCCTCGCTACTGCTAGGCCTACCGATCGGTTGCCGGGCCTAGTGCCCTGTGGCAGTTCGGCAGCCGTTCGCCACCCTTTTTCCGTTTTCCCGTTTTTCCCATTCACGCGAAGCCCTCGTACGCCGAGCCGCTTCCTGATGCTTCCTTAGCGAGGAAGGAGATACCCCATGCCCATGTTGCGCAACCCCGCCACCAAATACCGTCCCGCCACCGTAGTCGACCTGCCCGACCGCGTCTGGCCCTCGCGCCAGATCACGCACGCCCCGCGCTGGATGAGCACCGATCTGCGCGATGGCAACCAGGCGCTGATCGAGCCAATGAACAGCGCCCGCAAGCTGCGCTTCTTCGAACAGCTGGTGAAGGTTGGCCTCAAGGAGATTGAAGTCGCGTTCCCGTCGGCGTCGCAGACCGATTTCGATTTCGTCCGCATGCTGATCGAGGAAGACCGCATTCCGGACGACGTCACCATCGTGGTGCTGACCCAGGCGCGCGAAGACCTGATCCGCCGCACCGTGGAATCGGTGCGTGGCGCCAGACGCGCCACCGTGCACCTGTACAACCCGATCGCCCCGGCGTGGCGCCGCATCGTGTTCAACGCATCGCGCGAGGAGATCAAGGAAGTGGCCGTGTCGGGCACGCGCCTGATCCGCGAACTGACCGATGCCATGCCGGAAACGGCCTGGTCCTACGAGTATTCGCCCGAAACCTTCAGCCTGGCCGAGCTCGACTTCTCGCTGGAAGTGTCCGATGCCGTATCGGCCGTCTGGCAGCCGGATGCGAAGCGTCCGATGATCCTGAACCTGCCGACCACGGTGGAATGCAGCACGCCCAACATCTTTGCCGACCAGATCGAATGGATGCACCGGCATCTGGCGCGCCGCGAACACATCGTGCTGTCCGTCCATCCGCATAACGACCGCGGCACGGCGGTGGCGGCTGCGGAGCTGGCCGTGATGGCTGGCGCAGACCGCGTGGAAGGCTGCCTGTTCGGCAACGGCGAGCGCACCGGCAACGTCGACCTGGTCACGCTGGCCCTGAATCTCTACACGCAAGGCGTGGACCCCGAACTCGATTTTTCCGATATCGATGAAGTGCGCCAGTGCGTGGAACACTGCAACCAGCTGCCCGTGCATCCGCGCCATCCGTATGTCGGCGATCTCGTGTTCACCGCCTTTTCCGGCTCGCACCAGGACGCCATCCGCAAAGGCTTTGCGCAGCAGAAGCCGGACGCGATCTGGGAAGTGCCCTACCTGCCGATCGACCCCGCCGACCTGGGCCGCAGCTATGACGCGGTGATCCGTGTGAACAGCCAGTCGGGCAAGGGCGGCATGGCGTACCTGCTGGAGCAGGCGCACGGCATCTACATGCCGCGCCGGCTGCAGATCGAGTTCAGCCGCGCGGTGCAGGTGATGACCGACGAGACCGGGCTCGAAGCCAGTGCCGAAGACCTCTACGCGCTGTTCCGCCGCGAGTACCTCGACGTTGACGCGCCGCTGCGCTATGTGTCGCACCGCATGGTGTCGACCAGCGACAACGCCGTGGAAATCGAGATGGAAGTGACACGCGACGGCCAGCCGGTGCGGGTACGCGGCGCGGGCAACGGCCCCATCGACGCAACGGTCGACGCATTGTCGCGTGGCCTGGGTCTTGCCGTGCGCGTGATGGACTACCACGAGCACGCCATGACCACCGGCGCCGACGCCAATGCAGCCTGCTATGTGGAAGTGCGCGTTGGCGATTCGGCCACGGGCTTTGGGGCCGGCGTGAACGCCAGCATCGTTACGGCATCGCTGAAGGCCATGGTGTCGGGTGTCAACCGGCACATGCAGGCACGGGACCAGGACCAGGCTGAAGCCGCCTGACTGGCCGGACCTATCGGATCTGCCTGAAAAACGGTGTGCCCTGCCCCCACAGGGCACACCTGAAAAGACGTCCTGGCGGACGCCCACGACATGCGCGGTGCACAACCACGAGCCCACAGCGTAAGGGCCGCGACGCGCGTACGCCACGAATAAATCCGCATGTCCATAGAAGCATCAGGCGGGTGCCGCAAGCCCTTTCGAGCGTGCGACGCGGGGTCGTGTCGCGCGTTGACGACGTAGTTGCACGCAATTTGTGTCGACTGCACTTCACTTGTTCTGCATCAAAGTTTGAGTACCTTGCACAAGACAAACTGGTCGCACTTTTTCGATGTTTAGTGCCTGACCAACATGACGACTGCAACTTCTCCTCGCCGCAAGACCCTCGTTTCCTCCCTCTGCATGGCGCTCGCCGCCGCCACCATCGGTACGCTTTCCGCGCCTGCAGCCGCCGCTGACGAGACGCAGGGCAACTGGATGGTCCGCCTGCGCGGCACCTATCTGGACATGGCAAACAAGTCCGACCCTGTCGGCGGCGCCGGAGCATCGGATCGCATCCATGTCAACAACAAGTGGATTCCCGAAGTCGATATCACCTATTTCATCGTGCCGAATATCGCGGCCGAACTGGTGCTGACCATCCCGCAGAAGCAGGACGTAAGCCTTGACGGCTCGAAGATCGGCACGTTCAAGCATCTGCCGCCGAGCCTGCTGCTGCAGTACCACTTCCTGCCGAATGGCACGTTCCGCCCGTATATCGGTGCCGGTGTGAACGCCACGCGCATCTATGGCGCTGACCTGGCCGGTGGCACACTGGGCCTGGACAAGTGGAGCGTGGGTCCGGCACTGCAGATCGGCATGGACTACAAGCTCAACAAGAACTGGTTCCTGAATGTCGACGCCAAGAAGGTCTGGATTTCCAGCAACGTCTACGCGAACGGCGTCAAGGTTTCGACCGTCAGCCTCGACCCGTGGCTGTTCAGCGCCGGCGTGGGCTATCGCTTCTGATCACCTACGGATTTAAGGTTTTTCCGAGACTTTCCATTTTGTCTCCTCGAAGGAAGGCCGCCTAACCGACGTCCTTCCCGCCTCACTGCGCGCGGCAATCCCGCGCGCTTTTTTATTTCTGATTCCCCTGGGGGTGTGAGGCTGGGATTGGGCGCGCCGGATGCACCGGCGCGCCCCCGAGGTCAGCGGAACGCCGGTTCGTCGAAACTGCGCAACTTGCGCGAGTGCAGCTGCTCGACACCGTTCTCGCGCAGGATGCGGATGGCTTCCAGGCCAATCGTCATATGCTGGCTGACACGCTGGCGATAAAACGCATTCGCCATGCCGCGAAGCTTCAGTTCGCCGTGCAGCGGCTTGTCGGAAACGCACAGCAACGTGCCATATGGCACACGCAGGCGGAAACCATTGGCCGCCACAGCCGCGCTTTCCATATCGATTGCAATCGCCCGCGACTGATTGAAGCGCGCGTAAAGCGCCTTCGACTTCAATTCCCAGTTGCGGTCATCGGTGGACACAACCGTACCGGTGCGCATGCGCGTCTTCATCTCGGTGCCGGACAAACCCGTGACGCGGGCCACTGCCTCTTGCAGTGCCACCTGGATTTCGGCAATCGGAGGCACCGGCACCCATGGCGGCAGGTCGTGGTCCAGCACGTGGTCGTCACGCACGTAGGCGTGCGCCAGCACGTAATCGCCCAGTTGCTGCGAGCGGCGCAGTCCGCCACAGTGGCCCACCATCAGCCAGCAATGCGGACGCAGCACGGCCAGGTGGTCGGTCATGGTCTTGGCGTTCGACGGCCCCACGCCGATGTTCACCAGCGTCACGCCGAGCCCGTCCTCGCGCACCAGGTGATAGGCAGGCATCTGCGGCAGCGCCTTCGGACGCGCGGCGTCGTCGGGCTCGGTGCCGCCCAGGTCCTGCATCACATCGCCGGGCTCGACAAAGCGCACGTAGCCGTCGCCACCGTCGCCAGACATCAGGCTGCGTCCCAACGTCACGAACTCGTCGACATATCGCTGATAGTTCGTGAACAGCACAAAGCGCTGGAAATGGTGGGGCGCCGTGCCCGTGTAGTGATAAAGCCGCTGCAGCGCCAGGTCCACGCGTTCGGCCGGGAACAGCGACAACGGCCAGGCCTCGCCAGGCGTGGGCTCGTAGGTGCCGTTGGCGATCGAATCGTCGATGCGGCTCAGTTCGGGCAGCACGAACGAGGCTTCCAGTTCGCGAGCCTGCGTGTAGCTGATGTCGGTGGTCGATGCCTCGATCACGAACGGCAGCGGTATCGGCCGGCGCGACAGGCCCACCACCACCGGCACGCGGTGATAGCGCATCAGCCGCTCGATCTGGTCGCGGTAGTAGTCGCACAGCAGATCGGGCCGCGTGACCGTGGTGCCGTACACGCCGGGGTAGGCCACCGTGCCCCAGGACGGGCGGCTGTCGGTGACCATGGTTTCCAGGTTGACGGAAATGCCGAGATACGGATAGCACGCGTGGGCCGCCGACGGCAGCGGCTTGCCCTTGGCAAACGCGTCGAAGCGCGCTCGCACGGCCGCCACGGAGCTGTCGTAGATCTCGCGGATGCGCGCCATTGCGCTATCGGCATCGCTGAACTCGGCCAGTTGGTCGGCCGGGTGTGCGGAGGAGAAGATCGGGGCGTTCATGACAGCCATCATACCGCCAGCTTCCGGCGCGCAACAGGCCATCGCGCGCCTGGTCTCGAGATCGCACATGCGTGCGGGCGGTCGCATTTTCCGGACAAAGTTGTTTGACGTCGCCGCATCGGCTTCGCTACACTCTGTCGCCGAAATGCGCGACAAATAGCGCGACATATCGCGCGAAAACGCGGCGCAGCCGCTCTGCGCCCCCCACTTCTGGAGGGTCTGCATGCAGCGCTCCGGAATCACGCAGGAGGAATTGTCGATGGAAATCCGTAATCCGTTGCCCGCAGAGGTAGAGGCAGCCCGGCTGCTGCTGGCTGCCAACGGCTGGCAACAACGGGTCGGCAATCCCGAGCGCTTCGCGCAACTGATCGCCAACTCGCAACGCGTGGCGGTGGCAGTGGAAAACGGCGAGGTCATCGGCTTCGCTCGCGCACTCTGCGACGATATCTCCAACGGCTACATCTCGATGGTCGCCGTGGCGCCCCAACATCGCCGCCGTGGCATTGGCCGCGCTTTGCTGCGCCATGTGATGGGCAACGACCCGGACATTACCTGGGTACTGCGCGCCGCCCGCTCTTCCGAGGCGGCATTCTTCGGCCAGCTGGGCTTCACGCCATCGATGGTGGCAATGGAGTGGCGCCGCCGCTAAGGCGCAGCGTCCGCCGCCTGCCGGCCCGGCTACTGGTCCATCGCACGGCGAAATTCTTCGGCAGTCCCCATCTGGCGGAACAGCTTGCCACCGGGCGCGAACCGGTCGGCACTCGATAGCCCGCCCACCACCACCGGATCGAAACCGGCATCGCGCACCAGCCCGGCCGCCACGGACAGCGCCTCGGCATCGTTGCCGGCCATCGGCACCGCCATCAACGGCGGCTTGCGGTGACTTTCGCGCGTGAACTCCGCCGCGCCCGTGAAATTGAACACCCGCACGATGCGCGCACCCGCCAGGTATCTGGCCGTGGTGGCGCCGATGCCGTTGGCCTTGACCTCGTCCACGATGGCGCCGTCGCGCGCTGCCACGGCGTTGGTGGCGTCCAGCACGATCTTGCCCTGCCAGCGGTTCTGCTGGCCCACATCGGGCACCGCACCATAGGGCACGGCCAGCAGAATCACGTCGGCAAACGCCACGGCCTGCGCAACCGTACCGGCCTGGGCCAGCGGCCCAAGGGAATCGGTCAGCGTCTTCAGTTCCTCGGGATGGCGCGAAGCAAACATCACCGGATGGCCCGCCTTCACCAGCAGGCTGCCCACGGCACTGCCCAGCCGGCCCGAACCGACCACGCCAATCTTCGATTTCCCCTTGCCCTGCGGGGCCTGCGCCACGGCGTGCCCGGCCGGCACCGCCAGCAGCGCTGACCATCCGCCGGCAATCAAGAGCCTGCGCCGCCCGTGCGACATTCCCCGAAATCCGTGCGCCATCGCCTGCCCTCCGCGTTGCCCCGCTCCGATCACTCTAGGCGAATCCCGATGAAAAATCCGGGGCTACCGATACGTCAGGCTGTCACAGGTACGTCATCCCTTGTTCATAGACTGTCGCGCGGCCACGTGCCGCCCACGCCGCACGGGCCGCACGCGGCGCACGCAACGACCGACACAACAACGACAACGGGGAAGAACATGGAAAGCAGGACGAGGAAACCTGGGCAGTGGATGCAACGCGGCGCCAGCACGGCAGCCATGCTGCTGCTGGCCACGGCGGCGATGACCGCCTGCGGTGGTGGCGATGACAGCAACGCCGCCACCGGCGGCACCAATACCGGCGCGACGCCGGCCGAGGTCAAGCCGCTGGCTGGCGGTTCGCTCTACGTGGGTGCGGTGAGCTTTGGCGACACGGTGTCGGTCCAGCTCGACCAGCCCGCCGCCGGCCAGATCACCCTGCGCTTCCTCGATTCCCGTTTCGGCCTGGCCGGTGCACTGGTGGGCCAGTACACGCAGAGCGGCGACACCTATCGTGTGTCGAACCTGACGGCCTCCGGCGCCGACGTACCGGCCGCGCTGGCCGCCGCCGCGGCATCGATCACGTTCAGCTTCACGCTGGACGACGGGCTGCTCTCCGGTGCGCTGGGCCAGGTGCCCAACGTCAAGGCCGGCAACGGCAGCCTGCTGCAAGGCTATGTCTCCGCCGCCAACAAGGGCGCCCAGCTCAGGGACATCGCCGGCACCTACAGCTACCTGCGCCAGGCAGGCGACACGGCCACGGCCGGCCAGCTGGCGATCCAGGCAGACGGCTCGGTGCGCGTGTGTGCGGGCCAGGGCTACAGCGCCAGCTGCGCGGGCGGCCAGACCGGCACGCTCGGCGCCGACGCCGACCAGGCCCGCTATCCGGGCGCCTTCGCACTGACCATCGCCGGCAGCAAGGTGGGCCGCGTCTTCGTCGGCAAGCAGCAGGGCGGCACGGCTCTGTTCGTCGACGAAACAGGCGCCAGCGCCACGGCCGCCACCGGCAACTGGGTGGTGCGCGCCGCGACGTCGCTGGCCGCCAACGCGGTGGATGGCGACTGGGTCTGCGCCGAGCCCGAACTCGACGATGCCAACGCCACCACCGGCCGTACGCGCCGCAACATCATTTCGGTAGGCAGCAACGTGCTGGCAGCGGACAACATCCCATCAGACGTCCCGCTGATCTACAACGGCTTTGCCAGCGGCGCCGCCTTCGGCCTGATCTCGGGCACGTGGCAGGAGCCGGTGGCCAGCCAGATGCAAACTGCATCGCTGGCCTGGCTGCCCGTCAGCACCAGGCTGGCCTACCAGCTGCGCCAGGTGCCGGGCACCCAGCGCGTGCTGCCGGCTGTTTGCACGCCGCTGCCGGCGCCGACGCCGATTTCGACGTACCTGCAAGCCACGGCCCAGCAGAACATCCTGGTCACCATGGCCGACCTGCGCCCGACGCAGCCGGCCATCGGCCGCGACCAGATCTACTACAAGCTGGGCCGCTACGCGGTGGATTCGGCCAAGAATTTCGACGATGCCTGCGAGAACAACGGCCAGAACAAGACCGCCAAGGACGGCATCAAGACCGATTCGCGCATCGACAACCTGAGCTCGTTCACCTGCACGAAGACGGTTGGCGAGAAGCCCGAGGACATGAAGACACTGGTGGTGGGCCCGTACGGCGAGCCGTACCTGACCGATGGCCATCACGCCTTCACCACCGTCTGGGAAGCGCCGACCGGCGGCCCGCAGGCCAAGATGTGGATCCGCGTGCAGGACAACCTGTCGAACCTGAACCGCGCCCAGTTCTTCCGCACCATGCGCGCACGCAAGCTGGTCTGGCTCAAGGACGGCGACAACCGCCCGATCTACCCGGCCGACCTGCCGCGCCAGCTGGGCCTCTCGAACGGCCTGGGCAATGACCAGTACCGCTCGCTGGTCTACTTCACGCGCGACATTGGCTACAGCCAGCCCACCGGCGCCACGGAATTCACCGAGTTCTACTGGGGCGACTGGCTGCGCAAGGTCGTAGACCTGAAGCAGGTGAACCTGAACGACACCACGGCCTACCTGGCGGCCGTGCGCAAGGCCGCCGAAGCAATGGTGGCCCTGACGCCCGACACCATCGTCAGCGCTGACAAGACCGCCGCCACGCTGGGCCGTCTGGACGCTTTCAACGAGACCGAGTTCACGGCACTGTCGCAGCCGGTAGGATCGTCCAAGCCCGGCAAGCTGCCGTATGCAGTGGACTATCGCACCAAGCTGAAGCCGTAATGCTGGAACTGGTGGAACGGGTGGAACAGATGGAATAGCTGGCTAGCCAGCTTGCCTTGGTGAGGCCTCCGGGAAACCGGAGGCGAACACCCCAGCGCCTGGAAACAGGGCTGGGGTGTTTTGCTTGGGGCATGGCCGGGAGGCAATGCGCGGTCGATCGGTCGATCTATCAACCGATCGTTGAGTCGATCAGTTGGCGACGATGCCCGACGTCTCGGCCGACACGGTGTCCACGCGCAGCAGCGGGAGTCCGCTCAGCTTGACGGGCCCCAGGCCGGGCGCCAGCCAGACGGTTGCCTCAAGCTTCGGGAAGTAATACGCCGGATCGCGCTCATACTGGATCTTGACCTTGCACGTATTGGCGTAGGACTTGTCCATCGCGGTCACATCTTCGCGGCCGATGTACTGCACCGTCCAATGCACCTTGCGCGCTACGCCATGGGTAAATGCCGGCTGCGGATCCGCGGCCGCGGCGGATTCCTGTTCCTCTACCATCGTCACGCTGCGCGTCTCGTTGGGCTGCATGCCCAGCAGTGACAGCTTGGCCGGCTTGCCGGCGGCATCCTCGTACGTAAAGCGCCGATATTTGACCCACGGCCCACTGGGGAAGCCACGATGCCCGAACTCAGTCACACCCAGAGGAAACAAGACGGTTTCCGGATCCAGATAGATGCGGAAGTTGGACGAAACCGCGTGAAGCAGCGTGCCGGTGGCCTGAACATCGATGGTGTCCAGGCTCCTGCCATCGAATGTGGTCGGGCCAATGCCCTTGCCCTCGAATGTCACGGCTTCGGGGACCGGACCGGCATTGGCCGACACCGTCATCGACTTTCCGGTTGTCATCGGCGTCAGGCATTGCGCATCGAACGGCGCCATCGCGTTAGCCGTCGCACCAGTGGCGGCGCCGCTGGTGCCGACGCTGTTCTTACTATCGCCGTCCGAACCGCCACAGGCGGCGATAACGGCGGCAGATGCCACCAGCGTAAATGCGAGCTTCTTCTTCATAGGCATTGACCCCTTACGGGCGTTGAAATAGCGGGCAGTCTGTGCTGCCCTGGGTTGGGAAAAAACGAAAATCGAAAGTTGTGTCTCGGCGATTTACTGAAGTACCCGCTTTCCGTAAATCCACTCGGTGCTGCCGTATGGCGCAAGCTGATGCATGGCGCCCAGAATCTGCCGCGATTTGACGTCGTCGCCTTTTACGAACTTCGAGTAGGCAGCGCTGTAGAACGAAGCCTCGGCTTTGTCCTTCTTGGGCAAATGAATAAATACGCACGGCAAGAAATTTTTTCCATGACATCGGATTTCCGGAAATGAATGGGGGGGAGCAAGAGAATTACTCAATACTGATAAACCACCTGCATCCCCGCCGTCACCCCGGCGGTATTGAACTGCTCCGGCTTGTACACAGGCGTTCCGAGAAACACGTCATACGAGACGCCGCCGAACTTTTGCGAGCCCACGCCGCCGCGCATGCCGAGTACTGCGCCCGCCAATTGCGTGCCGACCAGTGCCTGGGTCGATGGTCCATACACGCGGCCATAATCGAGGCCGACATAAACTGCCTGACCGCTCGTTCCCAGCGGCGCCTGCAGTTCGTTGCGCCAATAGAATCCACGCTCGCCGGCAAGCTGGCTCTCGCCATCGAAGCCCCTTACCGTATATCGGCTGCCAATCGTCAAATCATCAACGTAGTACAGCCGGTCGTTGGTGAATTGGCCCCGGATCGTCGTGACGTAGCGGAATGGCTGTTCTGCGAGTTTGAACGGCACCGAGAGGTTGGCGTCGAGCACCATCATCCGGTAACGCCAAGTCGGGCCATCCAGCGACGCCAGCGTGTCGTCTTGCGCACCAAAGGCGCCGATGCCCTGGCGGAATGACAGCGTGGCATCGAGCTGCGACTGGCCGAAGTAGTGGCGGTCCGTCACCCCGAATTCGAGGATGGTGTTATTGCGGCGCTGCTGCGGGATTTCGGTGTCCTCGATATAGCTCTTGCCGAATCGGCGCGTCAGCCGCACCTGCATGCCGAACACGTCGTTCTGGCTGCGGCGCAGCACCCGATGCAGCTTCAGATCGACGTTTTCCGATTTTCCGCTCGACACGAACGTCGTATTCACGCCAGCAATCTGCTGGAAGTAATTGCTGCTGTAAGCCGAGAGTGTCGCTGTCCAGTAGCCCCACGGGATCGAATAGAAGCCATTCCAGCCGCGCGTGCCGTGCTCCTTGTTGCTGAACATCAAATCCTGGTTGTAGCCGATGTTGAATATGTCGCTCAGGCCCAGCGGGTTGTCGATCCCGACGCTCACGTTGCCTTGCCACTTACCGGTGGAACGCGAGCCCGAGTTGTCGACGGAGCCTACCAGCGTCCACCGCTTACCGCGTTTGACGGCGATCACGACATCGCTACGTCCCGGCGTCGACGTCGGCACGATCTGCATGTCGACGTCCTGGCTGGCGACACGCTTCATCTGCTCCAGCCCTTGCTCCAGATCACGCAGGTTCAGCAGTTCGCCGGGGGCAGTGGGGAACGCTGACTTCCACGTGCCCCACAGGTCGGGATCGCTGAAGCGGATATCGCCGATCACGCCGGGGATCAGCGCGAGCTTTAGCGTTCCCGACGACAAATCCTGCTCGGGTACCAGCACGCGCGTGGTGACGTAACCCTTCGACAGGATCGTTTGCGATAGCCCCTTGACCAGCGTTTCCACGCCCTGCTTGCCGACGCACTCGCCTTGATAGTGGTCAAGCCACTGTTGTGCAAAGGCAAACGGGTCCATCGGCAGGGCCGAGGCGCCTGCGGCTTGCAGGTCAGCAGGAAGGTCCCTGGGAACTTCGAGGGCGAAGCGGTTGACTCGGAAGCACGGGAATTCCTGCGGCAACGCAGGAAATTCGGCGCGGGCGGTTGCTTCAGCGCGCACGGCTGGGGCATCGACAACGGCAGCCCGTTCGCGGGCTTCCTGCTGCTGGCGCGTGCGCTGGTCTTGCTCGGCGTTGGTCAGGGCGGCGGCCTGGCCGGGGGGCGGCGGGACTTGGGCCAATGCAAGCAATGGGATAGTTGAAAGGCCAAGTGCAAGTGACGCGATCTTGGCAATGTGCGACGAATTTGAAGACATCGGGATGACAGGGGTCAGACGGGATCTTGGCGCCGCCATAACGCGTATGGTGATAAGGGAGTGGTGCTAATACCGCTGATCTCTGGAGCGACCCTCTCATTTCCTCCGACGTGCGTAAGCTCTACGCTCATATGCTGCCAAATTGCACCCATTGAAAGCCCAAATGCACTTTTGGCCACGCCTTCGATTATTTCATTCATTTTCATTTGAATTTAATATCCACTCGACGTCCGATGCAGCATGTGTGCGATTCAAGACGGAGTTTACGGGGCTCAGTGCGTGTCTCATCCTCTTACGAGGGTTAACTTTTATTTGCCCAACCCTCTAGTGCATGCGAATACTGCGCATGCGCCTCACCAAGATCGTCATATTTAAACAAGGGACTCTCGGTGTTCGCAAAGTGCCAACGGTAGTCATCGTGCATTGGGGGCACGATATCCCCTCGTTCAATGCTGTCAAATAGGTTCGCCATAAATCCCAAAACCATGCTCGCATGGTCGTCTTTTTTGGCATATTGCTGCAATATGCCGTGAAATATGCGAGCTTTTTCCTGCAATAGCTTGACTTGATCCACGGAATCACCTCACTGCAAAGTAAATGGATTCATTTTTTTTGGAGTAGTCCATTGACCACGGTTCGGCACAATAACTTGTTGTGCACCGCCTGGCATTGCGGCACTGCCTTGCGCAGTGCCGGCGACATTCGACACATAGACGCTCGGCGTCATCCCGGGCTTTGGAGTAATGGCGTAGTAGTCAACTCCATTCCTCAAGATATTCGCCGCCTGTGCCGCCGGCAACCCCAATACTTGCCCAGCCTGCTCCGGTGTCATAGTTGCAATTGCCTGAGCTTGCTGCGGACTCATCCAGTAGCCAGTGTACGAAGATACGTCATCACCCTTCGGAACGACTTTCACGAGTGTTGCACCCGGTGCCGCGAGTCCTGCCTGCGGCAAACTAGTACCAGATTCAATATAGCTCTGCGCGATTGACTCGACACGCTGGGCAGACATTCCAGGATTCGCGGCTTGAATATCCCGAATCAAAGCCTGTGCCGGCGGGGATTGCATGATCTCAGGAGTCGCCTTGACACCGTTGGTCACGAAATTTTGGTAACTAGCGGCCCCCAATTTGTTCAGGGCTGCCGCCTGAGTGGTAGCGGCGTTGGCGACTGCACCTGCGGTCGCTGCCCCACCAATGCCAAGGGCCGCCTCAAGCAATCCCGCTGCTCCTGGCGACATGCCGAGCCCAGTTAGCGCTTGGTTTAGGTATGTTGACTCAGGTTGTCCGCTCACCATTTGCTTTGACCCAGCGATGAGCGCGTCGGCACTTGTGCCAGCGACGATTGTATTTGCTACACACCCGACGCCAGTTGCACACGAGACAGGGGCGCTTGCTACCGCTCCGCTTATGCCGACGGCTCCCAACACGGCTTGGCCCGCACCAATACCACGGGTGGTCAATTGATATGTGTTGTTCACTTGCTTTGCAGCGTCCATATTCGCATCGCTAAGCAAACCAGACGTGCTATACCCAAACATGCCTGATTGCTGAGACAACGTCTGACGCTCACCAGCAAGTGAGTCGCTTGCCCCAAAATCCGCAATTTGCTTCAATTGCTGATAGGCCGCACTGCCTTCGGGGTATTCAGCGTAGCACTTTGTCATTGCACATGCCGCAGCAGTCAACCGAGCTTCTTTCGCTGTGTCATTGCCAGCAAGGTCTTTAATCCGCTGTTTCTCATCCGGATGCAACTGCCGATTAAACCGATCCACATTCGCCGCAGTCGCCGCCCCTGACCCACCACCCACCGCAGCACCCATACCTCCAGCCACAAGATTCGCTGCCAGGTTCCCGATGGCCTCGTCCAGGTTCTTGTTGCCACTGTCAACGCCATTAGCCACAGACTTACCAAGAGTGGCGAGCTTCTCGGCCGCGAGCGACGACAAGCCCGCGCCAACTGCGCCGGCGATGGCGTTACCGCCGCCCAGTCCAGCGATCATCGCCCCACCAGCCGCATGCAAGGCCGCCCGATACTCGCCGCCTTCCTTCCAGCCTTCGACATCGGCCTGCGCCTCGGCAACCGCCGCGCGGTTGGCATCGCTCGGGTCCTTGCCGTAAGCGTCGTTGGCAACCTTCAAGGCATCTTTCGCAGCCTTCTCCTTACTCCCCGCAATATCCCCCACCGTCTTCGCCACCGCCTCCCCAGCCGCCTGCGCCGCCGCCATCATGTCGGCTTGCTTGCCCAGCACGTTGTTGAGGTCCGGGCC